>JANQNT010000020.1 GCA_028279445.1 Tepidamorphaceae bacterium | reverse complement strand
GGAGGTCAATATGAACAAGTTCAAGAGCCTTCTTCTCGGCGGCGCTGCGGTTGCGATCGCGGCCACCGGGGCCCAGGCCGCTGACCCGGGACCGTTGCGTGAGCCGGTCTATCGGTGCGACATCACCGGCTTCATCGAGCTGCCGGGCACCGACATCTGCTTCAAGGTCGGCGGTTTCGCCCGTTTGATTGTTTACGGTGCGAACGAAGACGCCGGCAACCAGGAGGGTACGCCGACCGTTTTCGGTGACGACGACTTCGGCATGTATGCCCAGGGTCGCGTGAATTTCGATGCCCGCCGCTCGACCGATCTCGGTACCGTGCGTGCGTTCATCGAGATGCAGGCGTCGAACAACAACGGCAACACGGGCGGCAACTTCGCTCTGCGCCACGCCTTCGCGCAGCTCGGCAACTGGGTCTTCGGTAAGACCTGGTCGACCTACCTGCACGGCGCTTCCGACCCGAACGGTTCGGACCTGTCGTTCTTCGCTCATTCGATCCGTATCGACCAGATCCGCTACACGACCTCGGTCGGTAACGGCCTGACCATGTCGATTGCCATCGAAGACCACGCCTACGAGAACACCGCGGTGACCGGCAATGGCGGTGCGGGCGAGAACAACGTCCCGAGCATCGTCGCGAACATCAACTACTCGAATGGCGGCTATGACGCCCAGCTTTCGGGTCTGGTGAAGTTCAACGAGTTCGGCGACGGAACCGACGACACCGGTTTCGGCATCATGTTCGGCCTCGGCGCTGAGCTGACGGACGCGATCAACGCGTTCCTGAAGGTCAACTACACCGAGTCCGCTCCGAGCTACCAGTTCGACTGGTTCACCGGCGGCACCGCCACCGGCGACGACCACGAGCAGTTCGGCATCATGGGCGGTCTCTCCGCTCAGCTCGCCGACAACATCACCGGTCAGATCGTTGGTTTCTGGGGTGACTCGGACAGCACCGGCAGCACCACCGGCGCGGTGACCACGGTTCTCAATCGTGACATCTTCGGCGCTGGCGCTCTGGTCCAGTGGCGTCCGGCTTCCGGCTTCGACTTCCTGGCCGAGGTCTACTGGCGCGGCACCGACCGTCCGGCCGTTGGCCCGGATGCTGGTGCGGACACCGACGAAGTCATCGGTGTCTTCCAGGCTCGCGCTTCGTTCTGATCGTCTGATCTGAACGCGCTGAAACGAAATCAGGCCCCGGCGGGAAACCGCCGGGGCCTTTTCCTTGTGTGGCGGGTTTCGCTGCGGTCGGGCGGTTTTCTTGACAAGTGGCGGGTGCCCCGGTTTCTTGCCGCCAACGCGGTGGACGAAACCTGAGTCGGGACGGCGGTCCCGGACACGCCGCGATCCAGGAGAGTTCGGGCGATGTGCCGACCTTGGCTGTGGTTCTGGGGCGTCATTCCGCTGGCGCTGGTGGTGCTGCTGACGCTCTATCTCAAGCCCGCGCCGATTGCTGAAGATCTCGCCAGCCGTGCGGCAGATGTGCTGGCCGGACAGGATCTTGCGTGGGCAAAGGTCGCCGTTGACGGCCGCGATCTGATACTCAGCGGCATCTCTCCATCCGAACAGGCACAGGCGCAGGCACGCGACCTCGTCGCCGATGTATGGGGCGTGCGGCGGCTGATCGACGAGACAACGCTGCTGGCGATGGCCTCTCCGTTCCTGTGGTCGGCGCGGCTCGACGGCGATTCGATCTTCATGACCGGCAACGTTCCCTCTTCCCAGGCGCGCGCCGACCTGCTGTCGGCGGCGCAGTCGATCCTGCCCGGTCACACGGTTGACGATTCGGCGCTGGTCGCTGCGCGGGGGGTGTCCGACCCACAGGTCTGGAGCGAGGCGACCGCCTTTGCGTTGTCGCAACTCGCCGGACTTGAGAGCGGCGAGGTCTCGCTGGATGACCTGATGCTGAGCGTGTCCGGCAGCGCGCGCTCCTCCGACATCTACGAATCCCTGCTCGATGCCCTGGCGGAACCGCCCGAAGGCGTCACCGTCGCCGTATCGCCTTTGCTGCCGCCGCTTGTCACGCCGAACGTGCTGGAGGTCACGTTTGCCGGCCGGTCCCTGTCCCTGAGCGGCCACGCGCCGAGCCGGACTGCCCGCGCCGCGCTGCTTGAAGCAGCCGAAGAGCTGTTCGCCAACGCGCGTGTCGACGCGGAGCTGAGCATCGCGCGCGGCGGACTGGACGAGTTGGCCTGGATCACGGCAGCCGGCTTCCTGCTGCAGCAGACGGCGCGCCTGAAGGAAGGCGGCGGCAGCCTCATCGGCGATGAACTCACCGTGCGCGGCGAGGCGGCGACGGTTGAGACCTATACGCTGCTGCAGGCCGCGCTCGAGGAGCCGCCCGCCGGACTTGGGCGCTTCTCCCATGACATCCTGCCGGCGGCCGCTGAATCCTTTGCCTGGACGGCGGCGTTTGAGGGCGATGGCGTCACCGTGTTCGGTTTCGTGCCGGACGAGGCGGTCAAGCAGCGTATCGCGGCAACCGTCGATGAGCTGTTTCCCGGAACCGTTCTCGCCGACCGGATGCGCGTCGCGGCGGGGCCGGACGGCGCGACTCCGCGCGCCTGGATCGCCGGCTCGACCTTCGCGCTGGAGCAGCTCGCCCGGCTTCAGTCCGGACGTGTGCTGATGACGCCAGGCAATCTGACCGTCAACGGCACCGCGACCGATCCGGGTACATTTGACCTGATCAACGATGCGCTGTCGGTTCCCCCGGAGGGCTTTGAGGTCGTGCGCAGTGCCATCACCCCGGCCACGGTACAGGACTTCGCCTGGGAAGCGGTGCTGTCGAACGACACCATTCGGATCGGCGGCTACGCGGTATCGGTGGAGGCGCGCAACGAGCTGGTCGAGTTGTTCGTCGATGCGCGTGCCGGCAGTGTGGTGGAATCGACGGTGCAGGTGGCCGGTGGTCCGCTCGACGAGGATGCCTTCGACGCGCTGACCGAGTACGCGGCCGACCTGCTGGGCCTGTTCAGCGAAGGACGTGTGGTGCTGTCGGGCGCGCGGCTGTCGGTATCGGGCACGGCGCGGGATGTGGACGCCTTCAAGGAGGCCAGTGAAGCGCTGGAGGAGTTTCCCGACGGTGTCACCCGCGGCGATGTGGAGCTTCGCCCGGCGGCGATCGGCGTGCTCACATGGACGGCGACCCGCGATCGCGAGCAGGTGGCGCTGGACGGCTTCGTGCCGTCGGAGGCGGTGCGCCGCAGCGTGCGCGCGGCGGCTGAGCAGGCGGTGCCCGACGGATCGGTGGACGACCGCATGGAAATCGCCGAAGGCGGCGCGGAAGCCGCGATCTGGGGCAATGCAACCGAATTCGCGCTGCGCCAGCTCGGGCGGATGACCCGCGGTCAGGTGCGCCTGTCGGGAACCGACTTCTCGATCCAGGGCGTGGCGCCGGACTTCGCCGCCTATGAGGCGATCCTTGAGGAGGTGCCGGGCGCCTTGCCGGGAGGATTGCAGCTTGCCGGCGCCAACATCCTGCCGCCGGTGCTGTCGCCCTACGTCTGGGGTGCCAAGCGTGACCCGGCCAGTATCGTGCTCAGCGGCCACGTGCCCAGTGACGAGGTCCGCCGGGAGGTTACCGAATTCGCCCGCAGCCGTTTTGCTGGCGTGACGGTGACCGACGAGATGAAGCTCGCGTCCGGTGCGCCGGATGCCATGCTGGAAGCCGTCGGCGTTGCGTTCGCGGCACTCGGCAAACTCACCCAGGGCGCGGTCTCGCTGGTCGACCGGCGCCTGACGCTGACCGGCGAAACGGTGAGCGAGGAGGAGCGCAACAGCGCCGACCAGTTGATCGCCGGACAGCTCCCGACCGGCTATTCGGGGTCGAGTTCGATCCGCGTTGCCGTGCCGCAGCCCGAACCGCCTCTGCCGGGCCGCTCGGATGCCGGCGCCGGTGAGGATTGCCAGCAGGCGCTCAATACCATCCTTGCCGAGAAGACCATCCAGTTCGAGGTCAATAGCGCCAACATCCGCCAGGCCAGTTTCGCCGTGCTCGACCGGCTGGTGAGCGCGGCCAACGGCTGTCCCCAGTCGCGTATCGAGGTCGCCGGCCATACCGATGCCGACGGCCCGGAAGATTATAACCGGCAGCTCAGCCAGCAGCGCGCCGAATCGGTGGTGCGCTATCTGATCGGCGCTGGCGTTGCGGAAACCCGTCTGACGGCGGTGGGATATGGCGAAAGCCAGCCGGTCGCCTCCAACGACAACGATGCCGGCAAGGCGCGCAACCGGCGCATCGAATTCACCGTCCTGCAGTGAGGCCTCACTTGTGACTTATCTCATCACCCAGATTGCGCTGTATCTCCTGCTGGCCCTGATCGTCGGTATCGTCACCGGCTGGCTGACCTGCAAACCGCAGTGAGCGGCATGGCAAATCGGAAGGCGCATCCATGAACGTACTGATTCTCCAGATCGCGCTGCTACTGCTCGCGGCGTTTCTCGTCGGCTGCATGCTCGGCTGTTGGCTGCGCAAGCTGTTCGTCGCCGAACAGGTCCCCATGGTGACGCAATCCCAGGAGGACGCGGAACAATCCGGCGCGGAGCAGCCCGTGGCCGCGGCGTCTGCCATAGCGCTACCCGCCGAGCCCGAGAGCGAGACGCCGCCAGTCGAGAGCGCCGAGGCCGATGCATCTCCGGTTGCACCGGAAACGGTTGCTTCCGAGACACAAGAGCCTGCGGCACGCGTGCCCGAGACACACGTGCCGGAAGCCGAACCTGAGCCCGTCGCGGTCGCCAGCGCACCGGAATCAGGACCGGATGGTCCGGCCGGGGTGATCGATATCGGCGCCAGCAATGACATTCCCGGCACGCAGCCGAAGGGCCTGCAGGCTCCGGTCCAGGGGCCTGTCGATAACCTGAAGAAAATCAAGGGAATCGGCCCGAAGCTCGAAAACCTGCTGAACGGTTTCGGCATCTACCATTTCGACCAGATCGCCAACTGGACCGACGACGAGGTGCTGTGGGTCGACAGCTACCTGAAATTCAAGGGACGCATCGAACGCGACAACTGGATCGGGCAGGCGCGGGAGCTTGCCGGGGAGTCCGATACATCGCGGTGAGGGGCGTCGACTGTCAATGACAGGCTATCAGTGACAGCTTGCGACGAACTCGGCGATCCGTTTCAGCACCGGCATCTCGATCAGCAGCGGGGCGTGGCCGCTGTCGGGCACCGTGGCGCTCTGGAACTGCGGGTGATGCCGGCGCATCTTGGCGACCGTTTCGGCCGACAGGATATCGGAGTGCTCGCCGCGCAGCGACAACACCGGTACGTGCTTCAAACCGCCGAACTGCGCCCATAGCGGCGGCGGATTGCTCAGGTTCATCGACTCAAGCGGCTTGACCAGGGCAGGGTCGAAGTCGGCGACGATCCTGCCGTCCTTCTCGCGGAATATCTTGCGCGCCAATGTCGCCCAATCGCCGTCCTTGAGCTTTGGAAACTGCGGCCGCAGGGCTCCGGCGAGATAGTCCGCCGCCTCCTGCCAGGATGTCGGGCGAACCGCATCGCGCAGGTACTGGCGGATGCGCGTCAGGCCGATTCCCTCGATCTGCGGCCCGATGTCGTTGAGCACGACGCCGCGCAAGGCGCCGGGGCGCGCCGCACCCATCAGCATCGCCAGGATGCCGCCGCGCGATGTGCCGACGACGATCACGTGCTCAAGATTCAGTGCGGTGAGCACATCGAGCACGTCGCCAAGTTCGGTGGCCAGCGCATAGTTGCGCCAGTCCTTGTCGTGGTCGGAGTAGCCCCGTCCGCGATAGTCGAGCGCCACCACCCGGCGCGGCGTGCGCGGATCGGTGGCGAGAAACGACGCCAGTTCGTGAAAGTCGCGGGAATTGCGCGACAGTCCGGCAAGACACAGCACCGGGATGCCTTGCTGCGCCTTGGCGGGGGCGTAGTCCCGCAATGCAAGGGTGAGCCCGTCCTGCGCGGTGATGCGGCGCTCGGTGAACGGCGCGTCCAGCCGGTCTTCACGGTTGGCGGGCTTGGTTGCCTTGCGCGCGGGCTTGCTTGACGTGGCCGCGGCGTCGGTCATGTCGGATCCTGGGCGGTCGTTGACGCAGCACGCCGGTCCGAACCGGACCGGCAGTGGCCATATGTGTCAGTTGGCGCCGCCGCGTGCAAGATCGGTCGCGATGGCGATCCGTGCCGGCGTGCCCGGCAGCAGGGCGCGGTAGACCTGCAGGTTCTCCATCACCCGCTGCACATAGTTGCGCGTCTCCGTGAATGGGATCATCTCGACCCAGTCGATGGCGTCGATATTGGAGGCGCGCGGATCGCCGAAGCGCGCGATCCACTCGTCAACGCGGCCCTTGCCGGCGTTGTAGGAGGCAATCGCCAGGATGTAGGAGCCGTTGAACTGACCGATGCGCTCGCCCAGGTAGGTGGCGCCGAACAGCGTGTTGTAGGCGGCGTCGCTGGCCAGCTTGCCGCGCGAATAGGTGAAGCCGTTGCGGCGCGCGATGCCCTGGCCAGTGGCCGGCATCACCTGCATCAGGCCAAGCGCTCCGGCGGGGCTCCTGGCGCGGGCGTTGAACTCGCTCTCCTGGCGCGCGATGGCGTAGATCAGCGCCTGTTCCGGCAAACCGCTGCGGTTGGGAGCGGGCACGACGCCGACCGGATAGGCGTGGCGTTCGAGCGAGAAGCCCTCCTGCATGCCCTTCTTGCCGATGCGCACCTGCAGGTGGGCCATGTCGAGTTCGCTGGCGCGCGCCGCGATATAGGCAAGATCGCCGGGATCGGTGAGACGTTCGCGCAGGTCGTAGAAGAAGGTACCGACATATTCGCGCTGATCGATGGACGCGAGCAGGGCGGCCGCCTGGATGGGGCCGCTGGCCGCCAGACGTTTGTTCGCGGGCAAACGGGCGGGAATCGCGATGGCCGAGCCGCCAAGCGCGTTGATGGCAAGCTGTCCGTAATAGGTGGTGGGGAAGGCGGCGGCGGTGCGGTAGTGCGTTGTCGCGTTCGGATTGCCGGACGCGGTCATCGCCCGGGCGAGCCAGTAGTGCGCGCGGGCCCGCGAGATCGGCGTGCGGGCGATGCGTACGGCCTGGTCGAAGTGGCGGATGGCGGTGTTGGCGTCGCCGATGAAGCGCAGCGCAATCCAGCCGGCATGGAATTCCGCCTCGATGCGCAGCCATTCGGTCTGCGCAGCATGGCCCGCGGCGATAATGTAGGCCAGGCGTGGGTCGCCGGCTTCAAGCGCGTTGCGCGCCGACAGGCGGCGCTCGATCCACCATTCGTCGCGGTCGATGAGCACGTTCGGGTCACGCGGGGCTTCGGCCATACGCTTGGCGGCGGCAAGCTCCTTGCCGGTGCGTCGGTGCCACTGGATTTCGATGAACTGATAGGCGGGATCGCGCTGTAGCGAGCGCGGCACGGCGTTCAGCAGGCTGCGGGCGTTGCCGGCGCGCTTGTTGACGGCAATCCACGCCTTGGCCAGCTTGAGCTGGGCGCCGCCGAGATATTGTCCCGCGCGCAGGCCCGAGACATTGTCCTCGTTGTAGAGCAAAGCGCGCAGGCGCACCGCGTGATCGTTGGCGGTGAGGTGCTTGCCGAGGCGCTTCCTGGCCAGCGCTTCGTTGTTCTTGCCGAACAGCTCGCCGGCCCGCCATGCGGCACGGATCGTGGCGGCGGCCCGATTGCGGTCGCCCATGGCGTCGTAGGCAAGCGCCAGCGCCAGATGGCCGTTGCCCGACTCCGGCGGGAAGGCCGTCAGCGTGCGGATCACCGAGGCGGGATCGGGGGGCTGAGCGACCAGGCGCGCTTCCATGTTGGCGCGGATGCGCTCCGTCGGCCAGTCCGGCTGCTCGAAGACAAAGCGGATGTAGTCGCCGACCGGCGCGTTGTTGGCCTTGTGGCGCAAGGCCACATAGGTCGCTGTCGCGCGGGCGACCGGATGCCTGATTTCATTGGTGAGAGAACGCGCCCGCGCGAATTCCTTGCGCTCGATGTGGCGGATCGCCGTCGCGACACGGTTGCGTTCGGCTTGCGAGATGCGCCCGGCGTTGACCAGGCGCGGCATCCACGGGGTGCGCGCCGGTGTCGTGGCTCCCGGTGCGGCCGCGACAGGTGCATTCGATTGCGGACGCGGCCGTGCACGCGGTGATGGAATGCTTTGCGGCGCCTGCCACCCGGTGCCACCGTCCTGTTCGATCAGATCGGTGATCGTGAAGGGCTGGCTCTGCGAGGCAATCGCTTGAGAGGATGCGGCAGCCAGAACGAAACCGAGCGCCGCGATGCCCGTCGTGACGCCGGTCGCAATGCGTGCGCTGTCGCACCCGAGTGTCGTGTGCTTTTTCATCGCCTCGATCTGCCGCTTACCTGAACCGGACACGCCAGTCCGTCACCGCCTGCCGATTCTTACCGCGCAAATATGGCGGAGAATGTGAACGCGGCGCGGTTCGCTTTACGTGGCGGCCCTTAATCATGGATCAAGGTTAGCAAAGGGTTGCGCGAGGTGGGCGATTACCAAGTCTCGGCAAAACGTCCGCAGGCGCGTTGCCGCCCGGCACGCGAGGCACTATGCTCCGCCCCCGTTTTCCATGCGCGCTGACCGGCGATCCGGCCCGCGCCCGCCAGCAGGACCGCACTCTCATGTTCAGGGGCTCGATCACCGCCCTCATCACGCCGTTCAGCAACGGCGCCGTCGATGAGGAGGCCTATGCCGCGTTCGTCGATTGGCAGATCGAGCAAGGCACCCATGGGCTGGTGCCGGTCGGTACGACCGGCGAATCGCCGACGCTGAGCCATGACGAGCACAAGCGCGTGGTGGAAATCTGCGTCAGCACCGCCGCGGGCCGCGTGCCGGTGATCGCCGGGGCGGGGTCCAACAACACGGCCGAATCCGTCGATCTGGCGCAACACGCGCAGACCGTCGGCGCCGACGCGGTTCTCTCGGTGTGTCCCTACTACAACCGGCCGACGCAGGAAGGTCTCTACCTGCACTACAAGACGCTTGCCGAGGCGATCGACCTGCCGGTATTCGTCTACAACGTGCCCTCGCGCACGGTGACCGACATCTCGGTGGAGACGCTGGCGCGCCTGCACAGGGACTGCGCCAACATCGTCGGCGTCAAGGATGCCACCGCGAACCTGTCGCGTGTTTCGCTGCAGCGTATGGCCAGCGGCAGCGAGTTCATCCAGATTTCCGGTGAAGACCCCACCGCGCTCGCCTTCAACGCCAATGGTGGCGTGGGGTGCATCTCCGTCACCTCGAATGTCGCGCCGGCGCTGTGCGCGCAGATGCAGGAAGCGACACTGGCCGGTGACTTCGGGCAGGCGCTGGAGATCCAGGACCGGTTGATGCCGTTGCATCGCGCGCTGTTCCTGGAAACCAGTCCGGCCCCGGTGAAGTACGCCGCCTCGCTGCTCGGCAAGGCGCGGCCGGAGGCCCGCCTGCCAATCGCGCCTTGCTCGGATAGCGCGCGCGAAGAGGTCCGCGCGGCGATGGTCCACGCCGGGCTCCTGAACTGAGCCCCTGATGGCCGTATGAGCACGTCATGGCACAGAGCACCCGCCAAGCCGCGCGGCGCAATATCGCCGAAAACCGCCGCGCGCGCTTCGATTATGAGATCCTGGATAAATTCGAGGCCGGCCTGTCGCTGATGGGGACCGAGGTCAAGTCGCTGCGCGAGGGCAGGGCGACAATCAGCGAGTCCTACGCCGGCCCCTCCGGCAGCGAGCTGTTCCTGTTCAACGCCTACATCCCCGAATACGAGGCGGCGAACCGTTTCAACCATGAAACGCGCCGGCCCAGGCGATTGCTGCTGCATCGCCGGCAGATCAACCGGCTGATCGGCGCCGTGCAGCGCGAGGGCATGACGCTTGTGCCGCTCAGGCTCTACTTCAACGACCGCGGCCGTGCCAAGCTCGAACTGGCGCTGGCACGCGGCAAGAAGACCCACGACAAGCGCGAGACCGAAAAGCGCCGCAGTTGGGAGCGCGACAAAGCGCGCATCATGCGCGAGCGGGGTTGAGCCCGGTTTACCGGTTTAAAGGAGAGGTCTGCATGGACAAGGACACAAGCGCCTATCTGGATCTGCCGGACGACTTGCCTGTACCCCACGATGACGGCGCGGCGGATCACCTGACCGGGGCCACCATTCCCCCGGTGACGCTGACGGCGACCTCGGGCGATGTGATTGATCTTGGCGCATTGACCGGCCGCACGGTGATCTACGTCTATCCCATGACCGGCAAGCCCGGCACCGAGATGCCCGATGGCTGGGACGCCATCCCCGGCGCGCGCGGCTGCACGCCGCAATCGTGCGCCTTCCGAGACCATCATGATGAGTTGCGCGGCCTCGGCGTGGCGCGTGTCTTCGGTCTGTCGGCGCAGAACAGCAATGATCAGCGCGAGGCGCGCGACCGGCTGCACCTGCCGTTCGAACTGCTGTCGGACAAGGATTTCGCGCTCGGCAACGTTCTGGGGCTGCCGGTTTTCGAAACCCATGGCTTGCGTCTCTACAAGCGCATGGCGCTGGTGCTCGACGACAATCGCATCACGAAGGTGTTCTACCCGGTGTTTCCGCCGGACAGGAACGCCGCCGACGTCATCGCCTGGCTCAAGGATGGCGGCTGATCAGTCCAGGTCGGCGCGGATCATCAAGAACACCTCGTCGAACATCTCCGGCGTCAGTCTTCGGGTGTTCGTGTTGTAACGCGAGCAGTGATAGCTGTCGTAGAGCCGGGTCTGGCCGAGATCGTGCCGGGCCGCATGGGCGAAGGGAGCTTTCTTCAGCGGTACGCCGAACACGCGCAACACGGCCTCATGGGCGATGCGTCCGAGCGCGAGAATGGCTTGCAGGCGGTCCATCTCGGCGATGGTGGCGGCCAGATAGCCCCGGCAGTTCGCCGCTTCGGCCGGTGTTGGCTTGTTCTGCGGCGGCACGCAGCGCACCGCGTTGGTGATGCGGCAGTCAATCAGCCGCAGGCCGTCATCGGCGGTCTTGGCGTAGGTGCCTTGCGCAAACCCTTGCCGGCACAGGGTTTCGTAGAGCAGATCGCCGGCGTAGTCGCCGGTGAACGGACGGCCGGTGCAGTTCGCGCCCTTCAGCCCCGGCGCCAGCCCGACGATCAGGAGGCGCGCGTCGCCTGGCCCGAACGAGGGCACCGGCGCATTGAAGAAGTCCGGGAAAGCGCGGCGATTGTCGGATCGGAAGTCGGCCAGCCGCGGGCACAGCATACAGTCGTGAGGCGGTTCATCGGCCGCCGGTGCCCGCCCACTCATCGATCGGCGAAGGTCTCGCCATTGGCGAACTCGCGGTCGTCATCGTCGCCGAAGTCCTCGTCATCGGCCTCGCGGCGGTCGCGCCGCGGGGGACGCTCCGACTGCGGACGGCCGATGGTATCGCTCAGCACGGCCAGTTCGATGAAGTGATCGGCCTGGCGGCGCAGTTCATCGGCGATCATTGGCGGCTGGGTCTTCAGCGTCGAGGCAACCGTGAAGCGCTTGCCGCGCCGCTGGACGGCCTCCACGAGCGAACGGAAATCGCCGTCGCCGGAAAACAGCACCACATGATCGACGTGTTCGGATATCTCCATGGCATCGACCGCCAGCTCGATATCCATGTTGCCCTTGACCTTGCGCCGACCGGCGGCATCGGTGAATTCCTTCATCGGCTTGGTGATCACCGTATAGCCGTTGTAGTCGAGCCAATCGATCAGCGGACGCACCGAGGAATATTCCTGATCCTCGGCCAGCGCGGTGTAATAGTAGGCGCGCACCAGTGTGCAGTTCGTCTGGAACATGTCCAGAAGCTTGCGGAAATCGATATCGAAACCGAGGCCGCGCGCGGTCGAATAGAGATTGGCGCCGTCAATGAAGACGGCGACGCGTTCGGTATTGTTGAAATTCATCGGCTGTATGCCCCTGGCGATCCTTTTGTAGTCGGGCCCGGCGTTGGCTCACCATCTCGGCGCGGCCGGAATCAATATCGTATTATGTAGCGTGTCTTAGGATGAAAGTAGAACCATTCGCATCGAAAATGAATGACAAGGTTACCGCATCAATTGAGCGAATGATTCATCAGACCATGCGATCGTGACCGCCGTAAGGCAGACCTGACTGTCGATACAGACTTAGCGCGACATCGCATGCAAGTACCGGTCAGGCGGGTTTGAGTTGCCGCATGGCTCTCCGGTTGCCTTGGCGGGGTTGCAACGCGCAGCGAAGATGCCTATACGCAGGCTTTGGTTTTCCGATAACGCAGGAGACTGGCACGATGGCGCGCGTCACCGTGGAAGATTGCATCGACAAGGTCGACAACCGCTTCGACCTGGTTTTGCTTGCCGGCCACCGGGCCCGGATGATCTCCAGCGGTCAGCCGATCACGATCGAGCGCGACAACGACAAGAATCCGGTCGTTGCGCTGCGCGAGATCGCCGAGCAGACGCTGTCGCCGGAAGACCTGACCGAAGAACTGATCCATTCGCTGCAGAAGCACGTCGAGGTGGACGAGCCGGAGCCGGATCTGGTGCCGCGCATCGCCGCCTCCAGTGTGACCGAGGATGGTGCGGACCTCGATTCCATCGAGATGTCCGAAGAAGAACTGCTGCGGGGTCTGGAAGGGCTGACGCCCCCGGACCGCGACGATTGATCCTGAGCGGACGCTTCGACGGCGGGGAAGGGCGTCCGCGTCGGCATTGGAGGCGCGCCTGAGGCGGCAGCCGGGCGCGCGGTGTTCCGCGGATGATGCGCCAATACGAACTCGTCGAACGCGTTCAGCGCTATAACCCGCACGCCGACGAGAATCTCCTCAACAAGGCCTACGTCTACGCGATGACGCAGCACGGGTCGCAGACCCGCGCGTCCGGCGATCCCTACTTTTCCCATCCGCTCGAAGTGGCTGCGATCCTCACCGATCTGCGCCTGGACGACGCGACCATCGTCGCTGCCCTGCTGCACGACACCATCGAGGATACCCCGACCACCCGCGACGAGATCGACGCCAAGTTCGGCCACGAGATCGGCGCGCTGGTCGAGGGGTTGACCAAGATCAAGAAGCTCGATCTGGTGTCGAAGCGCGCCGCCCAGGCGGAGAACCTGCGCAAGCTGCTGCTGGCGGTCTCCGAGGATGTGCGCGTGTTGCTGGTCAAGCTCGCCGACCGGCTGCACAACATGCGTACGCTGGAATTCGTGCCGGCCGACAAGCGCAAGCGCATCGCCGAGGAGACGCTGGACATCTACGGCCCCCTGGCCGGCCGCATGGGTATCCAGTGGATGCGCGAGGAACTGGAGGACCTGGCGTTCGCGACGCTGCAGCCGGGTGCCTACAAGATGATCTCCGAGCGGCTGAAGGACCGCTGGGATGCGGCCGCTCCCGAGGTTGCCGAGATCGAGGCGGCGCTGCACGAAAAGCTCAAGAAGGCCGGCATATCCGCCGATATCAAGGGACGTTCCAAGCGGCCCTATTCGGTCTGGCGGAAGATGGAACTGCGGGCGATTTCCTTCGAACAGCTCTCCGACATCTACGGTTTCCGCGTGATCGTGGACGATGTGGCCGATTGCTACCGCACGCTCGGCATTGTCCATACCAGTTGGCCGATGGTGCCGGGCAAGTTCAAGGACTACATCTCGACCCCCAAGCAGAACGATTACCGCTCGATCCACACCACGGTGCTGGGCCCCGGTCACCAGCGCGTCGAACTGCAGGTCCGCACCCGCCAGATGCACGATGTCGCCGAATACGGCATCGCCGCGCATGTGCTCTACAAGGAGGATGGTGCGCCACCCAGGCCGAACGGCAAGGATACCGGCAAGGATGCCAATGGCGCCGGCACCACGCAGCGCAAGTCCGCGGTGGAGAGCAACGCCTACAAGTGGCTGCGCCAGCTTGTCGACATGCTGGCGGAGGGCGATACGCCCGAGGAATTCCTCGAGCACACCAAGCTGCAACTGTTCCAGGACCAGGTGTTCTGCTTCACCCCGAAGGGCCGCGTGGTGGCGCTGCCGCGCGGAGCGACGGCGATCGACTTCGCCTATGCGGTGCACACCGACGTCGGCAACAACGCCATCGGCTGCAAGATCAACGGCCGGCTGGAACCGCTGATCAGCCAGCTCACCAACGGTGATGAGGTGGAAATCCTCACCGCCAAGGACCAGACACCTCCAGCGGCCTGGGAATCGATCGTCATCACGGGCAAGGCGCGCCAGTCGATCCGCCGCGCCGCGCGCAGCCAGATCCGCACGCAATATGCCGGGCTTGGCCGCAAGATGCTGGAGCGTGCCTTTACCCGTGCCGAGCGCACCTATTCCGACGAGCGTCTCGCGGCGGTGATCGCCCGGCTTGGCCAGTCGAACGTGGATGATGCTCTGGCGGCCGTCGGGCGCGGCGAAATCCCGTCCGATCACGTCATCAGGGCGATCTATCCCGATCACCGCGACGAGAGCGTTGCGCGCGATGTGGTGCGCGGCGAGGCGCGCGAGGAGGAGGATCGCAGCGATGAGGGCTGGTTCGGCCTGCGCCGCGCCATGGGGCTGAAATTCCGCTGGCCGGGACGTTCGGCGCGCAGCAAGCGGCGCGAAAGCGAGGACGGCGGCGCAATTCCCATCCGCGGACTGCATGGCGACCTGCCGGTGCAGTTCGCGCCGAAGGGAGGCGCGGTGCCCGGCGACCGGATCGTCGGTATCATGACGCCGGGCGAGGGCATCACGATCTATCCGATCCAATCGCCGTCGCTGAAGACCTTCGACGACCAGCCGGACCGCTGGCTCGACGTACGCTGGGAGATCGATCCGGACGATCCGGAGCGGTTTCCCGCGGTGATCGGCGTGCGGGTGCTCAATGAGCCCGGCTCGCTGGCCGAAATTGCCCAGATCATCGGCGAACAGGACGCCAATATCGATACAGTGGCCATGACCACCCGGGCGCCCGACTTCACGGAGATGGAGATCGCGCTGGAAGTATGGGATTTGAAACATCTCAGTCGCACAATGGCGCTAGTGAAGAACGCCGGCGTGGTCAATGCGGTCTGGCGGGTGAACGGTTAGACAAGAACTCGCGTAGTATGCCTCAATGTCCGCGTAGCCTTTTGCGACGCTTCGCGCTGGTCGCGGGGATCGCCGCCGTCGGCAGGGGAATGACAGTTAGGCCATGATTTTCAGCCGGCGCGAGAAGCAACCGCTGAGCGAAAGGATGCGCGTCTATGTGTGGCCGCGCCGCTCCTGGACGCGTTCGGCTGCCTATATCAAGAAGCGCGTGCTGCGCCTGCGCGCCACGCCGCACGCCATCGCCGCCGGGTTCGCCGCCGGTGTCTTCGCCTCCTTCACGCCGATGATGGGCTTTCACTTCCTGATCGCCGCCCTGCTGGCGCTGGTGACGCGCGGCAGCATCATCGCCTCGGCCTTCGGCACATTCATCGGCAATCCGCTCACCTTCCCGCTGATCTGGGGCACCACCTATGCGTTCGGCGCCAACATTCTCGGATTGAATGGGGCGGCTGGCGCCAACCCGGACCTGACCCCCTACATGAGCTGGTCGGGGTTCTCGTTTGCCGCCGTATGGCCGCTGTGGAAGCCGATGGCGGTTGGCGGTGCACTGCTTGGCGCGATCGGCTGGACCATCTGCTACTTCCCGGTGCGCGCGCTGGTGGCGCGCTATCAGACGAACCGTCAGGTGCGGCTGGCCCAGCGCGCCGCCGCGCATGCTGAGGCCGTCGCCGAAGCTGAAGCTGTTCCGGCAACGTGCGGCGTCGAGGCCGCCCAGGGCGCCGACGTCGCGCGCCCGACACAAGGACACGCCACATGACAAAGCCACGCTACCTACGCCTTGGCATCAACATCGACCACGTCGCGACCATCCGCAACGCGCGCGGCGGCCGCTTTCCCGATCCGGTGCGTGCCGCCCATGTGGCCGAGCAGGCCGGTGCGGACGGCATCACCGCGCATCTGCGCGAGGACCGTCGCCATATCTCCGATGACGACATCGCCCGGCTGACGCGGGAAATTTCCAAGCCGCTCAACCTCGAGATGGCGGCGACCCAGGAAATGCTCGATATCGCCCTGGCGCATCTGCCCCACGCCTGCTGCATCGTGCCGGAAAAGCGCGAGGAGCGCACAACCGAAGGCGGTCTCGACGTGGCCGCCAATTTCGAGCGGCTGCAGCCTTTCGTCCGGCAGTTGTCGCAGGCCGGCTCGCGGGTGTCGCTGTTCATCGAGCCGGACACCGCGCAGCTCGATGCGGCGGTGGCGCTTGGCGCCCCCGTGGTGGAGCTGCACACCGGACACTATTGCGAACTGGCGCTGGCCGGTGACGCGCAAGCCGCCGCGTGTGAGGCGGCCCGTATCGCCGCGGCTTCCGCCCATGGCGCGGCGACCGGCCTTGAGGTCCATGCCGGCCACGGCCTGACCTTCGATACCGTGGGACCGATTGCCGCGATCAGCGAACTGGCGGAGCTCAACATCGGCCATTTCCTGATCGGCGAGGCGATTTTCACCGGCCTGGAAGCGGCGATCCGTAAGATGCGCAACGTGATGGACCGGGCGCGCGCCAAGGCGGCAGCCGCTGAAACCGTGTGACCGCGCCCGCATGATCCTGGGTATCGGCAACGACATCATCGACATTCGCCGGATCGCGCGCACGCTGGAACGCCATGGCGAGCGCTTCACGCAGCGGGTGTTCACCGAGACCGAGCGCGCGAAGTCGGACCGCCGGCGCATGCGTGCCGCCTCCTACGCCAAGCGTTTCGCGGCCAAGGAGGCCTGCGCCAAGGCACTGGGCACCGGCATCGCCGGCGGTGTCTACTGGCGCGATCTGGGCGTCGTCAATCTGTCCTCCGGCAAACCGACCATGCAACTCACCGGCAACGCCGGCAAACGCCTCGCATCGATGGTGCCGCCCGGCCACGTCGCCCAGATCGACATCACCATCACCGACGACTTTCCCACAGCTCAGGCGATCGTGATCATTTCCGCGGTTCCCGAGGCTCTGGCAAACTGATGCTTGCCACGACATTGCCCGACTCTTGGCAAACCGATATATCCGCCTGAACACCCATCGCGGCGCGCGGCCAGGTCCCTGCGGAGAACGCCGTCAACCACCCGGCCATGACCGGAGCGAAGCTGGAAAGCAGATGAGCGTGATGCGAGAGCGCAGCAGCGGGCGCGGCGGCACCGGCGAGACCATCCGCGTGGTCTTCCATGCGTTGATCATCGCGCTGGTGATCCGCACGCTGCTGTTCCAGCCGTTTTCCATTCCCTCCGGCTCGATGAAGTCGACGCTGTTGATCGGCGACTATCTGTTCGTGTCCAAGTACAGCTACGGCTATTCGCGCCACTCGCTGCCGTTCAGCCCCAACATCTTCTCCGGACGCATCTGGTCGGGGCCGCCGGAACGCGGCGATGTGGCCGTGTTCAAGCTGCCGCGCGACAACGCCACCGATTACATCAAGCGGGTGATCGGACTGCCGGGCGACAAGATCCAGGTAATCGCCGGCATCATCCACATCAACGGCGAGCCGGTGAAGCGCCAGCGTATCGAGGACTATGTTGAAAGCGACGGGCGCGGCGGCGAGGTGCGGGTACCGCGCTTCCGCGAGACGCTACCCGGCGGACGCTCCTACGTCGTGCTCGATCTCGTCGACAACGGCTATGGCGACAACACGCCCGAGTACACGGTGCCCGAGGGCCATTACTTCGTCATGGGCGACAATCGCGACAACTCCACCGACAGCCGCTTCCTCAACATGGTCGGCTATATCCCCTTCGAGAACCTGATCGGGCGCGCGGAGGTCGTCTTCCTGTCGATGCGCGACGGGGCACGCTTCTGGCAGGTCTGGAAGTGGCCGACCTCGATCCGCTGGAACAGGCTGTTCACCGGCATCGAATGAGCGTTGACGCGACCGCGCTTGGCGATCTGCTCGGCCACCGCTTCGCCGATACCGCGCTGCTGCGCGAGGCGCTGACCCATGCCAGCGCGGTCAATGGAGCGCAGTCCCAGACGTACCAACGCCTCGAGTTCCTGGGTGACCGGGTGCTGGGGCTGGTCGTCGCCGACATGCTGTTTGAGGCCTTTCCGGACGCCGACGAGGGCGAACTGTCGCGCCGGCTGACGCTGCTGGTGCGCAAGGAGACCTGTGCGGATGTGGCGGAGCAGGTCGGCCTTGCCGACCACATCCTGCTCGGCGAAGGCGAGATGCGTTCGGGTGCCGCGCGCAGCCGCGGCATCCTCGCCAATGTCTGTGAATCCATCATCGGCGCGATCTTCCTCGATGGCGGCTATGGCGCGGCGCGCGGTTTCATCGCGCGTCACTGGCGCGAGACCATGTTGGCGCCGGACCGGCCGCTGCGCGATCCCAAGACCATGCTGCAGGAGTGGGCCCACAAGGAAGGTCACGGCGCGCCGGCCTACCGCACGCTGAAACGCGAGGGGCCGGACCATGAGCCGGTCTTTGTCGTGGAGGTCGCCGGCAGCGGTTTTGGCGCCGCCACGGGCACCGGACGTTCCAAGCGCGCAGCCGAACAGGCGGCCGCCCGCGACGTGCTCGCGGCGCACGGCATCTGGCCCGACAGCCATGAGACGGAACAATGACGTCGCAGGATGCGGTGACCACGCGGGCCGGCTTTGTCGCCATGATCGGCGCGCCCAATGCCGGCAAGTCGACGCTGGTCAACCGGCTGACCGGCACCAAGGTCTCCATCGTCACCCACAAGGTGCAGACCACGCGGGCTCTGATCCGCGGCATCTTCATCGCCGACGACGCCCAGGTGATCCTGGTGGATACGCCGGGCATCTTCACAGCCAAGCGCGGGCTTGAGCGCGCCATGGTGCGCACCGCCTGGCGCGGGGCGGCGGATGCCGACCGCATCGCGGTGATTGTCGACGCACGCGCCGGCCTCACCGGGGAGGTCGCCGATATCCTCGCCAAGGCGGGCGAGACCGCCCAACCGCGCGACCTGGTGCTCAACAAGATCGATCTGGTCGCCCGCGAGACGCTGCTCGCGCTGGCGGCCGAGGCAGGCGAACGGGCCGCGTTCGCCAAGACCTATATGGTCTCCGCGCTGACCGGCAGCGGCATCGACGATCTGAAGGCCGGGCTGGGCGAAGCGATGCCCCAGGGACCCTGGCTCTATCCGCAAGATCAGGTCTCCGACCTGCCGATGCGCCAGCTTGCCGCCGAGATCACCCGCGAGAAACTGACGCTCCGCCTGCACGACGAACTGCCCTACCGCTCCACGGTGGAGACCACCGACTGGAAGGTGCTCAAGGACGGATCGGCGCGCATCGAGCAGACGATCTATGTGGAACGCGAAAGCCAGCGCAAGATCGTGCTTGGCGAGAAGGGCCGCACCATCAAGGCGATCGGGCAGGCCGCGCGTACCGACATCGCCGAGGCCAATGAGGCAGACGTGCACCTGTTCCTGTTCGTCAAGGTGCGCCAGAACTGGTCGCAGGACCCGGAGCGCTACCGCGAGATGGGCCTCGACCTGCCTGACACTTGAGATCATCATCGCGCCATGGAGTGGAGCGACGACGGCGTCATTCTCGGCACCCGCCGGCACGGCGAGACGAGCGTCATCCTGGAAGCGCTGACGCCGGGACGGGGGCGGCATCTTGGTATCGTGCGCGGCGGGCGCTCGCGGCGCATGCAGGGCGTGTTGCAGCCGGGCAACCGGGTCCGGCTGATCTGGCGGGCGCGGCTGGAAGAGCATCTCGGGATGTACTCCGTGGAGCCGCTGGAGGACCGGGCGGCGGCGCTGATCGCCGACAGGCGGGCGCTCGCCGGATTCATGGTGCTGGCCGCGCATATGCGGCTACTGCCGGAGCGCGATCCCCATCCCGAGCTGACGGCCGTGTTTGCCGCCACGGTCGACCTGCTGGAGAGCGATCTGGCCGGTCCCGCCGTGGCGCTGTTTGAACGCGATCTGCTGGCCGAACTGGGCTTCGGGCTCGACCTGAGCCGGTGCGCGGGGACGGGCGCGCGCGACGATCTCGTCTACGTTTCGCCAAAGACGGGGCGGGCGGTCAGCGCCGAGGCTGGTGCGCCCTATGCGCAGCGGCTGCTGGCGTTGCCGGCGTTTCTGGCAGCCGAAGCCCCCGCGCCCGGCCTGGATACGAGCCATGAAGCGGTCGCGGACGCCTTCAGCCTCACCGGCCACTTCCTCAACCGTCACGTCTGGCAGCCGCGCAACCTCGCTCCGCCGACGGAGCGTGAGCGTTTCATCGCGCTGGTTTCAGGCGGCTGAGCCGCGACGGAATCGTATTTGAGCGAAATCAAACACGTGCCCGGCATCTGGCGCTAGACTGGCATCAAACGCGAACATGGGAGGACGGCAGATGATCGCCATTCTGCTGCGTACGGTGCTGGTTGGCGCCGTGTTTGTTGTACTTGCGATGATGCCGGCGCGCGCCGGCGACGACGTATCCGTCTACAGCACGGCGGAGGCCGATTTCGCGCAAGTCTCGCAGGACCTCAAGGACGCCATCGTCAACCGCGGCTATGCGGTCGACTATCACGGGTTTCTCGCCGACATGCTGAAGCGCACCGCCGAGGACGTGGGCGCCAGCAAGGAACTCTACAAGGATGCTGAGTTCTTCACCTTCTGTTCGGCGGTGATCTCGCGCCAGGCCATGGAAGCCGATATCGGCAACGTGGCCTACTGCCCCTACGTGCTGTTCGTCTTCGAGAAGGCGGATGAACCCGGCAATGTGCATGTCGGCTTCCGCCAACTGCCGGCGGGCCCGGGGCGCGACGCGATCAACCTGCTGCTCGACGAGATCGCGCGCGAAGCCGTCGGCGAGCTTTAGGGCAGGGGATAGCTCCAGGCGCTTTCTTGCTGGCCGTTCGGCTGGTCCGGAAACCGGTTCCCACGTCACACCAGTGTGTTTCGGGGCTCACGGCATCATCCTGCACTGAAAGAGTGTTTGGCACCGAGGCGTCCGACCGGACGCCCGCGCGGTCAGCGCGCCCTCGCGGAGCCGGCGAACGTAGTGAGCTCGGCGTGAGCGGCATCAAAGCTACTAACTTGCCCGTTTTGCCCGCTTGGGTTACCCAGAATCCATGGGTGACACGCCGATTCTCGAACCCGGCGGCATTGAGCCGATCGGTCTGCGCGAAGCGCTCGAGGAGCGCTATCTGGCCTACGCGCTGTCCACCATCATGCATCGGGCCCTGCCGGACGTCCGCGACGGGCTCAAGCCCGTGCACCGGCGGCTGCTCTATGCGATGCGGCTGCTGAAGCTCGATCCCGACCAGGGCTTCAAGAAATGCGCCCGCGTCGTCGGCGACGTCATCGGCAAGTACCACCCCCACGGCGACCAGGCGGTCTATGACGCGCTGGTGCGGTTGGCGCAGAGCTTCGCGCAGCGCTATCCGCTGGTCGACGGGCAGGGTAACTTCGGCAACATCGATGGCGATAACGCGGCTGCCATGCGCTACACCGAGGCGCGGCTGACGGAGGTTGCGCGCATCATCCTCGACGGACTCGACGAGGACAGCGTCGACTTCCGCGAGACCTATGACGGCGAGGACCGCGAGCCGATTGTCCTGCCGGGCGGCTTTCCCAACCTGCTGGCCAACGGCGCCACCGGCATCGCGGTCGGCATGGCGACCTCGATCCCGCCGCACAACGCTGCCGAACTGTGTGATGCGGCGCTGCACCTGATCGACAATCCCGAAGCCGACACCGCGACACTGGTGAGCTTCGTGCCGGGGCCGGATTTTCCCACCGGCGGCGTCATCGTCGAGCCGAAGGACGCGATCCTGGAAGCCTACGAGACCGGGCGCGGCGGTTTTCGTGTGCGGGCGCGCTGGCACCGGGAGGATACCGGCCGCGGCACCTATGTGCTGGTCGTCACCGAGGTTCCCTATCTCGTCCAGAAGTCGCGGCTGATCGAGAAGATCGCCGACCTGATTACCGACAAGAAACTGCCGCTGCTGGCCGATATCCGCGACGAGTCCGCCGAAGACGTGCGCATCGTGCTGGAGCCCAAGAGCCGCGCGGTGGATGAGAATCTGCTTATGGGATCGCTGTTCAAGCTGACCGACCTGGAATCGCGCATCTCGCTCAACATGAACGTGCTGTCGCGCGGGCGCGTGCCCAACGTCATCGGGTTGAAACAGGTGCTGCGCGAGTGGCTCGACCACCGCCGCGAGGTGTTGCTGCGGCGTACCGCGCACCGGCTGGAGCAGATCGCCCGGCGCCTGGAGGTGCTGGAAGGCTATCTTGCCGTCTATCTCAACCTCGACGAGGTGATCCGCATCATCCGCGAGGAGGATGAGCCCAAACAGCAGTTGATGATCGCCTTCGAGCTCAACGACGTGCAGGCCGAAGCGATCCTCAACATGCGGCTGCGTGCCTTGCGCAAGCTTGAGGAGCTGGAAATCCGCCGCGAGCACAAGTCGCTGCGCGGCGAGCAGCGCGACCTGCGCGCGCTCAGCAAGGACGAAACGTTGCAGTGGGAGCGCATCGGCACCGAGATAGCCAAGGTTCGCGAGGCGTTTTCGCCCGATACGGAGCTTGGCCGGCGGCGCTCGGCGTTTGATGTCGTCTCCGACAACGAACTGGCCGATCTGGAAGAGGCGATGATCGAGCGCGAGCCGATCACCGTGGTGATCTCGGCCAATGGCTGGATCCGCACGCTGAAAGGCCACATCGCCGAAACCAAGAGCCTGCAGTTCAAGGCCGGCGATACGCTCGACCGGGCTTTCCACGCCCAGACAACCGACAAGGTTATCGTTTTCGCCGAGGATGGCCGCTTCTTCACGCTGGCCGCCGACAAGCTGCCCGGTGGTCGTGGCATGGGCGAACCGATCTCGATCATGGTCGACTTTCCCGAGAACGCGAAGATCGTCGCCGCCTTCGTGCATGACCCGCGACGCAAGTTGCTGGTGGCAGCCGCCGACGGGCGCGGTTTCGTGGTGCCTGAAAGGGACGTCGCCGCGATGACCCGCAAGGGCAAGCAGGTGCTCAACACGGCCTCCGAACGCGCCAAGCTGTGCGTGCCCGCAGATGGCGGCCATCTGGCGGTGATCGGTGACAACCGCAAGCTGCTGGTCTTCGCGCTGGACCAGGTGCCGGAGATGGGGCGCGGCAAGGGTGTGCGGCTACAGCGCTACAAGGACGGCGGCATTGCCGATGCGCGCGCGTTCGCTGCGGACGAGGGGCTGACCTGGAGCGACCCGGCCGGCCGCAGCTTTACCCGCACGCTCGAGGAACTGGCCGAATGGATCGGCGAGCGCGCTCAAGCCGGGCGCTTGCCGCCGCAGGGCTTCCCGAAGTCGAACCGCTTCGGCCCTGGCAGTCTGGACGGCATCGCCGGAAAGCGCTGAGGGTTTTTTGCTCTGATCGGTGCCAGCCCACTCCCCCTGCCCAACCACGCATTTTTGCTTAAGCGGCGCCGGCCCTCACCCCCTCCCGACCACCCACGGGAGTATGCTGCATGGGTGGTCGGGAGGGGGTGAGGGCCGGTGCAGTCAGATAACAAGCGAGCGGGCCGCTGCCGTCAGAAAGCAAAAAGCAAGGGGGGAGCAGGCTGGAACTGCCCAAGCCGTTCCGCTCACAGCGTCGAGAGTGGGTTGCCCTTTTCGTCGACGCGGCACCAGCCGCCCGCCAGCAGGTGCTCCTGGGGCTGGAAGCGGCTCTTGTAGTCCATCTTGGGCGAGCCCTTGACCCAATAGCCCAGATAGACGAAGGGCAGGCCGCGCGACCTGGCCCGCTCGATGTGGTCGAGGATCATGTAGGTGCCGAGGCTGCGATCCGTCGTTTCCGGGTCGAAGAACGAATAGACCATCGACAGGCCGTCGCCGAGTTCGTCTGTCAGGGCGCAGCCGACCAGCGGCCCTTCGCCAAACCCGCTGACGGCTGTATCGGGGCCGCGGCGGCGGTAGGCGATGATGTGCGTGTCGACGGAGGTATCCTCCACCATCATGCCGTAGTCGAGCACCGACATGTCGGCCATGCCGCCGCCGTCATGGCGTACGGTCAGGTAGTCGCGGAACAGCGCGTATTGCTCCGCGTCGGAATGCGGCGCACGCTCCTCGCCGACAAGGTCGGCGTTGCGTTTCGCGATCCGCCGCTGGCTGCGGGTGTGCTGGAAGTCGTCGACGCAGATGCGCACGGAGACACATGCCCGGCAGCCTTCGCAGGCCGGCCGGTAGGCGATCGACTGGCTGCGGCGGAAACCGCCCTGGGTAAGAATGTCATTGAGTTCGCTGGCGCGCTCGCCGGCAAGCTGGGTGAACACCTTGCGCTCGTAGCGCCCAGGCAGATACGGGCACGGCGAGGGTGCCGTCAGGTAGAATTGCGGTGCGCCGGGCGTGAATTGACTCATAACCCGATAATGTCGGGAAAAGGCGTGTCCGATTCAAGCCGGGAAATGCACGAATTGATGAGCGGCTAAAGACCAAACAGCATCGGCGCGGTCAGCGTGAAGGTCAGCCACAGGATGATCACCAGCGGCGCGCCGGCCCGGAAGAAGTCGGCGAAGGTGTAGTGGCCGGGTGCCATCACCAGCAGATTGGTCTGATAGCCGAGCGGCGTGGCAAACGAGCAGTTGGCGCCCAGCAGCACGGCGAACGCGAAGGCGCGCGGATCGAGCCCCAGCTCGAACGCGGCCGTTACGGCGACCGGCGTGAACAGCACGGCGGTCGCGTTGTTGGACAGGATGTTGGTGAAGACGGCGACCGTCAGGAAGATCGCCGACAGCAGGATGACCGGAGACAGCCCGTCGGTTGCCTTGACGATCTGCATGGCGACGAAGGCGGCACCGCCGGTTGCTTCCAGCGCGGTGGCCATGGCGAGTGCCGCGCCGATCATCAGGAATATGCGCCTGTCGATGGCACGCGCCGCCTGGCGGGTATTGAGGCAGCCGGCCAGCACCATGGCCAGCGCACCACCGAGCGCGGCGATGACGATCGGCAGCACCTCGGTCGCGGCCAGCGCGGCGGTCGCTGCGAAGATACCGATCGCCCAGCCGGAGCGGTTGGTGATCGGGATTTCGGCCGCCGACCATTCCAGCAGGATGACGTCGCGGTTGAGCCTGAGCCCCGCGATTGCATCGCGCGAACCGCCGAGCAGCAGCACGTCGCCTGCCTCCAGGCGGATGTTGGCGATCCGCGAGCGCGCCATGCGGCTCTTGCGTTGCAGGCCCAGCACGAAGCAGCCGGTGGTGGCGGCGAGCCCGGATGCGTCCACCGTGCGGCCGGCAAGCCGCGAGCCGGGGGCGACGACGGCCTCGGCCAGCATCACGTGGTCGCGCATGCCGGGATCGCGGTCGTCTTCGCTGAGCTGGTCCGGCGAGATGAGCTGCTCGCGGCCACGCATCGCCTCCGCCAGAACCTGACGCGTCGCGGCGACGATCAGCACATCGTCGGGAGCCAGCGTCACGTCGTCGAAGGGCAGCAGCATGTTGCGGCCGCCACGCTGGATGCTCAGCAGGGTCATGCCCTTGAGTTGCGGAAACAGCCCGGCTGTCGCCGTGCTGCCCACCAGCGGGTGGCTGGTGTCGAGCCGGATGCGGGCAACGAACTGATGTCCGCCGCCGGAGCTTGCCTGCATGTCTTCAAGCAATGAGGCACGCGGCGGCAGCAGCCTCGGCACGACGACCAGCACATAGACGAGCCCGACCGCGACGAGCGGCAACCCGGCGGTCGTGATGTCGAAGAAACCGAACGGTTCAAGTCCCAGGCCTGATGCGACGTCGGAGACCATCAGGTTGGTCGACGAGCCGATCAGCGTCAGGTTGCCGCCGAGAATGGCCACGAAGGACAGCGGCATCATGAACCGGCTGGCGGCGATGGTGGCGCGCGAGGCGATGGCTGCCAGGATGGGCAGCATGATCACCACGACGGGCGTGTTGTTGAGAAACGCCGACAGGGCGCAGGTCGCCAGCAGCAGCACGACGATGACCCGTATCGGGGCTGAGGCGGCGCGCGCGGAGAACCGCCGGGTCATCGCCTCCAGCGTGCCGGTCTGGTAAAGCCCCTGACCGACCACCAGCAGCGCCAGCACGGTCATGAGCGCCGGATTGGCGAAACCTGCCAGCAGGTCCGCGGCGCCGATGATCGCGCCGTCCGGCATCTGCAGCGGCATCGCCTGGAACAGCAGCAGCAACGCCACGACAGTGCCGATGGAGGTGATCTCGACGCTGACGCGGTCGGCGGCGAAGCTGGTGATCGCCACCACGATGATGAGGAAGGTGGCCCACATGTGGGCATGCGCCACGAAGAGGTTTGCCTCGATCACAGGCGCAGCGCCCGCCGTTCAGAGCTGACCAGAAACACGCCAGGTATGGGTTGCCGCCAGAACCGCAAGAATTGCCCCCTTTTCGGGTCTCTCGCGCGGGAGTTTGACACAGGTTCCCCGTGCATCCGCAAGCCGAAAGGTCGCGGACCGCTGCGAGAGTACCGGTGTGCTAGAGTCGCCCGTCCTTGAGCATGCGCGCAACGCGTGGCGCGAAATAGGTCAGGACCCCGTCTGCCCCGGCGCGGCGGAAGGCGAGCAGGCTTTCCACCATGGCGCGCTCGCCGTCGATCCAGCCGTTGGCGGCGGCCGCCTCGATCATCGCGTATTCGCCGGACACCTGATAGGCGAAGGTCGGCACGTCGAAGGCCTGTTTCAGCCGCCAGATGATGTCGAGATAGGGCAGGCCGGGCTTGACCATGATCATGTCGGCGCCCTCGGCGATATCGAGTTCCGCCTCGGCGAGAGCCTCCGCGCCATTCGCCGGGTCCATCTGATAGGTGCGCTTGTCGCCGATCAGCGTCGTGTTGGTGCCCACCGCGTCGCGGAACGGGCCGTAGAACGCCGAGGCGTATTTGGCCGAATAGGCCATGATGCGCACGTGCTCGAAGCCGTTTGTCTCCAGTGCTTCGCGGATCGCGCCGACACGCCCGTCCATCATGTCGGATGGCGCGATCACGCTGGCGCCGGCATCCGACTGCAGCAGCGCCTGCTCGACGAGCCTGGCGACGCTCTCGTCGTTGAGGATTGTCTCGCCGGCCAGGATGCCGTCATGGCCGTGCGCGGTATAGGGATCGAGCGCCACGTCGGTGAGAATGCCGATGTCGGTGCCGGCGGCCTTGAGCGCACGGCATGCCCGGCAGACCAGGTTCTGCGGGTTCAGCGCCTCCGAGCCCAGATCGTCGCGCAATTCGGGATCGGTGTTGGGGAACAGCGCAATCGCCGGGATGCCGAGTTCGACAGCCTGTTCGGCGATTGCCGCGACGCGATCGATGCTGTAGCGCATGACGCCGGGCATCGAGGGCACGGCTTCCTCGACATTGTCGCCGTCGGTCAGGAACACCGGCCAGATCAGGTCGTCGGCGCTCAGGCGCGCTTCGCGCACCATGCGGCGCGACCAGTCGTCGGCGCGGTTGCGGCGCAGGCGCCGTCCGCCGGTGATCTGACTGACCGCGGCCTTTGCCGCCTTCTTGTCGCCTCGGGACTGGATGTTCATTGGCGTTGACGTTTCCCGTTGCCGGTCGCGTGCCGACGTCTCGAACAATTCTAGCAGGCTTGCATGGCCTCTTCCAAGCGCTGTCGCCGCAACCGTTGACCCTTCATCGTGCCGATCCTATGCGTTTGAAAAACAATTATCGGGTGTGACGCTCCATGGATTTTTCGCTCACCGACGAACAACGCGCCTTCCGGGATGCGGCCGCCGCCTTTGCTGACGGCGAACTGGCGCCGCACGCGGACGGCTGGGATCGCGACAAGGTCTTCCCCGTGGAGACGCTGCGGGCGGCCGCCGCGCTCGGCTTCGCCAGTATCTATGTGCGCGAGGATGTCGGTGGTTCGGCGCTGACGCGGCTTGACGCGGCACTGGTGTTCGAGGAACTGGCCAAGGGCTGCACCTCGACGGCCGCCTTCCTGTCGATCCACAACATGGTCTCGTGGATGATCGACAGTTTCGCCGAGGAGACGGTGCGCCGGCGTTTCCTGCCGGACCTGACGACGATGACCAGGATCGCCGCCTACTGCCTGACCGAGCCCGGCAGCGGCTCGGATGCGGCATCGCTGTCGACGCGTGCGGTCCGTGACGGCGATCACTACGTGCTCAATGGCCAGAAGGCGTTCATCTCCGGCGGCGGTGCTGCGGATGTCTACGTGTGTATGGTGCGCACCGGTGACGCCGGCCCGCGCGGCATTTCCTGCATCGCGGTGGAGGCTGGAACGCCGGGGCTTAGCTTCGGCGCGCAGGAACGGAAAATGGGCTGGAACAGTCAGCCGACCGCCGCGGTGATGTTCGAGAACTGTCGGGTGCCTGCGGCAAACCTCATTGGCGATGAAGGGGATGGCTTCAGGATCGCCATGGCCGGCCTCGATGGTGGGCGCATCAACATTGCCGCATGTTCGCTTGGGGCGGCGCAGGCCTGCCTCGAAAGGGCTGTCGGCTACATGGGTGAGCGCGCGCAGTTCGGCACGCCTATCTCCCAGTTCCAGGCGCTGCGCTTCCGTGTCGCCGACATGGCGACGGAACTGGAAGCCGCCCGGCTGATGGTCCACCGTGCCGCGGTCAAGCTCGATCAGGGCGCGCCCGACAAGACGGTTGCCGCCGCGATGGCAAAGCGCTTCGCCACCGACACCGGTTTCAGGGTCGTCAATGAGGCGCTGCAACTGCATGGCGGGTACGGCTATCTCGCCGACTATGGCGTGGAACGCTACCTGCGCGACGTGCGGGTGCATCAGATTCTGGAAGGCACCAACGAGGTGATGCGGCTGATCATCGCCAGGGACGTGTTCGGCCAATGAGCGGCTCGGTCGACGAGGCCCTGTTCGCGCAGCGCGGGCGCGCCGGCATCATCACGCTCAACCGCCCCAAGGCGCTGAATGCGGTGACCTTGGGCATCGTGCGCGCCATGCAGCGCCAGCTCGATGCTTGGGCCAACGACGTCGGGATCGACCGTGTGATCATCAAGGCAGCCGGCGAGCGGGCCTTTTCGGCCGGTGGCGATGTGCGCCAGCTCTACGAGTGGGGCCAGGCGGGCGATCCGAACGCGCGCGACTTCTATCGCGAGGAATACCGGCTCAACACGACGATCAAGCGCTTCCCCAAGCCCTATATCGCGCTGATCGACGGCATCGTCATGGGCGGCGGTGTCGGTGTTTCGGTGCATGGCTCGCATCGGGTCGCGGGCTCCAACATGCTGTTTGCCATGCCGGAAACGGGGATCGGGCTGTTCCCGGATGTCGGCGGCACGTATTTCCTGCCACGGCTCCCGGTTGAAGCTGGCATGTATCTGGGGCTGACCGGCGCGCGGATCGGCCCTGCCGACGCGTTGGCGCTGGGCATTGCCACGCATGCGGTACCCTCCGAGCGGCTTGGCGCCCTGGAAGAGGCGCTGACCAGCGCCGGCGACGTCGATGCCTGCATCGCCAATTTCGCGGCGCGTCCGGGCGAGGGGAAACTGGCCGGGCACATGGAGGCGATCGGGCGCTGCTTTGCGGGGACGGACGTTGCGGATATCCTCGCACGCCTTGCTGGCGATCCGGATCGGCCCTTCGCCGAGAAGACCGCCACCACGATCGCCACGAAGTCGCCAACCAGTCTGGCGATCACCTACCGGCAGCTTCGCGAGGGCGCCGGGTTGTCATTCGAGGACTGCATGCGTCTGGAGTTCCGCATCGTCAACCGTGTGCTGCAGCATCAGGAGTTCTTCGAAGGCGTGCGAGCTATCATCATCGACAAGGACAACGCACCGCGCTGGAACCCGGCGAGGCTTGAGGACGTGGACCCGGCCGATATCGACGCCTACTTCGCGGATCTGGGCGATGCGGAGCTTGTGCTGACATGAGGGCGCGGCGGGTCCTGCGGTTTTCCGAGGAGCGGCCGCTCGGGCCGATCGCCATGCTGTGGGCGATGCGCATTCTCGCCTGCGTCTACATCTACTACGGCCTGATACACTGGGCGACGCTGCTTGGTGTCGGCGCGGCGGAGGGCGCGTTCCTGGCCATGCCGGTGCAATGGCAGGTGGCGACGGTCTATTTCGCCATCCTGATGGTGATCGCCGCTGTCGGTCTTTGGTTCGGCTCCGGCTGGGGGGTGGCCACATGGCTGTTTGTCGCGGTCACCGAACTGGTCATGTATCTGGGCTTTTCGGACCTGTTCGGCGAGAACAACTGGACGGTCGGATTCAACATCACCTGCATCATCGCCTACATCGCCTTTGCGCGCTGGGCCGGGTCACCCGACAACGTATCGGTCCGCTACACGGTGGGGCAGGACTGAACCGCGGGCGCAAGGGAAACACTTGAGGGAGGCCGGGTCATGGCGCGTATCGGATTTGTCGGTCTGGGCAATATGGGCCTGCCCATGGCGCGGAACCTTCTCAAGGCCGGCCATGAGGTCACGGGCTTTGACCTGAACGCGGCGCAGGCCAGGGCGCTCGGCGATGCCGGCGGGCAGGTGGCAACAAGCGCGCAGGAGGCCGCGCAGGCAGGCGATATCGTGGTCACCATGCTGCCCTCCGGCCGCGAGGTCTCCGCGCTGTATCTCGGCGACGACGGGCTCCTGGCCGTGGCGGGGCCCGGCACCTTGTTCATCGATTCCTCGACCATCGACGTGGAGACCGCGCGCAAGGTCGCGACGGCGGCGCAGGATGCCGGGCAGCGCATGCTGGACGCGCCGGTCTCCGGTGGTGTCGGCGGGGCGGAAGCCGGCACGCTGACCTTCATGGTTGGTGGTGCGGACGGTGATTTTACCGAGGCGCGTCCGCTACTGGAGGTGATGGGCAAGACCATTGTTCATGCCGGCGGCCCGGGTAACGGCCAGGCGGCGAAGATCTGCAACAACATGATCCTGGGCATTTCGATGATCGGCGTCAGCGAGGCCTTCGTGCTGGCGGAGAAGCTCGGCCTCGACCACCAGAAGCTGTTCGATATCTCCTCCACGGCGTCCGGCCAGTGCTGGTCCCTGACAACTTATTGCCCCGTGCCGGGGCCGGTGCCGACGTCGCCGGCCAACCGCGATTATCAGGCAGGCTTCACCGCGGCGATGATGCTGAAGGACCTCAAGCTGGCCCAGGACGCGGCGACGCACACCGATGCGGCGACACCGCTCGGCGCGCTCGCCGCCCAGACCTACGGGCTGTTCGTGGGAGGCGGGCAGGGCGGTGTGGATTTCTCCGGCATCATCCGCTTCCTGCGTGGCCATGCTTAAGAAAATCACACCTCGAATGACGAAAAACTAACCCTTTGCAGATTCATCACATTTTAATCCTGCTGCTTAAGTCGGTATTCAGTCGCCGCGGGTAAGGTCTCACGTCAGAAGCGGAACAAATCCGCTCGTTTTGACAGTGAGGCTACATTATGGACGGGATGATCGGGGTGGCGGAAATCGCCGCGAAGGAAGAATTCAGCGGCGAACTCCGCCCGAAATACTTGGAATCCCTTGCACTGATCGAGCGGTTGCACCGCCGGTTGCTGGACGTCATCAAGGATGAGTTCGAGCGCAAGGGGCGCGAAGACGTCAACGCTGTGCAGGCGCTGCTGCTCTACAACATCGGTGACAGCGAGATGACCGCCAGCGAGCTGCGGGCGCGCGGCTACTATCTTGGCTCGAACGTCTCGTACAACGTCAAGAAGCTGGTCGAACTCGGCTACCTGCATCACCAGCGCTCGACCGTCGACCGCCGCACCGTGCGCATCAGCCTGACCCAGAAGGGCCGTAGCGTGTGCGACGTCGTCACCGATCTCTACGACCGGCACATGGCCTCGATCGATAAGGTCGGTGGTCTTGGCCACGGCGAGTTCGAGAAGCTCAACACGGCGCTGTCCAAGCTGGAGCGGTTCTGGACCGACCAGATTCTCTACAAGCTCTAAGCCCGATTTTTCGGTTTTGGTGCTTTGACGCGCGTGAAAGGCGTCTGCGGATTATTCCGCGGGCGCCTTCATGCGTTGGCCTTGAGCCTTCGGCGGCATCGGTATGAAGGCGGATGTCCGCGACCGGTAGCTCTTGAACGCCGGCCGGGTGCGCGACAGGTGGGCCTCCAGCGGCGGGATTCCCGACACGCAGATCAGCAGCAGCGCCACCAGCAGGGCGCTGACCAGCGGCAGCGGCGAGGCGACCATCGCACAGGCCATCAGCGACAATCCGAGCCACACGGCGGCTTCGCCGGCATAGTTGGGATGACGCGAGTAGCGCCATAGTCCGCTGGTGAGGAGACCGCCCGAGCTGGCCTCATTGGCCTTGAAGCGGGCGAGTTGCCAGTCGGCAAGCGCTTCGACGACGAAGCCCGCCGCAAAGATGGCCAGACCGACGGCAAACAGGCCGCCGTGAAGCGTGCCTTGCGCCAGAACTGCGGCGAAGACGGGTACGGCAATCAGCCATGTCAGCAGTGCCTGCGACATGAAGATCATCGGCAGGCTCTTCCAGGCAAAGCCAGGTGAGTGCCGCGCGCGGATGGCCGCGTAGCGCGGGTCCTCGCCCGCGGCACTCATGTGGCGCGCAAGCAGATACCCGCCGAGCCGCAGTGCCCACAGCCAGACAGCGGCAAGCAGCAGCATCGCCGCGACGCCGAGCGTTGGGGCGTGGAACCCGAAAATCGTCGCCACGACCGCAAAACCGATGGCCCAATAACGGTCGGCGATGCTCGAATCGCGCTTTGCGAGGCTTGCCAGCCAGAGTGCCGCGAAGGCGAACACCGTGACGGCGAGCGATATGCCGGCCGGTCCGATGACGCGTTGCGATATGAGATAGTCGAGCATCTCGTCCAATTTGCTCCGTTCGGGCTTGCATCGCCGCAATGCCGCCACGAAATGCGATCACATGATCGCGCGTTCCACGCGTTACAATTGTTCGAGTCGGCGTTGCATGTTAGGCAACTGTTTAGCCCGGCTTTGTTAATTCGTTGGCGTTGCATTCCGCCTGCCGATCAGGCGTTCGTCCGGTAATACGCACGATTGCCGCGAGCGGACCTGTGGCGGGTGATCCAAGGTTTGCGTTGGTCTGTGCCGGGTTTGCACAAGTTCGGCGCCAGTTGGCGCGTTAGTATTTGCGGGACGTTTGATCAGGGTTGGCCGGAGACGGCAGGAGAGACGATGGCTGTGGCAACACGCAGGGGCTTTGCTGGACATGCGCGCAAGCGGGTTGCGCGCTGCGTGGCGGTTTGCGGTGCGGCGATGGTGCTGGCGCTCGGTGGCGTTGTGGTGAGCGGCGATGATGCCCGCTCGGCCGACGATGCCTCGCGGATCGTGCCGGACTATAACGTCGGCGAGAACCGCGAGCGCTTCGAGGAAACCTCCCGCAAGCTCGATGCGTTGAAGCGCGCCGCGCCTCCGGTGCTGTCGCAACAGACGCTGTACTTCACCCAGCAGGCGATCTCCCGCTACGAGGCGATTGCCGCGCGTGGTGGCTGGCAGCCGATACGCTCGCGCGACATTCTGCGGTTGGGCATGAACCGCCCCGGTGTCGTTGAAGTGCGCCGCCGGTTGATCGCCACGGGCGATCTCGATCCACGCCTGCATTCCTCGCGCATCTTCGATGCCGGCCTGCGCTCGGCGGTACGGCGCTTCCAGTTGCGCCACGGCCTGATCACTGACGGGGCCGTCGGCCGCGAGACGCGCGAAGCGATGAATGTCTCGGTCGAGGAGCGGCTGCAGCAGTTGCGCACCAACGCCGTGCGTCTGACGGCGATGGGTACCGAACTCGGCCAGCGCTACGTCATGGTCAATATCCCTGGCGCGGAGATCGAGGCGGTCGAGGACGGTGTCGTGGCCGGCCGGCATACGGCGATTGTCGGCAAGATCGACCGGCCGACGCCCCTGGTGGCCAGCCGCATCTCCGAGATCAACTTCAATCCGTTCTGGCACGCGCCGAAGAGCATCGTGCGCCGCGACATCATTCCGCGCATGCGCCAGGACCCCAACTACCTGAACCGCTACCGCATCCGCATCTATGATGCGGGCGGCAACGAGATCGATCCGCAGTTGGTCAACTGGGAGACCGAGGAGGCCGTCGACTACCTGCTGCGGCAGGACCCCGGCGAGTTGAACTCGATGGGCTCGATCCGCATCAATTTCCACAACAAGCACTCGGTGTATCTGCACGATACGCCGCAGCAGTCGCTGTTCGGGGCCAATTACCGGTTCCATTCGTCCGGCTGCGTGCGCGTACACAACGTCCGCGATCTGGTCACCTGGCTGCTGACGCCCAACGGCGACTGGTCGCGCCAGAGCGTCGACACGACGATCGCCTCGGGCGAACGCATCGACGCCCGGCTGTCCCTGAGGACGCCGATCTACATGACCTACATCACCGCCTGGGGTGGCCCGAACGGCGAAGTCTATTTCCGCCCCGACGTCTACAAGCGTGACGCGGCGGGCGACCTGGCGATAGCCGGGCAGGATAGCTGACGGGCTGCCGCCATGGCACGCGGTGCCAGGCCGCACAGCGGCGGACCACGCGGCGGCGCATGGCGCGGCAAGCCGATCGGTCGACCCGGCGAGACCTACATCGAGTTCGTGGCTCTGGGCAATATGGTGCGTGTGATCGCCGTCGATGCGGCCACCGGCACCGAAGTCACCATCGTTGGACCCGCCAATGCCGCGCGCGCCGACCTTGAACGCGTCGCGTTGCGGAAGCTGCGCATGGTGCTCGCCCGACGTTGAGCGCAGGCTTGCATTTTGCGGTTGGCGCGGGGGCTCTCTTGCCTGATGGATAAGTCCGTTGCGACTGTTCTCTTGTCGATCGGCAACGTTCGATGCGAGAAAGGCACCGGGACGGGCGTGAAGACGCCTCACAAAATCAATTAAAACCTGAACGGGGAGGTCGGGAATGACCATGCTGAAGACGAGTGAGCGTACGAATCTGCACGCGAACTTCTTTGCCAGCAACCTGGCGGAGCGCGATCCGGCGATCGCTGAGGCCATCAAGGGCGAGTTCGCCCGCCAGCGCGACGAGATCGAGCTGATCGCCTCGGAGAACATCGTCTCCGCTGCCGTCATGGAGGCGCAGGGCTCGGTATTCACCAACAAGTACGCCGAAGGTTATCCCGGCCGGCGCTACTATGCCGGCTGCGAGCATGTCGACGTGGCCGAAGCGCTGGCGATCGAGCGCGCCTGCAAGCTGTTCGACTGCTCGTTTGCCAATGTGCAGCCGCATTCCGGCGCGCAGGCCAACCAGGCGGTGTTCCTGGCGCTGCTACAGCCAGGCGATGCCTTCATGGGGCTCGATCTGGCCTGCGGCGGGCATCTGACCCATGGTTCACCGGTGAACCAGTCGGGCAAGTGGTTCCGGCCGGTGCCCTACAAGGTGCGCCCCGATACCCATGTGATCGACTTCGACGAGGTGCGCGACCTGGCCCGGAGCGAAAAGCCCAAGCTGATCATCGCGGGCGGCTCGGCCTATCCGCGTCAGATCGACTTCAAGACCTTCCGCGAGATCGCCGACGAGGTCGGGGCGATCTTCATGGTCGACATGGCGCATTTCGCGGGGCTCGTGGCTGGCGGTGTTCATCCCAACCCGGTCGAGCATGCCGATGTCGTCACCACCACCACCCACAAGACCCTGAGGGGCCCGCGCGGCGGCATGATCCTGTCGCGCGACGAGGCGATCGGCAAGAAGATCAATTCCGCCGTCTTCCCGGGTCTGCAGGGCGGTCCGCTGATGCATGTCATCGCCGGCAAGGCGGTGGCCTTCGGCGAGGCGTTGCAGCCGGAATTCCGCGGTTATTCCGCCCAGGTCGTCGCCAATGCCAAGGCGCTTGCCGCACGGCTTGCCAGCGATGGCATCGACCTGGTTTCCGGTGGCACCGATACCCATGTCGTGCTGGCCGATCTTCGGCCCAAGAAGGTGACCGGGGTTGCGGGCGAACAGGCGCTCAAGCGCGCCCACATCACCTGCAACAAGAACGGTGTGCCGTTCGATCCCGAGAAACCGATGGTCACCTCCGGCGTGCGGCTTGGAACGCCGGCCGGCACCACGCGCGGCTTCGGCGAGGCCGAGTTCACCGAAGTGGGCGCCATGATCGCCGATGTCATCAACGGTGTCGTTGCCAAGGGACCCGATGGCGACCCGAACGTGGAAGCGGGTGTGCGCGAGCGCGTTGCGGCATTGACGGGACGCTTCCCGATCTATGATCTGTGACCCGCGCGGGCGGGGCGCTTTGAGTCGTCGCCCGTACTCAAGTCCCCGCCCGGCCACAGGTTGATTGCCCATGCGTTGTCCGTTCTGCGGAAGCCACGATACCCAGGTCAAGGATTCCCGTCCGACCGAAGACAACACCGCCATCCGCCGGCGGCGGGTGTGTTCCGATTGCGGGCAGCGCTTCACCACCTTCGAGCGCGTGCAACTGCGCGAGCTGACCGTTATCAAGACGAATGGCCGCCGGGTGCCCTTCGACCGCGACAAGCTGATGCGCTCGGTCGATGTGGCCATGCGCAAGCGTCCCATCGATTCCGAGCGCATCGAACGGCTCGTGTCGGGGCTGGTGCGCGGGCTGGAGAGCATGGGCGAGAGCGAAATCCCCTCCGAGACCATCGGCAAGATGGTCATGGAGTCACTCGCCGAGATCGATCAGGTGGCCTATGTGCGGTTTGCATCGGTCTACAAAAACTTCCATGAAGTCAAAGACTTCGCGGAGTTTATTGGAGCTCTTCCCGCCGATGAGGGCGATTCCGACGCCGAGCCGGACGACGACCGTGACGGCTGACGCGCGTTTCATGGCAGCCGCCCTGCGGCTTGCCCGGCGCAACCTCGGACAGACCTGGCCAAACCCGTCGGTCGGCGCGCTCGTGGTGGCGACGGACGCAGGCGGCGCTCAACGCATCGTGGGTCGCGGCACCACACGTCGCGGCGGACGGCCGCACGCGGAGGTTATCGCCCTGCAGGACGCCGGCGAGGCGGCCCGCGGCGCCACCTGCTACGTGACGCTTGAGCCGTGCAATCACCACGGCAGGACGCCGCCGTGCAGCGAAGCGCTGATCGAAGCGGGGGTGGCGCGGGTTGTAACGGCCATCGTCGATCCGGATGCCCGTGTCGACGGAGCCGGGCACGCGCGTCTGCGCGCTGCCGGCATTGCGGTGGAGACGCAGACCGGGCGCATGGATGCCGCACTCCTCAACGCCGGCCATCTCCTGAAAACGCGTCACGGACGCCCCTTCGTGACGCTGAAGCTCGCCGTCACGGCCGATGGCTTCATTGCCGGCGCGAACCGCGAACCGCTCGCCATCACCGGCGGGGAGACACGCGCCCATGTCCACATGATGCGGGCGCGCCATGACGCGATCCTGGTCGGTCGCGGCACGGTCGAGGCCGATGATCCGTCGCTGACCTGCCGGCTGCCGGGCATGGCCGGGCTTTCGCCGGTGCGTGTCGCCCTTGACCGCCGGTTCCGCATGCCGGCCAAGGCGCGCATGCTGAAAGAAGCAACCGAAGGCGGTCCGCCGGTCTGGGTTATCGGTTCTGAGTTCGAGTCCAGCATGGCCCTGTTTCTGAAGCTTAACGGAGCTCAAACGCTGAAAATCGATGCGGAGGCTACGAAAATAGATATGGCCCAGGCGCTGGCGCGACTGGCCGGGGAGGGCATCACCCGGGTGCTGATCGAGGGTGGTGCAGAGGTCGCCGGTGCGGTTCTGGCCGATCGGTTGGCTGACGAGATCGTCATCGTGCAGGCACCGAAGACACTCGCCGAGCTGCTGCCCGGCACAAAAGCAGGTCTTGGTGTCGCGGGTCTTGATGACCTGGTAGCAGATGGCATGCAAAACACCTATGAGGCGCTCGACAGCCATATGCTCGGCGCGGATCGGCTGACCCTCTATCGCCGGCGCGGGCTGGTCGACTTGCTCGTTTCGTCCTGCCCGCAAACCGAGGTTGCCTGACGCATGTTCACCGGGATCATCACCGATATCGGCGCGGTCTTGTCCAATGTGCCCTCGGACGCGGGGCGACGCCTGGCCATTCGCTGCGCCTACGATCCGGACAGCATCGATATCGGTGCATCGATCTGCTGCGCCGGGGCCTGCATGACCGTCGTCGACAAGGGACACGGCGATGCCGGGGAGGGCTGGTTCGCCGTCGATGTCTCGCCGGAATCGCTTGGGCGCACAACGATCGGCGACTGGCGGGAGGCAACGCGGATCAACCTGGAGCGGTCGCTGGCCATTGGCGCGGAACTCGGCGGACATATCGTCACCGGGCACATCGACGGGATCGCGCGGATCGTCGAGCGGGCGGAAGAGGGCGATGCCGTTCGCTTCACGATCGAGGCCCCGGCCCAGCTTGCCCGCTTCATCGCCACCAAGGGTTCCGTCGCCCTCGACGGCACCTCGCTGACCGTCAATACGGTCGTGGAGAACCGCTTCACGGTGATGCTGATCCCGCACAGTTTGACGGTCACGACGTGGGGCGAGCGTGCAGCCGGTGACAACCTCAACCTTGAGGTCGATCTCATGGCGCGCTATGCCGCCCGGCTGATGGACCATCAACCGCCGGACGAAGACTGAAGCCATGAGCGAGCGAGTGCTGATCATCGAATCTCCCTACTACCGGGAGATCGCGGATGCGTTGCGCGCCGGCGCGCAGGCCGCCATCGATCAGGCCGGCGCCAGCGCCGATACCGTCCAGGTTGCCGGCGCGCTTGAAATTCCGGCAGCGCTCGCCATGGCCGTGAATGCTGCTGAGGACGGTCGCGGCGTTGCCTATGACGGCTACGTGCTGCTTGGCTGCGTCATTCGCGGCGAGACCAGCCACTACGACATCGTGGCCGGCGAATCCGCCCGCGCGGTGATGGACCTGTCGGTTCGCCACCAACTGGCGGTGGGCAACGGCATCCTGACCGTGGATACGGCCGAGCAGGCGCGCGTGCGCGCCGACCCGAAGGGCAAGGACAAGGGCGGCGATGCGGCCCGCGCGGCGCTGGGGCTGATGTCGCTGCGCCGCCGCCGTCTCGCGGGTGGCGCGTGATGGCCGCGACGGCGCCAGCCAAGCCGAAACGCACGGCAGCCCGCGCCGGCAACAAGCGCACCACCGCGCGGCTGGCCGCCGTGCAGGCGCTCTATCAGATGGACGTCGCCGGCACCGACTTGCCGGCCACGCTGGCGGAATTCGAGGCACACCGGCTTGGCCGCGAGATCGACGGCGAGCAGTATGCAACCGCGGATGCGGGCTTCTTCCGCGATCTGGTCACCGGCGTGGTCGCCGAACAGCGGCGCATCGACCAGCTTGTCGATCGCGTGCTGCAAGCCTCCTGGCCGCTGACGCGCATCGACCTGACGCTGCGGGCCATCCTGCGCGCCGGCGCTTACGAATTGCTCTACCGCAGCGACGTTCCCGCGCGCGCTGCGATTTCGGAGTATGTCGATGTGGCGCATGGCTTCTATGATGACGACGGGCCACGGCTGGTGAACGGCGTTCTTGATACGGTGGCCCGGGAAGCGCGTTCCGGGGAGGTCACGCCGCGCGCGTAGCTGGGGTTGGGCGGCATGTTCGACGAAGACGGCTTCATAAGCCGCGATCTGCGACCGCTTGCGGCGGTGCCGGGGGCGTCCGGCTTCACCGACGATGCCGCCGTGGTCGCGCCGCCGCCGGGCTGCGAACTGGTGATCACCGGCGACACCATCGTCGCCGGCGTCCATTTCCCCTTCGGCGAGCGTGCCGACCTGATCGCCATCCGGGCGGTCCGGGTCAACATCTCCGACCTCGTCGCCAAGGGCGCCGACCCGATCGGCTATCTGCTGCACATCACCGTTCCGCGCGGAACCGAGGAGGGGTTCGGGGCCGACTTCTGCGCTGGGCTGACCACCTGCCAGAAAGACTACGGCATCGGTGTGTTGGGCGGCGATACGGTGGTGGCGCCGGAGGATGCCCTGTTGAGCGTGTCGGTCACCGCGTTCGGTGCCGTGCCGCGGGCGCAGTCCGTGCGCCGCTTCGGCGCGCAGCCCAAGGACGTGCTGTTCGTCAGCGGCACGATCGGCGATGCCGCGCTGGGGCTGCTGGCGGCGCGTGGCGATCCCTTGCCCGATATCGCCGAGGCCGATGTCGAGGTGCTGGAAGCGTCCTACCGGCTGCCCCGTCCCCCCTTTGGTCTGCAACAGGCGATACGCCGCCATGCGCGCGCGTCCCTCGACATTTCCGACGGTTTGGTCGGAGACTTGGAGCGTTTGTGCCGGGCAAGCGGAGTGGCGGCGCGCGTGGATGTGGCAAAGGTGCCGCTGAGCGATGCCGTGACGCGCACCTGCGCCCGCGACCAGAGGCTCATGAAGGTGGTCCTCACCGGTGGCGACGACTATCAGGTGCTGGCCAGCGTGCCCGTAGACCGGGCGATCTCCTTTGCACACGATGCCAGGGAGGCAGGCCATATGGTGAAGGCGATCGGCAAGATGTTGCCGGGCCCGCCGCAGGTGAGCGTGCTGGACCGCGATGGCGAGCCGATGGCCTTCCGCCGGACGCGCTATTCGCACCGCGCATGAACGGGACGACCACGTGAGCGAAACGGCAGCCAGTCCACCCCAGGGCCATATCGACGATGCCCTTGCACGGCGCAACGCGATGGTGCTGGCGGCCGGGCAGATGCTCGGCGGCGCCTGCGCCACCATCGTCTTCACGCTGGGCGGCATCATCGGCACGACGCTGGCGCCGAACCCGGGCTGGGCCACGCTGCCGGTGACGGCCTTCGTGCTGGGGCAGGCGGTGGCCACGCTGCCGGCCGGCATCGGCATGCGCTACATCGGCCGGCGCTACGGCTTCATGCTCGGCTCGCTGTTCGCCATCGCCGGCGGGCTGACCAGCATGGTGGCGCTGTTCCTGGCCCGCTTCGATCTGTTCGTGTTCGGGGCCTTCCTGGTCGGCTGCTTCCAGGCCCATGTGCAGTATTACCGCTTCGCAGCCGCAGATACGGCGAGCGAGGTGTTCCGCCCCAAGGCGATCTCCTGGGTGCTGGTGGGCGGCGTCGCGGCGGCCGTGCTCGGGCCGCAGCTCGTGATCTTCACCCGCGACCTGATGTCGCCGGTCAGCTTTGCCGGCTCCTATCTGGCGCTTGCCCTGGTCGCGGTGCTGTCGTTTTTCCTGATGATGCAGGTGCGCGGCGCGCCGGTCCGGGCGCGGCTTGGCTCCAGCGGGCGGCCGTTGAGCGAGATCCTGCGTCAGCCACGCCTGCTGGTGGCGATTTGCTGCGGCATGATCAGCTATTCTCTGATGAGCCTGGTGATGACGGCAGCGCCCATCGCCATGCTGGCCTGCAATTACGGGGTCACCGACGCGGCACTCGCGATCCAGTGGCATGCGCTGGCGATGTTCGCGCCCAGTTTCTTCACCGGCCACCTGATCGCGCGGTTCGGCAAGGAGCGGATCACCGCAATCGGCATGGTCATCCTGGCGAGTTGCGGCATCGTTGCGCTGATGGGCATCGAACTGGCGCATTTCTGGGTCGCGCTGATCCTGCTGGGGCTTGGCTGGAACTTCGGGTTCATCGGCGCCACCGCCATGGTCACCGACTGCTACCGGCCCGAGGAAGCCAACAAGGTGCAGGCGGTCAACGACTTCACGGTGTTCGCCGGCGTGGCGTTCGCCTCCTTCATGTCGGGGCAGTTGATGTCGACGTTCGGGTGGGAGACGGTCAACATCGTTTTGTTCCCGATGACCGGATTGGCGATTCTGCTCATCATCGGCCTTGTGACGCGTGAACGCAGGCTCGGCCCTGTGGGCTGAAACCGCCGGATTTCCGCCGCAAAACGACTGATCGAAAGTCTCACGCTTTCGCAGTTGCGTCGTGCAACCAGTTTTGGCAATGTCCGCGCCGACCTAAGGTTCGGCGGGGGCGGACCGGGTATCTCTGCACCCCGGAGTCGTTGTGCGGCCCAGGCGCGTTCGTGCCGGTCCGCAACGGTTGGGGGCAGGCAGGTTTCCGACAATCGTCGCGAGGCTGCCTGAACCAGGCGGCTCAGGCGTTTCCCGCCGTGCTTCCATCAGATTTCTGCAAACAGGGTTGGACCCATGTCTCTCGCTATCTGGGCTATTATCGGCTGCGGTGCGCTGTCGATCGTGTACGGCGTGTGGGCGATTCAATCGGTCATGGCGGCGGATGCCGGCAATGACCGCATGAAGGAAATCGCCGGCGCCATCGCCGAGGGCGCGCAGGCCTATCTGCGTCGCCAGTACTCGACCATCGCCATCGCCGGCATCGTCATTTTCGCGCTTGTGGCGTGGCTGCTGGGCATTCTCGTCGCCATCGGCTTTGCCATTGGCGCGATCCTGTCGGCGGCCGCCGGCTTCATCGGCATGAACGTCTCGGTGCGCGCCAATGTGCGCACCGCGCAGGCCGCGACCCAGTCTCTGGCTGCCGGGCTGGAAGTGGCGTTCAAGTCCGGTGCGGTCACCGGCCTGCTCGTTGCCGGCCTGGCGCTGCTTGGCGTCACCGTCTACTTCTGGGTTCTCATCGAGCCGCTCGGCTTCGCCCCGACCAGCCGTACCGTTGTCGATGCGCTGGTGGCGCTTGGCTTCGGCGCTTCGCTGATCTCGATCTTCGCGCGTCTTGGCGGCGGTATCTTCACCAAGGGTGCCGACGTCGGCGGCGACATGGTCGGCAAGGTTGAAGCGGGTATCCCGGAGGATGACCCGCGCAACCCCGCCACCATCGCCGACAATGTGGGCGACAATGTCGGCGACTGCGCCGGCATGGCCGCCGATTTGTTCGAGACCTATGCGGTGACCGTGGTCGCCACGATGGTGCTGGCGTCGATCTTCTTCGGAGCAGACGCCACTAACCTGATGCTGCTGCCGCTGCTCATCGGCGCGAGCTGCGTGGTCACCTCGATCATCGGCACGTTCTTCGTGCGGCTGGGCGCCAACAACTCGATCATGGGCGCCCTGTACAAGGGCTTCGTGGCCACCGCGGTTCTCTCGGCGATC
>JANQNT010000019.1 GCA_028279445.1 Tepidamorphaceae bacterium | reverse complement strand
ATCGATCTGGCGCGCCAGATGGTCGATGAGGGCAGGGGACGCGATCTGATGCCCTGGGGAACGGGCGGCGACAGCCTGACCAGTACGGTGAGCGCCGATTGGTATCTGGCGCGCGCGCAAATGTACAAGGAGCTCTACGGTCATGGCGCGCTGCCGCCGGCACTGGCGCGCATCCGCTGCCCGCTTTTCGCCTGGTACGGTGCCGACGAGCCCAAGCCCTATCGCGATGTGGAAGCGTTTCTGGAGCGTATGCGCCGGACCGCGACACGGGTCCCGAGCTTTGAATCGATGCTGCTCAAGGGGGTCGGCTTCTTCTATACCGGATCGGAGCAGACCATCGCCCGGACACTGGTCCGGATCCATCAATCGATCGCGGGTGAAAGAACCGCAGCCTGAGGCACTTATGGCAGAAAGACGAAGACGCGGGCCGGGGCGGACCGGCGACAAGCCCGTCACGCGGGCGCTCGATCGGGGCTTGCGCATCCTGGAGGTTCTGGCCGAGGAGCCCGGGCTCTCGCTGGCTGACATTGCCAGCGAAACCGAGCTGTCGCCGGCGACCGCGCTGCGTCTGCTCGACACGCTGCGCGCGCGCGAGTTCGTTGCGCAAAACGGCGCCGACGGAACCTATCGGATCGGGTTGAAGGCGTTCGAGGTCGGCTCCCGGTTTCTGGCGCATACGCGATTGCAGGAGACCTGCCGGCCGCTCCTGCAGCGCTTGGCGGAAGACACCGGACAGACGGTATCGCTGGCCATTCTGGAGCAGGCCGAGGCAGTCTATGTCGACAGCAGCGAGAGCAACCGGTCGATCCGCACCACCACCCGCGTCGGCACCCGCGCACCTGCCCATGCGAGCGCATCCGGCAAGGTTCTTCTCGCCTGGCTTTGGGAGACACGCATCGAAGAGATCGTCGGTCCCGGACCGTACCAGCCGCTGACTCCCAACACGATCACGGACCGGGGCGTGCTTGTCGAAGAGCTGGCGGAGGTTCGCCAGAACGGTGTCGCGTTTGACCGGGAGGAATTCGATCTGGGCATCTCGTGCCTTGCCGCTCCCGTGCGGGACCGGTCCGGAGACGTGGTGGCCGCCATCTCACTGTCTTCGCTCAGCAGCCAGCTTGCCGGTCAGGAAGCGTCATTTGCATCGACGTTGCAGCAAGCGGCCGGCGATGCCTCACTTCGGCTGGGTTGGCGCGTAGCGCCGCGGGCCGCCGGGCAAGCGGACGCCTCTCTCCCGCTGGTGGACTAATTTCATCTAATGAAACATCATTTTGCTTTTTGACATCTAAAGGCTTTTGGGCGTACTGATCGGTGGCCGCCACACGGTGTGGCATCGAAAGGTCCTGCATGTCCGGTCATGACGGGTCCGTCGGCGAACCGGCGGAATTGTCCCCCAGCATTCGGAACATTCTCACCCTGTTCACCCTGCCGCAGGCAGGGCTCTTTTTCGGAACCCGCATCTTCGCCTCGATCGCGGTCTGGATCGAGCGGCTGACGACCGCGTGGCTGACCTGGGAACTGACCCAGTCGACGGGCTGGCTGGGGGCGATCGCCTTTTTGCGTCTCGCGCCGGCCTTGCTCGTCGGGCCGCTGGGCGGCGCGATGGCCGACCGCACCTCACCGCTTTTGATCATGCGCGCATGCAAGGCGGCGATTATCGCTTGCACGGCAGCCTTGACGGCTTTGGTCCTTGTCGATGGCCTGACGATCGGCACACTGGCGGTTCTGGCTCTGTTGATCGGCATGGTCCAGGCTTTCGGCAATCCGGCCAACAAATCGGTCATCTGGCATCTGGTGCCAAAAGCATATCTGCCCGTGGCAATTCCGGTCGGCTCGATCACGTTCAATCTGGCCGGGTTCATCGGGCCGGCAGTCGCCGGCGTGTTGATTGCAACGCAAGGCATCGCCATGGCCTATGGCGTCGCGCTGGTGCTGCAACTGATCTTCTTTTCGGTGCTGCTCAGGATCCAGCTGTCGGCCACGGAGACCGAACGGGCGCGGCGGCGGGCTGCGGAAACGACCATAGCCGGCGACTTTGCCGACGGCTTCCGATACGCGTTCGCTGACCGCACGATCGCTGCGATCCTCGCAATCCATCTGGTGTTCTCATTGTCCGCGCGGCCTTTGATCGATCTGATGCCGGCGCTGGCCTCGATCGTTCATGACGGCGGCGCCGATACGGTCGGCTTGATGACGTCGGCCATCGGCGGCGGCGCGGTTCTGGGGGGCGTCTGGCTGGCGGCACGCAGCCGTGTTCGGGGACTGGCACGCCTGCTGGTCGGTTTCATGGCCGTTCTGATGGGGTTGCTGGTGCTGTTGCCATGGGCGACGAACCTGGCTGTCGGACTTGGGCTGCTCGGCGTTGTCGGTGCGTGCATGATCGTCCGCGCCGCGGGCACGCAGATGCTGCTTCAGTTCGCGGTCGACGACGCGATGCGCGGCAGGGTGATGGGTTTTTACAGCTTGATCCTGCGTACCGGCAGCGCTGCCGGCGCGCTCGTTATCGGCGTTGCAGCAGAGCAGATCGGTCTGCAATGGGCCATCACGGGCGCGGCGCTTTTGGGGGCACTCGTTCTGGCGTTTATGGCCAGAGGTTTCTTACAGGCGTCTCAACGTATTGGGAAATAAGAAAAAAATTTGAAAATTTCAACTAGTGAAAATAATTTTTGACTGTTGACATTTTAATTTCACCCGATAGCGTGACGATGCTGAACAACGAGCATGTTGGGGAGGAGCCAATCATGACGTGCCACTATCTATGCCGCACGGTCTCGGCCGTCGCGATCACGGCCGCGTTGGCCGGCGTGGCCCATGCCGAATACAATCAAGCGCCCAGCCTGGAGGAGCAGGTGTCTTCGGGCAGTTTGCCGGCGCTGGAAGACCGTCTGCCGGCCACGCCGTTGGCGGTCGAGGCTGTCGAAGCCGTCGGCACCTATGGCGGAACTTGGCGGACCGCGATGTCGAGCCGGACGGACAGCTGGTTCTACAGGACGGTCAACTATGACCATCTGGTGATGTGGAACCAGGATTGGACCGATGTGGTGCCGAACGTTGCCGAAAGCGTGGAGGCGAACGAAGACGCCACCGTCTTCACCTTCACATTGCGCGAAGGCCACAAATGGTCGGACGGCACGCCGTTCACGAGCGCGGATGCCGTGTTTGCCATGGAGATGCTGAAGGATACCAATCTGGGCATTCCGGCCCGCGCCTGGCGCAACGCCGCCGGCTGGGCCGATGTCGAAGCGATCGACGAGCGAACCTTCACCGTCACCTTCGGCGAGCCCTACGGCACGTTCCTGCAGGATGTCAGCCGGATTTCGTCGTCGGAGATGGGCGGCGGCATGGTCAAGCTGCCAAAGCATTTCATGTCGCAGTTCCATCCGGACTATAATGAGAATGCCGAGCAGCTTGCCAGCGATGCCGGCTTTGACAGTTGGGCGGATCACTTCAACGCCAAATGGGCGGTTTCGCAGTCGCCGGAAAAGCCCACATTGTCTGCCTGGATCGTCACCGAACCGTTCGGCGAGGGCAGCCAGGTGCGCGCCGTCCGCAATCCGTACTATTTCAAGGTCGACACCGAGGGAAACCAGCTTCCCTACATCGATGAGGTGTTCTTCAACGTCTATCAGGACAATGAGGTGATGTTGCTGCAGGCACTCGCCGGGGAGATGGACTTCCACGGCCGGCACATCAACACAGTCGTCAATCGGCCCGTGCTCGCAGACGTCGCCGAAGAGATCGACATGGAGTTCATTCGTCTGATCGCCTCAAGTGCCAATGAGGGCGCGATCTACTTCAACCAGACGTTCGACGGCCCGATGGCGGAGGCGCTGACCAACCGTGATTTCCGCGCCGGTCTGAGCCACGCGCTTGATCGCGAGGCGATCTGCGACACGGTTTTTGTCGGCGCCGCCGTGCCGCGTCAGATCGCAGTCAGTCCCGAATTCGATCCGCTCTACAATGAGCAACTGGCCAATCAGCATCTGGAATTCGATGTCGATCTGGCCAACGAGCTTTTGGACAAGGCCGGCTTCACCGAGCGCGATGGCGAGGGCTTCCGACTGTTGTCGAACGGTGACCGGGTGCGCCTGATCATCCAGGTGCGCACCGACAAGCAGGACATGATCGACATAGCGGACCTTGCCTCGCGCTACTGGAAAGAGGTGGGTGTCGACGTGCAGCTCGATGTTGTCGAGCGGTCGCTTTCGGATCAGCGTCGCGACGCCAACCAGCACATGCTGCTGATGGAGGACCATTCGTCCGGCCTTGCCGATGCGATCCTGGCTGCTGCGCCCTACCTGCCGGTCGACGACGATCAGGGTTTCGGCATTCCCTGGTTCTACTGGTATGCGGGGATGGACAACGCCCAGGAGCCGCCCGAGCAGGTGCAGCGCCAGATCGCGCTTTATCGCGAGATGGGCACCAAGACGCAGCCGGCCGAGCAATTCGAGGTCTTCTCGGAGATCCTGCAGATCACGGCCGACAATTTCTTTGCGCTGGGAACCTGCTCGGAGGAGGTGCAATACTCCTTCAAGCTCGACCACATGCGCAATGTGCCGCTGACCCAGCATGGCAGCTTCGCGTTCGCGCCGCCCGGTCCCTATCATCCGGCGCATTTCTGGCTCGATGAGAGCATGCGCTGATTGCGTGCACCTCCCGCCCGGGTCCCGCCTTGTGCGGGGCCCGGTTCCCTCCGGCCTGAGAGTGGCCGTCCAACGGAGTTCGCAGCGTGCTGCAGTATGTTGTCCGTCGCATCCTGTTGATGATTCCGACGCTGTTTCTGATCAGCTTCGTGACATTCATTGTGGTCCAGTTGCCGCCTGGCGACTATCTGAACGCCTATGTCGCGGCCCTGACGCAAGAGGGTGGAGAAACCGTCGATCGCGAGCAGATCGAGATGCTGCGTCAGCGGTACGGGCTCGATGAGCCATTCATGGTCCAGTACTGGTACTGGATATCCAACATCATCTTCGAAGGCGATTTCGGCCGTTCCTTCCAGTGGAACCAGCCGGTCAGCGACCTGTTGTGGGGCCGGATCGGGCTGACATTCGCGGTCTCGCTCGCCTCGCTCCTGTTCGTCTATGTCGTGGCGTTTCCGATCGGCGTCTATTCGGCGATCCGCAAATATTCGCTCGGCGACTATGTCTTCACCTTCTTCGGCTTCATCGGCCTTGCCGTTCCGAACTTCCTTCTGGCGCTGGTGCTGATGGTCGTGTCGCTGCAGGTGTTCGGCGTTACGCCGGGCGGCCTGTTCAGTCCCGAATATGCCAGCGCGCCCTGGAGCTGGGCCAAGTTCGTCGACTTCCTGGCCCATCTGTGGGTGCCGATGATCATCATCGGCACCGCATCGACCGCCGCCCTCATCCGCGTCATGCGGGCCAATCTGCTCGATGAACTCAACAAGCCCTATGTCGAGACCGCCCGCGCCAAGGGCCAGTCCGAAGCGGTGCTGATCATGCGCTATCCGGTCCGGATCGCGCTCAACCCGTTCGTCAGCCGGCTGGGCTGGGAACTGCCGGCGCTTGTCTCGGGCGCCGCGATCACATCGATCGTTCTCAACTTGCCGACAGCCGGCCCGGTGCTGCTGACCGCGCTGCAGAGCCAGGACATGTATCTGGCGGGCAGCTTCATCCTGATCCTGTCGACCCTGACGGTCATCGGCACGCTGGTGTCCGACATTCTTCTTGCGTGGCTCGATCCGCGCATCCGCTATTCGTAGGGGCGGCGCGATGACAACGACAATCAATCCCGACGGTGGAACGGCGCTTTCCGACGATGTCGTGCCGATCGCCGATGCACGCGGCGCCGAGGTTGCCGGCCAGTGGCGGCTGATGTGGTGGAAGTTCCGCCAGCACAAGCTGGCCATGGCGTCGGGCGTCGTGGTGCTGCTGCTCTATCTTGTGGCAATCTTCGCCGAGTTCTTGGCACCGGTCGACCCGAACGCTTTCAACCCCCGCTACACCTACGCGCCACCGCAGGAATTGCGGATGAGCTTCGTCGATCAAAACGGCGACCGTCAGTGGGGCCTGCATGTGAATGGTTATCGGTCGGAGATCGATCGCGAGACGTTCAGGCGAACCTTCGTGCTCGATGATGAAGACCGGATCCCGGTCGGGTTCTTCGTGCGCAGCGAGCCCTATCTGCTTGCCGGGTTCATTCCGGCGAGCATCAAGCTGATCGGTCCCAAGGAGGCGGGCCAGCCCTTCTACATATTGGGCGCCGACAGGCTGGGCCGGGACATGCTCAGCCGGGTGATCCACGGTGCCCGCGTTTCGCTTTCGATCGGCCTTGTCGGCGTGTTCCTGTCGCTGTTCCTGGGCGTCGTTCTGGGCGGTATCTCGGGCTATTATGGCGGCCTGGTCGACACGGTCATCCAGCGGCTGATCGAGTTCATCCGCTCGATCCCGACGATACCGCTCTGGATGGGTCTGGCGGCTGCCATCCCGCTCACGCTGCATCCGCTGATGGTCTATCTGATCATCACGGCGATCGTCAGTCTTGTCGGCTGGACCGACCTTGGGCGTGAAGTGCGCGGGCGGTTCCTGTCGATCAAGGACGAGGATTTCGTGGCCGCCGCCCGGCTCGACGGCGCCAGCGAGGGGCGCATCATTTTGCGCCATATGACGCCGAGCTTTCTGAGCCACATCATCGCCACTGTGACGCTGGCGATCCCGACGATGATCCTGGCCGAGACGGCGCTCAGCTTTCTGGGCATCGGCCTGCGCCCGCCCGTGGTCTCCTGGGGCGTGCTGCTGCAGGAGGCGCAAAATGTGCGCAGCGTGGTGACGGCGCCATGGCTGATGTGGCCGGGCGCGGCCGTTGTGGTCGCGGTCCTTTCCTTCAACTTCCTTGGCGATGGGCTGCGTGATGCGGCCGATCCCTATGCGTCGTGAGACGGGTGCGATGAACCAGGCTGTTTCCGAGGCGGCAAACGTGGTGCCGATGGCTGCGCCCGTCGACCCCGACACGGTTCTGACGGTGCGCAACCTGACAACGGAGTTCACGCTGCGCACGGGTGTGCTCAAGGCGGTCGACAATGTCAGCTTCGCGTTGCGGCGGGGCAAGACGCTGTGCATCGTCGGCGAGTCGGGCTCGGGCAAGTCGGTGACGGCGCGCTCGATTCTGCGCATCGTGCCGGAGCCGGGCAAAGTGACCGGCGGCGAGGTGGTGCTGCACCGGCCCGATGGCGACGTCCGGATCCATGAACTCGATCCGAAATCGGCCGCCATTCGGGCGATCCGCGGCGCGGACATTTCGATGATCTTCCAGGAACCGATGAGCTCTTTGTCGCCGGTTCACACGATCGGCTTTCAGATCGAAGAGAGCCTGCTCCTGCACACCGATCTCGACAAGGCCGCGCGCCGCAAACGGATCATCGAGCTTCTGGAGCGGGTGGAAATTCCCAATCCCGAACAGACCATCGACCGATATCCGTTCGAGTATTCGGGCGGCATGCGCCAACGCGCGATGATCGCCATGGCTTTGGCCTGCAACCCCAAGGTCCTGATCGCCGACGAGCCGACCACGGCGCTCGATGTCACCACGCAGGCCGAGATCCTCGACCTGATCCAGGAACTCCAGGACGAGTTCGGCATGGCCGTCATGTTCATCACCCACGATATGGGCGTGGTCGCCGAAATCGCCGACGAGGTCGCGGTGATGTATCAGGGCCGGCACGTGGAGACCGGCAGCGTCGAGGACATCTTCCATGCGCCGCGCGAGGACTACACCAAGATGCTGATCGGCTCTGCCGTTCGCCTGGAGCAGCCCTCGCCGATGAAGTTGCAGATGCAGGCCCGACGTCGAGCGGAACCTGACGAGCGGCCGATCCTTTCGGTTCGGGGCATGAACAAGGTGTTCGGCGCCACCGGCAAATTGTTCGGCAAGGCGGTGGAGGGGGTTCATGCGGTCCGGGACGTTTCGGTCGATCTGAGGCGCGGCGAGACGCTGGGCATTGTCGGCGAATCCGGCTCCGGCAAGACCACGCTCGGCCGTTGTCTGATGCGCATGCATGAGCCAACCAGCGGCGAGGTCGTCTATCGCGGTCGCGACAATGAGACCGACGTCATGGCGCTGGACCGGCGCGGGCTCAAGGACCTTTACGCCGACATTCGCATGATCTTCCAGGACCCCTATGCGTCGCTCAATCCGCGCATGACGGTGCAGCAGATCATCGCCGAGCCGCTGCGCAACCGGCAAGGCCATGGCGGTGCGGCCGACATACGCGACCGCGTGGCGGACCTGCTCGTGCGTGTCGGGCTCAAGCCAGAGCATATGGAGCGCTATCCCCATGCCTTTTCGGGCGGGCAGCGGCAGCGCATCGGCATCGCGCGGGCGCTTGCGCCCAATCCGAAAATCATCGTGGCCGACGAGGCGACGTCGGCGCTCGACGTTTCGCTGCGCTCGCAAATCCTCGATCTGCTTCTGGAGTTCCAGGAACAGCTCGATCTGAGCTTCATCTTCATCAGCCACGACATCTCGACCGTCCGCTACTTCTGCGATCGTGTGGCGGTCATGTATCGCGGCGAAATCGTCGAGCTGGGGCCTGCGCGCGAGGTGTGCGACAATCCGGGCCACGCCTACACCAAGGCGTTGCTCAGCGCGGTGCCGCGCCCCGATCCCACCCAGCGCGGCATTCACAAGCGCCATCGCTATGTGGCGAGCGCCAGCGACGCGAGGATTTCACGGTGAGCAACTGGATCTGGTCGCAACCGGTCGGCGAGGGCGCGTTTTCCCTCGGTCTTGTGGGCGACACCAACGTCCAGAACCGGAGGGATCCTGCCAGCGCATTCGGCAATGTGATGGGCGCGTTGCGCGATATTGACGTCATGATCGGTCACCTCGAGTGCCCCTTGTGCACGCCCAGCGACGACCCGCTGGCGCCTGACATATCGTTCAAGGACCGCTGGCGGCATTCGGACCCGGCAATGGTCGATGGCTTCGCCGCTGCCGGCTTCAAGGCGATGACGATCGCATCGAATGTCGCCTATCCGCCTTCGGCGGTCGTCGAGACCGTCCGGCATCTTGATGGCGCGGGCATCGCCCATGCCGGCGGCGGACGCGACATCGCCGAGGCGCGGGCACCGGCCATTGTGGAGCATGTCGGGATGCGGATCGCACTGTTGTCCTACACGTCGGTCTTCTGGCCGATCGAACAGCCGGCAACCGAACGCAGCGCTGGGGTGGCGACGATCAAGGCACACACCGCCTATCAGCCGGGCCGTCGCGTGCTGGAGATGCCCGGCGCGCCGCCGGACATCCAAACATGGGCGGACAGGGACGAACTCGACGCCATGGTCGATGATGTGCGGCGCGCACGTCGGAAAGCCGACATCGTTATCGTCGGGTGTCACTGGGGCGTGTCGAGCCAGGAAGAACATGTCGCCTATCAGCGGGAGATCGGACAAGCGGCGATTGACGCCGGCGCAAGCCTTGTCTTCGGCGCCCATCCGCATCGCATCTCAGGCATCGAGGTCTACAAGGGTGCGCCGATCTTTTATTCGCTGGGCAATTTCGCGTTCGACTGGGAGAAGATGGCCGGGCGCAACCTGGACGGCCTTTTGGTGCGCTGCATCGTCGCCGGCGGCGCGATCACCGGCATCGGGTTCGTTCCGGTCCGCCGTGATGCGGACAACAACATCGCCATCGTCGATCCGGGATCGGCGGAAGGCGCTGGCATGGTCGCGCGCATCGCCGAACTTTCGGCGGGACTGGGCGGCCGGTTCGAAACGCGCGATGGCGAAGTCGTGCTTCACCTCGACGACAAGGCGGCGGTGGCATGAGCCGGCACGAGGCCGACATAGTGGCGGCAGCCGATGCCACGGTTACCGGGATCGACATTTTCCGCTGCGACATGAGCCCGGCGCTGGGATATCGCTGGAACCCGGTCCTCGTTCGCGTGCGTGCCGCGTGCGGTCAGACCGGCTGGGGCGAGGTCGGTCTCGCTTACGGCCATGGTGGGCGCGCCGCCGTTGAGATGGTGAAGGACCTTGCGGAAACCTTCGTGCTCGGGCGGGACGCCCGGCACCCCGCCCGCATCTGGGACGAGGCCTATCGCCTCGGCTATTGGCTGAAGGGCGGCGGCCCGCTTGTCTATGGCGCGTTGTCCGGCCTCGACATCGCGCTTTGGGACCTCAAGGGCCGGATGCTGGGCGTGCCGGTGCATGAGCTTTTGGGCGGCGCCTGTCATGACGGCCTGCGAACCTATGCCAATGGCTGGTTCAAGGGCTGTGCGACGCCGGCCGAATTTGCCACAGCGGCCCGGCGGCCCGTCAATGACGGATATTGTGCGATCAAGTTCGACCCGTTCAAGATCGCCGCCGACGGGACCAAGGATCGTCCGCGTCCGCAACTCGAACGCGCGCGATTGAAGCTCGCCGTCGAGCGCATGGCGGCGGTTCGGGAAGCGGTTGGCGCCGATGTCGAGATCATGATTGATGTGCACGGCGCGCTCGGGCCGGCTTCGGCCATTGCGGCAATCGAGGCGTTCGCGCCTTACCGGCCGGCCTTTTTCGAGGAGGTCACCGACACCGCCTCTCCGGCGCAGATGCGCAAGGTTGCCGGCAAAACGACCGTTCCGCTTGCCGCCGGCGAACGGCTTTACACCCGCTTCGGCTTCCAGCCCTTCGTCGATGGGGGGCTTTTGGACATCATCCAGCCCGATGTCGGCCTTGCCGGCGGCATCACCGAAACAAAGAAGATCGGCGACTATGCCGAGACCCACGGCGTCGGAATCCAGCCGCACAATTGCGCCGGGCCGCTGCTGACCGCGGCGACCGTTCAGGTCGCTCTCGCCATGGCCAATACGTGCTGGACCGAGATCTTTCCCTATCGCGACGGGCAAGCCTATGCGCTCGTCACCGATCCGTTGGAACAAACCATCGTCGATGGCCATTTGCCGATCCCGCGCGGGGCCGGGCTCGGCGTCGCGGTCGATGAGAACGAGGTGGAACGTCATGAATGTGCACGAGTCGGTTGAGGTCGCGCCGATGAAGGTGGCGCGCGTCACGCCCTATCTGTCCGACCGTTACCTGTTCGTCGAGATCGAGACCGAGGATGGCTTGGTCGGCGTGGGCGAATGCGGCGCATGGGGCCAGCTTGAGGCCGCGCGGACGGCGGTCGAGAAGTTCGGCGACTATCTGGTCGGCGAGGATGCCGGTGCGATCGAGTTGCACTGGAACCGGATGCAGCGGTTCGGCTGGTTTCGCGGTGCCGTCGTCGGCGCGGCGATTTCGGGCATCGATATCGCGCTGTGGGACAT
>JANQNT010000011.1 GCA_028279445.1 Tepidamorphaceae bacterium | reverse complement strand
GGATTTGGAGCGTGGTATGCGCCAAAATCGTTCAGTTCCAGGCGCAAAGCCGACGCAAGGGTCATCCCTTTCTAGCGCTTTGCAACGCCGAAATGGGCGGTTTTGGCCATATCCCTCTCGGGACGCGGCGGATTTCGCCCCTGACGGCGTTAGCGGGGACTTGAAAACCATGGGGTTTCCTGCACCCCGCTGCCTTGTCAGGACCAAAATCCGTCTCGCGCCACGCCCGAAACCTGACTGTCGATACAGCCTAGGAATAAAGCGATTTTGCGGCACCAGGCCGGGACATGCGCGATCGCACATCACGCATCAGGCATCGGAACCGTGAGGGAAAAGGCGGCTGACGCTCAGGACGTCTCCGGACCGAACGCGGCGACCGGACGGAACGTCTCGGCCTCGACGCGGCCGGCACCCTGCGGGGCACGGCGCACGGTGGCCTCGACCATGGTCCAGTTGCTGTCGTCGGCGAACAGTTCGTCGAGCACCGCGACATTGAGGCTGTGGCCGCCACGCAGCGACCGATACTCGCCGAGCAGCGCCGCGCCGGCCAGCGCGAGATCACCGACGGCATCGAGCGCCTTGTGGCGAACGAACTCGTCGGCAAAGCGCAGGCCTTCCGGATTGACGATGCGGCCATCGCCGATGACCACGGTGTTTTCCAGCGACGCGCCGAGCGCAAAGCCCGCCGACCACAGGGATTCCACGTCGCGCATGAAGCCGAAGGTGCGGGCCCGCGCGATGTCACGGCGAAAGTCGACCGAGGACAGATCGAACGAGATCTGCTGGGCGCCGATGACCTGATCGGCGAAATCGATGGCGATGTTGAACTGCGGACGGTCGCTGGGGCGCAGTTCGCCATAGGCGTCGCCCTGCTCGACACGCACCGGCTTCAGCACCTTGATGAACTTGCGCGGTGCGCCTTGCGGCAGGGTTCCGACCTGGTCGATGGCGGCGATGAAGTCGATCGCGGAACCATCCATGATCGGCACTTCCTGGCCGTCGACCTCGACGATGACGTTGTCAATGCCACAGGCCGAGATCGCGGCCATCAGGTGTTCCACGGTCGCCACGACGGCGCCGTCAAGATCGCCGAGACGGGTGCACAGTTCCGTGCAGCACACATTGTCGAACCGGGCGCGCACTTCCGTGTCGCGGCCACGCGGATCGCTGAGAAGGAAAATGATACCGGTGTCGGGTTCGCCCGGATGCAGCGTCACCGCCGCGCCAAGACCGTTGTGTACGCCAATGCCTGACAGCGAAACACTCGCCGCAAGCGTGTTCTGAAGCCCCGAATGCCGTCTCATCCGCCAAAATACCCTTTTGTACGTCCCGTTTCACGCGACCGCGCCGACACTTGGCGCTTTCGCCTTGCAGCACGCCTCGCTCCGGATATCTGCCGGAACGGACGCGGGGACGACAGGCGACACCAGCCTATTGCAGGGCTTGCTCAACTCAGCACGCCAGCCCCGTGGACCGGCATCCTGCTCACACTGCGAAGGCATTCCCGCCCTCGCGGCCCCGTTCGGTTTCAACCGTCTGGCCCTTGAGGCTTGCGCTGCCCGCCTTATGTCGCCGCAGATGTTGTCCGCCCGCGGCTTTGATGGCGGCTATCGCACAAGCCCGTCGACGGGCTCAGGCGTCGTATCTCACTGGATGGATTATCGTGATCGGCTGGCCCTAACGCTACGCTGGCCGATACTCCTGACAACTCACCCCGGATCACTTTAGCTCTCAAAGACGGCGCACCAAACGCTTGCGCACGCAACTCATCGAACAGTCGGTTTCAGGAACCGTTTCCGAACCGTCAGCCGGTCCGGACCGGCACACCCCTCATCCAAATCCCCAGCGAAATGACCGAATCTCATTCCCCATAGTCGACGCGGATAGTTTTAGCCCGCGCAGAGATTAGGGCAAAATCACGGTTTCTTACGTTCTGTTACGCGTTCTTTCCATGGCAAAAATGGCGGAAACGGCCGGAAGACCGCAGACACCTCTCGGCAGCTTTGTCTAGCTCGATTGGCGCCGCAGGAACGCCGGAATCTCATACTGATCCTCTTCGGCATCGATCTGCGGTTGCGGCGCTCCGGCGACCTGGCGTCGCGGCGCATGGGTCACCTGGGACTCATGCTGCGCGGGACGCTCGGGCTTGGCGAACTCCGACACCGCCGGGCGCTCGCGTCCAACCGCGGGACGCGGACGTTCCGCGACCGGCAGTTGCGGCTCGGCCGGCGCCTCTTCGAACGCGTCGTGATCGTCCTGATCGGGCCGTGCCAGGCCGCGCGCCAGACGCTCGAACAGGCTCGGGCGGCGCTTGTCTTCCGGCTCCTCGTCGGCCTCCTGGTGGGCGCGGTATTCGGCCTGCGCGGGTGCGGGAAACTCCTCGATGCGCGGCATCGACGGTCCCCGCGCATCCGGCTGCACCGCCGGCTCGGGCACAAAACTGTCATCGGCCGCCGGCACGTCAGCAGCACCCTGATCAGCGGCCACATCGCCCGCGCGCATCTGCGGCATCGCCGGCGTGGCGGTCTGCGGCGTGCGCCGCTCCAGCGTGACGCCGTCGTGCTGCACGGGTGCGGCCGGCTCGGGCGTCTCGGCCTGCTGGGTGGCGGCGGTTGCCTGCGCGGCGTCGTGCAGCTCGCGCGAGAGCTGGTCCAGCTCGGCGCCCTCAAGCGCGGGCTGGCCATGACCGTCGACGTTGGCGGGAGCCGCGGCGGCGGCTTCGGCAACGGCCGGCGCGGCGATGGTCGCCGGCTGCGGCAACTGCGCCTCATGCCCTTCGGGCGCAACGCCGGTGGCCACCACCGAAACCCGCACAACACCTTCCAACGCCTCGTCGAATGTGGCGCCGAGGATGATGTTGGCGTCCGGATCGACTTCATCGCGGATGCGCGTTGCCGCCGAATCCACCTCGTACAGGGTCAGGTCGTCGCCGCCAGTGATGGAGATCAGCAGGCCCTTGGCGCCCTGCATGGAGGTCTCGTCGAGCAGCGGATTGGCGATCGCCGCCTCGGCGGCCTGCAGCGCGCGATTGTCGCCGGAGGCCTCACCGGTGCCCATCATGGCCCGGCCCATGCCGCGCATGACGGCGCGCACATCGGCAAAATCGAGGTTGATCAGGCCTTCCTTGACCATCAGGTCAGTGATGCAGGCCACGCCCGAATACAGCACCTGGTCGGCCTTGGAGAAGGCTTCCGAGAAGGTCGTCTTCTCGTTGGCGATACGGAACAGGTTCTGGTTCGGGATAACGATCAGCGTATCGACGTGCTTCTCAAGCTCGTCGATGCCGGCCTCGGCGGTGCGCATGCGCCGCGGGCCCTCGAACAGGAACGGCTTGGTGACCACGCCGACGGTGAGGATGCCCATGTCGCGGGCGGTGCGCGCGATCACCGGTGCGGCACCCGTACCCGTGCCACCGCCCATGCCGGCGGTGACGAAGGCCATGTGGCAGTTCTCAAGATGATCCTTGATCTCGTCGAGCACCTCTTCGGCGGCCGCCTCGCCCACTTCCGGGTGCGACCCCGCGCCGAGGCCCTCGGTCACGGCGATGCCCATCTGAATGACCCGCTCCGCACGCGAGGTCTTCAGCGCCTGAGAGTCGGTGTTGGCCACGACGAAGTCGACCCCCTCCAGTCCGGAGCTGATCATGTTGTTGACGGCGTTGCCGCCCGCGCCGCCGACACCGAACACATGGATCCGCGGCTTGAGCTCGGTGATGTCCGGCATCTTCAGGTTGATCGTCATTGTCGGTCCTTACCTGTGTTGCCCGCGAAAACGCTGCGGGTGTGTCGTTTGGCGGCGCGCCCTGGAAGCGCCGGTCTGCGAATGGCGGATCAGAAGCTCTCCCTGATCCAGCTTCCGACGCGGGCGAAGTAGCCGTCCGTGCCGGTCAGTCCTAGGAATCCGGTATCGCGGCGGTGGTCTTCCTCCGCCGCCACCTGCGGGTAGACGAGCAGCCCCGAGGCAGCCGAGAAGCCCGGTCCGCGGGCGGCTTCGGGAAGTCCGTGCACACCGAGCGGGCGGCCCTGGCGCAAGCGCGCGTCGATCATGCGCTCCGCGACCTGCGCAACGCCCGTCAGCTCGCTTCCGCCACCGGTCAGCACCAGCCGCTGCGCGGCCAGCCCGGCAAATCCGTGCGCCACCAGCCGGTCGCGCACCATTTCCAGGATTTCCTCCACCCGCGAGCGGATGATGTCGGTAACGAAGGAGCGCGGCACCTGGCCCGGCACGTCGTGGCCCTCGCGACCATCGACCGGCGGCACGGTGATCAGGTCGCGGGTGTCGGAGCCCGTGGCGATGGTGCTGCCATACAGCGTCTTGATGCGTTCGGCGGCATCCACGGTGGTGCCGAGCCCGCGCGCCAAATCCAGCGTGATGTGATGACCGCCGATGGCGATCACGTCGGCGAAATGGAAACGTCCGTCGCAGAAGATGCCGACCGACGTCGTACCGGCGCCCAGATCGATGATCGCCGAGCCCAGTTCGATCTCGTCGGGCACCAGCGCGGCAAGCCCGCTGGCGTAAGGCGCAGCGACGATCGTCTCGATACCCAGATGACAGCGCTCGACGCAGACCAGAACGTTGCGCAAGGCCGAACTCTGGGCGCTGACCACATGCATGTCGACGGACAGTTCGTCGCCGACCATGCCGCGCGGATCGCGCACCATGTCCTGACCATCGAGCTGGAAGCCGACCGGCAGAACGTGCAGTGCGGTTCGGTCGTCGCTCTCGGAATTGGCCTGACAGGCCCCCAGCACCCGCGACACATCGTTGGCGGACACGTCGATGCTGCCGACCGGCACGGTGGCGTGAAAGGCCTCGCTCGCCAGACGGCCGGCGGCGGTGGAGACGATGACGCTCTCGACCGTCAGTCCGGCCATCTTCTCCGCCGACTCGACCGCCAGGCGGATGCCGCGCTCGGCGAGGTCCATATCGACGATGACGCCGCGGCGTACGCCGCGCGCGCGCTGCAGCCCGAAGCCCAGGATGTCGATCCGGTGGGTGCGTGCGCCAAGCGCCTGGCCCGGCTCATAGGGCGTCAGCTTGGCGATCAGGCAGCAGATCTTGGACGAGCCGATGTCGAGCACCGCAAGGGTGTGCGAGCGGTGCGTGTTGAGCGGCTCAATGCGCGGAATGGACAAGGCGCCGATCATGATGCCAACTCCCCGCCGGTTCCGGTCGCGTCTTCGGAGCGCTGCCGCACGAAGACGCGCGTGCCGATCCTCATGTCGACGAGGTCGATATCGCGCTCGAGCAACTCCTGCTCGCGCGCCAGCCACGCCAGCCGGTCCAGCGCCTGGGCCATGCCGGCCTCGGGCAGGCGCACTTCGATGCCGTTGTCGAGATGCAGCGTCCAGCGGCGCTCGGCGACGCGAACGCTGGCCGCCACCTGATCGGCGATCTGCGGATGGGCGGCGAGCTGGGTGAAGAGGGTAGCGGCACCGGCGTGCGCGCCAGCACCGGCAACGATCGGCAGCGGCGGCAACTGGCCGGCATTGGCCGGGCGCAGCACGGTGCCGGCCCGGTCGATGATGAACAGCTCGCCATTGCGCTGCCACACGGCGAAGGGACGCCGCTCGGTGACGCGCACCGACAGCGTGGCGGGATAGAGCTTCTGCACACGTGCCTCGGCAACCCAGGTCAGCGCTTCCAGGCGGGTGCGTGCCTCGGCCGCGTCGATGGCGATCAGCGATCCGCCAGGCGCCAGGCCAACCGTATCGATGATCGTCTCGTCATCGAGCACGCTGTTGCCAGCGATCACCACGGAACGCACGCGAAAACCGATCGCCGCCGCGGCCGCATCCACAACCCGCGCCGCGCCCTGCGCGAAGGCCGTACCGTGACCGCCGGCGGCAACGCCAAGGCCAAGCGCACCGCCGATCAGGGCGGCAGCGAAGATATTGAAGCTGGTGGCCAGCACATCCGGCCGTGACAGGGGGCGAGCGACACGCTCAAGCATCACGTCCGGGCGCGCCGCAGGACGGCGCGAACGGTTTGGTCCGGATTGCTTTATGGTATTGATCTGGCGGGGGAAAAAGGCGGACAGCCGCTCGGCTCGCGGCGCGATGCGTCGCGTTACCTGTCGCAGGAAGCCTCTTCCACCATCCACCGGACCAGTGCTCCGAATCCGATCCCCGCATGCGCGGCAAGTTCCGGGACAAGGGATGTCGCCGTCATGCCGGGCTGCGTGTTCACTTCGAGGCAAACCAGTGCGCCCGTTCCATCGGGCCGATCATCGAGCCGGAAGTCGGCACGACTGACGCCGCGACAGCCAAGCGCGCGATGCGCCTCTAGGCTGATCTTCTGTATGGTTCGGTAAATATCTGGTAAAATTTCTGCCGGCAGGATGTGCTCCGACCCCCCCGGCGCGTATTTCGATTCGTAGTCGTAAAATCGCGCCGTCGGAACGATTTCGGTGACATCCAGGGCCCTGTCGCCCATCACCGCGCAGGTCAGCTCGCGCCCGGCCACGAAACGTTCCACCAGCAACTCCTCACCAAACGCCCAGTCGTCGGCATAGAGTTCCTGCGGCGGGTTGGTCTGGTCCTCGCGCACGATGAAGACACCGAAGCTCGACCCCTCGCAGATCGGCTTGAGCACATATGGCGGCTCCATGGCGTGCGCACGGGCCGCCTCCTGGCGGGTGATCACTTTTCCGTCGGCGACGGGAATGCCGACCGACTGGAACACCGCCCGCGACACCAGCTTGTTCATGCCCATGGCCGAGGCCAGCACGCCGGAATGGGTGTAGGGAATGCCGAGCACTTCCAGCAGACCCTGGATCTTGCCGTCCTCGCCGTAGGGCCCGTGCAGCGCATTGAAGGCGACGTCGGGCTTCAGCTCCTTGAGCGTGCGGGCAATATCGCGGTCGACATCGACGCGGGTGACCTTGAAGCCCTCGCCTTCCAGCGCCTCGGCGCAGCCGTTACCGCTGTCGATGCTGACCGGGCGTTCCGCCGACCAGCCGCCCATCAGCACGGCCACATGGGTACTGGCGGGGATCATGCGGCATCTTCCTCAAAGGCGCGTCGGACATCCTGGCCCGGCGCCGACTGGCCGATGCGCTTGATCTCCCAGCGCAGCTTGATCCCGCTCGTCTCGAAGACGCGGGCCCGCACCGTTTCGCCCAGCGTCTCCAGGTCATGGGCGGTCGCGTCGCCGAGATTGATGAGAAAATTGCAGTGCATCTCGGAGACCTGCGCGTCGCCGACTTTCAGCCCCCGGCATCCGGCGGCATCGATCAGCTTCCAGGCCTTGCGCTGATCCGGCGTGCCCGGCGGATCGGGATTGGCGAAGGTGGAACCGCCGGTGCGCGACTTCACCGGCTGGGTTTCCTCCCGCCGCTCGGTGATGTCGTCCATCTCGGCGAGGATCGCGTCCGTGTCGCCGGGCCGCCCCTGCAGCAGAGCGTGGGTGAAGATGAGGTCGGCAGGCGCCTCCGAATGGCGATAGCTCAGGCCCATCTCATCGGTATTCAGCGTTACCTTGTTGCCGGCGCCGTCGATGGCCTCGGTGGAAATCAGCACATCGGCGGCCTCGGTGCCGTAGGCGCCCGCATTCATGCGCAGCATGCCGCCGATCGAACCGGGAACCCCGCGCAGGAACGACAGCCCGGCGATGCCGGCCTGTGCTGCCGCGCGCGCCACCCGCGCGTCCGACATCGCCACCCCGGCGCGCACCCGGTGATCGTCAAGAACCTCCACCTCGTTGAAGCCGCGCCCCATGCGGATGACGACACCTTCGACGCCACCGTCGCGCACCAGCAGATTGGAACCGAGCCCGATCACCGTGACGGGCACGCCGTCGGGCAGGTTGGCGCGAAAGTAGGCGAGATCATCGACATCGGCGGGCGCATACAAGACCTGCGCCGGTCCGCCGACGCGAAACCAGGTGAGCGAGGCCAGCGGCTGATTGGATTGCAGCCGGCCGCGCAGCTCGGGCATGGCGGCCTTGAGGTCTTCAGCGATGTCCGGGAATGCCATTCGCTAGCCCGTCTTGCGTTCGCGCGCGTTGAGCTCGTCCGGCAAGGCGTGCGCCCACTGGGTGATGCTGCCGGCGCCCAGACAAATCACCATGTCGCCGGGCTTGACCGTTTCGGCGACCGTTTCGGCCAGCGCCTTGTCGCTTTGCAGCGGACGCGCATCGCGATGGCCACGGGTGCGCAGGCCCTCCACCAGCGCATCCCGGTCGAAACCGGGGATCGGCGCCTCGCCGGCCTCGTAGACATCCGCGATCAGCACCGTGTCGGCATCGTCGAAGCAGGCGCAAAAGGCCTCGAACAGACTCTCCAGCCGGGTATAGCGGTGCGGCTGCATGACGGCGACGACACGACCCTCGGTTGCTTCGCGGGCAGCCATCAGCACCGCCGAAATCTCCACCGGGTGATGGGCATAGTCGTCGTAGATGTGCACCCCGTTCCAAGAACCTACATGGGTGAAGCGGCGCTTGACGCCGGAGAAACCGGACAGTCCAACTCGAATTTGCCGTTCGCTGACACCGAGCTTGTCGGCAACCGCGATCGCAGCGGTCGCGTTGAGCGCATTGTGCAGACCGTGCATCGGAAATGTCAGGTCGGCGAAGCGGCGTGGCTCGGTCTCACCGCGCCCGCGCAATTCGATGGTGAAGGTGGTCCCCTCCGGTCCCGCATCGAGTTCGGCAAGACGCACATCCGCCTGCTGGTTCTCGCCATAGGTGATGATGCTGCGGTCCTCGACCTGACCGACCAGCGCACGCACCTCCGGGTGGTCGGTGCACATCACCGCGAAGCCGTAGAACGGCACATTCTCGATGAACTGCCGGAACGCCTCTTTCTCCGCCTCGAAGGTGCCGTAATGGTCGAGGTGTTCGGGATCGATATTGGTGACGATGGCGACCTCGGCGGGCAGTTTGACGAAAGTCCCGTCGGATTCGTCGGCCTCCACCACCATCCAGTCGCCGGCGCCAAGCCGCGCGTTGGTGCCGTAGGCGTTGATGATGCCGCCGTTGATGACGGTCGGATCGAGATCGCCCGCATCGAGCAGTTGCGCCACCAGCGAGGTCGTCGTCGTCTTGCCATGGGTACCGCCGATGGCGACGCAGGACTTCAGCCGCATCAGTTCGGCCAGCATCTCGGCCCTGCGCACCACCGGGATGCGGCTTTCGCGGGCGGCGACGAGTTCGGGATTGTCGCGCTTCACGGCTGAGGAATAGACCACCACGTTGGCACCGGTGACGTTGCCCGCGTCATGGCCGACGAAAACGGTAATCCCCTTCTCGCGCAGCTTCGTGACGTTGGCGCCCTCGGACAGGTCGCTGCCCTGCACCGCATAGCCGAGATTGGCGAGCACACGGGCGATACCGCTCATGCCGATACCGCCGATACCGATGAAGTGGATGATGCCGGTTTCCTGCGGCGTGCGCATGGCGGTGAACTTTCTGGTTTCTGTCGTCGTTGTGGCGCGAATCCGACGCTCAGGCGGGAGATACTCCACCCATACCACCTTCGGCAATCTCGGCGACGAAATCGGCAAGCGCCTCCGCCGCGTTGGGAATGCCGAAAGCGCGCGCCTTTGCAGCCTGTTCGGCAAGCGAGGACGAGTCGTTGGCGAAACCGGCGATGATCCGCATCACGGCCTCGGGCGTGAAACCGGCCTGTTCCAGGACCTGACCGCCGCCGGCGACCTCAAGCGCGCGGCCGTTGAAGAGCTGGTCGTTGTCGAGCGCGTGCGGCAACGGCACCATCAGGCCCGGCCGGCCGATCACGCCAAGCTCGGCCACCGTCGAGGCGCCGGAACGGCTGATGACGAGGTGCGCATTGGCCATGCGCTTCGGCAGGTCGGTAAAGAAGGCGGCAAGCTCGGCCGCGATGCCCGCCTGCGCGTAGGTCTGCCGCACCGCCTTGAGATCTTCCTCGCGGCACTGCTGAACGACCTCGAGCCGGGCGCGCACGTCCGCAGGCAATTGCGCCAGACCACCCGGCACCACCTCGCTCATGACGCGGGCGCCCTGGCTGCCGCCGAACACCAGAAGCCGCAGCGGTCCGCCCACCTGCGGCGGATCGTATGGCCGTTCTGCGGCGATAAGCACGGCCTTGCGCACCGGTACGCCGACGCGGCGCGCCTTGAACATGTGGCGTTCGTCGAGATGCTTGACCGTATCGAAGCTCGTCGCGATACCGCTCGCCATGGGCGCGAGCACCCGATTGGCCCGCCCCATCACCGCGTTCTGATCGTGAATGACGGTCGCGACCTTCAGATGCGCGGCCGCGATCAGCGGCGGCAAGGTGGGATAACCGCCAAAGCCCACGACGATGCGTGGCCTGACCCGGTTGATCAGCCGGCGCGCTGCGGCATAGCCGCGCGCGATGCTCATCGAGCCCTTGAGCGCGCGGATGGGGTGGCGTGGGGAAATCGTACCAGACGGCACCACATGCAGGTCTTGCGCGGGGAAATCCTCGCCCAGATCGGCAACGCGCACATCGGTGACCAGTTCAACGCGCCAGCCGCGCCCCGTCAGCACGCTGGCCAGCGCTTCGGCCGGAAACAGGTGCCCGCCGGTTCCGCCGGCACACACCAGCACGCGGGGCGGCTCATCGGTGGTGGCAGGTTGCGGCGCGGTCGCCGCACGCGCGTCCTGCTGCGTCATGACCGGCTCAGCGCATCGCCATGGGCATGCCGACGGCAAGCCTTGTCACGCCGCGCGGCCGGCGCCGGGTCAGCGCCAGCACCATGCCCATGCCATAGGCCAGCGACAGCAGAGACGAGCCGCCATAGGAGATGAACGGCAGCGTCATGCCCTTGGCCGGCAGCAGGCTCAGGTTGACGCCCATGTTGATCAGCGACTGGATGCCGAACAGCGCCACCAGACCGGTGACCGCCAACCGCGAGAAATCGTCGTCCTCGCCCAGCGCGCGATAGAGCCCGCGCAGCACCACGAAGCCGAACAGCGCGACGATGATCAGGCAGACGATGACGCCAAACTCTTCCGCCGCGACCGCGAACACGAAGTCGGTATGGGAATCCGGCAGCACGCGCTTGACCGTTCCCTCGCCCGGCCCCTGCCCCAGCCAGCCGCCGCGCAGGAACGCCTCGATTGCCGTGTCGGTCTGATAGGTGTCGTGGTTGCCCGGATTGAGAAAGCGGTCGATGCGCGAGCGCACATGGGGAATGGCCGCATAGGCCGTGACGATGCCGCCGATGCCGACGACGCCGAGCGTGGCGATCCAGCGCCACGACATGCCGGCGGCGAAGAAGATGGCGCCCCACACCAGCATGATCAGCATGGTCTGCCCGAAGTCGGGCTGCAGTACGAGAAGCGCCACCACCAGACCGACCAGCCCCACCGCGATGAGATGGGCTGGCATGTCCGGCCGGTGTTCGGCCTCCGAGAACAGCCAGGCGACCAGCACCGCGAAGGCCGGCTTGACGAACTCCGAGGGCTGCAAGGCGAACACGCCGATGTCGAGCCAGCGCCGCGCGCCCTTGATCTCGAAGCCCGCGACCAGCGTCAGCGCCATCAGCGCCGCCGACACCAGGAACACCGCCAGCGCTGTGCGGCGGATCATCCGCGCGCTCATCAGCGAGGTGGCGATCAGCACGCCGAGGGCCGCGACAAGGAAGATCGCGTGCCGGTAGACGAAGTGGAAGGGATCGAGACCGAGCTTGTCGGCAACCGGCGGGCTACCAGCCAGCGACAGCACGAGGCCGCCGAACATCAGCACCACGAGCGCCGCCAGCAGCGTCTTGTCGACGGTCCACCACCAGTCGGCGAGCAACCCGCGGTCGGTACGTGCGAACATCCCGCTCTATCCTGCTACCGCGCCACAAACCCATCGACCCGGGCGACCGCCGCGCGGAAATCCTCGCCGCGCGCCTCGAAGTCGGGGTACTGGTCGAATGAGGCGCAGGCCGGTGACAACAGCACCACCGGATCGGAATCCGTATCGGCGGCCGCGTCGGTGGCCGCTTGCATGACGGCCTGCTGCATGGTCCCGCTCATCACCACCTCGACCTCCTGGCCAAGCGTCTCGGCGATCAGCGCGGCATCCTCACCGATCAGGTAGGCGCGTGCGATACGCGCGAAGTATGGCCGAAGCTGGTCGATGCCGCCCTCCTTGGCCTGCCCGCCAGCGATCCAGTAGATGCGTTCGAAGGTCGCCAGCGCGCGGGCCGCCGCATCCGTATTGGTTGCCTTGGAATCGTTGATAAATCGTACCCGTCCCGCCGATCCGATCGGCTGCATACGGTGGGCAAGACCCGGAAAACTGTTGAAGCCCGCCGCGATTTCATTGGACGAAACGCCGAACGCACCGCATGCGGCGAAGGCGGCGGCCGCGTTCTGCGCATTGTGTTCGCCCTGCAGCGCGATCGCCCCGCCAAGGTCGATACGGGCCGATTCGGCACCGTCGACCCATTGCGTGACGACACCGTCGCGGGCGCTGACGCTCAGACCCCGGCCGCCGAGCGCGCGGGTCGCGGACATGGCGATGACGCCCTCGCCCGGATCACGCCCGGCGCGCAGGCGGTTGGCGAGAAAGCGGCCCTCCGGCTCGTCGACACCGATCACGCTGACCCTTGGCCGGCCTGTTCCGAACAACCGCGCCTTCGCCGCGAAATAGCCGCCCATGCCGCCGTGCCGGTCGAGATGGTCCGCCGTAAGGTTGAGAAACACCGCCACGTCGGGGTTCAGCGTGCGCGCCAGATCGATCTGGTAGGAGGAGAGTTCAAGCACAACGGCTGAGCCCTCCGCCGGCTGATCGAGATCGAACACCGCGCGGCCGATGTTGCCGCCGACCTGGGTGGCGATGCCGGCCTGGCCGAGCACATGGCCGATCAGCGCCGTGGTGGTGGACTTGCCGTTGGTGCCGGTGATGGCGATGACGCGCGCACCGGTGCCCACGATGGCCTCGAAGAACAGGCCGATATCGTTGTCGACCGGCACCCCCTCGCCCCAGGCACGCTGTATGACCCGGTGAGGCGCAGGGTAAAGATGCGGCACGCCGGGGCTGACCACCAGCTTGGCGAGCGGCGGCCAATCGTCGTTGGCGAGATCGGCGGTGGTGTAGCCCTCCGCGGCCGCCTGCTCCATGGCATCGGCGCGGTCATCGCACAGCACCGGCTCGGCGCCACCGGCCTTCAGCGCCGCCGCGACGGCGAGGCCGCTGCGCGCCAGGCCCAGGATGCCGACGCGTTGGCCCTCATAGCCGCGCACGGGAAGCATCATTGGGACCTATCTGAGCTTCAGGGTCGACAGGCCGATCAGCGCCAGCACGAAGGAGATGATCCAGAAGCGGATCACGATCTGCGGCTCCTTCCAGCCCAGGTGTTCGAAGTGATGATGGATCGGCGCCATGCGGAAGATGCGCTTGCCGGTCAGCTTGTAGGAGGCCACCTGGACGATCACCGACACCGCCTCCAGCACGAACAGCCCGCCGACGATGGCCAGCACGATCTCGTGCTTGGCGGCGACCGCCACCGCGCCCAGCAGCCCGCCGAGCGCCAGCGAGCCGGTATCGCCCATGAAGATCTGCGCCGGCGGCGCGTTGAACCACAGGAAGCCGAGGCCCGCTCCGATCACCGCGCCGCACAGCACCGCCAGTTCACCGGTGCCGGGCACGAAGTTGACCTGCAGGTAGTTGGAGAAGATGGCGTTGCCGGAGATGTAGGCGATCAGCCCGAAGGTGGCCGCAGCGATCATCACCGGCACGATGGCCAGTCCGTCGAGCCCGTCGGTCAGATTGACCGAGTTGCCGGCGCCGACGATGACGAGGATACCGAACGGCACGAAGAAGATGCCGAGATTGACGAGGAAGTCCTTGAAGAAGGGGATCGCCACCGAATTGGCCGTCTCCGGCGGCGACAGCAGCGCGATCGAATAGACCGCAAGCCCGGCCACGACGATTTCCAGCCCCAGCCGGGTCTTACCGGAGAAGCCGCGGTGGGACTGCTGCGTCACTTTGAGGAAATCGTCGTAGAGGCCGATCAGACCGAACGACACGACCACCGCGATGACGATCCACACGAAAGCGTTGGAGAGATCGGCCCACAGCAGCGTGGAGACCAGCAGTCCGATCAGGATCATCAGCCCGCCCATGGTCGGTGTGCCGGCCTTGGAAAAATGGCCTTCCGGTCCATCGTCGCGGATCGGTTGGCCCTTGCCCTGGCGCACGCGCAACGAGCGGATGATGGCCGGCCCGAACAGGAACACGAACAACATGGCGGTGAGGATCGCCCCGCCGGTGCGGAAGGTCAGATAGCGGAACAGGTTGAAAATCTGCGCGCTGTCGCTGAACGTTTCCAGAAAGACGAGCATGCGCGTGCGGTCCCTCGATCAAGCCCTCGGCAATCGCCCTGCAAGGGTCTTTCAGCGTTTCGCCTAGAGCAACCTGCGCCGCGAACGGCGCAGATAAGTTGCTCTAACCCTTTAGAATCGATCATCTTTTCTGTGTTTGGGCTGACTCAGCCCAAACACAGGATGATCTAGACAACGCCGAGGCGCGCCTTCAACGCATCGACGATAGGTCCCATGCGGCTGCCGAGCGATCCCTTGACCATCACCGTGTCACCGGCACGCAGCGTTCTGATCAGCGAATCGGTCAATTCCTCGGCGCTGTCTGCGTACCCCGCCTGCCGCTCCGGGGGAAGGGCGTCGAACAGCGCCGCCATCTCCGGACCGCTGGCGAAGACGAGGTCGACACCCGCAGCGGCGATCGGCCCGGCCAGTTCCGCGTGCAGCGTCTGCGATTGCCGGCCAAGTTCCAGCATATCGCCGAGCACCGCGATGCGCCGCCCACCACTGCCGAGCGGGGCGAGCGCCAGATTGGCGAAGGCGGCACGCATCGAGGCCGGGTTGGCGTTGTAGCTCTCGTCGATCAGCAGCACCGGGTGTTCCGGATCGCCGATCTTCACCCGCGCGCCACGGCCCTTCGGCGCGGTTGCCTCGGCGTAAGCCAGCGCGGCGCGGGCCAGATCGGCGCCCACCAGCTTCACCGCCGCCATGACGGCGAGCGAATTCTGCACCAGATGCCGGCCCGGTGCGCCGATCTTGTAGGTCGCCACCTCACCCATGACATCCGCGGTGACAGCGGAGAAATCAGGCTCGCAGACGCAATCGACGAGACGCACGTCGCTTTGCTGGTCCTCGCCGAAACCGACAATGGTCTCAACGCCTTGCGCGCGCGCCGCATCGACAAGACGCTCGAAGTGCGGATTGTCGCGGTTCAGCACCGCCGTGCCGCCGGGTTCAAGCCCCTCGAAAATCTCCGCCTTGGCATCGGCGATGCCGAGGATGGAGTCGAAAAACTCGATATGCACCGGCTCCACCGCCGTGATGATGGCGACATGCGGGCGCACCATGCGCGACAATGGGCCGATCTCGCCCGGCCCGTTCATGCCCATCTCGAAGACGCCGTAGTCGCAGGTGGCGGCGAAGCGCGACAGCGACAGCGGCACGCCCCAGTGATTATTGTAGGAGGCCTCCGAGGCGTAGGTCTCACCGCTTTCGGCGAGCGCCAGCCTGAGCGCCTCCTTGGTCCCGGTCTTGCCGACGCTGCCGGTGATGCCGACCACCCGCGCCTGCGCGCGTTCGCGTGCCGCACGGCCGACGCACTCCATCGCCGCCAGAACGTCGTCGACGCCGACCACCGGACCAGGGGCGGAGAACTCTGTCACCCGGTCCTGCGCAACGACCGCGCAGCCGGCACCGGCCTCGAGGGCCGCGGGCACGAAGTCGTGGCCGTCGCGATTGTCACCCTGGATGGCGAAGAAGGCATCACCCGGTTTGAGCGTGCGCGTGTCGATCGAGGTGCCCGTGACGTCGCCCATATCGGCCGACGCCGTCCCGCCGGTTGCAGCGACAAAGGCCTGCGACGTCCACAGCGGATCGCTCGCCATCGTTCAGGTCTCCCCCAGCGCGGCGCGCGCTTCCTCGATATCGGAAAACGGGTGCACCACATCCCCGACGATCTGGCCCGGCTCGTGCCCCTTGCCGGCGATCACCAGCACATCGCCCTTGCCCATCATGGCGATTGCGGTGCGGATCGCCTCGCCCCGGTCGCCGATCTCAGTTGCCTGCGGCGCGCCCCGCAACAGCGCACGGCGGATCGCGGCCGGGTCCTCGCTGCGCGGATTGTCGTCGGTGACGATGACAACGTCGGCGGCTTCGGCGGCGGCAGCACCCATCATCTCGCGCTTGCCCGGATCGCGGTCGCCGCCGGCGCCGATGATGACGATCAGCTTGCCGGTGGTGAACGGGCGCAGCGACGCCAAGGTGGAGCGGATCGCGCCGGGCTTGTGCGCGTAATCGATGAAGACCGAGGCGCCCTTGCCGTTGTCGGTGGCCGGTTGCAGACGCCCCTCGGCACCCGTCAGGGACGAGATCGCCGAAACCGCGTCACCGGCCGGCAGCCCGCAGGCAACCGCAAGCCCCGCGGCGACAAGCGCATTGGAGACCTGGAACACGCCGGCCATTGGCAAGGCGACCTCGACGCGGCCTTCGCCGAAGTCGACAAGCAGGGTCTGACGCAGGCGCGCCGTCTCGACCCGCTCAAGGCGGATGTCGCTACCGGCCCGGCCGACACTCAGCAGCTTCAGACCACGCGCTCGCGCAACGTCAGCGGCGGGCACGGCCGTTTCCTCGTCGGCGTCGACGACGACCGTCCCCTCGTCGGGCAACACGGTGTCGAACAGGCGCAGCTTGGCGGCGAGATAGGCCTCCATGGTGCCGTGGTAGTCGAGGTGATCGCGGCTCAAGTTGGTGAAAGCGGCAGCCGTCAGTCGCACGCCATCGAGACGGCGCTGCTCGATGCCGTGGCTGGAGGCCTCCATGGCCGCATGGGTGACGCCGTCATCGGCAAGCCGCGCCAGGGTCTCGTGCAGGCAGATCGCATCCGGTGTCGTCAGCCCGCCGTAATCCGCGGCTCCCGGCGCCACCACGCCGACGGTGCCGATGCTTGCGGACGCCAGTCCGGCGGTTGCCCATATCTGGCGCAGGAAGGTCACTACGGAGGTCTTGCCGCTGGTGCCGGTGACAGCGGCGACGGCTTGTGGCTGACGCCCATAGTGGCGGCTCGCGGCCAACGCCAGCGCACGGCGCGGATCGGCGACGCGGATGACCGGCACGCCGAGCCCGTCGGCGATATCGGCATCCTCTCCGGCCACCACCGCGCGCGCGCCGGCGGCCACCGCGTCACCAGCGAACCGCGCCCCGTCGAGTTCAGATCCCGGCAGCGCGAAGAACACAGCGCCGGGTGACACCGCGCGGCTGTCGCAGGCAAGCTCGGCGACCGCGATCTGCGCGGCGGCAGCAGGCACGCGAGCACCGTCATCCTTGAGAAGGTCCGCAAGGTCCATGTCGGCAGCGGTTAGCAAACAAACCCGCTGCTCGTCACGCATTTTCGCCGGCCATCAACACCGGCGAATGCGCGTGACAGCTACTGTTCGAACACCGGGACGACGCCGAGCAGCGGCGCGATCCTGGAAATCACCCGTCCCGAGGTCGGCACCGCGTTCCAGCCAGCGGTACGGTAGCCGTGCGTCTCGGGGATTCCCTTCGGTTCGTCGAGCATCAGCAGCATGACGTATTGCGGATTGTCCATCGGGAACCCGGCGAGGAAGCTCGTCAGCAGCTTGTCCTTCGCATAGCGCCCGTTGACGACCTTTTCCGCCGTGCCGGTCTTGCCGCCGACGCGGAAGCCCGGCGCATCCGCCTTGCCGCCCGTGCCGTCGGCGACGTTGAGGCGGAACAGGTCGCGCATCATCCGCGAGGTGCGCGGCTGCAGCACCTGGCGCGCCAGCGCATCGGCCGCGCCGCGGCTGCGCGGCACGAAGGTCGGCGGAATGAGCTTGCCACCGTTCAGCAATGCAGCACCGGCCGCCGCCGCCTGGATCGGCGCGACGGAGAAACCGTGACCGAAGGAGATCGTCATGCTGGAGAGATCCGTCCAGCGGCGCGGCAGCAGCGGATCGGCCGATTCCGGCAGTTCGGTCACCAGGCGATTGAAGAAGCCGAGCCGCTGCATGAACGCCTGATGCCGCTCCACACCCAGCGCCAGCGCCATGCGCGCCGTGCCGATGTTGGAGGAATGCACAAACACCTCCGGCAGGGTGAGGACGCGGCGCTGGGCGTGAAAATCGTTGATGGTGAACGAGGCGACACGGATCGGGCTGCGCGCGTCATAGGTGGTGCGCATGTCCGCCTCGCCGCTGTCGAGCGCCATGGCGACGGTGAACGCCTTGAACGTCGAGCCGAGCTCGTAGACGCCCGCCGAGATGCGGTTGATGGCATCGTCGGCCAGCGCCGTGCGCGGATCGTTGGGGTCGTAGTCGGGCAGCGACACCAGCGCGCGCACCTCGCCCGTGTTGACGTCCATGACGATGCCCGCGCCCGCCTTGGCCTTGAAGGTCTCCATGGCGGACGCGATCTCGTCGCGAAGGGCGTGCTGCACCCGGATGTCGAGGGTCAGCGTCACCGGCGCGGTATCGCCGCCACGGGCGAAACCCGCATTGTGCAGATCAGCCAGGCCTGCCGCATCGAGGTACTTCTCCATGCCGGCGATACCGGCATTGTCGATGTTGACATGACCGACGACGTGCGAGGTCAGCCCGCCATTGGGATAGAAGCGGCGGTTCTCCACCACGAAGCCGATGCCGGGAATACCCATGTTGTGGATCGCATCGCGCTGGGCCGGCGTGATCTCGCGCTTCAGCCACACGAAGCGCTTCTCGCTGCGGAGCTTGGCGCGCAAGCCGCCGGTGTCGAACTCCGGCATCGCCGCGGTCAGCAGCTCGATGGTCTCGTCGACATCGTAGATGCGGTGCGGCTCGGCATAGAGCGAGGGCGTGCGGATGTCGGTCGCCAGCAGTACGCCGTTGCGGTCGCGGATGTCCGGGCGGGATTGCGAAACGCTGTCGGCGGCGGTCAGCGCGTGGGATGCCGGCGCCATGTCGGCGACCGCCAGCGACACCAGTCGCACGGCGATAACGCTGTAGAGGGCCAGGAAGACAGCCATCGACAGCACGATCCGGCCACGGTTGTGGGTGCCGGACGCGTGTTTCACGCCCGCGCGCCGGCGCTCGGCGACACGCCGTCCAACAGATTGCCAAAGCTCGCGAAAACGCGCTGTAAGGGACGTCAAACCGGAACTCTCGGTACGCAAAACAACAACGAAAGCGACGCGCGCGATTCTCCCCGACTACTGCGCGGCGTTCAGGATGTCCTCGATGGTCAACAGCTCGGGCTCGGGCCTGACTGCCAGCGCCTCGGCATCGACCATCTGCGTCATAGTGAAGGGCTTAAGATTGAGAAATCGTTCCGCCAGGGCCTGAATGCGCTCCGGGCGGTTGAGAAAGGTCCACTCGGCATTGAGCAAGTCGATTGCCCCGCGCTCCCCGGCGATGTTGGCGCGCAGATGCACGATGCGCTCGCGGCGCTCCTGCGCCTCGTGCTTGAACTGGTAGAGCCCCACCGCGGTCACCACCGCCGCGGCGCAGGCGACGACGCCCAGCATCGACATCAGCCCCAGCCGGCGCCAGGCCGCGGCGATCATCCCTCCTGCCGAAAGCTGACGTTTGCCGCCATGTTCCTCTTGCGCCGACACCAACTCGCTCACCTGCCTGCCTTTCGTCTTGTCATGTGCCGCGCGCGGGCGCCTCGGTGCGAATGCCGACCCGCAACCGCGCCGAGCGCGCGCGCGGATTGGCCGCGCACTCCGCCTCACCCGCCGTGGCGCCATCGCCCTTGCCGCGCGAGAAGGTCGGCTCGGCACGCGCCACCGGTGGCTGGTGCCGCGAACCGCCGCCCACGCGTCCGCTGCGCGCGGCCAGGAACTGTTTGACCATACGGTCCTCAAGCGAATGAAAGGTTACGATCGCCAGCACGCCACCGGGCTTGAGACAACGCTCGGCGGCATCGAGCCCGGCCTCCAGTTCGCCAAGCTCGTCGTTGACGGCAATGCGCAGCGCCTGGAAGGTCCGCGTCGCGGGGTGCTTGTCACCCGGTTTGCGTTTCGGCGGCAGGCATCCGGCGACGATCTCGGCCAACTCAGCGGTGCGGGTGATGGATGCACTGGAACGCGCCTTGACGATGGCGCGTGCGATGCGCCGCGAGGCGCGCTCCTCGCCGTAGCGATAGAGGATATCGGCGAGTTCGCTTTCCCCCAGGGTGTTGACCAGATCGGCTGCGCTCCCACCGCTTTGCGCCATGCGCATGTCGAGCGGCCCGTCGGCCATGAAGGAGAAACCGCGCCGCGCCTGGTCGAGCTGCATGGAGGAAACGCCGATGTCGAGCACCACGCCATCGACCAATGGGTGTCCGGCCTCCACCGCGATACGATCGAGTTGCGAGAAGCGGTCCTGCACCAGTGACAGGCGTCCTGCGTGGCGATCAGCAAGGGCCTGGCCTTCGGCAATCGCGTCGGGATCGCGGTCGATGGCGATGACGGTGGTATCGGCCACATCGAGGATGGCGCGCGTATAACCGCCCGCGCCGAAAGTGCCATCGACAATCGCCGCGCCGTCGCCGGGAGCGAATGCTGCGAGCACCTCGGCCAGCAGCACCGGAACATGCGCCTGTTCGGCGGGCCCGGCCGTCACGAAGACTGGTCCCCGCCCGGTCCCCGTCCGAGCAGCGCCCGCAGGTCGGCGACGCGCCGCGTCGCTTCGGCCTGGCGCTCCGCGAAGCCGCCGGGCTGCCAGATCTGGAACTTGTGCCCGAGCCCAACCATCACCGCCTCGCCCTCGATGCCGGCATGGTGGCGCAGCTCTTCCGACAGCACGATCCGCCCGTCGCCATCGATCTTGAGCTCCTCGCAGCGGCCGAACAGCTCAACGGAGAGGAAGTCCCGCTCATCGGCGTAGGGTGGCAGGTCCTCAAGCAGGATGGAAATCTCGGCGATCAGCCGCTCACCGCCGCAATCAAGCGCCGGAACACCCAGCGCCGGATAGACGTAGAGCGAGGCAAAGCCCTGGCGCGCCAGAACGGCACGAAACGCAGCCGGGACGGAGACCCGTCCCTTGCCATCGACCCGATTGCGGAAATTGGAAACGAACCGCTCCAAGCTCCATGACCTCCGACGCCGGATACGCAAGCTACGAAAGCGCCAAGGGCCAGGCCGTATCGACCTGAGGGACTAGGCTGTATCGACAGTCAGGATTTGGCGCATACCACGCTCCAAATCCTAAACGTCGATACAGCCTGGAGGCGCGGGGCCGGCAACTGCGGCGCCGCGGGGGGCTCGATCGGTCCGCCAGGCCCTGGATGACGCGCGTGGCCGACGCCGCATCCGGGGTGATCGAGCACGAAACCTTCTGCTGGCTCCCGCGCCGTCCCATGGAAATCCTTGGGTATTTATGGAGTATCATGGTTTTGACTCTGTCGCAATGGGGCAATGCCGCTCCGGAGCGCGGCGACATGAGACTGTCGAGAGTCCGTGCGCGGCCCACGCAGCGCCGTGCTTGTGCCGTCGCGGACGCGGCCTTATCTTGCCGATGGTCAGTTGACCGGGCGGCTGCTGCGCGCGTGTCGTGCAGAGGAAAGTCCGGGCTCCATGGACGCACGGTGCCGGGTAACGCCCGGCGGGGGCGACCCCAGGGAAAGTGCCACAGAAAGCAGACCGCCCGGCCGCAGTGCCGGGTAAGGGTGAAAGGGTGCGGTAAGAGCGCACCGCGGCCACGGCAACGCGGCCGGCAGGGCAAACCCCACCGGGAGCAAAACCGAATAGGGATGGCATGGGTCTGATGGCCCTGGCGGGTGTCCACGCCGCCATCCGGGTTGGTTGCATGAGGCCGCCGGCAACGGCGGTCCCAGATGAATGGCCGCCAGGCGGTGGTGTCGCTGCGCGGCAGGACCGTCAGACAGAACCCGGCTTACAGGTCAACTGGCCATTTCACCGTCGGGGCGCGCTGGGCGACAATGGCGCGCCGAACGGCGCCTACCGGCTCAAGCGGCCGACAATGCCCCCGAACACCGACGAGATGCTGGGATAGGCGTCGAGCTGCGACTGCATCTGGATGGCGATCTCGCGGATCTTCTCGCGTCCGCGCGCGGTCGGGGCGCCCTCTTCCATCAGCACGATCATGGTGTCCAGTTGATCGACCGCATCGGCGTCCTGCAGCGTCTCGTCGTAGAACCGGCGCACATGCTCAAGCTGCGGCATGTAATGGGTGAAATCGATCGGCGGCAGGGTCGGCTCGCTGTGGTCGTCTTGCCCATTGCCGACGGAGGATGTCGGCGCGGCGGGGCGCTCGAACGTATCGGACAGTTCCGCGGCCAGCGGTCCGAACCGCTGGGCCGCGACCAACGCCGGCGGCGGCTCGTCTTCCGCCAGCGGGGGCGTGTCGCGGTGACTGTCCAGCGTCACGTCGTCGGCAGCCAGGTCTTCGGCGGTGAGGTCGATGCTGGCGAAGCTTTCGGCTGCGTGCTCCTGCCTGGCGAGTTCCTCCGCATCGACGTGCTCTTCCTCGCGGCTATCGACGAAATCCCCCTCCCCGTACGGCTCCGGCGCCTCGACAACCGTCTCGATGGCGATATCGGCAGGCTCCAGCGTTCCGATCGCAACCTCCTGCCGCAGCACCTCGACGTCGAGCGGCGGCAGTCTGCTGCCGTCCTCGTCTTCGTAGGCGACGTCACCATCCTCGTCGGGTTCAGCGATTTCCAGCGCCGGATAGGCGTCAAGATCTAACTCTGGTTCTGGTTCTGGCTCCGGCTCCGGCTCCGGCTCCGGCATTGCAGACAGTTCCGGTTCCGGAAGCAACTCCGGCTCTGGAGACAACTCCAGTTCAGTTAGAAGCTCTGGCTCAGGTGGAAGTTCCGGCTCGGGGGGCAGTTCCGGCTCGGGGGGCAGTTCCGGCGCGGTGTCGGACTCCGGCAGCACCGCCGCCTCGACCGCCGGCCTCGCCTCCTCGCCCAAGGGCTCCGAGATACCGAACCCGGCATAGGCGTCCTGCTCCTGCAGCGCCCCGTAGCGGCAAGCCTCGAAATCGAAACGGCCGGTCAAGCCGCTATCGCCCTGATTGAGCCGCGCATCGATAAAACCCTTCACCCGACGCAAAAAGGTGATGTCGGGGCACGGAAACAGTGTCGACGTGCCGTCGTTGCCGGTGATCATCAGGTTGGTTGGCGGCTTGGGCAGGAACGGGACCAGCCCAACCAGGAACCCGATCAGCGCCCCGAACGCGATCGAGGGGCCTTCCGGATTGTAGAAACCGGCAATCGCCGCGCCGGCGAACAGCGCCAGCGCCATCACGACCAGCTTGAACGTGGTGACCCGTGGCGACTGAAAAATGATCACCGAGCACACGTTCTCAATCGCGATGCTGCGATAACCCATATCGAGCACGCGTTTGCGAACGGCGAGAAATCGATGCGAGGACCGGCCCATCATGTGCCGCCCCGGTCCGGATTGAGGCCAGACCATACACAACCGCCCCGTTGAAGACCCCGCATGGAGACTACACGGCAGCCGGTACCGGATTCAATGACGCAGCGTGCGCAGACCACAGCTAATCCGAAGTAATGGCGTTGAGAATCGCCTGTTGCATGCCACTGATTATGTATGCCGGGGCCGCGTTGACAAATGTCAGGGCGCCGGCGCGGCGGTCTCCTGCAACACGGCGTGCAGTGTCTTGATGGTCGATTCGTCGGCAACGCCATCGACGCGCGCGGGGCGAAAGTGGCGCTGAAAGGCGGCAACCACCTGCTCCGTGGCCAGGTCGAAGGCGCCGTTGACGTCGATCCCGTATCCGTGGCTGGCAAGCATGGCCTGCAGCGCTTCCACCGGCTGGCCGGTGTCGCCACGCTGCAGGAAACGGCCACCACCGATGGGCTCGGGTTCGACCCAGTGCCCGACCCCGTTGGCGGCCAGCCGTGCCCAGTCGAATTTCTCGCCGGGATCGACCTTGCGTGCCGGCGCCACGTCGGAATGGGCCAGCACCCGCCGGGCCGGGATCGCCAGCCGCGTGCAGATATCCCCGCACAGCGCCACCACGGCCACCATCTGCGCCTCGGGAAAATCGGGATAGCCATGCATATGGCCGGGATTGGCGATCTCGATGCCGATGGAGCGCGAGTTGATGTCGCTTTCGCCATGCCAGGAGGCCACGCCCGCGTGCCAGGCGCGGCGGTCTTCGGCCACAAGCTGCGCGATCCTGCCATCCTCATGGATGAAATAGTGCGCCGAGACCTGCGAGGCAGGGTCGCACAGCCAAGCATGCGCGGCTTCGGCGCTTTCCATGCCCGTGTAATGCAGGATCAGCATGTCGACCGGCGCATCGCGGCGCTCGCCGTGATTGGGCGATGGGGTCACCGTGTAGTCGGGCATGGCGAGGTCGATTGCAGCCTAAAGTCCGCGCGCTTGCGCGATCTGGCCATAGGCCGCGTTGATCGCCGCCAGGCGTTCGTTGGCGATGCGGATCATCTGTTCCGGCAGGCCGCGCGCGATCAACCGGTCGGGATGGTTCTCCGCCACCAGCCGGCGGTAGTGGGCCTTCAGCGCGCCGTCATCGATATCGCGCGCCACGCCGAGCACACGGTAGGGGTCGCTGGCGCCGCCATCGGCATGCCGCGCCATCAGACCCTCGAAGGCACGCGTCGAGAAACCGAAGATCTCCGCGATGATCTCAAGCTGGACGCGTTCGTGATCGTGGATGGCGCCGTCGGCCTTGGCGACATGGAACAGCCCGTCCAGCACGTCTTCGAGAAGCGCGCAGTCATCCTCGAAGTCCCGCGCGATCCTGCGCGCGTAGGCATCGAAGCCCGCCGAATCGCGCTTCGCCAGATCGTACAGCGCACGCACCCGGCGCTGCTGACCGGCGTCGAACGTGAACACCTCGCAGAACGCCTCGAACTCGCCTTGGGTGGCAACGCCATCGGCTTTCGCCATCTTTGCCGCAAGAGCGACAAGTGCGGCCGAGAAGCGCTGGGCGCGCGCGCCCGGTCCGATGCCGAACACGGCGCCGACCCGACGCAGCAGCGCGCGCAACACCTCCGCAAGGCCGCCGGCCCCGCCGGGCAGCGGTCCTTTGGACGGCGAATCGCCGTGCGATACCATCTGCGAATAGGTCATGTGCGCGACCTTAGCCACCTGAACCGGGACAGACCAGTTACCGAAGCGTAAGGTTACAGTGATCCGCGTGTGTGTTTCGCCATGCCGTCTGGCACCGGCCCACCGGCAAGGGAAAAGCGGCGGGCCGTTGAACCCGCCGCCTTTGAGGCACGACTCACGATTCTAGAAGCGGTAGCGCAGGCCTGCATTGACCTGATGCGCGCGCAGGTCGATGTCGGAATCGACACCGCCAACCGATGTCAGCCCGATACTCTCCACATTGAAGTACCGGTAGCCGACTTCCAGCGCGAGACTGTCGTTGACGTCGTAGGAAAAGCCCGTTCCCACCTGCCAGGCGAAGCCAGTCGCGTTGTCGTTCATGACGACGCCGGCCGGTGTCACGCCATGTCCGTCGAAGTCCACATCGGCGACGCCCAGACCAGCCGAGATATAAGGCATGATCGCACCGCCCCAGTTGTCGAAGTCGAAATAGGCGTTGGCCAGGCCATACAACGCGCTGGTGTCACCGAAGGCTGCACCTCCGGTGAACGTTCCCAGCGTCGCGACGGTGTGCGTGTCGATATCGCTGGTCAGGTAGCCGACTTCCAGCTCCGCGCGCATGCCGACGCTGTCGAGATCGAACCCGCGGCCGATGGCCACGCTGACGTTGAGGCCGGCGTTGTATTCGTTGGTCACCAGCAGCGGAATGTTGAATTCCGTGTCGTCGTTCCAGCCCGCGCCGACGCGAGCTGCCATGTAGAAGGACGGGTAGCCATCCGCCAGCCTGTCGTATTTGGCAGGCAGCGGAGGCGGCGGATCAGCCGCCATGGCCGGCGACACCGCCAGCACCGACAATGCAAGTGCGCAGGCGGCAAGAACGGTCTTGGTGGGGGCGTTCATAGGTTCAGTCATCCTCTTCACGAATTCACGCTTGACGAGTGCAATGCGGTTTTCTGACTGAGCGCTGCGTCCTTGCGTGTCTCAGAGCGCGACGCGGGGCCGGCAAACGGCTGCGAGACGTCCAGGACACGGAACGTTCAAAAAACCTGGCCGGAGCGCAGAGCACCTAGCCTTTGGGCCAGCCAGCGACACAATGGCGCCGGGCACAACCCACTGTTCGCCAACTGCGCTATTGACGCTCCGATCAGGACAGAGCTAGGCGGAACATGGTGAACGAAGCGTTAAGATCGGGGGCGGATACGCGTGGCCTGGGATTTCTGGATTGATCGGGGTGGCACCTTTACCGACGTGATCGGCCGCGCGCCCGATGGCGCATTGCATACCCACAAGCTGCTCTCCGAGAACCCGGGAAGCTATCGCGACGCCGCAGTCCAGGGCATCCGCGACCTGCTGGGACTTGGGTACGGCGCAGCAATTCCGCCCGGTGAGGTGGGAACCGTGCGCATGGGCACCACGGTGGCCACCAACGCGCTGCTGGAACGCAAGGGCGACCGCACCGTGCTGATCACCACGCGCGGCTTCGGCGATGCCTTGCGGATCGGCTATCAGGCGCGCCCCGACATCTTCGCCCGCGAGATCATCAAGCCGGACATGCTGTTCGAGCAGGTGTACGAGATCGCCGAGCGGGTGCTGGCCGACGGCACCATCGAGACGCCGCTCGATCTGGCCGCGGCCGAGGCGGCTCTGCGCGGTGCCCATGACGCCGGCATCCGCTGCGTGGCGATCGTCTTCATGCATGCCTACGGCTTCGCCGATCACGAGCGCGCGGTTGCCGATCTGGCCCGCCGGATCGGCTTCACCCAGGTCTCCGCCAGCCACGAGGTCAGCCCGCTGATGAAGCTCGTCGGGCGCGGCGACACCACCGTGGTCGATGCCTATCTGTCGCCGATCCTGCACCGCTACGTGGAGCAGGTCGCCGGCGAACTCGGGATCACCGATGGCGACGACGGTCCCCGCCTGCAGTTCATGATGTCGTCGGGCGGACTGACGGCGGCCGAACAGTTCCAGGGCAAGGACGCCATTCTTTCAGGCCCCGCCGGCGGCGTGGTCGGCGCTGTCGAGACCGCCGGCATGGCCGGCTTCGACAGGATCATCGGTTTCGACATGGGCGGCACTTCGACCGATGTGGCGCACTATGCCGGCGACTACGAGCGCGCCTTCGATACCAAGGTCGCCGGCGTGCGCGTGCGCGCGCCGATGATGCGCATCCATACGGTGGCGGCCGGCGGCGGCTCGATCCTCAAGTATGAGGACGGCCGCTATCAGGTCGGCCCCGAAAGCGCCGGCGCCGATCCCGGCCCCGCCTGCTACCGCCGCGGCGGGCCGCTGGCGGTCACCGACGCCAATGTCATGGTCGGCAAGCTGAGGCCCGATCTGTTCCCGGCGATCTTCGGCGCCGGCCAGGACGAACCGCTCGATGCCGGGGTCGTGCGCGAGAGGTTCGCCGCGCTCGCCGCCGAGATCGGCGACGGGCGGATGCCCGAACAGGTCGCCGACGGCTTCCTCAAGATCGCCGTGGAGAACATGGCCAATGCGATCAAGAAGATCTCCGTCCAGCGCGGCTATGACATCACCGGCTACGCGCTTGCCTCCTTCGGCGGGGCGGGCGGCCAGCACGCCTGCGCCATCGCCGACCGGCTGGGCATGGAGGTCATCCACATCCACCCCTTCTCCGGCCTGCTGTCGGCCTATGGCATCGGACTGGCCTCGATCTACGCCTCGCGCACCAAGGCGCTGGTCAAGCCGTTCGCCCAAGAGTCGCGACCCGACATCGACGCGCTGATCGCCGAACTGAGCGAGCAGGTCTTCGCCGAACTGCGCGCCCAGGGCGTCGAGGATGACCGGATGTGCCACGCCCCGACCCTGCACCTTCGCTACGACGGCACCGACACGACGATCCCCGTCGCCTTCGCCGACGGCGACATGGCCGCAGCCCTCACCCGCTTCGAGGAGGCCCATCGCACCCAGTTCGGTTTCGTCACGCCGGAACGCGCCATCACGGTCGAGTCCATCGAGTTGCAGGGCTGGGACGGCACGGTTACCGGCCGCGACGAGACCGACCAGCCCCTGTCGGACACACCCGCCTCGCCGGCCGGCCCGGCGCGTTTCTTCTCCGATGGCGCCTGGCGCGACGGAGACATCTACAAGCGCGCCGAGGTGTCGCCGGGTCAGGTCATGGACGGCCCGGCGATCCTGGTGGAGGACCACCAGACGGTGGTCATCGAGGACGGCTGGCGCGCCGAGGTCACGGCCAAGGACCACCTGGTCATCCGCCGAGTCATGGCGCGCGAGAACGAAGCCGCCATCGGCACCGACGCCGATCCGGTGATGCTGGAGGTGTTCAACAACCTCTTCATGTCGATCGCCGAGCAGATGGGCGTCGCGCTGCAGAACACCGCCTATTCCGTCAACATCAAGGAGCGGCTGGATTTCTCCTGCGCCATCTTCGATTCAACCGGCGCGCTTGTGGCCAATGCACCGCACATGCCGGTGCATCTGGGCTCCATGGACCGCTCGGTGGAGACGGTGATCAAGCTCAACGCCGGCACCATCAGGCCCGGCGACGTCTACATGCTCAACGCCCCCTACAATGGCGGCACGCACCTGCCCGACATCACCGTGGTGACGCCGGTGTTCGAGCAATCGGGGGGGTCAGGCGAAATGGTTCCACACCCTCATCCTGAGGTGCGAGACCCCCGACATCCTACCCCTTCGAGGCCCGCTACGCGGGCACCTCAGGATGAGGGTGTCGGGGATCGAGCCTCGAAGGACGAGGGTGTTGAAGACGCAGCCTCAAAGGGCGAAAAACAGCCGCGTATCCTCTTCTACGTCGCCTCGCGCGGCCACCACGCCGATGTCGGCGGCATGGCACCGGGCTCCGCCACGCCGCGCGCCACCAGCGTCGATGAGGAAGGCGTGCTGATCGACAACTTCAAGCTGGTCGACGAGACCGGTTTCCGAGAGGACGCGCTGATCGACCTCCTCACCGACCATCCCTGGCCCGCCCGCAACCCGCACCAGAACGTCGCCGACCTGCGCGCCCAGGTGGCCGCCAACGAGAAAGGCGTTCACGAAGTCCGCAAGATGATCGCGCAGTTCGGCCTCGACGTGGTGCAGGCCTATATGCGCCACGTGCAGGACAATGCCGAGGAAAGCGTGCGCCGGGTGCTCGACGCGCTGAAGGACGGCACATTCACCTACCCCACCGACCAGGGCGCGGTGATCAAGGTCAGGATCTCCGTCGACAAGGCCGCGCGTCAGGCAACGGTGGATTTCACCGGCACCTCGCCCCAGCAGGGCACCAACTTCAACGCGCCCGAACCGGTGACCCGCGCCGCGGTGCTCTATTGCTTCCGCCTGATGGTCGACACCGACATCCCGATGAATGCCGGCTGCCTCAAGCCCATCGACATCGTCATCCCAAAGGGCTCGATGCTCTCACCAAGCTATCCGGCGGCCGTGGTCGCCGGCAACACCGAGACCAGCCAGCACGTCACCAACTGCCTGCTCGGCGCACTCGGTGCCATGGCCGCCGCGCAAGGCTCGATGAACAACCTCACCTACGGCAACGCCACCTACCAGAACTACGAGACGATCTGCTCCGGCGCGCCGGCCGGCCCCGGCTTCAACGGGGCGGATGCGGTGCACACCCACATGACCAACACCCGCATGACCGACCCGGAGGTGCTGGAATTTCGCTTTCCCATCGTGCTGGAGGAATTCTCGATCCGTCCCGGCTCAGGCGGCACGGGCCAATGGCACGGCGGCGACGGCACGCGGCGCACGCTGAGATTCCTGGAAAGGATGGACTGCGCCATCCTCGGCTCGCACCGGATCGTTCCCCCGCATGGGTTGGACGGAGGCGGACCGGGCGCGACTGGCCGCACCTACGTGCGCCGGCTGGACGGCTCGATCGACGAGTTGGAGGGATGCGACCAGACGGAACTTGAGGCAGGTGAGGCCGTGACGGTCGAGACCCCGACGGGTGGGGGCTATGGCAGGGGGTGAGTTGGTTAGGGCAATGTGCGGTTTGCGGACTTCTCTGCCGTTCGCCGTACAAGCTCAAATGTCTGCTACTACGCGGCAAATCTCGCGTATCATACCCTGGGTATCGGCGTAAGGCTGCCCTCGGTAGTCTGCGGATCGAATGTCAATTGAAAAGCCCTGAAAGGCTGCAATTTCGGCGTCAATTCCGACCAGTCAAATTGGATCGGATCACAATAACTGATCGGAAGATGACCACCTTCCGGCTTTGGAAGCTGCGCATTGAAACGAATGCCAAGCCGACCGACCTCCGGCACGTCGGCATCTTGATCGTCAGAACGAAGCCAGATCTGAAAGCAAACCGATCCCGCCATCAACAAAAAAAGCATATAGGGCACATGCGCGCGAACATCACTTCGCCGAAGTAGTGTTCCAGCCAACGCAGGTGGCGCATTGTCCACAAAGGCATAGGAAAATCCAACCTGCATCGGCCCGCAATGCGGCTCGGTTTCCAGATTTGCTAAGCTGGCGATCGCCTTTCGGAACATGGGCAGTTCCTCGGTAGGTAGCATCGACAGGCCGATCTTCATCAGGGCCTTGTATGCATAGCGAGGAACAAAGACGTCGCCCTCTATTGGCATTGTTATGTTGAGCATGCCCGTCGATTGGTCGACACCCACCATCTCAGCATCGCCTTCAGACCTGATACTGAGCCGCCGCTTCCCTTCGAACACTGAGTGGCGCACCGTCGACGTAGACCCGGTCTTTCCGGTCTTGCGAACTCCAGAGCGGCCACGCACGCCGCCAAGCGTCAGGAATGGACCGACCGCCTTACACAAAGCGTCTTCGTAAAGAGAAAATTTGTCATTGCACGCCCTGCATTCATCAAGTGAGAACAGTGTCCTATTTCCGAGCGCAGCCGGAAGCGTATGGGCGTTGCTTCGCTTGCCAAAAACACCTGGACCCGAAGCTCCGCAATAGCGGCAGCGCGTCCGCTCGCCGAGGAAACGCCGCACTGTGCCCGGTTCGACCAGTTCTTGTACAATTTGTTCATACATCCGTTTTCTGTATATCTCTCTCCTACGCAATCAACGTCTGATATGCTGCGCTGGTGCCCTATATGATTTCCCAACGTAGCGGACGTACTTTGTTCCCGCAGCACCGGGTTTTCTGGGCTCGCTGTAGACGTTCCAGAGGCGGTAATTCACTCCACTCGTCACCCCGGACAGCGCGCCAGCGCGTGATCCGGGGTCCATGATGCATCTGCCGTGCATATCAACGTCCCGGAGCGTCTGTGGCACCCGCCCCATGGACCCCGGATCACGGTCCTGGCGGACCTGTCCGGGGTGACGCACAGAGTGTTCCGCACGGCCTATGGCCAACCGCCATCACCATCAACCTCATCCGTGAGGAGCGGCCTGGCAAGAGGCGTGGCGCGCCTTAGGCGCTACAGGGACGCAAGGACGCCGCGTCTCGCGCGCGTGAAACGCACCGGGGAGATGATCTATCATCCGGTCGACTCGTTTCACCCAGCGGAGGACCGAAACACCATGAACACGGCTTCACTGAACACACCATGGGGACAATTCCTGCCGAAATGGTTCTGGATCATCATCGCGCTGCAGATCGTCATCGTCTCGTTCTTTGCCCTGTCGACACTGTTCAATCCGCCGCCCGATTTCGACTACACGACGATGGCGTACATCACGCGCAACCTGACCGCCGTTCTGGCCGTGATCCTTGCCGTCCTGCTGCGCAGCCATGCGGCACTGTTCGCCGCGCTGGCGGCGCGCTGCGTCACCGACATCGTCGACGCAACCACCGTGTACACGATGGATGCGACCTACCTGGAATCCGCGGTCCCCATGGTCGTGGCCTTGCTGATCGTGCCCGCGCTGGTCGGTCTGGTGTATTTGTGGAAACAGATACGAGCGGCCTGAATTGGGTGGTATCTGGCAGCTTTGCGGACAGAACTGACATTCGCGGAGCTTCATTCCTCTCTCGGCCCTGGAAGATGGCCGAAACTGATAGCCAGCCGGTTCCACGCATTCATTTGCGCGACAATCAGCGTCAGATCGACAATCTGGTGCTCGGAAAAGTGGTCGGACAGCGCCACGTAGAGGGGCTCCGGCGCACCGTTATCAGAAATCGTTGTAACAGCCTCAGCCCAGGCAAGTGCCGCTTTCTCCGCCTCATCGAAGAAGGGGACTTCTCTCCAGACCGTCAGGCAATCAAGCCGTTGCGGCGTTTCACCGGCCTGTCTTGCTTGAGTGGTGTGAAGGTCCACGCAATATGCACAGCCATTTATCTGGGAAACCCTGAGTTCAATGACCGCCCTCAGCCTCTTGTCGATCGAGGGCATTTTGTCATTTGCCTTCGCCATGCTCGCGATGGCGGCCGCATTCAAGGAAGCATAGTCGAGGCGCTCAATCATTATCTGCTCCAGGTGCGCTTGTGGCTCGATGTCAGCCTGAAACTAGGATTGCCGCTGCGGCTCGCCAGGCATGTTCGCGAGGCGGACATTCAGCTCCGTACGTCACCCCGCACTTGATCCGGGGCAACGCAAAGATCGGGTCGCGCCGCATCACACAAGGGGCGCACTCCGCAGCACGACCTGCCCGGCTTGTCCCCCAATCCCCCGCTGACTATCGTTTCGAGACACAACGCACAGCAAGGACCGCCGGAAGGCACATGACGATCAGCACCATCCGCGAAATTCTCGGAGAAAGACCGCTCCACAGCGTCGCGCCGGGAGACCTGCTCGCAGATGCCGCCAGACTGATGGCCGAGCACGAGGTCGGCGCCGTGGTGGTAATCGAGGGCGAGAAGCTCGTCGGGATACTCTCCGAGCGCGACATCGTGTTCCGCGGCGTGGCGCGCGATCTGCCCGTCGCCAGCACGACGGCCGCCGACATCATGTCCCGCGATCTCACCACCGTGGCGATCGACGACGCGATCTCCGACACGCTGGCGGCCAAGCTCGGCGACGCCTTCCGCCATCTTCCCGTTATGGATGGCGGCCGCGTCGCCGGCCTGTTGTCCTTCCGCGATATCCCGGCGGAATACCAGATGATGTTCGAGCGGTTCCGCGAAATGTCATCCGCAAAGGCGGATGGCGGCGCCTGACGACCCCGACCGGCATGGTTCTGGCGAGAACCAGCGGTCGGGGTGTCGATATGGGCTATCGCGGCTCCGTCTTCAGCGCCGAGTAGACGCACCAGCACATCGCCAGCACCACCAGGGTGAACGGGATGCCGGTCGACACCGCCGCGCCCTGCAGGGCCGACAGGCCGCCGCCGAGCAGCAGCGCGATGGCGACCAGCCCCTCAAGCGTGCACCAGAACACCCGCTGCACCACCGGCGCGTCCATCTTGCCGCCGGCGGTGATCGTGTCGATCACCAGCGAACCGGAGTCCGATGACGTGACGAAGAAGATCACGATCAGCACCAGCGCGATCGGCGAGATGATGGAATAGAGCGGCAGCTCCTGCAGGAAGCCGAACAGGGCGCCTTCAGGCTTGTAGCTGTCGATCACCGTGGCGACGACGCCCGGCGCGCCGCCCTGGTTGATCATGTCGATCGCCGCGCCGCCGAAGGTCGACATCCACAGCGCACACACGCAGGTCGGCGCGATCAGGGCACAGAGCACGAACTCACGCACGGTGCGCCCGCGCGAGATGCGCGCGATGAACATGCCCACGAAGGGAGACCAGGCGATCCACCAGGCCCAGTAGAACGTCGTCCAGCCGTGGAAGAAGCTGGTGTCCTCGCGCCCGAACGGATTCGACAGCGCCGGCAGCAGGACCACGTAATCGACCATCACGCCGACATAGCGGGTGATCGCGTCGACGGCGCCGGTGACGAAGAAGACGAAGAAGAACAGCGCGACCGCCATCAGCATGTTGATCTCGGAGAGCCGCTTGACGCCCTTGTCCATGCCGAGCAGCACCGAGCCGAGCGCAATCGCGGTGATCCCGACGATCAGCAGCACCACGACCGTGTTGGTCGTCTCGATGCCGAAGACCGCGTTGAGGCCGAAGGCCACCTGCTGCGCGCCAAGCCCCAGCGACGTGGTCAGGCCGAACAGCGTGGCGAACACCGCCAGCGTATCGATGAGATGGCCCCACCAGCCCCAGATGCGCTCGCCCAGGATCGGGTAGAAGGCCGAGCGCAGGGTCATCGGCAGGCCCTTGTTGTAGCAGAAGACCGCCAGCGTCAGGCCGACCACCGCATAGACGCACCAGCCCCCCAGACCCCAGTGGTGAATGGTGCCGACGATGCCGATGTACTCGTTGCCGGGCTGGGTGATGTCGATGCCCAGCGGCCGTGCACCGCCGTTCTCGGCGAAGTTGTAGTAGGTCGGCTCGAGCACGCCGAAGAACAACAGCCCGATGCCGATACCGGCAGCGAACATCATCGCGATCCAGCCGGGATAGGAGTAGTCGGGCTTGGCGTCCTTGCCGCCGATCCGCACCGCTCCCACCGGCAGGAAGATCAGCACCAGGCAGAACACCAGCATGATGTTGACAGAGATCACCAGGAACCAGTCGAACTGGCTGGTCAGGAACGGCCTGAGCCATCCGAAGAACTCCGCCGACGCCTCCTGATTGGCCAGCGCCAGCAGCACGAAGGCGATGACCACAAGTCCGGAAATCACAAAGACCGGATTGTGGATGTCCAGTCCGAACGGCCGAATATTGTCCTGGCCGAGTTGGAAGTCCGTTTCAAATTCGCTGTCCCGGGTTTCCCCGGACTGCGAGCCTTCCAGGTTTGCCATCGTCCCCTCCCCGTTTTTTCAGCCCGCATGCCCGCGTGGCCGATAAGACCTTGAACGGTCTTATGATTGCGGACCCCGGTTTGCAGACCCCAGGTCCGTTATGGTCGCCCGATCACGCGTCGCGCACGACAAACACCGACGCCTTTGAATGCGCGGCGACCTTGCCGCCGTTCGACGGCCAGAAGAATTCGGCAACGCCCGGCTTGTGCGAAGCCATGATGACGAGGTCCGCACCGGTCTGTTCGACGGCCTCCAGCAGCGCGTCGTCGATATCGGTGGTCGGATCGTTGCTGACCACCGCAAGGGCGCTTGCGTCGATGCCGTGGCTTTCGGCCTGTTCCTTTGCAAAGGACTCAAGCTTTGCCCTGAACTCGTCGGGATTGTGCGCCAGCGATCCCGGCGCGGGCCCGGTCACCGAGACATAGGTAACCGCGGCGCCGTGCTGGCGTGCCTCGGCAGCGGTGATATTCAGCGCCCGCTCGAGCGCGCCCAGATGTGCAAGGTCGACAGGCGCCAGAATGCGCTGAAACATGATCCCCTCCATGATGTCCACAGCCTGATCGAACAGCAATTGCTGCGCTGCAGCGGCGCCACGGCTGTGTCTCTTTTTCTTGTTTCTCGGGCAATACTAGCGATTGACGCCCGATTTGGAAGTGTGTCCTGGAAAGTGTTGGCGACCGTGCATCGTTTGCTGGGGACAAACGGACCAAGAAACAACCGGTTGCGAAGCGCGCGAAGGGGTGGCGGTGGGGAGAGGTCAGCGTGCCTGGAATTGCCCCTACACCACCACCTGCACGAGCAGACCCGCGACGGCGCATACGCCGAGCACGCTCGCCAGTCCGGTCTTCAGCCCGAACACCAGTGCGAAGGCCAGCACCGTGAGCGCCAGCGCCCACAAGTCGAGCGTGGACCAGACCGGCCAGACCATGTCGGCGATGCCGGCGTGCAGCGTGCCCACCTCGCCGAACAGCGCATGCACCGCGAACCACACCGCCAGGTTCAGGATGACGCCGACCACGGCCGCGGTGATCGCCGAGAGCGCCGCGGCAAGCCGCCGGTTGGTGCGCAGGCGCTCCATGTAGGGGGCGCCGAGGAAAATCCACAGGAAGCACGGCACGAAGGTGACCCAGGTGGTCAGGAACGCGCCGAGCGTCGCACCGGCGACCGGCGACAGGCCCGCCGCATCGCGGAAACCGGCCAGCGCGCCGACGAAGGAGAGCACCAGCACCAGCGGTCCCGGCGTCGTCTCGGCCAGCGCCAGCCCGTCAAGCATCTCGCCAGGATTGAGCCAGCCGTGCACCTCGACGGCCTGCTGCGCCACATAGGCCAGCACCGCGTAGGCCCCGCCGAAGGTGACCACCGCCATCTTCGACATGAAGACGCCAAGCGGCACGAAGACGCTGTCGAAACCGAGTATGGCACCGGCGATCAGTACCGGCGCCGCCCACAGCAAAGCGAACATGACGATCAGGCGAAGCGCACGCGCCACCCCACCAGTGGGAGCGGCTTCGGGCAGCGCGTCATCGGTCGCCTTCGGCGGAAACGCACCCGCCACCACGAAACCGAACAGCGCGGCGCTGAGCACCACCACCGGAAACGGAACGGAGAAGGCGAACAGCGCCAGGAAGGCAACGCCGGCCAATGTCCATGCAATCGGCGTCGTCAGCGCTCGCGAGGCGATCTTCAGCAATGCCTGGATGACGATCGCCAGCACGGCGGCCTTCAGCCCGAAGAACAGGCTGGTGACGAAACCGGTGTCCTGGAACAACGCATATGCCAAGGCTAATGCGAGGATGACGAAGAAGCCCGGCAGCACAAACAGGATGCCGGCGACAAGCCCGCCGCGCAGCCCGTGCGTCAGCCAGCCGATATAGGTGGCGAGTTGCTGTGCCTCGGGTCCCGGCAGCAGCATGCAGAAATTGAGCGCGTGCAGGAACTGCGCCTCACCGATCCACTTCTTCTCGTCGACCGCGACGCGATGCATCAGCGCGATCTGGCCGGCCGGCCCGCCGAACGAGAGCACGCCGATCTTGGCCCATTCGCGCACGAAGGCGCCGAAGGGCTGCGGCGCGGTTTCGGCCACCGCCTCGCTCACGTCCACGCACCTGTACGCATCGGATATCTCCCGCCCGGATAAGCCGCCAGTGATATCCCGACTCGCGTCCGGGATCGATCAGGCAGCGCTTATGGCGCGAACGGGAATGATTATCGTGACACGGGAGTGACAGGCCCGCGCCCGGCACGGCAAGCGCGGTATCACCTAGGGGAAGGTCGTTGGCGCGCGGTGCATGACGCGGCCACCGGTCAACACGAGTCGCGACGATCCGGATAAGCAGGCGTTAGCAGTCACCCTGCACCATATCATTGTCATGGCAAAAAGGACTTGCTGACCAGATGATCGTCACAGGAGGCGTATGGGAGATGCCACGCATGAAAAGCCGTCCAGATCACTCCTCTCGACCGGCAGGTGGCCGTGAGGCGCTCAGCGTCAGGGAGCTTTTGCCATGTCGCGCGACGGACCTGAGCAGATGGTCTCGAAACGCGATGACACGATTGCTTGGCGGCGCATTGCTGGTGTCCGCACTGTTTGCAGCACCTGCGGTGCGTGCGGAGACCGCATGTGAGAAAGCGCTGAACTCGCCGCCGCTGAGCGAGGTGCATGACTACATAGTGGGGAAGAAAGATAGGCAATACATCGGCGGATCATTTGCAAATTTGTTCAATGCAACTCTCAGGGATAAGAACTGTAAGAAACATGAAATAATAGAATATGTTGAAGAATTTTCAATAAAGAAAGAAGAATATTCTCATGATGGATATAATGTTTTGGTTTACAGATATAAAAGCCCGTATGAATGGTATTTTATTCACATCATAAGCATAATTTTGAATTATGATAGGCCAATTCTACTTCGTTTTGACCTTGATGGAAACTTTATAGCAAGCAACTGGTCGATATAGGCCAATTTTTGAGGTGAGGTCCCCATGGGAAAGTTGTATGTCGAATGGAATTTTCTCGGTGAAGCGCCGTTAGCGGAGGATTTGAGACATAGAAAAGTACCTCTTGCTAGTCTATCGCCCCTACGACACCACACGGCATGATGAACAGCGGGCTGGCCTGCTGTTCGCCAATCGCACCTAGCGGCACACCTTGCCCTGCCCGTCGCGGCCGTGGCGGGCGAGGTCGAAGTGGAAGTGGTTGCGGTGGGCGGCGTTGGTGTCCGGCCCCAGCGTCGTGTTGAAGTGGGTGCAGGCGTCCTTGTAGACGTCGCGCAGGAAAGCGCGCTCGTCCGACCGGCCCCGCCAGCCCTTGGTCACGGTGATCTTGCGCCCGTCCGCCAGGCGGAAGCCGGCAATGTCGATGGCATTGGCGAAGCCGTGTTCGGACAGCCGCGCGCCACGGCGGTTGTTGCGCGGCCGGCAGCTATAGGTGCCCATATGGGTGACCGCCACCACGTCCTGGCCGAAATGGCGGCGCGCCGCCGGCAGCACAGAGATCCGCACCCAGTCGTCGATCGCGGGAACCATCGGACAGCGCACCAGCGCGGCCGGTTCCATGCTGACCGCGCCGAAGGCGGTGTGCGAGACACTGAACGGCCGGATGGCACCGCAACTGCGCGGCCCGTTGAGGCGCGGCCGCTGTTCGGCGAAGGCTGTCGTGTAGCTCAGCCCGGCGCGCAGGCAGGCCAGCTCGGTGTCCTTGCGCCACGGCGCATAGGTGTCGACGAAATACACCCCCGGCCCGGCGCACGCGGTGACGAACACCGCCATGGCGAGCGCGAAGGCCTTGCGATATCGCTGGCTCCACATCATGACCACCAGAAATGGCGCCGATCGCACTAACCTTGCATTAACGCAACGCGCGCGGCGGGTTCCGGCGATCCAGTTCGCGGTCACATGGTGAATCGGGCGTTAACCCACCGGCCCGCGGGCCTTGGCAGCAACGCCCACCGTGATTAGGGTCTCGACCCTTGGGGTCACCTGCCGTCCTGCCAGGGAGTTGCGTTCCGTGTCCACCAGCAATCCACCGCTTGTCTCTCCGGTTTCCGGCATCCAGGTCCTGCGCGATCTGGTGTCGGGCGCCACCAGCCGCGCCGAAGCCGTGCAGCGTTTCGCCGACGCCCATGCCGCCCGCGAGGCCGAGCTTGGCTGTTTCGTGGTGGCGGACTACGCGGCGGCCGCCGAACATCCCGGCAACGGGCCGCTGATGGGCCTGCCGGTCGGCGTCAAGGACATCATGGACACCGCCGACTTCCCCACCGCGCAGGGCTCGCCGATCCATGTCGGCAACCGCAGCCGGGGCGATGCGGCGGCCGTGGCGCTGACCAGGCGCGCCGGCGGCGCTGTCGTCGGCAAGACGGTCACCACCGAGTTCGCCTTCCTGCATCCCGCCGGCACCCGCAATCCCTGGAACACCGAACACACGCCGGGCGGGTCCTCGTCGGGATCAGCGGCGGCGATTGCCGCGGGCATGCTGCCATTCGCCTTCGGCACCCAGACCGGCGGCTCGATCGTGCGTCCGGCCGCCTATTGCGGCATCGCCGGCTACAAGCCGAGCTACAAGCTGATCCCGATCCAGGGCGTCAAGCCGTTCTCCGCGTCGCTCGACACGGTCGGCGTGTTCGGCGCGACGGTCGCCGACTGCGCCTTCTTCGCCTCCCTCCTGACCGACCGCGCGCTGAGCATCCCGCAAACTGTCGCCGCGCCGCGCATCGGTATCTGCCATACCGATCAGTGGGAGAACGCCGAGCCACGAATGCAGGCGGCCATCGAAACAGCCGCCGAAGCCGCGCGCGCGGCGGGGGCGACCGTCATCGATTGCCCGCTGCCGGCGATGTTCGCGCACGCCTACGACGCCCATCGCGTGATCCAGAACTTCGAGGCGGCCCGCGCGCTTGCGTGGGAATACGACACGCACCGCGAGAAACTGAGCAAGCTGCTCGCCGCCACGCTTGAGGAAGGCGCAACGATCACGCCGGAGGCCTATGACGGTGCCGGTCAGACCGCCAAGGCGGCGCGCCTGCAACTGATGGAGCTGTTTCAGAGCGTCGACGTACTGCTGACGCCGAGCGCGGAAGGCCCCGCACCCCATGGGCTCGGCGCCACCGGCAATCCCACCTTCAACAAGCTGTGGACGCTGATGGGAGTCCCTTGCGTCAACGTGCCGGGCCTTGTCTGCGATGCCGGCCTGCCGCTTGGCGTACAGATTGTCGGCTCGGCAATGGCCGACCAGCAAACACTGGCCGCTGCCCATTGGCTGCAAGAGCAACTGCACCGATAGGGTCCATATTCAATCAGATTCCGCAACAACAGCGGTCCACACATGCTGCAGTGCAGAATGATTTTTTGTTGGGGAACGCTGCAAACCCGGGTAAAAACAGGTCTTAAGACGTAGTCCGAACATCGGGTTCGCCCCGTGAGACTTGGGCTGCGTCGAGGCTCCGACGTTCCGTTTGCGGGCGGACTGCCGCGAGCGGGAAACGTCTCAAATCGGAGGCGACCGATATGAGAACAGGCAAAGCATTGAACCTGATGTGCCTGACTGCCGCATTTGCGGTGGTCGCCGCGTTCGCCTTGGGTGCGCTGTAGGAGGCAGCCAGCGGTACTCACGTTCAACTTCAGCGACTGTTCGCCAGTCGATGACTGTTCGCCAGTCGATCGTTTGTAGGGAGACCAGTTTCGGGAGCTGTCCGCGTCGGATACATGGATCAGCTCTTGGGGGAGCAGCGTCCCGGCGAAGTCCGGGAACAGCTTACGGCGGAACAAGTCCGGATGCGCAAGCCGGCAGTCCGCAAGCCCACAAAGGCCGCCTCTCGGGGCGGCCTTTCCTTATTTCGCTCACGGCGAGTTCGCCCGGACAATGTCCGCGCTCACCGCCTCCGCGAGGGCGGCCTGACCGGCCGGGCACGCAGTCGCGTGCCTGGGTGCCAAATGTTCGTTCGGTGCAAGGGACGAACCCAGGCGTCCGACCGGACGCCCGCGCGAATAGCGCGCCCCCGCGGAGCCGTGCGCGTAGCGCACTAGCGTGAGCGAAATAAAGAAAAGCCACCCTCACGAAGGGTTGAGGTCCGTCTCGACCATTGGTCCGGTGGATCAATCGTAGGACCGAACGCCCGAGACCCGAGTCGCGGACTGGAGCGATAGCGAATTCGCTGTGAGCGAAACAAAACCCGCCTCAGGCGGCCGCGCCGGCGCGTTCCTCGCAATCGTCGGCGCCCGACGCATCGCTCTTTTCGGGTGCCCTGTCGGCTTTCGGTTTCGGTGTCAGGCCGAGGATGCGGCAGCAGGCGATCGTCAGTTCGGCCCGATTGAGCGTATAGAAATGGAACTCGCGCACGCCGTTGGATGCCAGATCGTCGATCTGCTCGGCGGCGACGGCCGCCGCCACCAGACGGTGCGTCTCCGGCTCGTCCTCCAGCCCAGCGAAGCAGCGATGCAGCGATTCGGGGATGCGCGCGCCGCACTTCTCCGCAAAGCGCGTCAACTGCTGGAACGAACCGATGGGTAGGATGCCCGGCACCAGATTGACATCGATACCGCGCGCCGCGACCAGATCGCGGTAGCGGAAGAAATCCTCGTTGTCGAAGAAGAACTGGGTGATCGCCCGGCATGCCCCGGCCTCGACCTTCTCAGCCAGCACATCCAGATCGGCATCCATGTCGCGGGACTGCGGGTGTTTCTCCGGATAGGCGGAGACGCTGACCTCGAAGGGATGGATGGCGCGAATCGCGGCGACGAGTTCCGCCGTCGACTGATACCCTTCCGGATGGGGACGGTACGGCGCGCCGGCGCCTTCCGGTGGATCGCCGCGCAGCGCCACGACCTGTTGGGCGCCGGCCTGACGATAGGCGCGCACCACGGCATCGGTCTCCTCGCGCGCAGCGCCAACGCAGGTCAGGTGTCCAGCCGCCGGAAGCCGTGTCTCCCCGGCCAGCCAGCTCACCGCTTCCAGCGTGGGCGCGCGCGTCGTGCCGCCAGCCCCGTAGGTGACCGACACGAAGGCTGGCCGATACGCCTCCAGCCGGCGCACCGCCTTGTGCAGGTTGTCCCAGGCCGTCGGGCTGCGGGGCGGAAATATCTCGAAGGAGACGGTCAGGTCGCTCATTCTGCTCCAGCCTCTCTGGCTGTCGTTGCATCCTTGCCGGCAAGCCACACACCGACGCTGAGCTGCTCGCGCCCGTCATCGGCGGCGGGGGCGGCAATCGAACGGGTCGCGGCCAGCGACAGGTCTGCCTCGCTGAGCCAGGTGGTGATCTGCGCGGTGGAAAAACCGAGCCTGCGATGGGCATGCTCGCTGCGCAGCAGCTCAAGTCCATGCGGTTCGAAATCGACGATCATCAGCACTCCGCCGGGCACCAGCAGCCCGCCGGCGGCATTCACCGCGGCCGCCGGATCGTCGAGGAAGTGCAGCACCTGGTGCATGATCACCACGTCGGCACCGCCGATCTCCACGCCCGGGTCATAGATGTCGCCGCGGCGCACCTGCGCCGCCGTCAGCCCGGCTTCCTCAAGCCGCGCGCGGGCGTGAAACAGCATGTCCTGCGACTGGTCGACGCCGATCGCCCGGCGGAAGCGGCCGGCCAGGAGTTCCAGCATGCGCGCCGTGCCGGTGCCCAGATCGACCAGGAAGGCAATGTCGTCTGGCAACATCGCGGCAATGGCGGCTTCCACTTCACCGTCATCGGCATGCAGCAGACGCAATTCGTCCCAGCTCTCCGCGATCCGCCCGAAGTGTTCCGTCGCCTGGGTCCGCTGTGCCTGGCGCAAGGTGTTCAACCGGCCGCGATCGCGCACCACGGTCGCATCCTCACCGGACAGCCGCGCTGCAAGCGCGCGCGCCAGCTCTCCACCCGGCCCGTCGGACAACCGGAAGAACGCCCAGGTTCCTTCGCGGTGGCGATCGATCAGGCCGGCCTCCAGCAAAAGCTTGAGATGGCGGCTGATGCGCGGCTGGCTCTGGGCAAGGATGTCGGTCAGGTCCTTGACGCTGCGCTCGCCCTCAGCCAGCAGCGCCAGGATGCGCAGGCGCGTTTCCTCTCCGGCCGCCTTCAGCGCCTGCGTGAGCCAGGCGACCGACCAGTGCCCCTGCCCGATCCGGTCGGCGACCAATTGGCCTGCGACCGGCTGACCGGTCAGCGATTGATCGGCAGCCGGGGCTGCGCCCGACGCGTCGTCAAAGGTGTCCTGATCCATGCCCGAGGTGATCACGCATATCTCCCGAAGAATGTATATGCCTGTATAAAGATATCTTTATCTATTGTACAGCATGAAATGTGAGCAGTCCCGGAATCGGCGGGCACATCACATTTCTGTCAGTGTGGCGCCGAGGTCATACATCGTTGAGTCCTGTGGTGCTAAAAACGATTCATGAGGGGCAACACGATCACAAACAGGCGCGCGCTGCGGCGGATTCTGACCGCCGTCCTGTCGTTGTGCATGCTGTTGGGCATGTATGGCGGGGATATCGCGACCCTGGCGCAGGATGCGCCCGAGCGTGACAACGCCTGCTGGGCGAGCAAGGCGCAGGCTCCGGCAACGACCTTCAGCGAACTGGTGGCCTTTGCGCCGGCAGCCCAGGCCGAACGCCTCGATCCCGCGCCGCAGGCGGTGGTCAGCGCCATGTCCTGCATCAATCAGGGCTCGATGGATCTGGTCGCCAATATCGACCTTATCGATCCGAGGATCAGCGCGCCGGTGAGCTATCACACCGGCGACAACGCCATCGCTTTCGGGCTTGCGCAGCCGGGCCAACCCAAGCCCCCGAAACACCTGCTCTGACACGGACGCGCCGCCTGCCCGTGCGGGATGCGTTCGAAATCTGCATGGGCAAGATGATTGCTAAAGCAGTTCCAGGAAAGTGGATACCGGTTTTCCGTCCGGAACTGCGAAAAAACAATGACATAGAGCCAGTTGAGCGATTCAACGAAAGGGAAATGGCTCTAGCAGGTCGTTTCGGAGTGAATTCGATGCAAAGACGACATTTCTTGACTGGGCTGGGCGCCGTGCTGGCGGGCACATCGTTGAGCGCATCGGCCCTCGCCTCTCCGTTCAAACCCCATGGCGGTGTCACCGTCATGGTCGATCCGCCCCGCGGCGGAAGCGGTCGTGGCCGAGTGCCGCGCAAGTTCCGCAAGCAGGTCGTCGACTATGAAACCCGGGAGCGTCCCGGCACCATCGTGGTCGATCCGGCCAACCGCTTCCTGTACCTGGTACAGGCGGATGGCAAGGCGCTGCGCTACGGTGTCGGTGTCGGTCGCGAGGGCTTCAGCTGGGCCGGTCGCGCCCGCATCCGTCGCAAGGCCGAGTGGCCGACCTGGACGCCACCGGAGACCATGATCCGACGCCGCCCGGAACTCGCCAAATGGCGCGGCGGCATGCCAGGCGGCCCGCAGAACCCGCTCGGCGCACGCGCGCTTTACCTCTACCAGGGCAGCCGCGACACGCTATACCGCATCCACGGCACCAACGAGCCGTGGACCATCGGTCAGGCGATGTCGTCGGGCTGCATCCGGATGACGAACGAAAATGTCGCCGATCTCTACACCCGGGTGAAACTTGGCGCCCGCGTGGTGGTGTTGAGGGCCTAGAGCAACCTGCGCCGATACTGGCGCAGACAAGTTGCTCTACTCTTTTGATGTAGATCATCTTTTCTGCATTTGGGTAATTCAACCCAAATGCAGGATGATCTAGCCCGCAGCACCCAATGCACTCCTCCGGTGCATCGGCCCGTCACGGCAACGTGGCGGGCCGTTTGCCGTTCAGGCCGTAGCGGCGGCCACCCGTCCCGCCCTGTCGCGGCGGATGCTCCAGGCCAGCAGCGCGATGACCACGATGCCGCCGCCGATCGACAACAACGGCAGGCCCGGCCACATCAACACCGTGCCCGCGCAGGCGGCAAGGATGCGCAGCGGCCAGTTGAGCGGCGCCTCCATGTGTCCCTCGATGGCCGCTCCGAGCGCATAGACGCCGAGCACAGCCGCCACGAAGACGGCGAACACCTCCAGCGCCGAACCGCCGATGAAGGCTGTGTAGGCGAACAGGATCGGCATCAGGTAGAGGCCCTTGGCGAGCTTCCAGGAGGTGACGCCGGTGCGCATCGGTGGCGTCTTGGCGATGGCGGCGGCGGCGAAGGCGGTCAGGCAGACCGGCGGGGTGACGTTTGAGTCCTGGCTCAGCCAGAAGATGATCAGGTGGGCGGCGAGCAACGCGCTGGTGATCACCACCGGGTCGAGCACCTGCCCGTAGACCAGCGACAGCACCTCCTGGGGGGCGGCGGCGACCAGAGCGCGCGCTTCGTCCAGGCTCATCGGCGCGGCAAGCCGCTCGGCGGCGGCCGGATCGGCGAGCAGGAAGGTCATGCGGGCGGCTTCCGGCACCGCGCCGCTGGCGATTGCCTCGATCAGCAGGTTGTTCTGCAACAGGATGTGCAGCGCTGGCGCCGACAGCGTGGCCAGCACGATATAGGCCGCCGTCACCGGCAGCCCCATGCCCAGCACCAGCGAGGCGAGCGCGATCAGCGCGATGGCGATGAGCAGGTTGCCGCCAGCCCAGTCAGCGATCATCAGCGAAAAGGTGTTGCCGACCCCTGTCATGGCGATGACGTTGACGACGAGGCCGACGGTGATCAGCAGCACGCCGGTCATGATCATGTTGCGCGCGCCGAGCGCCAGCGCCTCCAGGATCGCACGCGGCCCCATGCGGTTGGGCGTCAGCCAGGAGGCGACGACCACCGCGAGGATCGACCAGGCGGCCGCATAGGTCGGCGTGAAACCGTAGATCAAGAGCCCGATCAGCAGGCCGATGGGAAACAGGAAGGCCGGCCCGCCACGCCGCAGCACATCGAGCGCGCGCGGCCGGTCGTTGTCGTCGGAGACCAGGTCGAGCTTCTTGGCCTGGATGCGCACGAAGAAGCCCACCGACAGGAAGTAGACCAGCGCCGGCAGGAAGCTGACCGCGACGATGTCGAGATAGGGGATCTGGGTGTAGCTCGCCATGACGAAGGCGCCCGCGCCCATGATCGGCGGCATCAGTTGCCCACCCGTCGAGGAGGCCGCTTCGACGCCGGCCGCGAAACGCGCCGGAAAGCCCGAGCGCTTCATTAAGGGAATCGTGATGACCCCGGTGGAGACCGTGTTGGCGACCGCCGAGCCGGAGATCGTCCCCGTGAGGCCCGACGACATCACCGCCACGAAGCCCGGTCCGCCGGTGAACCGCCCGGCCATGGCGCGCGCCAGATCGATGATGAAATCCCCCGCCCCGGAGCGCACCAGGAAGGCCCCGAACAGGATGAACAGGAAGACGAAGCTGGCGGAGATGTTGCCGATCAGCCCGAACATGCCCTCATCGGAGAACACCGAGCGGAAAGTGATGGTCTCAAGCGACAGGCCGGTGAAGCGGAACACCCCGTCGATCAACCCGCCCCACCAGGCCACGTAGGTGAGCGCTACGACAGCGATGATCGGAATGATCCAGCCGGTGGCGCGGCGGGTGCATTCCAGCGCCGACACGATGACGAACACCGCCAGCACCCAGTCGTGCCAGGCCAGATGCACGCCGCGGGCGTAGATCGCGCTTTCCTGCGCCAGCAGCACAATGGTGGAGATGGCCGTAAGCGCGCCGAAGGCGATGTCGCCGGCGAGCACCGCCCTGTATCCGGCCCGCGTGCGGGTGCGCATGAAGGGAAAGCGCAGCGCGCACAGGAAGGCCAGGCCCGCGTAGTGCACGCCGACGAACTTGATGCCCGTCAGCCAGTGCGACAGCGTCGGGCCATAGAGATTGGCGATGAGGTGGACGAGCGAGACGGCAACGCAAGCCGCAACGAAGACCGCGCCGAGCACTCCGGTGAACGCGCGCACCGACGCATCGGTATCGGCGAGCGTGGTGTCGCGCCGGTTGTCGTTTTCCGGCACCTCGCCGGGTCGAGGCGTCGCCTCGGTCATGACTGCTCGCCCCCGAACCTGAGCCGCAAGGCGGGCCGGCGGATCGTCCGCCGACCCCAAGTCATGGACGATTGCGCCGCTACTTCAGGCGATCGGGAATGCTGATCCCCTGCTCTTCGTAGTAGCGGACGGCGCCGGGATGCAGCTTGACCGGCAGCCCCGCGATGGCCCGGTCGAGGCTCATCGCATTGGTGGCGCGATGGATGCCCTGCAGGAAGCCGAGATTCTCGTAGATGGTCTTGGTGATCAGGTAGACCGTCTCCTCCGGCACGCTGTCACGCACCGCGAGGAAGTTGGGCTGCGCGATGGTGTTCACGTCCTTGTCGAGGCCGGGATAGGTCCCACCCTTGATGACGTATGGCGTCCACAACTCGCCGAAGTCGCCATTGGCCTGAGCCGCCTGCTCGGCGGAGAACTCAAGCAGCGTGACCTGGTCGCCCATGGCCGCGTAGAGCTTCGTCACCGCGCCGACCGGATCGCCAGCCGGCGTGGAGATCGCGTCCACCTGACCGTTCTGCAACGCGTCCGCCGAAGGGCCATAGCCCGCGTAGACGAGGTCGTAGTCCTCGTCGATGTTGATGCCGAAATTGGCCATGATGGTGCGATTGGAGCCGATGGTGCCGGAATTCTGACGGCCGAGCGCCGCCGGCTTGCCCTTCACCTTGGCCATATCGGCGATGGTGCCGGTGTCGACGTGCTCATTCTTGACGATGAAGTGCTCGACGTTCGGCCACAGCATGGTGATGGAGCGCAGGTTCTCCTGCGGCCCGTCATTGGCAAGCGGCCCCGTCCCCGTTGCCGCATAGGCGCCGAACAGGCCCTGCAGGATGGCGAACTGCGCCTCGTCCTCGCGGATCAGCTTGACGTTCTCGCCGGACCCGGCGGAGTTGATCGCCGACATGTTGATCTTCTGCTTGGGCAGCAGCTTGACCTTGACCAGCGTGGCGATGGCCACGCCGACGGGATAGTAGGTGCCGCCGGTCGAAGCCGTTGCAAGCAGGTAATCCTGCTGTTCCTGCGCCTTGGCGGGCGCGCTGATACCGCTCGTCAGCATCGCAGCGCCGACGAGCGCAGCGGCTGCCCCACGCAGCAGGGAACGTCGTTCGGTCATCTGGGTCTCCTCCCTTGACGATGAACTGGGCCGGCGGCCCGGATGGCTGAGTCACTTAGGACGGCATCGGTACGCAACAACGTCTGTCCGCCTGTCCCCGCTCCTTTTTTGTTGGGTACTGGGCTGGTCCCGCCCGTGGTACCGGTGGCGGATTGTGGGACGAAACAGGCAGCCGGCACAAGGAGATTGGTTCAGATTGGTTCGCGCGGGGGGCAGCGACGGCAGACCGCCGGCGCCTACTCCGGCGGCCCGTCGACGATTTCCAGCGTCGCCGTCTTTGGCAGGCCGATGATGCGGCCGCATTCGAGCATCAGCCTGCGCTCGGCATCGTCCATGCGCCCGTCGGCATTGGCGACCATCGCCATGGAGCGGACGACCAGACGCTTGCCGTCGCCGTTGAGGTGGTCGGCGAGGCTTTCCATGTAGTCGGTCAGGGTGTGGCCGGCCCGGGAGGCGTGCTCGGCATGGGCAACGACGCCGGAGGGCTCCAGTGTCTTGCCGGTCAGCTTCTGATGCACCGCGATGACCGTCTGCACCTCGCTGTCGTCCACGTGCCCGTCTGACATCATCAGCAACAGCATGGCATTGAGGATGGCGACTTCGAAGTTCTCCAGAAAGGCCTGCTCGTCGGCATTGAGTTCCGCGTCGAGCACGTTGAGCTCGTAGGTGCCGTTACACAGGGAGCACTCCACGACACCTTCCGCCGGCGCCAGCGGCATCAGAGGCATACGCAGCAGCGAAAACCAGCGGCGCACCTCGCTGGCGCGGTAGGTGGTGTGGTCGTTGCAGCGCGGACAGAAGAACTGCCCCTCGGACAACGGTTTGATCCGGTCCATCGATCCCAGGATGGCCATGGCAACCTCCCCTGGTTGGTCGGCAACTCCCGGAGGCGATCGCCCCACAAGGACATCATACTGCGCTTTGGCTGGCGCGAAAGTGCCCGCCTGCCACGCACACCGATTGTGTTCGGCGGTGCGAAACGCTAAATGCCCGGACAACACTTGTCGGCCCGATCGGCCGTCCCCCCACAGCTCGGAGATCAAGCCGCCATGGCGCGCCAGTTCATCTATCACATGTCCGGTCTGACCAAGACCTACGACGGCGGCAAGAAGGTGCTCGACGGCATCCACCTGTCGTTCTACCCCGACGCCAAGATCGGCGTGCTCGGCCCCAACGGTGCAGGCAAGTCGACGCTGCTACGCATCATGGCCAGCCTCGACAAGGACTTTACCGGCGAGGCCTGGGCGGCGGACGGCGCCACCGTCGGCTACCTGCCCCAGGAACCGCAGCTCGACGAGACCAAGGACGTGCGCGGCAACGTCATGGAGGGCGTTGCCGCCAAACAGGCCATCCTCGACGAATACAACGCGCTGATGATGGACTACTCCGACGAGAACGCGGAGAAGGCCGCCAAGCTGCAGGACGTTATCGACGCGCAGAACCTGTGGGACCTCGACTCCAGGGTCGAGCAGGCGATGGACGCGTTGCGCTGCCCGCCACCGGACAGTTCCGTGGACAACCTCTCGGGCGGTGAGAAGCGCCGCGTCGCGCTGTGCAAGCTGCTGCTGTCGCAGCCCGATCTTCTACTGCTCGACGAACCGACCAACCATCTCGACGCGGAGACGGTCGCCTGGCTGGAGACGCACCTGCGCGAATTCCCCGGCGCGGTACTGATCATCACCCACGACCGCTACTTCCTCGACAACGTCACGGGATGGATCCTGGAGCTCGACCGCGGCCGCGGCATTCCCTATGAGGGCAACTACTCCGCCTATCTGGAGGCCAAGGCCAAACGCCTCGCGCAGGAGGGTCGCGAGGAGGCCGCGCGCCAGCGCGCTCTATCTCGGGAACGCGAGTGGATCGCGGCAAGCCCGCGTGCACGCCAGGCCAAGTCCAAGGCCCGCATCAAGGCCTATGACGAGCTGCTCAAGCGCAACGAGGAGCGCGCGCCGGGCTCCGCCCAGATCATCATCCCGCCGGGCGAGCGCCTCGGCGACAAGGTCATCGATATCGACGGGCTGTCGAAGGGTTACGGCGAGCAACTGCTCATCGACGGTCTCTCCTTCAAGCTGCCGCCGGGCGGCATCGTCGGCATCATCGGCCCCAACGGTGCGGGCAAGACGACCCTGTTCCGCATGCTGACCGGCCAGGAGCAACCCGATTCCGGCGGCGTGACCTTCGGCGACACGGTTCAGCTTGGCTATGTCGACCAGTCACGCGACGCGCTGGACGGCACCAAGACTGTGTGGGAGGAAATCTCCGGCGGCGACGACGTCATCCAGCTCGGCAAGCGCGAGATGAACTCGCGCGCCTATGTCAGCGCCTTCAACTTCAAGGGGGGCGACCAGCAGAAGAAGGTCGAGGGACTATCGGGCGGCGAGCGCAACCGGGTGCATCTGGCCAAGATGCTGAAATCCGGCGCCAACGTGCTGCTGCTCGACGAGCCGACCAACGATCTGGACACCGAAACGCTCGGCGCGCTGGAAGACGCGCTGGAGGATTTCGCCGGCTGCGCGCTGGTCATCAGCCACGACCGCATGTTCCTCGACCGCCTCGCCACCCACATCCTGTCCTTCGAGGGCGACAGCCACGTGGAGTGGTTCGAGGGCAACTTCGAGGACTACGAGGAAGACAAGAAGCGCCGGCTCGGCCCCGACGCCATCGTGCCAAGACGCATCAAGTACAAGCGGCTGACGCGGTAGAGCTACCCCTACTTGATAACCCCGCAGTAGGTCTTCGTCTCGCACTTGCCGCGTTGGTAGAGGTAGTAGGGGTTGATGAAATTGGCTGCGCAGATGAGGTCGCCGCGCAGCCGGGCAATCAACAGATTGGGCGCGTTGACGTTCCAGCAGGTGACCTTTCCGTCCTTGGGCCGCTCCTGCCAGCAGGTGATGCAGAAGTCCTTGCCGCGGCGCGGCGGGTCCCCGGAGCTCGGCTGCGCAGCCCGCGTTTCCTGAGCTGCAGCGCCGGTCGCTACCATGCCGGCAGCGCAGAGGAGCACTGCAACCGCAAGGGTTGCGCAAACCGCCATTTTCATCACATATAATTTCCTGAATATATTGAAGCGGCGGTGGACTTGAAAGCCCGGCCGTATTTGGCTAGGCGGCGTACTTTCTTCACGACGTGTACGCGCGTCAATTCACAGTTTGGTTCAGTATCAGGACCGCAAGGACTGCGCATCATGGCGGCACTGTCGGGCAAGGCCCGCTTCATCTTCCCCACCTTCATGGCGCTGATCATGAGCTTCATCATGTCGGCCATCATCACCGCGATGAACATCGGTTTCGTCGCCCACTACTTCACCTCGTGGATGCTGGCCTGGGCGGTGGCGTTCCCCTGCGCCACCTTCGCGGCCCTGGTCGCCCAGGCTCCGGCGCGGCGGGCGACCCAAATCATCTGCGACTGGCTCGACGGGCGCACCGCGGCACCATAGATTGATTGGCGCTGCATCCCTTGCAGGAGACGCGCCATGAGTTTCGCCGAAACACCCCTCGACCCGGGCTTTACCTACGACGACGCAGAGATTTCTCCCGCACGCATGCTCAAGGGCCGCGTCGAAGCGCTCTACATGGCCCGCGGAGAGGATTTCGAGACCGCCAGCGTGGATGCGCTCGACCTCGACTTCACCGGCATTCCCGGAGACCTGCACGCCGGCTACGAGCGCGAGGCCGGTGCCCGCGAGCCCTGGCACAAGCGTGGCACGGCGATGCGCAACGAACGACAGGTGTCGATGGTGTGTCCGGACGAGCTCGGCCGCATTGCCGCCGGCATGGAGATCGACAAGCTCAGCGCCCGCTGGATCGGCGCCAACATGGCCGTGAGCGGGATCACCCGTTTCTCCATGCTGCCGGCCGGCACGCTGTTCATGTTCGAGGGCGGGACCGCGATCAAGATCGACGGCCAGAACGCGCCGTGCCGCTATGCGGGCCAGGCGATCGAGAAGCGCTATCCCGACAGGGAGGGCCTGCAGTTCGAATTCCCCAAGGTGGCCAAGCGCCTGCGCGGGCTGGTCGGCTGGGTCGAGCGGGCCGGGCGGATCGAACCTGGCGCCGCGATCAGCATCCGCGTGCCGGAACACTGGGTCTATCGGTGATCGCGCACCGCCTGTCCGCAGTGTTGCTCGCCGCGCTCCTGCCCATCGGCGCATATGCGGCAGAGGGGCGTTGGGGGACCGCCGAGCAGTGCAATCTCAGGCCCGAGTCCGGCAGCGTCGTGGCGCCGCAGGACGCACCCTACGAGCTGCGCAACGGCTGGCTGTTGAAGGGGTTCATGTCCTGCCTGCTGACACCGCCCATCGCATCCGGCGCGCCGGCCACGGCGATCACCGGTCGCTACACGGCGCGCTGCGGCGAGGATGGCTTCGACCGCATCTACTGGCTTGAACTCACCGGTGGCGGCGATGACCTGACGTTTGTGTGGAGAGATGTCGAGCAGTTGGGGGCACCTCCCTTCGTGGTGGGGCCACTCGACAAATGCAGCACGCGGGAGAAGGCCGATGGCTGACGGCCTGGTGACCGGCGATGACGGGCTTGAGCGTTGCTTCTGGGCCGGCAAGGATGCCGATTACTGCGACTACCATGACGTGGAGTGGGGCCGCCCGGTCGCAGACGACACGCGGCTGTTCGAGAAACTCTGCCTGGAAGGGTTTCAGTCGGGGCTGTCCTGGCTGACGATCCTGCGCAAGCGGGAGAATTTTCGAAAGGCCTTCGCCGGCTTCGACATCGATGCGGTGGCGGCCTTCACCGAGCCCGATGTGGAGCGCCTGCTGCAGGACGCCGGCATCGTGCGTCACCGCGGCAAGATCGAGGCGGCGATCAACAATGCGCAGCGCGCACAGGAACTGCGCCGGGAAGCAGGTTCGCTCGCCGCGTTCCTGTGGTCCTTCGAGCCGCACGCCGACGCGCGTCCCAGCCGGCTCGACCACGCGACACTGATGAAGCTCGCCAAGACTGATGCTTCAGCGGCAATGTCCAAGGCACTGAAAAAGCGCGGCTTCCGCTTCGTCGGCCCGACCACAGCCTACGCCCTTATGCAGGCCATGGGGATGGTCAACGACCACATCGAAGGATGTCACATCCGAAACGCTTGCGAAGCCGACCGCCGCGCCTTCCAGCGCCCGGTCATGGCCAACGCCTGACAACCACAAGAGCCGATCGGCAGGGGAACATGGCTGACAGCGAACGACACACCATTCCGGCACGGCGCGGCAAAGCCGCCCACGTCAAGCAGGGCGAAGCAATCCGCATCATCAACACCCATGGCACCCAGGTGGTCGACTTCTGGGCCTATGTCGCCGGCCACATGAGCGAGCACATCGGCGTCGAGCAATGCCGCGCCACCTGGAGGAACCTGTGCCCGATCCCCGGTGAGCCGCTCTACACCAATCACCGCCGCGCGCTGATGGTACTGGAGGAGGACACCTCGCCCGGCCGCCACGACACGGTGATGGCGCCCTGCGACAACGAGCGCTACGGGCTGCTGGGCTGCTGGGCTGCACCGAGTATCACGACAACTGCAAGGACAACCACCACGCCGCCCTGCTGGAAATGGGCCTGAGCGTGCCGTTCACGCCCGGTTCCATCAACATCTTCATGAACATCCCCTGGCAGCCGGACGGCGCACTGGAATTCGTGGAGAGCCTGTGCAAGCCCGGCGACTATGTGACCTTGCGCGCGAAGCTCGACTGCATCGCCGTGATGTCCGCCTGCCCGCAGGACATCCTGGCCATCAACAGCCAGAAGCCCGTCGAGGCGCACTACGAGATATTGCCGGCAGCCTAGGGTGAGGCCCCCCGAGCGATGCGTTGCGAAACCAACACCTACCGTCCCGGCCTGATCGCCGACACGATCGCCCTGCACATGGACTACTACGCCAGACACTGGAACTTCGGCGCCGCGTTCGAGGCCAAGCTGGCGCGTGATATGGGCGAGTTCCACACCCGCTTCGATCCACGGTCGGCCATGTTCGCCACCGTGCACGACGACACAGGCGCGCTGACCGGCACCATCACCATGGACGCCCACCCGCCGACACAGCGCCACGCGCACCTGCGCTGGTTCATCGTCGACGAGGCACATGCCGGCAAGGGGCTTGGCGCAGAACTCATGCGACGTGCCATGGACTGGTGCCGCGACAACCGTATCGAACGCGCCTGGCTGACCACCTTCGCCGGGCTCGATCCGGCCCGCCGACTCTACGAGCGTCATGGCTTCGCGCTGGTCTCCCAGTCCGAGCAAGACCAGTGGCAGGGTGGTGTCGTCGAGCAGCGCTTCGAGGCCGCGCCACTTGAATCCGATTCAAGACGCGAACCGTAGTTCACACGGTCCATGCGCGAATCGTTTTCCCAGCAACACGCGCCAAACCACTCAACCGACTCATGTTTTCCGTGCCACTTGAATCACATGCTGAAGCACTTCGGAATCGCGACGGCAACTTGACCGCACATGCCACCTGAGCTGCCTGACTCTGTGTCTCAGCAAGGACGTCACGCATATGCGCCCGATCCTCCACACCCGCCGACACGGAACACCGACCGCACAGCCCACCCGCGCATCACAGACACCTCAATCTCATTATTTCGATAATTCTAGAAATATCGTTGACTTGCGCCTGTACCCGTGACATACACCGCGCATGGACACCGAACTGGAAACCGCCGCCGCGCGGCTTGAGGCACTTGGCAATCCGACGCGGTTGCGTGTCTACCGCGCGCTGGTACGCGCCGGCGATCCGGGCCTTGCCGTCGGGCAGATCCAGCAACGCCTGGAGATCGCCGCCTCCACCCTGTCGCATCACCTGCACCGGTTGATGATCGCAGGCCTTGTGACGCAGCAGCGCGCCGGCACCAGCCTGATCTGCCGGGCCAGCTATCCGGCCATGCGCGAGCTTATCGGCTATCTCGCCGACGAATGCTGCGCCGAGGCCGACGGAACGACCGAGGAGTTGCGCGATGTCGCTGGTTGAAGCCATCCGCGAGCGCGGCCTGCCGAAACCGGACGCGGCAATCACCGGATTTCTCGTCACGCTGGCCGTGCTGGCGATCCTGGCCCCGGCGCAATTGCCCGAGAGCATCCGCTTCACGCTGTGGAACCTGCTGGCGGTGTCGCCTTTCCTCATCGCCTCCATCGGCCTTGCGGCCTTCGCCAAGGCGACCGGCGCGGACGGCCAGATCGCCCACGTCTTTTCCGGCCAGGAGGTGCGCATGATCGCGGTTGCGGCGGCCTTCGGCGCGCTGTCGCCGTTCTGCTCCTGCGGCGTCATTCCGATCATCGCCGCGTTGCTGGCCATGGGCGTGCCGCTGGCGCCGGTGATGGCCTTCTGGCTCGCCTCCCCGCTGATGGATCCGAGCATGTTCGCGCTGACCGTGGGCACCATCGGGCTCGACTTCGCCATCGCCAAGACACTTGCCGCGCTCGGCGTCGGTCTCGCTGGCGGCTACGCGACATACGCGCTGACGCGCTCCGGCGCGCTGGTGAACCCGCTGCGCGAAGGCATCGGCGACGGCGGCTGCGGTGGCTCGTCGGCGCGCAGTGCAAAGGAGATCGTCTGGCGTTTCTGGCATGACGACGCCCGCGTTGCCGCGTTCAGGACGTCCGCCGTCTCGACGCTTCTCTTCCTCACCAAGTGGCTGATGCTCGCCTTCCTGCTGGAATCGGTGATGATCGCCTTCGTGCCCGCCGAGACGGTGCAGCGCTTCGTCGGCGAAGGCGGCATCGGCACGATCTTCTCGGCAAGCATCGTCGGCGTGCCGGCCTATCTCAACGGCTACGCGGCGCTGCCGCTGGTCGGCGGGCTGATGGACCAGGGCATGGCGCCGGGTGCCGCGATGGCCTTCCTGATCGCCGGCGGCATCACCTCGATCCCCGCGGCAATCGCGGTCTGGGCGCTGGCCAAGAAACAGGTCTTCGCGCTCTACGTCGCCTTCGCACTGACCGGCGCGATCACCTCCGGGCTGGCGTATCAGATTTGGGCGGTGTGAGGCCGGAGAGCTTAGTTGCTTGCTTGCCAAAGTCAGACGGCGAACTCGTTGCGCTGCCGTGGGCCGGACAATGCCCAAAACGAATAAGACGGACTTGCCCGAACAAACGTTTACCTTCGTCCAGCGGACCCATTAGCCACGCTCGAACGGAGCAACCGCTTGCCTCGACCAGGTCAGTATTCCTTCGGGCTGTGGAATTTGGATGGTTTCGGTCTCAATACGAAAATTGCGATTTCTGTCAACAAACCGAGGCACCCAAGACTGATAATCCCGAAAGAAAACAGTGTCTTCTGCTGTTCGCACAAGAATCCGGTTTATGTTAACTGCTTCGCACCGCGCAAGCTTACACTTCACGAACGAAAAATCAGCAAAATCAAAGCTAGCGGTGTCGGGAGGACGGTTGATGTCCGGTTGCAGCCGCACAGCGAGTCTCGGAGTCAAAGGAATAATCCGATTCAAGACGCGTGGGTCCTGCGTGGACTCAATACCCGCCGGATAATCACTGGTGAAGAACTGACAGTCATTGTGATTGTTTAATAGAATTTCCCAATGACAATTTCCAAAAAGCGCCGCTCTCTGGAGAATGTTGGCAATGCCTATCGCTTGTGGGTATTTGGGATCGACATTGAAAGCGATCTTCTCACCTTCCAATAGCTCAGTTAGGTTCTTACCGCCTAGCTCCTCCGGAGGCGGTGGCATGAGTCCTTTCATGTCCAAGACATGAGCAGCCGCCTCCAATGCGCCTTTCAACGGCTCAGAGTTTATTCGCATAGCCGCCGGAGAGCAGGTCATCACATAGCTTGCAAATCCAGCTATAACATAGATGGCCTGCCGGTCGGGCTTACCTTCCTCGAGTAGCGAGATGGCGGCATTATACCTACCCTCGATGGTCTTCAGAAATTCTTCGATGACGCGAGGTTCGGTCAGATATTCGTTAGTGTTACCCTCTTCGATACGACATACGTCCCTAGTTCTTGGCGTAAAATGCGCGAGGTCACTCTTGCGGATGGCATGCATTAAGCCGCCCAATTCCTCGGAACAGAACTTCTTCAGGTGAACTTGAGAAACATAGTGATCGAGCGGCACGGTAGCATCCTAGCGACTGTCACACGCTTCAATAGATCGCCAGGTCAGCCGCTTCCAACACTCACTCGTTGATACATGCCAACCCTGTTTGCGGATCATTCCAGCCGGCGAGCAGAGCCGCCCTTCTTTCCGCCCGGCTGGGATGGCTCTCTGACGGCAGTTCCGCGAGAAGGTGAAGATAGCTGAGCGCTGTTTCCTTGGTGAATCCAATTCGCCGCATGGTAGCACCAGCAAATCTGTCGGCTTCGAGCTCGCGCTTATGGCTCTCGGTATAATTGGCGGGTTTTATGCCTAAGTGTTTACAGAGGTGGTGTCCGAGTTCATGCGCGATCACAGCTAGCGCGCCATCGTAACCGACATTCTGGCTAAGGCGACGGTCATAAACGATAACCTTGTTACCGTCACAGATTGTCGCGACCGCATTCCAATCAATAGCACCCATCATTGGAAAGATGTCGCAACCTGCGTTTAGATCTAAGCCCCAAGCATCGCAGGCATCGGCGAGCATAAATTGATAATCTTCAAAAGCCGGTTCTAGTGTAAACAGCCTATCATCATAGTAGAGCGTAGGGGTAGGTATTCCGTCCGCATCCGCAATCATCACACATGATTCGGCCTTCAATTCAGCCGTCATGGCCAGGAGCGCAGCAAGGCCTAGAACAATAAGTTTGTTGCGCACCGAAACAAATTTCTCATGCATATCTCAGCATCAAAGAGCAATGCTCCGTTGGCAAGGCCTGGGGCATAAATTGGTCGAACCAGTTCTTCAACTTCCTCTATGAAGGCCCATAGGCGCGCGCCCACCCCCTAAATCTCCCCCGCCTCCTCCAGCACCTTGCGCCACGCTTGGTCTCCCGAAGCTCGTCACGTGCCCTCTTCCTGCCGGTCGCGCAGCGCACGCTCCACTAGCGGTGTAATCTCGACACCGTTGATAACCGGTCCGTCTATGCGCGTCGCCGATCTGCGCGCCAGCCAGATTGACCTTCGATGCGGCCAACCCCCCGCAACGCCCACCCCTACTCCATCACCAGCCGAAATCCGATCAGGATGTGCTTGATGTCAGCGGGGCGTGAGTGGCGCTCCGCCGGGCGGCAGACACCGCAGCCCCGGTCGTCCCAGGAACCGCCCTTGACGTAGCGGCGGTCCTCGCGCGGGCCCTCGGCCACCCACTCGAACACCTGGCCGACCGCGTCGAGCACGCCATAGGGGCTGGCGCCTTGCGGAAAACTGCCGACGGGCAGCGTGTCGAAGGGGCCGGCGTCGTGGCTGTTGAGGCGGCTCGGGTCCCAGTCGTCGCCCCAAGGGAAGGCGCGCCCGTCGATGCCGCGCATCGCCTTTTCCCACTCGATCTCGGTTGGCAGCCGCCAGTTGCGGCCGGTCTTGTCGCTGAGCCAGGCGGCATAGGCGCGCGCATCCGCATGGCTGACCAGCACCACCGGATGGCCCTCGCGCCCGGCAGGCGGCTCGTCGTCGAACGGCTTGCCGTCGAGCCATTGGAACTTCTGGGTGCGCTCGAACGGATGGATAAGGCGATAGCCATCCCACGTCTCCTTGTCGACGGTGGGGGCGCGGTGGCCGGTCTCGGCGACGAAGCGGGCGTAATCCGCATTGGTGACCGGCGTGCGCATGATTGCGAAGGCGCCGGTGCGCCGCTCGCCGCGCGCAAGCTCGTTCTCATACCACTTGTCGCGGCGGGTGACGGAATGGCCGTAGGCGGCCTCGTCGAGCGTGTAGGCGCGCTCGCGCTCGGCACGGTCGGAGCCGCTGACGAAGGGGCCGGCGGGAATGGTGACGGTCTCAGGAGGTTCAAACGCCGGTTCGGCCAGAACCGCGCGCGGACCTGCGGCGAGCAGCACGGCGATCAGCGTCAGATGGAGCAGGCCACGAGACATGCCGCCAGCATGGCGCAACAGGGCACCAGAGCGCAGTGACAATCGCGTGTGGCCGCGTGACCGCGTCAGCACAAAAAGAAACGCCGGCCCGAAGGCCGGCGTCGATGCTGTTTTTATTGCCTTTGCTACGGCCGGCCTCAGTCGCCGGCTTCTTCTCGAAACACCCGCTGCACGCGTTCCGGCGAGCGCGCGGCGTCTTCATCCGCTTGCATCTCGCGCTTCTCGATGCCCGCCTGCAGCAGGTGAAAGCCGAGCCAGAAGGCGATGCCGATCAGGAACAGCACGAACTCCGTGCCGACCATCGGATAGATCGGGCCGAGTTGGGACAGATCGGCCCCGGTCCAGGTTTCAACGACTGTCGTTGACATGATCGTCCTCCCTTATGCCAGCAGGCCGAGCCGTTTGGCTTCGGCGATATCGGCTTCCGAAATGGAATGGGCATCCATCTCCGCGGCGATGTCCTCGCTCAGGTCGAGACCGACCAGTTCGACGGCCGGCGGCACGCGCAGGATTCCCATCCCCTTCATGATCATCGCCAGCACGAAGGCCGGGATGAAGCCGAGCACGATGAACATGATGCAGGCGCCAAGGAACTGGCCCCACGGCGTGATCACCGCCACTTCGGCGTGATAGCCGGCGGTGGCCGGATGGCCCCACAGCATGAAGCCGCAGATCACCAGGCCGATAAAGCCGGCATAGCCGTGCACGGCGACCGCGCCGACCGCATCGTCGACCTTGAAGGTGCGCTCGACCCAGTAGTGCAGCTTGTAGGCGCACACCGCGCCGACCGCGCCGATCAGCATCGCCTGGATCGGGTGATACAGGTCGTTGCCCGCCGATGCGGTGATGACGCCGGCAAGTCCCGCGGAGTAGGTCCAGAAGGAATCACCGCGCGACACCACGTATCCGGCGATCAGCCCGCCCGACAGCGACATCAGGAAGTTGAACACAATCGCCGACAGCGTGGTGGGCGTCAGGTAGATCGTCGTTGCGGTGAAGTTCACCACGCCCTCGGCGCCGCCGATTGTCCCGTGGTCGATGATCGGCACATTGCACGCGACATAGAAGCCCCAGAAGCCCGTGTAGATCAGGAACAGGCCGATGGTGACCAGCCACTTGTTGTGCGGCGCGATGTTGCGCGGCGTGCCGTCTTCCGCGAACTTGCCGATGCGCGGCCCCAGCGGAATGAGCACGCCGAGCGCCGCGCCGCCCGCAATCGCATGGATGACGCCGGAAGCGTAGGCATCGTGGTAGCCAAGCTGGGTGACCATCCATCCGTCCGGATGCCAGCCCCAGGCCGCGTCGATGATCCAGGTGCACGACCCGACCAGGACCGCGATGATCCAGAAGGCGGTCGGGCGGATGCGCTCGATGACCGCGCCCGAGACGATCGAGGCCGCGGTCCACGAGAACAGCAGGAAGGCTGCCCAGAAGACGCCGTTGAGCCGCGCCCAGCCTGCGTTGCCGAGCACCGGGTCGTCGGGATCGTTGACGCCGGGGCCGCCCATATGGGTGCCCATCAGCTCCGCCCACGGCTTGGCGTTGACGACGTCGTTGAGACCGCCGGTGATGCCCGGGCCGTTGGGAAACGCGAAATAGATCCACCAGCCGAAGAAGAAGAACGTGATGGTCACGAGCGGCATCAGCATCGTGTTCTTCATCAGCGTGTGGAGGTGGTTCTTGTAACGTGAAGCGCCCACCTCATACATGCAAAAGCCCACATGGATCAGGAACATCAAGGGCACCGTCACCCAGTAGTAGAACTCGGTGAAGATGACCATGAGCGCACCGATATCGGTGTCCATCGACTCCCTCCCTTTGGTTTAGATGCGGTTTAAGCTCGCATCCGATTTGTTTTTGATTTGGCGCAAGCCCCAGCCACTGCGAGCCGACGCCGAAGGGGTCAACGCATCACATTACGGCAAAAAACTCAATTATTTATGCGGTTTCAATTGGTCAGTAAAACAGCAAATACGCCTTATAAATATGCAATTTTGTGAATTTGGTCGATATAGGGGTGACTACCACAGCAAAACTGCATATCCAAAATTCATATGATTATAAAATAGGCATAAAATGCGCCTGAACCGGTTTGACGAGCAACCGGCAGGCGGCACAACGAATACGTAGCCACCCGCCTAGCGCACGGTGTCCCGATGGCAATTTTCGGTTCAGTTTTGGGTTAGCGTCGCGATTCGCGACTCACAACACCGATTCGCGCCCCTCGCAGACCGCTCCTCAGGCAAGCGTGCCGTCGCGCGTCGCCGCCAGCATGGCGAGCGACCCGTCCTTCGTCATCGGGATCGGATTGCCCCCGGCGGTGGGATCGTTCAGCGACATCTCGGCGATTTCCTCGAAGCGCTCATCACCGATGCCGAACGCGCCAAGCGTGTTCGGCACGCCGAGTTCAGCTCGCAGATCGACCACCCAGTCGAGCACGCCCTTGAAGCCGCCGGGCAGTCCGAGAAAAGCGGCCAGGCGGTCCAGGCGCTCGGTGATAGCCGACCGGTTCGCCGCCAGCACATAGGGCATGAACACCGCGTTGGTCATGCCGTGGTGGGTGTCGTAGATCGCGCCGACCGGGTGCGACAGGGCATGGATGCCGCCAAGCCCCTTCTGGAACGCCACCGCGCCCATCATCGCCGCCGAGAGCATATGCGCACGTGCCTCCAGATCGTTCGGATCGGCGGCAACCCGCGGCAGGTTCTCCTTCACCAGCCGCATGCCTTCCAGCGCAATGCCCTCCGACATCGGGTGATAGCCGGGCGCGCAATAGGCCTCCAGGCAGTGCGCCAACGCGTCCATGCCGGTGCCCACGGTAATCACCTTCGGCATGCCCACGGTCAGTTCCGGATCGGCAATCACGATCTGCGGCAGCAGTTTGGGATGGAAGATGACCTTCTTGGTGTGGGTCGCCACATTGGTGATCACCGACGCGCGGCCGACCTCCGAGCCGGTGCCCGCCGTGGTGGGCACAGCGATGATGGGATCGATGGCGTCAGCGTCGGCGCGCGTCCACCAGTCGCCGACATCCTCGAAATCCCAAACCGGGCGCGTCTGGCCCGGCATGAAGGCGAGCAGCTTGCCGAGATCGAGACCCGATCCCCCGCCAAAGGCGACGACGCCGTCGTGTCCCCCGGCGCGATAGGCAGCCACACCGGCCTCCAGATTGGCGTCGGTCGGGTTCGACTGCACCTCGGCGAAGACGCGCGCCTCAAGGCCAGCGTCTTTCAGGATGCCGAGCGCGTTCCCGGTGACCGGCAGGCTCGCCAGGCCGGCATCGGTGACGAACAGCGGCTTCGAGATGCCGGCGGCCTGGCAGGCCTCGGCAAGCTCGACGATGCGCCCGGCACCGAAACGGATGGCGGTCGGGTAGCTCCAGTTGACGGTTGGTACGGACATGGCGGTTTCGCTCTTCTTGGGGTCAGAACCCCGGTGGATCGGGCAATCAGTGCTTCTTGAGGTGGTAGGACTTCGGCCGGGTGACGCTGTGGAATCCAAGCACCGACAGCGAGGCGCCGCGCCCTGTATCCTTGCAGCCGGTCCAGCACAGCGCCGGGTCGAGATAGTCGGCCCGGTTCATGAACACCGTGCCGGTCTCAATCTCCGCGCCGATCGCGGCGACCGCATCGGCATCCTGGGTCCAGATCGAGGCGGTCAGACCGAACTGTGAGTCGTTCATCAGGCCGATTGCCTCGTCATCGTCCTTCACCGGTATGATGCCGACGACGGGGCCAAAACTCTCGTCCTTCATCACCCGCATGGAATGGTCCACATCCACCAGAATCTGCGGTGCAAGATAGGCGGCTCCCTTGGCTTGCGCGGGGAACTTCGCCTGGTCGACGATCTGTTTCGCGCCGGCCGCAACCGCCTCGGAGACCTGCGCGCGCACCTCGTCGGCGAAGCGCACATGGGCCATCGGCCCGAGCGTTGTCGCCTCCTCCAGCGGATTGCCGAGTTGATAGGTCTCCACCAGCGCCTTGGATTTCTCCACGAAGGCATCGAACAGACTGTCGTGCACGTAGATGCGCTCGATGCCGCAGCAGCACTGGCCGGCGTTGTACATCGCCCCGTCCATCAGCGTGTCGACGGCAGCATTCAGATTGGCGTCGGTGCGCACGTAACCGGGGTCCTTGCCACCCAGTTCCAGACCGACGCCGGTGAAGGTGCCTGCCGCCGCGCGCTCGATCGCCTTGCCGCCATTGACCGAGCCGGTGAAGTTGACGAAGCCGAACTGCCGCGCGCCGATCAGCTCCGACGTCATGTCGTGGGTCAGCCGCAGGTTGACGAACAGTCCCTCCGGCAGCCCGCCCATGCGGAATGCCTGCTCCAGGCGCTCGCCCACCACAAGCGTCTGTGTGGCGTGTTTCAGCGCCACCGCGTTGCCGGCGATCAGCGCCGGCACGATGGTGTTGATCGCCGTCATGTAGGGGTAGTTCCACGGCGCGATGACGAAGACGATGCCGACCGGCTCGCGTGCCAGATAACGGCGGAAGGCGTCGCTATCCTCCTGCACCACGGGTGCCAGCGCATCGTCGGCGATCGAGGCCATGTAGGCGGCGCGTTCCTTGACGCCGCCGATCTCCCCGCCATAGCGCACCGGCCGGCCCATCTGATGGGCAAGCTCCACGACGACGTCCTGATTGAGGCCTTCGAGCGCGGCAACCGCCTTTTCGACAACAGCCACGCGCTCAGCCAGCGGCCGCCGCTTCCAGGCGTCCTGCGCCTCACGCGCTTTGGCCAGCAGCGCCTCGATCTCGGCGAGCTCTTGGGTTTGACGCTCGGCATAGACGCTGCCGTCGATGGGGGAGATGCAGGTCAGGGTCGGCATGGTGGTGTTCACTCAGCAAGCAAGGGTTTTGACGTGACCGGCCGCGCCATAGGCGAGGATGGCGCGGTCGCGGGTGACGATGCGCAGGTCGTGTTCACGCGCGGTGGCGATAAATATCCGGTCTGTGGGGTCACGCGGCGGAACGCCGGGAAGAAAGGACGAAGCGATGAGCGGCGCCGGCGTCAGAGGCACGGATAAAACCCCCGGCAAGGCAAGCGCGGCCTCAAAGAACGCATCGGGCGTCGCCGCGATCGCCAGCCTGCTCTTGGAAACAAGCATGCCTATCTCCCAAGCGGAAATGGGCGATACAAACACCTCGCCAGAGCCACCAGCGGCCAAAGCGATCTCCTGGCGTGCGCCGGCATCGAGCGGCTCGTTGTTGCCAAGCCACACCAGTGCGCACGTGTCGAGCAGCAATTCGGCCATGACTCACTGATCCGGATCGTCGTCATAGACCTTGCCCCAGTCCGGATCGGCCGGCTCGGTCAGATCGACGCCCGGAGGGATCGTCACCGTGCCCTTCATGAATCCGAAGATCGGGTGTTCTTTCTTCTCGGATGTCTGCGCGCCGTTCGGATCAGTTCCCTTGTCGGATGCCTTCTCGAACACCAGCGTCTCACCGGCCATGTCCACCTGCGCCGTCCTGTATCCGGCGTTGCGCCAGGCATGGGTGATAACGCTGTTGGAAGGGTTGTTACTCCACCACGGGCGATGCTTGCGCGCCGACGCCGGCAGCTTCGCCCCGACGACCCTCTCGATCTCGGCAAATGTCATCGGGATGTTCTTCAATCCAAGGCTCTCAAGGTGACGTTGCAGCGGCGCATATTTCGAGGTTGCGGGTGCGGTCGGCATGACAAGCTCCTTTCGTCGATATGACAAAAGTAACTATAGTTATAGTTTCAGTCAATAGTTACTAATGGTTCTTACGCCCTCTCGAAGCCGCGACCGCGGTCCCAGTCGGTGACGCAGCGGTCCGCCTCCTCCTGTTCCCAGCGCGCGCAGTGCAGATAATGGTCAATGACATCATCGCCGAACGCCTTGCGCAGCATGGCGGACCCGTCCAGCGCCTCGGTGGCAGCGCGCAGGGTCTTCGGAATCTCGCGGATGTCGGCGTCGCCATAGGCATCGCCGACGAAGGCCGGTTCCAGCTCGCGCTTGTTCTCGATGCCGTCGATGCCCGCCGCGATCATCGCAGCAAAAGCCAGATACGGGTTCAGGTCGGCGCCACCGACGCGGCACTCGATGCGAACCGCCTTGGTATCCGCCCCGACCACGCGGTAGCCGGCGGTGCGGTTGTCCATCGACCAGATCGCCTTGGTCGGCGCAAAGGTGCCCGCCGCGAAGCGCTTGTAGGAGTTGATGTAGGGTGCCAGGAAGTATGTGATCTCGCTGGCGTGGTGCAGCAAGCCGGCGAGGTAGTGCCGCATGGTCCCGGACATGCCGTGCTCGGAGGTGGCATGGTGGAACGCCGGCTCCCCGTCGCTGTCCACCAGCGACTGGTGGATGTGCGCCGAATTGCCGGCGAAATCCGTGTGCCACTTGGCCATGAAGCTGACCGCATGGCCCTGCTGCCAGGCGATCTCCTTGCAGGCGTTCTTGATGATCGAATGCCGGTCGGCCATGGTCAGCGCGTCGCAGTAGCGCACGTTGATCTCTTCCTGGCCGGCATCCGCCTCGCCCTTGGAATTCTCCACCGGAATGTCGGCGCCGTTCAGACCGTTGCGGATCGCCCGCATCACGCCCTCTTCCTTGGTGGTCTGGAAGATGTGGTAGTCCTCGTTGTAGGCGCTGATCGGGGTGAGGTTGGCGTGACCCTTGTCCTGGGCCTCCTCGAAACTCTCCTTGAACAGGAAGAACTCAAGCTCCGAGGCCGTCATGGCCTTCAGCCCCATCGCCGTCAGCCGCGCGATCTGGGCCTTCAGCACCGCACGCGGTGAGTGCGGCACGTCCTTGTGGCTGTGATGGTCGAGCACGTCGCACAGCACCAGCGCGGTGCCCTCCAGCCATGGCGTCAGCCGCAGCGTGTCGAGGTCGGGCTTCATGACGTAGTCGCCATAGCCCGCCGACCAGCTCGTCGCCGCATAGCCGTCGACGGTGTACATCTCCATGTCGGTGGCCTGCAGGTAGTTGCAGGAGTGGGTCTCCTCGTAAGCCCCGTCGATGAAGAACTCGGCGTGGAAGCGCTTGCCCATCAGCCGGCCCTGCATGTCCACCTGGGCGGCGATCACGGTATCGATCTCACCCGCCTGCACACGCGCACGCAGTTCCTCGAATGTCAGTTTGCCGGCCATCGCTCACGCCCGTCCGCAAGAATTGAATTGTCAGAAAGGGAAGCGGGCGCGACCTGTCGGCCAGCGCCCGGCAACCCGGTCGATGACCGGGGCGGCGAGCCGCCCCGGCCGGTGACATCGTAACCGATCAGGAATAGCGGTAGGGCACGCCCACCTTTTCCATCACCGCCGTGTAGTCCTTGAAGATCTGCACGACACGGCCGGCGCGCTCCGAAGACCCGGCCACCTCGGCCCAGAACTCCTCGGCGTCCTTGACGACGGTGTTCCATTCCTCGGCCGGGATCTCGGTCAGCTCCATCTTGTCGCCTTCCACGCGCAGCTTCGCCTCGCCACCCCAGTACCAGACCTGCCGGTAGTAGTGCGACTGGTCGATGGTGATCTTGAACAGCTCCTGAAGATGCGGTGGCACCTTGTTCCAACTGTCGGTGTTGGCGAAGTAGGAACCGCACCACGCGCCGGTGACGTTGTTGAGCAGCGCGTAGTTGCACACATCCGCCCAACCCACCTCGTAGGCCTCGGTGAAGCCGCACCAGGCGACACCGTCGAGCTGGCCGGTCTGGATCGCCACCTCAACATCGTCCCACGGCACCGTCACCGGGATCAGCCCGTAGCGCGACAGGAAACGCCCGGCGGTCGGCACGCCGAAGACGCGCTTGCCCTTCATGTCGGCGAGCGAGCGGATCGGCTCCTTGGTGAAGATGTGCAGCGGATCCCACGCACCGGCGGAAATCCACTCCACGCCCTCGACCTCGCCATAGGCTTCCGCCCAGATCTCGTTCAGCCCGTAGTAGTTGAACAGCACCGGCAGATCGAGGCTGTAGCGGGTCGAGAACGGGAAGTAGCCGCCGAACACGGAGATATCGACCGGCGAGGCCATGGTGGCATCGTCCGATTGCACCGCGTCGATGGTGCCGTTCTGCAGCGCGCGGAACAGCTCCGAGGTCGGCACGAGCTGATCGGCATAGAACAGCTCGATTTCCATCTCGCCGTTGGCTGCCTTGTTGAACGCCTCGATCTGCGGCTTGATCACGTGCGCGCCAAGCGGGGCGCCCGAATAGGTCTGCAGCCGCCATTTGATGGGCGCAGACTGCGACAGCACCGCCGGCGCGGCGAGCGTCGATGCGGCAACAGCCGCGCCGCCGGCACCGGCGGTCTTGAGGAACCTGCGCCGGCTAGGTTTCTCAGCGCCGGTTATCAGCGTCTTGTCGGGTTTCTTAGTCATCACCTGCTCCTGTTTCTCCGGGTTATTGTTTGCCGCCTCCCGCGCGCGCCTGTGCCTGATGTGTCACGGCGTGATGCCGTAGACATAGTGCGGCAGCCACAGGGCAATCTGCGGAAAGACAGCCACAAGTATCAATCCAAAGGTCATCACCATGACGAAGGGGATGATGGATCGATAAATGTCCATGAGCGATACCTCAGGCGGCGCCATGGCGCGCATGAGGAACAAATTGTAGCCAAACGGCGGGGTCATGTAGGCGATCTGGCAGGTGATCGTGTAAAGCACGCCGTACCAGATCGGATCGAAGCCGAGCGCCACCACCAGCGGCACATAGAGCGGTGCGACGATCACCAGCATGGCGGTGTCGTCGAGGAACATGCCCATCACCAGATAGGACAGTTGCATCATGATCAGCACCTGCCAGGGGGTCAGCTCCCAGCGGGTGATGAACAGGGATTCAATCGCCTTGACCGCACCGATGCCGTCGAACACTGCGCCGAAGGCCAGCGCCGACAGGATGATCCACAGGAACATGCAGGAGACGCCGAGCGTCTTCTTGGCGACGGTGTGCATCAGTTGCAGCGACAGCCGGCGCTTGAACAGCGCGGCCAGCGTCGCCGCCGTCGCGCCGACGGCGGAGCTTTCCACCAGGCTGGTGTAGCCGGTGACGAACAGCCCCGTCATGAAGAAGAAGATCAGGAACGGGATGATGCCAGCCCGCAGCAGGCGCAGCTTCTCGGCGAACGGGACGTCGATTTCCTCTTTCGGCAGGGTCGGGCCCAGATGCGGCTGCAACCGGCAGCGCACGTAGATGTAGATGACGAACAGGCTGGCCATCATCAATCCGGGAATGGCGCCCGCCAGCCACAACTGCCCGACCGGTTCGCGCGCGATCATGCCATAGAGCACCAGCACCACGCTCGGCGGCACCAGGATGCCGAGCGAACTGCCCGCCTGGATGACGCCGGTGACCATCACCTTGTCGTAGCCGCGCCGCAGCAGTTCCGGCAGCGCGATGGTAGCGCCGATGGCCATGCCCGCGACGGAGAGCCCGTTCATCGCCGAAATCACCACCATCAGGAAGATGGTGCCGATGGCGAGCCCGCCCTTCACGTTGCCGAACCAGACGTGGAACATCTTGTAGAGGTCGTCGGCGATGCGCGATTCCGACAGCATGTAGCCCATGTAGACGAACAGCGGCAGGGTCAGCAGCGGGAACCAGTTGAACAGCTTGAAGGCCTGGTTGAAGGGCATCTCGATGGCGCCCTGGCCATAGAGCAACAGCGCCGCGCCAGCCGCCACCGCGCCGATCGCGCCGAACACCCGCTGCCCCGTCAGCAGCATCAGCAGCATGGTCGCGAACATGGTGATCGCGATGAGTTCGTAACTCATACGATGGGGCCTCCGGCCGTGTACGCGCCGGGAATGTCGACACCCCGCACCTTGGCGATGTCCTTGAACAGCGTGGAGACGACCTGCAGCAGCATCAGCACGATGCCGAAGACCATGATGATCTTGATCGGCGCCAGCGGCGGCGCCCAGATCGACATCAGCCGCTGGTTGACCTCAAGCGAATACACCGTCGAGGAGACCGCGCCGACCAGCAGGCAGATCAGATAGAAGATCAGGAACGCGCTGGTGACGACGTCCATCTTCGCCTTACCGGTCTCCGACAGGTTGTCGTAGATCAGGTCCATGCGCACGTGATCGCCAAGCTGCAGCGAGTGCGCGCCGCCGACGATGTAGTAGGCGGCCAGCGTGAACTGCGCCATCTCGATGCACCAGTGCAGCGGGATGTTGACGATGTTGCGCGTCACCGCATCGAGCAGCAGCACACCGATCATCAGGAAGATCAGATACATCGCCACGAGGCCGAATTTCTCCGACACCCAGTCGACGTATCGGACATAGAGCATGATCGGCTTAGGCATCCGCCGCAGCCCCCATGCCTGGCCCAAACATGCCAGACGCAACCGACGCCCGTTTCGCCGTCACCCAAGCCCCCCTGATGGCGGGCGCCATGGTAGGCGCCATGCCGCGGCAAACCGACGACCGCACTTTCATAGCAACGCTACCCTCGCCGTTGCCAGCGCCTGGTGCAAGGCCGGTTCCGGCGCACGCTCGCTGACCAGCATGTCGACGCGGTCCAGCCCGCAGACCCGGAACGGGGCCGTGGTGGAGAGCTTGGAACTGTCCGCCAGCGCCACGACGTGATCGGCGTGGTCGACCATGGCACGGGCAATCTGCGCTTCGTCGAAGTTGAAGTCCATGCAGCCGGCCACGCTCACCGCCCCGACGCCGATGATGGCATGATCGGCGCGGAAGCGCTGGATCTCGGAGATCGTCAACGGTCCGACCGCCTCGCGGTTGTCGGTATCGAACCGCCCGCCAAGCAGGAACACCGTTGCCTTGTTGCCGGCCGCCGCGATCACTTCGGCAATGCGGGTGGAGTTGGTGATGACCGTCAGCCCGGTGGTCTTGGTCAGTTCCTCAGCCAGGATCAGCGTCGTCGTGCCGGTATCGATGAACACGGCCGCGCCGGGTTCGATGATCGACGCCGCCTTCACCGCGATGGCGCGCTTGGCGCCGGCATTCTGGGTCATGCGTTGGCGGAACGGCCCCTCGCGCACGCCGCCGGGCAGCTTCGCACCGCCATGGACCTTCTGCACGATCCCGGCTTCGGCGAGCGCGTTCAGATCACGGCGTATGGTTTCGTGCGAGGCCCCGAAACGACCGGCCAGATCCTCCACGCTGACCTGGCCGCGCGCCTGCACGAAATCGATGATCTTGGCCTGGCGAAGCTGTGGACGCATGCGCTCTAGCGCCCCTTCCGAAGCGCTACGCCAAGCAGACACATTTCCCATGAACTCAATGACTGAATCCACAAAAAATTATCTAACCCTCTGACTTGCATAGCATTAATTCAGTCATCATATATCATGCAAGATTGACCGAACGGTCACAAACAACTAGGCTATGCGGCTTGCGGACCGAACACAAGTAACAACTGCCGCGCCGAGGAAACCCGCCTGCATGAGC
>JANQNT010000009.1 GCA_028279445.1 Tepidamorphaceae bacterium | reverse complement strand
CCACCTGCTCGCCGAACAGGTCGGTCTCGCATTCCTCCCGGAACGTCGTCTCGATGACGCCGGAGCGCCCGCCACCGATGGCGCATGCGTATGACAGCGCCATCTCGTGCGCGTTGCCCGAGGCATCCTGATGGATGGCGATCAGGCAGGGCACGCCGCCTCCCTTCTGGTACTCGCCGCGCACCGTGTGGCCCGGCCCCTTCGGCGCGACCATGACCACGTCGATGGTCTTGCCCGGCTCGATCAGGTTGAAGTGCACGTTGAGGCCATGGGCGAAGGCGATCGCCGCGCCGTCGCGGATGTTGGGGGCGATGTCCTCCGACCAGATGTCCGCCTGCAACTCGTCAGGGGTCGCCATCATCATCATGTCGGCCCAGGCGGCACCTTCGGACACCGTCATCACCTTGAGCCCGTCGGCCTCCACCTTCTTTGCGGTGGAGGAGCCGGCCCGCAGCGCCACGGCGACGTTCTCCACGCCGGAGTCCTTCAGGTTGAGCGCGTGCGCCCGCCCCTGGCTGCCATAGCCGATGACGAGCACCTTCTTGCCCTTGATCAGATTGAGATCGGCATCACGATCGTAATAGACGCGCATTCACTTGGTCCTTTCGTGGTTCATGTGCGTTTCGACGCGGCGCGCTCATGCCCCGCGTAGAGGTTGAGAAACCGGTCGATGGCGCCCTTTGCGCGCCGCGAGATATCGGTCCGGCGGCGCGGCGGCACGTCGCCAAGCAGCGCGCGCATATGGGCATCGCCCAGAATCAATCCATAGAGATCGCCGTAAGCCGCATCGGCATCGTCGAAGGAGATCGCGCCGAGCGCACGGCCGGCATCCAGCAGGCGCTTGGCGCGACCCTCGATACGCTGCTTGCCGCGCTCCAGCAGCACCGCGCCGAGGCCCTGCGCCTCGCCCGTCACCGAGCCGGTCGCAAGCCTGTTCAGCGCCAGCGAGGTGTCGGAGAACAACACGCTCAGCAGGTCTTCGGCGAAGCCCCTGAGGGCAATGACGAAGTCGTCCGCGGTCGCCGGCGGCGCCTGCTCGTCGATGAAGCGCACCTTGCTCGCCTGGTGCGTCACGACCGCCGCGAGCAGCTCGTCACGGTCGCCGAACCATTTGTAGAGGCTCTCCTTGGAACAGTTGGCGGCAGAGGCCAGCGCGGATGTGGTCAGCGCCTTGTCACCGCCCTCGACAAGCAGCCGCAGCGCCACTTCGAGCACCTCGCGCTGGCGTGGGGAGAAGGGGGCATCGACGCGGGCGGTGGCCTTCACCGCCCCCGAACCACGTCCCACACCTGCCCGTCTTGCCTGCGCCACCGACCGTTCCTGCCCCGCCTTGAGCATCCCGCCTCACTCGCCACTCCATATGGAGCGTACCGTACCGTTCGGTACGGTGACTTAGCGGAACAAGCATATTGGGTCAAGGAGGGTTGTCGTCTTGGAGAACCCGGACAGGATCGAAAGGCCGGCGCGGGTGAAGATGTGGTTTCATCCGGGCGACCGCCGGGGAACTCTGCCCTACCCCCGGCACGCCGGTGTGATCCCGTCATACCGCACTGGCCCCCGGCTTTCGCCGGAGTGACGCAGAAAGTGACCAGGTGACGGCCTTTGGGTGGTCCGCCGCCGTGCCTTGCTCTCCGCGTCACCCCGGACTTGATCCGGGGTCCATGGGGCGACCGCCGAGAATGACTCGTAACCGGTGTATCTGCGGGAACTCAGCATGGACCCCGGATCACGCGCGGGCGCGCTGTCCGGGGTGACGACTTTGGTTTGCGGCGATGCAGCGAACTCCCTTCACCTGCCCCCCGAAACATCGATGCACGCCCCCGTCACATAGGCGCTTTTCTCCGACATCAGCCAAACAATCGTCTCAGCCACCTCCTCCGCCGTGCCGGCGCGGCCCATGGGCGTTGATACGCCCAGCCGATGGGCGCGGTCCGGCGCGCCGCCATCGGCGTGGATGTCCGTGTCGATCAGCCCCGGCCGCACTGCGTTGACGCGGATACCCTCGTTGCCGACTTCCTTCGCCAGCCCCACGGTCAGCGTGTCGATCGCACCCTTGGACGCCGCGTAGTCGACATATTCGTTCGGCGAACCCAGCCGCGCGGCCATGGAGGACACGTTGACGATGACACCACCCTGCCCTCCACGCGATTTCGCCATGCGGCGCACCGCCTCGCGGGCGCACAACAGCGCGCCATAGGTGTTGACCGCCAGGATGCGTGCGATGCGCTCGGCGCTCATCTCGGCGAACCGCATCTGTGGGGCGATCACGCCGGCATTGTTGACCAGCGCTGTGACAGGCCCGAGTTGCTCGGCCGCCGTATCGAACAGGTGCAGAATGTCGGCCTCCTCGGCGACATCCGCCTGCACGGCAAGCCCCCGGGCGCCGGTGGCCTCCACCTCAGCAACGATCGCCTGCGCCGCCTTGTCCGAGCGTGCGTAGTTGACGCAGACATCCCAGCCGGCCGCAGCCGCAAGCCGCGCCGTCGCGGCGCCGATGCCGCGCGACCCGCCGGTGATGATCGCCGTGCCGTTGCCCATAGCGAACCCACATTCGTTTTTGCGCGGCATCCGGGCGGAAAACCGGCTCCCGTTCGGCTTCGCCTCACTCCTGATGTCGCGCTAGCGAACGATCATAACCCGTTCCGCGGCGCGCGTAATCGCCGTATAGAGCCAGCGGGCGCGGTGTTCGCGGAAGGCAAAGCTCTCGTCGAACACCACCACATCGTTCCACTGCGAGCCTTGCGCCTTGTGCACGGTCAGCGCGTAGCCGAAATCGAACTCGTCGTGGCGCCGGCGCACCTGCCAGGCAATCTCCGCCTCCGGCGCCTCGAACACCTCGCGCAGCACCTTCACCTTGGCCACCGTGCGGTCGATGCCGTCATCGTCGGACTGGACGATCATGCTGAGTGCCTTGCGCACGGTGCGCGGCGCGCTCATCACCGTCCATAGCGAGCCGTTCAACAGCCCCTTCTTGGGATCGTTCCTCAGGCACACCAGCCGGTCGCCGGAACACGGCAACGGCTCCTCGAAGCCGGCGATCTCGCGCAGCCGGCGGTTGTAGCGGTGGCGGGTGCGGTTGATGCCAACCAGCACCTGATCGGCGCCGGGCACACGCTCCTGCGGTACGTCCTGGCGCGAAACCACCAGGCTGTCGCCGTACGCGCCGTGGCTGAGCTCTTCGCCCTCGCGCACCTGCCGGGCCAGTTCCACGATCGGGTTGCCCTGCGCCTGACGGTGGATTTCGGTGAGCATCATGTCCGGCTCGGCCTCGGTGAAGAAGCCGCCGCCCGACACCGGCGGCAACTGCCCCGGATCGCCGAGTACCAGCACCGGCGTACCGAAGGAGAGCAGATCGCGGCCCAGCGCCTCGTCCACCATGGAGCATTCGTCGACGATGATCAGCTTTGCCTCGCTCACCGGCGAGGAGCGGTTGAGCGAGAACGTCGGCGACACATCGCCGGTCTCCTCATCGGCCTCCTCGCCGCGCGGCCGGTAAATCAGCGAGTGGATGGTGCGCGCGTTGGTGGCGCCGCGCGCCCGCAGTACCTGCGCCGCCTTGCCGGTGAAGGCGGCGAACTGCACCTTGCCGTCGACATCCTCGGCGATACGCCGCGCCAGCGTCGTCTTGCCCGTGCCCGCATAGCCGAACAGGCGGAACACCTGCTGCCGGTTCGGCTGCTTGAGCCAGTCGGCGACCGCCTTGAGCGCGGCATCCTGTTCGCTGGAATAGGCCATGGGCGCAGTCTTCGCAGATTCGGCGGGTCCGGGCGATTGGTGCGACAGCGCAACCACGTTACCTTCCGGTCCATGACAGATTTCAGGAGCGTTCTGGTCCTCGGCGCCAGCGGCTTCATCGGCCAGGCGGTCTGCCGCCGGCTGCTGGCCGACGGTCATGCGGTGCATGGGGTCGCCCGCGACATCGCCCGGGCCGGCACCAGCCTGCCGCAGGCCGATTGGCGCCGGGCCGACATCGCCCGGCTGACCCGGCCGGAGGACTGGCGGGAATTGCTCGATGGCATCGACACGGTGGTCAACTGCGCCGGCGCGCTGCAGGACGGCGCCCGTGACAACGTCACCGCCGTGCAACAAGACGCCATGACGGCGCTCTACATGGTGGCCGAGGCGCAAGGCGTGCGCCTGATCGTGCAGATCTCGGCGCGCACCGACATGGGCCGTGGCGAGAGCGCGTTCCTCGCAACCAAACGCGCCGCCGACGAGGCGCTGGCGGCATCGCCAATCGCGTCCGTCATCCTGCGGCCATCGCTGGTGGTGGGGCGCAACGCCCATGGCGGCACCGCCCTGATCCGCGGCCTCGCCGCATTTCCCCTGGTGACGCCGATCGCCCATGCCGGCAGCCCGGTGCAGACAGTCGCGCTGGCGGATGTGGCAGCGGCCGTGTCCGATGCGCTCAGCGGCGACATCGCGCCGGGAAGCGATCTGGAGCTGGCTCATCCGCAGACCATGACGCTTGGCGATCTCGTCGCCCGCCACCGCGCCTGGCTCGGCCTGCCGCCCGCGCTCGTGATCCGCGTGCCTGCTTTGCTGGTCGGGTTGACGGCGCGCATCGCCGATTGGCTGGGCCGGTTGGGATGGCGCTCGCCGCTGCGCAGCACCGCCCTCTCGATCATGGCCGACGGTGTCACGGCGAAGGAACCCGCCGAGCGCGCTTTCGCCAGCCTCGACGAAACCCTGCGCGACAACCCCGCCGGCGCGCACGACCTGTGGGCGGCACGGCTGTGGCTGCTCAAGTTCCCGCTGCTTGCAACGCTGTCGGTGTTCTGGCTGGCGACGGGGATCATCGCACTGATCAACCACAACGACTCGTTGGCACACCTGGTGGCGGCGGGCTTCACGCCACGGACCGCGACGAACATTCTTGTCGCCACCGTCGCGCTCGACTTTGCCTTAGGGCTGGGCGTCGCGATCGAACGCATCGCGCGGGTCGCGCTGATGGCCATGATCGCGGTCAGTCTCGCGTATCTGGCCGGCGGCACGGCGCTCGCGCCGCGATTGTGGATCGACCCTCTGGGCCCGTATCTGAAAGTGCTGCCGCAAATCCTGCTCGCCTGCGCCGGGCTCGCCATCCTGCGCGAGCGCTGACCATGGAAGAACTGCTGCGCTTCGTTCATGTGATGGGCGCCATCGTGCTGTTCGGCACCGGTGTGGGCATCGCCTTCTTCATGCTGATGGCGCACCTGTCGCGCGACGTGGCGGCAATCGCCCATGTCTCCGGCACGGTTGTGCGGGCGGATGCGCTGTTCACGGCAACCGCGGTGATCGTACAGCCGGTCACCGGCGTGGCGCTGGCGCTGATGATCGGCTGGCCGTTGAGCGATGGCTGGCTGCTTGTCTCGATCCTGCTCTATATCGTTATCGGCGCGCTGTGGCTGCCGGTGCTGATTATCCAGGTGCGCATGCGCGACATGGCGCGCGCAGCACTTGCCTCGGGCGGTGACCTGCCAGCAGACTATTTCAGGCTGTTCCGCATCTGGTTCGCCTGCGGCGTGCCGGCCTTCTTCGCCATGCTCGGCATCGTCGCACTGATGCTCAACCGCCCCTACTTTGCATTTTTCGCTTAGCGCAACATCGGGATCAGCGTCAGCGCCAGGGCAACGCCCATGGCGATGTTGAACCATTTCAGCCGCACCGGATCGGCGAGGAAACCGCGCAGCGCCACCCCGAAGCCGGCCCACACCGAAACGCTTGGCAGGTTGACCAGGCTGAAGGCCACGCCGACCAGCAGCACCGACACGGAGTGGTTTTCGGGGTTGGTGTAGATCGCCATCGCCGTCACCGCCATCATCCAGGCCTTCGGGTTGACCCACTGGAAGGCGGCCGCCTCCAGGAATGTCATCGGGCGCGCGGAGTTGCCGGCCTTGCCCATGGAGCGGGACATGGCGATGCGCCAGGCGAGATAGAGCAGGTATCCACCGCCCAGCACCTTGAGCACCAGATGCATCACCGGGAAGGTCTGGATCAGCGCGCCAAGCCCGAACCCGACGGCGATCAGCAGCACGAAGAACCCGCCCATGATCCCGAACATGTGCGGCAGCGTGCGCGCGAAGCCGAAATTCACGCCGGAAGCCAGCAGCATGAAGTTGTTCGGCCCCGGCGTGATCGAGGCGACCAAGGCGAAGACCAGCAATGCGAGAAAGACGTCGAAGGACATGAGACTGTTGGGGAATTGGCGTTGACCGGCAAGTCTGACCGATCCCAACAGCGTCAGCTAGCCCATTCCGGCATGGGCGGCCACCCGGTTCCCGCAGGGGTGGGCAGCGCGCCTGCCTAAGCGTCGCCGGGCTTCGGCAAAGCCGCGCCGACGCGTGGGATATCGGCGACCGCTATGGACCAGCCATCGCCGCGGGTATGCGCATCCCAGTAGCGCTCAATCAGCGCGCGCGTGACCGGGCCCGGCTTACCGTCGGCAACCGTGCCGGCGCTGATCCGCGTCACCGGCATGACGCCGCCGGCGGTGGAGGTGGCGAAGACCTCGTCTGCGCCATGCAGTTCCTCGAGCATCACGGCACGCTCGGCGACGGACACATCCATCTCGCCGAGCAGCAGCATCGCCGCCTGCCGGGTGATGCCCTGCAGCACGCCGCGCTCCGGCGTCGCCACCTTGCCGTCCTTGACGACGAAAATGTTGAAGCCCGGCCCCTCGGTCACATTGCCGGCGCCATCGCTCAGCACGCAGGTGCGCGCGCCCTGCCCGTAGGCGTCATACATGCCCATGACGAGGTCGAGCCAGTGGTAGTTCTTCACCGTCGGATCGACGGAGTCGGGCGGAATGCGCGCGATCTCGGAGACCGCGACCGCCAGCCCCTCCTGGCGCTCCTCGGGCCTCAGAATCCAGCCGAAGGGAATGGCGAAGGCGATGAAGCGGTTGATGGCGTCACGCGGGTCACGGCTGAATGTCGGCGACACGCCACGGGTGATGATCATCTCCACATAAGCCTCGTCGAAGCCGGCCCGATCCACCAGTTCGGCGAGGATCGCGGCGATCTCGTCGCGCGCGTGCGGCACGGTGAGGTGGATTTTCTCCGCCGAGGCGAGGAACCGGTCGAGATGGGCGTCGAGCCGGAAGAAGCGTCCCTGCCAAACATGCACCACGTCATAGGTGGCGTCCGAGCGCAGGAAGCCCCAGTCGAGAACGGAGATCTTCGCATCCGCGATGGCACAGAACGTGCCATCGACGAAGGCGCAGCCGGGCGGATAGGCGCTCATGGCCGGCCGCCGGTCACATCGGCTCGGGGCCGCGCGCCACCGCCGCGACGCCGGTGCGGCAGACCTCGATCAGCCCGAGCGGCTGCATGATGGAAACGAACTGCTCGATCTTGGAGACCCGGCCGGTGATCTCGAACACGAAATGGTCTGTGGTGGCGTCGATCACCGTGGCGCGGAACGCATCCGCCAGGCGCAGCGCTTCCAGACGGTTCTCGCCGGTGCCCGCCACCTTGACCAGTGCCAGCTCGCGCTCCAGCGGCTTGTCGTAGTTGTTGCGGCGGGCGATCTCGGTCAGATCGATCACCCGGTGAACGGGAACCAGCCGCTCGAGCTGCGACTTGATCTGCACGATCACCTCCGCCACCGCCGTGGTGACGATGGTGATGCGCGAGACGTGGCGTTCGTGGCTGACCTCGGAGACAGTCAGCGACTCGATGTTGTAGCCGCGCCCGGAAAACAGCCCGATCACCCGCGCCAACACGCCCGGTTCGTTGTCCACCAGCACCGACAGCGTATGGGTAACGTGCTTGTCGTCGCGCTCTTCGATGAAATAGGCCGAAGCCGGCTGGGAGTTCATGGGTCTTGCGTCCTGTCTAGAGCATGTCTTGCTGTTCAGTCGATATCGCTGTTGGGGTTGGTCCAGGGCTCCGCTGCCCCGTCCTCCGCCCACTGCCGAAAGTCCGGATGGTCGTAGATCGCATCGATGTAGGCCGCGCTTTCCTTCGACACGGGCAGCGAATAGGTGCGGATACGGGTCGCCACCGGCGCATACATGCAGTCGGCGGCGGAGAACGCGCCGAACAGGAATGGCCCGCCCTTGCCGTAACGCGCGCGGCAATCGGACCACAACTGCTCGATCCGCGCCACGTCGGCCATCACGGCCGGGTCGCGCTCCTTGGGCGGATTGCGCCGGCGAATGTTCATCGGGCAGTGCTTGCGCAGCGGATAGAAGCCGGCGTGCATCTCCGCGCTCACCGAACGGGCGATGGCGCGGGCCTGCGGATCCTCCGGCCAGATCGGCGTTTCGCCCTGCTCGGCTGCCCACTCGATGATGGCCAGCGAATCCCAGACCGTCAGCTCGCCGTCGATCAGCACCGGCACCAGGCCCGCCGGAGACACCTTGTCGAGATGCTCCTTGGTGTCGGGCTGGTTGAGCGGGATAACCTGCTCGTCGAAGTCCACGCCGGCCGCCTTCAGCGCCAGCCATGGCCTCAGCGACCAGGACGAATAGTTCTTGTTACCGATCACGAGTGTCGGCATCGGATCACCTCCTTTGCTGGGTCTGTGACCCAGCCAGGGACCATGACCCGTGCGCGCAGCACGCAGGGGAGAAGATAGCGGCGATGCGCATGTCAGACCACCCGCCGGGCCTGCTGGGCCCGCTGGGCGATGGCGATACCGATCAGGATCAACGCCAGCGCGATGTAGGCGTTGACCTGCGGGCGTTCGCCAAGCAGCAGCGCGCCCCAGGCGACCCCGAACAGCGGCACCAGGAAGTTGATCTGGCTGAAGAAGGTCGCGCCCGCGCCGGCGACGATGCGGAACATGATCAGCGTCGCCAGTCCCGTATGCAGCACGCCGAGCAACACGACGGCACCCAGCGACCCCCAGCTCGCCTGCGCCAGAACCGGGCCGACGCCGGCGGAAAGATCGCTGATGAACGCAACCGGCAGCATCATCACCGCCGAAGACGCCATCACGCTCGCCGCGACGGCGCGCCGCGGCAGTCCGCTGAGATGCCGCGTAATGATGGCGTTGACCGCATAGCACACGGCCCCGCAGGCGACCGCCAATTGCGCGATGACCTGCGCGCCGAGACCAGCCAGCTTGGCCGGGCCGATCAGCATAATCATGCCGGCAAAACCGAAACCAACCGCGATCACCTTGAGCACGTTGAGCTTTTCGTCGGCGGTGAACATGTGCGCCAGCAGCAGCGTGAACAGCGGCATCGCACCCATCAGGATCGCCGCGAGCCCGGAATCGATCTCCTGCTGACCCCAGGCGATCAGCGTGAAGGGCAGCGCGTTGCCGAACAGGCCAGCCAGCGCGATGAAGCCGTAGATGCGTGGATCGCGCGGCAGCGCCCGGCCGGCGGCAACCGCAATCGGCACCAGCATCGCGGTGGCGATCACCATGCGGCCCAGCGTGATCGTGGCGGGCGGCACGGTGGCCACAGCGATCTTGATGAACATGAAGGCGGAGCCCCAGATCGCCGCCAGAAGCCCCAGCAGGACGTACTCGGCGATGCCCGGCGCGCCGAGCGGCGTCCTCACACCAGCACCTTGCCTTCCTCGTCGATGGCGCTGTCGATCTCCTCGTCGGGCACGTCGTCGCCAAGCAGCATCTCGTTATGCGCCTTGCCCGACGGGATCATCGGGAAGCAGTTAGCGAGTGCCGCGACCCGGCAATCGAACAGCACCGGCGCGTCGACCTCCATCATCTCGTTGATCTTGTCGTCGAGTTCGGCGGGCTTTTCGGCCCGGATGCCGACACCGCCATAGGCTTCCGCCAGCTTGACGAAGTCGGGCAGCGCCTCGGTGTAGCTCTCCGATAGGCGGTTGCCGTGCAGCAACTGCTGCCACTGGCGCACCATGCCCATGTACTGGTTGTTGAGGATGAACACCTTGACCGGCAGGCGGTACTGCACCGCCGTCGACATTTCCTGGATGTTCATCAGGATCGAGGCGTCGCCGGCGATATCGACGACCAGCGAACCGGGATGCGCCACCTGGGCGCCGATGGCAGCCGGCAGCCCATAGCCCATGGTGCCAAGGCCGCCGGATGTCATCCAGCGGTTGGGCTCCTCGAAGTGGAAGTACTGCGCCGCCCACATCTGGTGCTGGCCGACCTCGGTGGTGACGTAGACGTCCTTGTCCGTGGAGAGCTGATACAGCCGCTCGATGGCGTATTGCGGCATGATCACGTCTTCGCTGTTGCGGTAGGAAAGCGACTTGCGGCCCCGCCAACCGTCGATCTCCGCCCACCAGCTCTTCAGCGCCTTGGCGTCCGGCTTGTCGCCGCTGGCCCGGTAGAGCCGCACCATGTCTTCCAGCACGTGCGCGCAATCGCCCAGGATGCCGATATCGGCCTTGACGTTCTTGTTGATCGAGGACGGGTCGATATCGACGTGGATCTTGCGCGATCCCGGCGAGAACGCGTCCAACCGCCCGGTGATGCGGTCGTCGAACCGCGCCCCGATGTTGATCATCAGGTCGCAGTCGTGCATCGCCATGTTGGCCTCGTAGGTGCCGTGCATGCCGAGCATGCCGATCCATTGCGGATCGGCCGCCGGGTAGGCGCCGAGCCCCATCAGCGTGGAGGTGATCGGGAAGCCGGTCAGCCGCACCAGCTCGCGCAGCAACTGGCTTGCCGCCGGGCCTGCATTGATGACGCCACCGCCGGTGTAGAAGACCGGTTTCTTCGCCGCCATCATCATGTCGACGGCGGCCCGGATCTGGTCGAGATCGCCCTTGACCTGCGGATGATAGGTGCGGTGGGCGATGTTCTTCGGCCCGATGTAGCTTCCCTTGGCGAACTGCACGTCCTTGGGGATGTCGACGACGACCGGGCCGGGCCGTCCGCTGGAAGCGACCTGGAACGCCTCATGCAGCACGCGCGGCAGGTCTTCGACCGATTTCACCAGGTAATTGTGCTTGGTGCAGGAGCGGGTGATGCCGACGGTGTCGCACTCCTGGAAGGCGTCAGAACCGATGAGATGGGTGGGCACCTGTCCGGTGATGCACACCAGCGGGATTGAGTCCATCAGCGCGTCGGTCAGTCCGGTGACCGCGTTGGTGGCACCGGGACCCGACGTCACCAGCACCACGCCGGGCTTGCCGGTCGAGCGGGCATAGCCTTCCGCCGCATGGGTCGCGCCCTGCTCGTGGCGCACCAGGATGTGGCGCACCTTTTCCTGCATGAACAGCTCGTCATAGATCGGCAGGACCGCCCCGCCCGGATATCCGAAGACGTCGGTGACCCCCTGGTCCTCCAACGCCTTGACGACCATTTCCGCGCCGGTCATCTCCTCGGCCATCGTCTCAACTCCTCATCGGGGCGCCTGCCCCTGCCCTCGCCAGTTACCGCGCTCAGAACCGTCGCGGCAATAAAAAAGGCCCCGTTAGGGGCCTGGACGCGCGTTACCGTTCGGGTGTGCGGCTAGCTGGCCGCCCCGGCAACGCGCTTCGATACGATAAGGATCGCCGTCATCATCTGCTGGCTGGTCCCGTTGTCGTGTCTGCCCCGGGCACCCTGCCCGACGCGCGGCGAAACGTACTTGCGGTTTTGGAACGGGTCAAGGCCACGGGTCGCTCGACACATACTCAATCGTAACTCAGCGCGCGTGCCTTGCCGCGGAAGACGATGTAGGCGAGCGCCGTGTAACCACCAATCGCCGGCAGCACGAACACGGTTCCCACGAGGATGATCAGCAGGCTCTCCGGCGCCGCCGCCGCCTCGTAGAGGGTGAGTTTTTCCGGCACCACATAAGGGTAGAAGGAATAGGCGAGCCCCGCGAAGGCGAGCATGAACAACACGCTGCCGGCAACAAACGGGACATGGCGGTAGCGGTCGTGCTCGTCCGGCAGGTGCGTCAACGCCCACCAGACAAGCGCGGTGATGCCCGCCGCCATGACCGGCAGCGGTGCCAGCAACAGGATCTCCGGCACCGAGAACCACTTGGCGAAGATGCGCGGCGACACAAGCGGGCTGGCCACCGAAATGGCGACGAAGCCGGCAAGCAGGCCGTTGAGCGACGCCCGCGCCCAGCGCACAGCCGTGACCTGGAGCTCGCCTTCAGCCTTGATGATCAGCCAGGTGGCGCCCATGAAGCAGTAGCCAGCGGTGGTGCATAGCGCGGTGAGACAGGCGAAGGCGACGGTGGCGAACGTCCATTGCAACCCCATGATGTAGAGGCCGAGCATGAAGCCCTGGGACAGCGCCGTCATCAGCGACCCGTAGAAGAAGGCGCGGTTCCACAACGGCTTGTTGGGAGCCGGCGCCTTGGCGCGGAACTCGAAGGCCACCCCGCGCAGGATCAGCCCCAGCAGCATCACCGCGACGGGCAGGTAGAGCGCCGTCAGGATGATCCCGTGGGCAACGGGAAACGCCACCAGCAGCAGCCCGACGGCCAGCACCAGCCAGGTCTCGTTGGCGTCCCAGAACGGACCGATCGAGGCGACCATGCGGTCCTTGTGCGTCTCGCCCGCCAATGGCGTCAGCACGCCGACACCGAGATCGAAGCCGTCGAGCACGACGTAGACGAGGATCGACACGCCCATCAGCCCGGCAAAGACGAGGGGCAGCCAGACGGCCGGATCACCGAAAAGGGACATCATGACGCGCCTACTCCGCCGGAATGAGTTCGACTTCGGCCGCGCCCGAAGACGGCGTCAGCGGCTTGACGTCCTCGCCGCGCGCGGCCTTGCGGGCAAGGTAGAACAGCACCGAGATGTAGGCGGTGGTCAGCAGCACGTAGATGGCGAGATAGACGACGAGCGTCGACAGCACCATCGGCGCGGGCACGTCGGCAACCGCCTGCTTGGTGGTCATCACGCCCTGCACCAGCCAGGGCTGGCGGCCGATCTCGGTTGTGTACCAGCCCGCCAGCGTCGCCACCCAGCCCGAAAACGTCATGGCCACGAAGCCACGCAGCAGCCACGGGTTGATCGTTTCGGGCCGGCGGCGCCACAGCACGTAGGCCGCGAACCACGACAGCACCAGCATCAGCACCCCGATGCCGACCATCACCCGGAACGACCAGAACACCGCGAAGACCGGTGGATGCATGACGGTGCCGTCCTCGGCGACGAAGTCATTCAGCCCAAGCACCACGCCGTCGAAACTGTGCTTCAAGATCAGGCTGGCCCCGCCCGGGATGCCGATCTCGAAGCGGTTCTCGCGCGCCGCCTCGTCGGGAAGCGCGAACAGCAGCAGCGGCACGTTGCCGCGCGTCTCCCAGTTGCCCTCCATCGCCGCGACCTTCTGCGGCTGGTGCTCCAGCGTGTTGAGGCCATGTAGATCACCGACGAGGATCTGGATCGGGATCAGGATGGCGGCAATGGTCACACCGGTCTTGAGGCTGAGCCGTGCGCTCCCGCCCTTGTCGCCGAGCAGCAGGCGGAACGCCGACAGCCCGGCGATCAGGAACGCCACCGTCAATCCGCTGGCGATCAGCATGTGGGTCAGCCGGTAGGGCATCGACGGGTTGAAGACGATGGCCAGCCAGTTGGTCGCATGCGCCACGCCGTCGCGCATCTCGAAGCCCACCGGCGTGTGCATCCAGGAGTTCAGCACCAGGATCCAGAAAGCGCTCATGGTGGTGCCGAAGGCGACGAGAAAGGTCGCCAGCGTGTGCAGCCAGCCGGGCACGCGCGAAAACCCGAACAGCATGATGCCCAGGAACACCGCCTCCAGGAAGAACGCGGTCAGCACCTCATAGGCCAGCAAGGGACCTGCGATGTTGCCGACGGTTTCCATGAAGCCCGGCCAGTTGGTGCCGAACTGGAAACTCATGGTGATGCCGGAGACGACGCCGAGCGCGAAGCTCAGCGCGAAGACCTTCACGAAGAAGCGGTAGGCGTCCATCCAGCGTTCATCGCCAGTGGCGTTGAAGCGCAGCTTGAAGAACAGCAGCACCCAGCCGAGCGCGATGGTGACGGTCGGAAACAGGATGTGGAAGGAGATGTTGGCGCCGAACTGGATGCGCGACAGGATGAGCGTGTCCATCAGCGTTCAGCCTCCGTCTTGCCGCGCCGGAAGGAGACGACCTTCTCCGCCTTGCCGACGAACTGCTGCAGGCGGGAACCGAGCGCCAGAAGCTGCACGAGCCGTTCGGTCTCCAGCCGGTTCATGTCGTCGTACCAGCCGGTCAGCAGCTCGATCATCTCGCGCAGCTCGCGAATCCTGGCGTGGGCGTGGCAGTCGCGCGCCTCGTCCGGAGCCTGCATCTCCAGTTCGCGCAGCTTGCTGAGCGTTGGATCGATCTCGCGCTTCTTGCGTTCCGCGACGAGGATGCGGACGATCTCCCACAAGTCCTCAGGCGTGGTGAAATGGTCGCGGCGGTCGTCGGGCAGATGCTTCAGCCGCACCAGGCTCCAGGCCTGCAGTTCCTTCAGGCCCATCGAGACGTTGGAGCGCGAGACCTCGAGCCGGTCAACGATGTCCTCTGCGTTGAGCGGTCGGTCGGACAGGAACAGCAGCGCGTAAATTCGCCCCACCGTGCGGTTGATGCCCCAGCGCGAGCCCATCTCGCCGAAATGCAGCACGAACTCCTGGTGCAGTGCCGGCAGCTTCATCACGATCGGTCTCGTCTGTCATTTCAGAAATTTCTGAAATTCAGATAGTGCGATATATCGATTTGGAAATGTTCGAAGTCGCCGCAACTAGATCATCCTGCATTTGGGTTGAATCGCCCAAATGCAGAAAAGATGATCTGCATCAAAAGCGTAGAGCAACTTGTCTGCGCCGATCCCGGCGCAGGTTGCTCTAGCCGGTGTGACGGTGCGTCGCAGCATCCGGAGGCGATGGGCGCACGCGGCCTCGGCGGTTCACTGGAGCGGCCAATGACGGTAGCGTTCACGCCATGCTCTACATCGTCCTGAAAGCCGCCCTGTCCGGCGTCATCATCGCCGCCGTCTCGGAAATCGCCCGCCGCAGCCCCGGCTTCGGTGCGCTTGTCGCCTCGCTGCCACTGATCTCCGTACTCGGCATGGTCTGGCTGTGGCGCGACACAGAAGACACCGCCCTGCTCGCCGACCACGCCCAGGCAACCTTCTGGTACGTGCTGCCGTCACTGCCGATGTTCCTGCTCATCCCGGTGCTGCTGCGCTCGGGGCTGAGTTTCTGGCTGGCGCTGCTGATCGGCTGCGCAGTGACGGTGACGCTTTACCTCGGCATGACCTGGATGGGCCCGCGCATCGGCATCCGGCTGTAACGCCGGACGCGCCTCACGGCGCGATCAGGAACACGCTCACCGCGTTCTGGTAGATGATCACTTCGATCAGCGGGGTGCCGTTGACGATGGCCGAACGCACGCCCGGATCGGCGCTGCCGTTCCTCAGCATCGCCTCCATGCGCCCCCGGTTCGCCTTGCTGCCGAAATATGCATCGAGCTGGTCTTCGGGGTCGCGCTTGCCGAAGCGGTGCACGTTGGCGCGATCCTGGCGGATGATGGCCGCCGCGTCCTGCAGCCGCTGGCCTCTGGAGTTGTAGTGATCGGCCGGCGACAGCCGCGCCTGGTAGCGGTCAAGCTCCTGGGCCAGCGCCCCGCCCGGCGTCGCAAGCACGAACAGGGCAATCGCAAACGCGCCGGCAACACATGCAATCAGTCGTCTCATGACGTGAATCCTCCACCGCGGCAAATCGCCGACGCGAGTTTGCACCGGCAATGGTGAGGGTTGTCAAACGCACATGAGGGAAGAATGTCAGTCGAGGGCCGCCTCGATGGCGTCGATCTGGCCGGCAAGGTCGAAGTCGATGGCCGAGGTCACCTCGATCGCCTTGTCCTCAGCGAACCCGTCCGGGTCCGCGTCCGCCGCATGCGCGAGCAGTTCGTCGCGCTCCCGCAGAGCCCATTCGATCTGCGGCCGATAGAGCCTCAGCGCGGCCATCAGCCATCGGCTGGTCAGCGAGAAGTCGTCCTTGCCGATGACGAACCGGTCGATCAGCGGGATCACGTCCTGGGCGCGGTACATCCACTCCGCCGCGACCCAGCGGTTGGTGGTGAAGATCTTCACCGGCGCACCCTGCAGGTCGAAGGAGACCGCCGCCAGATGGCAAAGTCCGCCCTTCTCCTCGTCGCGTTCCTTTGGCAGCGCGATCGGCTCGGCGTCGGCGCCAAGATGCCGCGAGTAGACGAACAGGTGGAAGTGGCCGTGCTCCTCCCAGGGCCTCTGACCGTCCTCGTCGACGGCATGGGCGTGGTAGAACCACACCGCCCCGGTTTCCTTGTCGTGCACGTCGCCGGGCGGATAGTGCTCCCACTGGGTGAAAGTGCCGTCCTTCGCGGTGGCCAGCACATCCAACAAGACGTGGTGGCCGCCCTCGGCGGCCTCTTCCAGCACCGCGATCATGTCATCGGCCGCCGCCCGCATATCGGCCAGGCGCTCCCTCGATACACCATCGAGGAGCCGCTGGGGGTCGGTCAGGTTGGTGTAGGAGATCATCGATAAGCGATGCCGGGGATTGCCTGTGGTGCACAACAGATGGTTGTGGCAACGAACGAAACAAGACCACGGCCCAACAAAACGAACGACCCGGTCTCCATGGCCACAAGGCCGAAGGACACCGGGCCGCTCGAACTGGAGGTCGTCTGGTCGACCGATACCGGTCGATTACTGCGTCGCGCCGCAGGCACCGCATTTGGGCTTGCACGGCGCGCAGGCAGCGGCCGCGCAGGCGCCACAAGCCGGTGCGCAGGCGCCGCAGGCGGCAGCCGCGCAGGCACCGCACTTGGCCTTGCAGGCGGCGCAGCCGGCCTGCGCACAGGGTGTACAGCCGGCAAAGGCTGGCGCGGGAGCCGCAACCATCAAACCGCCGCTGACCATCATCAGGGCGAGGGCTTTCTTGGACTTGGCGTGCATTCTTGGAACTCCTCCGGAGATATCGCCGGGCGTGCCGGCATGGGCTGCACCCTAAACGGCGCCTTCCCGGCGTGCGCATCACTTCGCATGCACAGGTCTTCAACTTCACTCACGCAGATTTGAGCGCGTTCGCCACTGACCGGCAGCATGTGCGACAGCGCGCTTTCGCCCGTTGCCGGGTTGTCCTATCCTCGCCCCAACCACCCGAACAGTTGGTTCTCGATGCCCGGCGACGAATCCCTGGAAGAGCTCCTCGCGCAGACCGCGCTCGGCCGTCGTGCCGCATTCGACCGGCTGTACGAGCGCACCTGCGCGAAACTTTTCGGCGTCGCATTGCGTCTCTTGAAAGACAGAGCCGAAGCCGAGGATGCCTTGCAGGAGATCTACGTCAGGATCTGGAACCGTGCCGACAGCTACGCCGTCACCGGCGCAAGCCCGATGTCCTGGCTGATCGCCATCGCGCGCAACCATGCAATCGACCGCCTGCGCGCCCGCAAGCCGGCGCACGAGGGACCCGAAGCCGCCGATCACCTACCCGATCCGGCCCCCTCGCCCGAACAGCGCGCCATCGCGTCCGGCGAATCGCAGCGCCTGGCACGATGCCTCGGCCGGCTCGAAGCCGACCGGGCGCAAGCGGTGCGCGGCGCCTATCTGGAAGGATACTCTTACAGCGAGCTGGCCGCCCGCCACGCGGTACCGCTGAACACCATGCGCACCTGGCTGCGCCGCAGCCTGATCAAGCTCAGGGAATGCCTGGAAGAATGAGCGACGACCCGCGCAGGACCGATCTTCCCGAAGACGATTCCGCTCTTGCGGCGGAATACGTCCTCGGTGTGCTCGACGCTGCCGAACGCGCCACCGTTCAGCAGCGCATCGCGCGTGATAAGGATTTCGCCCGCCTCGTCGCCGAGTGGGAGCAGCACTTCGCCGCGCTCAACGATGGCTTCGCCGAGGAAGCCCCGCCGCCGCAGGTTGCCAGCCGCATCGGCCGGCAGCTTTTCACCGACGACGACAGCCAGCCGGCCCGCTCGCCGGGGCTATGGGCCAGCGCCGCGTTCTGGCGCGTGATGACCGCCGCCGCGCTCGCCTGCGTCGTCTTCATCGCAGCCGTCCTCTGGCAGCCGACACCGACCGGCGAGCCGCCCGGCACGCTGGTGGCCAATCTCAGTTCCGAGGAAACCGCCGAGCGCTTCGTTGTCGTCTATGAGGGCGCGACCATGCGCCTGCGCGCGCTGCATGTCGCCGGCAAGCCGGTGGAGAACATGGATTTCGAGCTGTGGCTGATCGCCGACAAGGCCGATCCGGTGTCCGTCGGCGTCATCGGCGGCGAGGCCGCCACGCCCCTGCCGGAGGGTGTCGGCGAACCGGTCGACGGTACCGTCTTCGCCGTCACGCTGGAGCCGCTGGGCGGCTCGCCCATCGAGGGGCCGACCGGCCCCGTCGTCGCGGAAGGCACGGCGAAAAAAATCTGACCACCGCCTGAAACTTTTCCGCCGGAGCTCTCGTTCCTGTGCGCGTCCCCCAAAACCGGGGTCTCGCAAACAGGAGAGACTTCCATGCTGAAATTCACGCGCACCCTTGCGCTGTCCACCGCGCTCGCCACCGCCGCAACCGCGGCCGCCCTGGCCGGCGGCCACGGCAAGATGGTCGGCGGCGCCGAGATGGTTCCCGACAAGACCATCGTCGAGAACGCCGCCAACTCGAAGGACCACACCACGCTGGTCGCCGCGGTCCAGGCCGCCGGCCTTGTGGAGACGCTTCAGGGCGCGGGTCCCTTCACCGTCTTCGCGCCGACCAACGCCGCCTTCGACAAGCTGCCGGACGGCACCGTCGAGACGCTGCTGAAGCCGGAGAACAAGGCCCAGCTCACCAAGATACTTACCTGTCACGTCCTCGGCGCGAAGGCGATGTCCGACGGCATCGCCAAGATGATCGCCGATGGCGGCGGCTCGGTGTCGATCGCCACGGTCGGCGGCTGCGAGTTCACCGTCATGAGCGAGGGCGGAAAGATCATGATCAAGGACGGCCAGGACAACGTGGCCAATGTGACGATCGCCGATGTCGATCAGTCGAACGGCGTCATCCACGTGATTGACGCGGTGCTGTTGCCGGCTTCTTGAGCGCTTGAGCCGACCAACAGTGCCGATCGTCAAGGCGCGCAGGACCCTCCCCCGGGTCCTGCGCGTTCTTTATTTGTCACGCGATCGTGTCTGAGCGCGAGACGATGTGACGTTACGTAATCTTGGCTTCGCGCGGCGATGCGTGGACAACGGGCACCGAGTGCACCATGTCCCGCTGATCGCGAGCATTCTTCGCGAAATCTCAGCGTAATAAAGAGATCGCCCAAAGAGACCGCCAGGAGACGACACGCCATGACGCCGACCGCAGCCAGCACCGCCCGACAGCAGCAGTTCCACCGCATCGCCCTGGCGATCTTCATGGCGCTCGCCATCGCGCTGGCCTGGTCTGCATCCGCGCGCGCCGGCAATATCAACGTCGACGGCAGCGGCCTGGCCATCAAGGGCTACGATCCGGTCGCCTACTTCACGCAGAATGCCGCCGTGCCGGGCAACGCCGAGATAACCGCCACCCACAAGGGCGCGACCTATCGCTTCGCCAGCGCCGAACATCGCGACCTGTTCATCGCCGCCCCCGACAAGTACGCGCCGCAATATGGCGGCTACTGCGCCTATGGGGTCGCCAAGGGCGTCAAGGCGCGCATCGAGCCGGAGCAGTTCACCGTCCTCGACGGCAAGCTCTATCTCAACTTCAACGCCGGCGTTCAGCGCACCTGGCAGAAGGACGTTCCGGGCTATCTGGCGATGTCGGACAAGAACTGGCAGCACCTCGGCGCGGAATAACAGTCGCCGTCTATGCGCTGAAGCTCTCCAGCCAGGTCTCGCGCGCCGTCGCATCGTCTGGATCGAGCACGGTCCACCCCGTCATCTGATGCCGGAACCAGGTCTTTTGCCGCTTGGCATAGTGCCGGGTGTCGGCCTGGGCCCGCCGGACCGCCTCCTCAAGATCGCATTCGCCGGCAAGATGGGCGGCCAGATGCGGTGCCCCGTGGGCACGCCGCGCCGGCAATGAACTGTCCGGCGCGATTTCGACAAGCCGGCGCACCTCGTCAAGCGCACCATGGGCGATCATCCGTTCGAAGCGCGTGTCGATCCGCCGGTAGAGCGCCTCCCGGTCAGGATCGAGAAAGACGCACTCGGCACGGTCAACATCGACGATTGCCCTGCCCGGCTGGGCCTGCCAGTGACTGAGCGGCTTGCCCGTCGCCTCGGCCACCGAAAGCGCCCGCACGAGGCGTTGCCCGTCAAGCGAACCGACGCGCGCGGCAAGCTGGGGATCGAACGTTTCGAGTTCGCTGCGCAGCGCACCGGCACCCTCGGTCTCAAGCCGCCGCGACCACGCCATACGCACCTCGTCGGGCACCGGCGGTATCGGCGACAGCCCCTCGACGAGCGCCTTGAAGTAGAGCCCGGTGCCACCCACGAAGACCGGCAGCAGTTGATTGTCGGCTGCTTCCTGCAAGACGGCTTCGGCATCCTCCAGATACCGCCCCACGGAATAGCGCTGCGCAGGGGACACATGGCCGTAAAGCCGATGCGGCGCGCGCGCCAGATCCTCGTCGCCCGGCCGCGCGGTAAGCACCTGCAAAGTCGCGTAGACCTGCATGGAATCGGCGTTGACCACCATGCCGCCCATACGCTCCGCGACGGCGAGCGCCAGGGCCGACTTGCCGCTTGCCGTCGGCCCGGCTATCAGCACTGCGTCCGCCCGCCCTGTCTGACCTTGCGCGTTCATCGCTCCAACCGAACCGGAAACCGGTCCCGATGCAAGCCTCCCCGAACGTCACGTCATTGATCGCCACGCTTGTCGCCCCGCATGGAGAGGTGGCCGCGCTGGACGATGCGGCGCGCCAACTGTCGGCGGCACTGGCAACACCCTCGATGCAGACTCCGCTGGGCAAGCGGGCCCGCGATGTCACCTTCCGGGGAAGCCTTGAGCAACTGGACGACCTGCGCCGGGCGGCCGCCGAAGCGCTGGCGCACCTGCCCGTCGACATCGTGCTGCAACCGGCCGAGGGACGGCGCAAGCAGCTCCTGATCGCCGACATGGACTCCACCATCATCGGCCAGGAATGCGTCGACGAACTCGCCGGTGCGCTGGGCCTCCGCGAGCAGATTTCGGCAATAACCGAGCGGGCGATGCGCGGAGAACTGGCCTTCGAGCCGGCGCTGCGCGAGCGTGTCCATCTGCTGGCCGGCTTCCCCGTCGCCGGGGTGGAGCGTCTGCTCGACGAGGTGATCACGCTCAATGCAGGAGCACGATCACTGGTGACGACGATGGCAGCCCACGGCGCCCATACGGCGCTGGTTTCGGGCGGGTTTACGTTGTTCACGCAGGCAATCGCTGAACGGGCGGGCTTTGCCGAGCATCGCGCCAACCTTCTCGAGCGTGACGCGGATACGCTGACCGGAGCGGTGCGCGAACCGATCCTGGGGCGCGAGGCGAAACGTTCAGCGCTTTGGGAGATGACAACGGCACGCGGCCTGACGTCCGGCCAGGCGCTCGCGGTCGGTGACGGGGCCAACGATCTTGCGATGATCGAGGCGGCCGGGCTCGGCGTCGCCTACCGCGCCAAGCCGATCGTGGCCGCCGCCGCGGATGCGCATCTCGCCCACGCTGATCTCACCGCGCTGCTCTATGCGCAAGGCTATCGCGAGGACGAAATCCTACCCGATACGTGAGCGGCCGCACGCCACTCGCCGCACGCTACTCGTCCAGCGGCAGCACGACGAAGCGTCCGTCGCCCTTGTTGTTGCCGACGAACAGCAGCGCCGACTTGCTGCCGCGCTCGCGCAATTCGTCGATGCGCTCGCCGATCTCCTTCGGCGAGGTGACCGATTCCTGGCCGACGCGCATGATCAACTGGCCTTCGCTTATCTGGCGCTCCGCCGCCACCGAACCGTCCTCCACCGACAGAACCACCACGCCGTTTATGGCCTCGTCCACATCGTAGGCACGGCGGTTCTCGTCGGTCAGTTCGCCAAGCTCCATGCCGAACACCGACAGGCTCGGCGGCGCCGCCGCCTCGTCCTCCTCGGAGCCCGGCTCGCTGTCAGCCATCGCCGTGCGTTCGGATTCCTCAAGCCGTCCCAACGTGATGTCGAGTTCCACACGCTCGCCATTGCGCAGCACCTCGATCTGCGTCGTGGAACCGACCGGGGTATCGGCCACGACGCGCGACAGACGCCGGTGGTCGGTGATCTCCTGGCCGTTGAACGACAGGATGATGTCGCCGGTCTGCACGCCGGCCTGCGCGGCCGGCCCGTCGGGCGTCACGCCGGCGACCAGCGCGCCTTCCGCCGTATCCATGCCGAGGCTGTCGGCGATCTCGTCGGTGACAAGCTGGATGCGCACGCCGATGAAGCCGCGCCGCGTCTCGCCGAACTGCACGAGCTGGTCGATGATCGGGCGCGCCAGCGACGACGGAATGGCGAAGCCGATGCCGATCGATCCGCCGGTCGGAGAGATGATCGCCGTGTTGATGCCGATGACCTCGCCATCCATGTTGAACAGCGGTCCGCCAGAATTACCCCGGTTTATGGCCGCATCGGTCTGGATGAAGCTGTCATAGGGGCCGGCATTGATGTCGCGGTTCATGGCAGAGACGATGCCGGTGGTGACGGTTCCGCCGAGCCCGAACGGATTGCCGATCGCCAGCACCCAGTCGCCCGTGCGCAGCGCCTCGGAACTGCCGAAGCGCACAGCCGGCAACGGCTTGTCGCTTTCCACCCGCAGCACCGCGATATCGGTCTTGGGATCGCGGCCGATCACCTCCGCCTCCAGCTTGGTGCCGTCGGAGAAATTGACCGTGATCTCGTCGGCCTCGGCGATGACGTGGTTGTTGGTGACGATGATGCCGGTGGGGTCGATGACGAAGCCCGAGCCCAGCGAACTGACGCGGCGCGGCCGGCCCTCGTCCTGATTCTGATCGAAGAACTCGCGGAAGAACTCCTCGAACGGCGAGCCCGGCGGCAGGTCCGGCACCGGCACGTTGCGCGAGCCCTGTACGGTCTGCGAGGTGGAGATGTTGACCACCGAGCCGAGCAGTTCGTCGGCGACATCAGCGACCGATTCCGGTCCGCGCGCCTCGGCCACCTGTCCGGCGGCCAGGATAAACACGCCGCACAGCGCGACCAGTGCGGCAAGGGCGTTGCGGAGATGGGCGAGGCGCATCGTCATGTGTTTCGGCTCCGCTCTGGTCCAGGGTCAGGCCCGCATGGATGGAGAATACAAAAAAGGAGCGCGGCCAGCGACTCTAGCCACGCACCAGCCAGACAATGATGACACCAATGATGGCCGCGACAAGGCCCCCCAGCCTCAGGGTCGTGTCCGGGATGCCCGGCAGTTCTGCTGCCATGCGCCGCACCAGGCCGGGCGCCAGCGCATAGAGTGCACCCTCAATGCACAGCACGAGCGCGAGCGCGACGACCAGATCGCTCACGGGCGAACCGCCTTCCCGCAACCCCGGCCGGGCGGCGTGCGCAAGCGCGCGTCGCCTACTCGGCCGGCGTCGCCAGTTCGGCCGGACCCGTCGGCGTCACCGGAGATGCCGGTATGGCAGCCCCGTTGGGCTGGCCGGTGGGATTGCCGAAGTAGCGGAAAAAGTCGCTGCTCGGCGTCAGCACCATGCGGGTGTCGTTGGCCGTGAGACCCTGCTCGTAGGCCTGCATCGAGCGATAGAAAGCAAAGAAGTCCGGGTCCTGACCGAACGCATCAGCGAAGACACGGTTGCGCTCGGCGTCGCCGTCACCCCTGATCTGCTCCGATTCCCGGTTCGCTTCGGCGATGATCACGGTCGCGGTACGGTCAGCGCGCGAGCGGATGCGGCGCGCGGCCTCCTCACCCTCGGCGCGGATCTGGGCGGCTTCCTGCTGGCGCGCAGTCTGCATGCGCGAGTAGATCGCCTGGCTGTTGGCTTCCGGCAGATCGGCGCGGCGAATGCGCACATCGACGATATCGACACCGAAGGTCGCCGCCTCGACGTCCATCTGTGCCCTGATCTGCTGCATCAGTTCAGGCCGGTCGTCGCGCACCACGGCGGTGAAACTGGCCTCGCCAAGCACACGGCGCACGGCGGAGTTGAGCACTGTTGCCAGCCGCGAATTGGCCCGATCGATAGAGCCCGCCGACTGATAGAAGCGCAATGCGTTGTCGATGCGGTAACGCGCGAAGGCATCCACCACCAGACGCTTCTGGTCCGACGCGATCACCTCCTGCGCAGGTGAGTCGAGGTCAAGAATGCGCTTGTCGATGAACACCACGTTCTGCACGAACGGTATCTTCCAGGCGAGGCCCGGATCGGTGATCTGCCGTTTGGTTTCACCGAATTGCAGCACCAGCGCCTGCTGGGTCTGGTGCACGGTGAACAGCGCGTTGTAGGCGACGAAGATGCCAGCGGAGACCAGCAGCAGGATTCCGCCGAAAATGGACTTCCTCATTGGGAATCTCCCGTGCTGCGCGGTCGGGTCAGCTCGTTGAGCGGCAGGTAGGGCACCACACCGCTTCCGCCGGCCTCGTCATCGATGATGATCTTGTCGGTGCCGCCCAGCACCCGCTCCATGGTCTCCAGGAACATGCGTTGGCGGGTCACTTCCGGCGCCTTGCGGTACTCCTCGTACACCTTGACGAAGCGGTCCGCCTGACCCTGCGCCTCGGCAATCGTACGATCGCGATAGGCGTTGGCGGCTTCCAGAATGCGTGCCGCCTCACCGCGCGCCTCCGGCACGATGCGGTTGGCGTAGCTCTGGGCTTCGTTCTGGACGCGCTCGTTGTCGGCGCGCGCCGCCTGCACATCGCGGAAAGCGTCGATGACCTGGCTCGGCGGATCGACCGACTCCATCTGCACTTGCGTGATGGCAACGCCGGCGCCGTAGGCATCAAGCGTTTCCTGCATCAGTTGCTGAACCGCAAGCTCGGTCGGCCCGCGGTTGGTCAGGATCGGCTGCAGGCGCGAGTTACCCACGACCTCGCGCATGGCGCTCTCGGCGACCGCCTTCACGGCCGCTTCCGGGTTCTGGATGTTGAACAGGAAGTCGCCGGCGCTGCTGATCACCCAGAACACCGTGAAATCGACGTCGACGATGTTCTCGTCGCCCGTCAGCATCAGGCTTTCCTCTGGCACATCGCGCACGCCGGAGCCGCGTCGGCTCTCGTCGAAACCGCGCAGGCCGACTTCGGTACGGTTGACGCGGGTGACCTTCGGCGTCAGCGCCGTCTCGATCGGCCACGGCAGGTGATAGTTGAGGCCGGGCTGGGTCTGCTCGACGAACTCGCCGAAGCGCAGCACAACACCCTGCTCATCCGTCTGCACCCGATAGAACCCGGTCAGCATCCACACCACGGCGATGACCACCAGCGCCAACAGGTAGCCCTTCCCGCCGATGTTGCCGCCGGGCATGAAGCGGCGCAGCCGGTCCTGGCTCTGACGCAGGATCTCTTCAAGATCGGGCGTCGGGCCGCCAGCGCCGCCGCCACCGCCACCACCTCCCGAACCGGAAGGCGGCGCGCCCCAGGGACCGCCGTTGTTGCCACGCCAGCCCCCGCCCTGATTGCTCCACGGCATAGTGCATCCTCTTGTCTGGATCGCTCGGGACCCGCAGATGGCGGGCCCGTGACGGTCATCGTGCGCTGCGCGGCGATTTCAGGTGTCCGCGGACCGGTGTCCTGCGGGCGACGCGCCGACGCGCTTCACAGCGCAATTGCATGTGCGCGGGTTATAGGTCACTGCCCGACACCAATCAACGCGCGAGGCCGCTGCGCCTGCGCGACAATATAGCGTCGGCTTTCTTACCTGAGCAGGTGGGGTGGCAGGGCTCCCCCGTCAATGACAATCGCCACCGACGGCATCGTGCTGCGGCGATTTGCGCCGGTACTCGATCCTCTCAAAGCCCGCGTCGTCCCTTGGTCCGCGCTCCACCGCGCCGAGGTGAACCGTGTCCCAGACGGCCGGATCGAGCGGCGGAAACGCCGTGTCGCCGGTCGGCTCCAGATCGATCAGGCTGACATGGATCACATCGGCAACGGCGATCGACTGGGCATAAATCTCGCCGCCACCGATGACCATCACCGCATCGGCGCCGCTTGCGCCGGCGAGAGTCCGCCCAAGCGCCAGGGCGGCATCGACAGACCCGACGACGTGAATGCCCTTAGCGGAAAACCCCCGATCGCGCGTCACGACGATGTTGTCGCGCCGGTCGAGCGGCTTGCCGATCGATTGAAACGTCTTGCGTCCCATGATCACCGGCTTGTCGAGCGTCAACCGGCGAAAGTGCTTCAGGTCGCTCGACACATGCCACGGCATGCCGCCTTCGCGGCCGATAACGCGGTTGCGCGCCATCGCGACCACAAGTTCGACCCGGATCGGCGCCCCGCCGGGCTCGTTCACACCGCCACCTCGGCCTTGATGTGGGGATGCGGGTCATAGCCGGTCAGCGTGAAATCCTCGAAGGCGAAGTTGAAGATGTCGGTGATGTCCGGATTGAGCGTCATCACCGGCAGCGTCCGCGGCTCGCGGGAGAGCTGTTCGCGCGCCTGATCGAAGTGGTTGGCGTAGAGGTGTGCATCGCCGAATGTGTGCACGAAATCGCCGGGCTGCAGGTCGCAGGTCTGCGCCATCATCAGCGTCAGCAGGGCATAGGACGCGATGTTGAAAGGTACGCCGAGGAACACATCCGCCGAACGCTGGTAGAGCTGGCAGGAGAGCCGGCCGCCAGCGACGTAGAACTGGAACAGGCAGTGGCACGGGCTCAACGCCATGTTCGGCAGGTCGGCCGGGTTCCACGCGGTGACGATGATGCGCCGCGACTGGGGGGCTTCGCGGATCAGCCGCTGGGCTTCGGCGATCTGGTCGATCACCTGCCCGTCCGGCGCCGACCAGGAGCGCCACTGCTTGCCATAGACGGGGCCGAGATCGCCGTTGGCATCGGCCCATTCGTCCCAGATGCGCACGCCGTTCGCCTTCAGGTAGGCGATGTTGGTGTCGCCGGCTAGGAACCACAGCAGTTCGTGGACGATCGACTTCAGATGCAGCTTCTTGGTGGTGACCAGCGGGAAGCCATCGGCCAGGTCGAAGCGCATCTGGTGGCCGAACACCGAACGCGTCCCGACGCCGGTGCGGTCGGCACGGTCGACGCCCTCGTCGAGGATACGGCGCAAAAGCGCGTGATAGGTGTGCATGGCGGCCGGCGGTTCGAGAATCAGTTGGCCGCCGAGTTTAGCGCGATTTCCACCAGGCACGCTTGCTTCGCTTTTTCTGGCCGCTCGGCTTCATTTCGCTCACGCCAGTTCGCTGCGCGAACGGCTCCGCGGGGGCGCGCTTTCGCGCGGACACGCAGTCGCGTGTCGGGATCGCTTCCTCGCACAAGCATTGCAGCCTGCCCCCAGGCGCGCGACTGCGCGCCCGGCCGGTCAGGCCGCCCTCGCGGAGCCGTTCGCGCAGCGAACTGGCGTGAGCGAAATGAAGCCGAGCGGCCGTGAGGCCCGAAAAGTGGGAACCGGTTTTCGGACAAGCCGAACGGTGGGCAAGAAAGCCAAAAAGCGCCGCCCGCTGGGAGTGGTGCGGGCGGCGCAGTCGTCAGCGCCGTGGGGCGCGGACGCGTGTCCGGTCTTGCAGGCGCCGGACAGGGAGCGTCAGGTCAGTTCTTGAGAAGACCCGGCCAGTTGGCGTCGGCCTTGGTGATGAAGCCGGGGATATCCTTGTTCCAGCGCGTCTGAACGTTGGCGTTGTAGTTCAGGTAGAGCTTGCCATCGACGATCTTCCACACGTTGGGATCGCCCGGCGCGACCTTGTTCTGGGCGGTGGCCCAGGCGCAATGGCCGCCATACTGGGGGGCGTACTTGGCCGGCTCGGCGGCGAAGGCATCGCGATTGGCCGCCGAGGCGAAGTGCCACTCAACGCCGTCATGGGTGAGCGAGTGCGCGGCATCGCCCTTCACCGGCTTGTTCTCGGTGAAGTAGGCGACCGCGTCATAGCCATCGAGCGCCAGCTTGGAGTCGAAGCCGGTGAAGGTCATGGTCTCGGCGGAGGCCGGCGTGACAAGGCCGCTGGCAAGCGCCAGAGAACCGGCGAGGCCGAGAGCGCCGAGAGCCAGAAAACGGCGGCGGGAAGGCGTGGTGGACGTTGCAGTAATGCCGGGCATGGGGGTCTCCATCGTGCGGCTGGTGAAACACGTCCCCGATATTGGGTCGGCCCGCCGCTTCGCCAGACACGAAACCCTCGCAGCCGCACAACTGGAAGTGAACGGCGCGTGAGACGGCCACCAAAGCAAAAAGGCCCGCGCGGAGGTGTCTCCGCGCGGGCCCTGGAAACTGTCTGCTGGGTTTGGTTCTAAAGACTACCCAGCTTGTTGAAGTGGGCGGCAAGCAGATAGTAGACCGTCACGCGCCCCTTCATGCGGTCGTCCTTCATGGTGTCCATTACCGAAGCGATGGCCGCATCGAGCTCGCCATCGCCGCTGAGGCCGAGCTTTTTCTTCAGCCAGCTCTCGCGCACCCGCTCGAGTTCGCTTGGATCGCTGCCGGAAACCAGTGCGGAATCGCGGTTACGCAGGGCGATCCCCAAGTGCTTGACGATCTTTGCCACTGCGTCTTCATCGACGCTGGACGTGTACTTCTTGATATCGTCCACGTATTTGCTGACGTCGGCCATCGGCCTCCCCTCTATTGCTGAAGGCCGGCGCAATGTCCGGCCCAATATCACCTTCGCAACAGCGCAATTCTAGGCTGTATCGACCAGGAATCTATAGCACCGGCCAGGAGCGATAGACAGCCGTCTTCGCAATAAGGCCCGATTTACCTGTTTAAGTCGCATGGCTTTGAAATCGCAGGCCGTATCGCCTATATTGTTGTCGTCGGCGCAAGTCGACTATGGCGATAAACGACGGTCGTAATAAACCCATCGGACCCGGGGGCGGTACCCGGCGCCTCCACCAAAACCCAGGCCACGGATCGAGCGCAGTTCGGGCCTTTCAGTCACTTGAGGCTGGCGTGGGTTTCGGCGGGGGCGAAACAGGATCGACGAGGGCGTAAAGGGCTGGTCTTCGCTCGGCATGGTTCCGCCGTTATCGGGCCAAATCTATAGTTGCGAATGACAACTATGCTCCGGTTGCTCAGGCTGCGTAACGCAGTTTGAAACGCCGAAATTAAGTCCTGACGGTTAGCCCCGTCAGGCGGGGTCCGGGGCACCTGGCAACAGAAGCCCCACTTCCCCTTTTGCCCGAAAACTACCGTGCAAATGCGCTGCACCGGCGCCTCGCCGCTTGACGCGCGCTTGCTGGATTGCCAACCCTATGGGCCGACTCGCGACCTTGGGAGATGCCGAAGGCGGCCAGCACCGATGGGCAAGGACTACATCCGCTACGATCTGCTCGCGCAGGAGGCGCTGCGTGGCGTGGTGCGCCAGGTTCTCACCACCACCGCCCAGCAGGGTCTGCCCGGGGAACACCACTTCTACATCTCCATCGTCACCGAGGCGCCCGGCGTGGAGATGTCGGATCGCCTGCGCGGCGAATATCCCGACGAGATGACGATCATCCTGCAGCACCAGTTCTGGGACCTGGAGGTGCAGGCCGACGGCTTCACGGTAACGCTGTCCTTCGGCGGTTCGCCGGAACGTCTCGTGGTCCCGTTCTCGGCCATCAAGGGCTTCTTCGATCCAAGCGTGCAGTTCGGGCTGGAGTTCGTGCTGCCGGGCGATGAGGAGGCCGAAGGCGACGAGGAACCCGAAACCTCGCCCGACGAAGCCCACGACGCGGACAACGCACCAGGCGAGCCGGCGGCCGAAACCAGGACCACGGACCCGGACGAGGCGCCCGTCGAAACCACCGACACCGATGCCGCAGAGGCCGACGACGACGGTGCGACTGTCGTCTCACTCGACGCCTTTCGCAAAAAGGGCTAGGTCTCTGCCTCCCGGTTTTCCGTCAGGACCTGCCGACGGGCAAGACACCTGAAATCGCCCCTCCGGCGCGATCGGATCACGCTCCTTGACGGAACGAAAACCCCCGGCGGTCAAACGATTCAATCAAAGCAAGACATGCTCTAAAGGCAGCGAAACCCCATGACCAAGACACGCACCGAGTCCGACACCTTCGGCCCCATCGAAGTCGCCGCCGACCGTTACTGGGGTGCACAGGCGCAACGCTCGCTCGGCAACTTCAGGATCGGCTGGGAACGCCAGCCCGCTCCGATCGTGCGCGCACTCGGCATCGTCAAGCGGGCCGCTGCCGAGACCAACATGGCGCTCGGGCGGCTCGACGAGACCATCGGCGAAGCGATCATGAAGGCTGCCCAGGAGGTAATCGACGGCAAGCTCGATGACCACTTCCCACTGGTCGTCTGGCAGACCGGATCGGGCACCCAGTCGAACATGAACGCCAACGAGGTGATCTCCAACCGGGCCATCGAGATGCTTGGTGGCGAGATGGGCTCCAAGTCGCCGGTTCACCCCAACGATCACTGCAACATGTCGCAGTCGTCCAACGACACCTATCCCACCGCCATGCACATCGCCTGCGCGGAGGAGGTTGTGCACCGCCTGCTGCCGGCGCTGACCAAGCTGCGCGATGCGCTGGACACCAAGGCCAGCGAATGGAACGACGTCATCAAGATCGGCCGTACGCACACCCAGGACGCGACACCGCTGACGCTTGGCCAGGAGTTTTCCGGCTACGTGCAGCAGCTCACCAACGGCCTTGAGCGGGTCGAACAGTCGCTGCCCAAGCTGATGCAGCTCGCCCAGGGCGGCACCGCCGTGGGAACGGGTCTGAACGCGCCGGTCGGCTTTGCCGAACAGGTCGCCGAGCGTATCGTGGAGATCACCCGCCTGCCCTTCACCACCGCGCCGAACAAGTTCGAGGCACTGGCCGCCCATGACGCCATGGTGTTCACCCACGGCGCCATCAACACGGTGGCCGCGAGCCTGTTCAAGATCGCCAACGACATCCGCTTTCTGGGGTCCGGTCCGCGGGCGGGGCTCGGCGAACTGGCATTGCCGGAAAACGAGCCCGGCTCCTCGATCATGCCCGGCAAGGTCAACCCGACCCAGTGCGAGGCGCTGACGCAGGTCTGCGTCCAGGTCTTCGGCAACCATTCCGCGCTGACTTTCGCCGGCAGCCAGGGCCACTTCGAGCTCAACGTGTTCAACCCGGTGATGGCCTACAACTTCCTGCAATCGGTCCGGCTGATGAGCGATGCGGCGGTGTCGTTCACCGACAATTGCGTCTCCGGCATCGAACCACGCTTCGACAACATCGAGGCCGGGCTCAATCGCTCGCTGATGCTGGTCACCGCGCTGGCGCCGAAGATCGGCTACGACAACGCCGCCAAGATCGCCAAGACGGCGCACAAGAACGGCACGACGCTGAAGGAAGAAGCGCTGGCCACCGGGCTGGTCACCGAAGCCGAGTACGACGAGACCGTCGATCCGGCCAGGATGATCGGCCCGAATTGAGTGCCATGAGCGGCGACGTCGTCAACCTGAACCGGTTCCGCAAGCAGCGCGCACGGATCGGGAAAAAAGCCCAGGCGGAGGAAAACCGGCGTCGCCACGGCCGAAGCAAGGCCGAACGACATGCCGACGAACACCGCACCAGACAGCACGCACGCCACGTCGAGGAGCATCGTCTCGACGATGACGGTGGCGACACGGATCGCTGATGGCGGACGGGAACCGTGTTCGCAAGCGCTCGCTGACGCTGGCCGGCCACCGCACCAGCGTCTCGCTGGAAGACGCTTTCTGGCATGCCCTTGGCGAGATCGCCGCGACGCGCGGCCTGACCATGACGGCGCTGGTGCGCGAGATCGACGAAGCGCGTGGGGTCACCGCGCTGTCGCAGTCATTACGGACCTACGCGCTCAACTGGTATCGCGACCGGGCCAGCATCCGGTAAGTCCGCTCACCGGTCTCCGAAGCCACCCAATACCGGATCGCGCTCCTGGCGTCGCGGCCGGGGCCGCACGATGACCGGCTGCGGCGGTTCGACCACCTCGCGCGGCACCCCTTGCGGCGCGTTGGCGCGCGGAGCCGGCGTGGCATTCTGCGGAAGACGCGGGTCACGGCTGTCGACGGGAACACCTGCGGGCAACTCGGCTTGCGACTGCGCATCCGGCGCGACCGGCGCCACGGTGATCGGCACATCGCCTTGCGGCAACGGGTCCGGTGGCACGAGCGGTTCTTCGACAACCACTCCGCGTTCGCGTTCAGCCTGTTCACGGGCGGCACGTTCGCGGGCCTCCTGCTGGCGAGCTTCGCGCTGGCGCGCGGCGCGTTCGCGGGCAGCCTGTTCGCGCGACTCCTGTTCGCGCGCCTCCTGCTCGGCCGCCTCGCGGGCGCGGCGTTCCTCGGTGCGCTGCCTAATCAGCCAGTCGAGTTCGCGCTGAAGGCGACCGCGTTCGTGGATCTCGGCCTGCAGGCCTTCGAGCCGGCCAACTTCACGCTCGAAAGCGCGGATGGTCAGGTAGCCGATCAATGGCTGCACATCCAGACGGCGCATGGGCTGGCGCAACGGTCCGTCGAAGACGATGCCGAATTCGCGCACCTGATCGGGCGCGTCGGGATCGGGGGGCGCACGCACGCTCCAGGCGCTGTCGATCTCCAGTCGGCCCAGGTCCACCTCGCCCGTGACGAAGGAGTTGAGCCCATCCCCGTCGATGGCAAAGCGCGTGGCCCGCACCATTCCGCCGGCCACGGAGAACGTCATGTCGGCACGCTGGAAGTCGAGCGCGCCCTGATCGAGATAGGCGGAAAGCAGCTCGCGGGCCCGTGCTTCATCGATTTCGGTGCCGGAATCGGATGCCTGCACGATCCTGTCGAAGGCAACCGGGCTCAAGCCCCTGAGACTGCCGTCACCGACGCGCACGGCGCCCTCACCGGAGAGGCTTGCAATCAGCGTGGACAGACTGCGCCCGGCACCGGAGAACGTGACATCGGCACTCAGCGTTCCGCTGGCGACGGCCCGCCCGCCGCGCCGCCAGACCAGCGATTCAAGCCGGGCCTCCTCAAGCCGCAAACGCCCGTCCGCCGAAACGGTGCCGGAGCGTCCCGACAGGGTCAGCGCACCCTCGGCAACGCCGCCGTGGACGGTGCCGCTGACATCGGTCAGCCGCAACCCATCAGGCTTCAAGGCCGCCTGCGCGGTTGCTTCGGTGAGGATCAGCCAAGGCGCAATCTCCAGCCGCGTCAGGTCGAGGTCGACTGCGATCTCGAAGCGCTGCGGCAGGGATATGGCGAAGGGTTCGGCGGAGAACGCTCCCGCCTGCGTTGCAGCCACCGCGAAACGCTCCGGCCCATAGACCGCATCAAGCACCGCGGGCAGCGACAGTGCGTCGGCGGTGACATCGAGGTCGATACGATGCGGCCGGTCTTCGGCACCCAGCGTCAGCGTGCCGTCACCGGAGGCGCGCAGCTCGTCCGCACCCCCAAGCCTCAGCGCGACATCGCGTAGCGCCAGCGGATTGCGCCCCTCGATCTTGAGTGACAGTTGACCCGGCATGTCTGCGGCAAGCACCGGCGGCATGATCATGTCGAGCGCCGTCAGGAGCCGCATGATGCCGTCGGCATCCACGCCGACCTCGAAGTCCAGCGTGCGCGCGCCATCGCTGTCGAACCGCGCCGAGCCGTTCGCCTCCAGCCTGCTGTTAAGGCCCTCGGCCTGCACCGAAACGTCGAGACCCTCCCGCGCCACGCCGCTCAGCTCAAGGCGCAGCGCGCCCGGCCCCGGAGCCGCCACCGATCCGGCGGCGAGACCAAGCTGCTCCGCCAGGTCCACGGCATTGTCCGCGGCAAGATTGAGCAGCACCGCGACGCCGCTCTCGGCGATGTTGTCAAGCGCGCCCTTGAGCGTCGCGGAGAGATCGACCCGCGTCGCCGCCGCGCTTCCGCCGGCAGAGAAGGCCAGTTCGCGCTCGCCGCTGCCGGCGGCACTGATGCGCCCCTCAAGCGACAACGGCGCCCAGGCGCCGGCGCGCGCTTGCAGGACGGCGGCAGCACCGGGGCGCTCGAACACCTCAAGCAGCCCCGCGGCGCCCTCAAGCGACTGCGCCTCTAGCGTGAAGACCAGTTCGCCCTCAGCGCGGTCCGCCACTCCGCCCAGATCGCCTCGCGCATCGATCCGCGCTCCGCCGAGATCGGCGACGCTGAGCTGCCTCAGCGCGAGCACGCCGCCTGCAAAACCGGCATCGATCATGACATCGCGCGCAGTGACCGCAGTCGCGGAAACGGCGGCGAGATCGAGCTTGATGGAGACATCCGGCAACCCGGCACGGCTCGCCTCATCACCCCCCCGCATGCCCGCCCAAAGCGCGCGCAACGCATCGAAGCGCACCTCCTCGCCGGCAAGCTCCACGTCGATGCGGCCGGCATCTCCGGGCGCCGGCAGGCGGATCGCGATGGCGCCGTCGAGCTGCTTGCCGTCCAGCCGCATCCGCAGCGCGTCGACGGCAACCCGGCCGCCGCCGGCCTCGATCTGCGCGCCCGCCTCCAGCGGCCCATCGAGCCAGCCGGTGAACGCGGCGAGGTCCTCTCCGAGCCAGTCCGCCAGCACCTGACCGCGCCCGGTGAGGACGCCCACACGGCCCTTGAAACCGGCGCTGTCGGAATCTGATTGAGCCCCGATGGCGGCATTCTCGACGGTCAGGATGGAATCGCCCGGCAACCGGGCGAGCGCGCGGTCGATCCTCCACTCGCCATCATCCCAGTCGAGATCGAAACCGATCTCCTCCACCAGACTGCCGCCGAGCACGACCCGTTCCAGCCCGATGCCGATGGACCCCGGGATCGGTGGCGCCGACCGGGCCATGCCACCGATGCGCTCGATCACCTCGGCGATGGACGCGGGCTGATCGGTGTCCTTGCCCAGAGCCCGGTCGAGATCAGCCTGGCGCGCGGCGAGCTGCAAATCGAAGCGCGGCGTCTCGCTCCAGTCGATATTGCCATGCCCCTCAAAGGTGAACCGGCGCTCCGCATCGCCGATGCCGAAGTTGATGGTGTCGAATACGAGCCGGTCGAGAAGCATCAGCGCATCGGCGCGGAACAGCCACTGCGTGGCCTCCAGCCCGCCGCCTGCGACATCATCGCCGGCGATCTCCTCGGCGACGACCGCATCGGCGAGGCGTTCCAACCGCACGCGTCCGGCGAAATTCGGCCGGTCGTCTTTGAACCCGATTTCCCCGTCCGCGTCGAAGGCCACCGGCCAGCCGCGCGGCGTCAGCGACAGCTTGGTGCGCAAATCGCCATTCGCGTTCCAGCGCCCGGTCGCCAGCGAGAAGTCGTAGATCTCCTCGGCCAGCCGCAGCGAGCCTTCCGCCTTGTAGGGTCCATCGAGATTGCCGGCGCTGGCGACGGCATTGACCGCCGTGATCATCCGCTCTCCACCGACCGCCGCGCCGACGATCCGCACGCGGGCATCGACGATCTCGATTTCCTGCACACGGAAGACATCGTCGGGGGTCTGTGCCGAAGGGCGCAGCCGCGCCAGCGTTTCCGGCCGGTCGAGATCGATGGTGAATTCCGGTCCGACCAGCCGCGCCTTCTCAACGTCGATGTCACCGCTCATCAGCGGCGTCAGGCCGACCTGCAGGGTCATCCCGCGGGCGCGGAATCCGGTCTTGTCCCCGACGACGATGTCGCTCGCCTCGGCAAAGGGGCGCGGCAGCAGCCGCACGCTCAGGTCGCCCTCGATGGTGACCGGCGCGCCGACAATGCGGCTGGCACGCTCCTCGAAGAAGCTGCGATAGGTGCCCCAGTCGATGAAGAACGGCGCCACCAGCGCCGCGACCAGCGCCAGAACGACGGCAATGCCGATACTGAGCAGAACCGAATTCATGAAGCTGTTCTACACGCTAATCGGGCCTTGTGCCGCCACAATTCGGTCGGTCGCCCCCAGCGCCGGACCCTTGGCTGTATCGATAGTCTACAAGGCGAGGATCTTGCCCGGATTGAGAATGTTCTGCGGATCGAGCGCCGTCTTGATGGCGGCCATGGTGGCAAGTGCCGGCGCGCCAAGCTCGCGCTCGAGGTATTTCGTCTTGCCCTGGCCGACACCGTGCTCGCCGGTGCAGGTTCCGTCCATGGCCAGCGCCCGCTCGGTCAGGCGTTCCAGGAACCGCTCAACCGCCGCCACCTCCTCGGCGTTGCCGATGTCGATAAGCGGCAGGACGTGGAAGTTCCCGTCGCCCACATGCCCGACGATCGGCGCCAGCAGTCTGGCGGCTTCGATATCGGCCAGCGTCTCGATCAGGCAGTCCGCCAGCCGCGAGATCGGTACACAGACATCGGTGGCAACACCGCTGGCGCCGGGCCGCAACTGCAGCGCCGCCCAATAGGCATCGTGGCGCGCCTGCCAGAGCGCGGAGCGCTTTTCCGTCTCCCTGGCCCACTGGAACGCACCGCCGCCCAGGTCGGCGGCGATTTCGCCGAACTGTTCCGCCTGTTCGGCGACGGACGCATCGGTGCCGTGGAACTCGACGAACAGTGTCGGCCTCTCCTCCAGCGCCAGCTTCGAATACGCGTTGCAGGCCTTCACCTGCAGCGCGTCCAGCAACTCGATACGCGCCACCGGAATGCCCGACTGGATCGCCAGGATCACCGCGTTGCAGGCGCCCTCGATATCGGCGAACGGGCATACGCCACCGGCAATCGCGGCGGGAATGCCGTAGAGCTTCAGGGTTACTTCGGTGATGATGCCGAGCGTTCCCTCCGAGCCGACCATCAGCCGCGTCAGGTCATAGCCGGCCGCCGTCTTGCGCGCCCGCCGGGCCGTCGTCAGCACCTCGCCATTGGCCATCACCACACGCAGGCCGAGCACATTGTCCTTCATGGTGCCGTAGCGCACCGCGTTGGTGCCCGACGCCCGCGTCGCGACCATGCCGCCCAGGCTCGCGTCGGCGCCCGGATCGATCGGGAAGAACAGACCGGTGTCGCGCAGATGTTCGTTGAGCCGGCAGCGGGTGACGCCTGGTTGCACCGTGCAATCGAGGTCTTCCGCCGACACCGCAACGATCTTGTCCATGCCCTGCATGTCGAGCGAGACGCCGCCCCGCGGCGCATTGACCTGACCTTCCAGCGAGGTACCGGCACCGAAGGGCACGATCGGCAGGCGGTGTTCGGCGCAGATTCTCACCACGTCGATGACTTCGTCCTCCGACTGGACGAAGACCACCGCGTCAGGGGCCTGGTTTGCGCGCCACGTGGTGGTATGGCCGTGCTGCTCGCGTATGGAAGCTGTGTCCGAAAAGCGGTTGTGAAAGCGCTCCTTCAGGACGCCCAGGCCGGCCGAACGGCGCGCCCAGTCGTCCATGTTGGCGACATCTACCGCTACCATCCTTGCGCTTCTCCTCAAGAGTGCGGATGATCGCCGTGCGCACGCAATTCGCGCCGGTGATCAACACCTTGCGTCGAGACTAGCATCCCGCGTGCACGCATCCAATCAGGCCGCCTGCCGCAGGCGCGCCAAGAGCCCGGGGGCCGTATCCGTGCCGCAGTCCGATCCGCTGACCGATCCGGCCTCCCATCCCGTTCCGTTTCGTTCCAGCGTGATGACAGTCGAGCCGGAGTGGATCGACTACAACGGCCACCTCAACATGGCCTACTACAATGTAATGTTCGACCGGGCCGTCGACGAGGTCTACGAGGTGCTCGGCTTGGGACCGGACTACCTGAAGCGCGCCAATCACTCCTCCTATACGGCCGAAGCACACGTCACTTATCTCGCCGAGATACACGCAGGCGACGAGGTTACCGTGACCTTCCAACTGCTCGACTACGATGCCAAGCGGGTACATTCCTTCCAGGAGATGTGGCGCGCCGACGGCACCCTGTCGGCGACGTCGGAACAGATGTCGCTGCATGTGGACATGGCGGCGAAGAGAGTGTCGCCGTTTCCCGACAGTGTCATGGCACGGCTCAAGGCGATGCGTCGCGCCCACGCGGTTCTGCCCAACAAGCCGCAGGTCGGCCACGTGATCGGCATCCGCCGCAAGCCCTCATAAGGCGCAGACGAACGGAAGGCCCAAACGACCATGCCGCGCGCCATCGTCGACAGGGTTGCCGCACAGTTCCGCATCGCCGTGCGGCGGGTGCGCAACTGGGCCGCCCCCAACCTACGGGTGTTCGTCGCCACCCGCCAGCCACAGGTCTGGGCGCTCGCCATCCTGATCGGCCTCGGCGTCGCCGTTGCGGCGATCGGCTTCCGGCTTGGCATCGCGGCGGTGCAGTGGACCTGGCTCGGCACCTTCGACGAGTTCGTCGCGACGGCGGCGGCAAAGGTGCCCTGGTACATCATCCTTCTGGCACCGGCCGTCGGCGGCCTCATCGTCGGCGTCATGCTGGAAACGCTGATGCCGAACAAGCGGCCCGAGGGTGTTGCCGACGTCATCGAGGCACGCGCCATCCGCACCCGCCGGCTCGGCCTGAAGACCGGATTGACCTCCGCGGTGATCTCGATGGTCTCCATCGGCGCGGGCGCAAGTTCCGGCCGGGAAGGTCCGGTCGTGCATCTGGGCGCGGTGCTGGCGACGGCGGTCGCGCGGCTGTTCTCGCTGCCGGCAGCCGCCAACCGCACGCTGCTGGCCGCGGGCGTTGCGGCGGCCGTTTCCGCCTCGTTCAATGCGCCGATCGCCGGCGTGCTGTTCGCCCACGAGGTGATCCTCGGGCACTACGCCCTGTCGGCGCTGGTGCCGATCATCATCGCTTCGGTGCTCGCAACCGTCGTCTCGCGGCTCTATTTCGGCGACTATCCGGCCTTCTTCGTGCCCGAGTACCAGATCACCTCCTATTGGGAGGTGCCCGCCTTCGCGCTGCTCGGCATCACCTGCGCGGTGGTCGCCATCGCCTTCCAGTTCGCACTGATCGGCACCGACTGGTTTGCCCGCAACATCCGCGTACGGCTGCTGCTGCGCCCGGTGATCGGAGGGCTGATGGTCGGCGCCATCGCGCTGGTGTTCCCGCAGGTGCTGGGCGTCGGTTACGAGACCACTGACGGCGCGTTGCGCCAGCGCCTGGACCTCGACCTGCTGCTGATGCTGATCGTCGCCAAGACGGCGGCGACCGCGATCACGCTGGCCAGCCGGTTCGGCGGCGGCATCTTCTCGCCCTCGCTCTATCTCGGCGCCATGACCGGCGGCGCCTTCGGCATCATTGCCGCATCCGCCTTCCCGGACCTGTCATCGAGCGCCGGGCTCTACGCCATCCTCGGCATGGGCGCGGTGGCCGCCGCCGTGCTCGGCGCACCGGTCTCCACCATCGTCATCGTCTTCGAGCTGACCGGCGGCTACGCCATGACGCTGGCGCTGCTGCTCACCGTGTCGATCTCGGTCGGTCTGACGCAGGCCGTCCATGGCCGCAGCTATTTTCACTGGCAACTAGAAAGCCGTGGTCTGTTCCTGCAAGGGGGTGCACACCAGCGCATCGGCCGCCAGTTGAAGGTGATGGACGTGATGCGCCATCTGGGCGAAGGCGAAACCCAGGCCGCGTTCGATACCGAAGGCGATGAGCCGTGCCTGACGCCCGAGGACACGCTTGAGTCGGCGCTACGCCTGTTCGACGACACCGGCAAGAGCACCATCGCCGTGGTGGACGAGAACGACATGGCGAAGATCGTCGGTTTCGCCCACCAGGTGGACATTCTGCGCCGCTTCACCGAGGAACTGATCGAGGCCGATGTGGAGGAGCATCGCTAGGGTCAATACGCCCTGTGGCATCCGCGCGAGTGACACGCCATATTGGGGCACGAAACGCGAACACGAATCAGTGCCCGTCAGGGCGCAGGACCTCGTTCAAGACCCGTGACGCCGAACCCGAACTCCATCGCCGCGCGCGCGCAAGCCGCCAGCGCCCCGCCTTATCTCGACGCGCTCAACGCCGAGCAGCGCGCAGCCGTCGAGGCAACCGACGGGCCGGTGCTGGTGCTCGCCGGCGCGGGCACCGGCAAGACGCGCGTGCTGACGACGCGCATCGCGCATCTGTTGGCCACCGGGCGCGCCCGGCCAGGCCAGATCCTTGCCGTGACCTTCACCAACAAAGCGGCGCGCGAGATGAAGTCGCGCATCGGCGCGCTGATCGGCCAGTCCGTCGAGGGCATGGCCTGGCTCGGCACGTTCCACGCCATCGGCGTCAAGATCCTGCGGGTCCATGCGGAACTCGCCGGTCTCAAGCGCAACTTCACCATCCTCGACACCGATGATCAGATCCGCCTGCTGAAGCAGGTGCTGGCCGCCGAGAACATCGACGACAAGCGTTGGCCGGCACGCCAGCTCGCCGCCCATATCGACGGCTGGAAGAACCGCGGCCTGACGCCCGACAAGGTGTCCCAGGGCGAAGCCTTCGCCTTTGCGGGCGGGCGCGGCGACGAACTCTACAAGCTGTATCAGGAGCGCCTGCGCATCCTCAACGCGGTGGATTTCGGCGACCTGCTGCTCGAGACGCTCAATATCCTGCGCGACAACGAAGACGTGCTGGCCGACTATCAGCGCCGCTTCCGCTACATCCTCGTCGACGAGTATCAGGACACCAACGTGGTCCAGTACATGTGGCTCAGGCTGTTGGCCAAGCGCGCCGACGACACGCCCGGCAACGTGTGCTGCGTCGGCGACGACGACCAGTCGATCTATGGCTGGCGCGGCGCCGATGTCGACAACATCCTGCGCTTCGAGAAGGATTTTCCCGGTGCGAAGGTGATCCGCCTTGAGCGCAACTACCGCTCCACCGGGCACATCCTCGATGCCGCCTCGCATCTGATCGCCCACAACGAGGGCCGCCTCGGCAAGACGCTGCACACCGAGGACGATGCCGGCGAGAAGCTCTCCGTTGCCTGCGCCTGGGACTCCGAGGAAGAAGCCCGCACCATCGGCGAGGAGATCGAGCAGATCCAACGCGACGGCGAGAGCCTGAACGAGATCGCCATCCTGGTGCGCGCCTCCTTCCAGATGCGAGAGTTCGAGGACCGCTTCGTGACGCTCGGCCTGCCCTATCGCGTCATCGGCGGCCCGCGCTTCTACGAGCGCCAGGAAATCCGCGACGCGCTGGCCTATTTCCGCTTCCTCGTGCAGCCCGCCGACGGACTGGCCTTCGAGCGCATCGTCAACGTGCCGCGCCGGGGACTTGGTGATGTGACGCTCAAGGTCGTGCACGGGCTGGCGCGCGACCAGTCCATCCCGCTGGGACAGGCCGCGCGCATCCTGGTGGAGACGGAAGAGATCAGGCCCAAGCCGCGTGCCGCGCTGCGCGACGTGCTCGACATGTTCGAGCGCTGGCGCGAGCAACTCGACACCCTGCCGCATACCGAGCTGGCGCCGCTGATCCTCGATGAATCCGGCTATACGCAGATGTGGCTCGACGACAAGTCGCCCCAGGCGCCCGGCCGCCTCGACAACCTCAAGGAGCTGGTCCGTTCCATGGAACCATACGAGTCCATGGCCGCCTTCCTGGAGCACGTGGCACTGGTGATGGACACCGAAGCGGAGGCCGGCGAGGCCAAGGTCAGCCTGATGACGTTGCACTCCGCCAAGGGGCTGGAGTTCGACACCGTGTTCCTGCCCGGTTGGGAGGAAGGGCTGTTCCCGCACCAGCGCGCGCTGGACGAAGGCGGGCGCAGCGCGCTCGAGGAAGAACGCCGGCTGGCCTATGTGGGCATCACCCGAGCAAAGAAGCGCGCCAAGCTCTACTTCGCCTCCAACCGCCGCATCCATGGGCTGTGGCAGTCGAGCATCCCCTCGCGCTTCCTCGACGAGTTGCCGGAAGCCGCCGTGGATGTGATCGAGAGCACGTCTGCGGCGGGTGGCTGGGGCTACGGCGCCAGCCGCTTCGACAATGCCGAAACCTTCTCCTCCACCTACGACACCCCCGGCTGGCAGCGTGCCCAGGCACGTGGCGCCCAGGCACGCGGGGCAAAGAACGACACAGGCGCAAAGCGCAAGGCCCCCCGCCTCATCGAGGGCGAGGTGATCGCGCGTTCCAGCGGCGCCGACAGCGCCTTCACGAAGGGCGAGCGCGTCTTCCATCAGAAATTCGGCTACGGGCTGGTCGCCGCCGTGGACGGCAACAAGCTGACCGTCGATTTCGAGACATCCGGCCCCAAGCGCGTGCTGGACTCGTTTCTGGAAAAACATTAGGCCACGCCGACCTCGCCCTTCGAGGCTCACCCCCAACACCCTCATCCTGAGGTGCGCGTGAAACGCGCCTCGAAGGGTCAAGGGTGTCGGGCTCGCACCTCAGGGTGAGGTCGGAGAAGTTTCCGTCCTCCCGGCAGTATCGCGACGCGTGCGCCCGTCAGCGAACGATGAAAGACCAACGATGTTCGTGCTGCGCGTCCCGATCGCCAAAGCCGAGGCCGATACAGCGACCGATGCGGTCCTCTGGGCCCTGTGGCCGGAGACGACCGCCGCCGCGGCACTGGAGATCGACGGCGCCTGGCGGTTGGAAGCCTACTATCCCGAGGAGCCCGACACCGTGCGTGTCGCCGAACTGCTCTCGGTCGCTCTCGCCCGAGACATTGAGAGCAATGAGATTGTGCTCGATCAACTCGCCCCGCGCGACTGGGTCACCAGCAGTCTTGAGGGCCTGCCGCCGGTCGGCGCCGGGCGGTTCCTGGTGCACGGCCGCCATGATCGCGACCGGGTCGGGCCGCACCGGATCGGCATTGAGATCGAGGCCGGCCTTGCCTTCGGCACCGGCCATCACGGCACGACGAAGGGCTGCCTCATCGCCATCGACCGCATCCTCAAGCACAGCCGCCCCGTCAACATGCTCGATGTGGGCACCGGCACCGGTGTGCTGGCCATCGCGCTCGCCCGGGCCACGCGGCAACCGGTCCTGGCAACCGACATCGATCGGGAGGCAGTCAGCGTGTCACGGGCCAACGCGCGCGCCAACCAGGCCGCCAGCTTCGTCGACGCGGTGCTGGCCGATGGCGTGACCGCGCCGGCGATCAGGGCGCGGGCGCCGTTCGACCTGGTGGTCGCCAACATCCTCGCCAACCCGCTGACCGCCATGGCCACCGGCATCGCGCGCATCACGGCGCCGGGCAGCCTGCTGGTGCTGTCGGGTCTGCTCACCTGGCAGGGCCGCCAGGTCATCGCCGCCTACCGCAATCGCGGCTTCGCCGTGCGCGAACGCATCGCCCTCGATGGCTGGCTGACGCTGATCCTGCAGCGGCGCTAGCTTCTGACGGATGACCTGCGATTGCCACCCGATCGCGAAACGGGCATCACTAGGCTGTATCGACATTCGGGTTTCGGAGTGCCTCCTTGGCGACGTACCAGTCCTTCGACGTGACCAGTGACCCGAGCAACGGGCCTGCCCGGCTGGCGCTGCTGCGCGCCGAGCTGGATGCGCGCGGGCTGGACGGCTTCCTCGTTCCGCGCGCCGACGAGCACCAGGGCGAATACGTCGCGCCGGGCTCGGAGAGACTTGCCTGGCTGACCGGCTTCACCGGCTCCGCCGGCATCGCGGCAACGCTCGGCGACAAGGCAGCGCTGTTTGTCGACGGGCGCTATACCATTCAGGCCGCTGATCAGGTGGACGCCAGCGCCTTCGAGGTGCTGCACCTGATCGAGCACGGTCTCGACCGCTGGCTCGGCGACAACCTCGCCGCCGGCCAGAAGCTCGGCTACGACCCCTGGCTGCACACGCTCGCCGGCCGCCGCAAACTGCAGAAGGTTGCGGAGAAAGCCGGTGCCGAACTGGTGGCCGTCGAGGCCAACCCGCTCGACGCGGTGTGGAGCGACAGGCCCGGCCCACCGACCGCGCCGGTCCATATCCATCCTCCCGAACTGGCCGGCCGCGACACCGTCGACAAGCTCACCGACATCGCCGAAGCGCTGGCGGAGAATGACGTTGACGTAAGCGTCATCACCCAGCCCGACGCCCTCGCCTGGATTTTCAACATTCGTGGCGGCGACCTGCCGCACGTCCCGGTCACGCTCGGCTTTGCCGTGCTGGGCCGCGAGGGCCGCCCGGATGTCTTCCTCGATCCGGCAAAGCTCTCCAACGAGGTCCGCGCGCATATCGAGACGTATGCGACCATCCATCCGCGCAACGCATTCGGCGGTCATCTCGCGAAGCTCGGAGAGCGCGCCGCGCGGGTCCTGCTGTCGCCGCAGGTCGGCGCCAGCGCCATCCACGACGCCATCGTCGAAGCCGGCGGCACGATCGTCGAGGGCGCCGAGCCAACCGACATGCTCAAGGCGATCAAGAACGAAGCCGAGCAGGCCGGCGCACGGGCAGCGCACGAACGCGATGGGGTCGCGATGGTGCGCTTTCTGGCATGGCTCAACCGCGAAGCCCTGTCGGGCGGCTGCGACGAGATTGCCGCGGCCCAAAAGCTGGAGGCGCTGCGCGCGGAAACCGGCGCGCTACGCGACATTTCCTTCGACACCATTTCCGGCGTCGGGCCGAACGGCGCCATCGTGCATTACCGCGTCACCACCGCGACCAACCGCAGCTTCGCGCCCAATACCCTCTATCTGGTCGATTCCGGTGCCCAGTACTGCGACGGCACGACGGACATCACCCGGACCGTCGCACTGGGGACCCCGAGCGCCGACATGCGCCGCGCCTACACGCTGGTGCTCAAGGGGCACCTGGCCATCGGGGACTTGCGCTTTCCCGACGGCACGACCGGCGCGCAGATCGATGCGCTGGCGCGGCAGTTCCTGTGGCAGGCCGGCCTCGACTACGACCACGGCACCGGTCACGGTGTCGGCAGCTATCTTAGCGTGCACGAGGGGCCGGCCTCGATCTCCAAGCGCGGCGCCACGACGCTGCAACCCGGCATGATCCTGTCCAACGAGCCGGGCTACTACCGCACCGGCGCATTCGGCATCCGCATCGAGAACCTGGTGCTGATCGGCGAGCCGGAAGACGTGCCTGGCGGCGACAAGCAGATGCTGTCCTTCGAGACGCTGACGCTGGCACCCTATGACCGGCGGCTGATCGACACGGGCGTGTTGTCGGCGCACGAGCGCGATCTTGTCGATGCCTATCACACCCGCGTCCGCGAGACCTTGAGCGATCAACTCAACGACACCGACCGCGCCTGGTTGGAAGCCGCGACGGCGCCGCTCTAGGGTCAAGACCCTAGCCCTTCCCCGCGCGCTCCAGCCACGCAGCCTCGTCGATCACCTCGATCCCAAGCTCGCTCGCCTTCTTCAGCTTGGAGCCGGCACCGGGTCCGGCCACCACCAGCGTCGTCTTCTTCGACACGGAGCCAGCCGTCTTGGCGCCGAGCGACTGCGCCAGGGCTTCCGCATCCGGCCGGCTCATCTCTTCCAGCGCCCCGGTGAAGACGATCGTCTGGCCGGCCAGCGGCAGCTCGCCGCCATCCGCGCCGGGACGCTCCATCTCGTTGGGCGTCACCTGCGTCAGCAATGCGTCGATGGCGCCGCGGTTATGTTCTTCGGCAAAGAACTCGCCGATGGCCCGCGCAACGATCGGCCCGACACCATCGACATCGGTCAGCACGTCGAGTTCGGCGCCCTCGCCGCCACCGACAGATTCGGCGGCCTCCCGGAAGGCCCCGAACGAACCGAAATGCCGCGCGATATCGCGCGCCGTCGTCTCGCCCACATGACGGATGCCGAGCGCATAGGTGAACCGGTCGAGATCGATTGTGCGGCGCTCGTCGATCGCCGCGAAGAGATTGGCGACGGATGTCTCGCCGAACCCCTCGCGGTTCTTCAGTCGCTTCAGATTGTCCGGCTCGGCATCGCGCAGCTCAAGCGTGAAGATGTCGGCGGGCTGCGCGATCAGTCCGTCGGCATGGAACGCGGCGATCTGCTTCTCGCCCAGCCCCTCGATGTCGAAGGCCATGCGCGAGACGAAGTGCTTCAGCCGTTCCACCGCCTGCGCCGCACAGATCAGCCCGCCGGTACAGCGACTGACCGAATCCACCTTGCCGGTCTTCTCGTTGACCTCGCGCACCGCATGGCTGCCGCACACCGGACAGACCGTCGGGAACGCGTAGGGCTGCGCATCCGCCGGGCGCTTGTCGAGCACCACATCGACCACCTGCGGGATGACGTCGCCGGCGCGCTGCACGATCACCGTATCGCCGACGCGGATGTCGCGGCCCTCGCGGATCGGCTGGCCGTCATTGCCGATACCGGCGATGTAGTCGGCGTTGTGCAGCGTCGCGTTGGAAACCACCACACCCCCCACCGTCACCGGCGTCAGCCGCGCCACCGGGGTCAACGCGCCGGTGCGCCCGACCTGGATCTCGATCCCCTCGATGACGGTGGTCGCCTGCTCGGCGGCGAACTTGTGGGCGATGGCCCAGCGCGGACTGCGAGAGACGAAGCCGAGCGCGTCCTGCCGTGCCAGATCGTCCACCTTGTAGACGACCCCATCGATGTCATAACCAAGCTCGGCGCGACGGGCCTCGATATCGGCGTGAAAGGCCAGCATCGCCTCGACCCCCTCGACACGCCGGGCCAGCGGATTGACCGGCAGGCCCCATGCCGCCATCGCCGCGACCGCGCCCGACTGCGTGTCGGCGGGACGTTCCGAGGCCTCGCCCCAGGCGTAAGCGAAGAACTTCAGCGGCCGGCTTGCGGTGATCGTCGCGTCGAGCTGGCGCAGCGAACCGGCCGCCGCATTGCGCGGATTGGCGAAGGGCGGCTTGTCGGCGGCGACCTGCCGCTCGTTGAGCGCCGCGAAGTCCGCATGGCTCATATAGACCTCGCCGCGCACCTCGAAGATATCCGGCACACGACCTTGAAGTTGCTCAGGAATATCGTCGACGGTGCGCAGGTTGCGCGTGACGTCCTCGCCCTCGAAGCCGTCGCCACGCGTCGCCCCCTGGACGAAGCGGCCCCGCTCGTAGCGCAAGCTCGCCGACAGCCCGTCGATCTTGGGTTCGGCAAAGACCGGCACGGGCGCATCCGCCTCCAGCTTCAGGAAGCGGCGCACCCGGTTCAGGAAATCCGCTACGTCATCGCCATCGAAGGCGTTGTCGAGCGACAGCATGGGCACCGCGTGACGCACCTTGGCGAATTTCTCCCCCGGCGCGGCGCCGACCCGCTCGCTCGGGCTGTCAGGGCGTTTCAGATCGGGGAAACGCGCCTCGATCTCCGCGTTGCGCCGGCGCAACGCGTCATAGTCCGCATCGGAGATGATTGGCGCATCATCACGGTGATAGCGCGCATCGTGCCCGGCGATTTCGCCCGCCAGCCGGGCAAGCTCCTCGGCCGCCTGCTCCCGGCTCAGCGCCGCGACGGGTGTCGCCTCCTTGGCCATGGCGGATCAGTCGCTCATCAATGCACGCGCCGCGGCGCGCGCCTCGTCGGTCACCGAAGCGCCGGCCAGCATGCGCGCCACCTCCTCGCCGCGCCCGTCATCGTCGAGCACAATGACATCGGTCACCACCCGCTTGCCGCCATCCACCGGCGCCTTGCCGATCAGCAGGTGCTGTGCGGCGCGCGCGGCGACCTGCGGCGCATGGGTGACGGCCAGCACCTGCACCTCGTCGGCCAGCCGGGCAAGCCGCCCGCCGATGGCGCCGGAAACCGCTCCGCTCATCGCCGCGTCGATCTCGTCGAACACCAGCGTCGGCGCGCCACCACGACCGGCCACCGCCACCTTGAGCGCCAGCAGGAAACGCGACAGCTCACCACCGGACGCGACCTTCATCAGCGGCCCCGGCGTACTGCCCGGATTGGTTTGCACATGGAAGACCACCCGGTCGATCCCCTCCGCGCCGCCACTCGCTGCCTCGCCGGTCTCGATCTCGGTGAAGAAACGCGCCCGCTCCAGCTTCAGGTCCGGCAATTCCCTGCCAACGGCGGCATCGAGCTTCCCGGCAGCGGCCTGGCGCTTCTTGCTCAACGCCAGCGCCTTCGCTTCGTAGCGCGCCTGTGCGGCGTCGCGCTCATCGGCGAGCGCGGCCAGCCGGGCTTCGCCATCGGCCAGCGCGGTGAGCGTTTCGGCCAGCCGCACTTTCAGCGCCGGCAACTCCGCCACGGTCACATCGTGCTTGCGCGCCAGCCCGCGCAGGGCGAACAGCCGTTCCTCGATCTCTTCGAGCTCGCGCGGCTCGAAAGCAGCCGTCGCAAGGGCGGCTTCGGCTTGCTCGCGGGCGCGATCAATCGCCTCAAGCGCCTCGCCAAGGGCTCCCAGCAGCGGCCCCAGCAACGCTTCGGTCTCCGGTCCGCGCCGTTCGAGCTTGCGCAACACGGCGGATATGCCCGCGGTCGGCGCCTCAGGCCCAGCGACCGCCTCGTGCGCATCGTTGAGGTCGTCGGCCACCTTTTCCGCCGCCATCAGCGCCTGGCGCCGATCCGCAAGCGCCTCCTCCTCGCCGGCCTGCGGGTCCATGCGGTCGAGTTCGCCGCTGGCATGCTCCAGGAACTCCGCGTCGCGCCGGGCGGTTGCCAGCCCCGCTTCCGCATCGGCGCAAGCGCGAATTGCTGCCTGGGCGGCGGCATGCGCGGCGCGCACCTCCGCGACATCGCCGCCGTGGCCGCCATAGGCATCGACGATGGCGCGGTGCGTGGCCGTATCGACCAGCGCGCGCTCGTCGTGCTGGCCGTGGATTTCCACCAGCATGTGGCCCAGTTCGCGCAACAGTTGCACGCTGACCGGCTGGTCGTTGACAAAGGCGCGGCTGCGCCCGTCCGCGCTCTGCACCCGGCGCAGGATCAGCGGTGGCTCAACGGCAAGTCCGTCGTCGGCAAGGCGCTTCAGGGCCGGGTGGCCGGGCTCCAGTTCGAACACCGCCGTGACCTGCCCCTGCTCGGCACCGCTGCGCACCAGGCTTGCGTCACCGCGCCCGCCAAGCGCCAGCGCGAAGGCATCGAGCAGGATCGACTTGCCCGCGCCCGTCTCGCCGGTGAGCACGGTGAACCGCTCGGCGAAATCGAGATCGATGGCGTCGATCAGGACGATGTCACGAATCGAGAGACGGGCAAGCATGGCAGCCCGAAATTAGTGCAAACCGACTGGCGAAGCGACCGGGCAAGCGGGTTGTTGTTTTCTGACCGTGCCGGGTGGCCTTTGCCTGCATCCATAGCCAGCCCGCTCCCCCGGCCCAACCACCCTGGCAGCATACTCCCGTGGGTGGTTGGGCCGGGGGAGCGGGCTGGAGCCGTGCCAAGCAAGAAAGTGAGCCGCCCTCACGCCTCGCGGTCGCGGCGGAGAATCCGGTTCAGCCAGGAGCCCTCGTTGATCTCCGGCTCCAGACCGCCGCGCTGCAGCAGCGTGTAAGAATCCCGGTACCAGGGGCTGTCGGGATAGTTGTGCCCGAGGACGGCGGCCGCTGTCTGCGCCTCGCTGACCACGCCGAGCGCCATGTAGCATTCGACGAGGCGGTGCAGCGCCTCTTCGATGTGGCGCGTGGTCTGGTATTGCTCGACCACGACACGGAAGCGGTTCACCGCCGCCAGGAAGCGCGCCTCCTTCATGTAGTAGCGCCCGACATCCATCTCCTTGCCGGCGAGCTGGTCATAGGCGACCTGCACCTTGCCGCGCGCTTCGGCGGCGTACTCGCTTTCGGGGTATTTCTGGATAACGTCGTTGAGCGCGCGCAGCGCCCGCTCGGTCGCCTGCTGGTCGCGCTCCACTGTCGGCAACTGGCGGTAATAGGATTCACCGATGATGTACTGCGCATAAGCCGCGTCCGGGCTGCCCGGATGCAGGGTCACGTAACGCTGCGCGGCGGCAACCGCGCCGTCATAGTCGCGCGCCTCGAACTTGGTATAAGCCACCATCAGGATCGACCGCCGGGCGAGGTCCGAATAGGGATGCTGGCGGTCGACGTCCTCGAACTTGGCCGCCGCGGCGGTATAGCTGCCCGCATTGGCGAGCACGACGCCTTCGTTGTAGAGCCGGTCGGCCGGCTCGGTCTCGACCACTTCCTCCACCGTCTCGCGGTTGAACAGCGAGGGCATGCGCGGCAGCGACGGTGTGGGGAAGCTCGAACAGGCAGCCACGACCAGTGCCATGCCGCCCGCAATACATGCGCGCACGGTTCCGATCGTGAAAAAGCGGTCAAACGCCATCGTCGTACTCTTTACCTCTGGCAAGCCGTACCCGTGAAAAGCCGGTCATCCGCAGACAGGTTGCGCGATTCCATACCCCAACGGGCACGGTTTTTCCACGCTTGGCTGGGGTCAGGACCCTAGTTGAGTCTGGACCCTAGGCTGTATCGACAGTCAGGATTTGGAGCGTGGTATGCGCCAAAATCGTTCAGTTCCAGGCGCAAAGCCGACGCAAGGGTCATCCCTTTCTAGCGCT
>JANQNT010000007.1 GCA_028279445.1 Tepidamorphaceae bacterium | reverse complement strand
ATCGGCGCTCACCGTACTGGTCAGGCTGTCGCCGCCCGTTCCCCAGGGCATCAGATCGCGTCCCCTGCCCTCATCGACCATCTGGCGCGCCAGATCGATACTGTCTTCGGACATCTTGTCGCGCACCGCCGAGCCCGACGACGCCAGCACCAACCCGACGACTTCGGGCCGCGCGCGCTGCGCCTGAAAATGCAATGTCTTGGCGCCGCCAAATCCATGGCCGACCAGCAGAATCTTGCGATAGCCATGCGCAGCCGCTTCATCGATCCAGGCATCGAGATCATAGACGCAATCGGTGAACGACTCCCAGGCGCTGCCGGCCAGCAGCGGCTTGTCTTCGACGCGAAACCAGGTTCCGAACCCTTGTCCGCGCGTGTTGACAGTCAGCATCGGAACGCCGGCAGAGGCGACCAGCCGCGCAATGGTGACATATTCGGCTTCGGCAAAATGCAGCTGCCTGGTATGAACCCACAGACACAGCACATCGTCAGGCAAGCGTTCTCTTTGCGGCGTCACCAACAGGCCCTGAAGGTTCAGTCCATCCTCGGTCCGGGCGAAAACGAGCCGTTCATGCCAGACTTGCTCGATGTCGACGCCGCGTCGGCGCTTGCGTCGTATTGATGTCATGCGCCTCGTCCTGTCGCACCAAAACCAGTGGGGATGAGCAGAAAAATGGCGTTGGCCCGTCCTGTGAAAGCAGACTTTAGCGGACGCAGCGGCGTGCCCAGACACCCCACGCCCACTTTGCCGCAAATGTCGCCTAGTGCAAGTTGATTTCAATTGCCGAAATTTACGGAACGGCCGATCCCGGCCAAAGTGCCCTGGCGATTGCCGCAAAGCCGCACCACGATGGCAAACCGAAGCCAAAAGGTTGCCCACCCGGTAAATCGCGGCCGATCAAGCCAAACAACAGATGCGCCAAACGCAGGCGGGTTGTCCACCTCCACCGGTAAATCACCGGTGGAACAAGCCGGAACGCCGCTGGCGTATCGCCCGTTCCGCACGGCGCCATCCATACCGCGACGGACCTTGTGGGCCAGATCGTCCTGATCGCGCGACAGCCGGTCCAGCGCCTCGACGATCAAGACGGAGGAATACTGGCGATCCTGCGCAGCGCGCCTTGGCTTCACGATGCTGCTGCCCTGCTGTGTGATCCGATCCGGCCGCCGCAACAGCCAGTGATCGCACAAGACCCATCAAAAGCGCCTGTTGTTGACCGCCTTTTGATGGTTCTTCTGAAGCCAGAACATCGTTTTGAGCAAGAGACACACGCTTCGGCATGCCCATGACCTCCGTCCGGCCCATGTCGCAGATCAAAGCAATGCCAGACCACTGGTGAACAACATCACGCCCATTGAGAAGCGGCGGAAAAGCAGACATCGAGCAATTGCCGGTTTCATGCTCGATGCTCAGTCCTCCGCATCCCCCGCGACCGATAGAACCACTGCCTTCTGCGCCGCCAAGAGTGCGTCCAAATGACCACGGTCGGTTGCGCGGGTCTTGGCCGCGGCCACAGCAATCTGGTTGACCTCCGCAAGAGCCCTCGGTGTCAGTCCGGCGCGTGCAAGAGCCATCCGCCGCTCATCAAATATGCGTTCAAGAACGGCCTGAAATGCGCGATCATTCTCGGCGATCTCGTCCCGGCTGGCGGTGTTGATGCCAAGGATGATGTCCTCGGCATTGGGCGAGGCGCGGAGCGTTTCGAAGGGTCGGACCGCAAGCTGTTCGAATACAACATCCAGCTTCTCATCGAGCGTCTCCGCTGTTGCCAACCCGATTTCGATCGCTGCCATCGCGCGTTTGGTGAACAGCCGGATGGTCGCCCGCAACACGTCGTCCTTGTCGGAGAATGCGTTGTAGAGGGTCTGTCGCGATATCCTTGCCTCTGCTGCGATATCGCTCATGCTGGTCCGTTTCACACCATAACGCAGAAACAGCGCGAAAGCCGCCTCGATGATATCGATCTCGCGTTCCGTCATGGACGCAGTCTTGACATTCATACAAGAAGTGTCAATGTGGACAAACAGACGTTATTTGTCCAAATGAAAGGCACCTCATGCTCTCCCTGTTCGCCGGACCTGCTGGCCGTTTTCTCGCGAGCACGATGTTGAAGCCGCTGCCTCAGCCTTTCCCGAAGACCCCCGAAGACTATGGCATGTCCTATCGCGACGTGGAGTTTCCCACGCGTGATGGGCTGACGCTGCGCGGATGGCTGATCAACGAAGAGGCTGCGAAGGTCGTCATCATGAGCCATTTCGGCTACCGCGCGAACCGCTTCGGATACCAGTTGAAGTATCAACCGCGCCTGAGCAAACCATACGACAAGGAGATAGAATTCTGCCTTGTTGCGAAGCGCCTGGTCGAGGCCGGCTACGCGGTTTTGATGTATGATCTCCGCAACCACGGTACCAGCGACAAGACCGAACTTGGCGTGGGGACTGGCGGCAAGGGCGAACGTTTCGATGTGATCGCCGCCGTCGAGTTCGTCGCGAGCGACCCGGCCATGTCGGGCAAGCCCATCGGACTTCTGAGTTACTGCTACGGCGCCAACACCACCTTCTTCGCGTTTCAGGAAGACGCCGAGCTCTTCACCGCGTCCGGCGTGAAGGCGCTCGTCGCGCTGCAACCGCTCGCCAACGGCGATTTCCTCAAGGGAATGAAAGTGCCTGACGCGGTCTACAAGGCGGCCGAGCGACATTATGAAGCCCATTCAGGCGGCTATCACTTCATCGCGCCGATCGTGGAAGCTGCGCGCTTCGTCACCGTTCCCACCCGGCTGGTCCAGGCGCGCAAGGATCCATACGCGAACATGGACAAGATTGCCGCCATCCACGCGAGCATCCAGGCGGAAAAGGACATGTACTGGCTGGACGAGCCGACGCATCGGTTCGACGGATACAATTGGTTCGCCGATCACCCCCGCGACATGTTGGATTGGTTCGACAAGTTCGTCGGTTCAGGATGAGATGCCCAGAATTTTCTAAATGCCTGCCTGTCTCCGTTTCTGCTGCCGGGTTTCTGGTTCAGCGTCGATGCGCGCGAGATCGCGGCCATCGCCCGGTTGCCAAACGCCGAACTCGGCGAACTCAACATCGCACGGCAACACATTTCCCGCGGCGAATGGCTCTTGCGGCAGCTCGCCTGACGCGCGCCAATGGGCTGGCGGAGCCATCCGGGCTGAGGGCGATCGGGCTTTACGGCCGCGCCAGCATGAAATCCGGCCGTATCCCCGACTTGTCGATTGCCGCGCCTGCGTCCTGACCGGCCAGGAACCCGAAGCCGGTGATCAATGCGGCCTGCAAGCCAAAGGCCTGCGCACCCAGAATGTCGGTGTGCAGGCTGTCACCGACCATGACGATCCTGTCGCGCGGCGTGTCGGCGTCGACCCGCTTCAGCGCCTGCTCGAAGATATTGGCAAAAGGTTTTCCGAAGAACTGCGGCGCTAACCCCGTTTTGTCCGCCAGATTGTGGGCGAAATGGCCCGGTTCGATCGACAGGCCGACCTCGCGGGGCGCGACGATGTCGGGATTGCCGACCAGGACCGGACGTGGACGCGCGATCAACGCATCGGTCAACAGGGCCTGACGTTCCTCGGTCCAGGCAGCGGACCCGACCAGCAGGAACCCGTCGACCTCGCCATAGATGGAAGGGTCTTCTTCCAGATAGGTCAGATGCAAACGTTCAAGGTCGCGCAGGCCGGCCGAGCGGGTGGCCATCAGGCCCCAATGCGTGCCGCGCCCGCCATCGAGCGCTGCAATCATCACCTTCCGGCTGGAGATCACGTCATCGTCCGCGAAGGCATAACCCAGGCGGCGATATTTCTCCATCAACGCGGCATGGGGCAGGCCCGCCGCGTTCGACACGACGATGACGCGCTTGCCCGCTGCCTGGAGCCGCGCCACACGGTCCGGCACGCCGGCTATGGCTGCCTCTCCGATGTTCAGAACCCCGAACGCATCGAGAAGGAAAACGTCGAACCGGTCCGCAATGGCGTCGAGGTTCTCGTGCATCGCGCAGGTGCCGCCCGGCCCGGCAGCCGGCAGCCTGTGGCGCACCGCCTCATAGGCGGAGAACGCAGCCTCGAAATTCGTATCGCTCAAATGATGGCCCCGCGCACCTTCGCCGAGACCCATTCCGACAGGATCACCGCCGCCAGGATGACGAGCAGGATCAGGCTGACCTGCGGCCATGCGAGCACGTTCAGCGAAGCCTGCAGCTGAAGACCGATCCCGCCGGCGCCAACCAACCCGAGCACGGTCGATTCGCGGATGTTGATGTCCCAGCGGAAGACCGCGATACCGGCAAAGGCCGGCAGGATCTGCGGCACGATCCCGTAGGCCATCACCTGCCATCGGGAGGCGCCCGTCGCGGTGATCGCCTCGACCTGCGTGTGGTCGATCTCCTCGATCGCCTCATAGAGCAGCTTGGCGCAAAAGCCGATGGAACGGATGGCGATGGCGACGACGCCGGCAAAGACGCCCGGCCCGATGATTGCGATCAGCAGAAGGGCCCAGATCAGCGAGTTAATCGAACGGGTCGAAACGATGATCAGCAGGGCGAGCGGCCGGATGAACAGCGCCGAGGGCGTGGTGTTGCGCGCGGCCAGAAACGCGACCGGCACGGCAAGGCAAAGCGCGATCAGCGTGCCGAGCGTTGCGATGTTGAGCGTGTCCCAGATCGGCCGGCCCAGCTGGGTGATGTACTCCCATCGCGGCGGCGTCGCCCGCTCCCAGATGTCGCCGGCAATGCGCGGCGCATCCCAGACGAAGAACCAGGTGGTGGCGTCCGAAATCTGCTGCCAGCAATAAAGGAAGACCGCCACGCCGATCAGCCAGCCGAACCAGCGGACCAGGCTCTCGCCCTGGGTCCGCCGCTGCCAGACCTGCGTGCCATTGCGTTCGGAGACCGGCATTACTGCACCTTCGCCCGGATGATGCCTGACAGATATTCAAGGGCCATCACGATGCCGATGATCAGCAACAGGATCGCTGCGGCGGTGTCATACTCATAGCGGTCGAAAGCGGTGTTGAGCGTGGCACCGATTCCGCCGGCTCCGACCAGACCCAGGATCGCGCTTTCGCGGAAATTGATGTCCACCCGATACATGGACAGACCGATCAGCCGCGGCAGGACCTGCGGTTGGACGCCGTAATTGATCCATTGCAGCCAGCGCGCGCCGGAGGCCCGGATCGCTTCGGCCTGGGCGCGGTCCATCGCCTCGATGTCCTCGGCGAGGAGCTTTGAGAGGAAACCGATCGTGGCAAAGGACAGCGTCAGGAAGCCGGCCAGCGGGCCAAATCCGAAGATCGCCACCAGAAGGATCGCCACGATGATCTCCTGGAGCGCGCGGGAAATCGCAACGATCGCGCGGCAGACGAGGTAAACCGGCAGGGGCGCGATGTTGCGCGCCGCGCCCAGCCCGATCGGAATGGAGATCGCGATGCCGACGACCGACGCCGCCACCGTCATCACGATGCTCTCCATCATCCCCTTCCAGATGTCGGCGCCGCGGGAGACGAAGTCGGGGCTCGTAAAGGCGAGGACGAACTGGCCGCCCCGTTCCAGCCCCTCATAGACGCGTGACCAGTTCACCTCGATGGTGGCGAAGGCGGCGACAAGGTAGCCAAACGAGCCGATCAGCAGTGCCCAGCGCAGCCACGGGTTCCGGATGAACGGAGGCTTGCGCCATTGCCGCCCGAGCAGGTCGCCAAGCTCCCGATGCGCAATGGTTCCGCTCATTCGGCACCCTCGAAATCGGGCGCCGGCACGTCTTCGTCATCGTCGACCTTGCGGATCGTCGCTTCCCAATCCTCTTCGCCGTAGATTGTCGTCAGGACATCGGATGTCAGGGCCTCGGGCGGGCCGTCGAACTCGATCGCACCGGCGCGCAGGCCAACGACGCGGGAGACGAACATCTGCGCCAGTGCCACGTCGTGGATGTTGATGATGGCGGCCAGGCCGCGCTCCTCGCACAATTCGCAAATCAGCCGCATGATCTGCCGGCTGGTCTTGGGATCGAGCGAGGCGGTCGGCTCGTCGACCAACAAAAGCTTGGGGTTCTGGATCAGCGCACGGCAGATGCCGACGCGCTGGCGCTGTCCGCCCGACAGTTCGTCGGCGCGCTTGTCGGCCATGTGCAAAAGGCCGACGCGATCGAGCAGGCGGAACGCCTCGTCCACATCGTGTTGGGGATATTTTCGCGCGAAGCTGCGCCAGAAACCGACATAGCCCAGACGCCCCGACAGCACGTTTTCCATGACGGTCAATCGCTCGACCAGCGCATATTCCTGGAAGATCATGCCCATCTGCCGCCGCGCCCGCCTGAGCGCGCCCGCGCCAAGCCGCGTGATTTCCAGATCGTCCACCCAGACCTCGCCGCCGGTCGGTTCGACCAGACGGTTGATGCAGCGGATCATCGTCGACTTGCCCGCGCCCGACGGGCCGATCAGCGCCAGCACCTGTCCGGTCGGCACTTCGAGGTCGACATCGCGCAGTGCCTTGTCGCCAGTTCTGTAGGTCTTTGCCAGCTTTTTCAGGCGCAGCATCGTGTCATCCCCCACCTCAAATGACACGTGGCCCCCGAGATCAGGGGCCACGCGGTGGTGTTTCGCCAATCACTCGCAGGCGTAGCTGACGTCGTTGGCCGCGTCGATCTTGCGGATCACCTCCCAATGCTCCTGGTAGGTGATCGGGATGAACTGTGCCTCGCCGTTCTTTTCGAATTCCTCCTGAAGGGTGGTGCCCTCCCAGTCGAAATTAAAGAACGCATCCTGGATCTGCTGCTGCAGTTCGGGCGTCAGGTTGTGGACCACGCCATATCCCGTGGTGGGGAAGGTCTGCGACTTGTAGATCGTCTCGAGCTGGTCGGCGGACACCACCTCGCGGGCGATCATGCGGCCAAGCACCGAGTTGGCGACGGCGGCGGCAGCATAGTCCTGGTTGGCGACGCCGAGGATCGAATTGTCATGCTTGCCCGAGAAAACCGGCTCGAAATCGCGCTCGGGCTCCATGTCGTAGTCGGCCTTGAGAATCGCCGACGGCGCCTTGAAGCCGGAGTTGGACGTGGGCGAGGTGAAGGCGAGCTGGCCGCCCTTGATGTCTTCGATCTCGCTGATGCCGGAACCGGGATGGGTGATGATCTCCATCTCGTAGCCGAAGCTGCCATCCTCGGAGGCCATGATCGTGAACGGCCGGAAACCGGCACAGTTGACGGCCAGCGGGTTCGAACCGGTGTTGAAGCCGGCAATGTGCAGGCGGCCCGAGCGCATCGCCTCGATCTGTGCGGCATTGGACTGCACGGGGAAGAAGACGACGTCCTTGCCGGTCTGCTCTTTCAGATAGGTCAGGAAGTCGGCCCAGGCGGTTTCGTAGACGGCCGGGTCTTCGACGGGCGTGTAGGCAAAGATCAGCGTGTCGGGATCGATGAGCTGGTCGGCATCGGTCGGGATATCGGCGATCAGGTCGCCATCGGCATCGCAATAGCGCTCGTCAAGGTCGCCGCGCGGGCATTCCTGCGCCGCGGTCGGCCCGGCAAATGCCAGAACGGTTGTGCAAGCAAGGCCGGCAATCAGATATTTCATTGTCGTCATGTTTTCCTCCCTGAAAGGCGTGACGTTAGCCCGTTCCGTCGGTAAGCGGAACCGGAGGCTGCGTCAATCGGCTGGGGCCTGCGACGAATTTGCCCGGTCGGGCAAGGCGCACCCGTCGCCGGTTCTGCGCCCAACACCGCGCTTCATCACCTGGCAGGCACGGCTCTGGCATTGGAGCGGCGGCACGGCAGACTATCGCCCGAACCGGACAAATCTGGGCAACCGTCCAAAGCCGCCTCTGGTCTTGATGGCAGATGATGACCGAAAGGAGCGGCAAAACCGCTATTGGCCGACAAGCCCATGGTTCAAAACCAAGCGGGCCCGCCACGCCCGGTCCATGGCATCGGAGCGACCGGCGGGTTGACGGCCATCGCTGCGTGTCAGTTGGCTGTGCAGTCGAACGTCAGCACGGCATTGGCGCTTTGGGGATCGTAGCCGGTGACCTCGCAGGCGCTGTCCCGGACCGGCGGAAGCCCGCGCAGGATCATCCGGCCGTCACTGACGGCATCACCGCTGACATTGTAGGATATGGCACCGCAGCGGCTGGAAAACAGATGCGAGACCCCGATCAGGAACCCGTCGGTGACACTGCCGTGAACCAGCGTGCTGCCCGACAAACCGCCAGACGCACCGTGCACGCCATGGTCTTTCAGGGACTGGCGCGGTTCGAGATAGGAGATTTCCCAGACCGCATCGTCGATCCTGAGCGACATCAGCGATCCGTTGTGTGTGCATCGAAAGTCGCCCATCTGCGACAGGTGGGCGGGCAGGTCTTCTTCCATTGGCTCCGGATCGTTGACGGCCTGGTCCTGGCTCGCCTCTTCGGGCACTCGGTCGACCTGCTCGACATGCAGCCAGAACGGCCCGAACGCGCCCGAGCCATATTGCCCGTTGTGCCGGGACTTTGCGGCGTCAAAGACAATGAAATGGGTCTCGTCGGGATCGGCGGTCGGGCGGAAATAGGCCCGCACATTGGTCCCCACCACATCGATGCGCTCGAACTCGCCGGTCTGCTCGGACAGCGTGCAGAATTCGTCCGGCGGCACGCAGGCCGCCTGTTTCAGATAATAGCCGCCCAGATAGGCGCCGGAACTGTCTCGCCACACATCGAAGACCGCGACGATGTCGCCGCGGCCGCTGCCATCATCGCCACGGCGCCATGCGCCATATTGGCTGGCCACGTCGAATGCGGGCTCCGTGGATTGCGGCATATCCGCCGGCGCGCCGGTGCACTGATCGAGCTTTGCCTTGCGGTCCAGCGCGATCTGGTTGCGGACATTGGGGCCATAACCCATGCACGCCTCATAGATGGCCGAGGCGTTGATCTGGAATGTCGGATCGCCGGGTTGCACGCAGTCGAACTGCATGGCCTTGACCGTGTCCTGGATCGCTTGGGCCGTAAATGCGCGGCAGTCCTGCTGATGGGCGGGCGAACCGACATAATCATCGGCCGCTGCCGCAGGCGACAGCAACAGTGCCGAAGCGGCGGCCAACGCTCCCAATTGACAGCGCGGGCTCATCGGCAGACTTCCTTTCCGTTGAACGCGTAAATGTTGGCGATGTCGCGCGACAGGTTGGCAAAACTGCCGCTCATGCTCGGCATCCGCCAGGCAACCAGGCAGGTCTTGTAGTGGAGCAGCCAGTCGGTGTGATAAAGGCGCGCCGGCCAGTCGCACGCGCGTTGCGTGATCGTTGCATGATCGCGGAGGTAACTGTTGGCATACGATTTGCAGCGGAACACACCGCTGCTGCCGGCGTTCGCCTCCAGCTGTTCCAGCGTCATGCCCGGCGGCAGCGCGGGCAGTCCGATGACCCGGTAGCCTGACGGCAGCGTCGATACGGCGCCGGGCACCA
>JANQNT010000016.1 GCA_028279445.1 Tepidamorphaceae bacterium | reverse complement strand
ACCTAATGGTGGTTGGCACCATGTCGGTCCCTTCGCCTTGTCAGCGACAAAATCCGACACGCGCCACGCCCGAAACCTGACTGTCGATACAGCCTAGGCTTGTCGTCTTTGCGCGTGGCGCCCGCCATCGGCCAGCGGCAGTCCGGAGAAGGCGCTGTGTCTCACCCGATTTGGCGTTCTTGCCGCGCGGATCCGCCCGATCAGACTGCCCGCGCGCTCGGCGGCACACAACAAGGCATCGGCCGGCTGGCCCTGCATCAGCACCAGCATCTGCACACCGACATCGATACGGTTGCTGTCGGATACGCTGGAAATCAGGCGCAGGAACGCATGCTCCTGCGGCGTCAGGCGGGTGCGGCACCCGGTGCACAGCGGGTTCATGAAGTCGAACGGCGTCTTGCGGCCGGTGCGGATCGCCGACGCGCATCCAGCGACGGCGCCGAACAGCAGCGTGCCGTCCTCCCACCCCAGGTGATCGCGCGCGTGCCACATGGCCAGTTCCCAGCCATCCTGGCGATCGCCGTTGTAGCTCAGGCAAATCAGGCGCAGCAGGTTGAGCGACAGCGTGTCGAGACTGTCGTAGCCGTGATCGGCGATCCGATTGCGGGACCGGCCGTTTTTGCAGGAATGGTCCATTGCCAGGTCACGTTGGCGCTTGATTGAGGTGCGGCGCTAAAAATCGACCGCTTCGGTCAAGATTACACCTAACGGCAGGAAAATCAACAAAATCATCAAGTTAGACATATTCCAAACTGGTTCTGGCCGAGGCCCGACCGCTTGTTGCGGATTTTGGAGCAAAGCCGTTTAGCGATTGCCGCAATCTCTGCTATGAGTTCGCTTCAAGAAGGACGACTCCCTATCCCATGCGCCTGACCGAACAGACCCGCTATGCCCTTCGCGTGATTGCGTTTTGCGCTGCGCGCCACCCCGATGTCGTGCGCGTGAGCGACGTTGCGGAGGCCAGCGGTCTGACGGACTACACGGTGTTCAAGCTGCTCAAGACGGCGCGGCAGGCGGGCCTGCTGATGTCGACGCGCGGGCGCGGCGGCGGCATCCAACTCGGCTTCAACCCGGCGGTGATGTCGGTCGGTCTGGTGGTCCGCGCCTTCGAACCGCGGTTCCAGAAGTGCGATCCGGCCAGCCGCATGGTCGAGGACGAGGTCTTCAACGATCCGATCGACCGCAACACCAATGAGGCGATCGGGCGTGGCTTCAACGCCTTTCTGCGCGAGCTCGACTCGATCCGTATCGCCGATCTGCTCGAAGACGACGCGGTAAGCCAGCTCAGCGCTTAGAGCATGTTCCCGAAAAGTGGGCGCCGGTTTTCGGGCCAGAACATGCTCTAGATCAGTTCAGGCTCGTCGCCGCTGTGCTGTCCCACCAGCGATCCCGCGGTGAAACACCGGCCGCCGAAGGCGGCGGGTACGCCAGACGCACATCATGAGCGACCCAGCTTTCCTCGCTGCGCCACAGCGGCACAATGTAGTGCCGGGCGCGCAGCACACGGTCGAAGGCGCGCGCGGCCGGTACGATCTGGTCCGGCGACCGCGCCTCGATCATCGCCGCGATGGCGGCATCGAGAGCCGGGTCCTTGGCGCCGGGAAGGGCGTAGCTGCCCGGCCGGTCAGCCAGGGCGCTGCCCCATAACAGGCTCTCCGAGGAACCAGGCAGGCGCGAGCGCGTTCCACCCGGCGGCCAACTCAGCGTCGTCATGTCGAAGTCGTGGTCGAGCATGCGCCGGCGCGCGGTCACCGGGTCGAGCGTGCGAAACTCCAACGCGATGCCCAGCGTCTTGAGGTTCTGCGCGTAGGTGGCGATGACCCGGTCCAGCGCTGGCGTCATATAGACGACCTCGATGACAACCGGCCGGCCGGTGACCGGATCGATACGCCGCCCCTCGACAACCTCGTATCCGGCCTCGTGCAGCAGGGCGTCCGCGCGTGCAAGCCGCTCGCGGCGCTCCCTGGCCTGGATGTCCTCAAGCGCCGAGGCTTGCAGGATGCCATCCGGCAGGTCGCCGATGAACGGTTGCAGGATGGTGCGTTCGCCCGCACCGGCCTCGCCGCGCGCGGCCAGTTCACTGTCGCCAAAGATGCTGCCAAGCGGCGGATAGAGCCCGCCGAACAGGCTGTCCAGCACGAACGAACGCTCGAATGCCATGACCATGGCCTTGCGCATGCGGCGGTCCTGGAACATCGGCCGGCGCAGATTGAAGGCGAAGGTCTGGACCTGGGGCAGGCCGGCCCGTGGAAAGACCTTGCGCAGGATGCGCCCGTTGGTGACGGCCGGCCCCTGATATCCCGCCCGCCATAGATTGGCGTCGGTTTCCACGCGCAGGTCGAACTCGCCCTTGAGGAACGCCTGCAGCGCGACGTTGTTGTCGAGAAAATAGTCGCTGATGATCCGGTCGAAGTTCCAGCGCCCGACATTCACCGGAAGGTCGGCTGCCCAGTAATCCTCAACCCGCTCAAGCGTCGTGCGCTTGCCGATATCGACCGCGGCGAGCCGGTAAGGGCCGCTGCCCAGCGGCAGGGCCTCGCTGGTCTCCTGCCAGTCATTGGCCTCCCAGAACGCTTTGGGGTGGATCGGCATGGTGCCGACGCGTCCGACGAACTGCCGGTCGCCCGGCGAGCCGGCGCGGAAGGTGACGGTGCGGGCATCGTCGGCCGTCACCGTGATGTTGCGGTAGGCCTGGCGGTAGAACGGTGCGCCCTGGCTCTTCAGCGCCTCGAAGGTGAACACCACATCGTCGGCGGTGATGGGGGTGCCGTCGTGCCAGCGTGCCTCGGGCCGCATATGGAAGGTGACACTGGAGAAATCCGCCGCCGCGTCGAGACTTTCCGCCAGCAACCCGTACCAGGATGCCGGCTCGTCGGCCGATTGAACCAGCAGGGTGTCGTAGATGATGCGCAGATCCCGCGGTGTCGTGCCCGGATAGTGCAGGGTGTTGGTGCTGTCGAAGCGCCCGAGATGGCCGAGCCGCAGCGTGCCGCCCTTCGGCGCTTGCGGATTGACGTAGGCGAAGTGCTCAAAATCCGGCGGATAGGCGAGTTCGCCCAGCGGCGAGAAGCCGTGCGGATACTTGCCGGCGGCAAGGCCGCCGCCGGCTTGAAACACCAGTGTCGCCAGTGCCAGCGCAACGGCGACTGCGGAACGTATCGCGAGCGATGTCCAGGGCCGCATGGTCAGGCGGCGCCGCGCGTGGAGCCCTGGGTCATCGTCTGGATCACCGTGAAACCCTCGAACTGCGGATGGCCGTCATAGAGCACGTCGTTGGAGCCCGCATCGCGATGGGCGTCGCGGAAAGCCTGCGATTTGGTCCAGGCGGTGAAGTGCTGCTCGCTCTCCCACACGGTATGGGAGGAATACAGCACATGGTCCTCGCGCTCGGGGCCGCGCAGCAGGTGAAACTCGATGAACCCCGGCATGTCTTCGAGGTGGGACTCGCGGTTCAGCCAGACGGACTCGAAGGCCTGCTCGCTGCCCTTGAGCACCTTGAAGCGGTTCATGGCGATGTAGTGCATGGCTTGGTCTCCCTGGGTTCGCGGCGTGGCCGCGTGATGGCTGCTATTCGGTTCCGGTTAGCGTAGACGGTAGTTGATTGGCGCGGTGAAGCTCATCGATCTGCGCCCGGCGTTGCGGGGAATTGGCGGAAACCGTGATGCCCGCCGCACCATGGCGAGCGCCTCGCTGTCGAGCGTGCGGTTCCCCGACGACCGCGCCAGGCTGACCCTTGTGACCGTGCCGCTGGCATTGATGGTGAAACGCACCACGGCGCGGCCCTGAATGCCGGCGTTGCGCGCGGCGCGGGGGTAACGCATGTGACGACGCAGATGCGCCAGCACCCGGCCAGCATAATTGGCGCGATTGAAGTTGCCCTGGGTGGCGCGGCGGCCGGCGTTGCCGGCCTGGCGCTGCCGCGAGGAGCGTCCTCCCTCTGCAGTGGAGCGATCACGGCGGGCGTTGCCACGTTGTGCCTGCTCGCGGCGTTGGCGCTCGGCGCGTTGGCGTTCGCGACGCTGGCGTTCAGCACGCTCACGTTCGGCGCGTTGACGCTGGGCGCGCTCGCGTTCCGCCTTGCGCGGATCGGGTTTCGCCTGGCGCTCGCGTTGTGCGGGCTCAGGCTTGGGGCGCGGGTTGGGCACCGGGCTCAGCGCGATGACGGTTTCCACCGGCGCGATCTCGGCGGCTTCGACGGTCTGGGCCGGCGCAACCGGCTGCTGCGGATCGATCGCTTCGATGGGCTCGGGAAGATCGGACGGCGAAGGCTGCGCGGCGGCGGCTTCCGGTGGCGTCGCATCGGCCACTTGTGCCGGGTCGACCGGCTCGACAGCCGCAGGCTGCGTCGGTTCGGCCGGTGTCGGCTGGATGGCCTGATCGGGTGGCGGTGGGACGGCCTCTTCGGGCGTTACCGCGTCAAGCGTCGGCTCGGTGACCTCGACGGCATCCGGCACACCCTCGACCTCCAATACGGAGGGCAGGCTGTCGGCCAGCGAAACGGCACCGCCGGCCATGTGCTCCTGCATCGCGGTCTCGGGCACGGCGATCACCGCGAAGGCGCCGGCATGCAAGGCCAGCGAGGCGGCAAAGGCGTAGGCCCAGGCGCGCGAGAGCGACGTCACGTGTCATCCCCCAGCGAGACGATCAGCCGTACGTTGCGCAAGCCCTCGGCCTGCAGCGCGCGCAGCGCCTCCACGCCGCGCGCGGCGTCCAGCTCGCGGTCGGCCAGCAACCACACCTCGGTCTCGCCGGTACCGTCTGTGTCGTCTGGCAGGGAGGCGAGGGCGGCGGCAATGGCTTCTGCCGGCATGTCCGCGTCGTTGTACACCAGCCGCCCGTCGGCGAAGAGGCGCACGACGCGTTGCGGATCGACCCCGGAAACGGCGTCGCGCACGGCGTCGGGCGGCACGATCCCATCGTCTTGGAACTGGCGCAGCGTGCCGGCCACCAACAGGAAGATCAGCATCAGGAAGACAACGTTGATCAGCGGAATGGTGGCGCTGTCGGACACCGCGTGGCGGGGTGCGCGCTCGTGAAAGCGGATCACGATCCGCCCCCCAGGCGCACGGTGTAGCCAGCGCGCTGCAGTTCATCGAGCACGCCGACATAGTCCTGCATGTTGGCGCCGGGTCGCGGCATCAGAAAGACCTGCTGGGTCTGGGGGTCGCCGATGCGCTCCTCAAGCGCGTCCCGGTCGACCGGTTGGCCGTTGAGGTCAAGCGTGCCGCCCGGCGCGACGCGCAGCAGCACGATGGTGCCTGGTACTGGTGTAGCGGCGCCCGGCAGCCTGGCGGAGACGTCGATCGCGCCGATGCGCGAGAACACCGATGCGAGGAGAAAGAACAGCACCAGCAGGAAGATCACGTCGATCAGCGGCGTGATGTTGACACCGCGTCTGGAGCGAACCGGCGTGGCGAAGCGCATGGCGATCTCCTCACGCCGCGATCCGGGTCGTGTCGGCCTGAGCGTCTCCGGGCTCGGTCACACGGCCGGTCAGCACCGAGACGGCCATGTCCTCCATGGCGCGCTGCTCGCGCGCGATGCGGCTCTCGAACCAGTTCAGCACGAGGCTTGAGGGCATGGCGACCAGCAGGCCCGCCGCCGTGGTCAGCAGGGCGACCCAGATGCCGCCGGCAAGATCGGAAGCATCGACGCGCGCGCCGGCCTCCTGCAACCGCCGGAACGCCTCGATCATGCCGACCACGGTTCCGAACAGACCCAGCAGCGGGGCGACCTGTACGGAGGTCTCGAAGACGCGCAGATAGCGGCGCATGTCGGCGACCATCGCGCCGCCGACGCGTTCCAGGTCTTCGCGGATGCTGACGGTTTCGCCGGTCGGGGACTTGGCGTCGCCCTGGCGCAGCTTTTCGGTGCCGTTGACGGCGTGAAACAGGATGCGCGCCGCCGGATTAGGATCCCCGGAGAGGGCGTCGACCGGTTTGCGATCGCCGCTTTGCAGCCAGGCCGAAAGGGCCTTGCGCGCCGCCGTGTGCCGCCCGAGACGCAGGCTGCGGAATTGCCAGAGTTTGACGATTACCAGCGCCACCAGAACGACGCTCAGCGCCAGCAGGATGGCGACCACCGGGCCGCCGAGCGCCACCATGCCGCCGAGGTTGCCGAACACGCTACTGCCCAAGTCTTCCATGTTGTGCGAAACGCCTCGCTATAGAACAAGCTCGATATCTGCACGGCTGGAGACGCGCGTGGCCGCCAGGCATGCCTCCGGCGTGACCTCGGCGCCCTCGCTGGCGCTGGCGCATGCGGACACCTCGTTTAGCAGAATACGAGCGATGTCGCCGCACGCTGTCTGTGGCAAGTCAAACTGTCGCACGCGCTGTTTGTCTTTCTGCATTGCGCCGGCCGACAGCGTGACGACCTGGCGGATCTGCTCGTCGGCACCGAAGATGACGATCTGCAGCGACATCCGGGACAGCGCCACGCCCATGGCGTTCTTCATCAGGAAGCTCAGCCGGCAGGCATCGTCCACCTGCTCGGCGCGGTTCAGCTCGACATGAAGACGCGGGCCCTGCTCCCCACGAACAGGACCCGCGCCAACGAGCGCGCAAGCGCCCGCCAAGGCCAGAACAGCCAAGGCCGGACCGCAAGCGTACCGCCAGCGCACCCCTACGTTCCTAGCCTGACCCTGACCCATGGACATTTCCCGTCACCAATCTTCGCGCTGTTGCCGTTCTTGATCTCAAGAAATCCCGATTTCAAGAAACATCGTTTCAGGAAATCCCGGCTTCGAGGAACATCCGGCGATGCGCATCGGAAACACCATCAACCGCAGACCGGGCAGACAGCCGCCGGCAACTTCCAGGACCGCGCCTGCCGACCGTCCTTAGACTAACTTGATTTCGTGAGTCAATTTTCTTAAGCGCCTGAAAACAGGGAAGTTTTGTTAGAAATTTTCCAGGGTTCCGGCACGTCTTTGAGATGCCGGCCGTTTTTGGCGGATCATCGCGGAGTTGTGCACGGCGGCGGGCGTTGCGATCGACTGCGAGGCGCGCGCGGTGCCGCCTTTGTCCGAGCCCGTTTCCGGTATGAGCTTGCAGGTCGGGTACATCGATCTTGGTGGTGCCGGCTGAGGGACTCGAACCCCCGACCCCCTGATTACAAATCAGGTGCTCTACCAACTGAGCTAAGCCGGCGCGCGGTGTGAACCGTGCCGCCAGAGTGTTGAGAAACCGTGCGCTGTCAACCGCCAGGCAGAGCGGGGCGTTGCGTCACGCGCCGCCGGGCTCGCCACGCCGGGCGGCATAAAGCGCCAGCGCGCAGGCGTTCGACACATTGAGGCTCCTGATCGCGCCGGGCATGTCGAGACGCGCCAGCCGCGTGCACAGGCTACGTGTGCGCTGACGCAGGCCCTTGCCCTCCGCACCCAGCACCAGCGCGTAGGGTGGTGCACCGATGCCCGCTTCCAGATCCGCGTCCGCGTCGCTGTCGAGACCGATTATGCTCACGCCTTGATCGGTCAGCGCGATGATCGCCCCGGCCAGGTTACCGACACGCACGATCGGAACGTGCTCCAGAGCACCGGAGGCTGCCTTGGCAAGCACGGCGGTTTCGGCTGGCGCGTGGCGTGCAGTGGTGACCACGGCGTCGACCGCGAAGGCGGCGCATGAACGCAGGATGGCGCCGACATTGTGCGGATCGCTGACCTGATCCAGCAGCACCAGCCGGGTCGATCCTGAGGCGACGTCGTCAAGATCGCGCGCGGGCAGGGGCGTGCAACTCAGGCAGCAGCCCTGATGCACCGCGTCGCCGCCAAGCAGGCGGTCCAGATCGCGCGGCGAAACCTCCTCGATGGGCAAATCGGGAGTCTCGGCGATCGCCTCGGCGAGGCGCTGACGCGCGTTGCGGGTGACGCGCAGGGCGTGTTTGGTGCGCTCGGGGTTGCGCAGCGCGGCCTCCACCGTGTGCAGGCCGTAGAGCTCAAGGCGCTCCGGCGGCGCGCTCGGGCGGCGGGCGCGGGGCGGGGGCTGGTGTCGTGTGGACCGCGTCATGGACGCGTTAATAGCGCTCCGGCGCCAAGTGCGAAATGCTTGTGTTGTCGCCCGCAGGCAAGCCCGGCGGCGACACCGGCTTTGCGGTTGACACCCAAAGCGATCCTACCCATAAACGCGCCTCGCCGGCGGTACCGGATCTTCTGGCCGTGGCCGGCGTTCTGCTCAGCGCGGCACACAAGCGATCTGACGTCTGAGGAGGGGTGCCCGAGTGGCTAAAGGGGACGGGCTGTAAACCCGTTGGCTATGCCTACGTTGGTTCGAATCCAACCCCCTCCACCAGATCACCGCGCCTGAGCGACTTCGGTGCGGGTATAGCTCAGTGGTAGAGCAACAGCCTTCCAAGCTGAAGATGCGGGTTCGATTCCCGCTACCCGCTCCATTACTCCGCTCACGCCAGTTCCCCCGGATCAAGTCCGGGGTCACGGCTCCGCGGGGGCGCCCTGACCGGGCGACGCGCAGTCGCGCTTGCCGGCTTCGCCGGCGGTCTTTTCTTATTGGCCGCTCGGCTTGCCCGAAAACCGGTTCCCACGTCACACGTCGTGTGTTTCAGGCCTCGCGGCATCATCCTGCACGGACTGTGTTTGAGGCGCCAAGGCGTCCGACCGGACGACCGGCCGGTTAGGCCGCCCTCGCGGAGCCGGCGAACGCAAGTGAGCTCGGCGTGAGCGGAGTAAAGCCGAGCGGCCGGCAAGAGATCAAACTTGCAATCGCCATAGGCGCGAACTATCACCGCTCGCACTGCGTGGAGAGTTCCGCGCCGCGTAGGGGTATAGCTCAGTTGGTAGAGCGACGGTCTCCAAAACCGTAGGTCGGGGGTTCAAGTCCCTCTGCCCCTGCCATTAAGTCTACGATTTCCCGGAT
>JANQNT010000006.1 GCA_028279445.1 Tepidamorphaceae bacterium | reverse complement strand
CTGGCTCTGGCTCTGGCTCTGGCTCTGGCTCTGGCTCTGGCTCTGGCTCTGGCTCTGGCTCTGGCTCTGGCTCTGGCTCTGGCTCTGGCTCTGCGGGCCGATCGACCGCGACCGGCGGTGTGTCAACCGGCTCCGGCGCCGTTTCAACGGGGTCCGGCGTTGGCTCGGAGACAGGCGGCGGTTCTTCAGCGGCCGGTGCCTCGGGCGTCGCCTCCTCCAGCGGTGCCTGCGGTTCCGGCTTCGCCTTGCCGCGACCGAACAGACGCCCAAAGAAGCCTTGCCTTTTCTCCTCGGCCATCAGGCGGCCTCGGCGACAAACATCGCGCCGTCATGGCCGGAGAGCATCGCGGCAACGATTTCGCCGGGTTGGCCGGCATCCTCACTAAGCCGCGCCTCGGTGAACTGCTCGGTGCGACCGATACCGGGCCGCTCGATCAGGATGCTCGCCCGCCGGCCAAGGCCCGCGTCGAGATGGCACCGCAGCGCTTCATCACCCGCCATCCGCAGGCGCTCGGCGCGTTGCTTGATCACGCTGCGCTGAAGCTGCGGCATGCGCGCCGCCGGCGTGCCGTCACGCGGGGAGAACGGGAACACGTGCAGATGCGTCAACCCGCATTCGGCGACGATGTCGAGCGAGCGCTGGAAGTGGCCTTCCGTCTCGGTCGGGAAGCCGGCGATCAGGTCAGCGCCGAACACCATGTCGGGACGCAAGCGGCGCACCTCTTCGCAGAAGCGGATCGCGTCATCGCGCAGGTGACGGCGCTTCATGCGCTTGAGGATAAGGTCGTCGCCAGCCTGCAGCGACAGATGCAGATGCGGCATCAGGCGCGGTTGGTTGGCGATCGCATCCATCAGCGGTTCATCCACCTCGATGGAATCGATTGACGAGATGCGCAGCCGTTCAAGCTCCGGCACATGGCGCAGGATCACCTGCACCAGCGTGCCGAGGCTCTGCGTTCCGGGCAGATCGCCGCCATAGGAGGTGAGATCGACGCCGGTCAGCACCACTTCGCAGTAGCCATTCGCCACCAGCCGGCGGATCTGGTCGGTAACGACGCCGGCAGGCACCGAGCGCGACGGACCGCGGCCATAGGGAATGATGCAGAAGGTACACCGGTGGTCGCAGCCGTTCTGCACCTGCACGAAGGCGCGCGCGCGGCCCTTCAGCCCGTCGATCATGTGTCCGGCGGTCTCGCGCACCGACATGATGTCGTTGACGAAGACCTTCTGCGACGTGTCGATGCCGAAATCGGCCGCATAGCGCGCCGGGTCGGCCTTGTCCGCGTTGCCGATGACCAGGTCCACCTCGTCCATCGCCGCGAAGGTCTGCGGTTCGGTCTGCGCTGCGCAGCCGGTGACAATGACGCGGGCGTTGGGATCGTCGCGCCGGGCCCGGCGGATCGCTTGGCGTGCCTGGCGCACCGCTTCGCCGGTCACCGCGCAGGTGTTGATGACGATGGTGGAACCGTCCGCGCCGGCACGGCTGGCAGCATCCCTGATCTGCTCGGATTCGTACGCGTTGAGCCGGCAGCCGAAGGTCAGCACACGCGGCCCGTCCTGCTTGAGCGTCGCGTTCTTGAACGGGGCGTTCATGCCGCATCCCCCGAAACAAGTTCGGCGGGCAGCACGCCCTCGAAGTCGTAGGCGAGCGGCCCGGTCATGATGACGTGGCCATCCGCCTCGCGCCACTCGATATGCAGTTCGCCGCCGGGCAGTTCGACCGTGACGGCACGCTCGGTCAGGCGCTTGCGATGCGCCGACACGGTGGCCGCGCAGGCAGCACTGCCGCAAGCCAGCGTCAGCCCGGCACCGCGCTCCCAGACCTTCAGCCGGATGCGCTCGCGGCCGATCACCTGGGCCAGCGAGATGTTGGCGCGGTCGGGGAAGATCGGATGGTTCTCCAGCACCGGTCCGAAACGCCCCAGGCCGTGGGCATCGATATCGTCGGTGAAGAACACCGCGTGCGGATTGCCGATATTGGCGACGGCGGGCGAATGCAGCACCGGCGCGTCGATCGGCCCGATCTGCAATTCGATGGCGCGGGTGTCGCGGAATTCCTCGGAGAGCGGGATGTCCTGCCAGTCGAGCTTCGGCGCGCCCATGTCGACGCTCACCGTACCGTCGCCATTGACCGTACAGGCAAGCCGCCCGCCGCGCGTCTCGATCACGCAGGAGGGCGCCCCCGTCTCCCTGGCCAGGATATCGGCAACGCAGCGCGTGGCATTGCCGCAAGCGCCAGCCTCGCTGCCGTCGGGATTGAAGATGCGCATGAACACATCCGCTCCGTTCCCGCCCGGTTGCAGGGCGATGAACTGGTCGCAGCCAATGCCGTTCTCACGGTCGGCGATGCGCGCGATCTGGTCCGGCATCAGTCCGAGCGCACCGGCACGCGCGTCAACGACGACGAAGTCGTTGCCGAGCCCGTTCATCTTGCGGAAGGGGATGGCGCGTGCTGACACGTGTCCGATACTCCATGACCCGCTCACCGCTTAATAGGGCGCCGCGCGGGCAATCCGGCGATATATGGCCGATCACGGGTTAAAAATCGAGGTCCGTCAATGTGCCTCCATTTGACGCCGCGATCCGCCTCGACTAAAAGCTGCGCCCAACACCGGAACAGACATCGTTCCCGCGCCGCCGCCCTGTCCGCGAGACAGGGGGGTCACCACCCGCCAGCGAAGGTTCGCCCGCGGGTGTCGTTTTGCGTTGCGCATTGGCGTTCGTCGCCATGCGGCCCCATTTTCTCAAGGGCCGGAACGATGATCTGCAAAGGAGTGGAACCGTGCCGCTGAGACGCGAAGACTGTATCAACGACTATTGCCCCTGGTCCGGCGATCCGGTCTCGGCCGATGCGCTGATGCGTTATCGCGGCCAGGTTGTCGGCTTCTGCAACACCGGCTGCCGCGACAAGTTCGCCAGTGGGTTGACCTGCTTCGACGAGCTGATCGACGCGGCCGTGGAGGTCGAGGAAGGCACGCAGGATGTTTGAGTCCCTCTCCGACCGCCTCGGCGGCATCTTCGACAAGCTGACCAAGCGCGGCGCGCTGTCCGAGCAGGACGTCTCCGCCGCGCTGCGCGAGGTTCGCCGCGCGCTGATCGAGGCCGACGTAGCCCTGGAGGTTGTGCGTGGCTTCGTCGAGCAGGTCCGCGAGAAGGCGGTCGGCGTCGAGGTCATCAAGTCGGTGACGCCGGGCCAGATGGTGGTCAAGATCGTCAACGACGCGCTGGTCGACATGCTCGGCCGCGAGGCGGAGGTAATCGAGCTCAATGCCACCCCGCCGGTGCCGGTGATGATGGTCGGCCTGCAGGGCTCGGGCAAGACGACGACAACCGCCAAGATCGGCAAGCGGCTGACCGAGAAGGGCCTCGGCGGCAAGGGCGGCCGCAAGGTGCTGATGGCCTCGCTCGACACCCGTCGCCCGGCTGCCCAGGAACAGCTCAAGGTGCTCGGCGAACAGACCAGCGTCGACACGCTGCCGATCGTCGAGGGCCAGTCGCCGGTGCAGATCGCCAAGCGCTCGATGGAGGCCGCCCGTCTTGGCGGCTACGACGTGGTGCTGCTCGACACGGCAGGGCGCACCCATATCGACCAGCCGCTGATGCGCGAGATGGTCGAGATCCGCGACGCGACCGGACCGCACGAGACGCTGCTGGTCGCCGACGCACTGACCGGTCAGGACGCGGTCAATCTGGCGCGCTCCTTCGATGAAGCGGTCGGCGTAACCGGCATCGTGCTGACCCGCATGGACGGCGACGGGCGCGGCGGTGCAGCGCTGTCCATGCGCGCGGTCACCGGCAAGCCGATCAAGCTGGTCGGCGTCGGCGAGAAGATGGACGCGCTGGAGGAATTCCACCCCGAGCGCGTCGCCGGCCGCATCCTCGGCATGGGCGACGTGGTCTCCCTGGTGGAGAAGGCCGCCGAGACCATCGACGAGGAAAAAGCCGCCCAGATTGCCCGCAAGATGGCCAAGGGCGCGTTCGACCTGAACGACCTCGCCGATCAGCTCGCGCAGATGCAGAAGCTCGGCGGCATGTCCGGCCTGCTCGGAATGATGCCGGGCATCGGCAAGCTGAAGAAGCAGATTTCCGCCGCCAACATGGACGATTCCGTGTTCACGCGGCTGACCGCCATCATCTCCTCCATGACGCCGAAAGAGCGCACCAACCCCAAGCTGCTGAACGCTTCGCGCAAGCGCCGTGTCGCCACCGGCTCCGGCACCAAGGTCGAGGAGATCAACAAGCTCCTGAAGATGCACCGCCAGATGGCCGACATGATGAAGTCGCTCGGCGGCAAGAAGAAGGGCGGTCTGGGGCGCCTGCTCGGCGGCATGCCGGGCATGGGTGGTATGGGGGGTGGCGGCATGCCCAACATCGATCCCGGCCAGCTCGACCCGAAGGCGCTGGAACAGATGACCAAGGGCGGCGGCCTCCCGTCGGGCATGCCGGAGCTGCCACCGGGCCTTGGCGGCGGACCGGGCGCGCCCGGCGGACTGCCGCCGGACCTCGCCCGCATGCTGTCGAAGGGCAAGAAGCGATGACCGCGCTGCTTACCCACGTCCCGACGCTTGAGACGGAGCGGCTCACCTTGCGCGGCTGGGATGAAAGCGATCATGAGACCATGGTCGCGATCTTCTCCGACGAGGACACCATGCGCTATCTCGGCGGTGTGCTCAGCGACTTCGAGGCCTGGCGCGCCGTTGCCGGCCAGATCGGCCACTGGGCGATGCGCGGCTACGGCTTCTTCGCTGTGGAGGAAAAGGCCAGCGGCGCCTGCATCGGCTGGTGCGGGCCGTGGTTTCCCCACGGCTGGCCGGAGCGGGAAATCGGCTGGACGCTGCGCGCCGGTTACCGCGGCAAGGGCTACGCGACCGAAGCCGCACACGCCTCGCTGCACTTCGCTTACACCGAGCTTGGCTGGGACACCGCCATCAGCCTGATCGACGCCGGGAATACCGCCTCGCGCGCCGTCGCCGAGCGGCTCGGCGCGAAGCTCGACACGGAGAGCGTCAAAGTCACCGACTTTTCCGCTGATATCTACCGGCACCTGCCGCCGGAGGAGTTTCTGAAAACTGCCGCCTGAAGCCATGCGGCTAATGCGGCATCCCGATCAAACGAACAACCCGAACACGACTTAGGAGTAACCCATGTCCCTGAAGATCCGTCTTGCCCGTGGCGGCGCCAAGAAGCGCCCGTTCTATTCGATCGTCGTCGCCGACTCGCGCTCCCCGCGCGACGGCCGCTTCATCGAGAAGATCGGCACCTTCAACCCGCTGCTGCCCAAGGACCACGCCGAACGCGTCGTTCTGAACACCGACAAGGCCAAGGAGTGGCTCGCCAAGGGCGCCCGGCCGACCGACCGCGTTCTGCGCTTCTTCGATGCCGAAGGGCTGATGAAGCGCGACGCGCGCAATAATCCGCAGAAGGCCCTGCCGCGCAAGAAGACGCAGGAGCGTATGGCGGAGAAGGAAGAGGCCGCAAAGGCTGCGGCCGAAGCACCGGCCGAGGAGGCTCCGGCAGAGGACACTCCGGCCGAAGAGGCTGCCGCTGAAGCAGCGCCGGCCGAGGAGGCCGCCGCAGACGAAGCGCCCGCGGAAGAAGCTGCGGCCGAGGAAGCACCTTCCGAGGAAACGTCGTCTGACGAAGCACCCTCCGAGGAAGCGCCTTCCGAGGAGGCACCGGCTGAGAACGCACCCGCAGAGGACGAAGCCAAGTCCTGACGCCAATGGCACAGCGGGTCATCATCGCCGAGGTCGGCGCGCCGCATGGCGTACGCGGCGCCGTGCGGGTCAAGACCTTCACCGCCGATCCCGGCGACCTTGGCGCCTATGGCCCGCTGACCACCGAAGACGGCCGCAGCCTCACCGTTGTCGAAGCGCGTCCCGACAAGACGGTTCTGGTGGTGCGCTTCGCGGAGATCGACAGCCGCGAGGCGGCGCAGGCACTGAAAGGCCAGCGGCTGCACGCCGAGCGCACCGCGCTGCCGGACGATGACGACACCGATGCCTTCTATCATGCCGACCTGATCGGCCTGGCGGCCGTCGACATGCAGGGCGAACGGCTCGGCGAGATCGTCGCGCTGCACGATTTCGGCGCCGGCGATCTTCTCGACGTCAAGGTCGCGAAAGGGCCAAGCGTACTCGTTCCCTTCACCCGCGAGATCGTGCCTGAGGTGGACATCGCCGGCGGACGGGTCGTGATCGATCCGCTGCCCGGCCTGTTCGACGCACCCGAAACACCGAAACGCAAGAGGCGCCGTTCGCCGGCCGCGAAGGCGAAAGCCGCGCGCAAACGCGGCAAGACCGACGCATGACCTGGTCCGCCAGCATTGTCACGCTGTTCCCGGAGATGTTCCCCGGACCGCTGGCGCACTCACTCGCCGGCAAGGCGCTCGAGGCCGGCACCTGGCGCTGCGAGACGGTTGCCTTGCGCGATTTCGGCCTCGGTAAACACAAGGCCGTCGACGACACCCCGTCCGGTGGCGGGCCGGGAATGGTGCTGCGGACCGATGTGCTTGCCGCGGCGATCGATGCGGCAAGCAACCCAGACGACCAACGCCCGCGTCTGCTGATGACACCGCGCGGCAAGCCGCTGACGCAGGCGCGCGTGCGCGAACTTGCCGCCGGCCCCGGCGCGGTGATCGTTTGCGGCCGCTTCGAGGGCGTCGACGAGCGCATCGTCGCCGCGCGCGATCTGGAGGAAGTCTGCATCGGCGACATCGTGCTGTCGGGCGGGGAAGTCGCGGCACTCAGCCTTCTCGACGCCTGCGTGCGACTGCTGCCGGGTGTCATGGGCGCGGCGCAGTCCGGCGCGCAGGAGAGTTTCGAACATGGCTTGCTGGAGTACCCGCAATACACCCGGCCCCAGCAATTCGAAGACGCCGAAATCCCCGCCGTGCTGACCTCCGGCGATCACGGCGCAGTGGAGCGCTGGCGCACGGAACGCGCTTTGCAGGATACTCGCAAGCGCCGCCCCGACCTGCTGAGCAGAGAGATGGCAGCGGAATCGCGGCGACCTATCGACAAATCCGGCGGGAGTGATGTATAGAGCGCGCGCCTGAGACTTGGCGCGCTGCGTCTGCGATTGACGCGCAGCCCTTCGGGCGCAGATCACAACCAGATGCGTATTGCGCGCGGACACCCAAGAAGCTGTCGGCAACGCATCCTGAGCACGTCACACCGGTTCGCAAGGGCCGGAACAACAAAGCGACGATTGCCACGTTCCGTTCGTCGCCGCAGACCGCCGCCAGGCATCTCGGCTGGAACAACCGGAACCTCTGGACGCCGCGCAAAACCTGTGTGGATTGAGACATGAACATCATCGAACAGCTCGAGGCCGAGCAGGCGGAAAAACTCGCCGCCAAGCGTCCGGTTCCCGAATTCCGCCCCGGCGATACCCTGCGCGTTGCCGTGCGCATCATCGAGGGTCAGCGCACCCGCGTGCAGAACTACGAAGGCGTGTGCATCGCGCGCAACGGCGGCGGGCTGAACGAGAGCTTCACCGTGCGCAAGATCTCCTACGGCGAGGGCGTCGAACGCGTCTTCCCGGTCTATGGGCCGACGATTGAGTCCATCGACGTGGTGCGCCGCGGCAAGGTGCGTCGCGCCAAGCTCTATTACCTGCGCGAGCGGCGCGGCAAGTCCGCCCGCATCCCGGAGCGCCAGGACCACCGCGCCAAGGGCAAGGCCGGCAAGGGCGCTGCTTCGGAGAAGAAGCCTGGCGGACCGCTGTTCACGGCGCCGAAGGGCGCGGGCGACGACCTGAAGCGCATTTCAGGCGTCGGCGAGGTGCTCGAGGGCAAGCTCAACGCACTCGGCATCACCACCTTCGAGCAGATCGCCAATTTCTCCGACGACGATATCGCCAGGGTCGATGACGCGCTGGACTTCAAGGGCCGTATCGAGCGCGAGGACTGGCTTTCCCAGGCGCGTTCGCTGATCGCCGAAGCGACCCAGGACGAGGTCGCCGCCCAGGCCGAGGAAGCCGAAGCCGAGAGCGCCGAGGCGCCGGCCGAGGACTCAGGCGACAAGAAGGACGGGTAAGGCCGTCTCGACGATTGGTCCGGTGGACCAATCGTAGGGCCGAACGCCCGAGCGTGAAGCGCGTGCCGCGAAGCGGACGAAACGATCCAGTGAATCGTTTCGAGCGTTGAACGTCGAGGGCCGGGAAGTCTGTCTGGTTTTCTATTTCGCTCACGGCGAGTTCGCTATCGCTCACCGCCTCCGCGGGGGCGCCCTATCGGGCGGCGCGCAGTCGCGCTTGCCGGCTTCGCCGGTTTCATTTCGCTCACGGCGAGTTCGCGCGCCGTCCGAGCGGACGCCTGGGTGCCGCACATTTCGTCCGAGCGACGAGATGCCGTGAGCCCCGAAAAGTGGGCACCGGTTTTCGGATAAAGCGAGCGGCCGACAAAAATGACCCCACGGAGCCGGCGAACGCAGTGAGCTCGGCGTGAGCGGAATAGAGTGTACCGCTACTCCACCACCGCGACGATCGGGCCCATCCGGAACAGCCGGTCAGAGCGCTTCAGCGATGCCGCGTGCAGGCTGGAGATCGAGCCGTCCAGGAACAGCGCGTTGCGGCACCTGAGCGTATCGCGGAAGAACGTCGCGAACTGGTGAAAGGTGACGCGGCCGCGGCTGATGGCGAAAATGGCCGTGCGTCCGTCATCGCGCACCCCGACCCCGTTGCGGATCTTGCGCGAACTGGAATCGACGAGAAAGCGCGGATGCAGCTCACCGTCGATCACCAGCATCGGCCCCGACTGGGTGGCGAAGGCGGGCTTTCGCCGGGACGCCAGAAACGCATTCGTCTCGGCAACCCCGGCGCGCACGCCGTCGATCCAGAACACACCGTTCGGCAGCAGGTGGAAGTTGCCGGGGCCGGCATTGGCGTTGGCGCGTTTCAGCCGCCTGCCGTCTTCCACATAGAGGCCGACCGGCGACAGGTTCTCGTGATACATGCCGGCGTTCATGGCGAAGACGAGTTGCTTGCCCTGGCCGGCAAGGGCGGCTTCCAGACGCTTGAAGCCGCCATAGGGCGTGCCCTCGGGGTCCCTGAGAAACAGCCGCAGATCGGCCTGCGCCACATCGACGGTACACACGTCGACACCGATCGTGCCGTCGCCCAGCCGCTCACACGCCACGACGGCCTCTTCGCTGGCCGATACAGATGCCGTCGCCAGGTTCACTGCCACTACCACAGGTACAATCCACGCCCACTTGGACATACGCGCATGCCTTCCATGTCGCACCCTCGCCGTTTCCAGTGCAAGGGATTCTTGACCGCAGGCCATTATTCGCCACATATCCTGTCCGGCAACACCGGACAATCTAAGGGCTGGGAGACAACGCGCATGAGTGCGCCGCGCACATTGTATGACAAGATCTGGGACGATCACCTGGTGCACGAGGCCGATGACGGCACCTGCCTCATCTACATCGACCGCCATCTTGTGCACGAAGTGACCAGCCCGCAGGCGTTCGAGGGGCTGCGCATGGCCGGACGAAAGCCGCGCGCGCCGGAGAAGACGCTCGCCGTCGTCGATCACAACGTGCCGACCACCGATCGCTCCGAGGGCATCGACGATCCGGAATCCGCGCTGCAGGTGGAAACGCTGGCCAAGAACGCGGCCGAGTTCGGCATCGACTATTACGACGAGCGCGACGAGCGTCAGGGCATCGTGCACATCATCGGCCCCGAACAGGGCTTCACGCTGCCGGGAACGACCATCGTGTGCGGCGACAGCCACACCTCCACCCATGGCGCCTTCGGCGCGCTGGCGCACGGCATCGGCACCTCCGAGGTGGAGCATGTGCTGGCGACCCAGACCCTGATCCAGAAGAAGGCGAAGAACATGCGCATCACCGTCGACGGCGCCCTGCCCGACGGTGTCACCGCCAAGGACATCATCCTCGCCATCATCGGCGAGATCGGCACCGCCGGCGGTACCGGCCATGTCATGGAATATGCCGGCGAGGCCATCCGCGCGCTGTCGATGGAAGGGCGCATGACGGTGTGCAACATGTCCATCGAGGGCGGCGCGCGCGCCGGCATGATCGCGCCCGACGAGAAGACCTACGACTATCTCAAGGGTCGCCCGCGGACACCGAAGGGCGAGAGCTGGGACACCGCACGTGCCTATTGGGACATACTGAACAGCGATGACGGCGCGGATTTCGACGTGGAGATCAGGCTCGACGCCGCCAACCTGCCGCCGCTGGTCACCTGGGGCACCAGCCCCGAACAGGTCGTCTCCGTCGGCGGACGCGTACCGCTGCCGACCGACATCGCCGACGACAACAAACGCCGCGCGGCGGAGCGCTCGCTGGCCTATATGGGGCTGCGGGGCGGCGAGAAGATCACCGACATCAACGTCGACAAGGTGTTCATCGGCTCGTGCACCAACGGGCGCATCGAAGACCTGCGCGAGGTGGCGCGCATCGTCGAGGGGCGCAACGTCAAGGACAGTGTCGAGGCGATGATCGTGCCAGGCTCCGGACTGGTGAAGGCGCAGGCCGAGGCCGAAGGCCTCGACAAGCTGTTCCGCCAGGCCGGTTTCGACTGGCGCGAGCCCGGCTGCTCCATGTGCCTTGCCATGAACGCCGACAAGCTGAAGCCCGGCGAGCGCTGCGCCTCCACTTCCAACCGCAATTTCGAGGGCCGCCAGGGCTACAAGGGCCGCACCCACCTGGTCTCGCCGGCGATGGCCGCAGCAGCAGCCGTGACCGGACGGTTCGTCGATGTGCGCAAATGGTCGGCGGACTGAGCACCACCGCACAAAGCACCCAAAGAAGAAGAACCCCGGCACGCTGGTGCCGGGGTTCTCTCGTTCAGGGCCTTCTGTTGAAGCCGTCCGATTGCGCCTAGCGGTAGCAGCGCCGGCCGACCCTCACCCGGAAGTTCTCCCAGCCATACGGCGTCCAGCGCCAGACGTTGCGGAAGACCGGGCGGCAATGGCGCCGGTTCCAGCGGCGATGCTCGCGGTGCCAGCGGCGCTCGGCACGATGGAAGCGCCGGTCGCGATGGTAGTGGCGGTAACCCCGGTCACGATGGCCGACATGGAAACCCCAGCCGGGGCCGTTGACCCCGACATGCACCGACGTCGCGTTGGCGGTCTGCGGGGTGGCGGCGGTTCCAGCCACGGCGAGGAAACCGGCGGCCAGCAGAGGCATGATGAACTTGCGCATGGCAACTCTCCTTTTCCTGGCGTGGCGCTTGAGGGGGATGCGTCACGTCATGGCCGGGAGAGTGCACAACGGCGTTTGAACCGACCCTGAGGGGTGCGTTCAGACAGGGTTCAGGTTGATGAATGGGTTGGTTTCTTGCTCAGGCCCAGGAGCGCAGTTCGGCAGCCTTCTTCTCGTACTTGTCGATCGAGCCCGCCTTTTCCATGGTCAGGCCGATGTCATCGAGACCGTTGAGCAGGCAGTGTTTCCGGAACGGATCGATATCGAAGGAGATCGTGCCGCCGTCGGGTCCGCGGATTTCCTGGGCCTCCAGATCGACCGTCAGCGTGGCGTTGGCACCGCGCTCGGCGTCGTCCATCAGCTTGTCCAGTTCCTCCGGACTGACCTGGATCGGCAGGATGCCGTTCTTGAAGCAGTTGTTGTAGAAGATGTCGGCGAAGCTCGTCGAAATGACGCAGCGAATGCCGAAATCGAGCAGCGCCCAGGGCGCGTGCTCGCGGCTCGAACCGCAGCCGAAATTGTCACCCGCAACCAGGATCTGCGCGTTGCGGTAGGCCGGCTTGTTGAGCACGAAGTCCGGGTTGTCCCCGCCATCGTCGGTGTAGCGCATCTCCGAGAACAACCCCTTGCCCAGACCGGTACGCTGAATCGTCTTCAGGTACTGCTTGGGGATGATCATGTCGGTGTCGATGTTGAGGATCGGCAGCGGCGCGGCGACGCCGGTCAGCGTGGTGAATTTCTGCATGGGTCCAGTGTCCGTGGTTCAGCAGACGGGGAATAACCCGCCGAGGGCGCGATGCGCAACCGAGCCCGATACCGCTTACGCGGTCGTCGCCGCCTCGATCTGCTCCATGTCATCGTCGCTAAGGCCGAAGTGATGGCCGATCTCGTGCACCAGAACATGGGTGACGATATCGCCCAGCGAATCCTCGTACTCCGCCCAGTAGTCGAGGATCGGCCGGCGGTAGAGCCAGATCATGTTCGGCATCTGGCCGCTTGAGGGGATACTGGTCGACTCGCTCAAGCCCACACCCTGGAACAGGCCGAGCAGATCATAGGCCGACTCAAGGCCAAGATCCTCCAGCACCTCGTCATCGGGAAAGTCCGCGATGCGGATGACGATGGCACCGCACAGGGCGCGGAAATGCGCCGGCATGCGCGTATAGGCTTCCGCCGCCAGGATCTCGAAATCGTCGAGGCCGGGCGCGCCCATGTGGGTCCAGTGGTGGTCGCGATCAAGCTGCGCCATGGATCACAGATAGGTCATGGCGAGGTAGACCGCCAATACGATGAGGACCACCAGCGACAAGGCGCGGCCGATACGCCGCCCCCACAGCTCGACGCTGTCGCCCTCCTCGGCGTCGGCGCCGGCAAAATGTCCGCGCACCCCTTCCGCCGCGCGGCGCAGCGAACTGGTGGCGATGACCTCGGAGGTCTCGCCGACGCGCTCCAGGTCGCGCAATGCCTGCTTGCGGCGGGCTTCGTTGCGGTCGTGATCGGACATGATCAGAGAATATGACCCGGCACCAGCCGGCGACAAGGCCACGCACCGTGCAAGCGTTAATGGCGCAAGTGCGCATCGGGCCGCGCGGACCGCTTGTCATCGGCCGCCGGTGCGGATACCCAATCGGCTCAAGCAAGCAACTCTGGCACACAAGACAAAGAAGGACCCGCCATGGCGAGCCATTCACTCCTGCTTCTCCCCGGCGACGGCATCGGCCCGGAGGTCAGCGACGCGGCCGAGAGGATCGTCGACTGGTTCACCCGACAGGGCTCGGTAGCCTTCGAGATCGAACGCGATCTGATCGGCGGCGCGGCCTACGACGCACATGGGCAGTCAATCGCGGAATCCACCATGGGGCTGGCGACGTCGGCGGACGCGATCCTGTTCGGCGCCGTCGGCGGACCGAAATGGGACGGCGTGCCCTACGACCAGCGCCCCGAAGCCGGTCTGCTGCGTTTGCGCAAGGACCTCGATCTGTTCGCCAACCTGCGCCCGGCGATCTGCTATCCGGCGCTCGCCGGGGCTTCGTCGCTGAAGCAGGAAGCGATCGAGGGCCTCGACATCCTGATCCTGCGCGAGCTCACCGGCGGGGTCTATTTCGGCGAGCCCAAGGAGATCGTCACGCTGGAGAACGGCGACAAGCGCGCGGTCGACACGCAGGTCTACACCACACCGGAGATCGCCCGCCTCGCCCGGGTCGGCTTCGAGCTGGCGCGCACGCGCTCGGGCAAGGTCACCTCGATGGAAAAGCGCAACGTGATGCGCTCCGGGGTGCTGTGGAACGAGGTGGTCACGAAGGTCCATGCCGAGGAAGGCTATGGCGACGTGACGCTGGAGCACATGCTGGCCGATGCCGGCGGCATGCAGCTCGTGCGCTGGCCCAAGCAGTTCGACGTCATCGTCACCGACAACCTGTTCGGCGACATGCTCTCCGATGTGGCGGCCATGCTGACCGGATCGCTCGGCATGCTGCCCTCGGCGTCTCTCGGCGCGCCGGATGAGGCGTCCGGCATGCGCAAGGCGATGTACGAGCCGGTACATGGTTCGGCGCCCGATATCGCGGGAACCGGCGCGGCAAATCCGCTGGCGATGATCGCCAGCTTCGGCATGTGCCTGCGCTACTCCTTCGATATGGGCCAGGAGGCCGACATGCTCGACGCCGCGATGGCCAACGCGTTGGCCACGGGCGTGCGCACCGCCGACATCGCCGACGGCGGCAATGCCGCCGGCACGGGCGACATGGTCGACGCGGTGATCGCCGAACTGGAGAAGCTCGCCGCGTGAGCCTCAGCCGCAGATCGCTGCTCCGCGCCCTTGCGGCGGCGCTCCCCACCACTGCCGGGCTTGCCATCCCTGGGCACGCCCGCGCGGGCGGGCTGGAACCCTACCGCTGGCGCAACCGGCTGCTGATCCTGCGGGTGGAACGCTTCGACCAGGTTACGCTGGCGCGCCAGAAGTCCCTTCTGCGCGAGGATCCGCGTGGGCTTGAGGATCGCGATCTGGTCGCCTTCGCGGTCACGGCGGATGCGGTTGCGCCGATTGTCGGGGCAGCGCCCGATGCACCGCCGAACCTGCGCATCGTGCGCGCGCGGCCGCAGCGGGGCTTTCAGGCAGTGCTGATCGGCAAGGACGGCACCGTGAAAGCGCAATGGTCGCGGCCCGTCACGCTGGCCGACCTGTTCGCCGCGATCGACGCGATGCCCATGCGCCGCCGGGAGATGGAGTAGGTTACTCCGGCCCTGGGCCGTACTGGTTCGCCTGCGGCTGCGTACCCTTGAAGACGACGACCAGCAAGAAGATGAAGCCGGCGATCGGCACGAAGTAGAGCAGCAGCAGCCAACCGGTCCAGCCGTGATCATGGACCCGCCGCACCAGCACAGCCAGGCCCGGCACCAGAAAGACGAAGAACAGCATGATGCCGACGCCAGACACAAAGACCGGAATATCCGCGTTGGCGAAGCCGAACGCACCGTCGAGCAAACCGGCGACAATTGTCGCGGCCATGCCGATCAGCATGTAGAACAGCACGAAGCTCCAGTACTCGCGCCGGCCGGCGCGGCCGGAGAACCTGGCATAGCGCTCCGTCATGCACAGCTTGAAGTTCTCGAACAATCCACGCGTCGCCACATGGGCGGGGTAGTTCGGCGGTGCGCCGGGAAGTGCCGCCTGGCCGGAGCCGTTGGGCCCCGCCAAGCCCGGCTGCGCGACGCCCTGCAGCGGATTGATGCCGGTGGCCGCCGAACCGAGCGGCGTGAACTCGACCGGGGTGCCCTTGGGCAGCGAGTAGATCTGCGGCAGGTCCATTTCGCGGAAGCTGTATTGCGCCCCGTCCTCGCCGACGATGTAGCCGGCCCGCTGCCCCGGATCGAAATGTTCGATGGTCCCACGCACTGTCCCGTACCTCCTGCTGCATCGCCCCCCGCGCGAGGCCGACATTCGTTACGGCGGATATAAGCGCCCGCGCCGGGTTGCGCGCAATGGCCAAACGGCAACACTTGGCCACGCCTGTCGTCGGGTGCTTGCATTTGGCCGGTGCTTGAGCGATATCGCTGGCTCAGGACCAAACGCGAACGGGACGAATGCTCCTTATGGGGTCACTTGCGAGCAAATCCGCAACGACCACAACGCCGGTGAAAGCCGGCGGCGCCACCGCGCGCGCCTGACCCACGAGCCTTCTCCCGCTTAACCCTCCCTGCGGGCGAGGGTGATACAAACAGCACACAAACGGGCGGGACAGTCAGGGGCAAAGGTCCCCGCGCGAGCGCAACAGACGCCTCGTTTCAGTGAAATCGGAGCCAGTCATGAGCTACAAGGTCGCCGTCATCGGGGCCACCGGCAATGTCGGCCGGGAGATGCTCACCATCCTCGCCGAGCGGGACTTTCCCGCCGAGAGCGTCCACGCGCTCGCCTCGCGGCGTTCGCAGGGCAAGGAGGTCTCCTACGGTGACACGACCCTGAAGTGTCAGGACCTGGAGCAGTTCGATTTCACCGGCACCGACTTCGCGCTGATGTCGGCGGGCAGCGCCGTGTCGCGCGAATGGAGTCCGAAGATCGCCGCCACCGGTGCCATCGTCATCGATAACTCCTCGTGCTTTCGCTACGACGCCGACGTGCCGCTGATCGTGCCGGAGGTCAACGCGGCCGCGCTTGAGGACTTCATGGCCAAGCCCGACCGGCGCGGCATCATCGCCAATCCCAATTGCTCGACCGCCCAGCTCGTCGTGGCGTTGAAGCCGCTGCACGATGCCTTCGGCATCCGCCGCGTGGTGTGTTCCACGTACCAGTCGGTATCCGGCGCCGGCAAGGACGCCATGGATGAATTGTGGGAGCAGACCAAGGGCATCTTCGTGGCCCAGTCGCCGGAAGCGGAGAAGTTCACCAAGCAGATCGCCTTCAACGTGATCCCGCATATCGACGTCTTCATGGAGGACGGCTTCACCAAGGAAGAGTGGAAGATGATGGCCGAGACCAAGAAGATCCTTGATCCGGCAATCAAGCTGACGGCGACCTGCGTGCGCGTACCGGTCTTCGTCGGCCACTCGGAAGCCGTCAACATCGAGTTCGACAAGCCGGTGACGGCGGATGAGGCGCGCGAGGTGCTGCGTGAAGCGCCCGGCCTGATCATCGTCGATAAGCGCGAGGACGGCGGCTACGTGACGCCGGTCGAATGCGTCGGCGACTTCGCCACCTTCGTCAGCCGCATCCGCGAGGATGCAACCGCCGAGAACGGTCTGGCGCTGTGGATCGTCTCCGACAATCTGCGCAAAGGGGCCGCTCTCAACACGGTGCAGATCGCCGAGACGCTGATCAATCGCGGGCTGATGAAGCAGGCGGCTTAGGGTCGGGACCCTAGTATCGCTCACGGCGAGTTCAGAACGCCTCGTCGCGCACCACCGACACGTCGCTCACCGTGACGATGCCGATCTGTCTGGAAACGAGTTCGAAGATGCGTTCCAGCACCTCGTCGACACGGGTCTCGTCGAGCACGCAGATGATCATCACCATGCGGCCAGCCTCGGTCACCAGCCCCTCGCGGCGCCAGCTACCCTCGCTGCCGCGCCCGGCAAGTGCCGGCAGCACCGTGTAACCGGTGACCGCCATGTCATCGAGCCGGTCCAGCAAACGCTTCAACATCGGCATCTCGATGACGATGTCGATGCGCTTCTTGGCATGAACGGGCAGCGTCATGGCTGAGGTCTCCTGTTGCCTTGGGGATGATCATTTTTAATTTGAGCATGTTCTTATCCGAAAACCGGTGTCCACTTTTCGGGAACATGCTCTACCCCACCATGCCGCCGATCCACAGATACAGGGGCAGGCCGATGCTCAGGTTGAACGGAAACGTCACGCCGAGCGACAGGGTCAGGTAGATCGCCGGCTTGGCTTCGGGCAGCGCCAGGCGCATGGCGGCCGGCACTGCGATGTAGGACGCACTGGCCGCAAGCGTGATCAGCAGCGCGGACGCGCCCTGCCCCAGCGACAGGGGCCAGATCACCAGGGCAGCAGTGGCGGCGGAAATCAGCGGCATGTAGAGGCCGAAGGCGATGGCTGCCGGTGGCAGCAGTCGTGCCCCCTGGCGCAGGCCACGGCCCGCGACCAGCCCCATGTCGAGCAGGAACAGGCACAGCACGCCCTTGAAGGGCGATTCGATGAACGGCGCGATGGCCTCGAAGCCGTCCTTGCCGGTGACGACACCGATGATGAAGGCGCCCATAAGCAGCACGATCGAACCATTGAGCAGCACGTCGCGGATCAGTTCGCCGCGATCGCCTTGCGCCATCCCGTCGCCACCGCCCGATCCCTTCCGCGCGACGATGAACAGCGCCGCGACAATGGCCGGGCTCTCCATCACCGCGGCAACCGCCACCACGTAGCCCGGATCGGCGATACCGGCCTCGGTCAGCACCTGGGTGCCGGCGACGAAGGTGACAATCGAGATCGATCCGTAGTGGGCCGCGGTCGCCGCTGCATCGATGGTGCTGAACGGCGTCGTGGCGCGCAGCAGCGCATAGGCGACCACCGGCAGCGCGAAGCTCAGGGCTGCCCCGACGACAATCGCCGCGACAAGATCGCCGGTGATGCCGTGTTCGGAGACCGCAACGCCGCCCTTGAAGCCGATCGCCAGCATCAGATAGAGCGCCATGCCCTTGGCAATCGCCTCCGGCACCGACAGGTCGGAGCGCACCAGCGCCGCCAGCAGCCCCAGCGCGAAGAACAGCACCATCGGCGACAGCAGATTGGCCGCGGCAAGGTCGAAAGGGCTCATGGGTGGCGATCGGTCCTCGGCAATGTGCGGGGAAAGGTGGTGCGGCGCACGGTACGCGGGAAACCTCTCCTAGTGCATATTGCGTCCTGCCGTAAAGCCGGCGCCTGTCACGTGCCACTCATGACGCGGCCAGCGTGCGCAGCGAGACCGGCATACGTGGATGCAGCAATCGCTGCTGGGCGGCGACAAGCGCGATCTCGTCGGCACCCGGACCGGTCAGCGCCAGCACGTCGTGCACGGCACCGGTGGCGCGCGACAACGCCTTGTCCGGGGCAAGTCCCGCGATCAGCCCGGCAGCGAACAGCGCTGTCGTCATGTCTCCGGTACCGTGCGGCGGATCGGCGATCTCGGTCGCCTCGGCGAGCCAGGCGCGCTTGCCCATGGCCAGCAGATTGGCCGCGTTGCCACGCATCATCGCATGCGCCGAGGTGATCAGCACGCTTTCCGGCGCGACCCCCGCCACCGCCTTGATGATGTCGGTGTTGCTGGCAACCGGAGACCCGGTCAGCCAGGCAAGCTCATGGCGGTTCGGGGTAATGAGGTCGGCTGCCGGCACCAGCGATTCCAGCATCGCAAGGGCCACCTCCTCGGCCACGTAGAGGCCGCCTTCATCGCCGATCACCGGATCGCAGCACACCAGCACATCCGGGTTGGCCGCGCGCACCGCCGCGATCAGCTTCAGCACCGCGGGAATCTGCGCCGCCGAGCCGAGATAACCCGTCAGCACCGCCCTCACCCCGCCAAGCCCGTCGCGCGCGATCAGATCGTCGATCAGCCCGGTAAAGGCAGCCGCATCGGGCACGATGCGCGTGCCGGACCCGTGACCGGGGTGGAAGGGCAGTTGGACGGTCGGCACCAGCCAGGGTTCAAGCCCCAGCCGTTCCAGCACGAAGGCCTGCGCCCGAAGGCCGACGCGCCCCCGGCTGACAAGCGAATTGACGCACAGGACGGCGGGAACGCTCACGCAAGCCCCGCATGTGCGAAAGCAATGCGCGACAACACGATGCGCAATGCCGCATCTGGCGACGGACCGACCACGATCATCCCGCTCTCGCTACCCCGAATTCGCCACCGTTCCGCATTCGCAAACCGCGATGACATCCCGAAGATGCCGGAACGGCGGCAATTGGTGCCAATTGGCCGAAAGGAGAGTGGCACAAGCAAACATCGGCGACTAGTTTGGCGCCGGCTCGCCACCCGCAGAGGTGGCGAATACGATTTGCCCATCCGGTTTCGTCCATTCGACCAGGTCGGCTTGCAAGGAAATCCCACTGATGAACATCCGGCCCCGCCGAAGCGTGCTCTACATGCCCGGCTCCAATGCCCGCGCGCTGGAGAAGGCCAAGGTGCTGCCCGCCGATGCGCTGATCCTCGATCTGGAGGACGCGGTGGCACCGGACGCCAAGGATCAGGCGCGCGAGCGGGTCTGCGCGGCCGTGGCCTCGCGCGAATACGGCAACCGCGAACTGGTGATCCGCGTCAACGGGCTGAACACACCCTGGGGGGCGGACGACATCGCCGCGGCCGCCAAGGTCGGACCCGACGCCATCCTGATCCCGAAGGTCTCGACGACGCAGGTGCTGCGCGCCGCCGAAGAGGCCATCGCCAATGCCGACGAAAGCATCGACCTGTGGGCGATGATGGAAACGCCGATGGGCATGCTCAACGCCAACGAGATCGCCGGTGCCGGCGGGCGTCTGGTCTGCATGGTGATGGGCACCAACGATCTCGCCAAGGAAACCCGGGCGAGCCTGTCCGGCGATCGGGTCGGCATGTTGCCCTGGCTGTCGATCTGCGTGGCGGCCGCACGCGCGCACGGGCTGACCATCATCGATGGCGTCTACAACATGATCGGCAACGCGGCCGGGCTGACCGAGGAGTGCACCCAGGGGCGCCTGCTGGGCATGGACGGCAAGACGCTGATCCATCCGACCCAGCTTGAAACCGCCAACGTGGTGTTCGCCCCCAGCGCGGCGGAGATCGCCGACGCCCGCGACGTGATCGAGGCCTTCGAGAATGCGGAGAATGCGACCCAGGGCGTCATTTCGCTCAACGGCCGCATGGTGGAACGGTTGCACGCCGACATCGCGCGGTGCACGATCGCGCTCGCCGACGCGATCGACGCAATGGAACACAAGCCTGCGGCGGAATAAGGCTCGCCATGGCAGGCTTCAATCGGGCGATGCCGGTGCTGCAGGTCCACGACGTGACCGCGAGCACGGCCTTCTATTGCGACAAGCTCGGCTTTGCCAGTCACGGCTTCTGGACCGACGAAGACCCCGACCGACCCGAATTCTGCATTGTCCAGCGCGGCGATGTGACGCTTGCGCTCGACCGCGCCAGGGACGGTAGCGTACCGCTCAATCAGTACTGGGCGGCGTATGTCTATGTCGAGGACGCAGATGCCCTGCACGCGGAACTTGCCGGCCTGGGTGTCGACATCGTCGAACCGCCCCGCGATACCGGGTATGGTCTGCGCGAATTCACGCTGCGCGATCCCGACGGCCACCTGATCGCTTTCGCCCACGACGCGGTCCGACACGAACCCTTCGGCAACGGTCTGGGTCCGGCGCGGGGCCGCGATGGCGCAAAAAAGCAGGACCAATGAGTAAGACCAACTCTGGCAACTTCTTCGAGGACTTCGCGATCGGCCAGATCATCGCGCATGCCACCCCGCGCACGGCCACCACTGGCGACGTGGCGCTCTACACCGCCTTGTACGGATCCCGTTTCGCGGTGCAGTCGTCCGACAGCTTCGCCCAGAGCATCGGCTACGACCGCGCCCCGCTCGACGATCTGCTGGTGTTTCACATCGTCTTCGGCAAGACCACGCCGGACATCTCGCTGAACGCGGTCGCCAACCTGGGTTATGCCGATTGCCGGATGCTCTCGGCGGTTTATCCGAACGACACGCTCAACACGGTGTCCGAGGTGATCGGCGTCAAGGAAACCTCCAAGGGCGACGCCGGCATCGTCTATGTGCGCTCACGCGGCCTCAACCAGCATGGCGCCCCCGTCCTCGACTACGTGCGCTGGGTGCTGGTGCGCAAGCGCGATCCCGCCTCGCCGGCGCCCGAGCCCGTCGTGCCGACGCTGCCGGCCGCACTCAGCGCGGATCAGCTCGGCGACGCGGTGCCCTTCATCGAGGCCACTGCCTGGAACAGCGATCTCTCCGGCAGCACAGACCTGTGGGACGATTATGCGCCGGGCGAACACATCGATCATGTCGACGGCATGACCATCGAGGAGGCCGAGCACCAGCTCGCCACCCGGCTCTACCAGAACACCGCCAAGGTGCACTTCAACCAGCACACCGAGAAGGACAGCCGCTTCGGCCGGCGGCTGGTCTATGGCGGCCACATCATCTCGATCGCCCGGGCGCTGTCCTTCAACGGCCTCGCCAACGCCTTCCACGTCGCCGGCATCAACGGCGGCCGGCACGTCGCACCCGCATTCGCCGGCGACACGGTCTACGCCTGGTCGGAGGTCCTGGAAAAGCACGACATCACCGGGCGCGAGGGCGCCGGCGCGCTGCGCGTGCGCACCGTGGCCACCAAGGACCGCCCCTGCCACGACTTCCCGCTGTTCAGCGAAGGCACCACCTACGACCCCTCGGTCGTGCTCGATCTCGATTACTGGGTGCTGATGCCGCGGCGGGACTAGCAATCGATCGGCGTTGATGGAAATATTGTTTGTAGTTATTGGTATATCGGCGTGATCAAATAGACCGGCAAATATATTGAACGAAGAATTTGAGCCACAAGGCAGCGAACAGAGCGACGTTTTCACTGGTATTGATCTGTTCAGCGGATCGAAACACGCGCTCACCGGCGCTCCCATTCATGATGACTTCGTTCGGCTACGTGATGAACCCCATCGGCGAACTGTTCCACCCTGCGGCGTGCCGTGCTGCTCCTGGCACATGCTCCTTTGGACAAACCCAGACGAACTTTGCGGAAACCAGGGCAATGACATCCAGAATCTGAAGGAGTCCCGGACGCAACTGATCGAACGGCTACGTACCCTTGTCAGCAAGATTGCAGGCAACATCGGATTGAAGGACCGGCAGCATTTCGAGAATTTCGATCTGGACAAGGAAGATTTCGTCTTCGTGGAGGAAAGCGGCGCTCCTGACACGCTCCCCTGGACCTCGCGTGATCGTGTCCTGTTGCAATTCCGCTGGGACGACGCATTGGTCAAGATCGAGTTCGAGTTACATACCGAATACCTAACAATCACGGTCACCGTCGATTTCTCCAAGGCCCCTTCGACCACGGCGTTCGATGGCGCAGTGGGTCGGCGGGTTTCCTCCCATCGGGTCGCGACGCCCGCAAGGGACGGTTTGCCCTTGCACGAGCGAGCGAAGACGCACCTCGAAGCGCTCCGGGAGCAGCTCAAGAAGGCAAAAGGCATCCCTGGTGGGCAGGAGATGCCGGAAATTCACGCGGCGAAATATTTCCTCTATGAGCAGATCTGGACGGACTTTCGTGAACGGTTCCTGCTGGACAGGGAAACGGGGCTCAACGTCTTTGATGAGTTCAACGCATCAACGAAGATGCTGGCGGACTTTCGTGGCCTTGGGTTGCAGACCGGTCTGCCCTTCAAAGACGCCACTTCGGCGTCCGTCCCGCCCGAAGAACCACTGCGAGAGAAGCGTGGCCGCGATGCAACCTCGCATCTTCAGCGAATACTCAAGCCAATTGCCGACCTGTTCGAGACCGAGGCAACCAACAGCCATCCATGGAACAAGCGGTTTGCCGTAGACGGTCCGGGGCCGTTTGCAGATCAGAACACGGCCCAGGCAACGATCGGCACCCTATGGCCCCTTCTGCGCGCAAACTCATCGTGCACCGCCGAGGAAATCCAGGCGCTTTCCCGGCAGGCGCAAGACGCAGCATCGACCGAAGGCGGTGCCGTGGACAATAGCTTCTACGAAATTGACGACGGCATAGAATTCGTCGCGAACACTCTGACACGCGGGCGGGCGATCTACATCTCGTCGATGGGCCGCAATGTACGCGGCATACGATTACCCGATACGGACACAAACAGCGAAGAAGGTACGCACACTCTCAAGTTTCTCTTGGTGTCGGGTCCCTGCGACCGCTGGCAGTTCGGCCGAATGCTGGACCGGATCAATGCGATTGGCGGGCTGCGCCTGCTTGCCATGTACGGGCTGTCGCATGTCCGCGCCGCCGGACAGGAGACACGACTCCTGGGGGCGCAACTGACCGCGATTACCAAACGGTTTGTCGACTCTATGGAGCGGAGCGCTCGAAATTACGGGAGGTTCGACAGCAAAATCGAGGAAGAGCGCAACGAAATCGAAAGAGATCACGGAAATTTCGTGCACCGCCTCAACGAGGTCAACAAGATCTACGAGCCAATCCACCTCAAGCAAGGGTACACGCCAAAGCGCTTCGTGATCGGGGATTTGTCTTACCGCATTGCACGATCACGCTACTTCTTCGGCCAGTTCGAGAACGTGCTCAAAGACCTCAATGTCGATCGGATCGAAGGATGGCAACCCTACGACGAGTTTGTGAAGCGCCGTCTCTACAACATCTACGACTACATCGATCGAATGGGGACGCGGCTGCGATCCTTGCAGCAGCGCTCGGACAACTTCTTGCAGTTGCGCGCGGTCCATCTCATTTCTGAGTCGCAGAAGCGAAGCGAGCGGACGCAATGGAACATCGAGAAACTACAGAAAACCGCTGAGCTCGTCGCCGGGGTCGCGCTCGCCTATTACCTTGGCTCCGTTGTCTACTACTTCACCGATCATGGACAGATGACCGCCCGGGCGCTCGAACCGCACTACTCGTACCTAAAGCTGTGGCTGTCGGACTGTGCCCCCGACTGCTCGGAACATAGCTTCTGGGCCCATTTCAAGCCCAAGAATGCTGCCTATCATGTCAGCGCATTGATCGGGGCAGCAGTGCTCCTTTCCATGCTGCGCCATTTCCTTCCTTCCAGAGCAAAACGTGCAAACAAGGCACCGCAAGAAGATACGCAAACGGCATCGACGCAAGTGACCGCGTCTGATCGAAAATCCTGACTGCTGCGTCCGACGCGGTGGTCAAGCATGCGCATTGTCAATTGATGGGTGCTGATGCCGCGGCGGTAAGGTATGCCCTGACGCAATCCTGCCGGCGGCGAATTGCAGTACGGCGAAAGGTGAAGCCGTTGAGCATTGTGGGCTATGCTGCGGCAAGGTAGAACGAATCCAGAAAGCTGGTTCCCAGTGAGGTTTGGACAATAATGGCCGACACCCCGGCAAAAGGCGCCGCCAGCGCGCGCCCGCTGTCGCCGCATCTGCAGATCTATCGCCCGGCAATCACCATGATTATGTCGATCATGCACCGGGTCACGGGCGCTGCGCTCTATTTCGGCACGCTGATCCTGGTCGTCTGGCTCGCCGCTGCGGCAAGCAGCCCGGCGGCCTTCGACACCATGCAATGGCTGCTGGGCACGATCGTCGGCCAGTTGGTGCTGTTCGGCTACACCTGGGCGCTGTTCAACCACATGCTGGGCGGCATCCGGCATTTCATCTGGGACACCGGCGCGATGCTCGAAAAGGCGACCACCACCAGGCTTGCCTGGCTGACGCTTGTCGGATCGCTCGGCCTGACGTTCTTGGTTTGGGTCGTCGGCTATATCGTGTGGTTGTGAGGGGGCAGAAGCGATGAACATGCGCACGCCCCTGAGCCGCGTCCGCGGCCTTGGCTCCGCCGGTGAAGGCACCGGCCATTTCTGGCTGCAGCGGCTTACCGGCATCGCCAACCTGCTGCTGACGATCGGTTTCGTCTCGTTCGTGCTAGCCTCCCTTGGCGCCAGCCACGAGCAGTTCACCGCCCAGTTCTCCAACCCGTTCACCACAGCACTGCTGATCCTGTTCATCACCTCCGGTGTGGTGCACATGCGCCTTGGCATGCAGGTGATCATCGAGGACTACGTGCACGAGGAGGGCGCCAAGCTAGCGTGCCTCATCGCCAACACCTTCTTCTGCGTCGCCGTCGCGCTGGTCGGTGTGCTGAGCGTCATCCAACTGGCGGTCGGAGGCTGACCGGCGATGGCGAGCACAAACGGCAAACCGCCCGCCGGCAAGTCCGCAACGGCAAAGAAACCGGTCTCGAAGGCCGCCTCGCGCGATGCCGGCAATGGCGCGGCGGGGCCGGCGCCGCATCTCAACGGCAAGGCCTATCCCTTCATCGACCATACCTTCGATGTGGTGGTGATCGGCGCAGGCGGCTCGGGCCTGCGCGCCACTGTCGGCTGCGTCGAAGCCGGTTTGAACACCGCCTGCATCACCAAGGTGTTCCCGACCCGCTCGCACACCGTCGCCGCCCAGGGCGGCATCGCCGCCTCGCTCGCCAACATGGGTCCCGACGACTGGCGCTGGCATATGTATGACACGGTGAAGGGCTCCGACTGGCTCGGTGACCAGGACGCCATCGAATACCTGGTGCGTGAGGCTCCGGCGGCCGTCTACGAACTGGAACACTACGGCGTGCCGTTCTCGCGCACCGAGGAGGGCAAGATCTACCAGCGCCCCTTCGGCGGCCACATGCAGAACTACGGCGAGGGCCCCCCGGTGCAGCGCACCTGTGCAGCAGCCGACCGCACCGGCCACGCCATCCTGCACACGCTCTACGGCGCGGCGCTCAAGCACAACGCCCGGTTCTTCATCGAGTACTTCGCCATCGACCTGATCACCGATGACGACGGCACCTGCCGCGGCGTGGTGGCGCTCGACCTGGAGACCGGCGAACTGCACCGCTACCGCGCCAAGATGGTCATCCTGGCCACCGGCGGCTACGGACGCGCCTACTTCTCCTGCACCTCGGCGCACACCTGCACCGGCGACGGCAACGCCATGGTGCTGCGCGCCGGCCTGCCGCTGCAGGACATGGAGTTCGTGCAGTTCCACCCCACCGGCATCTACGGCGCCGGTTGCCTGATCACCGAGGGCGCGCGCGGCGAGGGCGGCTACCTGACCAACGCGGAAGGCGAGCGCTTCATGGAGCGCTACGCGCCATCGGCCAAGGATCTGGCCTCGCGCGATGTCGTGTCACGCTCCATGGCGATGGAAATCCGTGACGGGCGGGGCGTCGGCAAGGACGCAGACCACATCTTCCTGCACCTGGAGCACCTCGATCCCGAAATCCTCGCCGAACGGCTGCCCGGCATCTCGGAATCGGCGAAGATCTTCGCCGGCGTCGACGTGACCCGCGAGCCGATCCCGGTACTGCCCACGGTGCATTACAACATGGGCGGCATCCCGACGAACTTCTGGGGCGAGATGCTGACCTCCAAGGGCGGCAACCCCGACCACGTCGTGCCGGGCCTGATGGCAGTCGGCGAGGCGGCCTGCGTCTCCGTGCACGGCGCCAACCGGCTTGGCTCCAATTCGCTGATCGACCTCGTCGTGTTCGGCCGCGCCGCCGGGCTTCGCTGCGCGGAGAAGGTCGACGCCGACGAGAAACAGCCCGACCTGCCGCCCGATGCCGGCGCGCTTGCCGTGGAACGTCTCGACCGGTTCCGCAATGCCGATGGCGGCACGCCGACGGCCGATCTGCGCCTCGACATGCAGAAGACCATGCAGTCCAACTGCGCGGTGTTCCGCACCGGCGAAATCCTCGAGGAGGGTCAGGAGAAGATCCGCCATGTGTGGTCGGGCCTCGACGACATCGCGGTGACCGACCGCTCGCTGATCTGGAACACCGATCTGATCGAGACGCTGGAATTCGACAACCTGATTTCTCAGGCCGTGGTGACGATGGATTCCGCCGCCCAACGAACCGAATCGCGCGGCGCCCATGCCCGCGAGGACTGCCCCGACCGCGACGACAAGGTCTGGATGAAGCACACGCTCGCCTGGGCCGACGACCACACACGCTCAATCGAGATCGGCGACCGGCCGGTGCACACCTACACGCTGTCCAACGACATCGCCTACATCAAGCCCAAGGCACGGGTGTACTAGGGTCCGGACCCTAGATTCCCTTCGGTTCGATCTCCACGACAAGGTCGCCGGCGATTCTCTCCAGCGCGTCGCGCAGGGTCGCGACGTCGAGGTCATCGGGCAGCACGATGTCGGCCTCGGCGGCGAACATGTCCTGCCCCGACATCGATCCCTTGAACACCTGGGTGTGCAACTGGTCGATGGTCACATTGGCCAGCGCCAGCGCGTGCGAGATGTCGCGCACGATGCCCACATGATCGGCGCCGGTGAGATGCAGATGCGCCGCCGGCCCGCCCGCCGCGGATGCCTGCGGCCCCTGGTCGCCGCGCACGGTGACATCGATGCCGTCCTCGCCAAGCGCTACAAGCGCGGCGAGAAACGCCTCGCGCCGGGCCGCCGGAATGTCGACCTGAACGATGCCGGCGAACTCACCGCCAAGCCGTGCCATAGAGGAGCCGATCCAGTTGCCGTCGTGTCCGGCGATGGCGCTGGCCAGAGCATCGACCAGCCCCCGGCGGTCGCGCCCCACCACACTGAGGATCACTTCCTGGCCCATTGCTGCACCTCCCTGCCGTGCTTGCTTCCTGTGCGTTCACCTTATCTTGTCAGGCAATGGCGCAACATGACCAGTGCCGTGCGTGGCCCAGCCGATCGGCGCGCTCATCGGCTTTCGCCGAAAGAACAAGCGACCGTTGGTCGCGATGCTCTTTTCATCGCCGGGCCGGGCGCTTAGGTTTTGCAGCGTAACGCACACGCCACCAGCCGCGAGAGCATCCATGGTTCAACTGACCCTGCCGCAGAATTCGCGCATGCGCGCAGGCAAGGAATGGCCCAAGCCCGAAGCGGCGGCCGAAACCCGCGAATACCGCGTCTACCGCTGGAACCCGGACGATCAGGAAAATCCGCGCGTCGACACCTATCATGTCGACGTTTCCGACTGCGGTCCGATGGTTCTGGACGGTCTCATCTGGATCAAGAACAAGATCGATCCGACGCTGACCTTCCGCCGCTCCTGCCGCGAGGGCATTTGCGGCTCCTGCGCCATGAACATCGACGGGATGAACACGCTCGCCTGCACCAAGGGCATGGACGAGATCAAGGGCGTAGTGAAGGTCTATCCGCTGCCGCACATGCCGGTGGTCAAGGACCTGGTGCCGGACCTGACGCGGTTCTACGCACAGCTCGCCTCCATCGAGCCCTGGCTCAAGACGGTCACCCCGACCCCGGAGCGCGAGTGGCGCCAGTCGCACGACGATCGCGTCAAGCTCGACGGGCTCTACGAGTGCATCCTGTGCGCGTGCTGCTCCACGTCGTGCCCGAGCTACTGGTGGAACGGTGACCGCTATCTTGGTCCGGCGGTGCTGCTGCAGGCCTATCGCTGGCTGATCGACAGCCGCGACGAGGCCACCGGCGAGCGGCTCGACAACCTGGAAGACCCGTTCCGGCTGTACCGCTGCCACACCATCATGAACTGCACCCAGACCTGCCCGAAAGGTCTGAACCCGGCGAAAGCGATCGCCGAAATCAAGAAGATGATGGTTGCGCGGCGAGTGTAATCCGCCGCGCTGTTTTGTGATCAGGCCGTCCGCAGCAGGCCCGTCTGCACGTCGATCATCGCACGCGCCAGGCCCTCGGTCTCCGCGACGGTTTCCTGGAACAGCGAGAAGCCGTTCGCCCGGCGCGGGTGCAGTGTGCCGATCACCTCGCCCGGCTCGAAGCTGATATCGGCCTCGTGGCGTGCGGCGATGCGCTGCATGCGCGCGTTCTCGCGCAGGCACGACACCACCAGGTGACGCATGCCGCGGTTGCGGGCAGCCAGCACCACCCGGCCCATCAGGCGCGTGCCCACGCCAAGGCCCTGATAGTCCGGCTCCACCGTGAAGGCCGCCTCGCCGGTGCGCGAGTACATGGCGCCATGCAGTTCGGTCACCGCGCGCAGCTTGCCGTCGGCGAAATAGCCGAAAACCGCGAAGGCGCGCCGCAAGGCGTTGGCGGAATAGTCGATCAGGAAATCGTCCGAGACAGCACCGGAAAAGCGCAGGCGCCGGCTGTCGATGTCCAGTCTCAGCAGATGCTCTTTGAACGTTCGGGTTTCAGTCGCCCACAGCCGGCGCAATACGCCGTCCTGGGCGTTGGTTCGTTGGCGGTCTGGCGCGTCCATGAGGTTGTCTCCTTCATGCGTTGCGCCCTCCGGCTTCAGCGTCTCCCCAGACGATGATGGTGCAGTGCAATATATGTCGATTCCGGCGGAAAATCGACCGCAAAACGGCCATTCCCGGATCGCATGGCTTCATAATTCGTTAATCAAACCAGAGATTTGCGTGAATGGCCAAGGACTTGGGGCGTGATAGCGGCGGTGGAGAAACATGATGCCGTAACGTCATCTCCGCGCCGATTTGACGCGGCGATCGTGTCAATCTGCCGATGTCGTGCCTCTCCGGGATACTGCATCACCGAATCGACGGAATTGGGCATTCTCACGCGCACCCGCAGCGATCATAATGCGGCCCAAACGCGATCATGGGAGGACTTGATGCACGAGATCGGACATTTCATCGGCGGCCAGCAGGTGGCCGGACGCAGCGGCCGCTTCGGCGATGTCTTCAATCCGACCACCGGCGAGGTTCAGGCGCAGGTTGCGCTGGCCGGCAAGGCCGAAGTCGAGGCGGCGATCGCCAACGCGGAAGCCGCCCAACCGGCCTGGAGCGCGGAGAACCCGCAAAAGCGCGCCCGCGTCATGTTCAGGTTCCTCGAACTGGTGACCCGGGAAAAGCAGGCGCTGGCCGAACTGCTGTCGTCCGAGCACGGCAAGACCATCCCCGACAGTCACGGCGACATCCAGCGCGGGCTTGAGGTCGTGGAGTTCGCCTGCGGCATCCCGCATCTGCTGAAGGGCGAGTTCACGGAAGGCGCCGGACCCGGCATCGACATGTATTCGATGCGCCAGTCGCTCGGCGTCGCCGCCGGCATCACACCGTTCAACTTCCCGGCGATGATCCCGATGTGGAAGTTCGCTCCCGCAATCGCCTGCGGCAACACCTTCGTGCTGAAGCCCTCCGAGCGCGACCCTTCCGTGCCCATGCGCCTGGCCGAACTGATGATCGAGGCCGGCGCGCCGGAAGGCGTGCTCAACGTCGTCAACGGCGACAAGGAGGCGGTCGACACGCTGCTCACCGATCCGCGCGTCAAGGCGATCGGCTTCGTCGGCTCCTCGCCCATCGCCCAGTACATCTATTCGACCGGCACCGCGCACGGAAAACGCGTGCAGTGCTTCGGCGGTGCCAAGAACCACATGATCGTCATGCCGGATGCGGACATGGACCAGGCCGTCGATGCGCTGATCGGGGCGGGTTACGGCTCCGCCGGCGAGCGCTGCATGGCGATCTCGGTCGCCGTGCCGGTAGGCAAGGAGACCGGCGACAAGCTGGTGGAGAAGCTCATTCCCCGCGTCGAGAGCCTGAAGATCGGCCCGGCCACCGACATGGATGCCGACTACGGGCCGCTGGTGACCAAGGCGGCGCTCGAGCGGGTGAAGGACTATGTCGAGGTCGGGGTCAAGGAAGGCGCCGACCTCGTCGTCGACGGCCGCGATTTCACAATGCAAGGCTACGAGGACGGCTTCTTCATGGGTGGCTGCCTGTTCGACAACGTGACGCCGGACATGCGCATCTACCAGGAAGAGATCTTCGGTCCGGTGCTGTCGATCGCCCGCGCCGACACCTACGAAGACGCGCTGAAACTGCCCAACGAACATGCCTACGGCAACGGCGTCGCCATCTACACCCGCGACGGCGATGCGGCGCGCGACTTCGCCTCGCGGGTACAGATCGGCATGGTCGGCATCAACGTGCCGATCCCGGTGCCGCTCGCCTATTACACCTTCGGCGGCTGGAAGGCATCCGGCTTCGGCGACCTGAACCAGCACGGTCCCGACGCGGTGCGCTTCTACACCAAGACCAAGACCGTCACCTCGCGCTGGCCATCGGGTATCAAGGACGGTGCCGAGTTCACGATCCCGACCATGCGGTGAGGCGGAAGTGCATCCACCTCACGATTTCGCCCGAATCCCCCTATAGTTCCGCGCTGGGTGATGCGGGGACGGGGTCGCACACGGCGCAAGTTGCGCCACCATCGGTTGCACCACGGTGCATTTGCATGGTTATTGGCGTTTCCTGCCTCGCATCGCATTCATCGGCCGGAACACGGGCCGGCACGGGGTCGATAGACAAATGATTCTCAAGCGTAGTCGTGGCGCGGCGACGGTCGCCGCAGTGTTGGTGACGGGTCCGCTCCTGGCCGCCTGCAGCGGTGGATTCATGCAGCGCGGACCGGCAACGCTGTCGCCGGCCCCGGTCTCCCCCGTCGCTGGCGAACAGCTCGCAGCCCCCGATCAGCAGATCGCCGGCCAACAGCCGGGCGCGGTCCCCAACGCTGGCAATCAGGTCGCCGGGACACCGCAGGGACAGCCGCAGCCAAGCCCGGTGGCGACCACGGTGACACCGCCCAAGCGCGAAGACGTTCTCGGCCAGTGGACCATCGCGGACGCCACGTCCAGTTGCCAGCTCAACGTGTCGCTGACCGGCTGGTCCGGCGGCTACCGCGCCTCCACGCGCAACTGCACCAGCGAAGACCTGAAGAAAATCGGCGCCTGGAACATCGAGGGCAACAACGTCGTCCTGAAGGACCAGGGCGGCGCACAGATCGCGGTGCTGTCACGCTCCAGCGAGCGCCGGTTTGACGGCAGGCTTGTCTCCGGCGGCGCGGTTGCGCTGATGCGCTAGGCTGTATCAACAGTCAGGTCATGCCCCTTGGCCGAATACCGCCTCTCCTGCTTCGCCCAATCGGGCAACGCCTACAAGGCCGCGCTACATCTGCAACTCGCCGGATGCGATTGGGAGGCGGTCTTCGTCGACTATTTCAACGGCACGACGCGCACAGACGCTTATCGCGCGCTCAACCCCATGGGCGAGGTGCCAGTGCTCCAGCACGGCGACAGGACGCTGTCGCAATCAGGCGTCATCCTCGATTATCTGACCGAGACCACCGGCACCTTCGGCCCGCAAGGCGATGACGAGCGTCGCGAAATCCTGCGGTGGCTGCTCTTCGACAACCACAAGCTGACCGGCTATCTCGCCACCCACCGGTTCATGAACACTTTCATGGATGGGCCCGATGCCAGCGTCCTGACCTTCCTCAAGCAACGCGCCAAAGCGGCGCTGGGCGTGCTCGACGCTCATCTCGACGGCAACGACTTCGCGCTCGGCGGCCGGCCTACAATCGCCGATCTGTCGATGTGCGGCTACATGTTCTATGGCGATGAACTTGGCATCGACATCGACGAGGTGGCACCACGGGTGGCACGCTGGCGCGACCGCATCGCCGGCTTGCCCGGCTGGCAACACCCTTACGATCTGATGCCGGGCCACCCGCTACCGCCGGACCCTGAAACCGAACGTGCCTGAGGCAACCAGGACGCGACCATGACCCTGAAGGCGACCTACGAGGCACGCATTGCCGCCGGCGCCATCGAGCGCGATCCCGCCCAGGAAGACCTGCTTCATCGCTTTGAGCGTCTGGCGCGCGACATCGCCGCCCAGGAAGCCGCCCGCATCGGTCTGGTCGGCCGCTTCTTCCGCGCCCGCCGCACGCCCGAGGCCGTGCGTGGTCTCTACATCCATGGCGAGGTCGGTCGCGGCAAGACCATGCTGATGGACATGTTCTTCGAGTGCATCGAGATGAAAGCCAAGCGGCGCGCCCACTTCCATGACTTCATGGCCGATGTGCACGAACGCATTCATGCCGAGCGCCAAGCCACTGGTGGCAAGGCCGCTGGCGGCAAGACCGCGGGCAACAAGGCACCTGGCGGCAAGACATCCGCCGGCCGGAGTGGCGACCCGATCCCGCCGGTGGCGAACGCCCTGGCCGACGAGGCGCGGCTTTTGTGTTTCGACGAATTCACTGTCACCGACATCGCCGACGCGATGATCCTGGGGCGTCTGTTCGCCGCGCTGTTCGATCGTGGCGTGATCCTGGTGGCGACCTCAAATACCGCGCCCGACAATCTCTACAAGGACGGGCTCAACCGGCAGCTCTTCCTGCCCTTCATCGACCTGCTGAAAGCCCGCGTGAAAATCGTCGAGCTCAACGCGCGCACCGACTTCCGACTGGAGAAACTTGCCGGTGCGCCGGTCTATCATCTGCTGACCGAGGGCCAAGCGGAGGCAGCGCTCAGCGACGCCTTTTCGCGCCTGGCCGGTATCGATAATGGCCCACCGCGCGATCTCGTCACCAAGGGCCGTGTCATTCGCGTACCCCAGGCCGCCGGGGGTGTGGCACGGTTTTCCTTCGACGACCTGTGCGAGCAGCCGCTGGGCGCGGCCGACTACATCAGGATCGCACGCGCCTTCCACACCCTGGTCCTCGACGGCATTCCCGTCATGGGCCCCGAGAAGCGCAACGCCGCGCGCCGCTTCGTCTGGCTGATCGACGAGCTCTACAATCACAAGGTGAAACTGATCGCCTCGGCGCAAGCCGAACCGCACAAGCTCTATGTGGAAGGCGATTTCGCCTCGGAGTTCGAACGCACCGCCTCGCGCCTGATCGAAATGCGCGGCACCGAATACCTCGCAGCCGCCCATGGCGGCGCGAATCCGGCCGATACGCCCTTGGACCAACTTGAACCGGACGGGGAACCGGCGTAATCCATGCACAACCTTCCCTTGTTCCCGCGAGAAATTCCATGGCACGACCAAAGATTGCACTGATCGGCGCCGGCCAGATCGGCGGCACCCTCGCCCACCTGATTGGCCTCAAGGAACTCGGCAACGTCGTGCTGTTCGACATCGCCGAGGGCATCCCGCAAGGCAAGGCACTCGACCTTGTGGAGTCGTCCCCCGTCGATGGCTTCGACGCGGCGATGAAAGGCACCCAGTCCTATGCCGACATCAAGGGCGCGGATGTCTGCATCATCACCGCCGGCGTGCCGCGCAAGCCCGGCATGAGCCGCGACGACCTGATCGGCACCAATCTCAAGGTCATGGAGCAGGTCGGCGCCGGCATCAGGAAATACGCCCCCAAGGCCTTCGTCATCTGCATCACCAATCCGCTCGACGCCATGGTCTGGGCGCTGCAGAAGTTCTCCGGCCTGCCCAAGCACATGGTGTGCGGCATGGCCGGCGTACTCGACTCCTCCAGGTTCCGCTACTTCCTGGCCGAGGAATTCGACGTCTCGGTGGAAGACGTCTCCGCCTTCGTGCTCGGCGGGCATGGCGATACCATGGTGCCCCTGACCCGCTATTCCACGGTCGGCGGCATTCCGCTTCCCGATCTCGTCAAGATGAACTGGACCAGCAAGAAGCGGCTCGATGAGATCGTCCAGCGCACCCGTGACGGCGGCGCTGAAGTGGTCGCCCTGCTGAAGACCGGCTCCGCCTTCTACGCGCCGGCGGCCTCCGCGGTGGCCATGGCGGAGAGCTACCTGAAGGACAAGAAGCGCGTGTTGCCCTGCGCCGCCTATCTCAAGGGCGAATACGGCGTCAGCGATCTCTATATCGGCGTACCGACGGTGATCGGCGCCAAGGGGATCGAGCGCGTCATCGAGATCAATCTGAACCGCACCGAACAGAAGATGCTCGACAAGTCGGTCCATGCCGTTAAATCCCTGTGCGATACCTGCAGGCAGATCACACCGGCGCTCGCCTGAAACGGTCCAGCGGAGACCCCCGAAAAAACCGTCCCGCATTTATTCTGACCGCATCGGCGCTCATGTCGCATCATGAGTGTATTCTGATCTTAATCCCGACCAGATCACCGGCACGAGCAGCCGGTTCTGGTGACAACAAGAAACCGAACAAAAGAGGGAGGCTTCCAAGCCAATGAACATCCACGAATACCAGGCAAAGGCGATTTTGAAGTCCTTTGGCGCACCGGTCGCCGAGGGCATCGCCGTATTCACGCCCGAAGAGGCGGAGAACGCCGCCCGGCAGTTGCCGGGGCCCGTCTTCGTCGTCAAGACGCAGATCCATGCCGGCGGCCGCGGCAAGGGCCGCTTCAAGGAACTGGGTCCCGATTCAGCCGGCGGTGTGCGGCTTGCCCATTCGCCCGACGAAGTGAAGGCCCATGCCGCCGAAATGCTCGGCAACACGCTGGTCACCAAGCAGACCGGCGATGCCGGCAAGCAGGTCAACCGTCTCTACATCGAGGACGGCGCCGATATCGCGCGCGAGCTCTATCTCTCGCTGCTGGTCGACCGCACCACCGGGCGGATCGCCTTCGTCGCCTCCACCGAGGGCGGCATGGACATCGAGGCCGTGGCGGAGGAAACGCCCGACAAGATTCTCACCCTGCCCATCGATCCGGCGACCGGCGTCACCGATGCCAACGCCGCCGCGCTGGCCGATGCGCTGAAGCTCGATGAGCCGGCGAAGTCGGAAGCCATGGCGCTGTTCAAGACGCTCTACGGCGCTTTCACCGAAAAGGACATGAGCCTGCTGGAGATCAATCCGCTGATCGTGCTCAAGGACGGTCACATCCGGGTGCTCGACGCCAAGGTCTCCTTCGACGGCAACGCGGTGTTCCGTCATGACGACATCGCCGCGCTGCGCGACGAGACGGAAGAAGACGCAAAGGAGATCGAGGCCTCCAAGCACGATCTCTCCTACGTCGCGCTCGACGGCGACATCGGCTGCATGGTCAACGGCGCCGGGCTTGCCATGGCCACCATGGACATCATCAAGCTCTACGGGGCGGAACCGGCGAACTTCCTCGATGTCGGTGGCGGCGCGTCGACCGAGAAGGTGACGGCGGCCTTCAAGATCATCACCGCCGATCCCAACGTGAAGGGCATCCTGGTCAACATCTTCGGCGGCATCATGCGCTGCGACATCATCGCCGAGGGCGTCGTGACCGCAGTCAAGGAGGTGGGCCTGCAGGTGCCGCTGGTCGTGCGCCTGGAAGGCACCAATGTCGACAAGGGCAAGCAGATCATCAACGAAAGCGGCCTCAACGTGATCGCAGCAGACGATCTCGACGACGCCGCCCAGAAGATCGTCAAGGCGGTCAACGGCTAGCCGCCGCGATGCGCGCAAAGCCCGCGACCGTTGCCGCGATGGCGATCGCCGCCGCGGTTGCGGGCGCCCCTGGTGTGCGGGCCGAAGAGCCGGATGCGGCCAGCTTCTTCGCCGCATTCGCGCAGGCCTGCATCCCGAAGCGACTGTCCTACGACGGCACGATCTCGCACGCGACATCGCTCGGCTGGCGGGAGACGGGCGAATCCGATCACCCCGAGCTTGAGGAACTGACCGCCACCGCCGACCACGAAGCCGCGATCATGACGCGGGACGATCCGGACACGCAACTCCAGCGCGCGCAGTTCGTCCGCGATGTCGCCGGGCGACCGCATTATCTCATCGTGACACGCGTCGAGACGCCGGACATCATCACGCTGATCGGCTGCTATCTCTACGACTTCGAAGCCACCGCCCCGATCAATCCGGACACGATCACGAGCCTCCTCGGCCGCCCGCTGGGGCGCACGGTAGAGGACGAGGGCTTTCTCCAGCACACCTGGGGACCAAACTACGAGGCGCGTCCGCGCACGCTGGACACCAACCTGTCGTTCATCGCCGAAGGCAGCCCGCACGTGGCCACGACCGGCTTTTCCGGCCTCGTGCTGAAATTCGAGACGTCCGAACCGGAGTAGGGATGAGCGAAACAGTCATCATTTTGGTTGTCCTCGCAGGTGCGCTTTTCGTCTCCGCCACCGTCGGTGGCCCGGCCAGCGCGATTCCCTGGATTGTTCAACTCAGTCTGCCGCGCGCAATCGCCATCTGCCTTGCCGTCTGGGCCGCATCGATCGCCGCACAGGTCCTGGTGGCCCTCTGGATGGCCGCCAACTCAGACAACGACCCATCCATGATGTTCATCCTGCTCATCCAGGTCGCGGGCACGCTGCTCGGAACCCTGGCCGTCGCCATCAGTCTGGCGATTTACATCGTCAAACGCATCCGGGAGCAACACGCCTGATTCGTTCCAGGCATGCCGGTGCTGCGCTTGCATGCCCAGTTCACACATATTATGTGTTACACATATCCTGTGTGAATCAGTGCACCCACTGCATGGCCAAGAACATCACCCTCGCCATCGATGAGGAATTGCTCGCCAAGGCGCGCGTGCTTGCCGCGATCCGGCGCACCAGCGTCAACGAGATGGTGCGCGAGTTCCTGCAGAGCGAGGTGGGGCGGGAGACCGGTCAGGCGGCGCGCGCGGAAGCGTGGGCGCGCGTGTTCAAGGCTTCCGATCAGGGCGCCGACAGGCGCGAACGGCGGTTGCAAGAGTACGAACGGCTGTTCGACCGCGAGGAATTCTACGAGGAGGTGATGCGTGAGCGCGGCCTTCTTTGACACCAATATCATCGCCTATGCCGCTGATTCCGCGAACGCCGATCAATCGAAACGCGATCGCGCCCGCCATCTCATGCAGACGCGGACGATAGCCATCTCGACGCAGGTGATGATGGAGCTCTATGGCGTGCTGCGCAAGAAACTGGCCTACGGCGCGGATGCGGCGGAGAACTGGATCAGGACGCTGCAGGAGGAAACCGTCGTTGCCCTGTCGCCGGGCGACGTCATCGAGGCGATCCAGTCGGCAAGCCGGCACGGCATTTCCCATTGGGATGCGCTGATCCTGATTGCCGCAAGCCGCGCCGGTCTCGATCTGGTCTATTCCGAAGACCTTAGCCACGGCCAGACCTACGACGACGTGCTCGTCTGCAACCCCTTCATCGAAGACTTTCTGCAACAGGACTGAAACAGGAACCGCTTGAATGTCCATTCTGGTCAACAAAAACACCAAAATCATCGTCCAGGGGCTGACCGGCAAGACCGGCACCTTCCACACCGAACAGGCGCTCGCCTATCACGGCACGCAGATGGTCGCCGGCATCCACCCCAAGAAGGGTGGCGAGACATGGACCGCCGGCGATGGCGCAGGCCCTGCCGCCGGCACCGAGCTGCCGATCTTCGCTTCCGTCGCCGAGGCACGCGACGCCACCGGCGCGGACGCCAGCGTGGTCTATGTGCCGCCGGGAGGCGCGGCGGCGGCCATCATCGAGGCGATCGAGGCCGACATCCCCTTCATCACCTGCATCACCGAAGGCATTCCGGTGCTCGACATGGTCAAGGTGAAGGCGCGGCTGGAGAAGTCCAATTCGCGCCTGCTGGGCCCCAACTGCCCCGGCATCATGACGCCGGAGGAATGCAAGATCGGCATCATGCCGGGCTCGATCTTCTCCAAGGGATCGGTCGGCGTTGTGTCACGTTCCGGAACGCTGACCTACGAGGCGGTCTACCAGACGACGCAGGTCGGCCTGGGCCAGACCACCGCGGTCGGCATCGGCGGCGATCCGGTCAAGGGCACCGAGTTCATCGACGTGCTGGAGTTGTTCCTGGCCGACGAGGCCACGCAGTCGATCATCATGATCGGCGAGATCGGCGGTTCGGCCGAAGAGGATGCCGCGCAATTCCTGGCCGACGAGAAGAAGAAGGGCCGCTGGAAGCCGACCGTCGGCTTCATCGCCGGGCGCACCGCACCTCCGGGCCGCACCATGGGTCATGCCGGTGCCGTCATCTCCGGCGGCAAGGGCGGCGCGGAGGACAAGATCGCGGCGATGGAAGCGGTCGGAATCGCCGTTTCTCCCTCGCCGGCGCGCCTTGGCACCACACTTGCCGATCTATTGAACGGATGACCAGTTGAAAGCTGACGCGAATTAGCCAACTTTAGGGACCGCAACTGAACCACGTCCCGCTCCGGGCCGACCAGGCCCGGAGCTTCGGGCGCACGGGCGCACTGCCCGGAGCGATCGGAGCGATCATGGCTCGCGAAGACAAGACGGCCGCGCTGGCCCGCACGTCCTTCCTTTACGGTCCCAACGCACCCTACATCGAAGACCTCTACGCCCGTTACTCGGAGAACCCCGCATCCGTCGACGACAACTGGCGGGCATTCTTCCAGGACCTCAACGACAGCCGCGACGACGTGGTCGCCGAAGCGCGCGGCGCGTCCTGGAGCCGCACCGATTGGCCGGTGCCGGTCAATGGCGAGCTGGTGGCGGCGCTCGATTCCAACTGGAGCGGGCTGGAAACCGCGCTCGGCGACAAGATCAAGGCGAAGGCCCAAGCCGGCGGCGTCGAGTTGTCGGCCGATCAGGTCACCCAGGCGACGCGGGATTCGGTGCGCGCCATCATGATGGTCCGCGCCTACCGCATGCGCGGCCACCTGCACGCCAATCTCGATCCACTCGGTCTCGCCGCACTGAAGGACCACGAGGAACTGCACCCGGCCTCGTACGGCTTCACGGAAGCCGACTACGACCGGCCGATCTTCCTGGACCACGTTCTGGGTCTGGAATTCGCCACCATCCCGCAGATGCTGGAAATCCTGCGGCGAACCTATTGCTCGACGCTCGGCGTTGAGTTCATGCATATCTCCGCGCCGGAGGAGAAATCCTGGATCCAGGAGCGCATCGAAGGCCCCGACAAGGAGGTCAGCTTCACCGTCAACGGCAAGCGCGCCATCCTGCAGAAGCTCATCGAGGCGGAAGGCTTCGAGAAGTTCATCGACGTCAAGTACACCGGCACCAAGCGCTTCGGTGTCGACGGCGGCGAGGCAATGGTTCCCGCCCTGGAACAGATCATCAAGCGCGGCGGCCAGCTCGGCGTGCGCGAGATCGTGCTTGGCATGGCCCATCGCGGCCGCCTCAATGTGCTCGCCCAGGTGATGGCCAAGCCGCATCGGGCGATCTTCCACGAATTCAAGGGCGGCTCCTATACGCCCGAAGACGTGGAAGGTTCCGGCGACGTCAAGTATCACCTCGGCGCCTCGTCGGACCGCGAGTTCGACGGCAACAACGTCCACCTGTCGCTGACCGCCAATCCCTCGCATCTGGAGATCGTCGATCCGGTGGTGCTGGGCAAAGCGCGCGCCAAGCAGGATCAGATGGTCGAGATCGACCCGGAAACCGACTCGCGCGACCGGCGCGGCGTGCTGCCGCTGCTGATCCACGGCGATGCCGCCTTCGCCGGTCAGGGCGTGGTCGCGGAGTGCTTCGGCCTCTCCGGCCTGAAGGGTCACCGCACCGGCGGTTCGATCCACTTCATCATCAACAACCAGATCGGTTTCACGACCAATCCGCGCTTCTCGCGCTCCTCGCCCTACCCCTCCGACGTCGCCAAGGTCGTCGAGGCACCGATCCTGCACGTCAATGGCGACGATCCCGAAGCCGTCGTCTTCGCCGCCAAGATCGCCACCGAGTTCCGCCAGAAGTTCGCCAAGCCGGTGGTCATCGACATGTTCTGCTACCGCCGCTTCGGCCACAACGAGGGCGACGAGCCGGCTTTCACCCAGCCGATCATGTACCGAAAGATCCGCGAACACCCCACGACGCTGGAGATTTACGGCGACCGCCTCGCCGCGGAAGGCGTCGTCAGCAAGGACGAGGTGACCCGGATGGTGGCCGACTGGCGCGCCCATCTGGAGACCGAGTTCGAATCCGGCGATGCCTACAAGCCCAACAAGGCCGACTGGCTCGACGGCAAATGGGCCGGCCTGAAAGCCGTCAAGGCGGACGACGATCCCCGCCGCGGCAAGACCGGCATTCCCATCGACGAACTCAAGGACATCGGCCACAAGCTGAGCCAGGTGCCCGAGGGCTTCAACGTCCACCGCACCATCAAGCGGTTCATGACCAACCGCGAGAAGGTGATCGACGAGGGCAAGCGCATCGACTGGGCAACGGCGGAGGCGCTCGCCTTCGGCAGCCTGTGCGTGGCCGGACACCCGGTCCGGCTGTCTGGCCAGGATGTGGAACGCGGCACGTTCTCCCAGCGCCACTCGGTGCTCTACGACCAGCAGAGCGAGGAGCGCTACATCCCGCTCAACAATCTCAAGGAAGGCCAGGGCCAGTACGACGTCATCAACTCGATGCTGTCGGAAGAAGCCGTGCTGGCCTTCGAGTACGGCTACTCACTGCAGGAGCCAAACGGCCTGATCATGTGGGAAGCGCAGTTCGGCGATTTCGCCAATGGCGCCCAGGTGGTGTTCGACCAGTTCCTGTCATCGGGTGAGAAGAAGTGGCTGCGCATGTCGGCGCTGGTCTGCCTGCTACCGCACGGCTATCAGGGCCAGGGTCCGGAACACTCCTCCGCACGGCTTGAGCGCTACCTGCAATTGTGCGCGGAAGACAACATGCAGGTTGCCAATTGCTCGACCCCGGCCAACTACTTCCACATCCTGCGGCGCCAGCTCAAACGCGACTTCCGCAAGCCGCTGATCCTGATGACGCCGAAGTCGCTGCTGCGCCACAAGCGCGCCGTCTCCACGCTTGACGATCTCGGCGATGAGTCCACCTTCCACCGCCTGTTGTGGGACGACGCGGAAACGGATCACGAGCTGACCACCACCAAGCTGAAGCCGGACGACAAGATCCGCCGTGTCGTCATGTGCACCGGCAAGGTCTATTACGACCTGCTGGAAGCGCGCGAGGAACGCGGCATCGACGACATCTATCTGCTGCGGGTGGAGCAGCTCTATCCGGTGCCCGCCCGTGCACTGATCGGCGAGCTCAGCCGTTTCAAGCAGGCGGAGATGGTCTGGTGCCAGGAGGAGCCCAAGAACATGGGCGCCTGGAGCTTCATCGAGCCCTCGCTTGAATGGGTGCTCAACCACATTGGCGCGACCTACACGCGCGCCCGTTATGCCGGGCGGCCGGCGGCGGCCGCGACCGCGACAGGACTGATGTCAAAGCACCTGGCGCAGCTCAACGCGCTGCTTGACGAAGCGCTCGGCGAGTAGCCGGAAACGAAGAGACGAGAGACGTCCGCCCCACGCGACGGCAAGATCACTCTCAAGTCAAAGAAGGAAGCGGCAAACCCATGTCCACCGAAATCCGCGTCCCCACGCTGGGCGAATCCGTTGCCGAGGCGACCGTCGGGCAATGGTTCAAGCAGCCCGGAGAGGCCGTCAACGCCGACGAGCCGCTGGTCGAGCTCGAGACCGACAAGGTGACGATCGAGGTGCCCGCACCAGCCGCCGGAACACTGTCGGAGATCGCCGTCGGCGACGGCGAAACGGTGGAGGTAGGCGCGCTGCTCGGCTCCATCGCCGAAGGCGCAGGCGCATCTGCGCCCGCACCTGCCGCGGCGGCCAAGCCGGCCGAAGCCGCACCGACACCTGCTGAACCGGCACCCGCGCCCGGCGGCGACAAGGGCAACATCGCTTCACCGGCGGCCGCCAAGATCGCCGCCGAGAACAAGATCGACGCGGCGAGCGTGCCCGGCACCGGCAAGGACGGCCGCGTCACCAAGGGCGATGTGCTCGCCTTCATCGACGGCGGGGGTGCTGCATCGCCTGCACCTGCCGCGCCCGCGGCGCCGACCCAGGCGCGTGCGCCCTCAGCGCCGGAAGATGGCGCGCGCGAGGAACGCGTGCGCATGACCAAGCTGCGCCAGACCATAGCCAGCCGGCTGAAGGAAGCGCAGAACACAGCCGCCATGCTGACCACCTTCAACGAGGTGGACATGACCAACGTCATGGCGCTGCGCAAGCAATACAAGGACACCTTCGAGAAGAAGCACGGCGCCAAGCTCGGCTTCATGAGCTTCTTCGTGAAGGCGGTGATCCAGGCGCTGAAGGACGTACCCGCCGTCAACGCGGAGATCGACGGCACCGATCTGGTCTACAAGAACTACTATCACGTCGGCGTCGCCGTCGGCACCGACAAGGGGCTGGTGGTCCCGGTGGTGCGCGATGCGGACATGCTTAACCTGGCGCGGATCGAGACGACCATCGCCGACTTCGGCATGCGCGCGCGTGACGGCAAGCTCGGGCTCGACGAGATGCAGGGCGGCACCTTCACCATCTCCAACGGTGGCGTCTACGGCTCGCTGATGTCGACGCCGATCCTCAACGCGCCGCAGTCCGGCATCCTTGGCATGCACAAGATTCAGGAACGCCCGATGGTCGTCGACGGCGAGATCAGGGTCCGCCCGATGATGTATCTGGCGCTCAGCTACGACCACCGCATCGTCGACGGCAAGGAGGCTGTGACCTTCCTGGTGCGCGTCAAGGAGTGCATCGAGGACCCGCAGCGGCTGGTGCTGGACATCTGACCGGCGGCTGCCCCGTCATGAGCGTCGAATACCTGCTCGCCGCCTTCATCGTGGTGCTGATGCCTGGCACCGGTGTCGTCTACACGGTGGCGACCGGGTTGACGCGCGGGCCAGCCATGAGCGTTGCCGCGACCTTCGGCTGCACGCTGGGTATCCTGCCATCGATCGCGGCGGCTGTGCTCGGATTGTCGGCGCTGCTGCATACCAGCGCGGTGGCGTTCAACGCCCTCAAATACGCAGGTGCCGCCTACCTGCTCTATCTCGCCTGGAAGACCTGGCGCGAGAGCGGTCCACTCAACATGTCCGCCGGCGGTGGCGCCAAGCGCTCCGGGGCGGTGAGGGTCGCGGTGACCGGCTTCCTGATCAACGTGTTGAACCCCAAGCTGTCGGTGTTCTTTCTCGCCTTCCTGCCGCAATTCGTCGATCCGACGGCGAGCGCGCCGATGCCGCAGATGCTGACCCTCAGCGCAGTGTTCATGGCGATGACGTTCGTGGTGTTTCTGGGCTACGGCCTTGGCGCGGCGCGGATCGGCGCGAAGATCCTCGCCAGCGCCCGCATCATGAGCTGGATACGCCGCACGGTGGCCGTGGCCTTCGCCGGCTTCGGCCTACGGCTGGCATTGTCAGAGAGATAGAGCATGTTCCCGAAAAGTGGCTACCGGTTTTCGGACAAGAACATGCGCAACAATAAGAAGAACCGCTCTCAGCGATCTTAGGTGCCCCTCAGATCGCGCCTCAGAACACCATCCGCACGATCAGGCGGCTGAGGAAGATCAGCAGCAGGATCAGGATCACCGGCGAGATGTCGATGCCGCCGAGATTGGGCATCAGGCGGCGGATCGGCCTCAACGCCGGCTCGGTGATGCGCCACAGGAAGTCGGCGATGGTGCCGACGAACTGGTTGCGCGTGTTGACCACATTGAAGGCGATCAGCCAGCTCAGCACGGCCGAGGCGATCAGGATCCAGATGTAGAGGTCGATCGCGATGATCACCACTTCGGCGAGGGATTGGACGATGGCGCTCATGGACTGGCTTCTCGGCAGGGCCGGATCGAGGGGCGCCGGGGTTTGTGCTGCCGGTGCCGCAGGGCTTGAGTTCTCGCCTGTCACTTAGCCGTCACGGAAGCACTCTGCAAGCCCGCACGACAGTTCGTGCGTCACGCCGCGGAGGCGCGCTTGACAGTGCCGGGGGCCGCACCCTAAATGCCGCCTTCCTTGTATCGGAGCCTACCCGCCAACAACGGCTTCGCTCCGTACCGGATGACATCTTGCGCAAGTCCGAACGAAAAACCGGTTTCCACTTTTTCTGGACTTGCCTGGTCGGGGCCGTAGCTCAGTTGGGAGAGCGCGTCGTTCGCAATGACGAGGTCAGGGGTTCGATTCCCCTCGGCTCCACCATTATCCCGCTCACGCCAGTTCGC
>JANQNT010000027.1 GCA_028279445.1 Tepidamorphaceae bacterium | reverse complement strand
GCCTAGGCTGTATCGACAGTCAGGTTTCGGGCGTGGCGCGTGTCGGATTTTGTCGCTGACAAGGCGAAGGGACCGACATGGTGCCAACCACCATTAGGTGTCTTCAACACAGTCAGGGGCAAAATCCGCCGCGTCCCGAGAGGGATATGGCCAAAATCGCCCATTTCGGCGTTGCAAAGCGCTAGAAAGGGTCAACCCTTGCGTCGGCTTTGCGCCTGGAACTGAACGATTTTGGCGCATACCACGCTCCAAATCCTGACTGTCGATACAGCCTAGCGTCTGTACTCACGGCACCGGCGCAACGCCGAACAGCGTGCCATGCAGCATGAAGAAACCGAGATAGCCGACGACCGCTGCGGCAAGGCGCAGCCACAACTCGGCGGTGCGCGTGTCCGTCGCCAGTGGCCCGGCCTCGCGCGCGCCGGCAACAAGCGCCTGCCACGCTTGCTGGCCCATCTCCCGCTGCTTACGGGCGTCGATCAACCTCATGCCAAGCGCCGAGAACGCGGCAAAAAGGCCGAACAGGACGACATGCGCCAGATCGCCGTTCGGCACCATGTGCGCCAATGACCACAGCAACAGCGCGACGAGAACCGGATGGCGCATCCAGGCGATCAGGCCCGGTCGCGCGGTATCGAAGGCGGCATTGTTGGCGCCACCGAACGAAAGCGGGTTGGGGCGGCCAAGCGTCAGCGCCAGGACGAGACTGACCGGCAGCATTGCGGCAATCGGCACCCAGCCCTGCCATGGCTGGCGCGGCCAGAGCTCAACGAAAGGCGCGCGCGCAGCAGCAACGACGAGCCAGGCGAGGACCGCCACTGAAAGCACCGAATAGGCCAGCGCAAACCCCCGCGCACCAATGCGCCCGACGATCCGCCCCTTGATAGGCGGACGCACGGCAAGCGCGTGCGACAGGAAAAACGCGCCGAGCGCCAGAACGAACTCGCCCCACTCCATGCCGCCGACCCCTCTGCCATCCCGTTTTGCCGAACGCAACCTCACATCACCCGTAACAATGACCTGGCGTCGTATCGCCCGACCGGCTGGGCATCGGTCCGCAATGCCTGTATCGTATTGCTTGGGTATCGCGACTCCCTCCAGCAGACCTGTCTATATCCTCAGCACCGGCAACCGGCGGATACAGGCAAACCGCCGGCGGGATCGCGTTCGGGAAACGGGGCAAAGAAAAGAAAAGAAAACGCAATGGCTTACAAAGTTCTCATCCTGGGTGCATCCTACGGCTCGCTGCTTGGCACCAAACTTCTGATGGCAGGTCACGACGTCGCCCTGGTGTGCCGGGCGCAGACGGCCAAGGTGATCAACACCGAAGGCACCGAAGTCAGGATCAAGCTGAGGGATGAGACCGATCACCGGGCGATCCGGTCCGCCGACCTGCCCGGCACGGTGAGCGCGCTAACGCCTGAGGAGGTTGTCCCCGGCGACTACGACCTCATCGGCCTGGCCATGCAGGAGCCGCAATACGGATCGTCCAGCGTGACCCCGCTGATGCAGAAGATCGCCGCGGCGAAGGTGCCCTGCCTGTCGATCATGAACATGCCACCCCTGCCCTACCTGAAACGCATCCCCGGCCTCGACGCGCAGCTACTGGAGCCCTGCTTCTCCGCGCCACGCGCCTGGGACGATTTCGATCCAGAGCTGGTGACCCTGTGCAGTCCCGACCCGCAGGCCTTCCGCCCGCCGGAGAGCGGCCCCAACGTGCTGCATGTGGGCCTGCCGACGAATTTCAAGGCGGCGGCCTTCTCCGATGCCACGCACAATGCGGTGCTCAGCAAGCTTGAGGACGACATCGCGGCGGTGCGCCTCAACGGCCAGGACGTGCCGGTCAAGCTGAAGCTGTTCGACTCGCTGTTCGTGCCGCTGGCCAAGTGGAGCATGCTGCTGACCGGCAATTACCGCTGCATCACACCGGACGGCATTCGCCCGATCAAGGAAGCGGTGCACGGCGATCTTGCCAGATCGCAGGGCGTCTACAGCTATGTCGACGACGTGGCGCAGAAACTCGGCGCCGATCCGGCCGACCAGGTGCCGTTCGAGAAATACGCCAGCGCGGCGGAGAAGCTGGAGAAGCCCTCGTCCGCCGCCCGCGCGGTCGATGACGGCGCCACGCGCATCGAGCGGGTCGACATGCTGGTGCAGCTCATCGGGCGTCAGCTTGGCATATCCAACGCCGACGTCGACGAGACCGTGGCGACGGTCAACGCCATGCTGGAAGCCAACCGCAAGGCCGAAGAAGCCGCCTGATGTGACGCACACGCGCCTCCGCGGAGGCGCGAAGTCATCCGAAACGCAAACCGCCGCATGCAGGGCTGCACGCGGCGGTTTTTCTTTGGACTGGCTGTCCCGGCGGGACTGGCTGTCTTGAGCGGTCAGCCTTCTTCGACGGGCTTTCGCTTCTGCAACAGCTTGCGCACGATCGGATAGGCGATGAGCGCGGCTGCGAAGAAGAAGCAGGTCAGCGCGATCGGCCGCTCCAGGAACATCAGCGGATCGCCCTGGCTTGCGATCAGCGACTGGCGCAGCGAACGCTCCGCCAGCGGGCCCAGCACGATCGCCAGCACCGCCGGCGCCACCGGATAGTTCAGCTTGCGCAGCAGGTATCCGGCCAGGCCGAAGATGAACATCAGCCACACGTCGTGCATCTTCAGCGTCGGCGCGAAGCCGCCCACCACGCACAGCGCGAAGATGATCGGCGCCAGCAGCGTGAACGGCATCGCCAGGACGCGCACGAAGATCGGGATCATCGCCAGGTTGAGCACCACGGTGACGAAGTTGGCGATGTACATCGAGCCGATCAGGCCCCAGACGAAGTCCGGGTGCTCGGAGAACAGCAGCGGCCCAGGCCGCAGGCCCCAGATGATCATGCCGCCGAGCAGGATCGCCGTGGTCGGCGAGCCGGGAATGCCGAGCGTGATCATCGGCAGCATCGAGCCGGTCGACGCCGCGTTGTTGCCGGCCTCGGGCGCGGCGACACCGGAGATGTTGCCCTTGCCGAAGGAATCCGGATCCTTCGAGAAGGTCTTGGCGAGCCCGTAGGACATCAGCGACGCGGGCGTCGCGCCGGCCGCCGGCAACGTGCCGACGAAGAAGCCGAGCACCGACCCGAAGGTCGTGGTCATCAGGTAGTCCTTGATCTTGGTCAGGTTCTCCTTGAAGCCCGCCCAGCTCGTCTTGACCTTGTGCAGCGTCACCTTTCCTTGCGTGTGCTCCAGCGTCCAGATCATCTCGCCGATGCCGTAGATGCCGATGGCCAGCACCAGGAAGTTGATGCCGGCGAGGAAGCCCGGCAGGTCGAAGAAGATCAGCCGCGGCTGACCGGAGATGATGTCGAGCCCGATGGTCGCCAGCGCCAGGCCGACCATGATCGAGAAGATCGTCTTCGGGATGTCGTCACCGCCCAGCCCGATGAAGGTGGCGAAGGCCAGCACCATCAGCGCAAACTCTTCCGGCGGGCCGAAGGCCAGCGCGAAAGCGGCCAGCGGCGGGGCGAACAGGGTGAACAGGATGACCGAGATCGTGCCGCCGATGAAGGAGGCGATGGCCGCCGCCATCAGCGCCTGATCGGCCTTACCGCTTTGCGCCATAGGTCGGCCGTCGAAGACCGTCGCGACCGCTGTGGACGCCCCTGGTATGCCCAAGGTGATCGAACTGATCGCACCCCCATACATGGCGCCGTAATAGAGCGCGCACAGGAAGATGATGGCCGAGGTCGGCGGCACGAGGAACGTCACCGGCAGCAGGATCGCAACGCCGTTGACCGAACCGAGGCCCGGTAGCGCGCCAACGAAAAGGCCGGCCAGGCATCCCAGCAGGATCATCGCCAAATTGAGCGGCTCGAAGGCTTGCAGCAGCCCGGTGGCCAGCGGTTGCAGGATTGTCTCGATCATCGGGTTGGGTCCCAGTTATGTCGTTGCGCGCACATCGCGATATGCAGTGGCGATTGAGGTTCAGTAGATGAGTTCGTAGAGCGGGTAGTAGAGCGGCTCGAACATCGCCAGCCCCTTGGGCAGCGAGGTGGTCAGCGCCCACTCGAACAGGCAGAAGATGAAGACCGGCGTGCCGATCACCACGGGGATCGTCGTGGTCCAGGAATGCCGACCAACGAAGCGCACGTAGAACAGCATGAAGAGCGCCAGCGAGAAGTACATGCCGATGATGTGAATGCCGACGAGCAGCCCGAACAGAGCGCCGACCGTGATCGCCACGACGGGCACGGTCTCGCTGTCGATGAACGGCTCCTGGGAACGCGATTCAGGCGTCACGTGCCGCATCCAGCGCACCAGCGTCCAGACACAGGACAAGGCCATGCCGACCGCCAGCCAGAAGGGCCAGGCCCCGGCGCCCGGGCCACGCCCCGGCACCCAGCCGATGTTCAGTTCGGCCGCCTTGATCGCCACGGCGATCGAGCCGATCAGCAGCCCGATTGCGATGACGAGTTCCGCTGTGCGAACCGTCATGGTGTCTCTCCCTCTCAGGCCGGCCAACCGGGCCTGCAGAATTGTCACGCGGTGGTGCCGGGCGCTTGGGCAAAAGCCGCCCTTCCGGTCGCCTGCAGCGCCGGTCGCCGATGGCATCAACCTGTTGATTTACAATTTGTTTCCGCAGGCGACCGGAGCCGCCTGCGGAGGTCGTCTCGTATCGGCTTATTCGCCGGTGATGGCGTCGGCGCCAACCGATTCGATAAGCTCACGGTGACGCTTCAACTGCGCCTGATGGAAGGCGGCGAGATCGTCGCCGGCAACCCAGTCTTTGCAGTCGATGCCGTCATCGGTGCAGAACGTCTGCCACTCTTCCGACTTGAACAGCGTCTCGAACAGGTTGCGGTACCAGGCGGCGGCCTCGTCGCTCATGCCGGGCGGTCCGTTAACGGAGCGCTGCATGTAGTAGACGATGTCGTGACCCAGTTCCTTGGCGGTCGGAATGTCCTTGAAGGCTTCCGCCCGCTCGTCGTTGAACTGCACCAGCGGCACGGTGTTGCCAGCGCGGAAGAACTCCGACTGCTCGGACGGGTTGTTGACCGTGGAGTCGATGTGCTTGCCGACCAGGTTCTTGGCCACGGTGCCGCCACCCGGGAACGGGATGTAGGTCACCTCATAGCCGAACTCGGCTTCCATCATCGCGGTCAGGATGGAGTCTTCCTGGCCCGATCCGGTGCCGCCAACCTTCCAGTCCCGGCCGGCTGCCTTCACCTTGGCCACGTAGTCCTCAAGGCTGCCGATACCGCTGTCGGAATGCACCCACAGCAGGAAGGTATCGAGAGCCATGCGGCCAATCGGCGTGAAGGTGGTGATGTCGATATCCAGACCGTCCTGGATGATCGGCGTGGTGTAGAAGCTGTTCAGCGTCACCATGACCGTGTGATCGTCACCGGCCTTGCTCTTCATGTACTGCAGAGCTTCCGCGCCGGAGCCGCCCGGCTTGTTGATCGGGATGAACGGCCGTGGCGACAGGTCGTTCTTCTGGATGATGCCCTGCATCAGGCGGGCCATCTGGTCGGCGCCGCCGCCCTTGCCTGCCATGATGATGAACTCCACGGGCTTCTTCGGCGCCCATTCGGCCTGCGCCGCGGTGACCGCGCCTGCGGCCCCGATGGTCAACGCTGCCGCGCCCACCATCATGTTTCTGAGAAGTCTTTTCATAGTTTCCTCCACTCCGGGTTTTGCGCCTCTGACGCTTCCGTGATTCTGTCCGGCCGGTTGCTCCGGCTCTTCTGATTTGTGTGGCCTGGCATGTTGCCGCCAAACCAAATCCGGACGTACGGTCCGAAATCTCCTGTTTTCCTTCGCCCCGACCGCCGATCAATGCACCAGCACGACGGGCATGGTGGACGTGTCGACAACCGTCTGCGTATTGCCGCCCAGCATGAGTTCGCGCTCGTGACTGTCGCCATAGGCGCCCATGATCATCAGGTCGGCGCCAAGCGCCTTGCTTTCGCTCAGCAGCGCTTCGCCGATGCGCCCCTTGGCGGTGAACTTGTGAAGCTCGGCCGTGATCCCGCGATCGGCGAGATAGGCGGCAAGGTCGGTGCCGGTTGCGCCATGGGGTTCAAGTTCCCCGGTGCGCAGGATCGTCACCTTGTCCGCCTTGGCCATGATCGCGCCCGTCAGGCTGACGGCGCGGGCGGCTTCCAGCGAACCGTTCCAGGCAACGCTCACATGCTTGCCCAGCGTCTGCGGCACCGTCTCGGTCGGCGGGCACATCATCACCGGGCGTCCGGTCAGGAACAAAGCGGACTTCAGCGTATTGAAGCCGACGTTCTGCTCCCGGTCGGGCTGCGGCACGGCGATGACATCGGCAAGGCGGCCGTGGTGCTTGATGACGTCGGGCTGCTTGCCCTGCTCCTCGGTCCAGGAGACCGTCACGCCGGCGGCGTTGGGGTCGTCGGAGAAGACCAGATCGAGGCTCTTGGCCAGCTCGCGCAGCTCCTGCACCAGGCCCTCTTCCTCGAATTCGGCCAGCCTTTTCGCCGAGTCGGCGAGTTGCGCCTTGAGGAAACCGGGCACCGGCACCGCGAACGGCATCAGGTCTTCCGCCCGCACCCGGCAATGAGTGACCTCGATATGAGCATCGAAGCGGCGCGCCAGGGCGGCTGCATGGGCGAGCACATTGTCGCCTTTGCCGTCACCGCGAACCGGTACGAGTATGTTGTGGATCACGTCGATACTCCCACTTCAACCACTATTCGCCGAGCGTATCGCCGGGCTTGAGCCCGACCGAATCCGCCCATGCCGCTGCCGGCATCTTGTCGCCGCCTTCGGGACGCACCCGCTTGACCAGCACCCGGCCGCCAATGCACTGCACCTCGAAGCCCTCTTCGCCGACCGAGCGGATCTTGCCCGAAAGCCCATCGCCCGGCACGCGCACGCTGTCGAAGATGCCAAGCTCGGTACCGCCGTGGGTGGTCCAGGCGCCCGGCGCCGGATTGGTGCCGCGGATCAGATCGTAGACCTGCTGAACCGGCTTGTTCCAGTCAATCCCAGAGTGCCGCTTGGTACAACGGCGTTCGTAGGTCGCCTGTGCCTCATCGGGCACGATATGCGGCGGGTTGCCGGCGCGGAACAGGTCGCAGACCTCCAGCACGCTGTCCACGGCGGCCGGATAGATCTTCTTGAAATAAAGATCGATGACCGTGTCGTCGGGACCGATGTCGCACTCCCACTGCAGCAGGCTGTCGCCCTCGTCGAGGCCGTCGCTGGGATAGAACCAGGAGTAGCCCGACTTCGTGGAGCCCATGATGATCGGCCAGTTGACCGCGCTGGGGCCGCGATGCAGCGGCAGCAGCGAGGGATGGAAGCAGATCGATCCGTGGATCGGCGTATCCCGGGCGGCTTCGGGCACGAAGACGTTGACGAAGGCCATGACCATCAGATCGGCCTCAAAGCCGGCCAGCGTGTCGAGCGTCGCCTGCTCATCGAAATTCGCAGGCTGCTCGACCGGCAACCCCTTCTCGAGCGCGAATTCCTTGATCGGATCGACAGGCTTGCCGTCGCGGTCGGGCTCGCAATAGACGGCCACGACCTCGTCGGTTCCCGTGTCGAGGAGCTTCGCAAGCACATCCTTGCCGAAGGCCTGCTGCCCCATCACGATCAATCGCATCAAACGTCCTCCCTTGGGCCTTTTGCCGGTCTTCGCGCCGGCCTGCCCTTATCGTTGTCGTTACTGTTCGCCGGTCCGTCCGGTCACTCTGCGGCAATCGCCTTTGGCTCGCCCACCGCGCCGGAATCCACGACCTCTTGCAAAGCCTCGCCGGAGTAGCCGAGCACCTCGGAGAGGACTTCCATCGTGTGTTCGCCCAGTAGCGGCGAGCGGACCACTTCGACCTCGCTGTCGCTGAGCTTGATCGGGCAGCCGACGGTGGCATAGCGACCACGTTCGGGGTGATCGACCTCGACGATGGTGCCTGTCTTGCGCAGGCCCTCATCCTCCATGATCTCTTTCATGGACAGGATCGGACCGACCGGAATGTCGAGGGGATTGCAGATGTCCATCACCTCGAACTTGGTCTTGGTCATCGTCCACTGCTCGATACGCCCGAATATCTCGTTCAGCTTGTCAAGACGCTCCGGCGGCGTGGCGTAGCCTTCCTTGGTCTTCCACTCCGGCTCGCCGATGACGTCGCAGATCTTCTCCCAGACCGCAGCCTGGGTGATGAAGTAGGTGTAGGCGTTGGGATCGTCTTCCCAGCCCTTGCACTTGAGGATGCGACCCGGCTGGCCGCCGCCTGAATCGTTGCCCGCGCGCGGCGTCGCATCGCCGAATTCGATGCCCTCGCCGAACTGCGAATATTCCTTCAGAGGACCGGCGGCCAGGCGCTGCTGGTCGCGCAGCTTGACCCGGCACAGGTTGAGGACGCCGTCCTGCATCGGTGCCAGGACTTTCTGTCCGCGCCCGGTCTTTTCGCGCTGGAAGAGCGCGGTGACGATGCCGAGCGCCAGATGCAGGCCGGTCCCGCTATCGCCGATCTGCGCCCCGGTGACCGTGGGCGGTCCGTCCAGAAAGCCCGTCGTCGAAGCCGATCCGCCGGCACACTGGGCGACGTTCTCGTAGACCTTGCAGTCCTCGTACTTGCCCGGCCCGAAACCCTTCACCGACGCCATGATGATGCGCGGGTTGATTTCCTGGATGCGTTCCCAGGAAAAGCCCATCCGGTCGAGCGCGCCGGGGGCGAAATTCTCCACCAGCACGTCGCATTCCTCGATCAGGCGGGTCAGCACCTGCTTGCCGGTCTCGTTCTTCGAGTTCAGCTCGATGGAACGCTTGTTGTGGTTGAGCATGGTGAAGTAGAGGCTGTCGGCGCCGGGTACGTCGACGAGCTGCTTGCGCGTCGCGTCGCCAACGCCTGGCCGCTCCACCTTGATCACATCGGCGCCGAACCAGGCCAGAAGCTGCGTGCAGGTCGGCCCCGATTGCACATGGGTGAAGTCGAGGATCTTAACGCCTTCCAGAGCTTTCATTTTTCCGATTCCCCCGACGCTCAAATCTTGCTGGCCTGCGGATACAGCGCCTGCGCCACAACCGACTGCGGGTTGAGGTTGCCGATGTTACCGCTTTCCTTGCCGGCCGACGGATCGATTGCCGCGTTGATCAGGGTCGGCTTGCCGCTGGCAAGCGCCGTCTCGACGGCCTGACGCAACTCGTCAGGCGTCTTGACCCAGGCGCCCTCGCCACCGAAGGCTTCCATCATCAGATCGTAGCGGGCGTCGTCGACGAACACCGTGGTCGCCGGATCGTCGCCGCCGCCCCAGTTCTCGCCGTCACCCTTGTAGATGCCGTTGTTGTTGAAGATGACGATGCACACCGGGAGCTTGTAGCGGCAGATGGTCTCCACCTCCATGCCGCAGAAACCAAACGCGCTGTCGCCCTCGACCGCCAGCACCTGCTTGCCGGTCTCCACGGCCGCCGCGATCGCGGCCCCCATGCCGATACCCATGACGCCCCAGGTGCCGACGTCGATGCGGTGACGTGGCTTGTGCACGTTGATGATCGAACGGGCCATGTCGAGCGTATTGGCACCCTCGTTGACGAGGATGGTGTCGGGCCGGTCGGTGATCGCCTGCTTCAGGACGCCGAGGGCTGCGTGATAGTCCATCGGCACGTTGTTGTTCTGCAGCCTGGCGGACATCTTCTCCATGTTGGTTTCCGCCTTGGAATGGACCTGGTCGACCCAGTCCTTGGGCGGGGCGATGCCCTCACCTTCCATGGCTTCCAGCAGGGCCGCGGCGCACGAGCCGACATCGCCGACCAGCGGCGCGGCGATCTCGACGTTTGAGTCCATTTCCTCCGCGTCGATATCGATCTGCACGAACCGCTTGGCGCCCGGCTCGCCCCATTGCCGGCCCTTGCCGTGACTGAGCAGCCAGTTGATCCGCGCGCCCATCATGATGACGACGTCGGAGTCCTTGAGCACCAGCGAACGTGCCGCGGCAGCGCATTGCGGATGGGTGTCGGGCAGGATTCCCTTGGCCATCGACATCGGCAGGAACGGATAGCCGGTCTTCTCGACCAGCTCGCGCACCAGATCGTCCGACTGGTCGTAAGCCGCACCCTTACCGATCACGATCAACGGGCGCTCGGCGCCCTTCATCACCTCGATGGCCCGCGCGATGGCGTCCGCCGAAGGACGCTGGCGCGGCGCCGGATCAATCACCTTGACCAGGCTCTTCTTGCCCTCTTCGGCGTCCATCGTCTGGCCCATCATGGCACCGGGGATGTCGAGATAAACACCGCCCGGCCGTCCGCTCACCGCACTGCGGATGGCGCGCGCGACTGCAATGCCGATGTCCTGGGCATAGGTCAGCCGGTAGGCCGCCTTGCAGAACGGCCGCGCGATGGCGAGCTGGTCCATTTCCTCGTAGTCGCCCTGAGCGAGATCGACGATCTCACGCTCAGAAGACCCGGAGATCAGGATCATCGGCCAGCAGTTGGTGGTGGCGTTGGCGACCGCCGTCAGGCCGTTCAGGAAGCCCGGCGCGGAAACCGTCATGCACACGCCCGGTATCTTGGTGAGAAAGCCGGCGACCGATGCCGCATAGCCCGCGTGCTGCTCGTGGCGAAACGAGATAACGCGCATGCCCTGTGCCTGCGCATAGCGTCCCAGATCGGTGATCGGGATGCCCGGCACGTTGTAGATGGTGTTGATTCCGTTGAGCTTCAGCGCATCGATCAGCAGATGAAACCCGTCGGTCAGTTGACCTGCGTCCGCCCTGCCTTCGTCGGCGATCTCGGCATCCAGTGTGGCCGCCATTGGTGTGTCTTCCTCCCACCGTTCTTGTTCTTGTCAGCCGGCCGTGTCAGCCGGCACCAGGGACAACGATCCCGCTAGCCTGCCTCCATGGCACCTTCCGAAATCGGGGCCAGCTTGGTCCATGTGCGCCCGATATGGTCATGCAGGCGCATCGTATGGTCGCGCACCAGCCGTGAGGCCAGGTCCGCATCGCGGCTCTCCAGCGCCTCGATGATCTCCATGTGGTCGATCACCGAGCGCCCGGCGCGATTGTCCTCGCCCATGGCACGGCGCCGCACGGCATGCATATGCATGAACAGTCCATCGGCCATGGTCCGCAGCAGCGTGCACTTGGACAGATCCAGAATGGTCTGGTGGAAGGCGATATTGGCTTCCGAATACTCTTCCAGATCGGCCCGCGTGGCGCTTTCGCTGTGGCGCATCGCCATCTTGCGCAGGCGCTTGAACTCGTCGTCGGTGGCATTCTCGGTGGCCAGCCGCGCCGCCATGCTCTCCAGCGCCGCCCAGGCGATCACCATCTCGAGCACCTCGTCCAGCGACTTGCGTGCGATGAAGACACCCTTGCGCGGCTTGATCTCGACGAACCCGTCCCGCTCAAGCCGCGCCAGCGCCTCGCGCAAAGGCGTGCGCGAAATACCGAGCTGATCGGCCATGGTGCGTTCGTCGAGACGCAGATCGGCGTCCTCGTCATAGATGTTGGTGTTGAGGATGGCTTCCAGAAGGACGTCGTAGATCCGGTCCTTCAGAATGAAGTTCATCGCCAGCGGCTTGAGCGTCACACCCGCCATGCTCGCCTTGTCCCATCCTGCAATTCGCAGCCCCAGCAACGGAGGCCCTTCCGGCTCTCGTCACCCTCACCCGGTGGGGAGAAGTTCTGGCGTCCCACCGCAGCGTCTGCGCTATCGATCTGGTATACCATACGCCAGCGATCCGGGCTTGGCAACGATCCTCGCCGTCCATCTGCAACAACGCCGGCAAAAACGAAGCCCGATTGTGCCGGCAAGGCCGATCCGGTCGCTGTCAGGTCAGCACGTTGCTTGGGGTGCCGGCGGCGAAATTGTCGATCGCCTCGATCGTCTGGCGCCAGCATTCGGTCTGCGCCTCGCGGCTCGCCCACGCGACATGCGGCGTCACGATCACGTTGGGCCGGTCGAGCACGGACAGCAGCGGATTGTCGGGCGCGGGAGGCTCGACGGTCAGCACGTCAAACCCGAAACCGGCGATCTGTCCGTCATCGAGCGCGCCAACCAGATCGGCCTCGTTGACCAGTCCGCCGCGGGATGTGTTGATGATCAGCGGCTTGCGCGCCATGCGGGCGAATTCCGGGGCCGACAGCACGTTGCGGGTCTGCGGCGTCAGCGGACAGTGCAACGAGATGATGTCGCTTTCCTCCAGCACCTGCTCGAACGGTGTATAGAGCGGCCCCAGCCCGTCGACGCCCTTGTGGGCAGCAAACACGGCGCGCATGCCGAAACCGTTCTCGGCGATCCGCGCCACCGACTGGCCGATATGTCCCTCGCCGATCAGGCCCAGGGTCGATCCGTTCAGGTCGCGGATCATGTGGGTGTGGAAACAGAACTGTCCGGATTTCTCCCACTGCCCGTCGATCACGTCCTGCCGGTATCCGGCGATGCCGCGCCGCAGCGCCAGAATCAGCGCGAAGGTGTGCTCGGGAACGGTGTGCGTCGCATAGCCGCGCACATTGGAGACAACGATGCCGCGCTTCTGGCAGGCGGGGATGTCGATGACGTCGTAGCCGGTGGCGGAGACCGAGATCATCTTGAGGTCCGGCAACTGCGCCAGGGTTTCCTCGCGCATCGGAACCTTGTTGGTGATGCACACGCTGGCGCCCGCCAATCGCTCGACAATCTCACCGGGCGCCGTCGCGCCGTACTCGACCCACTCATGCGCCACGCCGGGGCGCGCAAGATCAAGATCGGGTGCGTAGGTGTCCTTGTCCAGACAGACGATTTTCATCACGTTTCCCCCGTTCATATGTGCCGCGATTGGAGCACACGCGGCCAGTTCCAGCCACCGAAATTCCAGCGGCTTGCAGCCGTGCGATTAGCGTGGTAGATGGTATACCACAGAATTCGTCGAGCATCGCTGCACCGACCTGATCGCGCCGAATTGGCGATCAACCGCAGCACCGCCGGCAACCAACGCACGACCCGGTCCGGGCCGTGACAGCGGGTAACGAAAAAAGCACGCCATCACATTCGTGATCGAGACGCGCTTGTCGTTTCCCGCACCGCAACTGGGCGGTGTGGCACACAATGCCACGCCGCCCGTTTTGCATTTCAGGGTCCGGAACGCCGTCAGGTAACGGTTCCGCCACGCGCGTGCAGGTCGGAAATTCAGAAATCCAGCATCTCCGCGACCAACGCAAGGTCGACCGCGTCCCTGGCGGTGACCACATCGGCGTATTCGCCGCTCAGGATGGCGAGTTCCATGCGGTGGATATCTTCCGCCGGGATCAGCCTGCCGGTCATCGGATCGCGCCGCGACCAGGCATGGCAGGCGTCACCCACGATCGTGACGCGAAAGCCGAGATTAGACGCCGCTCGCGCGGTGGACGACACGCAGTGCTCCGTGCAGACACCGGCGATCACCAGGTCCTCGATGCGCTCGGCGCGCAAGTCGTCGGCAAGGCCGGTCTGGGCAAACGGCGCGCTCTGCGACTTGATCACGTGGCGCTCGCCGGCCTGCGGCTCGAAGCCTGGGCGAAAGTCGTATCCGGGACGCTCCGGCGCCAGGGGGGATGCGGGATCCGTCGAGGCATGCTGGACATGTACCACCGGTGCCCTGGCAGCCCGCCAGGCCTCCAGCAGCGTCAGCGCGTTGGTCTCCATGTCCGGATTGTTGCGGGCCTCGGCGATAACGCCTTTCTGGATATCGACCAGCATCAGCGCCACGCTCATAGCGGCCACTCCCGCATCGCCGCGCGCATGGCGCGGCCGGCAAGACCTGGCAGCGAGGCACAGTTGGTATCTAAGGACGCCGTCACGCGACCCTCCCGAATCCCTAGAATGTCTTAGACTTTGTCTAATCTAAAGACCGGAGGTGCACCGACAGCAAATCGAATTCGCAATGCACGCGATAAGCACAGATTATTGCAACAATGCCTCGACAATGTCGCGCAAGGCCTTCACCGCGGGCAGCATCGGCGCCCTGTCGGTCACGATCAGGCCGATCGGCTTGCGAATCTCGGGCTCGGTCAGGGCAAGACTGACCACATCGTCTCCCGCCGGCAGGCCGCGCACCAGCAGTTCCGGCACGATGGTCGCCGCAAAACCGCTTTGCACCTGGGCCAGGCAGGCGGAAAACACATTGGCCTCGAGCACGATGTTGGCGCTGACCCCGATCTCCTGGAACACCTGCTCCACGATTCGCCGGTTCTGCATATCCGATGTCAGCACGCTGAGCGGCAGCAGCGAGGCTTCCCGCCAGGTGATCGACCCGCTGGTCTGCGGGGCGAGCGCGCGCGGCGCCAGCAACACGTAACGCTCATCATAGAGCCGCGTGGCCACCAGCGATGGCGGCAGGACGCCGTCGAGGTAACTGATGCCGGCGTCGAAGGTTCGGTCCTCCAGGCCCAGTTGCACCAGCAGCGCCGTCGCCGACTTGATCTGCAGCGACAGATGCGGATGCGCCACCTTCATCGCCTGGGGCAGCATCGAGACGAACGCCAGTGCGGTGGGAACCGTGCCGATGGTCAACTGCCCGGCCACCGTGCCACGCGATTCGGCAATCCTCTGGCGCAAGCCCTCGGCGGCATCGAGCACCTCGATGGCGCATTTCAGCGCGATCTCGCCTTCCGGCGTAAAGCCCTGGAAACGGTTGCCGCGCTCGACCAGCGGCACGCCGAGATCGAGCTCGAACTTCTTCAGCCGCGCCGAAAAGGCCGGCTGCGAAATGCCGCACTCGTTCGCTGCCCGGGCAAAATGCCGGTGTCGTCCAAGGGCGGACAGAATCTGCAGATCGCGTAGTTCGAACACAGGCGTTTTCGTTCCCCACACGGCCGAGCCGCGATTTGTCGTGTTTATCCCGATGCGTCGGGCGATTTTATCGCGCCGGGTGCCACGATGCCAACCTGCCCATGCGCCATCGGCTTCCAACCGGCACAGTTCCGGGACAACCGCGGTCCGATTCGCGTCTGTTGACCGCGCCGAAGCTGTGGTATACCACAGCATGCAACAAGTCTCGTCCCCACCCGTCGCGCCGCAGCCAACGCGCCCGGATCGATCGTCTTGAAACTCTCCGAACACCTGTCCAAGGAACTGCTGGCGCAATATGGCGTCACGGTGCCCGTTGGCCGTCTGGCGACCACGCCGGAGGAGGCCGAAGCGCGGTGCCGTGAGATTCCTGCCACGAAATATGTCGTCAAGGCGCAGATCGGCGCTGGCGGACGCGGCCTCGTCGGCGGCATCAAGATGGCCGCCACGCCCTCTGCGGTGCGCAGCGAGGCCGCGCGGCTGATCGGCGAAGCGCTGGTGACGGCGCAAACCGGGCCGGCGGGCGAACTGGTCAACAGCGTCTACATCGAAGAGGCGGTCGACATTCACCGCAGCTTCTATCTGGCCATCGCCTTCGACCAGCACACCGGCGAGCCGGTACTGCTGTGCTCCGACAGGGGCGGCGTGGAGTTCGAGCAGGCCGCGCGCATCGATCCGGGCATCGTGCGCCAGTTCACGCTGACCTTCGATGGCAGCGACGACATGGCGGCATTGCGCCGGTTCCTGGCCGAGACCGGTGTCTCCGACAACGCGCTCGAGCCGGCCGCCGAACTCGCCATGGCCGCGGCACGCGCCTTCTTTGCCAACGACGCCACTCTGGTGGAAATCAATCCGCTCGCCGTGCGCGTCGACGGGGCGGTGCTGGCGGTCGACGCCAAGATATCCCTCGACACCAACGCGCTGTTCCGTCATCCCGAATTCGAGGCCCTTGACGATGGGCAGGATGTCCCCGAGCAGGAGCGCATCGCCCGGGAAAACGACATCAACTTCGTCAAGCTGGCCGGCAATATCGGCGTGGTGGTCAATGGCGCCGGCCTTGGCCTTGCCACCAACGACATGCTGTTCGATGCCGGCGGCGATCCGGCCAACTTCATGGATATCCGCACCACGACGACCAGCCTGCAGATGGCGCGCGGTGCCACCATGCTGCTGCAGGACCCCTCTGTCACCGTGGTTCTGGTCAATGTGCACGGCGGTGGCATGACGGCCTGCGACACGGTGGCCGAAGGCTTCGCCATCGCCTATGCACGCGCCGAGCGCAAGCCGCCGGTGGTGGTGCGCCTGGCCGGCCAGAACGCAGACTGGGCCCGCACCATGCTGAAGGACCGGCGGCTGCCGATCGAGGATTTCTCCGACATGAGTTCGGCCATCGCCCGCGCTGTCCAGGTTGCCAAGGGGGGACGTCGCTAATGGCCATCCTCGTCGGCAAGCAGACCCGCGTGCTCGTCCAGGGCATGACCGGCCGGGCGGGCACCTTCTACACCGATCTGGCGGTGCGCTACGGCTCCACCTACGTGGCCGGCGTGCGGCCCGGCAAGGGCGGCAGCCAGCATATCGGCCTGCCGGTGTTCAACACAGTGCGCGAGGCCGTCGGCGAGACCAACGCCAATGCCAGCCTGGTGATGATCCCGGCGGCCAAGGCGGGACCTGCGATCATCGAGGCCATCGAGGCGGAGATCGGCGTCATCGTCTGCGTCACCGAGCGGGTCCCCGTGCATGACGTCGCCCGCGTCAAGGCAGCACTCAAGGGCTCCGACAGCATCCTCATCGGCCCCAATTCGCAGGGCATCCTGACCCCGGACGCCTGCAAGATCGGCGTCATGCCGACCGCCGACGCAGCGCCCGGCGTTGTCGGCATCGTGTCGCGGTCCGCTTCGCTGACCAGCGAGATACTCGCCCAGACCACGGCGCACGGTCTTGGCCAGACCACCACGGTCGGCATCGGCGGCGATGCGATCCACGGTCTGGGTTTCCGGACCTGTCTGGAGCTGTTCCGCAACGACAAGGCCACCAAGGGCGTCATCCTTATCGGCGAGGTCGGCGGCACCGAGGAAGAAGATGCCGCCGACTATCTGGCGGCCACCGACTACGGCAAGCCGGTGGTGGCGCTGGTGGTGGGACGCCATGCGCCGAAGGAACGCCGCATGGGACATGCCGGCACGCTGTCGATCTTCGGCCTGCCAAGCGCAGCGGAGAAGATCGAGCGGCTGCAATCGGCCGGCGCGCTGATTGCCACGGACGCCGATGCGGTCGCCCCGCTGATGAAGAAGGCGATCGACGGCAACAGCTAGTCTCAGGTGTTGCCCGCATGGAGACTGGCCGCGCGCTCCGATAGCGTGTAACCAGCGCCCTGCCCCCTTGCAGCGACAAGCCCTGAGGACAACCATGATCCCCGAAGAAATGGACGTGATCGTCGCCACCGAGCCCGGCGGCCCGGACGTGCTGAAACCCGCCCGTCGACCGGTGCCCACGCCGGCTGCCGGCGAGGTTCTGGTCGCGGTCACGGCCGCCGGCATCAACGGACCCGATCTGCTGCAGCGGCGCGGCCACTATCCCCCGCCCAAGGGCGCCTCTGACCTGCTTGGTCTGGAAGTCTCCGGCACGGTGGTGGCCGGCGACGATCAGTCCCGATGGAACATCGGCGACAGGGTCTGCGCCCTGACCAATGGCGGCGGCTACGCGCAATACGTCGCCATCGATGCCGACCACTGCCTGCACATTCCCGACCGTGTCGATGAAACCGACGCGGCCGGCCTGCCGGAGACCTACTTCACGGTCTGGAGCAACATCTTCCATGGCCACGAGGTGCCCGAGGGCGCGTTGCTTCTGGTGCATGGCGGTGCCGGCGGCATCGGCTCGACGGCGATCCAGCTCGGCGCGGCGCTGGGCCTGCGCATCTTCGCCACGGCCGGGAGCGCCGAGGATTGCGCATTCTGCGAGCAACTCGGCGCCGAGCGCGCCATCGACTTCAAGAACGAGGATTTCGTGCCGATCGTGCGCGAGGCAGGCGGCGCCGACATCATCCTCGACATCGTTGCCGGCGACTATGTCGCGCGCAACATGAAGGCCGCCCGCCACGACGCGCGCATCATCCAACTCGCCTTCAACAAGGGCTCGAAGATGGAGGTCGACCTGATGCCGGTGATGCTCAAGCGGCTGACCTACACGGGTTCGACCCTGCGCTCACGCCCCGATGCCTTCAAGGCACAGATCGCCTACGAACTGCGCACCAGGGTCTGGGAGCTGTTCGGCGGCGGCAAGCTGAAGCCGGTCACCCACACCATCCTGCCGCTGGCCGAGGCCGCCGAAGCCCATCGCATGATGGAAGCGGCCGTCCATCGCGGGAAGATACTGCTGACGCCCTGAAGCTGGGTTTCTCTAGCCGGCCAGCCGCTCGTTCATGGCCCGCAGGCGGTCGGCCAGCGTGCGCATCACGTCGAGCGCGAAGAACGGCGTCTGATGCACCAGGAAGACGAACTTGCGCCGGTCGACCGGCAGCACCTCCGCGTCCGTGCGTGCGGTGGCCGTCGCGCTGCGCGGCGCCCCGTCGATCAGCGCCATCTCGCCGAAGACCCGGCCACGGCCGACGCTTTCCACGGCCACGCCCTGCACCGAGATATCGATCTCGCCGCTGCGCACGACGTACATCAACTCGCCCAGCTCTCCCTCGCGGAAGATGGCCGCGCCGGCCTGATAAGCCTCAACGTCGTGCTCATCGCTGATCAGCCACGGAAAATCTAGGTCATCGCTCACCATGCGTCTCCCATTCCCGGCGGTCGCAATCGCCCGAAAAAGCAACCTTTGCGTGCAGTATAAGGGGATTCGCGCCGGGCGGCGTTACTGCGCGCCGCAGATTACTGCAGCGACGGCGAGCAGATCGTCGCATTCGCCGGTGGGCAAGGGATCGATGCCGTCAGTCACGCCCGGATGCCACTTGCCCGTGCGCACCAGATAGCCGTCGAGGCCCGCGGTGATCGCGGCCGCCACATCGAATTCCGCGTCATCGCCGACCATCGCCACGTCGTCCGGCACCAGCCCCATGTCATCGACGGCAAGATGGAAGAAGGCCGGTGACGGCTTGCCAAGCACCACCGCCTCGCGGCCGCTGGCATATTCGAGCGCCGCCACGAACGCGCCCACGTCGAGGCTGAGCCCGCCGTCGTCGTCGCGAAAGACCCGGTTCCTGGCCAACGCGATCAGCCCCGCCCCATCCAGCAACTGCCGCAGTGCCGCGTTCAGGTTGGCGTAGGTGAAATCGTCGCGTGCATCGGCGATGACCACGGCACGCCCCGCGCCGGCCGGAAGATCGCCGAACTCAGGCGTCAGCGAAGGATGAACCAGCAGATACGGCATCAGGCCGTGCTGGCGCAGGTAGTTCCGCGCCGCCAGCACCGGTGTGAAGACCTCTGAAGCGCTGACCTTGAGCCCAAGGCGGTCGAGTTTTTCCAGGATGGCATCGAGCGGACGGCTGGTGGTGTTGGTCAGGAAACGCACCGCGATGCTGGCCTCGCGCAGCATGGCGAGCGCTTCGCCGGCCCCGGCGATCAGTGCATCGCCCTCATAGACGACACCACCGAGATCGATCAGCAGTCCCTTGTAGCGTGGCTTCATTCCGCTCACGTCAATCTCGCTACGCTCGACGCCTGCGCGGCCGATCGCGCAATCGCGCTCCAGGACCGCATTTCAGCACGAGAGCGCGCAACATGGCGAGACGGACCGGTTCATCGCCGCACGCGGGCGATCAACGGATGCGTGGCAGCAGAACCGGAATGCCCGCCGTGCGCGCATCGTAGTCCGCATGGCGCTTGCGTTTGCGCGCCAGCATCATCGGCACGGAAATGAAGACAAACAGCGTCGTCATCGCCAACGCCCCGACGCCCGTCCATACCCAGGCGGTGCCGGCGGCCAGGCCGAACAGCCACAAACCCCACCAGAAAGCGAGTTCGCCAAAATAGTTGGGATGCTGCGAACGCGACCAAAGGCCATCGCGACAGATGGCATTGCTATCGGTGCGCCGACGCAGAAAGCGGTGCAACTGCAGATCGGCAACCGCCTCGATGACGATGGCGCCCGCGGTCACCAGGATCGCCAGCGCATCGATCACACCCAGCGGAGCCTGCGACGCGCTGACGGCGTAAAGCGGCAGGCAGCCGAGAAACACAAGCAGGGTGGGGAACAGCTCAATGCCGAGCAGATTGACCAACGGAAACGCCCTGCCGGTGCGCGCGCGCAGATCGACATAGCGAAAGTCCTCCTGCCGGAGGCTGGTCCAGCGGTAGAAGCAGTTCCAGGTCAGCCGCACCGACCAGGCCAGAACCAGCGCAAGGCAGATCAGCTCCCGGCCGCTCGCCTCGCCGTCCGCCATCATCCACCAGGCAAGGGCGATCGGCGGCGCAACGCTCCAGTAGGGATCGTAGATCGAGGCATTGCCGAGCGCCGTGGCAAAGAGAAAGACCGTCAGCGTTGCCGCCACGTTCGCCAGAAGAACGCCAGCTACTGGGTGCAGGTCGTGACACACAACCACTGTCACCGCGGCCACTGCCACGGCCAGCGCATAGGCGGGCAGGCACACGGCCACCGGCGCCCATCGCCGATCGCGCCAGGATGCCTGTCGCACCGCACTCTTGGTCATGACAACGCCCCCGCCGACCGGACGGACAACCTGCGTCAGGCGCAACCCAGGTGTCCAGCGTCGGCGTGAGGTGAGAACCTATAAAAACAGCTTTTCGGTGATACGGCCGACGCTCGCGCGGAACTTGTAGCCCTGCTCCGCGGCCTCGGTCATGAAGGCATGCAGCAACTCGCCGTTCAGAAACGCGGCATCGAATGCCAGCACGGCGGCGAGCCCGATCGACAATGTGTAGTACTTCCGCATGGTCGGAAGGGTACGGCGAAGCCCCGAAGATACTCTTGTCGAAACTCCGGCAAAACCGATCGATGCGGTAAGGGATTCGCTAACCAGAAACGCCCGACGGATTCCGATCCCCGTTCTTGCACGGAAAACGAATCCGTCGGGCGTTGATCGTGGTTGCTGCAGGTAGCGGTCTTACTCGGCGGCGTCTGCGGCAGCCGCATTGAGCTGGCCGTACTTCGCCTCGCCGATCTTCTCGAGCAGTTCGAGCTGGGTCTCGAGGAAGTCGATATGACCCTCCTCGTCCTGCAGCAGTTCCTCGAAGATCTTCATCGACACGATATCGCCTTCGTCATGGCAGATCTGCCGCGATTTCGAGTAGCTCTCACGCGCGTCGTATTCGCCGGCGAGGTCAGCCTCCAGCACTTCCTTGACGTTCTGGCCGATGCGCAGCGGCGCGACCGACTGGAGGTTGGGATGGCCTTCGAGGAAGATGATGCGGTCGATCAGCTTGTCGGCGTGCTCCATCTCCTCAAGCGATTCCTCGCGCTCCTTCGCGGCGAGCTTCGCGAAGCCCCAATCGTTCAGCAGCCGGTAATGCAACCAGTACTGATTGATGGCCCCCAATTCGAGAAAAAGCGCCTCATTCAGGCGTTCGATGACTTTTTTGCTGCCCTTCATGGCAAGAGTCTCCTGCTAAGCGGACGATTCTTGGAATCTGATGAAGGGTAATTTAGAACAATTCTAATACACGTCAACCGGTTTCCTGCATGGGCATGACATCGCTATCGACGAGTTCACCCTCGTTCTCGGCGATGATCATCTCGATCACATGCGGAAAGCAGCCACAGCAGCGCCCACGCTTGCCAAGCCGGTGGTAGACGAGACCCGGAATGATGACGCGATACGGGTCCGCATCGCGCAGCTCACGGATGGCCGCACGGATTTCGTCGTGTGTGATGAAGTTGCAATGGCAGACGATCATGAACGGCGTCGCATTATAGTTCCGAGCCGTTATTTAGGCCCGATTTCGATAAAATACAGAGAAAAATCGGATCGCCTACGGTCAAACCATAGTCAGAGTTTCGATATTCCGCACGCTCAGAGCGTGCGCTCCGGCACCCGGCGCAACACGCAACCGGTGATCACCAAGCCCTCGCCGGCCCGTTCGAGCGTGTACAGCGCGACGTAGGCAAGGCCGTCGGGACCCACCAGCGCCACCTGCTGGAAATAGGTCCCGTCGCGTTCCGCAAAGCGCCCGAATGTGTAGGACTGCGGCCTGTAGACCGGCCGGTAGCCGCGCTTGACCATCTCCAGGAAAGCGTTGGGATCCGGGAACATCGACTTGATCGAAGGTGCGGCATAGCTGTACGCGACGTCCGCGTCATCACGGCGGAACGCATCGATCTGCGCCTCGATGGTCGCGCGCACCTCATGCTGCGCCTCCTCGCTGGCTTGTGCCGCAAGAGGCAGCCAGGCCAGCACCAGGAGCATGACCACAACCGTCAGCCGGTGACCGGTCGGCAAACTGCGCATCGTGCCCGCGCCTTTCGTTAACCCTACAGAAGAAGATACGCACCCGCCTTGCCTGCGGATGCCGTCGAACATCATCTCCTTGGTCATTGACCGGCCGATGGCTTGCCCGTAATCATGCGACGTACCGATTGGGCGTTGACGGCCCCTGAGGGTGATGATCGCTGGCCAGGACTCGCTGCCGATATGCGGCGTAACCAGTGCCGGGCCGTCAAAGGGAACAACGGACCCGTCTGTCGCGACAGTTTTCTGACGCGTCCGGCGGCAAAACCGTGGCTGCCCCCGCAACTGTATGCGGCGAGCCGGAGCCAACAAGCCACTGACCTTTGGCGATCAATGCGATCGTGATCTGGTCGGGAAGGCGGCGACCGGCAGTGACCCGCGAGCCAGGAGACCGGCCCTCTCGGCATCACCCGTTTCACGTGCGGGGCGCGCGTGAGCGATCGAGCCGTCTTTCTCAGGACAGCCCGTCGTTGTGGTGATTTGGCCGGGCCGGCATCGGTTCGGGCAACGCGCCATGGCCGACATGCGCTCGCCCGACACTGTCATCGGCCCAACCGCAACGGTTCCGCCACGCATGGCGGACTTGAATGCGCGATACGCGCACGACGGGGGCATCGATGACCACACTGACCAACGGCCGCATTGCGGCCCGTATCACAGCCGTTTCCACATTCGCGCTACTGGCGGCAAACGCGCCGTCACCAGCGGTGGCGCAGGACAGCACCCTGCTCTCGACCATCGTCGTCAGCGCCAGCCGCGGCGAAGCCGAACGCGACACCGTCGGCTCCTCGGTCACGGTGCTGACCAGCGAGGACCTGGAGAAGGAAGGCCAGATACGGCTGATCGACTACCTCAACCGCGTTCCCGGCGTGAACATCTCGCAGACCGGAACCCCAGGGTCGCAATCGACAATCAGCATCCGCGGCGCTACCCAGGAGTACATCCAGGTGCGCATCGACGGCATCGAGATTTCCGATCCCTCGCTGCCGAAAACCGCGCCGCAACTGGAACACCTGCTTGTCGGCGACATCGAGCGCATCGAGGTGCTGCGCGGCTCGCAAAGCGCACTCTATGGCGGCGAGGCCGTGGGCGGTGTCATCGATATTACCACCAAGTCGGCGCGTGACGGCTACAGCGTGCGCGCATCCGCGGAAGGCGGCTCCTTCGACACCGGGCGTGGCAGCGTGACCGCCTCGGCCGGGAACGAACGCGGTGGAATAACCGTCAGCGCACAACATTATGACACTGAAGGGTTTTCTTCGGCCAACGAGCGGAACGGAAACACCGAGGATGACGGCTACCGGAACACCACCGTTTCAGCCAAGGGCACGCTCAACATCACCGAGACCTTCAAGCTGTTCGCCGCCGCCCGCCACACCGACTACGACCTGGAATTCGACACCACGTTCCCGACCTTGCAGGATGGTCTGGTGGAGAACACCCAGGGCAAGCTGACCGGCGTGCGCGGCGGCGCGGAGTTCACGTTCCTGGACGGCCGCGCCTGGAACGAGCTGTCCGTTCAGTATTTCGAATCCGAAAGGGTCTCTGACTTCGGCTTTGGACCGAGCACGTTCCTCGGCAGCCGGGTCAAGGTGGAGTACCTTGGCCGCTTCGAACTGCATGACGACGCCCGTCTGACCTATGGCGCCGACTGGACCGAGGAACACGCCGAAAACACCTTTGGCTTCGACGAGGAGGATCGGATCACTGGCGGTTTCACCGCGCTGTCCTGGCAGCCGACCGACCGCCTCGCCCTCTCCGGGTCACTGCGCTATGACGAGCACTCCGATTTCGGCGGCTTTGCCACCTATCGGCTGACGGCCGCTTACCGGATCCACGACGACACCTTGCTGCGGACAAGCTATGGCACTGGTTTTCGCGCACCGTCCATGTCCGAGTTGTTCGGCTTCGGCGGCAATCCGGACCTGGAGCCGGAGGAAAGCGAGAGCTTCGACATCGGCATCGAACAGACCCTGCTTGGCGGCGATCTTGTTCTCTCTGCAACCTACTTCCTGCTCAACACGGACAATCTGATCCAGTTCATCAACAACATGAACGTGCAGCTCGGCGGCGTTTCAGAACGCGCCGGTTTTGAACTTGAGGGTCGTTGGCGGGCGAGCGAACGGCTGGTGCTGTTCGGATCGTACACCTATACGGACACCGAAGACCCGAACGGCAACCGACTGATCCGCGTGCCACGCCACGATATCGGTTTCGGGGCTGACATTCTCGCAACCGACCGCCTGACGTTTTCTCTCAGCGGTTCATACGTGGCCAATGTTCTCGACACTCGCACGTTTGTTGAACTGGACGATTACCTGCTCGTCAACGCACGCGCCGCCTACCAGGTCAACGAGGATGTGGAGGCGTTCGTGCGGGTGGTAAATCTGTTCGACGAGGACTATGAGACCGTTCTGGGATACGGCACCGCCGGCTTCTCGGTCTATGGCGGCCTGACGGCCCGGATCGGAACCGCGAACTAGCTGTCCTGCCCTGCCCCACCGGTGCTGGCCGTCAGCCAGTTGCGGTAGTCATCACCGTGGGGCTCGGCATCGAACACGGCGATCGCCGGCGTGTCGTAGGGATGCGCGTCGGCGAGCGCCGCCAGGGTGTCTTCGATGCGCAAGGCGGTGGTCTTGATCCACAAAGCGAATTCCTCGTCGTTTTCGATCTCGCCCTGCCACTGATAGACCGAGATCATGGGTCCGACGATGTTGACGCACGCGGCAAGCTGCGCGGAGACGAGCGTTTCGGCCAGTACGCTGGCCTCCTCGCGCGATCCAAGCGTCGTGTAGACGAATCTGAGCGCGACCTCCGCGTTCATGGAGAGCTCCTCTCTGCTCTTCGCTTCCCTCCGGCGCGGCGATATAGTGCCGCCCGGCAGCCAAACAGGCAAAACCGTCAGCGAAAGGGCCCAATGTGAGCCAGGCTCAGACACAAACCTGGGAACACACCGCGCGCATCGCCTTCGTCGCCAGCGAGGCGCAGGAGGCGCGCGAGGCCTGCGAACGGCTGACCGCACAATTCGGCGCGGTCGATGCCGACGAAGCGAACATTGTCGTGGCACTCGGCGGCGACGGCTTCATGCTGCAGTGCCTGCACCGGTTCATGAACACAGGCAAGCCGATCTACGGCATGAATCGCGGCTCTGTCGGCTTTCTGATGAACGAGTACTGCGAGGAAGATCTGCAGGACCGCCTCGCGGCGGCGGAGACGGTGGTGATCCGGCCGTTGCGCATGCGTGCCACCACCAGTGACGGCAAGCGTCATGAGGCGTTAGCGATCAACGAGGTCTCGCTGCTGCGTCAGCGCCATCAGGCCGCCAAACTGCGCATCTGCGTCGACGGCAAGGAGCGGCTCGAGGAACTGATTTGCGACGGCGTGCTGGTGGCGACGCCCGCCGGCTCGACGGCCTACAACCTCTCCGCCCACGGCCCCATCATTCCCATCGAGGCACCACTGCTGGCACTGACGCCGATTTCGCCGTTCCGGCCCCGGCGCTGGCGCGGCGCGCTGCTGGCCAATCAGGCCCGGATCGATGTCCATGTTGAGGAGGCGGAAAAGCGCCCGGTGTCAGCGGTCGCCGACCACCAGGAAATCCGCTACGTGACCCATGTCGCGATCCAGGAAGACAAGGACTCCTCCGCGCTGATGCTGTTCGATCCGGGCCACAGCCTCGACGAGCGCATCCTCAACGAGCAGTTCGGTTAAGGGTTTTTGCTGGCCGCGCCCAAACACAACTGGCGCGAGCGAAATACAACCGCAAACACTTTGTTCACTGTGCCGGCTTAGCATGGGTCCGGTTTGTCTGCCCGATGAACCGGTGGGCGTTCTTTCTGTAACTGGCTCAGCATGGAACCGATCGCGTTCAACAACATCTCCGTGCTGCTTGTGGACGACAACGTCTACATGCGCCGGATCATCCATGCCTTGTTGAGCGCCTTCGGCATCCGTCAGGTCTACGAAGCCGATGATGGCGAGATGGGCCTCGACATGTTCGCCCAGTTCAATCCCGACATCATCATCACCGACTGGTCCATGCCACGCATGAACGGCATCGAGATGGTCCGCGCCATCCGCAAGCCCGACGAAAGCAGCAATCCGTTCGTGCCGATCATCATGCTGTCGGGCTATGCGGAAAAGCGCCGCGTCCTGGAGGCGCGCGACGCCGGCGTGCACGAATTCCTGTGCAAGCCGATCTCCGCACGCGCCCTGTATCTGCGGCTGTATTCGGTCATCGCCTATCCCAGGCCGTTCATGAAGACCACCAACTTCTTCGGTCCGGATCGACGCCGTTTCGCCAATCCGCTCTACAAGGGACCCGAAAAGCGTGATCCGACGGCGTTTCTCGATACCAACGAAGCTCAACGCATGTCCGCCGCCAATGACGGCGGTGCCGACGCATCAGAACAAGCCGGGAGTGGCCAGCCATGAGCGCGCCAAAAGACCAGATGACGGTCGGCAAGGACCCCACAAGCCCGGTCGACAAGGGCGATTGCGCCGTCTTCAAGGCGCCCGACAAGCTGTCGAAATACGTCGACCCGAGTCTGGAAGGCTGCCCGCCGAAGATCGACACGGATGCCATCACCCGCGCGGAATCCGCACTGGAAGAGCTCTCCACCAACTTCGACGCCTGGATTGGCGATCATGCCAAGCAGTTGCGCAAGGCGCTGGCCGAAGCGCTTGAGGCGGGGATGCGCGGCGAGGCGCGGGAAGCCCTGTTCCATGTCGCTCACAACCTGCGTGGCGACAGCAAGACGCTCGGCTACCCGGTGGTCGGCAACGTCGCCGACAGTCTCTCGGAACTGCTCGAACTGGTGCCCGAGGATGTCGAAATTCCGGTGGCGCTGATCCACGGCCATGTCCATGCGGTGCTGGCGATGATCCGCGAAGAAGCCGGCGGCGACGACAACACGACCGCCGTGGCGCTTGCCAACGTGCTGCGCCAGGCAACGAGCCACTGGCTCGAGTCGAAGGGTCTGGACCGCGGGCCCGAGCCGGTCGCACAAGCCGGCTGACCGGCCGGCAAAACGCCTCAGGCCGCTTCGAAGTAGCCCCCCGCCTGCGCGCGGGCTTCCTCGCGCGCCTCATCGGCCGCGAGCCTGATCAGCAGCGCATAGAAGGCATCCACCTCGCCGCCGCACACCGCCTCATAGCGGCTCAGCACCCGCTCCACGATGCGCCGGCCGGCCTGCAGCCTTTCATGGCGCGTGCCCAGCGGCTCCATCTCGTGCAGCACGTCATACGCCGTCCACAGGCAATCACCGCCTTCAGGCGGCAGGCCGGTCTTGACGTAGATCGAGCGCAGGCCCGCGCCGGAACGCTCGGCCAGCAATTCGGTGACCCGCCTGACGGGCACGCCGCTGAGTTCGGCCATCGCCGCCTCGAAGAACGTTCGCTGACCGCGCACCAGCGCCCGCAGCAGCAATGTCACAGAGAGTTGGCCGTCGGCATGGATGGAGGCAGCTAGGCTATATGCGGTCGCCTCATCGAGCTCGTCGGTGATCTCCAGGGTGGCGGTTTCCTGCATGTCGCGGACCAGCCGCTCGGTGCGCTGCGCCGGCATCCAGCCTTTCGCCGCGACCATCTCCCCAAGTGCTTCCGACAGGCCGCCGACGAGGCGGTGACGCAGCATCGCCGGCAGGTCCGAACGCGCCAGCAGCGCGTTGCGCAAGCGGGCATCGCCGCGATGCCGCTCGACGATGCGCGCCAGCGACGAGCGGGCAACGCGCGCGCCGGGATTTGCAAGAAGGGTCAGACAGGATTCAACCTCGCCGATCTCGGCGATTGCCGCCGCCAGCGGCACACCGACCGACGGACGCCGCGCGATGGCGACCCGATGGCCCTCGTCACCGGCGCCGCACATATCCACCAGCCACGCCTCGCCAAGTGCGGGACTGCGCGACAGGATCGGCTCGGCCACCTCGCAGGTATCCGAGCACAGCGCCTGCAGCAGCACCGCCGGCACGTTGACGTCATCGGCGAGTGCCTCGGCCATCGCCCGGCGCACCCGTGGTGCGGGATCTTCCAGCACCGCGGTCAGCGCGGTCAGCACCTGATTGCGCTGTTCGGCGTCAAATCCTTCCTGAAAGAACATGCAGGCGAGCGCGCCAACGACTTCGGCACGTTCGCCAGCGCTTCCGGCCTCGAGCCGGGACAGAAATCGGCGCAGATACATGAAGAGCGACCCACCCTCACTGGCTTCGCAAGCAGGCGATTCCTGCAGGGAATCAATCATGCATGCCAAGGGTTTACGAAGCGTTCACCATAATTGGCGATTGCCCGGACACGGTCGGCGCATATCACGGGACGGGACGGTGACACTCAGCCGCGCCGGCCAAGACCCAACAGCGATGCAATGCCCTCCAGCAGACGCTGGAAGCCGTTGCCGCCCCGGCGCGCCGGTTCACCGCGCTCGACAGCCGCCGCATCCGGCACCGGCTCCGCGGCAGGTGTGTGCTGCACGGGCCTAGTGTCGATCGCCGCGGCATCAGCCGCGCCACGCTGCGTCAGCCAGCTTGCGCTGACACTGCCGGCGCGCTCAACCGAGGGCACTGCCTGGACGCCATCGACGACCCGCGCCACATCGTCGGCCCGGGTTTGGGGGCCTGGCGAGGCGAACAATGACAAGGTTCCAAGCCCTTCGCGGGCGGCCGGTCCGAGACCACCCTGCCCCGCCGGCCGGAACAACGCATGGAACAGGCCCCTGCCCGGTGCCGGCTCGCCGACGAGGGGGATTCCCCGCACGACATCTTCCGGTCCGAACGCCTGCCGGCCTTCGCCACCCTGACCGGCAACCGCGACCGGCGTTGTTGTCGCATCGTGCTTGGCAATCAAGTTCGCGTAGACCTGCGCCACCGTGCGCGCCTTACCGCCGGAATAGAAGATCGGCTTGTTGGCGCGCGCCGCCGCCGGGAAATGGTCCGCCGCACGTTCGCCGGGCCTGCTCTCGGCCAGGCTGATCATCTTGGCCGCCCCGCCTGCGCCGAGGAAATGGGCGATGTAGAGTTCGCCGTCATTGGGATGCCGCCCGATATTGCGCTGCAGGTAGCTTGCATTGTCCTCGGTAAAGGCGCCGGCCATCAGCGCGGCGACCTGCGGATCCTTGCGCAGGGCCATGATATGGGCGCGCATGTCGGCATCGCGCACCGTGTAGCGACCGCCTCCGGTGGTCTCGATGGCGGCAGCCTCGCGGCCAAGGCCGAAGCGCTCGCCATTGCGCTGCATGACGCCGAGCCAGGTGCTGTCGATGAACTGGAACAGACCCGTCGCGCTGGAGGTGCGCGCCTTGGCGCTGGGGTTGAAGTTGCTCTCGCGCTGCGCCGTCTTCAGCAGGTAGTCGAACCCCGCGCCCGTGCGTCGACTCGCGTCCACCAGGGCGGCGGAAATGCGCTCCTGCAAGCCGGGCTTTGCGGCAACCTGCATCTGTTCGGCCTTGAAAACTGCTGTCGCGACTGCTGCTTCCGAGGTTGTGCGGATATGGTAAACGGGAGGTTAAGCACCAGACGCCGTTCACACCGGGGAGAGGACGCCGATGGCCGGTCTTTATTACGAGCAGTTCGAGGTCGGCGCGACGATCGATCATGCGTTGCGGCGTACCGTCACCGAGATGGACAACACGCTGTTCTGCTGCCTGACCCACAACCCGCAGCCGTTGCACATCGACCGGCAGTTCGCCGAACAGTCCGAGTGGGGACAGCCGCTGATGAACTCCCTGTTCACGCTGGGGCTGATGATCGGTATCTCGGTCAACGACACGACGCTCGGCACGACGATCGCCAATCTCGGCATGAGCGATGTGCGCTTCCCCTCCCCGGTCTTTCCCGGCGACACGATCCGCGTCCAGACCGAGGTGATGGACAAGCGCGAGTCGCGCTCCCGGCCGGACGCCGGCATCGTCACCTTCGAGCACCGCGCCTACAAACAGACCGACGATCTTGTGGCAGCCTGCACGCGTCAGGCCTTCATGCGCCGCCTGCCGGAGACCGGCTGAACCATGCGCTCGATGCTGTTCGTGCCGGGCGACAGCCCGAAGAAGATGGCACGCGGTCTGGAGTGCGGCGCCGACGCGCTGATCCTCGACCTTGAGGATTCCGTCGCACCGGCGGCCAAGGCGGATGCGCGCGCGGCAACGGCCGCGTTTCTCGCCGAGCACATCTCCAGAACCGACCGTCCGTCGCTGCTGGTGCGCGTCAACGCGCTCGATAGCGGGCTGATCGACGACGACATCGCCGGGCTGGGTCCGGCTCTGCCCGAGGCGATCATGCTGCCCAAGGCGCAAGGGGGCGCCGACATCCAGGCGCTGCACGCGCGGCTCTCGGTCGCCGAGGCCGAGCACGGCCACACCGACGGTGCCACGGCCATCCACGCCATCGCCACCGAGACGGGCCGCGCCATGTTCGCGCTCGGTACCTACCGGGATTCAAGCCCGCGCTTGCAGGGCCTGACCTGGGGCGCGGAGGACTTGTCGGCGGATATCGGCGCGGAGACCAACCGCCTGCCCGGCGCGGGCGCGACCGAACCCTTCCGGATCGCCCGCACCATGCTGCTGTTCGCGGCCGCCGACGCAAACGTCGCGGCGATCGACACCGTGCACGTGGATTTCCGCGATCTCGACGACCTGCGCGATGAATGCGCCACAGCGCGGCGCGACGGCTTCACCGCCAAGATGGCGATCCATCCCGCCCAGGTACCGGTGATCAACGAGACCTTCACGCCAACGCCCGACGAGATCGATCTCGCCCGCCGCATCATCAACCGCTTCGCGGAAGCCGGCGACGTCGGGGTCGTCGCCATCGACGGCAAGATGTACGACCGGCCGCATCTGCGCCGCGCCGAAGGCCTGCTGGCGCGCGCCCGCGATGCGGGCCTGCATATCGCCTAGCCAGGCCGTTCCATGGCGAAGACCTCATCGACGACGCAATAGTCGCGATAGCCAAGTCGTGCCAGCGGCCGCGCCCTGGTGATGTCGACTTTTCCCTCGCTGATCAGCGCCTCGTCGATGTGGATGCCGACCACCTGGCCGAGCACAAGCCGGGCTCGTGCCTCCTGTCCCTCAAGGCCTTCAAGCCGAATCGTCTGCAGGTGCCGGCACTCCAGCGCCACGGGGGATTCAGCGACGCGCGGCGCGGCGATCATCTCGCACGGCGCCGGTGTCAGACCGGACAGTTCGAACTCGTCGACCCCGCTGTCGACCGCCGCCGAAGACTGGTTCATGGCCTCCTTGAGATCGAACACCGCCAGGGAGCAGGAGAACTCCCCCGTGGCATCGACATTGGTCACGGAGTCCTTCTGGCCCTCGCTTGAGAAGGCGACGATGTGGGGGCTGGTGGAGACGGCATTGAAGTAGCTGTAGGGCGCGAGATTGCGCCGGCCATCGGCCGACAGCGTGCCGATCCAGCCGATCGGGCGCGGCGCGACAAGCGCCTTGAACGGGTCGTGCCTGAGCCCGTGCGCATTGCGCACAGCATCGTAGAACATCCATGCACTCCTGACGAAAACGGAAAACGGTTGGCGCGGACAGTCTACGTCGGCGCGACCCAGTGGGTCGTCAGGTCGGCGACATCCGGGCGGCTCCTTTCGGCCGGCACCTGGCCGGTCGAGCCGATATGCAAGAAGCCCGCGATGTTCTCCAGCGCACCGACCCCTAGTATGTCCTTCGCGGCCGGGTCGTAGGCCGCCCAGCCGGTCAGCCACTGGCCGCGATAGCCAAGCGCGCAGGCCCCATGCAGCAGGTTGAGGCAAACCGATCCGGCAGCAAGCTGCTGCTCCCATTGGGGGATCTTCGCCTCGGATTGGACGCAGCTCACGACGACCACGATGACCGGCGCCGCGAGCCACGTCTTGCGGGTCATCTCAAGTCGCTCTGGCGAGACATCCGGTTCCGCGGCCTGCCGTGCCCCGTTGAGCCGGTCGATCAGGTCCGCCCGGTTCCCGGCCTCCAGGACGATGAAGCGCCATGGCTCCAGCTTGCCGTGATCGGGCACCCGGCACGCAATGGTCAGCAGCTGGCGCAGTTCCTCCGGCGAGGGACCGGGCGGTTCAAGCTGTCCGGCCGGAACGGACCTCCGTGCCTCAAGATGGCCAAGAAGCTCAAGCAACGATTCAGACATGGTTTCCTACTAGCATCTGCGCGGGCCACGTGAGCCCACAGGGCACCGCGGCCGCACGGACAATAAAGCGCCAAACTGCAGCGGCAATGGCGTCTGGCACATATCGAGGATTTTCGGGAACTTGACGATATTGCCCTTCTTGCGAATTGGAACGCTGCTTGCCGCCCTGGCATTCATGACCCTGAACGGTGCGGCCGCGCAGGACGCCCAGCGCATGGCCCAGTCCGACCAGACGGCCGAGGAGGCACTGCGCGACGTGGGCCGCATCCTGGAAGGCCGCAACGTCATACGCCAGCAGCCGGCACCCGGTGCGGACGCCGTTCCCGCCGAGGAGGTCCCCGGCGCGGGCGAGCAGCCCGCACCGCAGAGCCAGGTCCCACTGCTGCCCACCGAAGCCGAGCCGGTGCCGGGTCGGCTGTTCGCACGGCTGACCGAGGACACCGGCGCGCTCGGTTCGAACGTGCGCTGGCGCGTCTATGCCGCCCGCCCCGCGCCCGATGGCAGTCACGCCACGGTCGCGGCCTCCGACGAGGCCCAGCCGGTGATCACGGTGCCGCCTGGCGAGTATGTCGCCGTCGCGGTGTTCGGCCACGCGGTCGGCACCAAGCGCTTCGAGGTTGCCGAGGAAGCGTTTCGCGAGGGCATCACGCTGAATGCCGGCGCCCTGCGCATCTCCTCGCGGCTGATCGACGGTCAGCTCATCCCCTCAAAGCTCGTCACGCTGCAGGTCTTCGGGGTCGATGTGGACGAATTCGGCCAGCGCAAGCTGGTGGTGGAAGAGGTGCGTCCCGGCAGCGTCGTGGCGCTCAACATCGGCAGCTATCACATCGTCAGCCAGTACGGCGATGCCAACTCCACCGTGCGCGACGACGTCAAGATCGAGGCGGCCCAACTCACCGATGCCAGCATCACCCATGCGGCAGCGCCGATCACCCTGAAGCTCGTCAACGAGCCCGGCGGCGAGGCGCTGGCCAACACCGCCTGGAGCATCCTCTCGCCCGGCGGCGATATCGTGAAGGAGAGCTTCGGCGCCTTCCCGACCCATGTGCTGGCCGCCGGCGATTATTCGGTCATCGCCCGCCACGAAGGCCAAATCTACAACCGCGATTTCACCGTGCAGGCCGGCGTCGCCGCCGAAGTAGAGGTGGTGGCGAAGAACTAGGGTCCGGACTCATGAATCGGGCGGACATGGTCGGTGACCGATTCATGAGTCCATGACCTAGATCAGCAACAAAACGATGCGCCCGCCGCACGGCTTATGGCTATCGCGGCGCAACCACGACGACCGCGGTCTCGCCTGCTGCGACGGTCGTCTTACCCAGCCCTTGATACGTGGACGTAATGCTGTTTCGCCCAAGCTCGGCGAGCATTTCGTAGCACCCAGCCGAAACGACGAAATCACGCGACTGACCAACTTCGATAACGCCGCCAGCCAATCTGTCCGGTCTCCAATTCGACTCGCACCGGCCCATGTTAAGACCAGCAATCGGCTTGGTTTGGTTATTTACGATAGTGATGATCCCGGTTTCCGTGCCAGGGCGCACAAGGGGATCATCCGTGGGGCTGGGAGCGCACGCGGCAACAGCCGCCAATGCCAGAAACGCAAATGCCTGTCTTTTCATGTCTTTTTTCTTCTCCAGAACTCAGGTGGTTTTTGGAACCATAGCCCGGGAATCGCACCACGTGAACAGCGAAGGCCAAGCCCGGCAAAGAAGCCGATCCGTCGCCAGCACCAACGGTTTCTCAGGCCGCCTTTTCCGCCGTCTTGGCGCGTTGCTGATCCGGCGGCACGGCCTCATCAACCAGTTTCGCGACGATCTCCGCCAGCGGCAAAGTCTGCTGCTCGCGCGAGCCGAGCCGGCGCACCGACACGGTGCCCTCGTCGGCCTCGCGCTTGCCCACCACCAGCATCACCGGCACCTTGGCGTGGGAGTGCTCGCGCACCTTGTAGTTGATCTTCTCGTTGCGGATGTCGGTCGCCACCCGCAGCCCCGCCGCCGCGCAGGCGCGGTGTACCTGCGCCGCATAGTCGTCGGCGTCCGACACGATGGTCGCCACCACCGCCTGCACCGGCGCCAGCCACAGCGGGAAATGCCCGGCGTGCTGCTCGATGAGGATGCCGGTGAAACGCTCCAGCGAACCGAACATCGCCCGGTGCAGCATCACCGGCGTATAGCGCTCCCCGTCCTGGCCGATATAGAAGGCGCCGAGCCGACCCGGCAGGTTGAAGTCCACCTGCAGCGTGCCGCACTGCCAGTCACGGCCGATGGCATCGCGCAGCACGTATTCGAGTTTCGGCCCGTAGAAGGCGCCCTCGCCGGGATTGAGCGTCCACTCGTGCCCGGTGACCTCGATGGCGTGGCGAAGCGCGACTTCCGCCGCATCCCAGATGTCGTCGGAGCCGACCCGTTTCTCCGGCCGGTCGGAGAACTTCACCCGCACATTGTCGAAGCCGAAATCGGCATAGATCGACAGCATCAGGTTGTGGACCGCCAGACACTCCTCGGTGATCTGCTCCTCGGTGCAGAAGATATGCGCGTCGTCCTGGGTGAAGTGGCGCACGCGTAACAGCCCGTGCAGCGCCCCGGACGGCTCGTAACGATGCACCTTGCCGAACTCGCCGATCTTCAGCGGCAGGTCGCGGTAGCTCTTCAGCCCGTTGCGGAAGATCTGCACATGGCCGGGGCAGTTCATCGGCTTGCAGCAATAGACCCGCTCGTCCGGCGTCTCCGTGACATACATCATGTCGCGGAACTTCTCCCAGTGGCCGGACTGCTCCCACAGGGCGCGGTCCATCATGTCCGGGCTGTTGACCTCCTCGTAGCCGGCATGGTGCTGGCGCCGGCGCATGTAGCCGATCAACTCCTGGAACAGCGTCCAGCCCTTGGCGTGCCAGAAGACGGAGCCCGGCGCCTCCTCCTGGAAGTGGTACAGGTCCATCTCACGGCCCAGACGACGATGATCGCGCTTCTCCGCCTCCTCCAGCATGTGCAGGTAGGCAGTCAGATCATCCTTGTTGGACCAGGCGGTGCCGTAGATGCGGGTCAGCATCTCGTTGTCGGAATCGCCGCGCCAATAGGCTCCGGCCACCTTCATCAGCTTGAAGGCATCGCCGATCTTGCCGGTCGAGGTCATGTGCGGCCCCCGGCACAGGTCGAGCCAGTCTCCCTGGCGGTAGATCTTGAGGTCCTCGCCTTCGGGGATCGCGTCGACCAGCTCGACCTTGTAGTCCTCACCGCTGTCGGCGAAGAAGCTCTTGGCCTGATCGCGCGACCACACTTCCTTGGTGAACGGCGCGTCGCGCTGGATGATCCTGCGCATCTCCGCCTCGATCTTCTCGAGATCGTCGGTGGTGAAGGGCTCCTCGCGCGCAAAGTCGTAATAGAAACCGTTCTCGATCACCGGCCCGATGGTCACCTGGGTGCCGGGATAGAGCGCCTGCACGGCCTCCGCCATGACGTGGGCGCAGTCGTGACGGATCAGCTCCAGCGCGTCGGCGTCTGTACGGGTTACGATGCGCACGCTCGCGTCCGCGTCGATGGGGTCGGCGAGATCGCGCAGTTCGCCGTCGACCACCATGGCGACCGCCTTCTTGGCGAGCGACTTGGCGATGGATTGGGCGATATCGGCGCCGCTGATACCGGCGTCGTACTCACGCACGCCGCCGTCGGGAAAGGTGATGTTGATCATGGGGAATTCAGTCCTCCGGCTCAACTCCTGCCAACCAAGCAGGTAAGCGTTGCGTCCGAACCTTGCGCCCGGACGGGAAGCGGTGAATATCGTGATTTGCACCGCCAATGCAACGCACGCCACGCACCGCGACCATGTCCGAGCATCTCAGTCACCGATTCACCCATGCCATCGTGCGCATGCCGGGCGACAGCGTCGCGCGAGGGTTGCGCGCCGATGGCGGCCCCGATCCGGACGCGGAGGCGTTTCGTCGCGAGCATGCGGGCTATGTGACAGCGCTTGGGTCCGCCGGTGTCAGCATCACGGTGCTGCAACCGCTGGAGGCCTTTCCCGATTCCGTGTTCGTCGAGGACACCGCGCTGTGCCTGCCCATGGGCGCGATCCTGCTGCGGCCGGGCGCCGAGAGCCGCCGCGACGAGGTTCCGGCGATTGGCCCGGAGATCGCGCGCCAGTTCGACGATGTCCGCGAACTCAAGGGCCCCGGCGTCGTCGATGGCGGCGACATTATGGTGACGGGGCGCGAGGCGATCGTCGGGTTGTCGGCGCGCACCGATGAAACGGGCTTCGCCGAACTCAAGACGATCCTCGACGACTGGGGACTTGCCGTACGTCTGGCGCGGACGCCGCCCGGCATCCTGCACTTCAAGACCGCCGGCGCCGTGCTCGGCGAAGACACCGTGCTGTGCACGCCCGCGATGGCCGTCAGCGGCGTGTTCGACGGCTACCGCACGATCCTGACCGCGCCCGGCGAGGAGGCGGCCGCCAATGCCATCCGGGTCAACGACACGGTGTTTGTCGCAGCAGGCTTTCCGCGCACGGTGCAGGCCATCGCCACCGCCCTGCCGGAACTGACCGTGACACCGTTGCCCGTGACCCAGGCGGCTCTGGTCGACGGCGGCCTGTCCTGCCTGTCGCTGAGGTTTTTGCGGGACGGTTAGATCACTCGACCTCGTCCTTCGAGGACCACCCCGATATCCTCAGGATAAGGTCGAGTGATCTTGCCCCTTCATCCGCCACACGCCGTAACGCCAGGGCAGATACCAGCACGCATCACTGCGCAGCATATCCGGCACCGGATCGAACCCGTCGCCACCGCCGGGCCGGCAGCGCTGGATGCGCGCCAGGCCAAGCCACAGGCCCGCCCAGGCGCCGTGCAGACGCACCGCGTCGGAGGTATATTCCGAGCAGGTCGGCAGATAGCGGCAATGCCGCCCCATGAAGGCGGACAGCGTGAGCTGGTAGATGCGGATCAGCGCCAGTACGAGACGCGCGGCGATGCCGGTCCCGGCGCCTGCTTCCCGCGCCACGATGGGCGGCTCAGAGCGCCGCAGCGACGACGTCCTCATCGCTCTTGGCCGGTTGCTTGCCTTGCGCCTTGTCGAGCGCCATCGCCACCGCATCGAAGGTCAGCAGGGTCGAGGCATGGCGCGCCTTGAAGCCGCGAACCGGCTCGAGCACCGAAAGATCGGCCCACCGGCCTTCCGGCGCCGGACCGTCGTCCTTCAGCATTGCATGCATCTGCGTGCGCAGCGCACGCAGTGCATCGGCGCTCTCGCCGACGATGTTGCGGGCCATGATCGAGGACGAAGCCTGGCCGAGCGCGCAGGCCTTCACCCGGTGGGCGAAATCGCTCACCACGCCATCTTCCACGCACAGATCGACCGTCACCGTCGAACCGCACAGCTTGGAATGCGCCTTGGCGCTGGCATGCGGATCATCCAGCGTCCCGATGCGCGGAATGTCCGCGGCAAAGCTCAGGATCTTCTTGTTGTAGATGTCGTCGAGCATGGCACCTGCATCTGGCCCGAATGTCCGTTTGCGGGCCTAACATAGTTGTTTGAGACGTTCCAGACGACCCCCCGGAGCACGCGGTGGCCTTGCGGCGTGTGCAATCCGGCCCCATCTCAATGGCGGCATTCTGGCCCGATCCCGGACCGAAAATGCGATATTGTGTCCCGATCGCACAGTTGCCGGAGCATTAGATCGGTAAAATGTGTAGTCCGGATACGTCAAAGCGGCGTATAGTGCGCCGAACGACATCAAGCCGACAGCTCGCGGCACGTTGAGATAGCACTCACCGTGCGGAACTGATGGTTAGGTCCCGCTGACGGCCACGGCCGGAAGCGGGACGAGGCCCGCGAAGGTGTGTCTTGAGGCCATGTCTTGAGACACGCGGTGGCGCGGCGCAATTGGAGAGAGGCGCTATGGACGCCCTTGTCAAACGGCTGCGCGGCAACCAAGACAGCCGCACGCAGGACAGCGGCACGCAGGCCAACGTCGAACGCCCCTCGCGCGAGGAGGCGGAAGCCGCAGTGCGCATCCTGATCGCCTGGGCCGGCGACAATCCCAACCGCGAGGGCCTGATCGACACGCCCATGCGCGTCGTCAAGGCATTCGAAGAGTTTTATCGCGGCTATGGCGAAGACCCTGACGAAGCCCTGTCGCGCACCTTCGAGGAGGTCGGCGGCTATGACGACATCGTGCTCGTCCGCGACATTCCGTTCTATTCTCACTGCGAGCACCATCTCGTGCCGTTCATCGGACGCGCCCACATCGGCTATTACCCGCAGGGCCGCGTCGTCGGACTGTCCAAGCTGGCCCGCGTCCTCGATATCTTCGCCCGCCGCATGCAGACGCAGGAAAACCTCACCGCACAGGTGATCGGCGCTATCGACGAGGCGCTCAATCCGCGTGGTGCGGCAGTCATGCTGGAGGCCGAACACCAGTGCATGTCGATGCGCGGTATCCAGAAGCACGGCGCCAAGACCATCACCAACCAGTTCACCGGCATGTTTCGCGACGATCCGCAGGAGCAGGTCCGCTTCCTGAACCTGGTACGCAGGCGCGACGACTGAGCGCTACCCTCCATTGACGCCAATGCACGGCACTGATTGGTTGGCGCCATGAGCGAGACCGAAGGCAAGGCCATCTTTCCCGAGATCACCGACGCGCACGAACGCGAGGCGACCGACATGCTGGCGCCGAAGTTCGGCACCGACGGGCTGGTCACCTGCGTCGTCACCGACGCCGATGACGGCACGGTGCTGATGCTGGCACACATGAACGCCGACGCGCTGGCACGCACCCTGACGACGGGCCAGGCGCATTTCTACAGCCGCTCTCGGCAGGCGCTGTGGCGCAAGGGCGAGACCAGCGGCAACACCATCGAGGTGGCGGAGATACGCATCGACTGCGATCAGGACGCCGTCTGGCTCAGCGGACGCGTCGCCGGAGACGGCAATGCCTGCCACACCTCGGCGCGCTCCTGCTTCTACCGCAAGGTGGTCGGCGGCGATGCCGGCACACGCCTTGTTCGCGACCCGGATTGACCGCGATTGCGCCGCGATTTTCCGGCAAAAGCACCCTTTAAAATTAACCGCTCGGCGACCTTTTATCCTTTGTTCAGCCGACGGAGGTAGACTGATCAGTCATCCGCTGCCCGCTAACATATGGGCGGCAGGAAGGGATAACGGCGATGTTTGAGTCGATGGCCCGCCGCGTCATGGGCCTTGGCGCCGCCAATGAGGACATGCCCGTCGACGGCGCCGACATGGACGAGAGCCCGCCTGCGGACCTGCCGCCGCAGGACCGGGAGATTTCACCCGAAACCGCTGCCTCTGCGCCCAGGATGCAGATCGGTGTCGCGCTTGGCGGCGGCGCCGCGCGCGGCTGGTCGCATATCGGTGTCTTGCGCACGCTGGTGGCCGCAGGTTACGCGCCCGACATCATCGCCGGCACCTCCATCGGATCGGTGGTCGGAGGCTGCTACGCCGCCGGCCGGCTCGACGATCTCGAGGACTTCGCCCTGTCGCTGACGCGCCGGCGCGTCTTCGGCCTGATGGACCTCAATCTTGGCGGCAGCGGCCTGCTCTCCGGCAACCGCCTGACAAGGCTGCTCGACGAGCAGTTGGGCGACATGCGCATCGAGGACCTGGACCGCCGCTTCGTCGCCGTTGCCACGGAGATGCGCACCGGCCATGAAATCTGGCTGCAGCGCGGCCATCTCGCCCAGGCGATGCGCGCCTCCTTCGCGCTGCCCGGCGTGTTCCGGCCATCCAGGTTCATGGGCCGCTGGCTGTTCGACGGCGCCCTGGTCAATCCGGTGCCGGTGTCGGTGTGTCGTGGCCTCGGGGCCCGGCTGGTCATCGCCGTCAACCTGCACGCGGATATCTTCGGCAAGGGAGCCGTCGTGCCGGTGATCGAGGACGGTACCGAGGAACCCGACGACACCACCGCCGCGACGACCGCCGCGCCCTCGGCAGCCCGGCTGCTGCGCCGCCAACTCGTCGGCGAGCCGGATGGCCCGCCTGGCATGTCCTCAGTAATGATGGATGCGCTGGCCATCGTCCAGGACCGCATCTCCCGCGCGCGCCTGGCCGGAGACCCGCCGGACGCCTACATCGGTCCGCGCCTTCGCGATATCGGACTGTTCGAGTTCCACCGAGCCCGCGAGGCCATCAGCCACGGCATCGAGGCCGCCGAGCGGGCCCTCGACGACATCGCCGAAGCGGCGGTTTCCCTGCGCGAACGCGGCTGCGGCTAGAACCTGTTTATCGCGCCACCGGATCAGCCGGTGGCGATGTAGTCCTTCATGGCCTGCCGGTCGGATTCGATCTCGGCGATGTGCAGCTTGACCACATCGCCGATGGAAATGATCCCGACCAGCCCGTCCTCGTCCACCACCGGCAGATGGCGGAACTTGCCGCGCGTCATCTCGCCCATCAGACGGTCTAAGCGGTCGTTGAGCGCGCAGGTGATCACCTTGCGCGTCATGGCCGAGGATATCGGCTGGTTCAGAGCCGCGCCGCCGTCCTGCGCCAGGCATCGCACGATATCGCGCTCGGAGATGATGCCGACGACCTTGCCGGCAGCGTCGACAACGACCAGAGCACCGATCTTGTGTTCGTTGAGCACCGCAACCGCGTCCGCCAGCGTTTCGTCGGCGCTTAGCGTCACGACGTCGCGGCCCTTCTGCGTGAGGATGTCAACGACGAGCACGTACCCTCCTCCCGGCCGGTTTCCCGTATTGCGGGAACACGACCTGCAACATGTTGAACCCTCCACGCGCTGACAGCAAGTCCACCACCGTCCGCGTTACGGCCAGCTACGTTGGTCCCGATCGCTATCGTCCGCATCCACGTCGGTATCGTCGACGCCCGGATATACAGGCGGACGGCGAACCGGGTCGAACAGCGCAAACAGCAGCAGTCCGGCCAGGAAGCCGCCGATATGCGCCTGCCAGGCAATGCCGGCATCGCCGGCGCCGGGAATGGCGTTGGTGGTGCCGAACAGCACGTTCACTCCAACCCAGATGGCGGTGAACACGACAACGGCGGGCTGACGGAACGCCGCCAGGATGCCAACGGCGGGCACCAGCACCGCGCGCTGCGGATCACGTCGGCCGGCCGCACTCAGCGGACCGCCGGGCGTGAACGCGAAACGGATCGCCGCGGCCATGTATCCGGAGACCGCCGCCGACGCTCCGACCATCGGGATCGGCTCACCCCAATGGGTGGCAAGATGCGCCAGCGCGCCAGCCAGCGACGCGACCGCCCCAAGCAGCAGGAAGCGCGACGCCCCCAGCCGGCGCGCCACCGGTGCGCCGAAGGCCACCAGCCAAAGCGCGTTGGCGACCAGATGCATCACACCGCCGTGCAACAGCGTGTAGCTGACAAAGCCGATTAAATCGCCGACATCGCCGAGCGGAAACGGCAGCTCCAGCGCGCGCCCGGCATAGCGCGCCGGCGTGAAGCCGAAGGCGTAGATGACCCAAAGGTCGTTGCGGTCGCTGAGCAGCAGCCACCTCAGCAGATGGATGCCGCCAAGCAGCGCCAGAACCGCCAGCAGGACGCCTGGAATGTTGAAGGCCGGCACCCGCTCGCGCCGTCCCTCACCCGGTGGCTCGGGGCGCTCACCCCCGTTTCCGTCGCCGTCATACGCCTGATCCAATCGCGAACGCTCCGTTTGGCACGCCGCCTGCGATCTCAACGTCAGATCGCGCTGCCGAGCGCCGGTACCTGTGCCGGCGCCGCACAGTCGCGATCCACACGGGGACGGGACGGCACCATATGTACGCACTTGAAACGCTCACTGTCGACCGCGCCAAGACGCGCCTGGCGGAGCGTTCCTGCCGCGAGGTCTTCGATTACTGGGATCGGCTGCGCGACGACCGCAACGCGCCAGACCGGCGGGAACTCGAGCCCTCCGACATCGCCCATCTGCTGGGCGATGTGGTGCTGCTCGAACTCTCCGGCTCACGCGCCCATTTCCGGCTTGCCGGAAGCCGCCTGACCGCCGCGCTGGGGCGGGATATCAAACATGCATCGCTGGCGGATCTGTGGCAGGAACCGGATCGCGCCCGCATCGAGGAACTGATCGACAGCGCCCAGTCGATGCCGGCCGGTGCCGCGCTGACCTTCGACATGCTGACCGAGCGCGAGCGTATCGTGCCGTTCGAGGCGGTTCTGCTGCCGCTGTTGCTCGACGGTGTCGCGATCCGTCGGCTGATCGGTGCCATCACACCCCTGGAGCAGCCCTATTGGCTGGGCAGCGATGCCCACGTCGCATTCGTCCTGCGTTCAGCCAGCATTTTCGCAACCAGGCCCGACCAGACGATGACACGCCGTGAATTGCGCGAACATCCGATCTTCGCGCGTGCAAAACCACGGCGTATATTGCGTCATCTGGCGCTCTACGATGGCGATCTGTCCGGCACGGATTGAAATCTCCCGACATCTCGGTTGTCACCCAGCAGAGAAAACAAACGACTTTCGACATCGGGATTACGACTGGTTAACCCGCGTTTCACTACAATGGTGATTACGTTCACGCACCGGGATGCTTGGATTCCGGGCGCTCCGCTTGTTCCCGAACCCAGGGGAGACGCGTTGCCGTGCTGCAGTCGGCCACGCCGAAACTGACCGAAGCCGAGGACGACCGCCGCCGGTTCAGGCGCGTCAGGATCGATCTCGCCGGTCGCTACATGCTTCCCGACCGCCACGAGTACGACTGTCAGGTCATCGACATGTCGCCCGGCGGCGTCTCCTTTCGCGCGCCTGTCTCGGGGCGCTTGAAAGATCGCGTCATTGCCTATCTGGACCATATCGGCCGCATCGAAGGCGCATTGACCCGGCTGTTCGACGGCGGCTTCGCGATGACCATCGACGCCGGGGCGCACAAGCGCGAGAAGCTCGCAAACCAGTTGACCTGGCTTGCCAACCGCACCGCGCTCGATCTGCCCGAGGACCGCCAGCACGACCGCCTGGAACAGACCAACAGCTTCTCCCAGATCACCCTTGCCGACGGGCGCGCTTTCCCCTGCCGGATTCTCGATCTGTCGCGCTCCGGCGCGGCTCTGCGCTCCAGCATCGTGCCCGATGCCGGCACCCCGGTGAAGCTGGGCGATACCAAGGGCCTGGTGATTCGCGCCTTCAAGGACGGTTTTGCCGTCGAGTTCGCCTCCGCGCTGAGCGAAGACCAGTTGCGCCAGCAGTTCGGCGCTGTCGCCTGACGGCGCAAGCCGGCCCCAAACCTCCACAATCAGGCTGTTTCCGCGACCACCCGGACCTTAGGGCATCCGGGGCATGGTTTCGCGTGTCTTAAGTCGGCCTGCAGCATTGATACCGATGCTGGATGGGGTTGATTAGCCCTGCCCGCCACAATCCCCATTGGTGAACCGAAACCGATAAAATTGCGCCAATTGAAATAGGCGCCGCGCGAATAATTGCTGCGACAGTCCCCTCACAAAACAAGGACAGGGGGCTGTTCGTCATGAAGGCCACGACATTCAGGGCCACTATCTTCGCAGCGGTTTTGAGCACCGCGGCACTTGTCTGCGGCATCGAGGCCGCCGAGGCCACGCCAGGCCAGCATCCGCAGGCCGGCAACATGACGGTGTTCGGATCGGCGCGCGCGCCCATCGGTTACGTCCAGTATTGCCGCCAGTTCCCGCACGAGTGCCGGGCCGCAGGGCGTGGCGGCATCAACATGCCGCTGACCCCGGCGCGCTGGCAGGAACTCGATACGGTCAACCGCGACGTGAACGCGGCGGTGATCGCGGTCACCGACCAGGAACTCTACGGCATACCGGAGGTGTGGACCTACCCCAACCGCTACGGTGACTGCGAGGATTACGTGCTGCTGAAGCGGCTGATGCTGATCCGCCGCGGATGGGCGCCGGAATCGCTGCTGATCACCGTGGTGTGGGACGAGAACGGCGAGGGCCACGCGATACTGACCGTGACAACCTCGGAAGGCGACTTCGTGCTCGACAACCGCCGCAACGACATCCTGCGCTGGCAGCACACCGGTTACATCTACGAGAAGCGCCAGTCCGCTCGCGGCCGTGGCCAATGGGTCTGGCTGCGCGCCGACCGCCCGGCCGCCATTGCCGGTGTCGGCACGCTGGGGCGCTGAACGAGACGAGGAACGAACACTTAAGAGGAGACGGCGCTCAGCAGCGGGTGGGCAGGCGAAGGGTTCCCCGTGACCCGGCCGAAGCCCCCACCCCACCGTCCCTCACCTAGGCCGGGTCGCTGGCCGGTCCTCCGATCCCCCGCGGAGGGCCGGCCTCTTTTTTACCGGCCGTTCGGCTTGTCCGAAAACCGGTTCCCACTTTTCGGGCCTCACGGCGTCATGCTGCACGGATTGAGTTTGGAGCACCCAGGCGCGCGACCGCGCGCCCGGCCGGTCAGGCCGCCCTCGCGGAGCCGTTGCGCACAAGCGCAACTGGCGTGAGCGGAGTCAACCCGGCGAAGCCGGCAAGCGCGACTGCGCGCCGCCCGATAGGGCGCCCTCGCGGAGCCGTGCGCGTAGCGCACTGGCGTGAGCGGAATGAAGCGAAGCGAGATTCCTCGCCGTGAGCGGAATGAAACCAGCTAACCGTCGATCGCAGCGAAGCCGGCGCGGTAGCGCTGTGAGTTCTCGACATAGTGGCCGGCCAGATAGGCGAGTTGATCGCGATCGGCCTGTTCCAGCGACCGCACGATCTTGCCGGGCGTGCCCACCACCAGCGAGCCGTCCGGAATCTCCTTGCCTTCCGGGATCAGCGCATGGGCGCCGATGACGCAACCCTTACCGATCCGCGCCCCGTTCAGCACCGTTGACCCGATGCCGATCAGCGAGCCTGCCGCAACCGTGCAGCCATGCAGCATCGCCATGTGACCGACGGTGCAGTCCGCCCCGATGGTCAGGGGATACCCCATGTCGGTGTGCAGCACGCAGCCGTCCTGGATGTTGCTGCGCTCGCCGATATCGATGAGTTCGTTGTCGCCGCGCAGCACCGCGTTGAACCAGACGCTGGCCTGTTGGCGCAGTCTGACCTTGCCGATCACCGTGGCGTTGTGCGCCACGAACGCGCTGCCATCATCGGCAAGCTCCGGCGCGACGCCGTCCAACGCAAAAAGCGCCATTCCTGTCCACTCCCAAGCAGTCCGTCCCGCCCGATCAGGCGAGGGCCGCCCGGGCATAGTCAATGATGGTCAGGATCAGCACGCCGGACAAGAGGCACCAGGCGGCGGCAAAGCTGCTGGAGGCAGCGACCCAGCCAAGCGCCGTGTGGTGACGCCGCCAGGCGCGCACCGCGTTCTGGGTAATCACCAGCGGACCGGCGAACAGCATCAGCAGCACATGCAGCACGGCCTTGTCGGTCGGCTGCGGCGCATCGTCAAAGCGCGGCCGCCCATTGATGAAAATCGCATACATCGTGCTGGCGATACCCGCAGCGCAGAAGCCGATCAGGCACATAAGGACGTAAAGCAGGATTTCGATGATTCCGGTCATGACACACGCAACGCCACTCAAAACACACTGAAAAACCGGCGCCGGACCGAACGGTCCAACGCCTACCTGCATGTGTTTTGAGCAATCGGTGTGCCAGCGCTTTTCGTCCCGCAGCGGGACGCCGGCCGACTGGTGATCAGATATCGGCGCCGAGGAAGTCCGGCGTATCGCCGCGCAGCCGATGATCCATCGAAAGTGCGGGCTGGTTGCAACCCGCCTCGCCGACGATGCGCGCCGGAACGCCGGCCACCGTCTTGCAGGGCGGCACGTCTTCCAGCACCACCGAACCGGACGCAACCCGGGACGATTCGCCGATCTCGATGTTTCCCAGCACCTTCGCCCCTGCCCCGAGCAGGACGCCACGGCGCACCTTGGGATGGCGATCGCCGGATTCCTTGCCGCTGCCGCCCAGCGTCACCGCGTGCAGGATGGACACCTCGTCCTCGACCACCGCCGTCTCGCCGATCACGATGCCGGTGGCGTGGTCGAGCATGATGCCCTTGCCGATGCGCGCGGCCGGATGAATGTCCGTCCCGAACTGGGACGACGCCCGGCTCTGCAGGTACATGGCGAAGTCCTTGCGCCCGCTGTTCCACAGCCAGTTGGCCATGCGGTGCACGGCCAGCGCCTGATATCCCTTGAAGAACAACACCGGCTCGATATAGCGAGAGCAGGCCGGATCGCGCTCACGCGTCGCGACGATATCGGCGCGCAGCGCCCGCCCGATCCTTTCGTCGGCCTCGGCGGCCTCCATGAAAGCCTGCCGGATCAGGTTGGCCGGTACGTCCGGGTGATCGAGCCGCTGCGCAACGCGCGAGCCGACCGCGCCCTCGAGCGACTTCTCGTTGAGGATGTCGGTCAACACCATCGCCGACAGCGCCGGCTCCTCGGCCAGCACCGCGTCAGCCTCCTCGCGCAGGCGCGTCCAGATGGGATCGACGGAGGCGACCTTCGACGACGCCGGAGTGCGCGACCGCGACCGGGCCGATGCGGGGGATTGCAAAGCCATGATCTCGTGCTCCCTGAGCCTTCGCCCTACGGAATGCTGAAACCGAAAATAGGTTGTCGCCGGCGTGATGACAAACCCATCGGCCCAATAAGCCAGGGTCCGGACTCAATTGGGTTATCAATTCTGCGCGTGTCGGATTTCGCCCCTGACGGCGTTACCGGGGACTTGAAAACCAGCAAGGTTTCCTACACCCCGCTGCCTTGTCAGGAATGAAATCCGACACGCGCAGAATTGATAACCCAATTGAGTCCGGACCCTAAATCAACTCCCCGCGACGCGCCCAATCAAACTTGCAAATGCGAAAGATCAGCAAAGCCGATTCAATGTGAACCACTTAAGCCACATCCGGCGTGCCCGGCGCCGTTCTACGTGGTCGTATGCCATGACCGTGAAGCGCCCGGACGGCACGTTGAATCAATTTGTGAACATCCGGAATCATATTTATCAATCCGCCTTCTATTTATTTGATTTCATTCAAAGTTTACCGATTGAAGGGCTTTCGCTGAGAAATCCCACGATGGCGTCGGAAAAGACGTCGTTGCGGTCGCCGGCAACCATGTGCCCCGCGCCCGTCACATCGACATACTGCGCATGGGGCACCAGTTCGCGAAACGCCGCCACATGGGCAGGCGAAACCAGCTCGCTGGCGCCGCCGCGCACCAGCAGGGTCGGAATCGCCAATTCCGCGGCTGCCGTATGCAGATCCTCCTCGCCGCGCTGCCAATGCGTGTTCACGGTGCGCGGTCCATCGAGGAAACGCGGGTCCCAGTGCCAACGGTAGCGCCCATCTGAATCCTGGCGCAGGTTCTTGCGCAAACCATCCAGCGAGCGCGGTTTCGGCCGGTGCGGCAGATAGGCGGCAACCGCCTCGGCCGCCTCCTCGATGGTGGCGAACCCGTCCGCCATCGCAGCCCCCATGAAACTCTGGATACGGTTAACCCCGGCGGGGTCCATCGCGGGCGTGATGTCCACCAGCACCAGCGAGGACCACAGCCCCGGCTCCGCCTCCCCTTCCGCCAGCAGCGCGGCGATGCCGCCGAGCGATGCCCCGACCGCCGCAGGCGCCTGGCCATGTTGTCCGGCCAGTTCACCGGCCACCGCGATCGCATCGGCGGCGTAATCCCAGATGGCGTAGGAACCGCAGTCGACCCAAGCGCTTTCGCCATGCCCGCGCTGGTCCAGCGTCACCGCCGTGAAACCGCGCACGGCGAGCTCCCGCGCGGCCCGGTCCCAGGCGCGTCGGGTCTGGCCGCCGCCGTGCAGCAACAAGACAACTCCGCCTGTCGCCGCGCCACCGGGCCGCCAGACATCGCCGACGAGCCGGTTTGCCGCCGCACCTTCGAACGAGATCGGTTGCGGTGCGATGTCGGAGCCTTCAGCCACCGTCAGGGGCGCTCCGCGAGAAAATCGAGCACCGCCTGCTTGTAGACCTTGTCGCCGACGGCGCGGTTGTGCTCGCGGCCCGGAATATCGACCGCCCTGGCGCCCGGAATGACATCGGCGAGCGCTTGAGGTGACCCGGCGATGTCGTCTTCGGTGCCCACACAGACCAGGACCGGCAGGCGCAGTTGCGCCAATGCGTCCTCGCGGATCTTCACCCGTGACGAGCGCATGCAGGCGGCCAGCGCCAGACGGTCGCCGCCGGTCTTCTCGGCGAACTCGCGAAACATGCGTGCCTGCAGATCGGCGATCGAGCCCGCATCATCGGCCTCCAGCGCCGCGACGATCTCGGCCGCACCACCCACGCCGTGGATCATGTTCTCGCCCAGCCCTCCGAAAACCGCCGAGCGCACGCGTGCGGGATGGGTCATGGCGAGGAAGGCGGTGATCCGCGCGCCCATGGAATAGCCCATGACGTTGGCGTGCTCGATGTCGAGGTGGTCGAGCAATGCGCGCGCGTCCTCGGCCATCATCGGCGCGGAATAAAGCGCGCTGTCATAGAGCTTCTCGCTGTCGCCATGGCCGCGATTGTCGACCGAGATGACGCGGTATCCGGCACGCGTCAGCGCATCGACCCAGCCAGGACCGACCCAGTTGATCCGGGTGTTGGAGGCAAAGCCATGGATCAGCAGCACGGGCGCGCCATCGCCTGACTCGGGCACACCTGGCTCAGGTGTGCCGGTGTCGAGATAGGCGAGCGTGACCCCGTCATGCTCGAAGCGCTTCATGGTGCTCATCGCGCCGGTCTTTCCAGGTTTGTTCGGGAGCCTTCGGTAGCGTTCATGGAGCCGCGTTGCAACGCCACGGGCAAGGCTGATCAATTCCTCTAGGAACGCGCGCGCGGTGCGACTATGGTTCCGCCACGACGCAGTCAGCAGGATCGTAGCCCATGGCCGCCAGCCCTATCCCCCACTTCCACAACACGGCCGGGCACACCCGCATCCGCATCGGCGCACGCGAGTTTCAGTGCGTTGGCGCCCTTCCCCCCTTCGACCATCCCCACGTATTCCTCGACATGGGCAACGACAGCGAGATTGTCTGTCCCTATTGTTCCACGCTGTATGTGCACGACGAAGCGCTCGGCATACACGACAGCGACCCGGCCGACTGCCGGTTCGAACTGGAGCAGGCTTGAACCGCGTACGGGGCCGGCATCGCCGCCCCTGATTCTGGAACGGCATAGTGAGTGAGCGGCGTACCATCGCAATAGCCGGAGGCGGCATCGGCGGCCTGATGGCGGCCATAGCCCTGGCGCGTGCGGGCCTGCGGGTCAGCGTCTACGAGCGCATGACGCGATTTGCACCCTTCGGGGCCGGCATCCAGCTATCGCCCAATGCCAGCCGTGTGCTGTTGGCCTTCGGCCTCGGCCAGGCGTTGGCCACCGCATCGAGCGAACCCGAAGCGTTGGTCATCCGCCGCGGTCAGGACGGGCGCGAACTGGCCCGCGCGCCGCTGAAGGACCACATGAAGGAGCGCTACGGCGCCCCCTACCTGATCCTGCACCGGGCCGACCTGCACACCATCCTGCGTGTGGCGGCAGAGAAGGAAGTCGACATCGATGTGTCGATGGGCACCGCGGTCGCCGATTTCGCCCGCCACAACAACGGCGTCACGGTACTCACCGAGCACGATCACCAGCTCGAGGAGCATCAGGCGACAGCGCTGATCGGCGCCGACGGCATTCGCTCAACTGTGCGCGCGCGCATGTTCGGTTCGCCGCAGCCCATCCCCGCCGATCGCTGCGCCTGGCGCGCCCTGGTGCCCGCCGATCAACTGCCGGAGGGCTTTTCCGCCAATGTTGTCGGGCTGTGGCTCGGCCCCGACGCCCATCTGGTGCACTATCCGCTGCGCGGCGGCAGCGTCATCAACGTGGTGGCGATCGTGGCCGATGCCTGGCAGGCCAGCCTGGTCGGCGAGGGCTGGAACGCGCCCGGCGACAAGGACGAACTGGCCGGGCGCCTGTCCGCCTGGTCCGGCGAGATCCGCGAGCTGATCGAGGCCATCCCCAGCGTCAGCCGCTGGGCGCTGGCCGACCGCAGGCCGATGCGGCGCTGGGGTGAAGGCTCGGTGACGCTGCTGGGCGATGCCGCCCATCCGATGCTGCCCTTCCTGGCCCAGGGCGGGGGGATGGCGATCGAGGATGCCATGACGCTCGGGCGTTGCCTGGTGCGCGGCGATCACGTGACCGCCTCGCTGCGCAAGTACGAGCGGCTGCGCCGCCCGCGCACGGCCCGTGTCCAGCGCGAGGCCCGCCGTCTCAACCGCATCTACCATTTCGGCACGACCCTGGCCGTTGCCCGCGACGCCGTGCTCGGCATGAAGACCGACAACAAGCTCACCGACCACTACAGGTGGATTTACGAGCACGAGAGTTGAGGCTATCTCGCCGGCTGCCTGGCGGTCATGCCGGCGTGCATTAGGTTGTATCGACTTCTCCTGACGGAACCCCACACTCCGCGTCACCCCGGACAGGTCCGAAGGACCGTGATCCGGGGTCCATGCTGAGCTGGGGAAAGAACTTCCGGCTGTTGTGTTTCACCGACAGGCCGACTGGACCCCGGATCACGCGCTTATCAGCGCTGTCCGGGGTGACGACCTGAGTGAACGGCACGGATCTGGAGACGCAATCGCAACTCACGATGAATGGTACTTTGCCGAAGTTCGATCGGCCGTTTCTTGCTGGATGGCAACGTCCAGCGTATATCCGCGGGACAGCCTCCTTGGCGGAATTGGTAGACGCACCGGACTTAAAATCCGGTTCCTTCGGGAGTGCCGGTTCGACTCCGGCAGGAGGCACCACCCACCAGGAGCATTACCCCGCCCCGCCGGCGATCGGCGGGCGGAAGGCGAGATCGAGGTCCCAGGGGAAATAGATCCAGGTGTCCTGGCTGACCTCGGTAATGAAGGTATCGACCAGCGGGCGGCCCTTGGGCTTGGCGTAGACGGTGGCGAAATGCGCCTTCGGCAGGCGTTCGCGCACGGTGCGGCCGGTCCGCCCGGTGTCGACCAGATCGTCGACAACAAGCACGCCCGCGCCTCCATCCGCCGCCAGTTGATCGGACACGTCCTTGAGCAGCGTCAGCTCGCCCTGGGTCGTCTCCTGCTGGTAGGAGGCGACACAGTAGGTCTCGACCACCCGCAGATCGAGCTCGCGTGCGACGATCGCCGCGGGCACCAGTCCGCCCCGCGTGATGGCAACGACCGCGCGAAACGGCCCCTCCCCGTTCAGCCGCCAGGCAAGCGCGCGGGAATCGCGGTGGAACTGTTCCCACGACACCGGAAAGACCTTCTCCGGCGCGGGGCGATGCGTCTGTGTCTCTCCCTGCGACATGTCCAGCCTCCCTTTAGCTACTCCGCTCCGCATGCCGCGCGATCAACCGCTCCACGTCGGCGACCGCCGCATCGAGCCTGTCGGGCTGGCGCGCGCGCACCACGATGGAAGTGAAGTAACCGCGTTCCTCACTGTAGCCCGGATAGCTACCGATCAGCGTCTCGCCGTGTTCCTCCTGGACGGCGGCCAGCGCTTCGGCGATGTCGCCCTCCTTGCAGCCGAGTTGGCGGGTCTGCGACAGCATCGGCGTTCCGCCGCGCAGCCGCGGCGCCACCGCATCGAGCATCGCCTGCATGATCTTCGGCACACCGGCCATGACGATGACGTTGTCGAGCATGAAGCCGGGCGCGAAGCTGACCGTGTTGTCGATCAGTTCAGCACCTGCGGGAATGCGCGCCATGCGCAGCCGCGCCGGTGTCAGCTCGACGTCGGCATAGCGCTGGCGCATCATCGCCACCGCCCGCTCATCGACATCGATCGGCACGCCGAACGCCCTGGCGACGCTGTCGGCGGTGATGTCGTCATGGGTCGGGCCTATCCCGCCGGTGGTGAACACGTAGGCATAGCGCCCGCGCAACGCATTGAGCGCGCCGACGATCTCGTCCTCCAGGTCGGGCACGACGCGCACCTCGCGCACATCGATGCCCATGGCGGTGAGCACCTCGCAGATGTGGCCGATGTTGCGGTCCTTGGTGCGCCCGGAGAGGATTTCGTCACCGATCACCAGGATCGCCGCATGAACCTCACCGCTCGCCATCGCTGCGTCTGTCGCCATCCCTGCCCGTCCTGCCCATGGTCTTTCAGGCCAGAGTTAGACCGCACAAACCGCCGCTGACAAGCACTGCTTGCGCCAGCGCGCGCCCTGCGGCACATGTGGCGGCCATGCAATTCGAAAAACCCCTCCTGCCCGGCCGCCTCATCAAGCGCTACAAGCGCTTCCTGGCCGACATCGCCTTCGATAACGGAGACACCACCACCGCCCACTGCGCCAATCCCGGCGCCATGATGGGCATCACCGCGCCGGGTCTGCCGGTGTGGTGCTCGCTCAGCGACGACCCCAAGCGCAAGCTGAAGTACTCCTGGGAGGTGGTGGAGATCGACGAAGGGCGCGGCCCGGTGAAGATCGGCGTCAATACCGGCCTCCCCAACCGCCTCGTCACCGAGGCGCTGGAGGCCGGAGCCATCGGCGAACTCACCGGCTACGACAAGCTGCGCCGCGAGGTGCGCTATGGCGAGAACAGCCGCATCGATGTCCTGCTGGAGCGCGATGGCGCTCCGCCCTGCTACGTCGAGGTCAAGAACGTCCACCTGATGCGCGAGCCGGGCCTTGCGGAGTTTCCCGATTCGGTGACGACGCGAGGCGCCAAGCATCTCGGCGAACTGGCGCGGGTGGTGCGTGATGGCGGACGCGCGGTGATGCTCTACGTCGTGCAGCGCGGCGATTGCGAGCGGTTCTCCCTCGCCGGCGACCTCGATCCGGCCTATGCGCAAGCCTTTGCCGACGCCCACGCGGCCGGTGTTGAAGCGATATGCTACGATTGCACCGTCAGTGCGCAGGAGATCACGTTGCGTACGCCCCTTGAGGTCGTGGTGGCATGATCCGTTCGGTATCGATGCGGGACAGGCTTTGCGCGGGCCCGACGCTGACATAGATTGGGCATCAGGCAGGCGGCAGGACGCGCCGCAGGGAAACCACCGGATCAGCATGCGATGACCTATATCGACGCCGCCGTCGCACCGCAGAAGAACACCGGCGAGATCAAGCTCTATGGGCCGGAAGGGTTCGCTGGCATGCGTCGCGCCGGCCAGCTCGCCGCGCAGGCGCTCGACCTGATGGTGGAGCATGTGCGTCCCGGCGTGACCACCGCCGAGCTTGACGAGATCGCGTTTGCCTTTGCCCGCGAACACGACGCCTATCCCGCACCGCTCTACTATCGCGGCTTTACCAAGGCGATCTGCACTTCGCTCAACCACGTGGTCTGTCACGGCATCCCGAACGACAAGCCGCTGCGCGAAGGCGACATCCTCAACATCGACATCACGCTGGTGGTCGATGGCTGGCACGGCGACTCAAGCCGGATGTATCCGGTTGGCCAGGTTTCGCGGCGCGCCGAGCGGCTGATCGACATCACCTACGAAGCACTTCAGCGCGGCATTTCGGCCGTGCGCCCCGGCGCGACGACCGGCGATATCGGCGCGGCGATCCAGGCCTACGCGGAATCGGAACGCACCAGCGTGGTGCGCGATTTCTGCGGTCACGGCCTCGGCCGGCTGTTCCACGACGCGCCCAACATCCTGCACTACGGCACCTCCGGCGAGGGCACCGTGCTGCGCGCCGGCATGCTGTTCACCATCGAGCCGATGATCAATCTCGGCCGCCCCCACGTGAAGGTGCTGTCGGACGGATGGACGGCGGTGACCCGCGATCGGTCGCTGTCGGCGCAGTTCGAGCACACCGTCGGCGTCACCGACGACGGCGTCGAGATCTTCACGCTCTCACCGGCGGGTTATCACAAGCCCCCACACGGTCAGTAACCCTGTCACGCGCCGGCGGATTTCCGCGGCGCGAACCCGAGTACCGATGGACGAATTGCGCGAACGTCCCCAACAAGCGCCGCACTATCACGGGCATCGCGAGCGCCTGCGTGCCCGCTTCCGCGACGGGGGCGCACAGGCCCTTGCCGACTACGAGCTGATGGAGCTGATCCTGTTCCGCGCCAAGCCACGCGGCGACGTCAAGCCGCTTGCCAAGGCGCTGATCGACAGTTTCGGCAGCTTCGCCGAGGCCATCGCGGCCCCACCCGACCGTCTGCGCGACGTGGACGGTGTCGGCCAGCAGATCGTCACCGAACTGAAGATCGTCCAGGCGGCCGCCGAGAAGCTCACCCGCGGCGCGGTCTCCAAGCGCGAGGTCATGTCGTCGTGGGAAGCGGTGGTGGAACATTGCCGCACCACCATGGCGTTCTCCGACAAGGAGCAGTTCCGCATCCTGTTCCTGGACAAGCGCAACGCATTGATTGCCGACGAGGTCCAGCAGCAAGGCACCGTCGATCACACGCCGGTCTATCCCCGTGAGGTCATCAAGCGGGCCCTGGAACTCTCCGCCACCGCGCTGGTGCTGGTGCACAACCACCCGTCCGGCGATCCGACCCCATCGGACGCCGATATCCGCATGACCCAGACGATCATCGACGTCGCCAAGCCGCTGGGGATCGCCATCCACGACCATATCGTCGTCGGCAAACAGGGTCATGTCAGCTTTCGCGCGCTGGGATTGATCTAGGGTCCGGCCCCCAAACCTGCTGCCCGGATTGCGTCCAACGGCCACATCCGACTGGCTAATTCTTGTGCAGGACCACGAAATCGGCATCGAATTCGCGTTTGCCGCTTGATCCCCTCGCGTATTCCCGCTGCAATTGCATGCGAGGGGAACAAGCGGACAACAAGATGGGGACAACGTCCTTCGACGAAATGAATGGCCATGACGGCGATTGCCGTCAGGCCTACGCCGAGCTGCAGGCCTGGCTTGAGGAAACACCCAAAGAGCTGCTCGAGCAACGCCGCGTCGAGGCGGAGGCGCTGTTCCGGCGCATCGGCATCACCTTTGCCGTCTATGGCGCGGAAAATGCCGAAGAACGGCTGATCCCCTTCGACCTGGTGCCACGGGTGCTGACGGCCGGCGAGTGGAAACGGCTGTTCGACGGGCTGGTGCAGCGGGTCCAGGCAATCAACGCGCTGATCGTCGATCTGTATGGCGATGCGGAAATCCTGAAAGCCGGCCTGATCCCCGAGGAGATGATCTACGCCAATCCGGCGTTCCGGCCCGAGATGGTCGGTATCGACATCCCGCAAGCCGTTCCCGTCGTCATCGCCGGCATCGACATCGTGCGCACCGGCCCCGACGAGTTCTTCGTGCTGGAAGACAATGCGCGCACGCCCTCGGGTGTCTCCTACATGCTCGACAACCGCGAGGTGTCGCATCTGCTGTTCCCGGACCTCATCGCGCGCCATCGCATTCGCCCGGTGGAAAGCTATGCCGATGAGCTTCTGGCGGTGCTGGAATCGCTGGCGCCGCGCAACGCGCGCGACAAGCCGACCATCGCGGTGCTGACGCCCGGCTCCTTCAATTCCGCCTTCTACGAGCACAGCTTCCTGGCCGACAAGCTCGGTGTCGAACTGGTCGAGGGCCGCGACCTGTTCGTGCGCGACGACGAGTTGTTCATGCGCACCACCGAAGGGCCAAAGCGCGTCGACGTGCTGTACCGCCGCGTCGACGACGACTTTCTCGATCCGCTGACCTTCCGGCCCGATTCCATGCTCGGTGTGCCGGGCCTGTTCAGTTGCTACCGCTCCGGCTCGCTGACGCTGGCCAACGCGGTCGGCACCGGCATCGCCGACGACAAGGCGATCTACAGCTACATGCCCGACATCGTGCGCTTCTACACCGGCGAGGACCCCATCCTGGGCAATGTGCCGACCTGGCGCTGCCGCGAGCCGGCCGCCCTGTCGCACGTACTGGAGAACCTCGCCGACCTGGTGGTCAAGGAGGTGCACGGCTCCGGCGGCTACGGCATGCTGGTGGGACCGGCCGCCAGCAAGAAGGAGCGCGCGACCTTCGCCGCCAAGCTGAAAGCGGACCCGGACAACTTCATCGCCCAGCCGACGCTGGCGCTGTCCACCTGCCCGACCTTCGTCGACGGCGGCATCGCGCCGCGCCACGTCGATCTGCGCCCGTTCGTGCTGACCGGCGCGGACGGAACCCGCATCGTGCCCGGCGGGCTGACCCGCGTTGCCCTGCGCGAGGGCTCGCTGGTGGTCAATTCCAGCCAGGGCGGCGGCACCAAGGATACCTGGGTGTTGGAGGATTGAGGGTGCTGGAGGAGTGATGGGCATGGCACAGCGGCAAGGCAGGCGAAGGCCATGATGCTCGCCAGCACCGCCAACGACATCTTCTGGATGTCGCGCTACGTGGAGCGCGCGGAGAGCCTGGCGCGCATCCTTGGCGCGGCACGGCGCATGTCAGCGATCCCCCAGGTCCTCGGCGACGAGACCAACGAATGGGAGTCCGCACTGTCCGCCGCGGGCCAGCGCCAGGCATTTGGCGAGGCGGACGCGCCCGCCAGCGAGAAAAGCGTCTTCGACTGGCTCGCCTTCAACGACAAGAACCCCTCCTCGATCACGTCCTGCCTGCGTCAGGCCCGCTTCAACGCGCGCGCTGTGCGCCCGGCGCTCACCACCGAGACCTGGGAAGCCATCAACACCGCCTGGCTGGAGCTCAAGCGCTTTTCGGGTTCGAGCGGGCGCGCACGCGACTACAACCAATTCCTGCAGTGGGTCCTGGACGTCTCGCTGAAGGTCAACGGCTCCGCCTTCCGCAACCAGTTGCGCAACGACCGCTACTGGTTCTCGCGCATCGGCGTCTATATCGAGCGCGCCGACAACACCGCGCGCATCCTCGACGTGAAGTATCATGTCCTGCTGCCGGAACACTCATCCGTCGGCGGCAGCCTGGACTACTACCAGTGGTCGGCGATCCTGCGCTCGGTCTCCGCGCTCACCGCCTATCACTGGGTCTACCGCCAGTCGTTCAAGCCATGGCTGATCGCCGACCTGCTGGTGCTCAAGGAAGAGATGCCGCGCTCGCTGGCAAGCTGCTACCAGAACATCGCCACCTATCTCGACGAGCTTGCGCTGGCCTATGGCCGCCAGGGACCGGCACAAAGGGCCGCCCGCAATACCCACGCGCGGCTGCGCAACGCGCGCACCGAAGACCTCTTCCAGCACGGGCTGCATGAGTTCCTCGAGGAATTCATCGCCGAGAACAACAAGCTCGGCATGACCATCGCCGAGCAGTACAATCTCGTCTAGGGTCAGGACCCTAGGGCCTCGACCCTGTGCAGTGATTCCAGTCAGTTCCGTCAGCGTCCCATGCATCTCATCCTTCGCCACGAGACGAGCTACGCCTACGATGCGCCGGCGCGCTCGGTCATCCAGCTCCTGCGCCTGACACCGCGCCCGCACGAAGGCCAGCACATCCGCCGCTGGCGCATCGAGGTGGACCGCGACGCGACGCTGCGCCCGCACGAGGACTGCTTCGGCAATCTGGTGCATGCCTTCGGCGCGGAAGGCAGCTTCCAGACCCTCACAATCGCCGTGGAAGGCGAGGTCCAGACCGAGGACACCAACGGTGTCCTGCGCGGCACGATCGAGCGCCTGCCGCTGGGCCTCTATCTGCGCCAGACGGACCTGACGACGCCGGACGAGGCGATCTGCGCCTTCGCCATGGAGGTGACCAAGGCAAAGACGACGCTCGATGGCCTGCACGCGCTGACCGTCGCGATCCATGAGCGGCTGCGCTTCGACACGCAGGCGACCGACGCCACGACGACGGCCCAGCGCGCCTTCGCCGAGGGGCATGGCGTGTGCCAGGACTTCGCCCATATCTTCATTGCCGCGGCGCGCAGCCTGAAAATCCCGGCGCGCTATGTCGGCGGCTACATGCGCCACGCCGACGGCACCGAGGATTACGAAGCCGGGCACGGTTGGGCCGAAGCCCATGTGCCCGATCTCGGCTGGGTCGCCTTCGACCCCGCCAACGCGGCATGCGCAAACGATGCCTATCTGCGCGTTGCCTGCGGCCTCGACTATCTGGACGCAAGCCCCGTGCGCGGTGTACGCACCGGAGGGCTGGGCGAGACGCTGGACGTGCGCATTTCCATGCGCGAGGCCGGCGCGCAGCAATAGCCGAGACGGTTGGCGTGAGCGGGAGATTGAGATGACCTATTGCGTTGGCATTCTGGTGCAGGACGGGCTGGTGATGCTCGCCGATACGCGCACCAATGCCGGCCTCGACAACATCTCAACCTTCCGCAAGCTGCAGATCATCGAGGTGCCGGGCGAGCGGGTCATCGCGGTGGCCAGCGCGGGCAACCTCGCCGCCTCCCAGGCCGTCATGCAACTCGTGACCGAGGGCTTCGGCGAGGAGGAGGAGGAAACGCGCACGCTGCAGACCGTGGGCAGCATGTTCGAGGCCGCACAATTGATCGGCAAGGCGGTGCAGCGGGTCTATGCCGCCGACGGTCCGGCCATGGAGGCGCAGAAGACCCGCTTCGATGTGATGATGCTGGTGGGCGGTCAGGTAAACGGCGGCCGGCTGCGCCTGTTCCAGGTCTATTCGGCCGGCAACTTCATCAAGGCGTCGCCCGACACGCCCTACCTGCAGATCGGCGAGCACAAATACGGCAAGCCGATCCTCGACCGCGCCATCTCGCATGACACCGAACTGCTCGATGCGCTCAAGTTGGGGTTGATCTCGATGGACTCCACCATGCGCTCCAACCTCGGCGTGGGCATGCCCATCGACCTGATGGTCTACCGCCGCGACGCGCTCAAGACCGATCTGGTGCGCCGCGTCGACGAGACCGACGCCTACTTCGCCGGTCTGCGCTCAAGCTGGTCCGATGCCCTGTCGCAGGCGCACAAGGCAATCCCGCGCCCGCCCTATTCCGGCGAGATCGGTGCCGGCGCCGACGATTGAACTTGGAGCATGCTCCCGAAAAGTGTGAGCGATTCTCGAACAAGAACATGCTCAAAATCAAATGCATAGAGTATATTCGGCAGCCTGTGCTGCGTCGACGGCGCCCTAGCTCCGCGCTTCCTGCATCTGGCGCACCTGGCGCAGCAACCGGCGCTTCGGCATCATCGGAGCGGCCCTCAGCATCGCCTTTTGCGACAGGGGCAGCCCGGAGATGACCTCCAGCCGCCCATCCAGCATGGCCTCATAGCCATCCCTGGCGACCGAACGCGCGCTCGCTCCATGTTCGAACATGCCGGTCTTCTCCAGGCCGGCAGCGCTCGCAAAGCCTGTCTCCGTGGCGCCCGGCAGCAACGCGGTCACGGTGATCCGGGTATCGTGCAGCTCTTCGGCGATCGCATTGCTGAACGACGTTACGTAGGCCTTGGTGGCGAAATAGACCGCCTGCAACGGACCCGGCACCATGCCGGCCGTCGACGACACGTTGAGCACCCTGCCCCGGCCACGCGCCACAAAGTCCGGCAGGAACAGCCGGGTCAACTCGGTCAGGGCAACCACGTTGAGCTTGATCATCGCCAGATCCTGCTCCCAGGCACGCTCGTGGAACTTGCCATGACCGCCGAAGCCGGCATTGTTGATCAGGTAATCGACCTCGATGCCCGCCGCCTTGACGGCGTCATACACCTCCCTGGCCGCGCCATCAGCGACAAGGTCCTTCTCGATCACCGTGACGATGCAGGAATTCTGCTCTTCCAGTTCTCGTTTCAGCGCGTTGAGCTTGTCTGCGCTGCGCGCGACGACGATAAGGTTACCGCCACGTTTGGCGTGGATTCGGGCAAATTCCAGGCCTATTCCACTGGAAGCACCGGTGATGAGTGCTGTTTTGCTCATTATCTGTTCCTGTTCGGGTTGGAAAGCTGACGTGGCCGCGCATATATGTGTGCTGCCGCCGCATGTAAACTGGTGAGTGTAAAATTTTTTGGAGACCCGCATGGCCCGTGCGCCGAGAAAGCTGGAGCAAGTTGTCGAAGCCGCCATCGCGGAGTTCCAGGAGCATGGCTTCACCGGCGCCAACATGGACCGTATCAGCGAGCGCGCCGGCGTCTCGAAGCGCACGCTCTACAACTACTTTGCCAGCAAGGACGCCCTGTTCGTCGAGATCATGCAGCGCACCAAGGACATGTTCGCCGACACCGCGCCATGCCAGTTCGATCCCGACGCCGATACCGCCAGGCAGATCCGGGCGCTGGCGCTGCGCATGGCGCGGCCCTATTGCGATGCCGAGGCCATCAAGATGGCGCGGCTGGTGGTCGGCGAATGGATGCGCAATCAGGAGGCGGTGGGCGATCTGATGTCGCAGATCGAATTCTCGTATCCGGCGGAAGCGTTCTTCGCCTCGGCCGCCGAGGCCGGCCGCATCGACGAGGCAAGAGCGCCGCTTCTCTCCGCGGACCTTGTGTCCTTCATCAAGGGGCGCTGCCTGTGGACCGCGGTGATTGGCGGCGAGCGGCTGTCTGCCGAGGACGCTTCCGCTGTCGCGGAGGATGCTGCGGTGCTGTTCTCGCGGCACCTGTGCCGGGATCAGTAGTCCGGCAGCTTGTTCTCGCCGTTGCCGAGCCGGTGCGGACGATTGCGCTGCTCCAGCTCCATCAGCAGCGCGGAGTGATCGGTCTCGCCGAAGCCCGCCTGGCACAGCAGCGCGAAACGCTCGCGCACGTTCCTGACCAGCGGCAGTTCGAGGCCCAGCGCCTCGGCCTCTTCCAGCACCGTGTCGAGATCCTTGAGCTGGATGCGCGACGCGCCGCCCGGCAGGAAGTCACGCGCGATCATCCGCGCCCCGTGCAGTTCCAGAATGCGGCTTTCGGCAAAACCGCCCCGGATCGCGTTGCGCACCGACGATGAGTTCGCGCCACCCGCGGCCGCCAGCAGCAAGCCTTCGGCCACCGCCCCGATGGTCACCGCGACGATCGCCTGATTGGCGAGCTTGGCCAGTTGTCCAGACCCCGTCGGCCCCACATGCGTGACCCGGCCCATGGACCGGAAGATCGGCAGCAGATCGAGCACCCGGTTGGCGTCGCCGCCGGCCATGATGGCCAGCGAACCCTGCTCGGCGCCCTCGGTGCCACCGGAGACCGGCGCATCGACGGCCACGATATCGCGCGCCGCCAGCGCCTCCGCATGCTTGCGCGCCAGGCTCGGCGGGATCGAGCTCATGTCGACGAAGGTGGAGCCGGCCGGCATCGCCTCCATCGCACCCTGGGTGAACAGTACTTCGGCCACGACCGGACCGCTCTCCAGCATGGTGATGGTGACATCCGCGCCGGCCGCGGCCTCGGCCGGGGTCTTGGCGACCTTGGCACCGTCCTCGGCCAGACGCTCCGCCTTTTCGGGGCTGCGGTTCCACACCGTCAGCGGCAATCCGGCACCCAGCATGCGCCGCGCCATCGGCGCACCCATCAGCCCGGTGCCGAGCAAAGCGATTTTGGAGATGTCAGCCATGAACGGGCACGCCCCTCTTCTTGCCGGAAGAAGGGGTTCTAGCCCGACCGGCGCCGCAGCGCCACGTCTGAAAGTCAGTGCAACGCGAACTCGCCGTCCACGATACGCCACTGGTTGGGGCCGATCAGCCGCCGATGCGCGTAGCGCACCGAATGCAGCGGCCCGTCGATTTCCTCGCGCCAGAACGAAACGAACCGGTTCAGCTCCGGGAAGTCGGGCGCAAGGTCGTAGGTCTGCCAGATGAACTCCTGCAGCACACTTGGATGGTCCGGCATGCGGTAGAGGATGCAGGCCGTCGTCAGGCCGTATCCCTCAAGCTGCCGTTTGAACGCGTCACACGCCATGAGGCACCTCGCAATCGGTTTCACCACCGACAGATGTTGGCCGGTGCGTTAACCATATTGCAAGTTACAAATCCTAATTAATTATTACTTTTCAGTGAGTTAGCAGCCACAATATAAGACCGCTGCCAGTTGTTCGCAGATGCAATACGCGTCAGGAACGCATCCGCGTCCGCCTGCATCTGCATGACGACTTGGCTGTCCATTCGGTCGAGCGAACGATACACCATCACCATGCGGCGGTTGCTGCGAAGCGTGTCCTGGTGGGTGGCGACGAAGTTCCAATAGAGATAATTGAACGGGCATGCGGTCTCGCCGTGGCGGCTCTTCACGTCGTAGCGGCAGCCGCGGCAATAGTCGGACATGCGGTTGATGTAGGCGCCGGACGCCGCATAGGGCTTTGAGGCCAGCAGGCCACCGTCGGCGAAGATCGCCATGCCGTGGGTGTTGGGCAGTTCGACCCACTCGTAGGCGTCGGCATAAACGGCGAGATACCAGGCCTCGATCTGCTCCGGCGATACAGCGGCAAGCAGTGCGAAATTGCCGGTCACCATCAGCCGCTGGATGTGGTGGGCATAAGCGTTGCGGCGCGTATCCGCGATTGCCGCCGCCATGCAGGCCATATCGGTGTCGCCGGTCCAGTAGAAATCCGGCAGCGATCGATGCGCGCCAAGCGCGTTGGTCTTGGCGTAACCGGGCATCTTCAGCCAGTAGATGCCGCGCACATACTCCCGCCAGCCGATGATCTGGCGCACAAACCCCTCGACCGCATTGATCGGCGCGGCGCCGTGCTCGTAGGCCGCCACAGCGGCGTCGCAGACTTCGCGCGGATCGAGCAACCCGGCATTGATGTAGGGGCTGAGCACGGCGTGGAACAGGAACGGCTCCTGGCGCGCCATGGCATCCTGATAGTCGCCGAACCGCGGCAGGCAGTCGACAACGAACGCGTCCAGGGCAATCAGCGCGTCGGCGCGCGTGACGGCAAAGCCGAACGGCTCCAGGTCGCCGAAGTGGTGCGGGAAACGATCCGCTACAAGATCGATCACCCCGCGGGTGATCTCATCGGGCGGGAAAACGGTCCGGCTCGGAACGCTCAGGTCGTCGGGCAGGCGCTTGCGGTTTTCCTGATCGAAATTCCATTGTCCCGCGACCGGTGTATCGCCCTCCATGAGGTAACCGGTGCTGCGGCGCATCAGCCGATAGAAGTGCTCCATGCGCAGCGCCTTGCGGTCTTTCGCCCAGGCAGCGAACTCCGCATGGCTGCACAGGAACCGGTCATCCTCGCGGATATCGAGATCGCGGCCGGTCTCCTCGCCCCAGTCACGCATCGCTTGCAGCACGCGCCACTCGCCAGGCTCGGTGACGACAAGGCGCGACACGTCATTGCGGGCGGCCGCACGGACGACTTCGCCGGTGAAGCTGCCGGTGTTGTCGGGATCATCGAGCCGCACGTAGTCAACCCGGATGCCCTCCCCGCGCAGCGCTTCGGCAAAGTGGCGCATGGCCGACAGGATGAAGGCGATCTTCTTGGGGTGGTGCGGCACGTAGGTGGCCTCGTCCGCAACCTCCATCATCAACACAGTATCGTGCGCCGGATCGAGGTCGCGCAGCGCGGCGACATCGCGGCTGAGCTGATCACCCAGGACGATCCGCAGCGCGCCGCCGGTCTCAGTCGCCATGGGTCTTGCGCACCGCGGCGAGCGCATCGGGGGTATCGACATCGGCCAGCGCTTCGCTGCCGACCGGCAGTTCGACGACGGCGGCAGCGTTCTCGCCGATCAGCGCGCGCCCGCCCACATCGCCGGACACCGCCGCAAGGGCTGCAAAATAGCGCCGCGACCACACCACCGGATTGCCTCGCTTGCCATCGACCGTCGGCACGAGGATGGTGCCTTCCGGCGCTTCGACGAAACCGCCGATCAGCGTGTCGAGCAGGTCCGCATCGATGCCGGGCATGTCCGCAAGGCACACCACCGCACCCGCCACCGTTTCCGGCAACGCGGCAAGGCCGCGCGCAAGCGAGGTGGAGAGACCCATAGCGAAGTCCGGGTTGTGCGCCAGCGTGACATCCAGGCCATCGAGCGCCGCGGCTACATCATCCGCCGCGTTGCCGGTGACCACCACCACAGGCTCCGCCTTGCTGGCGAGCGCCGCCTCCACGGCGCGGCGCACCAGCGGGCGGCCGCCAACATGCTCCAGCAGCTTGTTGGGCCCGCCCATCCGCGTGGAGCGTCCCGCCGCCAGCACCAAGGCGCCGACGGCGCGCTCGCGCGACGTTTCGATCCGGCCGGCGCGCGGCTGCGGCCGTGAGGGGATTTCCATCAGCAACCCACCGACACCCATGGCGACAATGTCGTTCGCGGTCACATCGAGCCCCGCGGCGACGCGGTCCAGCACCCAGTCGAAACCGTTCTCCTTGGAACTGCGGGCACAGCCCGGCGCGCCGAGGACGGGCTTTCCATTACGCGCGCCAAGCAGCAGCAGATTGCCCGGATCGACCGGCATGCCGAAGTGCTGCACGCTGCCACCGGCCATCTCGATGGCCGCGGGAATGTCGTCGCGACGGTCGGTGATCGCCGATGCCCCGAAGACCAGCGTCACGTCGGGCGCCTGGATGTCCAGTTCCGCGATCGCATCGGCGATGGCGCCAGCATCGTGATCGACACGCAGTTCGCACACCACCGAGCCGTCATAGACGGCCAGCCGCTCGGCCAGGATGCGCGCGGTCTTGTCCATCACGCTTGGCTTGAGCGAGGGCAGCCGCGTCGCCACCACCCCGACGCGGATCGGGCTGAACGCAGCGACCCGAAGCGCGCCGGACACCACCTCGCAGACGCGCTCCAGCGCTTCACCCGGCACCGCGAAGGGGATCATCTTGACGGTGGCGACCATGCGCCCCGTCGTAACGCGGGCATGGGCGGGCAGCGTGGCGATGGTGATCGCCTCGTCGATGGCATTGGCCACGTCGATCTTCGCCGCATCGACGACCAGCAGACCGTCCGCTTCGCTGTGCAGGTTGACGCGGCCGGTGAAGGCGTCCACCAGCGACACATGCGCATCCTGCGCGATCAGCGCGCGCGCCAGCCGCGCCGCCGCCTCGTCCTCGTGCACGTCGCCGGTCTCCAGCCTGGCGACGGTGACCTCCTCTAGACCGGCCGCGATCAATGCGGTGCAATCGGCAGCGTCCAGCCTATGGCCTTTCCTGAAGGTGCCGGCGTCGGTCTTGTGCGAATGCGCCAGGATGGCGCCCTCCGCCTGCTTCGTGGCGACACGGCCGAACCTCATCGCGCGTGCTGCCCCCCGCGCAGCGCGGCGATGGCCTCGGCCAGCACCGCGACGGCGATCTCGGCGGGGCTCTGCGCTCCGATATCGAGGCCGATGGGCGCGTGGATGCGCGCGGTATCGCGTTCATTGACGCCACATTCGGCCAGCCGCTCGAGCCGTTTGGCATGGGTCTTCCGGCTGCCCAGCGCGCCGACGTAGAAGCAACCCGCATTCAGTGCGGCGGCGATGGCGTCGTCATCGATCTTGGGGTCGTGCGTCAGCGCGGCGAACGCCGTCCAGCGGTCAAGCCCGATCGCCGGCAGTGCCTCGTCCGGCCATTCGGCGATCAGGCGAAGCCCCGCGAAGCGCTCCGCGGTGGCGAAGGCCGTGCGTGGATCGACAATGGTGACATCGAACCCCGCCGCAATCGCCATCGGCGCCAGCGCCTGGGAAATGTGCACCGCGCCGACGACGACGAACTTCGGAGCGGGGACATGCACCGCGACGAAGCGCTCGCCAGCCTCGCCCGGCTGAACCCGACTTCTGCCAGACAGCAACGCGGCCCGCAAGGCGTCGGCCTCGTCCTCGGCATCGATGTCCGCCTCGCGGATCAGCCGCTGCGCACCGGACGCAAGCTCGGTGACGACCAGCACCGCGCGGCGCTGGCTGCGCTCCTCGTTCAAGGCGGCAAGAAGGCCAAGCTCCATGCGCTCAACCCCGCGTCAGCTTTTCCACGTAGACGCGGATGCGTCCGCCGCAGGACAACCCGACTTCCCACGCCGTCTCGTCGGCAACGCCGAATTCGAGCACCTTGGGGTCGCCGCCCGCGATCACGTCCACCGCCTCGGTCACCACGGCACCTTCCACGCAGCCGCCGGAGACCGATCCCATGAACGCACCCTCCGCGTCGATCACCAGATGGCTGCCGACCGGGCGCGGCGCCGATCCCCAGGTCTCGATGACGGTGGCCAGCGCCACGTCGCGCCCCTCCCCGGCCCACCGCTCGGCGATGGCCAGGATGTCACCCTTCGGGTCATGCGTGGGCTTGGGCACGTGGTACGACCTCCTGATCAAGCGGCCCGATCGGCGATACGGCTCAGCCATTTGCGCGGGGATGCCGCGTGATCCACCCGCTGCTGCAACGCCGCGCACAGGCCTTCCATGGCGGCTATATTGTGGACCGGCCGGAATTCGTCCACATGCGGCATCATCGCCCGGATGCCGGCGGCGCGCGCCTCGAAGCCATCGTAGCGCAACAGCGGATTGAGCCAGACCAGCCGCCGGCAGGACTTGTGCAGCCTCTCCATGACGCGGGCAAGTTCGCCGCCGGGATCGTCGCGTTCAAGCCCGTCGGTGATCAGCAGCACCACCGCGCCCTGCCCCAGCACCCGGCGCGACCAGGTGCGATTGAAGTCGCCCAGGCAATCGGCGATGCGCGTACCGCCCGACCAGTCGGCGACCTGATCCGAACACAGCGCCAGCGCCTCGTCGGGATCGCGCTGGCGCAGCGCCCGCGTGACATTGGTCAGCCGGGTGGAAAAGACAAAGCTCGCAACGCGCCGGCGGCGCTCGGTGAGTGCGTGCAGGAAGTGCAGGAACACCTGCGTGTACTCGCTCATCGAGCCGGAAATGTCGCACAGCGCGACGATTGGCGGGTGGCGCCGCTGCGGCCTGACCCGCTTCAGGGAGATCATGCCACCCCCGGCGCGCAGGCTGGCGCGCAGCGTGCGCCTTGTATCAATCAGCGGTCCGCGCGCGGCCGGTTCCATACGCCGCGTCGTCACGGTGTCGAAGGGCAACGTCAGCCGCGCGATCAGCTTGCGCGCGGCGGCGATCTCATCGGCCGTCATCTGCTGGAAATCCTTGGACCGCAGCAGTTCACGCTCGGAGACGGTCAGGGTGGAGTCGATATCGATCTGCGGGCGCGGCCGTTCCGCCGGTGGCGACGCCTCGTCGAACATCGCATCTGAAATGCGCCGGCTGACGGGATCGCGTTTGCTGTTGTCCTGCGGGGCGGCCGTCACCGGCATTAGGGCTTGAAGCATGCGCTCCATCAGCGCGCGCTTGCGCCAGAACAGGGCGAAGGCCTGGTCGAACAGTTCGGCATCCTCGTGGCGTTTGACGAAGATCGACGCCAGCGTCCAGTAGACATCCTCGCGGGTTCCGATACCGCCGAGCTTCAGCGCGGTGATCGCGTCGATGATGGTGGCCGGCCCGACCTTCAGCCCGGCAGCGCGCAGCGCCCGGCCGAAATGGGCAACGTTGTCAGCGAGCGCTCCGGCGCCGCCGTCTGCCTGCATGCTCACGCGGAAACCCTCAGCTCCGCATCCACCTCGTCGATCAATTCCTTGATGCGGCTTTTCTGGAAGCGGTCGATATCGTCCTGGTACTTGAGGATCACGCCCAGCGTGTCCGAGGCAATTGCCGGATCGAGGGCGACCGCGTCGAGTTCGCTGAGGGCTGCCGCCCAGTCGAGCGTTTCGGCGACACCGGGCGCCTTGAACACATCCTCCGCCCGGATACGCTGGACGAAATGCACGAGCTGGCGGCTGAGCGCCTCGGCCGCATCGGGCACCTTGCGCTTGACGATCGCCAGTTCGCGCTCGACATCGGGATAGCCGACCCAGTGATAGAGACAACGGCGCTTCAGCGCATCGTGGATTTCCCGCGTGCGGTTGGAGGTGATGACCACAATCGGCGGCTCGTCGGCGCGCACCGTACCGATTTCGGGAATGGTGATCTGGAAGTCGGCAAGCACCTCCAGCAGGAACGCCTCGAAGGCCTCGTCGGCCCGGTCGAGCTCGTCGATCAGCAGCACCGGCGGCCCGGCGGCATCCGTCTCCAGCGCCTCCAGCAGCGCGCGCTTGATCAGGAAGCGCTCGGAGAACACATCCTCGCCCAGCCGCGCGCGATCGGCGGCGCCTTGCGCCTCCGCCAGGCGGATCTCGATCATCTGCGCGGCGTAGTTCCACTCGTAGACCGCCGAGGCGACATCGAGCCCCTCGTAGCACTGCAGGCGGATCAGCCGCCGGCCGAGACCTGCAGCAAGCACCTTGGCGATCTCGGTCTTGCCAACGCCCGCCTCGCCTTCCAGGAACAGCGACCGTCCCATCTTCAGGCTCAGGAAGACGACGGTGGCCAGCGCGCGCCCGGCGAGGTAGTCGCCGGCCTCGAGCAGCTCGAGCGCATCGTCGATGGAGCCCGGCAGGGTGGGGGTGCTCACGCGCATGCTCCCTTCAAGACACGAATGGGGCGGATTGCCCGCCCCATTGCATAGTCGTCGTTTCGGACGCTGGCAAACGCGTTCAGGCCGCGTCGACCGCCCGTTTGGCCATCACGCCGACGAGATGCGCGCGATAGTCGGCGCTCGCATGGATATCGTCGTTGAGATCGCCGGCCGGCACGGACACGCCATCGAGCGACCTGGCTGCGAAGCGTTTCGACAGTGCCTCTTCCATGTCCGTGGCGCGGAAGACACCCGGTCCCGCCCCCGTCACCGCGACGCGCACCTGGCGGCTTCGCTTGGACACGAACACGCCGACCAGCGCGTAGCGCGAGGCGGGGTTGGCGAACTTCGCGTAACCGGCACGCCGCGGCACCGGAAACAGCACCTTGGTGATGATCTCGCCGTCTTGCAGCGCGGTTTCGAACATGCCGGTGAAGAAATCGTCCGCCGGGATGCGCCGCTTGTTGGTGGCAATGGTGGCCCCAAGGCCAAGACACGCTGCCGGGTAATCGGCAGCCGGATCGTTGTTGGCAATCGACCCGCCGAGCGTGCCGAGATTGCGCACATGCGGATCGCCGATACCGCCGGCGAGCGCGGCAAGCGCGGGGATCGCCTCACGCACCACCGGACTCTCCGCAACCTCCGCATGACGGCTCATGGCGCCGACATGAAGCGTGCGGCCCTTCATGGCGATGCCGGTCAGGCCTTCGATGCCGGACAGGTCGATGAGGGCTTCGGGCGCCGCCAGCCGCTGCTTCATGGTCGGCAGCAGCGTTTGTCCGCCCGCCAGCAGCTTGGCGTCCTCATCAGCGGCAAGCGAGGCGGCCTTGCGGATCGATGCGGGACGGTGAAAAGCGAAGTCGTACATGGCTGACCCTCCCCTTACTCGGCGGCTTCGCGCGCGGCCACCTGGGCAGCCCGCCACACGGCCTGCGGCGTCGCCGGCATGGCGATCTCCTCATGCCCGAGCGCGTCGGTGATGGCGTTGATGACGGCCGCCGGCGCGGCAATCGCGCCGGCCTCGCCGCACCCCTTGATGCCGAGCGGATTGGACGGGCACGGGGTAACCGTGGTGTCCACCGTGAAGTCCGGCAGATCGTCGGCGCGCGGCATGCAGTAGTCCATGTAGGAGGCGGTGAGCAGTTGGCCGGAGCTGTCGTAGACCGCGTTCTCCAGCAGCGCCTGGCCGACCCCTTGCGCGATGCCGCCGTGCACCTGGCCTTCGACAATCATCGGATTGACCACGACGCCGAAGTCGTCGACGGCAACCCAGTTGACGATGTCGGTGACGCCGGTCGCCGGATCGATCTCTACCTCGCAGATGTGGCAGCCGGCCGGGAACGTGAAATTGGACGGGTCATAGAACGCCCCCTCCTTGAGGCCCGGCTCGATCTCGCTGGTGGGGAACTTGTGCGCCACATAGGCCGACAGCGAAACCTCGGGAAAGCTGATCGACTTGTCGGTGCCGGTAACCGAGAAGGTGCCGTCCTTGAACTCGATGTCGCCTTCGGCCGCCTCCAGCAGGTGGGCGGCGATTTTCTTCGCCTTGGCCTCGACCTTGTCGAGCGCCTTGGCGATCGCCGACATGCCGACCGCCCCGGAGCGCGATCCGTAGGTGCCCATGCCGAACTGCACCTTGTCGGTGTCGCCGTGCACGATCTCGACCTGGTCGATGCCGATGCCGAGCCGCTCGGCGACGAGTTGGGCGAAGGTGGTCTCGTGGCCCTGGCCGTGGCTGTGCGAACCGGTGAGGACCTCGACATTGCCGGTCGGGTTGACGCGTACCTCGGCCGACTCCCACAAGCCGACGCCCGCGCCGAGCGAACCCACCGCCGCCGACGGCGCGATGCCGCAGGCCTCGATGTAGTTGGAAAAGCCGATGCCGCGCAGCTTGCCGTTGCGCGCCGAGTCGCGCCGGCGGCGATTGAAGCCCTTGTAGTCGATGAGATCGCAGGCCCGGTTCAATGAAGCAGCATAATCGCCCGCGTCATAGGTCATGATGACCGGCGTCTGGTGCGGGAACTTCTTGACAAAGTTCCGTTTCCGGAAGGTCGCCGGATCGATGCCCATCTCGCGCGCCGCCACCTCGACGATGCGCTCCACCACGAAGGTCGCCTCCGGCCGACCCGCACCGCGGTAGGCATCCACCGGCACGGTGTTGGTGTAGACCGCGTCGACCTCCGCGTAGATCGCCGGAATGTCGTACTGGCCCGATAGCAGCGTGGCGTAGAGATAGGTCGGCACACAGGTGGCGAACAGGCTCGGATAGGCGCCGAGATTGGCCGTGGTGCGCACCCGGAAGCCCAGTATCCTGCCGCGCTCGTCCATGGCCAACTGGGCGTCGGTCGCGTGGTCGCGGCCATGGGCGTCGGTGATGAAGCTCTCGGTGCGATCGGCGGTCCACTTCACCGCGCGCCCGACCTTCTTCGACGCCCAGGTGCAGACGACCTCTTCCGGGTAGACGTAGATCTTGGAGCCGAAACCTCCGCCCACGTCCGGCGCGATCACCCGCAGCTTGTGCTCCGGTGCAACGTTCAGGAAGGCCGACATCACCAGCCGCGCCACGTGCGGGTTCTGGCTGGTGGTGTAGAGGGTGTAGCTGCCGGTGCCGGCATCGTAGTCGGCAAGCGCCGCGCGCGGCTCCATGGCGTTCGGCACCAGGCGGTTGTTGGTCAAGCTTAGCCTGGTGACGTGATGCGCCTTGGCGAAAGCGGCCTCCGTCGCCGCCTTGTCGCCGAGTTCCCACTCGTAGCAGGTGTTCTTCGGCGCATCGTCGTGCAGCAGCACGCTGCTCGACTGGGTCTCGGTCAGGTCGATGACCGCGTCGAGCTCCTCGTAGTCGACCTCCAGCGCCTCGGCGCCGGCACGCGCCTGCGCCTGGGTCTCGGCGATGACGACCGCGACCGGATCGCCGACATAGCGCGCCTTGCCCTGCACCAGGCAGGGATGGCCGGGCGCGTTCATCGGCGAGCCGTCCTTCGAATGGATCATCCAGCCCGCCGGCAGCGCGCCGACCTCGTCGGCCGCCAGATCATCGCCGGTGAACACGCCGAGCACGCCCGGCAGCGCCAGCGCGGCGCTTGCATCGACCGACTTCACCGCCGCATGGGCGTGTTCGCTGCGCCGGAACACGGCATGGGCCTGGCCCGCGATGTTGACGTCGTCGGTGTAGTTGCCCGCACCGGTGACAAAGCGCCGGTCTTCCTTGCGGCGAACCCGTGCGCCGATGCCTGTCTCGCTCATGGAACGGTCTCCTCCCTGAAACCTGTTTCCGTCGTGATTGTTTTCGGTGGCCGCATCGATCGCCGCCTATTCGGCTGCCTCGCGCGCCGGCACGTCCATTGCCGCGCCGCCGGCGGCGACCGCCTTGACGATGTTGTGATAGCCCGTGCAGCGGCAGATGTTGCCGTCGAGCTGCTTGCGGATGGTGGCCTCGTCCGGCGCCCCGCCATGGCGGTTCACGATATCCACCGCAGACATGATCATGCCCGGCGTGCAGAAGCCGCATTGCAGCCCGTGATGCTCCTGGAAGGCTGCCTGCATGGGATGCAGCGCATCGCCGTCGGCAAGACCCTCGATGGTGGTCACCTCGGCGCCTTCGCACTGCACGGCCAGCATGGTGCAGGCCTTCACTGCCTTGCCGTTGACATGCACCACGCAGGCGCCGCATTGGCTGGTGTCACAACCCACATGCGTACCGGTCAGCAACAGGTTCTCGCGCAGGAACTGGACCAGCAGCGTGCGTGGCTCGACATCCGCCGAGACGCTGTCACCGTTCACCGTCATCGCGACAGTTGTCATGCTCTCCTCCCCGGATCACGACGGCGCGCTGGCTTGGTCCATCATCGCGCACGCGTACCCCGGCGGCAGCCGGCCATACGCCAACCTGCCGCCCGCACACGGTGCGAAACGGACCTGAGAGCAAACGCCGCGCGTTCTTGTTGTTGATGCGGACAAATGCGTGGCGGAAAGTCTGCGCCGCGCGCACGCGGACGGTCAACACTTTTTATGAGAATAATTCCAAAAAAATGCTCAAATTGCATTCACGTCTGCGATTAGTGCGCCGAATGCGTGTGCCGCAGCCGATTTTCGTCCAACCTGACGGGACGCCACGCCCAATCCGCCCGTCGACGCGTTGCATCGCCGATACGCCGGAGAAGCAAACGTTAACCAATAGCGCGCTTCAATAATGGCATCGCGGGTTCGGCCAGGCGCAGGGCATTGAGAGGACTCGCGACCCAGTCAGGTGCAGCCATGTCCAGTCTCCAGACCGTCCTCTATCAGAGCCGGGCAACGCTATTGCCGGACGCGGAGGTGATCGGCGGCGCGCTTGACGATATCCTCGCCGGCGCCCGCGCCCGCAACGCAAGCGACCGGATCAGCGGCGTTCTGGTCTACGCGGACGGCATGTTCTTCCAACTGCTCGAAGGCCCTGCCGACGCTCTTCAGGCGACCATGGGGCGCATCGCCGCCGACCGCCGTCACAAGGGTGTCCGCGTGCTGCGTCACGCGCCGGCGGACGCGCGCATGTTCCCCGATTGGCCGCTGGCCTGCGTTTCGGCGGCGAACCTGCGCGAGAGCGTGATGGGTTCGGGAAACGGAGCCTCCATGGACCTCGAACGCCTGCCGGCCGACGTGTTCGCACCCCTGCTGCGCGCGATCCTGACCGCACCGGGCGTGCCCAATCTGGCCACCATGCTGCGCAGCGCCTGACGCTCGCGCGCACCCCTTCAGGTCAGCGTCGACCACACCAAATCCGATTGGAAGCCGCGTCCTTTCCATGCCATAAATCCGCCGAACGGACTTGGTCGCCGGTTGGCCCTGAACGAGGACTGCGACGGCGCGGACCCACGACAGCAAGCAGAAGGACCCGACCATGCGCAAGCCGATCACGGCTGCTCTTGCGGGATTGACCACGGCAGGTCTGATGAGCGCCAGCCTGGCCAACGCGGCCCTGGCTGAGGAGATCGTCGTGGCCACCGCCGGTCCGATGACCGGACAGTATGCCTCGTTCGGCGAGCAGCTCAGGAACGGCGCCGAACTGGCCATCGCCGAGATCAACGCCGCCGGCGGCGTCAACGGCAAGATGCTGAAGCTGACCGTGGGGGACGACCGGTGTGACAAGGACGAGGCCGTCACCACCGCCAACAGGTTCATCGAGGAAGGCGCAGTCTTCGTGGCCGGCCATTTCTGCTCGAATGCCTCGATCGCCGCGGCCGCCGTCTATGCCGACAAGAATATCGTGCAGATTTCGCCGGGCTCCACCAATCCGAAGCTGACGAGCGAGCGCGCCGGACCCGGCGTCTATCGCGTCAGCGGCAACGACGACCAGCAGGGTGCCGTCGCCGGCGCCTACATCGCCGCCAACTTCCCCGACAAGAACGTGGCGATCATCCACGACAAGTCCGCCTATGGCGCTGGCCTCGCCGAGGAGGCCAGAAAGGCGCTCAACGCTGCCGGCATCACCGAGACCATCTTCGATGCCTATTCCACCGACCGGAAGGACTACACCGCGCTCGTCGCCAAGCTGCGGCAGGAGAGCATTGATGTGCTCTATGTCGGTGGCTATCACACCGAAGCCGGGCTGATCGTGCGCGAGATGCGCGAGCAGGGCCTGGAGACCCAGTTGATCTCCGGCGACGCGCTGATCACCCAGCAGTACTGGGAGATTGCCGGGCCCGCCGGTCAGGGCACCCTGGCGACCTTCGTGCCCGATCCGCGCACGTTCGCCTCCGCCAGGGACGCGGTGGCGACGTTCAGGGAAAAAGGCATCAATCCGGAAGGCTACACCCTGCACGCCTATGCGGCGATGAAGATCTGGGCCGAGGCCGCCAACGCCGCCGGCTCCACCGAGCTTGACGCCGTCACCGCGAAGCTCAACGCCACGACCTTCGAGACCGTTCTGGGTCCGATCGCCTTCGACGACCGCGGCGACGTCACCGAGCCTGCCTATATCTGGTACGTCTGGGACAGCGGCGAATACCGCGCACTGTGATCGCGGCCTGATGCGCAACGATATTACCGACATCGCCGGCATCAGCGTCGGCCAGGCCGATGACACCGCGGCCCTGACCGGCGTCACCGTCGTTCTGTGCGACGAACCGGCGGTTGCGGCGGTGGATGTGCGCGGCGGCGGCACGGGCACCCGCGACACCGAACTGCTGGCCCCCGACATGACCGTGCAGGAGATCGACGCGATCGTCCTCTCGGGCGGCTCAGCCTTCGGCCTGGAGGCGGCATCCGGCGCCATGGCCTGGCTTGCCGGACGCGGCCGCGGATTTGCCATCGGTCCCGCGCGCGTTCCCATCGTGCCCGGCGCGATCCTGTTCGACCTGCTCAACGGTGGTGACAAGTCCGCCATCACTGGAAGCCTGTACCGCGATCTCGGGTTTGCGGCCTGCGAGGCCGCCGGCGCACCGCTGCAGCAGGGCTCGGTCGGCGCGGGGCTGGGGGCGACCACGGCCAATCTGCGCGGCGGGCTCGGCAGCGCGTCCGCCAGGACGGGCGATGTCACCGTGGCAGCCCTTGCCGCGGTCAACGCAGCGGGCTCGGCCACGATCAGCGACAGCGCGCGGTTCTGGGCGGGCGCCTTCGAGCGCGACGGCGAGTTCGGCGGACTGGGATGGCCCGATCAGGTGCCCGAGGACGCGCTGACGCCGCACACGAAGGGTCAGGCGCAGGCATCGACGACGCTGTGCGTGGTCGCGACCGACGCACGTCTGAGCAAGGTCGAGGCACGGCGTTTCGCCATCATGGCGCAGGACGGACTGTCGCGGGCGCTGCACCCGGTCCACACGCCACTCGACGGCGACATCGTGTTCGCGCTGGCGACCGGACACCAGCCGCTTGCCGACCCGCTCAACGATCTGGTGGCGATCGGACATGGCGCAGCGCACTGCCTTGCACGCGCCGTCGCCAGGGGCGTCCACGCCGCCGGCGGGCGCGGTGCGTCCCCTGCCCTTCCGCCGAGCTGGAGCGAGCTGTTCGGTTAGCTGCACGATGAGCGGTGGTTGAGGCGCGCGACTGCGCGCCCGGCCGGTCAGGCCGCCCTCGCGGATGCGCAACTGCCGTGAGCGGAATAGGACTAACGCAGATACCGCCGCGGATCGAACACAGAAGGGTCGATCAGCGGCCGCTCGCCCGTCATCATCTCCGCCAGCAACCGGCCGGTCAGCGGCGCCAGCGTGAGGCCGAGATGCGCATGGCCGAAATTGACCCACAAGCCGGAATGGCGCGGCGCGGGGCCAACAATGGGAAGCGAGTCCGGAAACGCCGGCCGCCGACCCATCCAGGGTTCATCGTCGAGCGCCTCGGCAAGCGGGAACAGTTCGCGGGCAAGCGGCTCGATGCGCTGCGCCATATGGCGACTGGCCGGCGCCTCGCGTCCGGCAAGCTCGATGCCGGTGGTGACCCGTATGCCGCGCGTCGTCTGTGCCAGAACGAAGCCCATCGCGTCGTCGACGACAGGCCGCCCGAGCGAGGCGTTACCCTGCGGGGCGTAGTGGGTGTGATAGCCGCGCTTTGGCTTGAGCGGCGGCCGATAGCCCAGCGGTGCAAGCAGGTCCGCCGACCAGACCCCGGCGCACAGCACGACCTTGTCGAAGGTCCGCGCGCCGTCAGCATCGACAACACGCCACCGCGCGCCATCGGGATGGATCGCCGTGACGTTTTGCTGCCGCAGGGTTCCGCCGGCCTGCATGAACAGCCCCAGATAGGCCTGGCTGACGGCGAACGGATCACGCACCGACGCATTGGCGCGCCAGTTGACCGCGCGCGAGAACACCGGCGACAGGTTCGGCTCCAGCTCGCAGGCTGCGGCGCAGTCCATGTCGTCGAAGGGGATGCCCGCCTCGCGCGCGAAGGCGCGTTCCTGCGCGCCCTCCGCATAGTCCTCCTCGTCGCGGTAAAGCATCAGCCATCCGGTCTCGCGCAGCAGATGCGCTGCGTCCGCCTCATTCAGCAGGCCACGATGCAGCGCCACCGTCTCGGCCATTGCCGGCATCATCCGCCGCGCGGTCTCGTAAAGGCGCCGCGGCCCGGTTTCCTGCCAGAACGCGAACAGCCACCCGGCAAAGCCCGGCAGCGCGGCCGGCTGATAGCGCGCGTAGGTCGCGCGGTTGAGCGCCAGCCTGAGAATCTCCATCGGCGCACGCGGCATCGCCGTGGGCACGTAGTGGCGGCCGCAGACGATGCCCGCATTGCCGAACGAGGTCTGCGAGCCCGGCTCCTCGCCGTCGATCAGCGTCACATCGAAGCCGGCGCGCTGCAGGTGGAGCGCCGCGGCAATCCCCACCACGCCGGCACCGATGACCGCCGTTTCGCGTCCGGTTTCGCTCATTCCACCCACTCCGCCCGGCACATCGCCGAAACGACGTGCTAGCATGTTGCCGGGATGCAAACGAGCATTCGGGTGAATGGCATGTATGCACGCAGCGTTCGTCTGTTTCTGACAGCTCTTTTTGCCCTGGCGGCACCCCTTGTCGCCTCGCCCGCACCGACACGCGCCGGCGATATCGCGGCCTATCAGGTCATCGGCTATTCGCCCAACGCGCGCTACTTCGCCTTCGTCGAATACGGCCGCCAGGACGGTTCGGGATTCCCTTACGCCAACTTGTTCGTCGTCGATCTCGACAAGGACAGCTTCGCCGCCGGCCCGTTCCGCGTGCGGCTGGAAAACGAGCTGGCAAGCGTCGGCGACGCGCTGGCCCAGGCGCGCGATCAGGCCTCCTCGGCACTGCGCTCCCTGTCGATCAGCGAACCGGCGCGCCTGGCCGCGGCCGATCCGCCCGACGAAGAGGACACCGACACCAAGTCGCTGTCCTTCCGCCCGGTACAGGCCTCGCCGGCGATATCCGAATTCGTGCGCCTGAGCCTGGAGACCTTCCCGCTTCCCCCGCCGAGCGGTTGCGAGGACCTGGGCGAGATGGTCGGCTTTGCGCTCAGCCTGCAAAGCGGCGATGGTGCCGAAGAGGTCTACCGCGACAAGACGATTCCCAAGAGCCGCAACTGCCCGCTGGACTATCAGGTTTCCGGCGTCTGGATGCCGATGGACCCGGACCCCGACAGGGCGGTGGCGATGATCAGCGTCATGTCCTTCGGGTTCGAGGGGCGCGACCGGCGGCTGATCGCAGTGCCGGTGGCGTTCTGACCCCCGGTTGAGAGGAGCGCTGCGCTTTGCTAAACCGCCGGCTCGCGTTCCACACTTGACCCGGAAAGCCCTGCCCCAGTGATTCCGCGCTATTCCCGCCCGGAGATGGTTGCCATCTGGCAGCCGGAGACGAAGTTTCGCATCTGGTTCGAGATCGAGGCCCACGCCGCCCAGGCGATGGCGAAGATCGGCGCCATCCCGCAAGCCGCCGCCGACACGATCTGGGAGCGCGGCTCGCAGGCGAGTTTCGACGTGGCGCGCATCGACGAGATCGAGCGCGAGGTCAAACATGACGTCATCGCCTTCCTGACGCATCTGGCCGAGCATGTCGGCGAGGACGCCCGCTTCGTGCACAAGGGGCTGACCTCCTCGGATGTGCTCGACACCTGCTTCAACGTGCAGCTCACCCGCGCCGCGGACATCCTGCTTGCCGATCTCGACGGGCTGCTGGCAGCGCTGAAGAAACGCGCCTTCGAGCACAAGACGACGCCGTGCATCGGCCGCAGCCACGGCATTCACGCCGAGCCGGTGACCTTCGGGCTTAAGATGGCGCAAGCCTATGCGGAGTTCGCCCGCTGCAGGGACCGTCTCGAGGCGGCCCGCACCGACATCGCCACCTGCGCGCTGTCCGGCGCCGTCGGCACCTTCGCCAATGTGGACCCGAGCGTCGAGGCATACGTGGCGGCGAAGCTCGGTCTTACCGCGGAGCCTGTCTCCACCCAGGTCATCCCGCGCGACCGCCACGCCATGTTCTTCGCAACGCTGGGCGTCGTCGCCTCGTCGATCGAACGCCTGGCGGTGGAAGTGCGCCACCTGCAACGCACCGAGGTGCTCGAGGCGGAGGAGTATTTCTCACCGGGCCAGAAGGGCTCCTCGGCGATGCCCCACAAGCGCAATCCGGTGCTGACCGAGAACCTCACGGGTCTGGCGCGCATGGTGCGCAGCTACGCCCTGCCGGCCATGGAGAACGTGGCGCTGTGGCACGAGCGCGACATCTCGCACTCCTCGGTCGAACGCATGATCGGCCCGGACGCCACGGTGACGCTCGACTTCGCGCTGGCGCGCCTGACCGGCGTCGTCGACAAGCTCGTGGTCTACCCTGAGCGCATGCAGGAAAACCTCGATGCGCTGGGCGGACTGATCCACTCGCAGCGGGTGTTGCTGGCGCTGGTGGAGGCCGGCGCCTCGCGCGAGGAGGCCTACGCCCAGGTGCAGCGCAACGCCATGCGCGTATGGCAGGGCGAGGGCGACTTCCTCACCTTCCTGAAGGTCGACGCGGAGGTCACGGCCCGTCTCGACGCGGGCGCGCTAAAGGCGTTGTTCGACCTCGGCTACCACTTCAAGCACGTCGACACGATCTTCGAGCGGGTGTTCGGCACCGCGAAAGGCTGATCCGGCAGACATGAAGGCGAAAGACGCCGATATCCTGATCCTGCCGGGGCTTGGCGGTGGCACGGAGAACCACTGGTACCGGCGCTGGGGTTCGCGCATCGCCACCGCGACCATCGTGGAGCAGGACCAGTGGTGGCAGCCGCAGCCTGAAGGTTGGAGCGCGCGTATTCGCGAGCACGCTGAAAAAGCCAGCCGCCCGATCGTCTTCATCGCCCATTCGCTGGGCACCATCGCGCTTGCACACGCCGCGCCGGTGCTCACCGGCCTGACCGTCGCCGGGGCCTTCCTGGTCGCCCCGCCGGACCTGGAGACACGCCTCGACAAGGTGCCGGATGCCGCACCCTTCGTGCCGGTGCCGCGCGACCCCCTGCCCTTTCCCTCGCTGGTCGCCGCCAGCAAGACGGACCCCTACGCCAGCCAGGAGGCGACCGCCGACCTGGCCAATGCCTGGGGATCAATGGTGGTGGATGCCGGTGACGCCGGTCACATCAACGACGACTCCGGCCACGGGCCGTGGCCGGAGGGACTGATGACCTTCACCGTGTTCATTCACCGGCTAAGGCAGCAGGCTCCGTGACCGGTTCAGGATCATCTTGCAGATAACGAACAAGCTCGTCGCGCAGCCAGACATGGGCTGAATCGTGCTGGCGCCGCGGGTGCCAGATCAGTTGCAGCCCGAAGCCCTCCGGCGCGAACCGCAGCGGCAGGATGTCGAGCCTGTCGGTCTCCGACTGCGCCAACCGCTCGGGCAGCACACAGACCAGGTCGGTTTCCGACACCAGCCCCGCCACCAGCAGGAAGCTGGGCACCGAGACCGCTACCCGGCGCGTCTTGCCGACCTTCTCCAGCGCATGATCGACGGCGCCCACGAACCCGCCGCCTTCCGGCGAGACCAGGATGTGATCGAGCGCGCAGAACTCGTCGAGATCGGGCGCCTTGTTGCCGCGCGGGTGACCCTTGCGCTGCACCAGCACGAACTCCTCCTGCCGCAGCCGGCGCGACTTGGCGTGCGGCAGCGAGGTCATGTTGGTGACGACGGCAGCGTCGGTGCGGCCGCTCTCCAGGTCCTGCCAGACACTGTCCGGCTCGACCGCCATCAAGGCAATGCGCAAGCCCGGCGCGCGCTTGTTCAGCCGCCCCACGAACCCCTGCAGCATCACCGCGTGCACGTAGTCCGTGCCGCCGACACGGAAGGTCTGGGTACTGGTCGTCGGATCGAACGCCGCGGCGGTCCGGATAACGCCCTCCAGGTCCCGCAGCATCCGCTGCAGCGGCGTGCGCAAGGCTTCCGCGCGCGTTGTCGGCACCATGCGCCGACCGGACATCACCAGCAGAGGATCGCCGAACATATTGCGCAGCCGCGCAAGCTGCGCCGACAGGGCGGGCTGACTGACGCCAAGCCGCCGCGCGGCCGCCGTCACACTGCCCTCGCTCAGCAACACGTCGAGAGTCACCAGCAATTTCAAGTCGTTAGGTTCGATATCCATAGCGGTTATGTCACCTGCCAATCCCATCAATCTGAATTATGCATGTTCCGCTCGGAGGTTCTATCGATTTGTTGAGATGCCGCCCGGCCGATCACTCGAACAGGAACTCGCGGCCGACCTTGACGCGCTTCACCCCGTCATAGGCGATGACGTCGGCGGTGGCGTAGGTCTCCGACAAGGTGGCGGGCAGGAACGAGCCGGTGCCGATGGCGTCGACCGGCGCCTTCACCGCGCCGACCACCTGACACTTCTGCATGTCGAAACCCGACGAGGCGACGATCTGCGCCTCGGTGTAGCCGGCCTCGTCGAGGGCACGTCGGGTATTGATGATCGAGGCGACCGAAACGCCGGTACCGAACAGGAGACGGCGCACCTTGTCGACGATGACATTGCCGGAATCGAGCTGGAACGCCCGGGTGCCGAGCACCGCCTCGGCGATGTTGTACTCGCCATCGACATCGACCCACTCGCCGACAATATCGACGGAGCGTTCGTAGTCGAGCCCCTCTGCGAAGCGCCCGCCATGGGTGTCGAGACGCACGCCGAATGTCCGGCCTTGCTGGTCGAGCTTGGCATGCTCGTAGAACCAGCGCGCGGCGGCCAGCGCGTCGGTGATCTCCAGCGCGCGGTAGTCCACCAGTCCGATGACCGGCGCGTCCTCGGGCAAGACCTCCATGAGGTACTTCATCGCCTGCACCACATCGGCATCGGTATAGCCCACCAGCGCATGCGGCATGGTGCCGGTGCCGCGCGCGGCGCCATAGAGCGGCGCGGTCAGGTCCTGCGAGGAACTGGTGAAGCCGCGCACATCTGGATCGGCGGCGCGCGCCGCCTCGCTGCCGATCGATGCGCCGTAGGCGGCCAGCAGGTTCATCTCCGCGCCGCTGGCATGGCGCGCATGCATGTCGATGAAGGAGGCGTAGGGCACCGCCCGGCACATCTCGTAGGCGTTCGACGCGCACACACAGGGAAATCCCGTCTTCTGCAGCAGCAGCGTCTCGACTTCCGACATGCGCGCGAACGGCACGTCGATCTGCATCAGCTTCTTTTCCGAAGGCACGATCTGCCCTTCCTCGTGGAAGGTCTCGACATCGGCCTCCGGCACATAGCGCGACAGCAGCCGCAGTGCGGGCGCCAGTGCCGCGATGACGCGCCGGCGCATGAACACCGCGTAACTTGCCCGCACGCTGCCGTTCTGGTCGACGATGCGCCGGGTGTTGGTGAAGTACTTGTCGGTGATCGACTCGATCGGGCCGGCCGCATCGATCAGCGACAGCAGCCGATCAAGCGTCGCCACGCGATCGATTGTGCCGCCTGCGGGCGTATCGCCCGCCGCTGTGTCCGGCGCAGGCGAACCGCCCTCGCCCGTGTTTCGCTGATCCAAGAGTCGCCTCCCGCGACGCGTGCGCAGCAACTGACCTATTGCTTTTGGCGATTATCGACCCTGCGCATACCCATGAGCAAGTACCGGGGGCACGGATCAGCCTCCCAGTTCGGCGCGTTTGGCGCGCGCGCCCTCGCGGATGTAACCGTAATCGGTGCCGCCGGCGATGAGACGGAAACCGCGCGCGCGGTAATTCGCCGCAATCTCGCCGGACTGGGCGTACCCGGTGGCCAGCTTGCCGTGAGTCGCGCAGGCCTCGGCAACCGTGTCCATGGCCGCGACGACGTCGGCGCCTTGCGGATCGACCGCCGTTCCCCCGCTCAGCGAGATGGAGAGGTCGGCGGGGCCGATGAACAACCCGTCGATACCCTCGACCGCGGCGATGTCGCCGGCCGCCTCGACCGCGGCCCCGGTCTCGATCATAGCGAGCACCAGTTGCAGGCCGTTCGCCGCACCGAGCCATGTGTTCGCGTCCAAAGTGGCGCCGTCATGGTTCCACACATGCATCATCCGCGCCGGTCCCCAACTGCGGTTGCCGAGCGGCGGGTACTTCAAAGCGTCCACGAGGTGTTCGGCGTCGGCGCGCGAATTGACCATCGGCGCGATCACCGCCTCGAAACCCAGGTCGAGCGCGCGTGCGCCAAGCGCCACGTCATCAAGGGGAATACGCATCACCGGCGCGGCACCGCCGGCGACGATGCCCAGCAGCGTCGCCTTCAACATCTCGAGGCCCTGATGGCCGTGCTGGCAATCGACGCACACAGCCTCGAACCCGGCGGCCGCGATCGCCTCACCGATCAGCGGATCCGACAATCCGGACCAGCCACAGACCACCGGCCCGCCGCTTGCCAACCGCCGCGCAAGGCCAAGTTCACGCATGGGACGTCATCGGCGTTTCGGTCACGAAAACCTGCGTTCAGGCTTCCGAGTTGACCTGCTCCATGGCGGTCGCCAGCAGTTCGTCCATGGTCCGGCGAATCTGGTGATCGGTCTGCTCGACCCCGCGCGCATCGAAATCGGCGCGCACCTTGCGGAACACGTCTTCGTCACCGGGTTCCTCGAGGTCCGACAGCACGACCTCCTTGGAATAGCTTTCCGCCTCCTCGCCGCTCAGCCCGAACTTCTCCGCCGCCCAAAGGCCGAGCAGCTTGTTGCGGCGCGCCTGCGCCTTGAACTGCAACTCCTCGTCATGGGCGAACTTCTTCTCGAAACCGTCCTTGCGCTTGTCGAATGTGGTCATTCCCAGGCCTCCGAAATCTCTCCCGCGCCGCGAAATCCGACGCGCCCGTTCGCTGCACCTGCCAATGGCCGGCACAGCCTGTCCTCTCTGTTTTAGGTAGCGAGGGCGGCGCGCGAAATCAACGCCAAGCATGGCCGCATCGAAGGTGCCTTTGCGTCTCCAATGCCCAATTGTGCGCGGGCAGCGGATCAGCTACGTTCGCGCCGATTCAGAATTGAGTCCATCCGTGTCGCCCGCCGGGTGCGCAGCACCGCTCCGGCAGTTCAGGGTTTCCCGTAGCCGGGTTGTCCCTGTGTCGGGGGCGATCGGGACCGCGCTCCCATCAGCAAGGAACGCCATCCATGAACCGCCGCCGCAGAGTCTATGAAGGCAAGGCCAAGATCCTCTACGAGGGCCCCGAGCCCGGCACCCTGGTGCAGCATTTCAAGGACGACGCCACCGCCTTCAACGCCAAGAAGAAGGACGTCATCGACGGCAAGGGCGTACTCAACAACCGCATCTGCGAATTCATCTTCGAGAACCTCAACGCCATCGGCGTGCCGACGCATTTCGTCCGCCGGCTGAACATGCGCGAACAGCTCATCCGCGAGGTGGAGATCGTTCCGCTCGAGGTGATCGTGCGCAACGTCGCCGCCGGCACATTGTCGGAGCGGCTTGGTCTCGACGAGGGCACGCAACTGCCCCGTTCCATCATCGAGTTCTGCTACAAGAACGACGAGTTGAACGACCCGCTGGTCTCCGAGGAGCACATCACCGCCTTCGGCTGGGCCGCCCCGCAGGAGATCGACGACATCATGGCGCTGGCGATCCGCGTCAACGACTTCCTGTCCGGCCTGTTCCTGGGCGTCGGCATCCGGCTGATCGACTTCAAGCTGGAATTCGGCCGGCTCTACGAGAACGAGATGGTGCGCATCGTCGTGGCCGACGAGATCAGCCCGGATTCCTGCCGGCTGTGGGACATCGGCTCCGACGAGAAGCTCGACAAGGACCGCTTCCGCCGCGATCTCGGCGGCCTGCTGGAGGCCTACACCGAGGTTGCCCGCCGGCTCGGCATCATGTCGGAGAACGAGCCGGTCGCCACGGCGCGCGGTCCGGTTCTGGTGCAGTAGCGGCAGCGGAGCGGACATGATCATGAAGGCACGCGTCACCGTCACGCTGAAGACCGACGTGCTCGACCCCCAGGGCAAGGCGATCCATGGCGCGCTGGCCACGCTTGGCTTCGAGGGCGTCGACAGCGTGCGCCAGGGCAAGCTGATCGAACTTGAGCTTGACGAGACCGACCGCGACGAGGCCAAGCGCAAGGTCGAGGCGATGTGCGAGAAGCTGCTCGCCAACACGGTGATCGAGAACTACGCGATCGACCTGAGCAACTGACCCCGGTAACGGAAGCCCGAGCGATGAAATCCGCGATCGTCCTGTTCCCCGGCACCAACCGCGAGCGCGACATGGCCGCGACCTTGAAGCGCGTCACCGGCAAGGCACCGGAGATCGTCTGGCATGGCGAGACGCGGTTGCCCGAGGTCGACCTGATCGTACTGCCGGGGGGCTTTTCCTACGGCGACTACCTGCGCTGCGGGGCGATCGCCGCGAATTCGCCGATCATGCCGGACGTCATCGCGCGCGCCAACGCAGGTACGTTCGTGCTGGGCGTGTGCAACGGCTTCCAGATGCTGACCGAGACGGGGTTGCTGCCCGGCGCGCTGATGCGCAACGCCAACCTGCAATTCGTCTGCCGCGACGTGCATCTGAAGGTGGAGAACACCCAGACGCCGTTCACCAGCGCCTACGAGCCCGGCCAGGTGATCCGCGTGCCGGTGGCCCATGGCGACGGCAACTACTTCGCCGACGAGAAGACCCTCGACGCGCTGGAGGACTCAGGCCGCGTGGTGCTGCGCTACTGCGACGAAAAGGGCGCGCTGACGCAAACCGCCAACCCGAACGGTTCGCAGCGCAACATTGCCGGCATCCTCAACGAGGCCGGCAACGTGCTCGGCCTGATGCCGCACCCCGAAGACATGACCGACGCACGTCTCGGCGGCACCGACGGGCTCGGGCTTTTCGAGAGCATTGCCGCGGCTGCGTGACGCGCCGGCAGGAATTCATGGCGGCGGAGCTTGTCTTGGCGCAGGGCCGATGCTAGCCGAACACGCGCCGTCCGCATCCCGATGCCCTCATCCCGATGCCCTCTCGATGACCAGGCTCCGCCCATGATTCCCAACGAGACGCCGATCACGCCCGAACTGGTCGCCGAGCATGGCCTCAAGCCGGACGAGTATCAGCGCATCCTCGACCTGATCGGCCGCGAGCCGACGGTCACCGAACTCGGCATCTTCTCGGCCATGTGGAACGAGCACTGCTCTTACAAATCCTCCAAGATCTGGCTCAAGACGCTGCCGACCAAGGGGCCACAGGTGGTTTGCGGGCCGGGCGAGAACGCCGGCATCGTCGACATCGGCGACGGCCAGGTCTGCGTCTTCAAGATGGAGAGCCACAACCACCCCTCCTTCATCGAGCCCTATCAGGGCGCGGCGACCGGCGTCGGCGGCATCCTGCGCGACGTGTTCACCATGGGCGCGCGCCCGGTGGCCGCGATGAACGCACTGCGCTTCGGCGACCCCGAGCACCCCAGGACGCGCCATCTGGTGCGCGGCGTGGTCGCCGGCATCGGCGGCTACGGCAACTCCTTCGGCGTGCCCACCGTCGGCGGCGAGGTGGAGTTTCACGAAAGCTACAACGGCAACATCCTGGTCAACGCCTTCGCCGCCGGCATCGCCGACAAGGATGCGATCTTCTACGCCAAGGCCACCGGTGTGGGGAAACCGATCGTCTATCTCGGCTCCAAGACCGGCCGCGACGGCATCCACGGCGCGACGATGGCCTCGGCCGAGTTCGGCGAGGACGCCGAGGAGAAGCGCCCCACGGTGCAGGTCGGCGATCCATTCTCCGAAAAGCTGCTGCTGGAAGCGTGCCTGGAACTGATGGCCGCAGACGCGGTCATCGCCATCCAGGACATGGGCGCGGCGGGACTGACCTGCTCGGCGGTGGAGATGGGCGCCAAGGGCGATCTCGGCGTGACGCTCGACCTGGAGCACGTCCCCTGCCGCGAGGACGCCATGAGCGCCTACGAGATGATGCTCTCGGAAAGCCAGGAGCGTATGCTCATGGTTCTGAAGCCCGAAAGGGAAGACGTCGCTCGCGCGATCTTCGAGAAGTGGGGCCTCGACTTCGCCGTCGTCGGCGAGACCACCGACACCAGGCGCTTCCTGATCCGCCAGCACGGCGGCGTGATGGCCGACCTGCCGATCAAGGAACTTGGCGACGAGGCGCCGGAATACGACCGTCCCTTTATGCGCACCGACCCACCGGCCCCGCTGGCAGCCTCCGACGTGCCGCAGCCCGACGACTACAACGATGCGCTGCTGAAGATTGTCGGCGCGCCCAACATGTGCTCGCGCCGCTGGGTCTGGGAGCAATACGACCACCTCGTCATGGGCAACACCATCCAGCGCCCCGGCGGCGACGCGGCGGTGATCCGGGTCGACGAGGACAAGCTCAAGGGGCTTGCCTTCTGCGTCGACGTGACGCCGCGCTACTGCCGGGCCGACCCGTTCGAGGGCGGCAAGCAGGCGGTCGCCGAAGTCTGGCGCAACCTGACCGCCGTGGGTGCCGAACCGCTCGCCATCACCGACAACCTGAACTTCGGCAATCCCGAGCGGCCGGACATCATGGGTCAGTTCGTCGGCTGCATCGAGGGCATCGGCGAAGCCTGTCGCCAACTCGACTTCCCCGTCGTCTCCGGCAACGTGTCGCTCTACAACGAGACCAATGGCGAGGCGATCCTGCCCACCCCGGCCATCGCCGGCGTCGGGCTGCTCACCGATATCGACCGCGCCGCGACGATTCAGTTCAAGACCGGGGGCGAGACGCTGGTACTGATCGGCGGCCAGGGTACGCATCTGGGCCAGAGCACGTATCTGCGTGAGTGCCTGGACCGCGAGGACGGCGCGCCGCCGCCGGTCGATCTGGAACGCGAACGCGCCAACGGCGATTTCGTGCGCCAGGCGATCCGGTCGGGCACCGTTACCGCATGCCACGACATGTCCGATGGCGGGCTGGCGGTCACGCTGGCGGAAATGGCAATGGCCGGTGGTATCGGCGCGGTCATCGACATGGCGATCTCTCCGGACCTGCATGCACGGCTGTTCGGCGAGGATCAGGGCCGCTACGTGATCAGTGTGGCTGCGGAGAACTCTGACGACATGCTCGCGGACGCCGCCCGCAACGGTATCGCGGCCGAGGTCATCGGCGAGACCGGCGGTCCGGCGCTCAGGATCGGTTCGGTGATCTCGGTCTCGGTGGAGACCCTCAGGCACGCCCACGAATCGTGGTTTCCCGGCTACATGGCCACGCCGGACTGAGCCTTGCACACGCGGCCCACCCGGCCGGGATGTGCAGCGGCGCAAAACTCCCTATATGATCGCCAGACAACGCAGGGACCTGAAACCGTCATGCCGATGGACCAAAGCGAGATCGAGCGCCTGATCAAGGCCGCGCTGCCCGACGCTCAGGTGACGATTCAGGATCTGGCCGGCGACGGCGACCATTACGCGGCGACCGTCGTCTCGGAGGCCTTCCGCGGCAAGAGCCGGGTGCAGCAACACCAGATGGTCTACAAGGCGCTGCAGGGAAACATGGGCGGCGTGCTGCATGCGCTTGCCCTGCAAACCAACGCCCCGGACTGAGGGAGCTTGAGCGGGATGTCTGCACCAACTGTGATGTTGCTGTTGCTCGCCCTGAGTATCGCCGCGCTTATGGATTTCCGCGTGCTGCGGTCCATTTATCGTCTGTGTTCATCTGCATTCGGCCGGTACCGGAACCCGGCAGCCAAAGGAAACTGACATGAGCGACATTCACGCCTGGATCGAGCAGGAAACCAAGTCCAACGACGTGCTGCTGTTCATGAAGGGCACGCCGACCTTTCCGCAATGCGGTTTTTCCGGCCAGGTGGTGCAGATTCTCGATTACCTGGGCGTCCCCTACAAGGGCGTCAACGTGCTCGACAACATGGATGTGCGCGAGGGCGTCAAGAGCTTCTCGAACTGGCCGACGATCCCCCAGCTCTACGTCAAGGGCGAGTTTGTCGGCGGTTGCGACATCATCCGCGAGATGTTCCAGGCCGGCGAGTTGCAGCAGCTCTTCACCGATAACGGCCTGAGCACCGGCAAGCAGGACGCGTAGTTTTCCATATCGCTCACGGCGGTTGCGCGCGCCTATCACGCCGAACCGAGCCCCAACATCAACCTCATCCTGAGGAGATGCGAGAGCATCGTCTCGAAGGACGAGGTTGATGGAGTTGCGGTAACGCGCATCCTTCGAGACGGCCGCTGATGCGGCCCCTCAGGATGAGGCCTAAGATTGTTCGCCGGCGCCCTATCGCAACACTCAGGTCGTCACCCCGAACGGCCAACAAAGACAACTACCCTTCCGCGACGTAGCGGAACCCGCCGTCCTTCTCCTCGACGCGGCCGACGCCCGGCCACGGCAGGTGATAGCCCACCAGCAGCATCTTCTCCGCCGCCGCGCGCTTGAGTAGTGCCTGGCGCGTCGCGCTCGCCTGATCGTGGTCCATGTCGAAGCCGAACGGCCAGTCCGGCCGCTCGAAGGCGATGACCTGATGGGTCAGCGCATCGCCGACAATCAGCAACTGCGCACCACCGGACTCCACCAGCACCGACATGTGGCCGGGCGTATGGCCGGGCGTCGGGATCATCGTCACCCCTGGCACGATGCCGTGCTCTCCCGAGGCGAACGTCGTGCGCTCAGCGACCGGCGCCAGATTGCGTTGCGCGCCCAGCGCAAAGGGCTTCAGCGGATCGGGCAGCAAATCGACGCGACCCTCCGCCATCCAGAAATCGTACTCCACCGCCGAGATCGTGTAGTCGGCTTGCGCGAAGACCGGCGCCTCCTCGAACTCGTCGATCAGCCCCCAGACGTGATCCGGATGGGCATGGGTCAGCACCACGTGGGTGACGCTGTCCGGCTCGACCTCGGCGACCTCGATCGACTCGGCAAGCCGCCCGGCGCTGTCCATGAAGTTCGGACCCGATCCCACATCTATGATGATGCGGTCCTCGCCGCGCGTCAGCATGGTGACGTTGATCGTGCCCGGTCGCGTGTCGGTGGGCAGACCGCGCTCTTCCAGCAGCGCCTTCACCGTCTCGATGTCCATGTCCGCCGCCAGCATCGAGATGGGCAGATCGATCGCACCATCCGACAACACCGTCACCTCGAATTCGCCGAAGGTGAAGCGGTGCACATCCGCCTCCTGCGCCAGCGCTGCGGTTGCTCCCGCGACCGCCGTGGCGCTGGCACCCAGCGCACCAGCCAGGCGTTGTGACGCCGGCGTCGCCGCCAGCCCTTTCAGCATGTGCCGTCGATTGAGCATCACTGCCTCCCTGCTGTTTGTTATCGTTCCAGGGAGCATATATTCATTGGCTCGAATGTATAGACCCGGCCACGAAAAGGCCGCCCCACGAAAAAGGCCACCCGAAGGTGGCCTTGTTCTTTTCGTACCGGGATTCGAGCCCCAGCTTAGTTGCCGCTAGCGCGAGTAGTACTCGATGACCAGGTTCGGTTCCATCATAACCGCATAGGGCACATCGCCCAGGACCGGCACGCGGTTGAACTTGGCGACCATCTTGTTGTGGTCGGCCTCGATGTAGTCGGGCACATCACGCTCCGGGCTCTGGGTCGCTTCCAGCACCAGCGCAAGCTGGCGCGAGGCTTCCTTCACCTCGATCGTGTCACCGACCTTGCAGCGGTAGCTCGGGATATCGACCTTGCGGCCATTGACCTTGATGTGCCCGTGATTAACGAACTGGCGGGCGGCAAACACCGTCGGTACGAACTTGGCGCGGTAGACGATGGCGTCCAGCCGGCATTCCAGCAGGCCGATCAGATTGGCGCTGGTGTCGCCGCGCATACGCGAGGCTTCCGCGTAGGTGCGGCGGAACTGCTTCTCGGAGATGTTGCCGTAATAGCCTTTCAGCTTCTGCTTGGCGCGAAGCTGCAGGCCGAAGTCGGAAATCTTGCCGCGCCGGCGCTGGCCGTGCTCGCCGGGGCCGTATTCGCGCCGGTTGACCGGGCTCTTGGGACGACCCCAGATGTTTTCGCCCATCCGGCGGTCGATCTTGTACTTGGCGGAAAACCGCTTGCTCATCGCATTTCCTCTTGATCGCTGAGGCCGGCGGGAACGCCTACCGGCTGCCATGGAAACGCGCCCTCCTCTGCCGGGCTTCCCCGGCCGACAGGATATCGGCGGCAAGGCGCCGATCACCCACGGGTCACGTGATCTGCCCGCGCCAACAGGCGCGGACCGCGGGTGATTAGGCGCTTTGGCAGCCCAAGTCAATCGCCAGATGCTCCGGCGCCGCAAGGCCGTTATGGCTGGCCAGCGTGGCAAGCGCGCGCGACATCACGTCCTGGGCGTCCGGCTGCGCCGTCATCAGACAGGGCTGATCGCCCGGTCCGCCGCCCTCTTCGTCCGCATCCGGTTCACCGACCACATCGCTGACCCGGCGCGCGATCGCCTCGGAAGGGTCGATCCATGTCACCGGCCAGGGCGCGAGCCGTGCCAGCACGGACTTCAGGAACGGATAATGGGTGCAGGCCAGCGCCACCACATCGGTGCGCCGGCCATCATGCGTAACAAAGGCCGCCCGCGCATCGTCCGCGATCACCGTCTCGTCGACCGCCAGGCCGGCCATGCGCCGCTCGGCCTGCTCGGCCAGGTGTTCCGCGCCGACGAGAGTCACCTCCACGTGGCTTGCAAACGTATCGATCAGCGCATGGGTGTAGTCGCGCTTCACCGTACCCGGCGTCGCCAGCACACTGATCAGACCGCTTGTCGTGATGGCGGCGGCCGGCTTGATGGCCGGAACCGTACCGACGATGGGGATGTCGAAGCGTGCCCGCAGCGGCGGCAGCACCAGCGTTGACGCCGTATTGCAGGCGATCACGATCGCATCGGGCCGAACACGGTCCGCAGCCGCCATCACCACGCCCAGCGCCCGCCCCACCAAAGCCTCGGCATCCAGTTCGCCATAGGGAAACGCGGCCGTGTCGGCGACGTAGCTGACATGGGCATCGGGCATGCGAACCCGGATCGCCGCGACCACGGAGAAGCCGCCGACCCCGGAATCGAACACCAGCAATCGCGGCGCCCTCATCCGTCCGGGTCCTGCGGGCGGGAATAGGCCCGGCCGGTCAGCGCGACGATGACGCCGCGCAGCGAACGCACCTCCTGGGCCGTCAGCTCGGCGCGATGAAACAGGTTGCGCAGGTTGCGTACCATGACGGGACGCTTCTCGACGGGTTTGAGGAAGCCGCTACGGTCGAGCTCGGTCTCCAGATGCTCGAACAGACCAAGCAGTTCCGCCTTGTCCGCCATCTCGGGAATGTCGACGAAGGTCTCCCGGGTACCCGCCGTGCCAGCGGCGCGCTGCCACTCGTAGGCCATGACGAGCACCGCCTGCGCCAGGTTGAGCGAGGCGAAGGCCGGATTGACCGGATAGGTCAGGATGCGGTCGGCCAGCGAGATGTCCTCGTTGTCGAGGCCCGCGCGCTCGCCGCCGAACAGCACGCCGCAGGCCGATCCCCTGCCCGGACTCTCACCCGTTCCCTCACCAATGTGCGCCTTGAGCTGCCGGGCCGCCTCATCCGGCCCCTCGACAGCTTTGCGCATATCGCGCTGGCGCGCGGTGGTGGCGTAGACCAGTGTCAGATCGGTAATCGCGTCAGCCGTCGTGTCGAAGACGCGCACCGCGTCGATCACCCAGTCGGCGCCCGAAGCGGCCGCGCGCGCCTTTTCGCTCGGCCAGCCGTCGCGCGGCGCCACCAGACGCAGCTCCGAAAGCCCGAAGTTCGCCATTGCCCGCGCCGCGGTACCGATGTTCTCGCCCAATTGCGGGCGCACGAGAATGATGGCCGGTCCGCCGGTGATGCGCGGCCTGCCGGAGTCAGTGCCTGCCATGGGCACTGGTTAGCCGGATTGGGCGGGGCTGGGAAGGCCCGTGCACATCCCGACAGCCCCGCGGCGGTCACCGCCGCGCCGTCTCAGTCGCAGGTCGGGGTTTATTTGCGCACCCCGGTCTGCTACCCGACGCCTCGACTTCTCCCGCGCGCGCCCAGTCCATCACGGTCCACCGCGCGCCTTCCCGTCGCGATCAGGCAGAGGCATCCATGGCGAAAATCAAGGTCCACAATCCGGTCGTCGAGCTCGACGGCGACGAGATGACGCGCATCATCTGGCAGCTCATCAAGGACAAGCTGATCCACCCCTATCTCGACATCGATCTGAAGTACTTCGATCTCGGCATCGAGGCGCGCGACAAGACCGACGACCAGATCACCGTCGATGCGGCCAACGCCATCAAGGAGCACGGTGTCGGCGTCAAATGCGCCACCATCACGCCGGACGAGGCGCGCGTCGAGGAATTCGGCCTCAAGAAGATGTGGCGCAGCCCCAACGGCACCATCCGCAACATCCTCGGCGGAGTCGTCTTCCGCGAGCCGATCATCTGCCAGAACGTGCCCCGCCTGGTGCCCGGCTGGACCGAGCCGATCGTCATCGGCCGCCACGCCTTCGGCGACCAGTACCGCGCCACGGATTTCGTCGTGCCCGGCAAGGGCAAGCTGTCGGTACGCTGGGAAGGCGAGAACGGTGACACGATCGAGCACGAGGTGTTCGATTTCCCCGCCGGCGGCGTCGCCATGTCGATGTACAACCTCGACGACTCGATCCGCGACTTCGCCCGCGCCTGCATGAACTACGGCCTGCAGCGCGGCTACTGGGTCTATCTCTCCACCAAGAACACGATCATGAAAGCCTATGACGGACGCTTCAAGGACCTGTTCCAGGAGGTGTTCGACGCCGAGTTCGCGGACAAGTTCGAAAAGGCCGATATCGGTTACGAGCACCGGCTGATCGACGACATGGTCGCTGCCGCCATGAAGTGGTCGGGCGGCTACGTATGGGCCTGCAAGAACTACGATGGCGACGTGCAGTCCGACACGGTGGCGCAGGGCTTCGGGTCGCTCGGCCTGATGACATCCGTCTTGATGAGCCCGGATGGCCGGACCGTGGAAGCCGAGGCCGCCCACGGCACGGTGACGCGCCACTATCGCCAGTGGCAGAAGGGCGAGCAGACCTCCACCAACTCCACCGCATCGATCTTCGCCTGGTCGCGCGGGCTGGCCCACCGCGCCAAGCTCGACGACAACACCGAACTGGCCCGCTTTGCCAGGACGCTGGAAGAGACCGTGGTGGGCACCATCGAGGGCGGCGAGATGACCAAGGACCTCGCGCTCCTCGTCGGCCCCGACCAGCCCTGGCTGTCGACGGAGGGCTTCCTGGAGGCCATCGACAAGAACCTTCAGGACGCGATGGGCTGACCCGGGGATTTATCTCGCTCACGCCAGTTGCGCTTACGCGCAACGGCTCCGCGGGGGTGAGGCCCGTCTCGACGATTGGTCCGGTGGACCAATCGTAGGGCCGAACGCCTGAGACCCGAGTCGAGGGCGGGGAAACCGACCGGCCGGGCGCGCAGTCGCGCACCTGGGTGCATCACACTCAGTTTGTCACCCCGGACAGGTCCGTCAGGACCGTGATCCGGGGTCCATTCTGCGTCGCGGCATGCACATGCATCTTCAGCCCTTGCGTTTCACCGACAGGCCACACTGGACCCCGGCTTTCGCCAGGGTGACGCAGGGAGGGGCCCGGGTGACGCAGAGTGTGGTGCGATGTCAGCCGGCGTGCTGGATCGCGTCCCGCACCACATCGAGCGCGCGCTGTGCTGCCGCGCCGTCCGGGCCACCGCCCTGGGCCATGTCGGGTCGCCCCCCGCCGCCCTTGCCGCCCAGCACTTCGACACCGGCACGCACCAGATCGATGGCGTTGTTGCCGCCGGGCTGATCCTGCGTCACGCCGACGACGAGCGCTGCGCGCCCTTCCTCGTTGACGCCGACGAGTGCGACGACGCCGGAGCCGATCTTGCCCTTCATGTCGTCGACGATACCCTTCAGCGCCTTGGGCTCGACGCCGTGGATGGTGCGGCCCATGAAGGTGACACCGCCGACATCGATGGTGTCGCCGCCGCCGGCCGTCTCCCCTTCACCGACGTCGCCGACCAGCGCCAGCTTCCGCTTTGCCTCGGAGAGCTCACGTTCCAGCCGCTTGCGTTCATCGACCAGCGTGGCGACGCGCTCTTCCAGTTCGCCCGGCGCCACCTTCAGCTTGCCGGCAAGCGACCGCACCTTGCGGTCCTGCTCGGCCAGATAGTGGCGTGCCGCATCCCCGGTCAGCGCCTCGACGCGGCGCACACCCGCCGACACCGCCCCCTCGCCGACAATGGCGACCAGCCCGATATCGCCGGTGCGCCTGACGTGCGTGCCGCCGCACAGCTCCATCGAATAGGGCGCGTCGCCCTTGGCATCCTCGAGTGGCTGGCCCATCGAGACCACACGCACCTCGTCGCCGTACTTCTCGCCGAACAGCGCCATGGCGCCGGCCTCGATGGCCTCCTCCACGTCCATCAGCCGGGTCACCACCTCGTCGTTCTGCAACACCACGGTGTTGGCGCGGTCCTCCACGTCGGTCAGTTCGTTGTCGGACAGCGCCTTGGGGTGGCTGAAATCGAAACGCAGCCGGTCCGGTGCCACCAGCGAGCCCTTCTGCGCCACATGATCGCCGACCACCTCGCGCAACGCCTCGTGGATGAGATGGGTGGCGGAATGGTTGGCACGCACCTGGGCGCGACGGCCGTGATCGACCTCCAGTTCCAGCGCATCGCCGATCTGCAGCGCGCCCTTCTGCAACAGCCCGACATGCGCGAACACGTCACCGGCGCGCTTCTGGGTATCGCTGACGACGAAGCGCACGCCCTCGGCCATCATCAGGCCACGGTCGCCGACCTGGCCGCCGGACTCGCCGTAGAACGGCGTCTGGTTGAGGATGACGATGCCCTCCTCGCCTTCGGCCAGCGTCTCGACTGCTTCACCGTCGCGCATCAGCGCGGTGACGACGCCTTCCGCCGTCTCCGTCTCGTAGCCCAGGAAGTCCGTCGCGCCGACCTGCTCGCGCAAGCCAAACCAGACCTCGTCGGTGACCGCTTCGCCGGAACCCGCCCAGGCAGCGCGCGCCTCCTGTTTCTGCCGCGCCATGGCGCTGTCGAAGCTGGCCGTGTCCACGGAGATGTCGCGCACACGCAGGGCATCCTGGGTAAGGTCGAGGGGAAAGCCATAAGTATCGTAGAGCTTGAAGGCGACGTCGCCGGAGAGCTCATCGCCCGCGACAAGATCACCGGTCGCCTCACCGAGCAGCGACAGCCCGCGCGCCAGCGTCTTGCGAAAACGGGTCTCCTCCAGCTTCAGCGTCTCGGTGATCAGCGCCTCGGCGCGCACCAGTTCGGGGAATGCCTGGCCCATCTCGTGCACCAGCGTGGGCACCAGCTTCCACATCAGCGGTTCCTCGACGCCGAGCAGTTCCGCGTGGCGCATGGCGCGGCGCATGATCCGCCGCAGCACATAGCCGCGCCCCTCGTTCGACGGCAGCACGCCGTCGGCGATCAGGAAGGAACTGGCACGCAGATGATCGGCGATGACGCGGTGGCTCGGCTGGCGATCGCCTTGCGCTTCCACCCCCGTCGCCTCGACGGATGCCCCGATCAGCCGCCGCATCAGGTCGGTCTCGTAGTTGTCGTGGGTGCCTTGCAACACCGCGGCGATGCGCTCAAGCCCCATGCCGGTGTCGACGGCGGGACGCGGCAGATCGATGCGCTCGTCCTTCGTCACCTGCTCGAACTGCATGAAGACGAGGTTCCAGATCTCGATGAAGCGGTCGCCGTCCTCATCAGCCGAGCCGGGTGGCCCGCCCGGAATGTGATCGCCGTGATCGTAGAAGATCTCCGAGCACGGACCGCACGGGCCCGTGTCACCCATGGCCCAGAAGTTGTCGCTGGTGGCGATGCGGATGATCCTGGATTCCGGGAGCCCGGCCACCTTGCGCCACAGGTCATGAGCCTGGTCGTCTTCCGCGAACACGGTGACCAGCAGCTTGTCCGCCGGCAGGCCGAACTCCCTGGTGACCAGGTTCCAGGCCAGCTCGATCGCAACATCCTTGAAGTAGTCGCCGAAAGAGAAGTTCCCCAGCATCTCGAAGAAGGTGTGGTGGCGGGCGGTGTAACCCACATTGTCGAGGTCGTTGTGCTTGCCGCCGGCGCGCACGCATTTCTGCGACGTCACCGCGCGGCTGTAGGGGCGCTGCTCAACGCCGGTGAAAACGTTCTTAAACTGTACCATGCCGGCATTGGTGAACATCAGCGTGGGATCGTTGCGCGGCACAAGCGGGCTCGAGGCAACGATCTCGTGATCGTGCCGCGCGAAGTAATCCAGGAAGCTGGAACGGATTTCGTTGACGCCGGTCATTGGTCTTGTCGTTGTCCTGAAACGGGCAAGTGCCGCGCCACCGCATCGGTCGCACGGGTTCAAAACGCATGCCGCCCTGTTTAGTCAGCGTGCGCGCGCCTGTCCATCGTCGTCGCCCGGCGCTCAACTGTCGTCGATGCGGACCGATCCGTCCTCCCGAATGGTCCAGAACGGATTATGCGCGACCTCCCAGACATGACCGTCCGGATCGGCGAAACAGCCCGAGTAACCGCCCCAGAAGGTCTCGCGCGCGGCCACCGTCACGGTGGCGCCGGCGGCGGTCGCCTCGGCCATCACCGCATCGACTTGCGCCCGCGAGCGCGCGTTGTAGGCCAGCACGATGCCACCGAAGGCAGCGCCTGTATCCGCGACGCCCGAATCGTCGGCAAGCTTGTCGCGTGGCCACAGCCCGAGAATGAGGCCCGGTAACTGGAAGAAGGCGATGCCCGGATCGTCGCCGGTGCGCGACCAGCCCAGTCCGGCCTCATAAAAGGCAACCGCCCGGTCCAGATCGGCAACCCCGAGCGTGACGAGGCTTAGCCGCTGCTCCATCGGCGCGCCCTCAGGATCATGCAACGCCGCTGGCAATCAACCTTCAGCCGCCGCCTCGCCGTCAGCGCTGTCATCAAGGTCTTCAGCATCCGGACCGGTCACCAAGTCCTCGGCGATGAGACCTGCATCGGCGCGCACCTTGGTCTCGATCTCGGCGGCGATCTCCGGATTCTCGCGCAGGAACTGCTTGGCATTCTCGCGCCCCTGGCCGAGCCGCTGGCTGTCATAGGAAAACCACGCGCCGGCCTTCTCTACGATGCCTGCGCGCGCGCCAAGGTCGAGCAACTCGCCGAGCTTGGAGACGCCCTCGCCATACATGATGTCGAACTCCACCTCGCGGAACGGCGGCGCGAGCTTGTTCTTCACCACCTTGACGCGGGTGTGGTTGCCGATCACCTCGTCGCGGTCCTTGATCGCGCCGATGCGGCGGATGTCGAGACGCACCGAGGAATAGAATTTCAGCGCGTTGCCGCCGGTCGTCGTCTCCGGACTGCCATACATGACACCGATCTTCATGCGGATCTGGTTGATGAAGATGACGATGCAGTTGGAGCGCGAGATCGAGGCGGTCAGCTTGCGCAGCGCCTGGCTCATCAGCCGCGCCTGCAGGCCGGGCAGCGAGTCGCCCATCTCGCCTTCGATTTCCGCCCGCGGCGTCAGGGCGGCGACCGAATCGATAACCACCACGTCGATGGCACCGGAGCGCACCAGCGTATCGGCGATCTCCAGCGACTGCTCGCCAGTGTCGGGCTGCGAGATCAGCAGGTCGTCGACGCTGACGCCGAGCTTGCGCGCATAGACCGGATCGAGCGCGTGCTCGGCATCGATGAAGGCGCAGATGCCGCCAACCTTCTGGGCCTCGGCGACGCAATGCAGCGCCAGCGTCGTCTTGCCGGAGGATTCCGGACCGTAGATCTCGACAATGCGCCCGCGCGGCAGACCGCCGATGCCGAGCGCGATATCGAGGCCGAGCGAGCCGGTCGATACCGACTTGACCTCGACCACCTGTCCGTCCTGCCCGAGCCGCATGATCGAGCCCTTGCCGAACTGTCGTTCGATCTGGCCGAGCGCGGCCTCCAGCGCCTTGGTCTTGTCCATCGAACCACCTTCCACGAGGCGAAGTGCTGCATTCGACATGCGAGTCGTCCTTCCCGATTTCCTAGAGCCTTTTTGCTTTCGATGGAAACGAAAGCGCAGGCTCTAGCATCCTTTCCACTGTGCAAATCCGTGCCGGAAAACCGGATTCCACTTTTCCGGGATTTGCACCAAACACATTCCTCCGCCGCGGGGGCGATTTCCGAAGCGCCTGCCCGTGACCGCTCGAGATGATATGTACACTATTTGTTCCATGTGAACAAGTCATGAACAAACGGCAAGGCCGACTTTGATTCAGCTCTGCGCCAGCACCGTCTTGACGGTCTCGGCCAGTGTCTTGAGATTGAACGGCTTGGGCAGGAAGTGGAACGTCTCGCCCTCGTCGAGATTGCGCTTGAAGGCGTCGTCCGCGTAGCCGGATACGAAGATGATCTTCAGGTCCGCGTTGGTCTTGCGCAGTTCGCGCAGCATGGTCGGCCCGTCCATTTCAGGCATCACCACGTCGGACACCACCAGATCGACCTTGCCCTCCTGCCCGGCCATCACCTCCAGCGCCTCAAGCCCGGTGGAGGCTTCCAGCACGGTGTAGCCGGCGGCGGTGAGCGCGCGCACCGAGAAGGCGCGCACCGCCTCCTCGTCCTCGACGAACAGGATGGTGCCCTGCCCGGTCAGGTCCTTGATCTCGGTGGTGGCGACCTGGCCGACCGCGCCGGCATCGTCATCGGCGCAGCGCGGCAGGAAGATGCGGAAGGTGGTACCGGCATCGATCTCGGAATCGGCGAAGATGAAGCCGCCGGTCTGCTTGATGATGCCGTAGACGGTGGACAGCCCCAGCCCGGTGCCCTTGCCCACGTCCTTGGTGGAGAAGAACGGGTCGAAGATCTTGTCCATGATCTCCGCAGCGATGCCGGTGCCGGTGTCGGCGACCTCGATCAGCACGTATTCGCCGGCCGGCAGATGCTGCTCGCCGAAACTCTCGGTCTCGTCCGGCTCCACGTTGCGCGTGGCGATCATCAGGTTGCCACCATCCGGCATCGCGTCGCGGGCGTTGACGGCGAGATTGATGATCACCTGTTCGAGCTGCGTCAGGTCCGCCTTGACCGGCCACAGGTCGCGGCCGCGCTGGATGTCCAGCTTCACCTTGGCGCCGATCAGCCGGCGCAGCAGCACGGCGAGCTCGGACACCACCTCGTTCAGCCGCAACACCTGCGGGCGCAGCGTCTGGCGGCGCGAGAAGGCGAGCAACTGGCGCACCAGGCCGGCCGCACGCTGGGCGTTCTGCTTGATCGACTTGATGTCGTTGAACGAGGGATCGGTCGTCGAGTGGTTGGCCAGCAGCAGGTCGGAAAAGCCGATAATGGCGGTCAGCACGTTGTTGAAGTCGTGGGCAATGCCGCCGGCGAGCTGACCCACCGCCTGCATCTTCTGGCTCTGGGAGAACTGCTCCTCCAGCCGCTTCTGCTCGGTGACGTCGATGGCATAGACGATGGCCGCCTCGCCGTCGCCATCGGCATCGTCGACGGGGGTGGCGAAGAAGCGCGCGGTGCGCGTCTCGTCACCGGCAAGGGTGACATCGATTGGCTCCGCGTCGCTGATGCCGGAAACCGCATCCGAAACAAGCTGCTGCAGCGCGGCGCGGTCGGCCTCCGCGACGGTCTCGAAGATGACGCCGCGCGCGCCATTGCCGCTGCCGGCCATCAGCGCGCCGAAGATGCACGCGAACGTGGCGTTGGTGCGTTGGGTGTGTCCGCCCGCATCGATCGTCGCGATGGCGAAAGGCGAGGCATTGAAGAAGCGCGCGAAACGCACCTCCACCGCGCGCACCGGATCGACGTCGTCGGTGGCGCCGGAGCGATTCAGCACCAGCGTGCGCGACGGTTGCGCGGCACCATCCGGCGCATAGGCGACCTTGTGGATCAGCCGCACCGGCAGCGAGCGCCCATTGCGGGTGAGCATGTCGAGATCGACCGTCTCGGTGATCACTTCGCCGGGTGCCGGCTGCAGGTGACGTATCAACTCCGCGCCATCGCCGGAGACCAGGTCCGCGAGCGCCACCACGCCCTGCTCGAACTCGCCCAGGTCACGCCCCAGCCAGGCGGCAAGGGTCGCGTTGAGATAGTCGATACGGCCTTCGCAATCGATCGACAGGAAGCCGGCAGGCGCGTGGTCGAGATAATCGATGGCACCCTGCAGCTCCTGGAAGGCGTTTTCCTGGCGCTCCCGGTCGCGGGTTATGTCGTTGAGCTGCCAGACCCGCTCGCGCGTGCTGGACTTGCCGTCGCGCCTCAGCGGCTGCACCCGCACCCGGTACCAGGTGGAGCCGCGCGCCGCGTCGCCATCACCGGCCAGCGGCCGGGCAACACGCACATCCTCCTGATGCGGCCGGCCCTCGTTGGCCGCCTGGCTCAGCCGGTAAATCTGTTCCGCTGTCTCGCCTTCGCCGACGAACAACCGCTCGATGGTCTTCACATCGGCCTGTTCGTTGGCGCCGGTCAGCAGGCAATAGGCGGCATTGGCCTTCAGGATTCGCCCCTCCCGGTCGGTGACCAGCACCCCGTCCGACAGGCTGTCGGCGAAATCCTCAATCGGCGACACCGCGACCGTCCGCCGTGCCGGCTGGATCATGCCGACGGCAAGCGCGAACAGCAGGAACACGCCAACCACGGCAAGCACGGCCAACAGGCCGAGAATCACCGGCCGGGCCGCCTCCCGGTCCAGGAAGGCCAGCGCCACCGCGACAGCGACGAGGCAGCCGGCAAGCAGCAGGACATAGCCGATGCCGCCGCGCGCGGGCGGACCCGACGCCGGAGAGCCACCACCGACGCTGTCCTTGTCACCAGGCACGATGGGAGCGCTGATGTCGGTCATGCGCGCTGCTGCCTCATAAATCCTGGTGCCTGACGATCGAGCGTCCGTTCAAACGCCCGCTTTTCGGTCGCTGGCCGGCCGCGATGTGCCGCGAATCGGACGCTCATCGTTTTACCACACAGCGTGCCCGCGATTGACCCCGCAAGACACGCTCAAAGGCTTTCGAACACAGGAAATTCAGCTCCGCCACGCGGCCTTGCGCCGCTGCCGCAGGATGAAGCCGATGACCTGCGCCACCGCCTGGTAGTGACGCGGATCGATTTCGCGGTCGAGTTCGACGCTTGCATGCAGCGTGCGCGCCAGCGGCGGATCCTCGACCACCGGCACCTCGTGCTCCTCGGCAAGCGCGCGGATGCGCAGGGCAATGGCGTCGACACCCTTGGCCAGGCACAACGGCGCCGCCATGCCGGTTTCGTACTTCAGCGCCACCGCATAGTGCGTCGGGTTGGTGATGACCACGGTCGCTTCCGGCACTTTGGCCATCATCCGCCGCCGGCCGCGCTCGGTGCGCACCTGGCGCAGCTTCGCCTTGACGTGCGGGTCGCCTTCCTGCTGCTTGAACTCGTCCTTCACCTCGCGCGGCGTCATGCGCTGGCGCTTCAGGTAGGTATGACGCTGGAACATCATGTCGGCGCCGGCGATGATCGTCATCACCGCGACGGTGGCGATCATCAGCTTGATGGCGAGCCACAGCGTGATGTCCAGAATGGTGGCGGCATCGGCGGTGACGATGGTGTCGAGCTTGTCGCGCTCCGGCCACACCACGGCGACCATCAGCACGCCGACAACGGCGATCTTGAATATCCCCTTGGCGAAATTCACCAGGCTTTGGGCCGAGAACAGCCGCTTGACGCCGGCAACCGGCGAGACCTTGGAGAGCTTGGGCTTGATCTGCTCGGCGCTGAGCAGGAAGCCGTGCTGCACGGTGTTGCCGGCGACCGCCGCGATCATCAGCAGAGCCAGCGGTATGGCCAGGGCGGCGGCGACCGCGAACGCGGTGCGATTGCCCATCGCGCGCAGGCCCGCGCCATCCATCGCCATCTGGTCAGCCTGGCGCAGGAATCCGGTCAGGTGCAGCGAAAGGTCCTGCGCGGCAGGCGCGGCAAACGCGAAGATCGCGATCGTCGATCCCACCAGCACGAACCACGTCGAAACTTCCTGGCTCTTGGCGACATCGCCCTTGCGGCGTGCCTCCAAGAGCTTTCGTTCCGATGGGTCCTCGGTCTTTTCTGCGTCGTCGACGTCTTCGGCCATTAGAGCATGCCTTGCTTTGATTGAATCGTTTGAGCGCCGGAGTTTTTCGTCCCGGCAAGGCGCGTGAGGCGACGCGGTGTGATCACCGCTAGCGTCGCGCAACGCCGTCCGGGGCGGAAAAGAACAAGCTCGGACGATTGCGAAAGGGTGTTTGCCATCAGCCTACTACCACCTCCAGCTTGGCGATCTTTTCCACGCCCACTGCGCAAACATCCTCGCCCGATGCGTAGCATCGCGCTGCGGTGTTTTCCTTGTGGGACACGGAAAATCCCATCCATCAAATCGCTCCAATCAAGGCAAGACATGCTCTAGGCGTCAGGTCCGTTGCGCGTTGGCGCGCGAGCAGGAAAAGTGGTCACCGGTTTTCCGTCCGACGAGCGCGCCCGGCAAGAAGGGTGGGCGCCGTGTGAACGAGTCCGGTCCTGCAAACGCGGTTGGGTGAACATTGCGGTTACAGCCCGTTGCCGCCCAGGAACGGCTGGATGGCAAGGCCGACATGATCGAGATACCAGGTCATCACCGCGCCGATGACGGCGGCCATCAGCACGAAGCCGAGCAGGATGTTGGCGGGCATGGCGATGAAGAATATCTGGATCTGTGGCATCAGCCGGGAGATGACGCCGAGCCCCAGATAGAAGACCAGCCCGAAGACGATGAAGGGCGCGGCGATCTGCACGCCGATGGCGAACATGCCGGCGAAGATCGCGATGAACGCCTGCAGGATGTCGCCGGTGGGCATGATGTCGCCGGGCACGAACAGCGTGTAGGACTGCACCAGCGCCATGATGAACGGGTGATGCAGATCGGTAACGAAGATCAGCGTCATGCCCAGCACCGACAGGAACGCGCCGATCAGCGCCCCTTGCTGGCCCTGTGTCGGATCGACGTTGAGCGCAAAGCCGAGCCCCATCTGGAAGGCGATGGTGGTACCCGCGACCTGCAGCGCCGCGAGGATCACCCGCGCCGACAGCCCGATGACGAAACCGACCAGCATCTCGCCCACCGCCAGCACGCCCAATCCCCACAGGGACGAGGGCAGCGGTGGCATTTGCGGCGCCGCCACGGGGTAGAACAGCAGTGTCAGTATAAGCGCCAGGACGAGACGGATGTTGGTCGGCACCGCGTTGTCGCCGATGCCGGGCATCATCATCACCATGGTGCCCATGCGCGCGAAGATCAGCAGGAAGACGGCCGCAAGCTCAGGCAGCAGCGTGACGGTCATCGCGCGACGCCCCCGATGCGTGGATCAGAACGACACGATGCGGTCGGCGATGCGGTCCATATAGCCTGCCAGCGCCTGCCCCATGAACGGCAGCGCCACCACCATGGCCACGAAGATGGCGATGATCTTCGGCACGAAGACCAGCGTCATCTCCTGGATCTGGGTCAGCGCCTGGAACAGCGCGATGACGATGCCAACGGCCAGGCCGACCAGCATCAGCGGACTGGCGACGAGGATCAGCGTCCACACCCCGTCACGCGCCACATCGAGAACTTCCGGTCCGCTCATCCCTGCCCTGTCCTTGCCTGTCTCGTGCGCAATGCGTCAGATCGGCATCCGCATGATCTGCTCATAGGCACCGATCACCCGGTCGCGCAGGCCAACCAGCGTGTCCATGGTCAGCTCGGTCTCCGAGACCGCGGTGACGACATCGACGAGGTCGGCCTCGCCGGTGACCGCCGCGATATTGACCTGATCGGTGCGCTGTGCCTGCGCGGTCACGTCATTGAGCGCATCGGTGACCATGCGCGCGAAGTCCGTGGGGCCGGCGCCGCCGGTGGCCTCCAGCGCGCTCTGCGGCTTTGCGGCCTGGCCGATCTGCTGTGCCACCGAAGCATAGGCGTTTGCTGCTCCAAGGGGTGTCATGCGGTGATGTCCTTGTGGTTCTCGCTATTGCCGCCGGCCAATGGCCTCAAGCGCGCAGGATTTCCAGCGTGCGCGCCACCATGCGGCGGGTCGCGGTGATGACGTTCAGATTGGCCTGGTAGGAGCGCTGCGCCTCGCGCATGTCCATGCTCTCGATCATGGTGCTGACATTCGGCGTCTTGACGTAGCCGTTCTCGTCGGCGGCCGGATGGCCCGGGTCCAGCCGGGTGCCGAAGTCGGACTGGTCGCGCACGATGCGGCTCATCTCCACGGTGCGCACGCCGACGGCGCGGTCGAGTTCGGCCTGGAAGACCGGGAGCTTGCGCCGATAGGGCTCGCCGCCGGGCTGGGTCGCGGTGGAGTTGGCGTTGGCGATGTTCTCGGCGATGACGCGCATGCGTCCCGACTGCGCCCGCAAGCCGCTCGCCGCAACCATGATGCTCTTCAGGATATCCATCGCTCAATCACCCTCAATCGCACGTTCGCTGGCACGAACCAGGGTCAGGACCCTAGCCTGATCGCCCGACCGCCTTCTTCATCATCGCGATGCCGCGCGCATAGACCGTCACCGCCATCTGATGGTCGATCTGGTTCTGCGCGATCTTCATCATCTCGTCTTCCAGCACCACCGAATTGCCTTCCGGCGTGACCTCGAACGCCTCCGACTCTTCGCTGGCGAAGCTGCCGCTTACCGAAAGACCGCCCATATGGGCCGCATGGGTGCGCTGCGGAGCGTCTGCTGACGCAACGCCGCGGGCGGGCGCCTGCTCCAGCATCCGCCTGAAGTCCGGCGCCTTCAGGTCCTTGGCGCGAAACCCCGGCGTTTCCGCATTGGCGACGTTCTGCGCCAGCACCACCTGCCGCTCGGCATGCCACTTCATGCGCGTCTTCAGCGCCCCGAGAATCGGCAGGTCGAACAAACCCATGGCAGACCGCGTGCCCCGCACCCGTTGCAAAAGCCGTCAAAATCCGTGACACCCGACACGCCGCAGCGCTCCGGAGCCAGGCAAAGTTTGCCGGGTGTATGGTTAACAGTGCGTTAAGCGCGGTAGGATTTGGTTCACCATGGGGCTTGAGCGATTCCAAGGCGATAGCCGTAACGATAGCCCCGATCGTTAACGCTTTGTTAGGAGTACGGGCGGCAATTCTTGCCTGGTGGCGTTAACGCTTCCCGCACGCCCCGTGCGCGAAGGGAAGGCGTTGCGTGGTGAAGGAAAGCGGCCCGATCGCCCGAGTGTTCTGAGGATGTAAGGGTCATGGAATTTGTGGAACAGCTGCTCGGCACCGAACTGGGGCTGGCGTCGCGCTTCCTGATCGCCTTCGTGATCGTGCTGGTGCTGATCGCGGTGACGGCGGCGATCCTGCGCGGTATTGCCGGCAGCCGGGTTTCGGTGCGTGGACGCCGCAGCAACCGTCGCAATCGCCTGGCGGTCGGCGACTGGGTGGCCGTGGACGAGCGCCGTCGGCTGGTGCTGGTGCGTCGCGACAATGTCGAGCACCTGCTGCTGATCGGCGGGGAGTCCGATGTGGTGGTGGAGCGAGACACCCGCGCGCGCAAGCCCGCCCGGGCGCCGCAGCCCGCCGTCGCGCCGCCGCCGGACGTGCTGGAGCCGCCGCCCGCGCCGACCCCCACCAAGCCGCGGGTGTTCGAAACGCCTTACCGCTCGCCGCTGCGCAATGACCCGCCGCCCGAACTCGGCCCGCCGCCGGCTCCCCCCGCCTCCGCGCCCGGCGCACCGCTGACCGGGGTGCCGCCGAAGCCGGCCACACCGCCACCCGCCAGACAGGCCGGAGCGGTGGCCTTCAAGCCAGTGAACACACCTGCGGGGCGCGCCGATGCGCCGGCCGCAGCCAGGTCCGACACCCCGGTGCCGGGAAGAGCCGCCCCCCCCATCCCCGGCAAGGCCGACCCAGTGGTCGCCGGCAAACCGGAGCCCGCCGGTGCGGAGAAGCGCACCGCACCACTCGCCGCGGTGCCCGATGTTCCCGCCGCGGCCGCGCTTGCCCCGGCAGCCGCCAACGGGGCGGCCGCCGAGAAACCCGAAGCGCTGATTGTCGACAAGGCGGAGACCTCGGCCGCCAAGGACTTCGAGATGGCGGTGGCCAGGAAGCTCGAAGAGGCCGTTGCAGCCGAAGCCACAGTATCGGAGGAGACGTCGCCCGCAACGCCGGCCACCGACGCACCGGAGACTGCCGATCCAGTCACCGAGGACAGTCCGGCCAAGCAGGCGGATACCGAAAGCGCGGGTCCGGCCGACACCGATGGCACTGACTCATCGGATGCCAAGGACAGCAGCGATGCCGACGACGAGGCCACGGCGGAGGCAAAGCCCGACACAGCCGCTGCGCCCGAAGAGGAGCGGGCAACCGCCGAAGACGCGGAAACCCCTGCCGCGTCTGCGGATGACGGCACGCCGGAGGACGTCGGCACGAAAGACGAGGACGTTGCGTCGCCTCCCACCGACGATAACGCCTCCGATGCCAAGGCCGACCGCGAAAAGGGCGCCGAAGCGGCTGCAACCGATAACGCCGACGAACCTGAGGCCGCAGCCAAAGACGATGCCGCCGAGGCGGACGCCGCCAATGACAGCGGGTCCGAAGCCGCCGCCGATGCCGCGTCGGCCGAAAGCAAGCCGGATACCGAAACTTCGGAAGCGACCGCCGGTCAGGACAGCGACACGCCCACTACGGACGCGTCTGACACAGACGCATCTGATCCAGACTCCTCTGACGCGGACACGTCCGACGCAAATACATCAGATGACGGGAAGTCGGATGCCGACGTGGAAGAAGCCGCCACCAAGGCGGTCGCCGAGGTGCTCGATCTGGCCGCCGAGGTCGGCAGCAGCAAGCCCTCCGGCACACCGGCCGAAGGCGACGAAGAAGAACTGGCCGAGGCCCTTCAGCGCGAACTGACCGACAGGGGCTGATGTACATGGGCGCACCCGCAACCGAACACTCCGAGCCCGGTTCGTCCATACGCGCCCTAAAGCTGATCCCGGCAGCCGTTCTGGCCTGCCTTGCGCTGCTTCTCGCCGGTCCGGCGAGTGCCCAGGAAATCACCCTCGACTTCACCGGAGACACCGGACTGACCGAACGCGCGGTGCAGCTTATCGCGCTGGTCACGGTGCTGAGCCTGGCGCCGTCGATCCTGGTGATGGTCACCTCGTTCACCCGCATCGTGGTGGTGCTGTCGCTGCTGCGCACCGCCATCGGCCTGCAGACGGCGCCGCCCAATTCGGTGATGATCTCGCTGGCACTGTTCCTCACCGCCTTCATCATGATGCCGGTGTTCCAGCAGTCCTATCAGGACGGCATCCAGCCGCTGATCAACGAGGAGGTCGAGCTCGACGAGGCGTTCCAGCGCACGGCAGGGCCGTTCCGCACTTTCATGCTGGAGCATGTGCGCGAGAAGGACCTGATGCTGTTCGTCGAGATGTCGGATTCCGAGCTGCCCGAAAGCCCCGAAGAGGTTTCACTTCAGGTGCTGGTTCCCGCCTTCATGATTTCGGAACTGCGTCGCGCCTTCGAGATCGGCTTCCTGCTGTTCGTGCCGTTCATCGTCATCGACCTGGTGGTCGCCTCGGTGCTGATGTCGATGGGCATGATGATGCTGCCGCCGATCATCATCTCGCTGCCGTTCAAGCTGATCTTCTTCGTGCTGGTGGACGGCTGGAGCCTGGTGGCCGGCTCGCTGGTGAGATCGTTCACCGGGGCGTGAGGCGCGTCTCGACGATTGGTCTCCGGGGCTTTTTTGCTGGCCGCTCGGCTTATCCGAAAACCGGTTCCCGCTTTTTGGGCCTCGCGGCATCATCCTGCTCGCATTGAGTATGGGACGCCCAAGCGTTGAGCCGAACGCCCGCGCCTCTTGGCACTCCATTCCGGCGAAGCCGGCAAGCGCGACCGCGCGCCGCCCTATAGGGCGCCCTCGCGGAGCCGTTGCGCGCTAGCGCAACTGGCGTGAGCGGAATAAAGGCTAGCTCGACGTTTCCTCTTTGGATGGTGCGGACGCGATCGAATCGAAGCGCGCCTTGTACTCGTCCAGGAAAGCGCTGAGCGTATCGGTCGCGGCGACGGCCCGCACGACCTCGCGGAAGTCGCCGGTCGAATCGGGCACCCCGCCGGTCACCACCTCGAAGGCAACGGCATCGGGCGTATCGGCCATCGCCTCGGCGAATTTCTGGCGGATACGGCCAAGACCCAGGTTGTCGCCGGCGAGCGAATAGGAAATCGCGGTGCGCATGATGTCGAAACGCACCATTTCGTCGGGTGGCATATCGTCCTTCCACGTATCCGCGAGCAGCCGTTCCAGTTGCTCGGCGGCTTCCTGCCAGTTCTCCGACTGCCAGAGCGCATCGGCCTTCAGGCTCGCGACATCGATATCCTCGACCGTCGACAGCAGTTCGACGGCAAGATCAGCACGCCCCGTCTCCGACAACGCCCGGGCTTCCAGCACAATGCGTTGGTTCATGACATCGCGCGGCAGCACCGCCTGACGTGTGCGCGACAGCACACCGAGCGCCTTTTCGGGACTGCGGTTCATCAGATGCACCAGCGCCAGCTTTGCCGCGATCTGGGCGCGCGCGGCGCCGTTCAGCCGGTTGTCCACCTGGTGCGAGAGAAGCTGTGCGGCCTGGTCCAGCAGGTCGATCTCGATCAGCCGATCGGCCAATGCGCGGATCATCTCGTCGCCACGCCGACCCACCGGTGTCATTTCGCGGAAGTCGTAGTAGAGCGCCAGCGCCTCGACGGCCGGCAGGTCGTTCGCCTTGCCGTCGATGAACAGGTCCGCGAAAATCTCGCGCATCTCCGTTTCGATGGCCCGGGTGATCGGGGATTCGCTGTCGGAGATGATGGCCGCCTTCATGACCTCGAAGGCGCGCCTGTGGTTGCCCTGGGCGGCCTGCAGACGCGCGAGATGGCGCAGCGTCTTGAGTTCGATGGTGCCGCCGCGCCAGACGATGGCCAGCCGCTCAAGTTCCTCGATCGCATCGGCCTGCAACGTCATCTCGTTGGTGTGCTTGAGCATCACCAGCCGCAGGGTTGCCTCGGCGTTGAGCTTGCGGTCGCGCGACTTGGCAACGTGTTCATAGGCGCCCAGGGCCTGCTCGGAACGGCCCATCCGCTCGCTCAGCCATCCCCAGAGCAACAGCAGCTCCGGGTTGGCATCGTGACTTCCCGTCAGCGCCTGGACGACACCGATCTGGCGCGACGCGGTCTTCAGGTCGCCAACCTCGAGCGCGGCGCGAGCGCCTGCCAGGCGGAACTGGATTTGCCGGCGCACGGAATAGCCGCCGATCGCCGCCTCCCCCTGCAGGAAGTCCCGGCTGGCCTTGCGCCAGTCACCCAGATCCACATGGGCAAGTGTGCGCCACAGCGCGATGTCGCTGTTCTCACCAAGCCGGAACGTCTCGAACGTCCGGATCGCGTCGCGGCTGCGCGCCATCAGTACCTTGGCCACGCCGTACATGGCGCGGAAACTCGGCTCCCGGTTGATCGCCGGGTCCTGGGTCTCGGCGTAACGCAGCATGCCGAGGCCTTCCGGCGCCAGATCCGCGGCGAGGAACAGCCGCGCCAGCCTCAACCGGGCGGCGGTGCGTTCCTCTTCCGGCAGACCGGCGATGGCCTGCTGTGTGCGCGACACCAGCGCCGAGACGCCGCCTTCGTCGGTGATCGCGTCGGTCTCGATGGAGACGAAGGCGGGCCGCTCCTCTTCCACCATCGGCTCGCTTTCGACCTCCATGACGCGCGCGCCTTCGCCCGACAGAACCAGTCCCTGCGGCCGGGCGATACGCACCTTGCCATCCTCCGCGCGCACCTCCAGGTCGTCGACCAGCGGCTGCACCACGACGCCATGGACGCTTGGGTCGATACGGAAGTCGACATGCTCAAGCGACTTGAACACCGCCCGCGCCGGACCAAAGCCGGTGACCGTCATGAAACGCGACTGGGTGATGGGATCGTCTAGCTCATGGACCGAACTGAAGGTTGCAAACGGAATCTCGACGAACCCCTCGCCGTTGCCGTCGACCACCCGCTCGGCGGCCAGCGGCTTGGGCGGGCTCAGCACGATGTCGCCCAGCGTGACCAGCCAGGAGGTGTTGTCGAGCGACGCGGAGATCAGGGCCGGATCGCGCATCAGCAACCGGATCACCTGCCGCTGGCCCGAGCGGCGGTGGTCGAGGTCGTAGATGAGGTCCTTGAGGTCGTTGCGCAGCACCCGCGCGTCGATCGGGATCGGCGTATCGAACACGAACCAGACCGTGCCGTGGCGTTCGAACACGGACGCCGCGGTCGGCTCGACAAACGGGAACTCGACCTTCACCGTGCCGCCGTTGATACGCACCTTCGGCGACACGCGCAGAACCTCATCGAAGGCGCTGACCGGCTTGGGCTCAACTTCGGGACCGGGCTTCTCGGCAACCTGCGGCGAGGCATCGGCCGGCGCGCCCTGCACCTCTTCCGGCGTGGGCGTCGATACGGCATGGTCTGCCAGCAACGCCTCGATATCCTCAGGCGCGGCGCCTTCCCGGGCGGCCGGGGCGGCGGCATCGTCCTGCGCACCCGCCGGTACCTCCGGCTCGGAGCTGTCCGGCGGCGCCTGCTGCGGGTCGAGGCCTTCGGTGGCGACCGCAACCCCATCGCCGGCCGGCGATCCGGGTGGCACGACGACATCGTCACTGCTCTCGGAGATCGCCTCCAGTTCGCCCGTCTTGCCGGCTTCCTCGGAACCCAGCGCGAGCGAATTGCCATCGCCTGCCCATTCAGGATTGGTGACATCGATGACGTAGGTGTTGCCCTCCGGAAAGCCGCGCACGTTGACCAGGGTGTCGACGGCCAGGCTGATGCGCAGGCCGCCGGCTTCGCTGAAGTCGTGCTCGATGGCCTCGATCCACTCCGGCATGGTGGCGCGCACAGCCCCCAGATTGACCTTGGCGGCCGCATCGAAGGTCACCGTGACCTGGCCGCCGCGACGTTCGATGCTGGCCGTCGGGGGCGCTTCCCAGTCGAAGACAATACGGGTGAAGGTCGGCAGTCGCGCCGCACGTAAGACGATCGGCCGGGCGGTGGCGATGCGCTCCGCGCGCTCGCGCTTCTCGCGCACCTCCTTGGTGTCGTTGGCGCGCGCTTCCAGTTCGGCAATGATCTCCTGGGGCAGTCCCGGCGGCAGGCCGCGCCAGTCCGCCGGCAGCAAGTCGACGACGACCTTCTCCGCCGCCTCCATGACATTGACCTCGTATGGCGTCACCAGCGCCAGACGCAGCCCCATGCCGTCCGGATCGGCACGCGCCGCGCCGATATAGCCCGGCAGTTGCGTGGTCAGCTTGCGCGCGTTGACGCGCACCGGCTCGGGAAAGCCCAGCACCAGGACGCCGGTCGTGACCTTGACGTCGATCTTGGTGGGTTTCGGGAAGCTCAGGATGATGCGGCCGAAGCCATCGCCTTCCATCGCCTCGATGCCGGCGCTCGGTTGCGCCTTGGCGTCGTGCGGCACGGTGACGAGCGCCAACACCAGCGCCATGGCCAGCCGCAGCAGGCCGCGTCGCAGCCAGCGATATCCAGCCGCCCGAAGCGGTGCTGTCGTTGTCCCAGGCAAACAGGCGGGCATCGGCATCCCGGTACTCGATACAAACACGGGCGCTTGCGCACCGCGCCGCCGCAGGGACGGGGCACGGGCCAAGCCCGATCACTGTGCCGCAACAGAGTAAATGCCGGCTTAAGTCGGATTTTCTTGGTTTGGCCGCTCGCCTTATCCGAAAACCGGTGCCCACTTTTCGGGGCTCACGGCATCATCCTGCTCGGACTGAGTTTGAGGCACCGAGGCGTCCGACCGGACGCCCACGCGAAAAGCGCGCCCTCGCGGAGCCGTGCACGTAGCGCACTGGCGTGAGCGGAATAAATCGCAGCGCAACTGCCGTGAGCGAAACAAACCTAACTGCCCGGCCGCGTGCCGGTGATTTGCGGCAGGTCCTCGACCTGCATCGATTTGGGCTCCTCGGTGGCCTTGTTCATCATCGCGATGGTCAGGCGTTCTGCGGCGTCAGGCGTCATCTTGGCCATGATCTCGCCCATCTTGCGCGGATCCAGACCGGTCGCCACCTCCACGAGGATGTGGGTCTCCAACTCGTTGAAGACCCTGGCGGCCTCCTTCGGCTTCATGGCCTCGTACATGGTGATGAGGTTCACGAAACGCTGCTTCTCCGCCTCGTCGCGCTCCTGGATCGCCGTGTTGAGGCGGCTCTCGAGCGTCTGCAGTTCCTTCAGCCGTTGTTCGATGCGAAGCTCGGCGGCTTTCAGCAGATTTTCGCGCAGCTTGAGATCGTCCTCGAACTTGTCGAGTTGCTTGCGACGCTCCGCAAGGCGTTCGTTGATCGCCGCTTGCGCATTGCGTGGCGCGGCATCCTCCACCGCGCCCTCTTCGGCAGCCGCTTCTCCGGCCTCGGCAGCCTCCTGCGGCGGGGTCTCGGCTGCTTCCGCCTCCGATGCCGGGGCCTCCGAACCTTCCTGGGCCAGCACGTCGCGCACACCGCCGATGGCGCCAGGCGCATCGGTGGCGATCTCGATCAGCTTCAACCCCAACAGCGCGGCGGTCGCCACGATGAGGATCGGCAACACGCGAATCTCGCGTGTCGCCCGTCCCAGCATGGCCAGTTTGGCCCCCTGCGTCATGCGGCCCTGCCTGTGGCGGTGCGGTCATCGCGCTCGGGCGTGATGGACGGACGCTGGCGCGGTCCGATCTGCTTGGGCACCGGCCGCTTGCCAAGCGCCACGGCTGCCTTGGCCGGGCGCGCTTCCGCACGCGTGTCACCACGGAAGAAGGAGGCAGCCTGCAACTGCGCGTCGAGCGCATCGGCAAGCTGGGCGGCGCTTTCACGCTCGGAAACGGCGGCGGGCCTGGCGGCGGCGCAAATCTGCTTGAGGCGGTCCAGGACGTTCTCGGATGCCGCGTTGATCTCGCCCAGTTCACCCGACCGGGTTTCCATCTCGGCTGTGAGAGCTTCCAACTGACCGGCCAGCTTTTCGGCCTTGAGAATGCGCTTGCCCAGCGCCTGATCCCAGTCGGCGGCCGAGGCCTTCAGCGTCTTGATCGCGCCCTCGGCATGCTCGGTGGCCTCGATCAGCTCGCCGACCATCGCCTTCATGTCGGTTTCGTCGGAGCGCAGTCGTTGCAGCTTCCTGTTCAGGTTGACGCAGTAGAAGATGGTCACCAGCAGCAGGATCGCGACCACAATCTCGATGCCGATGCCGATCAATGAGCCGCTCATGGTGTCATTCCCCTGACAATTGGTCGGCCTGCTCGAAGGCCGCGTAGGTCATCTTCGGTTTGCGCAGCGGGCTTGCCACGCGCAGTGCCACCTTTTCCCCGATGCGCCCGACGCGCCCGTCGGTCAGCACCACATCGCCGCATTTCAGCGCCACCAGGTCGTCGGGCCGGATCTCCAGCGGGATGGTGTCGCCGACGGCGAAGTTCATGGTGCGCGACAGCGGCAGCGTCGTCTCGAACAGCACCGCGTCGAGACCCACATTGGCCGACCACATCTCGGTCGCCAGATGGCCTTCCCAGATCGGGTCGCGGCCGAACTTCTCGCCCATGAACATCTGCAGCAGCAGGCCGCGGATCGGCTCGATGGTGGCGTACGGCAACAGCAGCTCGACCGTGCCGCCGCGGTCCTCCATGTCGATGCGCATCTTCACCAGCACGGCGGCATTGGCCGGCCGGGCGATCGCCGCGAAGCGCGGATTGGTTTCGAGCCGCTCGATGGCGAAATTGACCGGCGAAAGCGGGCTGAACGCCTGGATCATGTCTTCCAGGACGACGTCCATCATGCGCCGGATCAGGTTCGTCTCGATGGTCGTGTAGGGCCGGCCCTCGACGCGCAGTTGGCTCTGGCCGCGCCGCCCGCCGAGCAGCACGTCGACCATGGCGTAGATCAGCCCGGATTCCACCGTGACCAGGCCGTAATTGTCCCATTCCTCGGCCTTGAACACGCCGAGCATGGCCGGCAGGGGAATCGAATTGAGATAGTCGCCGAAGCGGATCGAGGTCAGCCCGTCGAGCGACACCTCGACATTGTCGGAGGTGAAGTTGCGCAAGGAGGTCGTCATCAACCGCACCAGGCGGTCGAAGATGATCTCCAGCATCGGCAGGCGCTCGTAGGAAACCAGCGCCGAGTTGATGATCGCCCGGATGCCCTGCCGCTCGTCGCGGTCGAGCTCGTCCATGTTGAAACCAAGCAGATTGTCGATCTCGTCCTGATTGAGGACGCGCTCGGTTCCCTTGCTGCCGTCGCCGCCCTGCTCCGGCGGATCGATGATGGAGGCCGGTTCGCCGCCGTCGCCGTCCTCGCCGCCGGCTTCCGCGTCCCAGGCGGCCGCCATGGCGTCCTGATCGACCTCTTCGCCGTCCTCGCCACCCTCTTCAGCGCCCCAGGAAGCGGCCAATGCGTCCTGATCGACTTCTTCTTCGTCGGCCATCTGCTATGCCTCCGGCAGGTCTCGGGCGCGGGCCATGGTCACTGGACAATGATCTCGCGGAACAACACGGTGTCGATCGCGTTCGGGTAGATGGCGATGTTCACCCGGCGGGTCAGCTCCTCCTTGAGCCGGTGCATGCCCGCCGAACCATCCAGATCGGTGGTGCGCAGTTCGCGCAGATAGACCTGGAAAGCATCGAGCAGCCGGGGCAGCGCCGGCTCCAGCGCGGCGATGGTCTTCTGGTCGGATGCCTCCAGCGCGATGCGCAGCTTCAGGTAGCGCTGGCGCTTGTCGGCGGAGTTGAGGTTCACCGTCATTTCCGGCAGGTCGTAGTAGAAGACAGGCTTCTTGGCCTGCTCGGCCAGTTCCTCATCAGTTCCGCCGCCGCCGATCAGTCCGAACATGTAGGCAGCCCCGCCACCGCCGCTAAGCAGCACCAGCGCGCCCGCGCCGATGATGGCGAACCTGATCAGCTTCTTCTTTCTGGACGGCGCTTCCTCGTCGCCGCCCTCTTCAGCCTCGTCGTCGTCGAGCTCGGCTTCGGTGTCTTCCTCGGCCATGCGGGCGCCTTTGTCCGGATAGAGCAGTTGGGTGCGCGTAACGCGCGCGTGTGAGCTTTGAAGCTAGGAAGCGATTGGTTAACGAATGGTTTCGATTTGGGCCGCGTTAGGAAAATTCTGCCGGGCAAGGCTTGCCTCCCAGGCCGTGAACGACCCGGCCCGCGACCGGCTCATCGGCCCATAACCATTTGAAATAAAACAGAATCCGGTTTGGCACGGCTTATGCTTAATCGTTGGTGAACGCCGGGACCTTCGACCGTTGACGGCGTTCGTGGGGAGCAACCAACGGTTTACGGAAGATGGAAAACGCAAGCCTCATTGCCTTGTCGCGTCAGATGGCGCTCCGCCGCCAGATGGATGTGATCGCAAACAACGTCGCCAATCTCGGTACCGCCGGCTTCAAGGCCGAGACCATGGTGTTTGAGGAACACCTCATGCCGCAGGCCGAATGGTCGATGGACCGGCCGGCCGACAGCCAGGTCTCCTTCGTACAGGACGTGGCCACCGTGCGCGATTTCAGCGACGGGGGGCTGCTGCCCACCGGCAACGAACTCGACGTCGCCCTGCAGGGACCCGGGTGGTTCGTCGTCAGTACGCCGGAAGGCGAGCGCTACACCCGCAACGGCAGCTTCGCGCTGAACGCTGGCGGGGAGCTGGTCACCAGCGAGGGCCACCGGGTCATGGGCGACGGCGGCCCCATCGTCTTCGGCACCGAGGACGTGGACATCGCCATCGCCTCCGACGGCACGATCTCCAGTGCTGCCGGCGACAGGGGCAAGCTGCGCATCGTCACCTTCAATACCGAAATGGCGTTGCGGCCGGAAGGGGGCAGCCTGTTTGCCTCCGATCGCAATCCCGCACCGGCAACGGATGCGCGCGTGGCGCAGGGGATGGTGGAGAAATCCAATGTCCAGCCCGTGCTCGAGATCAGCCGCATGATCGAGGTCAGCCGCGCCTACCAGTCGCTCGCCTCCACCCTTGAACGCACCGACCGCCTGCGCCGCGACGCCATCGACTCGCTGGCCGAAGTGAGCGCCTGAGCGATGCCCGGCAGAAAGGACACACCATGAAAGCCCTTCACATCGCCGCCACCGGCATGATGGCCCAGGAGCTTAATGTCGAGGTCATCTCGCACAACATCGCCAACATGCGCACCACCGGCTTCAAGCGCCAGCGCGCCGATTTCCAGGACCTGCTCTACGAGAACGTGCGCCGCATGGGATCGATCACCTCGGACTCCGGCACCATGGTTCCCGCCGGCGTCCAGATCGGCATGGGCGTGAAGACGGCGGCGACCCCGCGCGTCATGAGCCAGGGCTCCATCAACCTGACGGAGAAGGAACTCGACATCGCCATCAAGGGCGACGGCTTCTTCCGCATCCGCATGCCCAACGGCACCACGGCCTACACCCGCGCCGGCTCCTTCGACCTCGACGCCAACGGCGCGCTGGTGACGGTCGACGGCTACCAGGTGGAGCCGGGCATCACCATTCCCAACAATGCCCGGCAGATCTCGATCAGCGCGGAAGGCAATGTCCAGGTGCTGATCGACGGGCAGACCGATCCAAGCGAAATCGGTCAGATCCAGCTCGCCCGCTTCATCAACCGTTCGGGCCTGGAGGCGATCGGCGACAATCTCTACCTGGAAACCACCGCCAGCGGTTCGCCCCAGACGGGCACGCCCGGCAGTGTCGGCTACGGCACGCTGCTGCAGCAGCATCTTGAGGAAGCCAACGTCAATCCGGTCACCGAGATCGCCGACCTGATCGCCGCCCAACGGGCTTACGAAATGAACGCGCGGATCATCTCCGGCGCCGACGAGATGCTGTCGGCGACGGCGAACCTGCGCTGACGGCTGCACGGGAGCGATCGTCATGAGCGCCAGGTCCCTCAATGCCCGCGATGTCATGGAGAAGGCCCGCGCGGCCCATCCCCATGTGCCGATGTTCGTGCGCACCATCATCATCGCCGCCCTTGCCGCCGCGCTCGCCGGGATGCTGGCGCGCGGCGCCGCCGCGCAGACACCCGACGAGCAGGCCGCGCAATCCATCGTACGCCTCAACCCGACGGTGACCGTGACCGGCGCGCTGGTACGCCTCGGCGATCTCGCCGACAGCGGCGGGATGAAGGCCGACGTGCCGCTGTTCCGCGCGCCATTGCCGGGCATGACCGGAACGGTGCAGGCCGAGCGCGTCGTCGCGGCAATCCGCGCCCAGGGCTTCACCCATGTGGAGACCGGTGGCGCGGCCCGGATCGTGGTGACACGCAGCGGCCGGCGCATCGCCCGCGAGGACATCCGCCAGGCGGTCGCCGAGCGGCTCGTGCATCTGGGCTATGCCCGTACGGCCGATGCGCTGGACGTGCGCATCGATCCGTCCTTCGGCGAGCTGATCGTTGAGGCCGACGCCTCCGGCGATCTGCACGTCACCGCGATCAATGCCGATCCGCGCGCGCGCCGCTTCACCGCCCGGCTGAGCATCGACGGCAGCGCGGTGACTGCCGGTGGCATCGAGATCTCGGGCTTTGCCGAACAGATCGCCAATGTGCCGACGCTGGCGCGCCCGGTGGCGCGCGGCGAGCAGATCGCGCCTGCCGATGTCGTCATGACGCCGATGCCCATTTCCGCCGTCTCGGCCGATGCGGTCACCAGCCGCGAAGCCGTGTTCGGCATGGCGGCACGACGGCCCCTGCGCGCCGGCCAGCCGCTGCGTCCGAACGATCTGATGGAACCGATCCTGGTGCGGCGCGACGACGTCGTCCTGATCCAGTTCAAGCGTCCCGGCCTGTCGCTGACCGTGCGGGGGCGCGCCGTTTCAAACGGGTCCAAGGGCGATGTCATCGCCGTCACCAATCTTCAGTCCCGCCGCATCCTGCAGGCGGAAGTCACCGCGCCGGGAGTCGTCTCGGTGCAAAGCGGCGTGTCGTCGATCGCCGCCGCGAACATTCAGTAGTGTCCGTAATCGGGGGAGCCATGAAGGCCATGACCAAGACCACTTCCAGACCGCGCGCGATGCGCGTGCTCGCCGTCACCGGATTGTCGGCCAGCCTTGCCGCCTGCTCGGTCGCCGACCGGCTGGCCCAGGTCGGCCACGAACCCGCGCTGACGGCGATCGAGAACCCCACCGCCGCGCCCGGATACAAACCGGTGAGCATGCCGATGCCCGAGCCCGAGCCGCCGGTCTACAATCCCAATGCGCTCTGGCGCACCGGCGCGCGCGCGTTCTTCCGCGATCAGCGCGCCGCCCGCATCGGCGATATCGTCACGGTGCGGGTTTCGATCTCCGACTCCGCCTCCATCGACAACGCCACCTCGCGCAACCGCACCTCCTCCGATAGCGTTTCGGTGGAGGCCGCCGCCGGCCTGGAGGGCATCCTCGACAAGCTCACCCCCGCCACATCCGGCGCCCAGGGCCTCGTCGACACCACAACCACCGGCCAAGCCAGCGGCACGGGCCAGGTGGACCGCAGCGAGACCATCGCCACCAACGTGGCGGCTGTCGTCACCCAGATACTGCCCAACGGCAATATGGTGGTCGAGGGCCGTCAGGAGGTGCGCGTCAACTTCGAGATGCGCGAGCTTGTGGTCGCCGGCATCATCCGGCCGGAGGACATCGCGGCCGACAACACGATCTCCTCGGAGAAGATTGCCGAGGCGCGCATTGCCTATGGCGGCCGGGGCCAGATCACCGACGTGCAGCAGCCACGCTACGGCACCCAGGTGCTCGACGTCCTGCTGCCCTTCTAGCATCCGGACCCAACCGGCGGCCGCAGCTCCCCGCTCTTCGCGGCCGCTGCGACGGCGACGCGGCGTTCGGAGGCCGAATGGGCAGCTCCCCGCCGCACCAGGCTCCGTGCGCCGCGCCCGCCCGTTGCAACAGAAAAGGCCGCCCTCGGGCGGCCTTTTCCAGTCTCAACCGCGCTTTTCCGCGCTATTCGTCCCGATAGACCCGCTCGCGGCGCTCGTGGCTTTCCTGCGCTTCCAGCGACAAGGTAGCAATCGGACGCGCGTCGAGCCGCTTCAGCGAAATCGGCTCACCGGTCTCCTCGCAATAGCCATAGGTGCCTTCCTCGATCCGCCTGAGCGCGGCATCGATTTTGGCGATCAGCTTTCGCTGGCGGTCGCGAGCGCGCAATTCCACCGCACGATCCGTCTCCGACGACGCCCGGTCGGCGATGTCGGGATGATGCGCCGTCTCGTGCTGCAGCGTTTGCAGGGTCTCGCGGCTCTCACGCAGAATGTCCTCCTTCCAGGTCAACAGCTTGTCCTGGAAGTAATCGCGCTGCCGTTCGTTCATGAACGGTTCTTTGTTAGTGGGCACATAGGCCGTCTCGAGCGTTACAGACATCAGCAAATCCCCGAAACTACGGCTTATCGCGTCGTTTTTTGCGCGCCTTATATCGCCGGCGAAGCAACCGCTCAATATGCAACTGCGAAAAAGCCGCGCGAACGGCCAGCCTCCATCTGCGGATGCAAGGCGTTTAGCGGTAGATCATGACAGTCGGGTCACGGCCTGTGGGAGAGGCGCGGGCGCGCTCACAAGCCTCGCTTGGCCAGTTCCACCGAGGCGCGCAGCTCGATCTCGTCGAGCACGCCCTGCAGGTCGCGCTCGTCGAGCCGGGCACGCTCCTGGGCTGCGAGATCACGCAGCTTCGTCAGCGTCTGCGGGTCCTCGATGCCGACGATGACATCGAGCTTGAGCGCATCGAGCAGGTCGAGCAGCTCCCGGCCACGGCCAACCGCGCGCTGGCGCTCCTCCCCCGAACCGTCCACTTCCTGCAAGGCGATCAGGGTATCGAGCGCAGCCACGGGCGCGCCGGACTGTGTCGCAGCGCCACCACCCGTTTCGGCCGGCTGTTGCAGGGCAAAACCATCACCATTGCTGACGCCATTGTGACGGCGGTTGCGCACCGGATTTGTGATGCGCTGCGCGGAGTCGATCCGCATGCGTTAGGCCTCCCGGTCTCGTGACGGCAGATGCCGCCACCGACACCTCACAGAATCTCGCGTTCATGGTTAACGCAACGTTAACGCTCGGCAGATTTTGCCCGGCAGAATCGGCCGCCGGTCAACGGCGGGACCAGCGGAACAGCAGACGCAATTCAACAAAAAAATGAATTATATCAATTATTTGACTGATTGACGGACCTTGGCACGCAGCCTGCAAGTCGCAACGCACGATCCAGGCCCCTTGGAGCCAATGCCATGTCTTTCAGCCGTCCGTCCGCCATCGCCGCCGCGTTGTTTGTCGCGCTGACCATCCTGGTCACCTGCCTGAGCGCGGCCGCGCAGGCAGCCGGCTCCTCGCGCATCAAGGACCTCGTCGACATCGAGGGCGTGCGCGAGAACCAGCTCGTGGGATACGGCCTCGTGGTCGGCCTCAACGGCACCGGCGATAGCCTCAACAACGCACCGTTCACCCGCCAGAGCCTGCAGGCGATGCTGGAACGGCTCGGGGTCAACACGCGTGACGCGACGCTGCGCACCGACAACGTCGCCGCCGTGATGGTGACCGCCAACCTGCCGCCGTTCGGCACACAGGGCTCGCGCATCGACGTCACCGTCAGCGCGCTGGGCGATGCGGACAGCCTGCAAGGGGGCACGCTGCTGGTGACGCCCCTGCTGGGTGCCGACGGCGAGGTCTATGCCGTCGCCCAGGGCCCGGTGGCGATCGCCGGCTACTCGGCGGAGGGTGTTGCTGCCACCATCACCCGGGGCGTGCCGACGGTCGGACGCATCTCGAACGGCGCCACCATCGAGCGCGAGATCTCCTTTTCCCTCGACCAGCTCGGCGTGATCAGGCTGTCGCTGCGCAACCCGGACCTGACCACGGCGCGGCGCATTGCCACCACGATCAACGATTTCGTCGGTGTGGGAACAGCCGACCTGATCGGCCCTGCCACAGTGCGCGTGCGTCCGCCAAAGGGCGGCAGGACGGGTATTGTCGAGCTGTTGACTGACATCGAGCAACTGCGCATCGAGCCGGACATGCCGGCCAAGGTGGTGATCGACGAACAGTCGGGCATCATTGTCATGGGCCGCGATGTGCGCGTCTCCACCGTCGCCATCGCCCAGGGCAATCTCACCGTCACCGTCACCGAAAGTCCGGTGGCCGACCAACCGCTGCCGTTCAGCGACGGCGAGACCGTGGTCGTTCCGCGCACCGAGGTGGGCGTCGACGACGAACGCGGCAATCGCCTGGCCATCGTCAGCAACGGCATTTCGCTGCAGGAGCTGGTCGACGGGCTCAACGCGCTCGGCATCGGTCCGCGCGACATGATCGCCATCCTTCAGGCCATCAAGGCGGCCGGCGCGCTGCAGGCGGAAATCGAGGTGATGTGATGGATGCAGCCCTCCTCCCGATCCGCGCCTACACCAACACGGCGACTGCCGCTGTCCCCAACACTGGGTCCGGCAGTCCGCAGCGCATCGCCGACGCCGCCAAGGAGTTCGAGGCGGTGTTCATTTCAACCATGCTGAACCAGATGTTCGCCGGCATCCGCACGGACGGTCCCTTCGGCGGCGGGCATGGCGAGGAGCAGTTCCGCGGCCTGCTGGTCGAGGAATACGGCAAGGCGATCGCGGACGCCGGCGGCTTCGGCCTGGCGGATGCGGTGCGCCGCGAACTGATTGCAATCCAGGAGGAGAACACGCCATGAGCGAAGCCATGGGCCAACCGGCGGGCGCAGCCACGTTGACCAGCGGGACAGCCGCGCAGGAATTCTGCGAACAACTGGTCGAAACCATCGACGCGCTGATCGCGGTGCTCGACGAGGAAAGCCGGCTGGTGCGTGCCGCCAAGCTCAGCGACGCGGCCGTGATGAATGCCAAGAAGACGGCGCTTTCGGCGCGCTACGGCGGTCACCTAGAGACGCTGAAGCACAACGCCGGCGATCTTCGCCAGCTCGCGCCGGGCGGTATCGACGCGCTGCGCGCGCGCCAGGAGGCGCTGGAAGAAGCCTTGCAGACGAACATGACCGTACTGGCGACCGCGCGCACCGTGTCGGAAACGCTGATCCGCGGTATTGCCGCCGAAGCCGCGGAGCGCCATGGCGGACCCAGCACCTATGGTGCGGACGCGCGCGCGGCGACCGGCAAGCCCGCGGATGCGGCTATCCGCGTCAACGCGGCAGTGTGACCGGGAGGCCGGACACGGCTTAAAGGTCAACAGGCGAACTGCAGTCGTGCTTAGCGAGTCCTTACCGAACCCTTAACGAAGGATTCATCTCCGTCGCCTAGCGTGATGCATGATCGGCAGAAGTCGCCGGCAGTCTCAGGCCCATGGGGTTGAAATACCCCGCGTAGAGGGATGAGCACCATGGAAGGCAGCGGACCCATCCGCCCGGTCGCCGGCACGAGTGTTGCGCCGGCACCGCGCGACCAGAACGAAGCAACGAACGGCTTGCCGCGCGGCAAGTCCGTCGCAGCCGCCGAGGAGTCCGGCGACACCCGTCTCTCCGACAAGGCGCCCAGCGATCAGCAACGTTTCGCCGACAGCGAAGCGGAAAGCGAAACCCGCACCACCGAGATCGATCCGGAGACCCGCGAGGTTCTCCTCAAGATCGTTGACACGAGTTCCGGCCTGGTGCGCTGGCAGGTTCCCGCCGAGCAGGTCATGAACATGCGCGCCTACGCGGAACGCGAGGCGCAGGCCGACGCCGAGGCCGCAGCCGACGTCCTGCCCGGCACCAAGCTCGCCCGCGACGTCTAGGCTGTATCGACATTCAGGTTTCGGGCCCTCGGGTCGGGCTTCGCCCGCCCAAGGACAGGCTCAAGGCGCGTGTCGGATTTTGTCGCTGACAAGGCGAAGGGACCGACATGGTGCCAACCACCATTAGGTGTCTTCAACACAGTCAGGGGTAAAATCCGCCGCGTCCCGAGAGGGATATGGCCAAAATCGCCCATTTCGGCGTTGCAAAGCGCTAGAAAGGGCCAACCCTTCCGTCGGCTTTGCGCCTGGAACTGAACGATTTTGGCGCATACCACGCTCCAAATCCTGACTGTCGATACAGCCTAGAGTCCGGACCGCAACACCCCTCCCTCCCCGATCGCCTTTTGCCCGCGTCGTGACCGTTCGCGCCGGACGCGTTCGATTCCGGATTCGCGATCTCTTTGGAAAACTTAAGAAAACCGCCGGAATTTCGGCGTTCGAAAGTGATGATCCATTAACCGCTGCTTAGGGCCTGTGTGGGACCCTGCGGCCTATTCCCAAGGAACGGGGAAGAAATTGAGTACATCAAACCTAGGAAAGGTTTAGTTCGATGACTGACATCACCCTTTCGGCAGCGGTGCGTTCGAACCTGCTGTCGCTGCAGAACACCGCGGAGCTTCTCGGCAAGACGCAGGAGCGTCTGGCCACCGGCCTGAAGGTCAACTCGGCGCTCGACAATCCGACCAACTTCTTCACCGCTTCGGCGCTGAACAGCCGCGCCAACGACCTTGGCCGGCTGCAGGATTCGATCTCGAACGCCAACCAGACGCTGGAAGCCGCCGACAACGGCCTGACCGCGATCACCGCGCTCGTCGAAAGCGCCCAGGCGACCGCTCGCCAGGCCCTTCAGACCGCGGTCACCGTGGAAGAGACCACTGCGGCCACCGCCGGTACGCTGGCAGGCTCCGGCTTCACTGCCCTTGACCTCAGCACGGCGAGCTCTGCGGCCACGGCTGGTACGGTCGCGGGCGGTTCCTTCAGCGCTGTCGACTTCACCAATGGTGGCGCCAACAACGGCCAGATCAGCTTCAGCCTCGACGTCGACGGTGCTGGTGCCCAGACGATCACGGTTGCCTATGCCGACGTCAACGGTACGGCTGCGAGCAACTCAGCCGTGACCGCTGCCGAACTGGTCGGTATCCTGAATGACAAGATCAACACGGCGTTCTCGACGACCGGTGTCAACTATGCCTCGGTCAACGGTTCCGGCGGCATCGACATCACGTCGAACACCACCGGCACGAGCTCGTCCATCGCCATCTCCAGCTTCGCGGCGACCAACGGCGCGACCGGCTCGGGTCTTGCCAACGGCACCAACACCGGTAGTGCCGCGGTTGCCGGCGACTCGATCACCTTCGACCTGACGGTTGGCAGCACGACTCAGTCGATCTCGCTCAACAGCACCATCACCGCTTCCGACAACAGCGCGGTGACGGCGGCCGAAGCCGTTACGGCGATCAACTCGCAGTTCGGCTCCAACGTGGCATCTGTTGTTGATGGCGAGATCAGCATCACCGACCCGGCGACCGGCGCCTCCTCGGTGGTCACCATCGCCAGCTTCACGGCAAACGGTGCCGCCACCACCTCGGGCCTGGCCAACGCCACCGACAGCGGCACCGCGGCGGTCACCAACAACGTCGCCAACCCGAAGCGTGACGAGTTCGTCGCCACCTACAACGATCTGCTTGGCCAGATCGATGCCCTGGCGAAGGATGCCGGCTTCAACGGCGTGAACCTGCTCAACGGCGCCAGCCTGACGGTGCTGTTCAACGAGGACGGTTCCTCCAAGCTCGACATCACCGGCGTCACCTACGACTCCGCCGGCCTGAACCTGTCGGCGGTCGCCACTGGCGGCTTCAACGCCAACGCCGATATCGACACCACGCTCGACTCGCTCGCCGCGGCGATGGCGGACCTGCGCTCGCAGGCCTCCTCCTTCGGTTCGAACCTGTCGGTGGTGGAGATTCGCGAGAACTTCACCAAGTCGACCATCAACACGCTGGAGACCGGCGCGGCCAACCTGACGCTGGCCGACACCAACGAGGAAGCGGCCAACCTGCTGGCCCTGCAGACCCGCCAGCAGTTGTCCTCGACAGCGCTGTCGCTGGCCTCCTCGGCCGACCAGCAGGTGCTGCGGCTGTTCTAAGCCGCAATCACCTCCAGGACGAAGAAAGGCGGGGCTTTCGGGCCCCGCCTTTTTCTTTGGCCAACCGGCCGGACAGCGATCGCCAGTTAACGGCACCTTAACCCTAAGGCACCTAACATTCGCAGTGAAAGTGCCGGGCCAACGCGCGGCGGTAGAGACTCCGACGAAAGCGCCAAGGAAGCCCGCATGGCCCTGAAGGTCGAACTGAAGCCGTCAGAACGCATCATCATCGGCAACGCCGTCGTCACCAACGGCGACCACCGCACCAAGCTCTATATCGAAGGCGAGTCCCCGATCCTGCGCGAGAAGGACATTCTCACCGCGGAGACCGCCGATACGCCCGCCAAGCGCGTCTATCTCGCCGTCCAGTTGATGTACCTGGAAGACGACATCGGCGCCATGCGCGAAACCTATTTCGAGCTCGTCAACCAGATCGTACGCGCTGCCCCCAGCACCGTTGCAATCATCGACAGGATCAATCAGTTGATCCTCGAGGACAGCTTCTACAAGGCCCTCAAAGAGGCCAAGTCCCTCATCGCCTACGAAAGTGAACTTCTGAACCATGCAACATCAGGCAACACAAGCGTACAGCCAGACCGCGAAGATCACCGTCAGTCCGCGTGATCTGGAGGCCGATCTGCTGCTCAAGGCGGCGGCCATGCTGCAAACCGTCCAGGACAGTTGGCCGGACAGCCACGGCGACCTGAACGGCGCGCTGACCTACAACCGCCGCCTGTGGACGGTCTTCGCAACCTCGGTGACCGGGGACGGCAATCCCCTGCCCGACAGCGTGAAGCAGAACATCGCAAACCTCGGCCTGTTCGTCTTCAACCAGTCGATCGTGGTTCAGCGCGACCCGGCACCGGAAAAGCTGACCAGCCTGATCTCCATCAACCGCGAAATCGCGGCCGGCCTGCGCAGCCAGTCGCCACAACCAGCCGATCCACCGCAAATGGGTGCGGCCTGACCGGGACGAAACGGCCACGATGCACTCGCCAGATCAAGGGAGACGCGATTGAAACCGCCCTATCCTGACGATCCTGTCCGCCATCGCCGGCACAAGTTGACGCGCTCCAAGACGGCTCTGACCGAGGTATCGGTCGGGGCCGTTTTCATTTGGCGGCGGCACCCCTTCAGCCGCAACCGCACCAAACGCGCGCGCGCGGTTTGATACCGCTCACGGCAAGTCTCGCTTCGCTCGACGCCTCCGCGAGGGCGGCCTGACCGGCCGGGCGCACGGTCGTGCGCCTGGGTGCCAAACTCTCCATCGGTGCGAAGAACCGATCCCGACACGCGACCGCGTGTCCGCGCGAAAGCGCGCCCTCGCGGAGGCGTTGCGCGTCAGCGCAACTGCCGTGAACGAAATGAACCGCGCGCCTCAAACTCAGTCCGAGCAGGATGATGCCGTGAGGCCCGAAAAGTGGGAACCGGTTTTCGGACAAGGCGAACGGGGAGCAAACAAGAGCCGTGAGCGCGGACATTGTCCGAGCGAACTCGCCGTGAGGGGAATAAAACCGCGACCGCCTACAGGAACCGCGCCAGCGAAAGCTGCGAGATCAGGGCGGTCGCCTCGTAGCTCGCCTGCAACTGGGTTTGCAGTTGCAGCAGCTTGACGGCGACTTCCTCGTTATTGGCCTTGGTGACGTCCGCAAGCGACTGCTGCGCCAGGTTGAGCGTCAGGGTGTGGCGTTCCCTGGCCGCGCCATAGGCGGCGTGGATGCTGGCGAATTCCGCCTGCATGCTCCCCACCGAGCGCACGCCGCCGGTATAGGCCAGCCCGTCGCCAACCTTCGACTTCAGCGCCGCGTAGCGCGCATCGTCGGCCGGATCGCCGTGGTTGAACTCCTCGAGGGCGAACACCGCCATGTGCGCCAGGCCCCAGGCAAAGGGTTCCTCATTGGCGCGGGTGCCGTAGCCGACAACCAGATTGTCGTCGAGGCGCGCCGTCGATGTGGCGCGCGCATCGCCACCGTCATTCTCGCCGCGATACCAGATCACCGTATCGGCATCCGTGGCCGCGACGGTCCCGGTGGCCGTCTCGAATGGCGGCCCGTCGATGCGCTGTGGCGGATTGTTGAGATCGGCAGCGAAGAAATCCCGGGCGGTCTGGATGGCCGAGGCGGGATCGAGCTTCTCGCCGGCACGGCTCTCCAGCGCCGCGCCGAGCGCCGCCTCCAGGTTGGCGACCGTATCGGTGACACTGGCCGCGATGGCGAACGTGCCCGGTTCGCCGATGGTATCGCTCGCGGTCAGGGTGATCTGCTCGCGGCTTCCGTCGGGCAGGTCGACGCTCACCGTCACCGTGTCGCCTGCGGCTGGCTGACCGGCGAGCGCGATGTCCACCGATTGCGGCGCGGTCCCGCCGGGCTGGGTCAGGCTAGCGCCGGCGATCGACGTCTCGATGGAGACCAGCTTGAAGCCGAAATCGTGCGCGCCGTCTTCAGAGACCGTAAGATTGGTACCGCCATTGCTGAGCGAAAGGCGGCCGCGGCCATCTGCGCCGGCATCCGCCAGCTTGCGTTCGGCGATCAGCGTGTCGAGACCCGCCCGCGTCGCGTCACCGCGCAGGATCACGTTGGCCGCTTCCGTGGGCCGGGTATCGACCGCCCTGCCGGAAAAGGCGAAGCGCCCGCCCACATCGGCGTTGAGAAGCGCGACGGCCTCGTCGAAGTGGTTGCGGGCCAGGTCGCTGGCCAGCGTCCTGTTGGCGCCCGCCTCGATGTCCTCCTGCGCCAGCACGTCGGAGCGCGCCTGGCTCATTAACGCGCCGAAGCGGTCGACCGACAGCATCGTCAGATCGAGCCGCACCTGCAGCACATCGATGGTCTGCTGGTAGCTTTGCGTGCGGGCGATCTGCGTCTGCATGGACAGCGCCAGAGCCCGCCCGGAGCCAAGTTCCCCATGGGTTTCTGCAATCTGGCCGCTGCCGAGCTGGCGCTGCAGATCGATCATCTGCTGGCGCGTTTCGGTGATGCCGCGGGTCCAGCCGATGGTGTTCAGGAGGGGCGATAAGCTGTTCATGGGTCCGATCCGCTACACAACCTTGAGCATGTCTTGCTCTAGATCCGCATCAGCAGTTGCGTCAGTTCACGATAGGTCGCGATGACCTGCGCATTGGCCTGGTAGGCCGTCTGCAGACTGACCAGGAAGGCCATTTCCTGGTCGATATCGACGCCGGAGGCCTCCGCGCGGCGCACGCGCAACTGGTCGTAGGCGATCGACTGCGTCTCGAAGGCCCGCTCTGCGGTCTCCGCCTCGCGCCCCTGGAAGGCGATCATCCGGTTGATGAACGACGAGAGGCTGCCGGTGAAGTTGACCGCGCCCTCGAGCGCGGTGTGTCCCTGGAAGGTCCAGCTCTCGTCCTGCAGCCGCGCCAGGATGGCCTGCGGCCGGGTCTGGTCGCCGGCGGCAATGCCCGCGTCATAGGCAACCAGCAAGCCCGGATCGGCGACGAGTGCGTCATTGACCGCGATGCGTCCTGCAAAGCCCAGGCTCTGCGGCACCGTGCCGTGACGCGCCGTGTAGATCGATCCGGTCGCCGCATCGGTGAACATCGGCAGCGCCACATCGCCCGACTGCAACGAGGTTTCGGTCACCGTCGCGCTCAGAGCGACGATATCGGTGGTGCCGGCCGCACCGTCATCCAGTACGGTCAGCGTGGTTCCCGAACCGGAGACGGTGAGCGAGGGCCCCAACGCCGTAGCGATGTCGGCCGCTGCCGCGGCAACGCCACCGGAGAAGTCGATTGCCAGCACCGTGTCATTGGGGTTCGCGGTATAGGCGTCACCGAGCGGCGGCGCGCCGGCCTCGTCGACCCGCACGATGGTGACCGTTTGCTCGGTGTTGGTGGCATCGAGATAGGTGAGCGTGACGGAGTCGCCGTCCTGCAGCGCGGCAAGATCGATCTCGAAGCCCGTCTGCGCGCCCGATGCGGCTGCCGTGCCGTCGATGCCGCGAGACGACAGCGCGCGGGCCATGGAGTCCGCCACCGCGTCGAGCTGCGCCTGCGCCTGGGTCAGCACATCGTCGCGCAGGTCGATCAGCGCCTTCAACTCACCCGAACGCAGTGCGTTGTCAGCAATCAGATCGATCGGATAGCCATTGGCCGCGACCATGGTGATCGTTCCGACGCTACGCTCGGCGGAATTGGTGCTGTAGCGCGACTGCGGCGTGAGCGTGCCGCGCGCATCGAAGCTCAGGTTGGCCGCGCTGCCATCCAGAAGCAGCGCGCCGGAAGAGGTATACACGCCGACCACACCGTTGCCGCGCTGCTGCACGCGAATGTCGATGTAGCCCGCCAGTTCCTCGAGCAACCCATCGCGCCGGTCGAGCAATGCCGCCGGCGCCTCGCCCGTGGCGCTGGCTGTGGTGATCTCGCCGTTGATGTCCTCAAGGCCCTGCAGGATCTCGTTGACCCGCCCCACGGCGGCATCGAGCGCGCGCTCGGTATCGGTACGTAGCGCCTGGACGTTGGCCGACATTCCGTTCAGCGAATTGGCCAGAATCTGGGCGCTGCGCACCACGCCCTCGCGCGCAATGGGCGATTCCGGGCTGGTCGCGAGCCGGTCGAGCGACGACAGCAGCTCGTTCATCTGCGTGTCGAGCGCGTTGGGGCCGCCTGGCTGGCCGAAGATGCCGTCAAGCTGGCGCGCGTATTGCGCCATCACGCCGGCATAGCCCATGCCGGAGCTTTCCTGGACCAGTTGCGCGCTGACGAAGGCATCGATCGCGCGGCCGGCCTCGATCAGCCGCACGCCCGGCACATTTGCGGTCTCGGCCTGCGCGGTCAGGCGGCGCGAGTAGCCCGGCGTATCCGCATTGGAGATGTTCTGCGCGACCAGCTCCAGATTGGCGCTGGTGACGCGCAACCCCGAAAGTGCCGCACCGAGTGCCCCTGCCATACTCATGCCGGGTTGCCCTTTCCTTGAGCCCGCCTAACGCAAGTTGCCCCGCCGCGCCGGCGCCGGGGCAGTCACGCATCACCGCACCATGTTGAGGACTTCCTGCAGCATCTCATCGCTGGTGGAGACGATGCGCGTCCCCGCCGCATAGGCCTGCTGGGTGGTGATCAGCTTGGTGAATTCGTCGGCAATGTCGGCGTTGGAGCCTTCCAGCGCCGATCCGATGACCTGACCGTCGGTGGACAGGATCGGGTTGCCGGATTCCGAGGTCGATGCGAACGCGCCGCCGTCGATCTTCTGCAACCGGTTGGGCGCGTTGAAGTTGGCCGTGCTTACCTGATAGAGATCGACCGTCCGCCCGTTGGTATAGCTGGCGACGACCCGCCCTCCTTCGGAGATCGTCACACCGACGAGCTCGCCGGCACCGTAGCCGTCCTGACGCAATTCGGTGACCTCGGCGGTGCCGTTGCTGTCGGCGAACTGGGTCAGGCCGCCGGTCCCGTGGGTCAACGTGATATCGCCAAGCGCGTTGCCATCGATCGTCATGCCGCTGATGGTGGTCGCCGGCACGCTCGGCGACATCTTTCCGGCCGCGTCGAAGGCGTATGACTGGCCGACATTGGTCCACATCGGATCGGTGCCCGTGGCATTGGAATCCGACAGATAGAAGAGATTCCAGGTGTCGGTGCCACCGGCTTCGGTGGACGCGATCTTGGCCCAGCGGAACTGGACGTTCACCGGGGCGCCGCCGGCGTCGTAGATCGTCACCGCACCGCCGGCGATCGAGGCGTCGAGAAACAGTGTCTCCTCATTAGCGGGTATGGGGGTTGGCGGCGTGGCCGCGGTGGTCGGATCGGCGGTGAAGCTGCCGGCAGCGAGAAGCTCGCTGTTCGCCGAATCCGGATCGGCGTTCGCCGTGCGCGGATAGTCGGCGAGGTTGGCACGCAAAACGATTTCCGAGGTCGCGTTGGCCGACAGGAAGTCATTGGTGACCTGGATCGGCGTGGGCTGCGAGCCGGAGATGTTACCGGTGCTCGGATCGATCGACAGGCCCTTCAGGAAGAACCCGGATCCATTGACGAAATAGCCGTTGGCATCGAGCTCGAAATCGCCACGGCGGGTATAGCGGTCGACGCCGGCGAAGATCGGCTGACCGTCGACGAGGCCGGACTGCTCCTCCACCACGAAGAAGCCGTCTCCATTGATCGCCATATAGGTCCCGACGGCGGCATTGGTGATGTCGCCCTGCACGCCGGTGGTACCGCGCGAGAACACCTGCACCGACCCGCCGGCCTGACGCCAGTAGGGCGAATCCGTCACCAGATCGACGAAGCTGGTGTCGACGCGCTTGTATGCGGTTGTCTGGGAGTTTGCGATGTTGCTCGAAATCTGCTCCAGCGCGTAGGACTGGGCCCTCAAGCCGCCGACCGCGATCCCCATTGCCCCATAGATACCCATGAACTCATCCTCCGGTTGCCTTCCAAGCCGCCGCGTGCGGACGCGACGCAAGATTCCGCTAACCATCAATCAAGTTGCGTGCCAGCCGGCAAACCCGTTTGTTTTCAAGGGAAAACGAGCAAACCAATCGCCAATTGCACGGGCATAGCCGGCAAATGCGGCCCGTCGCCCGGCAGCTCTTGCCGGGTTCCGGCGGGGCTTTACTCGGCTTGCCCGCGCCCCTAGTTTCCCGGCGGATCGCGCCCCCTTTTCCGGACTTTCCACCATGCGTTTCGAAGGTACCGACAACTACGTCGCCACCCAGGACCTGACGGTCGCCGTCAACGCTGCGGTGACGCTGGAGCGTCCGCTGCTGGTCAAGGGCGAGCCCGGCACCGGCAAGACGGTTCTGGCAAAGGAGGTGGCCGAAGCGATGGGGCTGCCGCTGATCGAGTGGCACATCAAGTCGACCACCAAGGCGCAGCAGGGCCTGTACGAGTATGACGCGGTCAGCCGGCTGCGCGACAGCCAGCTTGGCGACGAGCGCGTACACGACATCGCCAACTACATCAGGCGCGGCAAGCTGTGGGAGGCCTTCGAGGCGGACACCCGTCCGGTGCTGCTGATCGACGAGATCGACAAGGCCGACATCGAGTTTCCCAACGACCTGCTGCAGGAACTCGACCGCATGGAGTTCTTCGTCTACGAGACCGGTGAGACGGTGCGCGCCAAGGCGCGTCCCATCGTC
>JANQNT010000018.1 GCA_028279445.1 Tepidamorphaceae bacterium | reverse complement strand
GTCGACCGCTTGCCCTCGTCGTAGCAGGACCGCGGACCGTGCGGGTTCACATTGCCCCAATAGGATTCGGGCTGGGGATGAACCATGGGATCGCCGTAGACCTCCGAAGTCGACGCCTGCAACACCCTCGCATTACCCGCCCTTGCGATCTCCAGCGCGTGGAGACCGCCCAGGAAACAGGTCTTCATCGTTTCCACCGGCTCTGCCTGGTAGTGTGGGGGCGATGCGGCGCAGGCCAGGTTGTAGATCTGGTCCACATCCATCCGGTACGGCGCCGCGACATCGTGCTCCGTGAACGAGAAGCGTGGATGGTTTTTCAGCGCCAGCGTGTTTCGCCACGTGCCGGTGTAGTGATTGTCGATGCCGGCAACGGTGAAGCCATCGCGCAACAGGCGCTCGCACAGATGGCTGCCCAGAAATCCGGCCGAACCGGTTACAAGTATGCGCTCGCCGATGGCCCGGACCTCGTTCACTTTTGGCCTCTTGTCGAAGGGTGGGCGATCGGACCCATGTTCGCCAAAACGGGATCGAGGTTCTCCGGCCGGCGGTCGGCACGGCGCCGCGGCGCCGGCGGCGGCTGAACGGATGCGCTCCGGCGCGACTTCCGCTGCGTTCCGTTGAGGATGTGCAGACACCAGGCCAGGAAGCAACCGATTGTCAGGCCCACGACAATCGCGACGGCCATCAGCAGCGGACCGCGCGGATGCGAGGGGCGCGATGCGGCATAGGCGGTCGAAACAATCCGCGTGTTGCTGGCCTGCAGGCCGACCTCCTCATTGATCTGGTTGGAACGAGCCCGGAAATCCTCGTAGATTTCGCGGCTCAGTTTCGCCTCGAGTTCCAACTCGCGAAGGCGCACGATCTCGGCGTTCGAGGCGGCGGTATCCTGTTGAAGGCTCTCGACCTGCGCGCTCAAAGCGGCCTCGTTCTGTCGCGCGACATTATAGGCGTTCTCGTAACGGCTGACGACGCGCGCAAGCTCGATCCGTACTTCGGACTCGATGCTCGCGATCTGCTCGCCTATGGCCGTCAGGCGCGGGTGCCTCGGCAGGAGCCTTGTCCGCAGTGTCGCCTCTTCGGAACGCGCGTCCGCTAGCCGGCCGAGCAACGAGACGGCAAGCGACGATTCAAGGCCGTTCAAGTCTCCCGACAACGGGTCGGCCAGCGCCCTGCGCGCCTGATCCAGACTGGATCTGGCGACGCGGGTCCTCACCTGGGCATCGCTTAGCGTGCGGTTGACTTCAAACAATTGCTGTTCGGTGACCAGGACATCCTGCGCACCGACCAACCCGTTCGCCTCGCGGAAGACCTCAACCGCGCGGGCCGCCTCCTGCATCGTTTGGCGCAACTCATCGAGCCGGCCGGTGAGATCGTCCGCGGCCGCTTGCGTCGACGATGAATTGTGGTAGCGCGCCTCGGCGGTGTAGATGTTGGCAAGAAGGTTGGCGATTGACGCAGCTTTGTTCGGGTCTTCCGAGCGCGCCTCGATGCGCACGACATAGGTGTTTCCAAGCCGGTCTATGTCCAGACGCCGGATCAGCTTGCGCTTCGCCGCATCGTAGGGCGACCGTTCATAGGTCGCAACGTCGCCGTACAGGACCAGGCGCATCAAATTGATGGCCGCGCCGGTCAATGAAGCGCCATCGCCCCCGACGAACTCCGCATCCTGGTCGAGCCGCAAGCCGGAGATCACGCCATTGATGACCGATTCCGAATTCATGATCGCGACCTGGCTTTCGACCAGGCCGGTGTCGGCACCCAAGGCGGAACTGCCCAGGCCGGACGGAACCACCTCGCCACCGGTCAGTTCCTTCTGGCGGGGGTCGATGAAGATGTCGGTGTTGGCGGTGTAGATCGGTGTCGCGACCCGCAGATAGGCCAGGCATCCCAACATGGCCAAAGCCGTGATCAGCACGATCATCAGCTTGCGCGACCACAGCGCCCACCAAAGGTCACGCAGTTCCTGTCCCAGCTGGTTTTGTTCGCCATGCGGGCTGCCGGCTTCCGCCGCGTCCGGCGTCAGCGGCCTCGCCTCGACTTTGGAATGGTCGAGCCTTTGCATGCCCCGCTCCCAGCAGTTCGAGAAAGCCGTTGAGGCATTCTCACAATACGAAATTCCTTACCTTCCCTGAACGCTAGCAAACAGATATACTGTTTATCAACCCTATCTGTAAGCTAGTATTAATGTTAAAATTCTATACTATCATGATTAAAATGTTTTTAAAATTTTATTTACATTAATATTATTGCCTATACCAAATGAAAATGGAATTATTCGCCCAACGGGTGAACCAAATTCTATATATGAGTGCCATCGAATATCTTGGGTTGGTGGTGAATTGAGACATGTCGTCTACCTAGCTGTCCTGAACCAGGCCGTGGTCAGCGGGTCCATGTTCGCCCTGAACGTGGCGCTGATCGGGTTGTCGAGCCCGGCGGCCTACGGGCAATTCGTACTGGCGCTGGCGCTGAGCCTTTTGTCGTTCGGCGCGCAGAACGCCCTGATCCTGTTGCCGTTGAATGTCCTGCTGGCGCCCCTGTCGGGCCAAAGGCGGCGCGTGAGCTTGCGCATGCTGTCAACGATCGATGCCGCAGTTCTTGGCCTGACGAGCCTGTCGGTGATTGGCCTGAGCCTTCTGTTCGGGTTGCCGCCTTTTTTGGCCGTCCTTGCCGGCGCGCTCGCGCTGACCAACGGGATGCGCGAGTTCCAGCGGTCCCTTTATCTCACCGATGGCAAACCGGCCGGCCTGCTCTGGCTCGACATCATCACCTTCGCGGTCGCGCTGACGACAACGGCGGCCCTGTCGTTTGTCTTGTCGCTGACCGAAGCGGCGCTGACGGCGCTGATCATCGGCAATCTGGCCGGGTTGGCCTTCGTGCGGCAGCCCACGCTTTGCTCTCCATCGAGGCTGCCGCGGATGCTGCGCCGCTATGCGCCCTACTGGACCAAGAGCCGCTGGGCCCTGTTCGGCGCCGGGGTCACCGAGGCGCATCTGCGCCTCTATGTCTTCGTGATCGAGTTCGCGCGCGGCAGCGCGGCGCTCGGCATGGTCTATGCGGGTCGCGTGCTCGTCAATCCGGTGACGCTGCTTGCCTTTGGCTGGACCCGAGCAAGCCGCCCGATCATCGCCAGGCAGCTTGCAGAAGGAGACAAGCGGACGGCCCTGCATACGCTGTTTGCCGGCACGGCCGTGCTCATTTTGATCGGTGCAGTGTATGTCGTCATCCTCAATGCCTGCCTGCCATTGATCAAGGGCATGATCGCCAGCCCCGAAAGCCGCGCTTTCCTCGACCTTCTGCCGCTATGGAGCCTGTTCGCGGTGCTGGCCGTGCCGGCCATCTGCATTGGCGTCTATCTTCAGGCCGCGCACAGATATCAGACCTTGGCCATGTCGATTTGCGGTTCGGTGCTGGTCTCGGGCGTTCTGCTGTGTGGCCTGTTCTTCGGTGCGCCGCTGCAGTGGGCGATCTACAGCCTGATCATCGGCGAGGTCGTTCTGCTGACGACCTTGCTGGCCATCGTGTTGCCCGAAGCGCTTGAAGCCAGGGAGGTGGCGGCATGACGATGCCGGTTTCCGCCACCCCGTTTGAGAACGCCGCGCCGCCGCCGCGCCGGCCCTCGGCCTTTCCGGTCCAGTCGGCGATCCTGTCCGGCCTGCTGGTCCTCGTCCCCGCATTGGTGTTTCTCAACCGCGGGATCGTCTGGCCGATGATGTATGGCGACCGGCTTCTCGATACGAGCGGCCTGTTTGGCGGTCTTGGCGAGTACTCCACCCACCTGTTGCACAAAATCTGGTTTCCGACGCTTGCGCTGTTTGCGTTGGCCCTTTTTGCCATTGGCCGTGTGCGCAACCCCGTCTTCCATATGCGCTACATGATTTGGTGGGTCATACTCTACGCCTGGAGCGCCATCAGCGTCCTTTGGGCGATTGAGCCAACCATCGCGCTTGCACGTCTCATTTTGCAGCTTTTGGTTGCCGGCTGCATCTATCTCGCTTTCAGCGGCACCAACAGGCCTCGCGACATCATCACCTGCGTCTACTGGGTCGTCATCTTGAGCTTGGTCCTGAACCTTGTCGCGGTCCTGACCCAACAGCCGACCCCGCTCGGCTATCGGGGCATATTCCAACACAAGAACGTTCTCGGCCCGTTCGCGGTCGTCGCGGCCTTCTTCATCCTGCTGAAGTTGCGTGACGGCCCCCTGTACAGGCTGGCTGCGCTGTCGGGCTTGCCAGTTTGCATCTTCTTGCTGGTGGCAAGCCAATCGAAGACGTCCCTTGGCCTGATTCTCGTGACGCTTCCTGCGGGCGCCATCATTGCGTTTCTTGCGTGGGGACTAAGGATACCGGCGTTGGTCACCTTCTTTGCCGGGTGCGCGGCCGCTGCCGTCGCAAGCGTCGGGCTGTCGGCCGCTGCAGGTCTTTCATTCACACAGCAATTGCAGGCATTGACGGGCGATGCGACCCTCACCGGCCGCACCGATCTTTGGAGCTTCGCCTGGCCTTATGTCGAGGCTCAGCCATGGATCGGGTACGGCTTCAGGTCGTTCTGGCAGATTGGCGAGAACTCACCTTCCCTGTCGCTTGGCTTCGGCTTCATCGCGACCGTTGCCCATGGCCATAACGGATATCTCGATATCGTGCTCGGCGGCGGCATCATCGGCTTGCTGGCCGCCCTGCCGGTCCTGATCATCAGCCTCAATCTGAGTGGCGCAATCAGCAGACAGCGGCCCTATGAGGGCGCGGTGCTGGCCGGCTTTGTTGTCTTCACGCTGCTGCACAACCTGCTGGAGACCACTCTCCTGTTCGGCGTCAACGTCATGTTCGTGCTGTTCCAAACCGTCTGGCTCTACATGGTCTACACGGTTCACAGCGTCGAGGAGGCGCCGCCTCAACCATAGCGGATGCGCTCAGGCGTCGACCCATGATCGACTGCGTCATTGCTTCTCGATGCCGCCGCGAAATACTGGCGGGCGACCGCATAGCAGAACAACGGGTTGAGATAGGCATAGCGGCGCCACAGCCTGCGCGGCTCACGGCTCAGGCGATACAGCCATTCCAGCCCCCGGTCCTGCATCCAAGGCGGGGCCTGCTTCAACAGACCGGCATGGAAATCGAAGGCGGCGCCCACGGCAAGAACCGGACAGGATAGCGCCGAGGCATTCTCATAGACCCAGACCTCCTGGCGCGGACAGCCAAGGCCGACAAAGACGAGGCCGGCGCCTGTCGCCCGGATCTCGTCGAGGACCTCTTCGTTCTCCGCCTCGGTCAGGGTCCGGAACCTGGACGGCATCAAACCGACAATGCGAAGCTTGGGGAATGCCCGACCGAGATTTTCGGCAAGCGCGGCAAGTGTCTCCGGTTTGCTGCCGTAAAAGAGCACAGGCAGGCCGGCTTCTTCTGCGGCGGCGCATACCCGCAAGGTCAGTTCGGGACCATACACCCGATTATCGAGCCTGCAGCCGTGCAGAAGGCGCAGCGCCCACCGCACCGGCTGGCCGTCAGGGACGACCAAATCGAGGCTGTTGAGGCGGCTGCGGTGCTCGGGGTCCGTGAAGCCTGTCATGACGCCGTGCACGGCAAGCGCCGAGACGGAAAACCGACGTTTCCGTCGAGCCGCGTGCATGATCTTGGCAACGGCGGCGTCATAGTCGACCGCCGACACCGACACGCCGCACACGCTGTGTATGCCCAAATCGATCATCCGGCCAACGCCGCCCAGCGGTCCGCGCCGTTCTCGTATAGGTCGGCGATGACGGCGTTGATGTCGTAGGCCAGCTCGAACTCGGGATAGTCCGCCTGGAATTTCGAGATATCGCTGATCCACCAGATGTGATCGCCGGCCCGGTTCTCGTCCGAATAGGTCCAGTTCAGCTCACGGCCGGCCTGGTTCTGGCACAGCTCGATCGCTTCCAACATCGAGCAGTTCGAGAACCGGCCACCGCCGATATTGTAGACGCCGCCGCTGGTCGGCGCTTGGCAAAAGTGCCAAAGCGCCTGCACCAGATCGCTCGAGTGGATGTTGTCGCGGACCTGCTTGGCCTTGTAGCCGAACACGGTGTACGGCTTGCCCGTCAGCGTGCACTGCATCAGATAGGCGAGAAACCCGTGCAGTTCGGCGCCCGAGTGCCCCGCCCCGGTCAGACAGCCACCACGGAAGCACGCCGTCTTCAACCCGAAATAGCGGCCATATTCCTGCACCATGAGGTCGGCCGACACCTTCGACGCGCCGAACACGCTGTGCATGCAGCCATCGATGCTCATGGTTTCGTCGATGCCCTTGTCCGAGAAGGGGTGGTCGTCGGCGACCTCCCACCGGGTATCGGTCTCCACCAGGGGCAGCGAATTGGGCCGGTCGCCATAAACCTTGTTGGTCGACAGGAACGCAAATGATGCGTCCGGCGCATGTTTGCGCACCGCTTCGAGCAGGTTCAGCGTGCCGTTCGCGTTGATCGCAAAATCGGTGAGCGGCTCACGCGCCGCCCAGTCATGGCTGGGTTGGGCGGCCGCATGGATCACACAGGTCAGATCGGGGCCGATATCGGCGACCAAAGCGTCGAGCGATGCCGCATCGCGGATATCGATCGAGTGGTGCCGGTAGTTTGCACATCGCGCCTTCAGGTCGCGAACACGCCATTTGGTCGACGCGTTGGACCCGAAAAAGTACGACCGCATGTCATTGTCGATCCCGTAGACCGTCAGGCCCCGCCCGGCCAGAAACATGGCCGCTTCTGCGCCTATCAGTCCGCCGGACCCGGTGACCAGAGCAACACTCATCTAACCAGTTCCCCTCTTCTCTCCGCGATTGATCAGGCGCTTGCCCAGCATCGGCGTGACCGACAGCGCCAGTGCGGCCGCCAGGCTGGTGGTGGTCTTGATGGGTTCGTAAAGGTAGGGCTTGAAGGAATGGCGGTGCATCAGGCGCAGATAGTCCAGCGCCTTGCCGCCATCGCCGCGGGCGATCAGGCGCCGCGCAAAATATCGCATCTGATAGGCGTTCGCCAGCCGGCTGTGCCTTGCATGGAGATCGGGATCGAGCTTGCGCACCAGCGCGTCGATCGACGTCCATCCCTGATGCATCTTGTCGATCATCGCCGACTGGCCGCCATCATGGATGCGGTAGAAGGTGAGTTCGCGATCGATGCCTTCAAAGCGCAGATCGGAATGGATCGCCATGCGCATCCAGCACTGATGATCCTCAGCGAAGCTGAACCCGGGAGCGGAGGCATCCTCGTCAAAATAGTAGCGGTGGCCGTCGCCCGAGCGCGGCTCGACAATGTCGTCGAAAATCTGCCGACGGAAGAAGCCTGACGATCCGCCCGAGATCGGGTTGCGGCAGAACACGTCGGCCGGCCCGACATTGCGCATCTTGGGACGGTAGCGGGACTTGAGCGGTGCACCATCGATGTCGATGAACCGGCAGGCACTGTAGCTGACGCCGATCGACGGGTCGCTTTCGAGGTGGGCGACATGCGCCGCGATCTTGTCGCGATGCCACAGATCGTCGCTGTCGATGAAGCCGATGAACTCGCCCTTTGCCAGCCCGATCCCGGTATTGCGCGCGCTGGAGACCCCCCGGTTGGCCTGATGCACATACCGGATTCGCTCATCCTCGAAGCCCTGACAGACGTCTGCAGTCCCGTCGGTGGAGCCGTCATCGACAAAAATTAGCTCAAATTTTCTGAAACTTTGACTAAGTATTGATTCAATAGTTTTTGATATAAATCGCTCCGAGTTATATGCGGGAACTATCACACTCACTCTTGGCACTTGCACAACCTGCAAAAATGGTTAACAGTTGGTGAAATTTCCACCGGCTACCTAAAGCCAACAGTATACATGTGCCACCGTTAGACGCCAGACGACTCTCTGGCAACCGTTTTTGAAAGGAACGTTAAGGCTAACGGGGCCGACGAAACCGCCAAGGGCGGCGTTGCAGAGTGGCGTGAATGAGTAACAGCGATGACGTTCTTGCACCGCATTCGGTGGTGCTCGAATCCCTCACAGAACAGGGACTGACTGCCAAGGCAGGGCGCTGCGTCGGCTCGCGCGCCAAACGCTTTTTCGACCTTTTCGGCAGCAGTGTCGGGCTGGTCCTGCTCCTGCCCCTCTTTGCTCTGATTGCAGTTGCGGTCTATGCGCATGACCGCGGTCCGGTCTTCTTTCGGCAGCAGCGCACCGGCCTTCACGGCCAGCTCTTCTCCATCTGGAAATTCCGGACGATGCGTCTTGAAGACGCAAGCTCACGGTTCCGGCAAACCTCAGGTCGCAACGATCCGCGCATCACGCCTGTTGGCCGGTTCCTTCGCGCCACCAGCCTGGATGAACTGCCGCAGCTCATCAATATCCTCAGCGGTCAGATGTCATTGGTCGGCCCGCGACCCCATCCGGTAGCGCTCGACGAATTCCTGGCCGCTCAGTTCAAGAACTATCCGATGCGTCAGTCGGTTCGGCCGGGCCTGACCGGACTGGCCCAGGTGATGGGCGCGCGCGGCCCGATCAACTCCCCGGACGATATGGAGCGGCGCCTGCGCTACGACCTGGCCTACATAAAGGGCTGGTCGCTGTTTGGGGACATCAGGATCGTGATCGCAACCATTCTCTCCCCGTCCGCCGGGAAGAAAGCGTTCTAGTATACTGGAGGGGCAACTTGGAAACGATCAAGGACTTGTATCCAGAAGAAGGTCTGGCGCGGACGTTGAACCGCACCAATGAGGCGCACGCGGCCGACGTCGTGTGCATCGAGCGCGAACGCACGCAGAAAACCCCCCGGATTCAGCCGATCCAGGTCACCGTCGCTGGCGCCGGCTATGTCGGCATGTCGAACGGCGCGATCCTCGCACAGCAGCACAATGTCACCTTGTTCGATGTCTCCGACGAGCGGGTCGACCGGCTCAAGGCCGGCCAGCCGATCATCGATGATGACCTGCTCAACCAGTATCTGTTCGACGAGGAGCGACCGATCGCGGCCACCAGCGACGCGGCCGAAGCCTTTGCGGGCGCCGAACTCGTCATCATCTCAACGCCGACCAATTACGATCCGGACACCGGCGCGTTCGACACGCGCTCCATAAGCGCGGTGCTGGACACGGTCATGACCCGCTGCCCGGACGCGATCGTTGTGATCAAATCGACGATTCCCGTCGGCTTCACCAAGGCCATCCGCGCCCAGACCGGCAAGCAGGACATCATCTTCTCGCCGGAGTTCCTGCGCGAGAGCAAGGCGCTTTACGACAACCTCCACCCGTCGCGGATCGTCGTCGGCGATGAGGGCCCGCTCGGCCGATACGTCGCCAACCTGTTCCTGCAATGCGCCGCAACGCGCGACGTGCCGGTCCTTCTGACCGGGTCGACCGAGGCCGAGGCGGTCAAGCTGTTCTCCAACACCTATCTCGCCATGCGCGTTGCCTTCTTCAACGAGCTGGACACCTATGCCGAGATGGCCGGGCTCAGCGCGCGCCACATCATCGATGGCGCTTGCCTCGATCCGCGCATCGGCGATCAATACAACAATCCATCGTTCGGCTATGGCGGCTACTGCCTGCCCAAAGACACCCGTCAACTGTTGCGGAACTATTCCGGCACGCCGCAAAACCTCATTCAGGCAATCGTCGACGCCAACATCACGCGGATGGATTTCGTTGCGGAGCGCGTCCTGTCGAGAGCGCCAAAGACAGTCGGCGTGCACCGCCTGGTCATGAAAAGCCAATCGGACAATTTCCGGTCTTCCAGCATCCAGGGCGTAATGCAAAGGCTCATCGATAACGGGGTTGAGGTTGTCGTTTTCGAGCCGCTTCTCAAGACCGGCGAGTTCGAAGGCGCACGCGTGGAACGCGATCTGGATCGCTTCAAGCGGATGTCCGACGTGATTTTGTCCAACAGGATGATGCCCGATCTCGAAGACGTTCGAGACAAAGTCTATACGCGCGATCTGTTCGGCGTGAACTGACCGCGTTTTCAGTCAAGTGGATCAATCCACCGAGTTGCCGAAGGACATGGATTATGGGGTATGGAGCGTTGCCGTCGAAGTTCTTGCATCCGTCTTGGTGGCGAATTGCCGGCCGTGAATTCATAGCGGAAAAGGCGGCAGCGATCGCATTCAGAAGTGAGGTGATCGACCTCAACGTTGAAGGCACGCCATTGCGCTTCCAGATTGGCGATCCGACCGGGGCCAGCTGGTACAAGAAGGACAGTCTCGACAACGAGGACATCCGCCACATCGAGACGTACCTGCTTGCCGAGGACGGCTCTTCGATCGTCTTCGAGATCGGCTGCCATCATGGCCTTACGACGACTCTGCTTTCCAAGCGACTGCAAAACGGCCAGTTGCATGCCTTCGAGGCCATGCCCGACAACCTGGAAATCCTGAAACGGAATCTCGCCCTGAACCAATGTGACAACGTCGTTCCGATCGGTGCGGCGGTCGGGGACCGCAGCGGCGAGATCAGGATGAAGTCGAAGTCGAACTCGGCTGTCTTGGCTGGTGCCGCCAACGGCCCTTCGGTTCCTTTGGTTTGTATCGATGACTATGTCGAGCAAACCGGTGTCGTGCCAGACGTGCTGAAGATTGACGTAGAGGGTTTTGAGATCAACGTCCTTGAAGGCGCCCGAA
>JANQNT010000001.1 GCA_028279445.1 Tepidamorphaceae bacterium | reverse complement strand
TGGCGGTCATGCCCCGCGAGGAGTCCTGATCGAACCGGTCGGTTCAGCCCTTGGTGTCGTCGTCGTCCAGCGCGTGCTTGACCTCGTTCTCGGCGTTGGCCATCGAGTTCGCGGCCGCCTGCGTGCCGAGCGTCATCAGCTTCTGCATCTCGCTGGCATATTCCTCGAACGCGGTGCGATAGAACTCCGTCACCGCATCGACGACCTCCGGCATCGTGGTGCAATCCGACAGCCGATTGCCGGTCGCCTCGTCTTCGTCGAGCCGATGGCGGACAAAATCCAGATACTGGCTGTTCATGTCGAGCATGCGCCGCGCCAGATCGACATTCATGTGCGCCATTGCGTTGAGCGTGCGCTGGTTCAGCGCCGCAAAGGCCGAGAAGTCGACGTTTGGGGTCTCAGCCCCGTTGCCGGCTGACTTTGCCATCGTTTTTGACCTCCCTTGCTGTGTGTGCGGATCCGTCCGCATTCGCCAATTCTGCCGCTTGTTCGCGTCCGTACTTTGACGAGGATCAAGTTGATGGAAACAATACCGCAATTGCACGTATTGGGCGAGGATCGCCTCCGCGCCCTGTCCAGGCTCGACCGACACCTCACAGTCATCTGGGTTGTTCAGGATGAAACCGGTACAAGCCGCCAATTGCCTCGGGGGCGACGACGGCAGGGCAAGCGCGGGAACAGCATGTGACGGTTCACAAGGAAGACGAAACCGGGGACACCGGGCCCGACGACATCGTGGCGTTCCACGCCCTGGAGCCGGCCGAAGCGTTGCGTACGCTGGGCGTAGCCGCCGAGCAGGGTCTGGACGACGCGCAGGTTGCCGAGCGGCGCGCCCGCTACGGTGCGAACCGTTTGGCGGTCCAAGCCGCCGTGCCGGTCTGGAAGATCATCGTGCGCCAGTTGATCAGCCCGGTGGTCGCCCTGCTGGCGGCGGCCATGGCGCTGTCGCTGGCGCTGACCGACTGGATCGAGGCGGGCGCCGTCGCGGGCGTGCTGGTCATCAACACGCTGATCGGCTTCATCGCCGAGCACCGGGCGGTCCGCTCCATGGAAGCGCTGCGGCGCATGGACATGCAGAGCACGCGGGTGCGCCGGGCGGGCCACGTCATGCCCCTGCCGGCCGACGAGCTCGTCCCCGGCGATATCGTCCTGATCGAGGCCGGCGACAGTGTGCCCGCCGACCTGCGGGTGGTGACCGCGTCCAATCTCAATGCCGACGAATCCGCGCTGACCGGCGAATCCGTGCCGGTCCAGAAGGATGTCACGGCCCTGCCGGCGGACACCAAGGTTCACGCCCGAAGCGCACTGCTGCACAAGGGAACCGGGGTCACCACCGGTTCGGGCGAGGCGGTCGTCATCGCCACCGCCGGCAACACCGAGCTTGGCCGCATCGCCCATCTGGTGGAAAGCGCCGAGGGGGAGCGTTCGCCCCTGGAGAAGCGCCTCGACCGTCTGGCACAGCAACTCGTCTGGCTGACCCTGGCGCTGGCCATCGTGTTGTGCATCGCCGGCATCGCGACCGGCCAGCCCGGCGTGCAGATGCTGCAGACGGCCATCGCGCTGGCCGTCGCCGCGATCCCTGAAGGCCTGCCCATCGTGGCAACGCTGGCGCTGGCGCGCGGCATGCTGCGCATGGCCAGGCGCAACGCGCTGGTGCGCAGCCTCGGCGCGGTGGAGACCCTCGGCGCGACGACCACCATCCTGACCGACAAGACCGGCACGCTGACCGAGAACCGCATGACGGTGAACCAGCTCGCCACCCCGGCCGGGCTGGTGGCGGCCGGCCCGCAATCGACGCAACAGGGAAACGAGCCCGCCGACGAAATTGCCGCCCGTGCCCTGCTGATCGGCGCGCTGTGCTCGAACGCGGAACTGGCCGACGGCGAACGCGCCGCCTCCGGCGACCCGATGGAGGTGGCGTTGCTGGAAGCGGCCGTGCGCAAGGGGCTGGATATCCAGGCGACGCGCGGTGCCTTTCCGCGCACCCTTGAACATGCGTTCGACACCTCGACGCGCATGATGGCGACGGTGCACCGCGACGATGGCGAAACGCTGGTCGCGGTGAAGGGTGCGCCGGAAGCCGTGCTGGCCGCAGCAACCCGCATCCGCGCCGCGGACGGTACGCGCGACCTCACCAAGGCCGACCGCGATGCGGCCATGGCCCAGATCAACGAACTCGCCGATGAGGGCTACCGCACCATCGCGCTTGCCGAAGCGGCCGGCAACACAGCCGCCGCCGATCCCTATCGCGACCTGACCTGGCTCGGCGTCGCCGCCCTGCGCGACCCCCCGCGCCAGGACATTCCCGCGGCCATCGCCGCCTGCCACACCGCCGGCATCCGCGTCGTCATGGTCACCGGCGACCATCCCGCGACGGCACGCGCGATCGCCGCGCGCGTCGGCTTCGACGAGGAGGGTCATGGCGACAAGGTGCATGCCCGCGTCACGCCGACCGACAAGCTCGACCTGGTGGCCGGCTTCCAGTCCGGTGGCGAGGTGGTCGCCATGACCGGCGATGGGGTCAATGACGCCCCGGCGCTGAAGAAGGCGGATATCGGCATCGCCATGGGCATGCGCGGCACCGATGTGGCGCGCGAGGCGGCCGACATGGTGTTGCGCGACGACGCCTTCTCCACGGTCGTTCACGCGATCCACGAAGGGCGCACGATCTTCACCAACATCCGCCGCTTCTGTGTCTATCTGCTGTCGTGCAACCTGGGCGAGGTGCTGCTGATCGCCATCGGCATGCTGGCCGGTCTGCCGCTGCCCCTGCTGCCGCTGCAGATCCTGTTCCTGAACCTGATCACCGACGTGTTCCCCGCCTTTGCCCTTGCCACCAGCGAAGGCGACAAGCGCATCGGCGAGCGGCCGCCCCGGCCGACGTCGGAATCGGTTCTCGCCCGGCGCCACTGGGTGCGCATCGCCTATTACGGCGTGCTGACCGGCGGCGCACCGCTGGCAGCGTACGTGATGGCGCTGAGCGTGCTGGCCATGCCTGCCGAGGCAGCCCAGACGATTGCCTTCCTGACCATCGGCTTCGCCCAACTCGGCCATGTCTTCAACATGCGCAGCGCCGGCAGTTGGCGCGGCATCATGGAAATCGCCGGCAACAAATGGGTCTGGGGCGCGCTTGCCCTGAGCGGCCTGCTGATCAGCGCCACCGTGTTCATTCCCGTGCTGCGCGACACGCTGGACATCGTCGTGCCCACATCAGAAGGCTGGCTGGTCATCGCCCTGTTCGCCTCCCTGCCCTTCATCATCGGCCAGGCCGGACTTGCCCTGCGGCGTCGCAGACACCAGCGAGGATCGTAAGGGCTGTGTCCTTCGATGGTGGCTGCGCCCGGGCAGGCCGGAGACCTGCTCAAGCGCAACTGGCGGCGTGCAGCATCAGGCGCTGACAGTTTTTTCCAGATGGTCGCGATAGGCGGCGACGGCGGCGTGCAGCGCTTCCCAGTGCCGCTTGGCCTGGTCGTGCGCATCTCCGAGCGCCTCTTCCCCTTCGCGGTCGATGCGGCTGGCGAGCTGCGTCACCTTCTCGTGCGCCTCGGCAAGATCCGCCTTCAGCTTGGCGGCCTGGTCCCTGGTCCAGCCATCGGCCTTCTCGCCGGCATGCCTGATCATCTCCTCGAAGGACTTCAGGTCGGCATCAATGCGGTTGTAGTCGTCCTTGGCCTTGTGGATGAAATCCGAAAACGTCGTCATCTGTGAGCTCCGTGTTGCGTGCTATGGTTCAAGCGCCCGATGTCCAGGCTTGAGGGCCGATGTGCAGGCCGTGGCGGGACCATGCCGGGTCGGCGGGCGTGGCATCAGTGAGTCACGGTGACCGGCCGCCCCGGCCGGCAGCAGCGGAGACGTTCTCGTGCGCGCGGAACTGACCGGTTCGATCGACCGCCAGGTGATCCAGCAGCAACTGACTCGGGTCCTGCAAAGCCGGCACTTCGTCGAGACGACACGGATGAAGCGCTTCCTGGAGCACATCGTGGGCGAAGCGCTGGCCGGGCGTGCCGATGCGCTGAAGGGCTACGCCCTGGGCATCGACGTCTTCGACAAGCCCGAGGACTTCGACCCGACCATCGACACCATCGTGCGGGTGCAGGCCAACAAGCTCAGGTCGCGGCTGGATCTCTATTACGGGCAGGAAGGACGCAACGATCCCGTCCGCATCCACATTCCGAAGGGCAGTTACGCGCCGGTCTTCGAGATCGCCTTCGATCCGCAGCAGTCCAGCCAGCCGGAGACATCCGCCGGACCAGACGACACGCGCGCAACGCTGGCGGTTATGCCATTCGACAATCTCAGCGGCGACCCGGACCAGGAGTACCTGGCCGACGGGCTGACCGAGGAGATCATCGCCGCGTTGGCCCGTTTTCGCGAGGTGCGTGTGCTGTCGCGCCACGTGACCTACCGGTTCCGCGGCCGCGCGCGCGACCCTTGCGAGGTCGGTGCCGAACTGGACGTGGGTTACCTCGTGGAGGGGAGCATTCGCCATTGGGGCGACAAACTGCGGGTGACGGCGCAACTCATCGATACCGCCAGCGGCGAACAAATCCTGACCGACGCCTACGACCGCGACCTGAGCGCGGAGAACCTGTTCGACGTGCAGGACGACATCGCCGCGCGCGTCGCCACCCAGATCGCCGAACCGCATGGCATCGTGCATCGCACCGGGGCGCGGCTGCGCCACACCGCGACCCAGGCGCTCGACGCCTATCAGTGCCGGCTGCTGGCGACCGAATACTGGCGCGAACCCTCCGCCGAACACCATGCCCATGTCCGCACACTGCTGGAACGCGCGGTGAAGATTGATCCCGACTACGCGGGCGCCTGGGGCATGTTGGCGATCATCTATGGCGATGAGGTCCGCGGCGGCTACAACGTGCGTGACGACCCGCCACCCTTCCAGCGTGCGCTGCAGGCGGCGGAACGGTCCGTGGCGCTGGACCCGCTCAACGCCACCGGTCTGCACGCGCTGTTCCTGACTCGTTACCACCTGGGCGACTTCGACGGCTTCGAGACGGCCGCCGACAAGGCCCTGCGCGCCAACCCCAACTATCCCGACATGCTCGCCGATCTTGCCTTCTGCCGCATCTTCCGGGGCGAAATCGAGGTTGGCCGCGAACTTCTTGCGCGCGCCAACATGCTCAGTCCCGATCCGCCCGGCTGGTACCACGCGGGAAGCTGCATTCTCCATTTCCAGGCCGGCGACTACGAAGCTGCGCTCACCGCGGCGCGCCGGGTCGGCGATGCCATGTGGAACGGCTCGGAACTGTTCGAGCTGATGTGCCTCGGCAAACTGGGCCGGGCAAGCGAGGCCGAGCCGAAGATCGCGGCGATGACTGCGCGAGTGCCGGATGTAGCCGGATATCTGGCCGTGCTGTTCGATATCTGGCAGGTGCCGCAAGGCCTTGCCGCAGACGTTCGGGACGGCCTGGTGCGCGCCGGCGCAAGGGCGGACTGGCCAGGCGACGAACCGGCTTCACCGTGACTCACTGGGGAACCCGCGCCGCAGCGGGTAGCAAGCCCGCACACCCTCCCGGACGTCATCAGGAACCGCGCTCATGCTGACCACCGCACAACGCATCGATCTGCTCAGGATCGCCGTCGATATCGCCAAGACGGCGCACGAGAACTCCGACGAAAAGGCCAGACGGCTCGACCTGGCCACACTTCATGTCTTCCGCTCGCTGAGATCGGAGATCGAGAAGGGCAATGCGCTGGGCGACGCCAGCATGTCCGACGTCAAGAACGTGGTCGATGTCGCCGAGAGCGTCGAGCACTTCATCGACTAGGGTCCGTGCTCAACCAGGTCATGACCTGGGTTTCGCGGCAAGACCTGTCAGGCGGGCTTTGCGAACAGGTTCATGGGCTCGAAGCGGATGGCCGCATCAGGGCGGGTCAGGGGTCTTGCGATGGCATCGCCGCTCATGAAATCGACGCCGGCACACACGGCAGCCGTTGTGAGGCTTCGCGAATTCATGCCGTGGATGATGACCTGCAATCCCGCCTTGTTGGCCAGATCGACATAGGCCGGCAGCCGATCCATGATCTTCGCTTCCTGTTCGACGCTTGCCGAGCCCAGCGTCAGCCCGGTGGCAAATGCGCCGGCGCGCTTCAGCCGATCGAAGGTGTCTTTCTTCGGGCGAGCGAGACAGACGATGCTTCGGCAATAGCCACGCAAGAAGGAAATGAGCGATTCAGCCGCCGACGCAGGCACCTTCTTCTCATCGACACGCAACTCGATGACAAGATGCTGCTTGAGCGCCTCCGGCAGTATCTTCAGTCCCTCCACGAGGAGCAGCAGCTTTTCCTTGTTTTGCAGGTGGGCAGCATCGATCGACAGCAGCCCCAGAGTATCCCTCTTGTTGGCCGTCATGTCGGCGATGATCCCGAGCAGGGGCGAGAGTGCGCCGATCTCGATGAGCGCCGACGCATCTGCGGTTTGCCGCCCGGGTTCGGGGCGAAACGCCATCAGCGCATGGCGCGCGAGATCCCAGATCGGGCGAAACACGAAGGGCTCGGCGACATCATCGCCGCCGCTGTGAGTGCTCTTCCTGACAATCTCCCTTTCGACGATTTTCGCCAGGTCCGGCAGGGAAATCGGCTTGGCAAGCGAGGCATCAGCGCCAAACTGCATCGCAAGATCAAGGAACGTCATGTTCCTGCGCGCCCCGCCGCCGGACATGGCGACGATCGTCGTATCGGGATGCTGCTTGCGCAGCGCGGCGATCGTCTCGACCCCATCCTGCCCCGGCATCAGGATATCGGTCAGGATCAGATCGGCCTCCTTGTCCTCCAGAAGCGCGATGCCGTCGAGACCGTTGCCGGCCTCGCGAACATCACAGCCAAGCTCCTCCAGCATGTCGCGCAGGAGGCTTCGCATCATCTCTTCATCGTCGATGATCAGAACCTGGATCATGTGTCTGCTTGCCCTATGCCACAGCCGATTCACGCTCGCCGCTCGGCGCGCCGGAGTTCAGCGCCCGGCGCACCTTCTTGGCGAGCTGATCGCGACGGTACGGTTTGGTGACGAGATTGGTCGACGATCGCACATCGCCCTCGTTGAGGACGGCGGCCTCGGCATATCCGGTGGCGAAGACGACCGGCAGATCGCTCTGCAACGCACGCGCTTCGCGGGCCAGTTCCGTCCCGTCCATACCGCCAGGCATGACGATGTCGGTGAACAGCAAGTCGATGGCATCGGTCGTGCGGATGAGCTGCAGGGCCGAGGCGGCATCCGGCGCCTGCAGTACCCGGTACCCCAGGTCCTCCAGCAACGAGACGGCCACCTCACGCACGTCGGCGTGGTCCTCGACGACCAGCACCGTTTCGCCATGCCCGGGACGTTGTTCGGCGGCCGCCGGCTCGCGCGGCGCTTGTTCACTGCCGCGATCGGCGCTTTCGCTTCTGGGCAGATAGAGCCGCACAGTCGTGCCCCGGCCCTCCTCGCTGTAGACGCGCACATGGCCGCCCGACTGCGTCACGAATCCGTACACCATGCTCAGGCCCAGGCCGCTGCCCTTGCCGACATCCTTGGTGGTGAAGAACGGCTCGAATACGCGCTCCAGCTTGTCGGCCGGAATGCCCGTACCGGTGTCGCTGACCGCAATCGTCACGTAGTCGCCGGGATCGACGTCCGTCTCTCTCGACGCCGTTTCCTCATCGACATGGGTCGACTGGCTCTCGATGGTCAGCGTGCCGCCGTCGGGCATCGCATCACGTGCGTTCACGGCAAGATTGAGGATTGCGGATTCAAGCTGCGCGGGGTCCGTATCGATATGAGGAATGTCCGGCTCCAGGCAGCATTTCAGCTCGACCGACTCGCCAAGGGTTCTCGTCAACATCTCGCACATGCCCTCGATGCGCGGATTGAGTTCGATCTGCACTGTCTCGAGCGTCTGTCGGCGCGAGAAGGCGAGCAGCCGGCGCGTGAGCTCTGCACCTTTATCGACCGCATCGAGCGCGGCAGCAATCCGGCGCGACATCTTCTCGTCATTTGCCACCGAATGCTCGATAAGCTGCAGATTGCCCAGCACGACCCCCAGCAGGTTGTTGAAATCGTGGGCCAGTCCACCCGTGAGCTTGCCGACAGTTTCCATTTTCTGGGCTTGCAGGAGTTGCCGCTCCACGGCCTTTCGCCCAGTGATGTCGGTCATCACGGCAAGCGACCCGGAGATATTGCCGGTGGGGTCGCGTTCCGCGATCGCCGAAAGCAACACATCGATCGTATCACCGGACTTCGAAACCATCTGAAGTTCGACATCGTTGCACGCGCCCAATTGTAGGAATTCAGGCAAAACGACGCTAAGCGCCTTTTTCTTGGATTCAGCGGTCAGAAATTCAGTGGAATGACGGCCAACGACTTCGTCGCGCGCATAGCCGAGCTTTTCGAGCCAGTAATCGCTGACGCTGGTGACCACACCTTCGCTGTCGATCGAATGCAGCATGACGGGTGTCTTGTTGTAGAGCGCCCGATAGCGCCTCTCGCTGGCCCGCAGCGCCTCTTCGGCCTCACGTTCGGCGGTGATATCCAACGCGGCCACCAGGACGAACTGCTTGCCTGTGCGCGGATCGGTGTAAGGAACCCTGTCCGACCGTACCCAACCGCTCTTTCCCGATCCGGATATCGTGGCCTGGATGGTGCCCAACTTGGGCTTGCCGGACCTGATCACCTCGAGATCATGATCGTGATACTGCTTGGCCAGTTCGGGCAACAGGTCGTAGACGCTGGCACCCTCGGCTTCCTCGACCGTCATGCCCAGGTAGTCCGCCGCCGGCTTGTTCAGCCGCAGGATCCGGTTCTGGTCATCCTTGTAGAAAATGCGGATCGGCACGTTGTTGAGGGTCAGCGCGAGGTCGCGGGTCTGTTTCTGCGCCTCCTCCTCGGCACGCTTGCGGTCGGTCACGTCCATGATCTTCAAGATCACGCCACGCACGGTGCCGTCTTCGGCACGGTCGGGCACATAGAGGCCCTCGATGTCCCGGGTAACGCCATCCGGATAGGTGGCCCTTCGCTCGAAACGAATTTCTTCGCCCTGCAATGCGCGCTGCAGTCTGCCTTTCAGTGCCTTGAAGATCTCGCTGCCAACGACTTCGGCCGCCGGGCGTCCAGCCGCCATGCGCTGGCCAACGTCATACCAACTGGCCCCGGTTCGGTTGAGGAAGCGGAACTTGAACGCGGGATCGATGTATCCGACCAGAAGCGGCAGATTGTCCGTGATCAGGCGCAAGTGCTTCTCGCTGTGACGCAGTTGCTGTTCCGCCCGCATGTGCTCGGAGATATCGCGTCCTTCGACAATGAGGTGCGCCACGCGACCCGTATCGTCGATCACCGGCTTGACGGAGAAATCGATCGGCGTAAGGCCATCTCGGGCATCGCGGATTTGAATCTTGTAGCGCACGAATTCGCCATTGCGCGCCTTGGCCACGGCCGTGCGCAGATCGTTCTGGACCCTGGCGCCCAACTGCCACCAGTGGCACTCCCAGAACGGACGTCCGACCAGTTCGGCCCGACCGACTCCGGCAATCTTCACCGCCGTATCGTTGATCTCGATCAGAGTGCCGTCCGGATCGAGCAGGCCGCAGAACTGGAACGTGTGGTTGAAGATGGCGCTATACAGCGTTTCGGCTTCGCGCCTCCCAACTTCGGCCGCGCGCTGCTTGGTGATGTCGTGCGACGAGACCATCGCGCCCAGCTTGCGGCCGTGGGAATCATACAACGGGCGCGCCTGGCTAATGACACGGCGCGGTTCCTGCCCGGCGGGCGCGATAACGACCTCCTGGTTCTGAACCAGCTCGTCGCGCAATGCCCGAAACAGCGGAACGCGCTCCGCCGGCAGGGGTGTCACCCCGTCGGGTTCGAAGAAACCATAGTGATCCGACCATTCTTCAGGCCGAATCGGATCGGCATCGACGCCGTGGAAGCGCTCCGTCGCCGCATTGGAGAGGGACAGCCTGCCCTCGGTATCGCAAGCCGCAATACCATCCTGAATGTTCTCCAGAACAGCATGCAGGAATGCCTGGTTGTGTTCGATTTCCTCCACTTCCCGTTTCCGTTCGTCGATGATCTCGTTGATGACGATCAGGCCGCCGATTTCGCCATCGGGTCTGTGCCAGGGGCGTATCTCGCGCCGCACCCAGTGAAACGAACCATCGATGCAGGGGAGCTTGTCTTCTTCAAACTCAAGCACCGAACCACCCAGGCATTGGGCATATTGCCCGCGCCAGGCCTGCGGCAGATGTGGACTGAGATCGAAGTGGTGTTTGCCGACCAGATCGTCTTCGGTGAGCCTGAAGGCTCTGCGCCACTGGTCGCTGGCGGCGATGTAGCGCACGTCCCGATCAAGCACGGCAATCGGCAAGGGCACATGTTCAAGGAACAGTCCCAGCTTGTATTCGGCGACCGCCATGCCGCTTTGGGCGGCGATCCGTGTTTCGAGTTCGTCCAGGACATCGCCGGTAACGCTGCGCATCTCGATCTGATCGACGACGACAGCCGCAAGATCCTCAAGCAGCGCGGCATCTTCCGCGGTGAAGTCATGGCGCGGCTCGCGATCAATCAGGCACAGCGTGCCGATCTTGTGTCCGCTTGGCGTCTTGAGCGGTGCGCCGGCATAGAAGCGCAGATGGAACTCGCCGGTGACGAAGGGATTGTCAGAAAAACGATCATCCTGTGTCGCGTCGGCGACGACAAAGACCTCGTCGCCCAGGATGGCATGGGCGCAGAAGGCGGGATCGCGAGGGGTTTCCCGGACATCCAGACCGCACGCCGCCTTGAACCACTGCCGGTCTTCGTCGACGAGCGAAACAAGCGCGATGGGCACCTTGAACTGGCGCGCCGCCAGACTGGCGATCCGGTCGAATACAGCTTCGCGGTCGGTATCCAGAATCGCATAACGGCGAAGAGTGGTCAGACGGGCCTCTTCGTCGCGCGGCAGCGGCGCGGAAGTGGTCATGGGCTGGGGACCTATGTTCATGTCGTTCTGACAGAACCGGAATTGTACCAACCGCTCGGTTGACAGTTGGTAAATCTACCAATGCTGACATTCGGCCGCCCACACCGCGCGCCGAGCCGGCGGTACGTCTGCACCATCGAGGTCATTGAAATCACTGGTGGGCGCACAAGGACTCGAACCTTGGACCCGCTGATTAAGAGTCAGCTGCTCTACCAACTGAGCTATGCGCCCGCACCAGTAAGGGTAGCGGCGATATAACAACGCCGTATGGCGGTGTCCAGCAGGCTCCGTGCGATGTGAACGCGTCCACCCTCGCTCAGCCTGCCGGACAATGGCGTTCCGTTACTCTGCCGCCTGCGGATGCAGCCGGTCACGCCGGTTGATCAGCTTGTTGAGCGCGGTCAGATAGGCCTTCGACGAGGCCACCAGCGTATCCGGGTGCGCCGCCCGGCCGGTGACGCTGGTGCCGTCGGCCCCAAGCCGCACGGTCACCTCGGCCTGGGCATCGGTGCCCTCGGTCACCGCGTGCACCTGATAGAGTTCCAGCGCTGCTTCATGCGGCACCAGTGCCTGGACCGCGTTGAAGGTCGCATCCACCGGTCCGTTGCCCGACGCCTGCACCGTCTTGTGCTCGCCGTCGATATCGAGCGACAGCGTCGCCACCTGCGGCCCCATGGTTCCAGCCACCACCAGCAGCGACAGCACCTTCATGCGATCCTGGGCAGTGGCGATGTTCTCATCCACCAGCGCCTCGATGTCCTCATCGAACACCTCCTTCTTGCTGTCGGCCAGGTCCTTGAAGCGCTGGAAGGCATCGTTGAGCTGGTTGTCGGAGAGTTCGTAGCCAAGCTGCTGCAGCTTGTCGCGGAACGCGTTACGGCCCGAATGCTTGCCCATGACCAGGTTGGTCTTGGACAGTCCGACCGATTCCGGCGTCATGATCTCATACGTTTCGGTGTGCTTGAGCATGCCGTCCTGGTGGATGCCGCTTTCGTGCGCGAAGGCGTTCCGCCCGACCACCGCCTTGTTGTACTGCACCGGGAAGGAGGTGACGGCGGAGACCAGCTTGGAGGCGCGCGTCAACATCGTGGTCTCGATGCCCGTATCGAAGGGCAGCACGTCGCCGCGCGTCTTCAGCGCCATGACGATCTCTTCCAGCGCCGCGTTGCCGGCGCGCTCGCCGATGCCGTTGATGGTGCACTCGATCTGCCGCGCGCCCGCCTGCACGCCTGCGATCGAGTTGGCAACCGCCAGCCCCAGATCGTTGTGGCAATGCACCGAGAACACCGCCTTGTCGGAGGCCGGCACACGCTCGCGCACCATCTTGATGAGGTCGAAGTACTCCTCGGGGATGCAGTAGCCGACCGTGTCGGGGATGTTGATGGTGGTGGCGCCGGCCTTGATGGCGCTCTCGACGCAGCGACACAGGAAGTCGTGCTCGGTGCGCGTGCCATCCTCGCAGGACCACTCCACGTCGTCGACCAGATTGCGCGCCCGCGTCACCTGGGCGACGACCATCTCGTGCACCTGCTCGGCCGTCTTCTGGAGCTTGTACTTCATGTGTACGGGCGAAGTGGAAATGAAGGTGTGGATGCGCGGCCGGCTGGCGCCCTTCACCGCCTCGCCGGCCCGGTCGATGTCGCCGGGTGCAGCGCGCGACAGCCCGGCGACGACCGCGTTGCCAACCCGCTCGGCGATCAACGAGACCGCCTCGAAGTCGCCGTTGGAGGCGATCGGAAAGCCGGCCTCGATGACGTCGACGCCCATCTCGTCGAGCAGGTCGGCGACCTCCAGCTTTTCCTCAAGCGTCATGGTCGCGCCCGGACATTGCTCGCCGTCGCGCAAGGTGGTGTCGAAAATGATGATTTTGTCGCTCATCGCTAATGAACCCCGGTTGGGTGCGGGTCGGCCCGGAGATGATGCGGCGACAGTGCAAACAAGCCCTGTTTCGCTGCTGTGATCATTGGTTGTTCCGGGTCACCCGGTTGCTGCTGTCTTTGAGAGTTTGAAGTCCGCCATCCCCTGAGAGCCCGTCCGCGCCAGGCGGACCGCCGGAGCTCAGGGGCAGCTAAGGAGCAGCAGGTCGCGGGAAAGCAGGGCATGGCAACGGGTTGCCGGCGCGCTCCGCGCGCGGTCACTGCAAGAAGCACTGCCGTGGACCGTCGTCATGATCCGGTGCTCGCCCTTTGGCCGTTGCTTCGGCCATCACATGCCTTGACACATTGCGCTCGATTGTCGAACGCGCCGCGTTAAGAACCGGTTAACCCTAGGCTGTATCGACAGTCAGGTTTCGGGCGTGGCGCGTGTCGGATTTTGTCGCTGACAAGGCGAAGAGACCGACATGGTGTCCATCACCATTAGGTTTCTTCAACACAGTCAGGGGCAAAATCCGCCGCGTCCGATAAGGATATGGCCAAAATCGCCCATTTCGGCGTTGCAAAGCGCTAGAAAGGGCCAACCCTTGCGTCGGCTTTGCGCCTGGAACTGAACGATTTTGGCGCATACCACGCTCCAAATCCTGACTGTCGATACAGCCTCGTCGCGTTGTACCGCCAAACGCACAACTTGCGCAAGATGGCCAAAGTGCGGCGCCGGGCGATCGATACACTGAACTTCCGTTTCAGACCTGCCAGAGCAATTGATTAGACGGTATCCCGCGGCCGGCTAGAATCGCCTTTGGCTGGGGTGCATGACCGATCAGGGAGTTGAGGTCATGACACTCGCGTACCGAACGCTTCTTCTCACCGCACTGGTCGCCTACGGCCTGGCCATGCACGCCGTTCCCGCCCGCGCCGATTGCGCGGCGGATCTGGCGGCCATCCAGGCGGCGATCGACTCCGGCCAGGTCGACGCCAGCCTCAAGCAGAACGCCGAGACCATGTGGGCGGAGGCCAAGAAGCTCCACGATGCCGGCCAGGAAGCCGAATGCACGCAGATTACGGCACAGATCAAGGCATCGTTGGGCATCAAAGAATGATGCCCAGCCCTCGTATCACCCCGCATAGCTGATTGGTGGGGGTGGCCGGGCCGGGCTTCCCCCAGTCCGACCCGGGGCAGCGCGCAGCGGTCACACCTCCCCTGCGCGCTGCCGCCGCCATGCCGACGGGAGCCGACGGGAAGCGCGTTCAAGTTCGAACGCCCAACTCACACGAACAATTCGCCGCGCGCCACGACGACGGCGTGCCCGCCAATACGCACCGTCACCAGCATCTTCTTCTCGATGACAAGCTCCAGCTCGATCAGGCTCGGCCGGCCCATGGCAACACCCTGCTCGATCGCATAGCGCGTGGTGCCGGGCGGCGGTGCGTCGAAGTGCATGACGATGCCTGAGAAGGCGGCGGCCGCAGCACCTGTCGCCGGATCTTCGGGGATGCCGGCGGCGGGAGCAAACATACGCGCGGCGAAGTCGTGCGCCTCGGACACCGTTTCCCGTGTGTAGACAAACACCGATCCATCGCCGAAAGCCCGATGGAACGCCTTGCCAACGGGAGCTGCCGCGTCGAGGCGTTCCAGATCGCGCACCGGCACAAAGTGGAACGGAAATCCGGCACTGCAGCGCATCGGCCGATGGTTCTCAAAGCCGATCTCGCTCGGCTCCAGCCCCAAACCGGCAGCGATCATCTCCTTGTCAGAGAATCCGACCGGCAGGTCCGGCAGGACGGGGATGTCGAACTCGGCGAACCCGCTCCCGCCATTCAGCGTCACGCCGCTGCGCACCGCGCCGATCTTCTCCTCCAGCACGATGATGCCGTCGGTGGTGCCGGTGCCGTCGAATTTCTCCAGCGCCAGCAGCACCGACGTGCCCACCGTGGGATGTCCGGCAAAGGGCATCTCATGCTTTGGCGTGAAGATGCGCACCGCCGCGCTGTGGGCCTTGCCCTGGGGCGGCAGCACGAAGACGGTCTCCGACAGGTTGAACTCCCGTGCGATCGCCTGCATGCGCTGGGTGTCGAGGCCGTCCGCATCCAGCACCACGGCCAGTGGATTGCCGGCCAGCCGCTCGCTGGTGAAGACGTCGAGGAGGCAGTAGCGCCGGGCTTTCGGCGTATCGGGCATGGCGGGAGACCTTGCGGATCACAGAACGGTCCAGCAGGTCTAGGCGCTCTGGCTGATTCCGTCTAGCCGCTCAGATCGCAGGTCTGGCGGGCCGCATCATCGCGGCGAAGCTCTCGAAGGCGGCAGCGATGTCGGAGACGACCGGCGTCTCCGGAAACAGGATGAACCCGGTGCCACGCATGCCGGGACCGAAATCGCTCATGTCGGGCGCATCGCGGCTGCCCATGGCGCGCACAGTCAGCTTGCCGCGCGGGCTGGTCGGGAAGCGGTTGGCGGCCGCCTGGCGCACATCTTCATGGACACGCAACCGGGCCGCCTCCTCGTCATGCGCGTCGACCAGCCGCCAGGTGTAGAAGCCGACCCGGCCGGGCCGCACCGCTCCGTCCCGCTCACTTGAGCGGAAGTTGCGGCCTTCGATGAGAAAAGCATGCCAGTCGGCCATGGCAACCTCCTCGGCGACAGTGTCGCTGGCTGGTCTCGCGAGCCCACAAGCCTGCCGCAAGCATGGTAAAGGAAGGCTGAATTCGCAATGACCTGCTCCACACCTCCGGCCAGTCGCAGCTCAGGATCGAAGTGCAGCTCGCCACCCGCCATACTGGCGAGGCGCCTCTTGCAGATGACAAGACAAGACCCGCCAAGCATGACGTGTATTGCTGGCAAAAAACTCCCGAAAGTTGCAAAGCGGTCGGCCCTGTGATTGGCTTTTCTTGCTGAACGTCAGGGAGGACACATTGATGGCCGAAGTAAAAGCAGAGGCTTGCTGCCTGCCTTGCAAGGATGCCAAGACCCGCGACTGGAGTGCGTGGAACGATCTCCAGCCCCCGATTCCCGATTACTGCCACGTCGTCGGCGAGGTCTGTGTCGCAAATCCTGGCGTCGATCCGATGCTGACGACAACAGCGTCCCAGCCCATCAACCCAAATATCCTGGCGCTCGAATTGTATCTGTGCCAGCGCCCGGGGACGTGGCCGCAAGTCATGGTCTGGAAACCGGTGCGTTACGAGAAGAAGATCGACGTGCCATATGAGACAGTGGAGATTTGGTGTGGCGGCGACAAGCTGACGACCATCGACGTCATCGACGTGCACGCCCCTGCGTCGTCGTAACCCCAGTCGGCCTTGGAGCGACGCGCCAGCGCCGCCGCCTCGTCAATATGCGCGGGCCGGGTCGGTACCCGGCCCGCTCATCGGATCAGTTGCGTTCCTTGTCGACGAGTGCATTCGACTTGATCCACGGCATCATGCCGCGCAACTGCTCGCCGACTTCCTCGATCGGGTGGGCATCGTTCATGCGCCGCGTCGCCTTGAACTTCGGCTGACCGGCCTTGCATTCGCGGATCCACTCCGATGTGAAGGCGCCGGTCTGGATGTCCTTCAGCACCCGGCGCATCTCGTCCTTGGTCTCGTCGGTGATGATGCGCGGGCCGGACGCGTACTCGCCGAACTCGGCGGTGTTGGAGATCGAGTAGTTCATGTTGGCGATGCCGCCCTCGTAGATCAGGTCGACGATCAGCTTGACCTCGTGCAGGCACTCGAAATAGGCCATCTCCGGCGCGTAACCGGCTTCGGTCAGCGTCTCGTAGCCGGCGCGGATCAGCTCG
>JANQNT010000032.1 GCA_028279445.1 Tepidamorphaceae bacterium | reverse complement strand
AGCGCTAGAAAGGGATGACCCTTGCGTCGGCTTTGCGCCTGGAACTGAACGATTTTGGCGCATACCACGCTCCAAATCCTGACTGTCGATACAGCCTAGCGCGCCAGAATGTCGCCGAGTTCGAGTGGTTCGCGGCAGCTTTCGATCCAGGTACGCCTCGCTTCGGCGCGGCGGCGGCCGCGTTCGTCGATGGGCAGCCGCAGGTACTCGATCAACTGGCGAATTTCCCGCCGGGCGGCCAGATGGGACAGGCTCGGGCGTGAATCCACCACGTCCTCCTCGATCGGGTCGAGGGCGGTCAGGCCCTTGGGGAAAAACTCGCGGAACACCACGCGTTCGCAGATGCCGGCACACACCCGGAAACCCAGTTGCGCGGCGAGATCCGCGAGCGTCTGCGCGACGCGGCGGTTGTTGCGCGTGTCGAGCGTGGCAACACGATTGCGCACCACCACCCAGTCGATCATCACTTCATCGACAATGCGCCGCTTGCGCCGCGCCTCGCGCACCATGCGGGCGAAGTGACTCGTCGACTGGACCTCGAAGTTCACCGGATCGACATGCGCCAGCACATCGAAATCGACGAAGCTGTCGTTGATCGGCGTGATCAGCGTATCGGCCATCGAGTGGGCGAGCCGCATCAGGTAACTGTCGGAGGCCGGCGTATCGATGACGATGAAATCAACGTTACGCTCGCAACTGCCGATCGCCTCGGCGAACTGCTCGAACTCACGCTCCTCATTGAGGCGCACGGTATCACCCTCGCTGCGCGTCGGCATGAAGTGCTGCGGCAACGGCAGGCCAAGCCCCCACCGGTCGGACCAGCGCTGGCGATTGCGGATGTAATGGGTGAGCGTGTGCTGGCGGCAGTCGAGATCGATCGACGCCACCTTCTGCCCGAGCTTGAGCAGGTGCACGATGACATGCATCGAGATGGTCGATTTGCCCGAACCGCCCTTCTCGTTACCGACGACGATGACGTGTGCTGACCGGCGTGGCGTACTCTCACGCATAAAAAACCGCCTCCGCTCCTCTCAACTTATTGTTGAGAATGGCGCGGGGATTGGCAAGCGGAAGCTGGCCGTTTCAGCATTAACTCTGCGTTAGGGTTAAACGATGCGGGCCCGACGCACGGGTCTGGCCCCCGTCGGGGTCGCTCAGCCCTCGCCAAGCGACATCAGCGCGGCGTTGCCGCCCGACGCGGTGGTGTCGGTGGAGACCACGCGCTCGGTGGCGAAGCGGTGCATGTAGTGCGGTCCGCCGGCCTTCGGCCCGGTGCCCGACAGCCCCTCCCCGCCGAAAGGCTGCGAGCCGACGATGGCGCCGATCTGGTTGCGGTTGACGTAGACATTGCCGACCCGCGCGCGTTCGGCGATCTGTTCGGCGCGCCCCTCGATGCGCGTGTGCACCCCCAGCGTCAGCCCGTAGCCGCTGGCGTTGATCGCATCGATCAGCCCGTCAAGCTCATCGGCCGCAAAACGCAGCACGTGCAGCACAGGACCGAACACCTCCCGCTGCACATCGCCGAAGGCACCGATCTCGTAGGCCGCAGGGGTGACAAACGTACCGTTGGCGCGGGATTCGGGAAGATCGACGTCGATCAATGTGGCAAAGCGTCGGCCGGCTTCGGCCTTGTACGCGTCGAGCATCTCGCGGGCTTCGGCATCGATCACCGGACCGATGTCGGTTGAATAGTCCCAAGGGTTGCCGATGGCCAGTTCGGCGATCGCGCCGCTCAGCATGGCGATCACCTTGTCGGCCACGTCGCCCTGCACGCACAGCACCCTGAGCGCCGAGCAGCGCTGGCCGGCGCTGTCGAAGGCGGAGCGCAGCACATCGCGCGTGACCTGCTCCGGCAGCGCGGTCGAATCCACGATCATGGCGTTGATGCCACCGGTTTCCGCAATCAGCGGCGTGATCGGACCGTCCTTGTCGGCCAGCGTCCTCTGGATCGCCCATGCGGTCGCGTTGGAGCCGGTGAAGGCGACGCCGGCGATCCGTGGATCGGCGACCAGCGGAGCAGCGACCGAAGGCCCGTCGCCCGGCACCAGGTGCAGGACATTTCCGGGAATACCCGCTTCGTGCATAAGTTGCACGGCGCGGAAGGCGACCAGCGGCGTCTGCTCCGCCGGCTTGGCGACCACCGCGTTGCCCGCCCCGAGCACGGCCGCCACCTGGCCGGTGAAGATCGCCAACGGAAAATTCCACGGCGAGATGCAGGCGAAGACACCGCGGCCGGCCAACGCGATGGTGTTGCGCTCACCGGTCGGACCGGGCATCGGCACAGGCCCGGCAAAGTCAGCCTGTGCCTGCACGCCATAGTAACGCAGGAAGTCCACCGCCTCGCGCAGATCGGCGACCGCATTGTCGAGCGTCTTGCCGGCTTCGGCGACGAGCAGCGCGAGCAATTCGGGCGCGTGCGCTTCGTACAGATCGGCCGTCCGCGCCAGCATGTCGCCACGCGCCATACCACCAGCCCGGTCCCAGCCATCCTGGGCGGCCGCGCCGGTCTGCACCGCGCGCGCCACCACAGCCGCATCCGCTTCGATGACACTGCCGACGGTCACGGAACGATCCTGCGGGCTGGTCACCGGACGCGCCACGCCCGACAACAACGCACCACCCACCAGCGGACCGGCCTCAACCGGGCGCTTCACCGCCTGACGCATCGCCGCCAGCAGCGGCGCACGCACGGTACGTTCGGCGATCAGTTCCCCATGGCTGTTCGGCCGCTCCTTCCCGAACAGATCGCGCGGCGCGCGGATCAGCGGATGCGGCGCGCCGGCATAGTCCATCACCTCATCGACCGGATCGCGCACGATCTCGGCAATCGGCGCCTCATCATCCGCCAGGCGATTGACGAAGGAGGTGTTGGCGCCGTTCTCCAGCAACCGGCGCACCAGATAGGCGAGCAGGTCCTCATGCCCGCCAACCGGTGCGTAGATGCGACATGGCACGCCGAGCGCGTCGTCCGGCACCACCGCGTCATAGAGCGACTGGCCCATGCCGTGCAGGCGCTGGAACTCGTAGCCGTCCGCGTTGCCGGCCATCACATGCACCGCGCCGACGGAATGGGCGTTATGAGTAGCAAACTGCGGATAGAACACATCGCGACGCGCCAGCAGTGCCTGCGCGCAGGCGAGATAGGACACATCCGTCGAGGGCTTGCGGGTAAACACCGGAAAGCCGGCGTGGCCGGCTTCCTGTGCCAGCTTGATCTCGGTGTCCCAATAGGCACCCTTCACCAGCCGCACCGGCACGCGATGGCCGGTCGCCTCGGCCACAGCAGCAAGCCAGTCGACGACGGCAAGCGCGCGTTTGCCGTAGGCCTGCACCGCAAGCCCGAGCCCGTCCCAGCCGGCAAGTTCCGGATCGCCAAGCAACGCCTCGATCAGATCGAGGCTGAGCTCGAGGCGGTCCATCTCCTCCGCATCGACGGTCAGCGCCACATTGGCCGCCTTCGCCTGCACTGCGAGACCTTTCAGCCGCGGCAACAGCTCGCTCATGACGCGCTCGCCGGTGCGCTCCTCATAACGCGGATGGATGGCGGAGAGCTTCACCGAGATCGACGGGCGCGCGAAGATGTCGGCGTCGGGCATGGTCTCCTCGGCATGTCTGGCGATCCGCACCAGCGCGGCCTCGTAGGCGGCCAGATACCGCAAGGCATCAGCCTCCGTCATGGCCGCCTCGCCAAGCATGTCGAAGGAGAAGCGGTAGCCACGGGCTTCGTCGCCGCGCGCGATGTCGAGCGCTTCCTCGATGGACTGGCCGAGCACGAACTGGCGCCCCATGATCCGCATTGCCTGACGCATGGCCTGCCGGATCACCGGCTCGCCGGAGCGCCGCACCAGGCTGGACAGTAGCGAACCGCCATCCTCATCGGACCCGATCGACACCACCCGCCCGGTCAGCATCAGTCCCCAGGTCGAGGCGTTGACGAACAGCGAGTCCGAGTGACCAAGGTGGCTGGCCCATTCCCTGCCGGCGATCTTGTCGGCGATCAGCTCGTCCTGGGTCTCCGCGTCGGGCACCCGCAGTAGCGCCTCGGCGAGGCACATCAGCACCACACCCTCCTCGCTGGAGAGACTGTATTCGCTCATGAAGGCATCGACGCCGCCATGCTCGCGGCGGCCCTGCCGCGCGGCGAGTACCAGACGCCGGGCGATGGCGTCGGCGCGCGCGGCGTCCGCCACGTCGAGACGCGCCATCTGCGCCAGCCGCATGACCAGCGGCGCCTCCTCGGCGAGATAGAGTGGGGCGATCTCGGCGCGTTTCGCCGCAATGCCACCGTGCGTGCCACCTGCGCTCACCGGACTGGTCGCCATGCCACGTTCCTCTTTGCCCGTTTGCAGGCTAGCAGCATCACGATGAAATCGCCGAAATTCTTGTCCTGGAGCACCAGACCCTGCTAGGTCCACATCCCGTTGCGTAACGCTCGCGTCGTTGAGACCCCGCCATGGCCCGCAAGCCAGCCATTGCCCAGACCGTCAAGAGCCTGCGCGCGCGTGTCGCCAAATGGCGCGCCGCCGGCGAGCGCATCGCCATGGTGCCGACCATGGGCGCGCTGCACAGCGGCCACCTGTCGCTGGTGGAGGAGGCCCACCGCAAGGCGAAGCGCACGGTGGTGTCGATCTTCGTCAATCCGACGCAGTTCGCCCCCAGCGAGGATTTCGCGCGCTATCCGCGCACCTTCCGCGAGGACGTGAAGAAGCTCGCCGAGCTGAATGTCGACTGCGTCTTTGCGCCCGACGTCTCGGAGATGTACCCGGCCGGCTTTTCCACCCGCATCGAGATGAACGGTCCGGCCGAAGAGCTGGAAAGCGTCGCCCGGCCGCATTTCTTCGGCGGTGTCGCGACAATCGTCTGCAAGCTGCTGCTGCAATGCGGGCCCGACATCGCGGTGTTCGGCGAGAAGGACTACCAGCAGCTTCTCGTCGTGCGCACCATGGCGCGCGATCTCGACGTCCCCTGCACCATTCATGGCGCGCCGACCGTGCGGGAGGCCGACGGGCTGGCCATGTCCTCGCGCAATACGTACCTGTCGGCCGAACATCGCGCCACCGCGCCGGTGCTCTACCGCACGCTGATCGACACCGCGATCCACATCCGCGAAGGCTCCTCGATCGCCTGGGCCCTGCGCGAAGCGCGCAGCAACCTGTCTATCTCCGGCTTCAAGGTGGATTACATCGAGGCGCGCCACGCCGAGACGCTGGCACCGCTCAACCGGCTTGGCGACGGACCGATACGCCTGCTGGTCGCCGCCTGGCTCGGCCGCACCCGCCTGATCGACAACATCCCTGTCTAGACGACGCTACAAAAGCCCCAGTTCGGAGAGCTGGCGCGCCATCTCAGGCGTCGGCGCTTCACCGCTGCCATCGGCGCCGAGATCAGGTGGCGCATCCTCCGGCTTGAAGTAACGCCAGCCCTGGAACGGTCCGCGCGGGCGCGGCACCACGCGCACGATCGGCTGCTTGAGGATGATCTTGCAACGGCTGATGCCCTCATCGTCGACAACGGGACGCAGATCGGCGATCTGCTGGCGGCAGGCGATCATGCCCTTGATCACCCAGTAGAGCGACCCGCCGGCGAGGATATCGTCGCGCCGACGCGGCATCTGCCGGGTGGTGTGGAACTGCTCGTAGGGCTTGCCGGCACGTTCGGCCGTCGCGCGGCGTCCGGCGATCCAGCCTTCCAGCTCCTCCACCGACCCCGCGCCGACGCACAGCTTGACGAGATGCATCACCATGCCCGCAGACAAGCGGCCGGCCGCGAGGACGTCAACCACACGACGCCTGTTTCCCCACGCATTTGACGCTTGCATGCAGCCCGCGCGATGCTCGCTGCCGCGAGGAGCGTTCAGTCAGGAGAAAGACCCATGGCCGTTGCCAAAGTCACCGAAATCACCGCGTCATCCAGCGAGAGCGTCGAAGATGCCGTCCAGAAGGGCGTCAAGCGCGCAGCCAAGACGCTCGACAACATCGAGGGCGTATGGGTTCAGGACGTCAAGGGCGTGGTGAAGAAGGGCAAGGTCGTCGAGTGGCGCGTCAACATGAAGGTCACCTTCGTGCTGAAATAACGCCTGCCAGCGTTCAGTCGCCGGGAACCTCTTCGGCCGGCGCGATCTCGACAAGGCTCGCGCCCTGCGCGACCTGCTCGCCGGCCGAGGCCACCACGCGGGACACGGTCCCGTGCACGCGCGCCTTGACCGCGTGCTCCATCTTCATGGCCTCGACCACGGCCAGCGTATCGCCGACCTGAACCTCATCCCCCTCGGCAACGTCGATGGACACCACGCGCCCGTGCATCGGCGCGCGCGCCAGCGCGTCGGCGCTGCCGGCATCGACGTTGGCGATATCGCGGACGGCGAACCGCACATGCCGCTGGAAGCCATCGATCAGCACCAGAACACCGTCGTTGGCCCCCTCACCCGCCGGCACGATAACCACGTCCGCCTCGTCGTGTCCCCGGTCGGCGGCCACCACCCGCGCATGGCCGTGCGACCAGTCGAGCACCTGTTCGGTCTCCTCGCCGTCCACCGTCAGCCGATAGCGGGTCGTGGTGCGCGGGCCAAGCGCAAAGCCATCGCGCGCGGCCCAGGGCGAGGATTCCAGCCCGCCCGAGGCCAGGTCGCGGCGGTCTGCCTCTTCGTTGACCAGTTCGCTCAGGCCGATCAGCCCGGCCGCGGCGGCCATCCGCGCGTGTTCGGGATCGAGCATGAAACGTTCCGACGGCCAGTCATCAAGGAACCCCGTATCGAACCGGCCCGCCCCGAATGTCTCGTCTTCGGCGATGCGCCTGAGCAATCCGAGGTTGGTCTTCGGCCCTGCCACTTGCGTTGCGCTCAGCGCATCCGACAGCAGAGCCAGCACCGAGGCGCGGTCGTCGGCATGCGCGATCACCTTGGCGATCATCGGATCGTAGAACGGTGAGACCACATCCCCGGCAGCGACTCCGGCATCGATCCGCAGACCATCGGCTTCGGGGAAGTCGAGTGCCGCAAGATGTCCAGTGGATGGCAGGAAACCTGCCTCTGGATCCTCGGCGTAGAGCCGCACCTCGACCGCATGACCTTCGAGCATGATGGCGCCCTGCGCGAGCGGCAGCAGTTCGCCATCGGCAACGCGCAACTGCCACTCGACCAGATCGAGCCCGGTCACCGCCTCGGTCACCGGATGCTCGACCTGCAGCCGCGTGTTCATCTCCATGAAGAAGAACTGAGTGTCCTTGGACAGCGGCTGCGACCCGTCGACGATGAACTCCACCGTGCCTGCGCCGCGATAATCCACCGCCCGCGCCGCCGCGATTGCCGCCGCCCCCATCTTGGCGCGCAGGCCCGGTGTCATGCCCGGCGCCGGCGCCTCCTCGATCACCTTCTGGTGGCGCCGCTGGATGGAGCAGTCGCGCTCGTTGAGGTGCACCACATTGCCGTGCGCGTCGGCGAAGACCTGGATTTCAATGTGCCTGGGGTTGGTGACGAATTTCTCGATCAGCACGCGGTCGTCGCCGAACGACGCAGCCGCCTCGCGCCGCGCGGCTTCGAGCGCATCGTCGAACGCGATCTGCTTGTCGACCCGGCGCATGCCCTTGCCGCCGCCACCAGCCACCGCCTTGATCAGGACGGGATAGCCCAACTCGTAGGCCTTGGAGCGCAGGAAGGTCCCGTCCTGGTTGTCGCCGTGATAGCCGGGCACGACGGGAACGTCGGCCTGCTGCATCGCCGCCTTGGCCTCGTCCTTCAGCCCCATGGCGCGGATGGCCGATGGCGGCGGGCCGACGAAAGTAACGCCCGCATCGGCGCAGGCTTGTGCGAAATCCGCGTTCTCCGACAGGAATCCGTAGCCGGGGTGGATCGCATCCGCGCCGGTCTCCCGCGCCGCGGCGAGCACCTTGTCCTGATCAAGATAGCTCTCGAGCGCCGGCGCCGGTCCCAGCCGCACCGCTTCGTCGGCCATCAGCACGTGCCGGGCGTCGGCGTCGGCATCCGAGTAGACCGCGACCGTCGCTAGCCCCATACGCTGCGCCGTGCGCATGACGCGCACCGCGATCTCGCCACGATTGGCAATCAGGAGTTTGGCGAACATGGCCGCGCGCCTCACATCCGGAACACGCCGAAGCGCGTGTCCGGGATCGGCGCGTTGAGGCTCGCGGCAAGCGCCAACGCCAGCACGCGGCGGGTTTCCGCCGGCGCGATGATGCCGTCGTCCCATAGCCTGGCGGTGGCATGGTAGGGGTGGCCCTCGGTCTCGTAGGTGTCACGGACCGGCGCCTTGAACACCTCTTCGTCCTCGGCGCTCCACGTGCCACCGTCGGCCTCGATATTGTCCCGCTTGACGGTAGCGAGCACGCTTGCCGCCTGTTCGCCGCCCATCACCGAGATGCGCGCGTTCGGCCACATGAACAGGAAACGCGGCTGATAGGCCCGCCCGCACATGCCGTAGTTCCCCGCGCCATAGGAGCCGCCGACGATCACCGTGATCTTGGGAACCTGCGCGCAGGCCACCGCGGTGACCAGCTTGGCGCCGTCCTTGGCGATGCCGCCGGCCTCGTAGTCGCGCCCGACCATGAAGCCGGTGATGTTCTGCAGGAAGACGAGCGGAATCCGGCGCTGGCAGCACAGTTCGATGAAATGCGCGCCCTTCAGCGCCGATTCCGAGTAGAGGATGCCGTTATTGGCGACAATGCCGACCGGCATGCCGGCAAGATGGGCGAAACCGGTGACAAGCGTCTCGCCGTAGAGCGCCTTGAACTCGTCGAAGGCGGAGGCGTCGACGATGCGCGCGATCACCTCGCGGATGTCATAGGCAACCGTCAGGGCGGATGGCACCACGCCATCGAGTTCCTCAGGACCATAGGCCGGCTCGACGGGGTCGCGCATCACCACATCGTTCGCCGACCACGTATTCAGGTTGGCGACGATGCTGCGCGCCGTGTCGAGCGCGTGCTCGTCGTCGAGCGCGTAGTGGTCGGCGACGCCGGACTGGCGCGCGTGCACATCTGCTCCGCCCAGGTCCTCCGCGCTGACCTCCTCCCCGGTCGCCGCCTTCACCAGCGGCGGACCGCCTAGAAAGATCGTGCCCTGCCGGCGCACGATCACCGTCTCGTCCGACATCGCCGGCACATAGGCCCCGCCAGCGGTGCACGACCCCATGACGACGGCGATCTGGGGGATTCCTTCGGCCGACATCGTCGCCTGGTTGAAGAAGATGCGGCCGAAATGCTCCCGGTCGGGAAAGACCTCGGTCTGATGCGGCAGGTTGGCGCCGCCGGAATCCACCAGATAGACGCAAGGCAGCCGGTTCTCCCGGGCGATTTCCTGTGCGCGCAGGTGCTTCTTCACCGTCATCGGGAAATAGGTGCCGCCCTTGATGGTGGCATCGTTGGCGACGACCATGGCAAGCCGGCCGCTGACCCGGCCGATGCCGGCGATCAACCCCGCGCCGTGGATGTCGCCGGAATACAGACCAAGCGCGGCCAGCGGCGCGACCTCCAGAAACGGCGAGCCCGGATCGATCAGCCGCATGACGCGTTCGCGCGGCAGCAGCTTGCCCCGCGACACGTGGCGTTCGCGCGTCTTCTGCGAGCCGCCGGCAGCCGCTTCCGCCCGTTTGGCCTCCAGATCACCGACCAGCGCGCGCATGGCCTGCGCGTTGGCCGCGAAGGCATCGCTGGTGGTCGAAACCGAGCTTTTGAGGATCGGCATCAAGGATACTCTTGGCGGGCCGGGTCAACGACGGACCAACGGTCCGCCGGTCAGCTCAAGCTGCCGCAAAGCGGTGAGCGTTTCAATGGCTGCGGCGACTGCGCGCTACCCGTCGTCCTCGACAGGCGCGCCGGCTCTCTTCCAGCCGGAAAAACCCTCGCCGATATGCGCCACCGGGGAAAGCCCCATGCGCTGGGCGATCTGGGTCGCCAGCGCCGAGCGCATGCCCCCGGCACAGAAGAAGACATAGCGCTTGTCCTGGGCGAAAATGTCCTTGTGATAGGGACTGTCGGGATCGATCCAGAATTCCAGCATGCCGCGCGGCGCGTGATAGGCGCCGGGCACGCGCCCGTCGCGCTTGAGCTCCCGGATGTCGCGGATATCGACGAAGACCACGTCGTCGCGCCCGTGCAGCGCGCGGGCCTCGTCGACGCTGAGCGTCTCGATCTCCGCCAGCGCCTGATCGACCAACGCCTGGACGCCGAGCTTACTGGACTGCGCCATTGCCACCTCCCCCGTCACCGATGATCAAGCGTGACACGCCACCCGGCGGCCCCGCAACGCCAGGGGACGGTGTTGTCGATCTCGCGAAGAAGAAAGTAACAGGCGTCAGTTGTTGGCGATTGCCGCCGGCTCGAAACCGCCGAACAGGGCGACCACAAGGACGAGGCCACCGAGAACCGCCAGCGCATAGGCGGCGGGACGAACGTAGGAACAGCGATCTTTCTGGCCCATGCGAGCAAGCTCCGGAACGGTTGATCCGTTTTGTTTTGAAGGTCGGCTACGACACGAACGCGAGAACTGGAACGCACACCCGGGGTGGCCGGCCAAGGATTGGCCCGGCGCATGCTGCATGCGCGAAGGCGGGCGTATGTACGCCTGTTTGCGGCGGCATTCAAGCACTGCCTGCACGCGGCACAACAGTGCATGGGGGCGAAGATCGGCCGTCGGTTTGAACGCCGGCGCATCGCCGCCGCGCTCAGGGCACCGGCAACAGCGCATTCGTGCGCCCGGTCAGGCGATAGACTACGAGGCCAAGCCATTCCCGCGTCACCACATCGAGCCGGCGCAGGCCTGTGGAAACGGCGTAAAACCCACGCCCCCAGTCAGACGCGCCTCGAGTGCGATAGTCGGACGGATAGGCGATGACATCGAAGCCGGCCGCCCGGAAGCACCCCACCGCGCGGGGGATATGGAAGGCGCTGGTGACCAGCAGCCAGCGTTCGCCGGGTTGCGGGTCCACCAGTTCGCGCGAGAACACGGCGTTCTCGTAGGTATCCCTGGAACGATCCTCCAGTTCCAGCCGTTCCGGATCAATGCCGAGCGCGACCAGCAGGTCGCGCATGACGCCCGCCTCGTCCACATCGTGGAAGATCAGCCCGCCCGTGCCGCCTGACAGGACCAGCCGCGCGTCGGGATAGCGCCGTGCCAACGACGCAAACTCCGTCAGCCGGTCGCCGGCCTCGTTCAGCGCCGGCAGGTTGCGTTCGGTGGTGATGATGGTGTCCAGCCCACCGCCGAGCAGGATGATGCCGGCGACATCGTCGGGCATTGCCTGCGGCCTTTCGAACCGGTCTTCCAGCGGTTGCAGCAGCATGTTGGCGAGCGGCGAAAACCCGCCGATCAATACGCCCGCCACCGACAACGCCACCAGCCAGCGTCCGATCCGCCGCCAGCCGGTGAACAGCAACGCCGCGCCCAGCACCAGCGTGATCGTCAGCGCGTTGGAGGGCTGCAGCACGAACCATCCGAGCTTTGCGGCATAGAAGAACACCGGTCGCACTCACCTTTGTCGGGCGGCCATCGCACGCCACCTTGCGCGATTCTCCACGATTGCGCGTCACGCGCCTCAGGCGCGCGGCTCTTATGCAGCTTTATCGATTGGAATGCAGCAAGACATGCTCTAACGCTGGGATATCGTATCTTTGCACGCGCATCCCATGGCCCAGGCAAGCCCCACCCCGATCCGCGCCGCCACGAGCCTCGACCTGACGCTGCTGGTGACGCTGGCCGCGATCTGGGGCTCCGCCTTCATGGCGATCAAGATCGGCGTGACCGAGACCGGTCCGCTGTGGCTGGTGGCGCTTCGCGTCGCAATCGGGTTCTGCGCATTGCTGCCGTGGGCGTTGATGCGTGGCTGGGTTTGGCCCGACGGTCTCGACGGCTGGCGCAAGGTGCTCCCCGTCGCGGCACTCAGCACCATGGTGCCGTTCTTCCTGATCTCCTGGGGGCAGCAGTACCTGCCCTCCTCCACGACCGCGCTGCTGATGGGCGCCGGCCCGCTTCTCGCGCTGGTCATCTCCCATCTCACCAGCGACGACGACAAATTGAACCTCGCCAAGTTCATCGCGGTGCTGCTTGGCTTTTCCGGCGTTGCGCTGGTGCTGGGGGCGGCCGCCTTCACGGGGCTGCGCAGCGCGCTGCTGCCGCAGGCGGCGATCCTGCTGGCGAGCTGCTGCTATGTCAGTTCAGGCGTGCTGGTGCGGCGCATTCCGGACGTCCCGCCGGTGCGCCTGTCGACACTCGTGCTGGGATGCAGCACGGCGGTGTTCCTGCCGCTGGCGCTTGTCATCGACGGCGCCCTGCCGGCGCTCTCCAGCGATGCATGGCTGGCGATTGTCTATCTCGGCGTTTTCCCGACCGGCATCGCCTACATCCTGCGCTACCACCTGGTGCGCACCATCGGGCTGTCGGTGTTTGCCCATGTGGGCAACCTGATCCCGTTGTTCGGCATCGCCTTCGGCGTGCTGCTGCTCGGCGAACCGCTGACGCTGACCTTGATCGGCGCCGCCGCGCTCATTCTCGGCGGCTTGCTGGTCGCGCGGGCCGGTAGCCGGCGCGATCAGGACATCGGGTAGAACGGCAAGCCGCGCGCCATGCGCTCGGCATCCCGGCGCACCTGGCCAGGGTCCTGAATGCGCCCGAGCAGGCAATCGGCGATCCACTTGCCCACGCGGCGGATATCCGGTTCGCCGATACCCCGCGATGTCATCGCCGAAACACCGAACCGCAGGCCCGATGTCGTGGTCGGAGGTCTTGGATCGTCGGGGATCAGGTTCTTGTTGCAGGTGATGGCGATGGTGCTGAGCGCGTCACTGGCCGTCTGGCCATCCGTCTCAAGACCGGTCAGGTCCACCAGGATCAGCGGCGTATCGGTACCGTCCGTCACCACGTCCAGCCCATGCGCCATCATCTCATCGGCAAGAGCGCGCGCGTTGTTCTGGACGCGGCGTGCATAGTCCTTGAAGGCCGGCTGCAGCGCCTCACCGAGACCCACCGCCTTGGCCGCCATCATGTGCAGCAGAGGACTGCCCTGGACGCCCGGGAACACCGCGGTGCGAAGCGGGCGCGACAGCGCATCGTCATTCCACAGGATCATGCCGCCGCGCGCACCACGCAGCGATTTGTAGGTCGTCGTGGTGACGATGTCGGCGTAGTCGACGGGATTGCCGAGAACGCCCCCGGCGACGAGACCGGCAAAATGCGCCATGTCCACCAGTAGCCGCGCATCGACGCTTTCGGCAATCTCGTAAAACGCCTTGAGGTCCAGTTCCCTTGGATAGGACGAACCGCCGGCGACGATCAGCTTGGGACGGTGCTCCCTGGCCGCATCGCGCACCTGGTCCATGTCGATGCGCCCGTCATCCGGACGCAGGCCGTAGGCATGTATCTGGTAAATCTTGCCGCTGATGTTGGCGCGCGACCCATGGCTGAGATGGCCACCACACTTCAGATCGAGGCTCAGGACCGGGTCGCCCGGCTTCAGCAACGCCGAAAACACCGCCAGATTCGCCTGGCTGCCGGAATGGGGTTGCAGGTTCGCCTGCCCGGCCCCGAACACCGCGCAGGCGCGACGCTCGCCCAGCGTCTCGAGCGAATCCGCGACCTCGGCGCCGCCGTGGTAGCGCGCGCCGGGATAGCCCTCCACCGTCTTGTTGCAGAACCACGACCCCTGCGCCTCCAGCACGGCCCGGCTGACCACATTCTCCGATGCGATCAACTCGATACCGCCCGACTGGCGCTGGCCCTCGGCGCGGATCAGCGTGGCGACATCGCCATCGGCCGCGTCGAGACCACTGCCGAAATACGTGCCCAGCGTGTCCTCGAAGACGTCGCCGGCCACCGCAGGCGCGACAGCGCTCACGCCGACTTCGCCACTGGAACCGGCATGTACCGGGCGAGGCAATCGTCGGCGACGGGCGCGACGGGCGTCAGGTCCCGGTGGTGCTTGTAGTCGGGCCGGGTTGTCGTCGTACAGGCGTTGGAGACCGGATTGACGATCAGCGAGAAGATTCCCCGGTCCCAGGGCGACATGTTGTTGGGCGAGCCGTGCAGCAGTGTGTCGTGGAAGATCAGCACCGTGCCCGGCTTGCCGGTCGCCGAGACCATGCCGTGCTTGTTGGCCATGTCCCGGACGCGGTCGAGATCGGTCACCCAGAGGGCATAGCTGGTTGTCTCGTCATCCAGTCGGGCGGCGTGTTCGCCATCGCGATGGGACCGCGGCAGGAAGTAGAGCGGCCCGTTGAACTCGCTCACCTCGTCCAGCAGGATGTGCAGGTTCAGCGCCAGCGGCTGAGGCACACCATCCTCTTCGTGGTGGGTGGCGAAGTCGGTGTGCCACTGCCAGACCTCGCCGGAGAACGCCGCCTTGACGTTCACCTTGTCCTGCTGGACGTAGACCGGCTCGTCCAGAATCTGATGCGCGGGTTCGATCAGGCGCGGATGGCGGACCAGGTCGGCGAACAACTCGTCGCGCAGATGCAGGCCCATCGCCGTGCGCACCTCGCCCGAATGGCGCTCGATGATATTGGCCTCGCTGTCCTCGGCAAACAGACGCGGCAGGCGGCTGCGGATCGCCTCGACCTCGGCGGGGGAAAAGTGCTCCGGCAGGATGAGAAACCCGTTGGTCTCCAGGTCCTGAAGCTGCTGCTTGCTCAACTGCATGGTCACCTCCCGCGATCGTGCGCTGCCATAGGCAACGAATTTGACGCGGGCGGGCGAGTGCAACAATAATCAAATTCTCAACAATAGAATAGATTTTCTGACCAATGACGAGACTACTGCCACCGTTGAAAGCCGTGCGCTATTTCGAGCTGGCCGCCGAATTCGAGAGTTTTTCGCGCGCAGCGGACGAATTACGCGTGTCGAAAGGCGCCGTCAGCCAGCAAATCAATCAACTTGAGCAGTATCTGGGCGCCTCTCTGTTTAGCAGAATTGGCCGACGCGTGACCCTGACGGATGCCGGCCGGCGCTATCACTCCGCCGCCCGGAACGCCTTCAACATTCTCGAAACGGAGACCGAGCGCGTCGCCGGCGCGCGGGTTCGCGGACATCTCAAGGTGACCGTGCTGCCCGCCTTCGCGTCGCTATGGCTGGTGCCGCGGCTACCGGAGTTCCAGAAATCTGTGGCTCATCTGGACATCGCCATCGCGGCGGAGGCAGAGGTCGTCGACTTCACCAGATCGGATGCGCATGTCGGTATCCGCTACGGCACGACGCCGCAAAGCGGACTGGCGGCGAGCATGCTCGGCCAGGACGACCTGACGCCGGTCTGCACGCCGGCCTATGCGCGCGCGCACGACATCCGCACCGCCAACGATCTCTCAAGATGCGTCTTGCTGCACGACACCTTCTGGCCGGATGACTGGCCAAGATGGCTGAGGGAAGCCGGTGTCGCCGACCGACTGGGCGGAGATGGCCAGTTCTTCACCCACTACAGCATGGCGATTGATGCGGCGCGCGCTGGCGGCGGTATCGCCATGGGGCACCGCCTCCTGCTGCGCGACATGATCGACCGGGGCGAACTGGTCTGTCCGCTGGAGCTGTCCATCCGTTCGCTGGAGCCATATGTGGTCGTTGTCCCCGACAGCGCCGCCCATCTGGACTTCGTGAAGCGGTTTCGCGATTGGCTCGTCGCGTCGTTCGACCCTGAGGACGCGCAAGGGGCCTAGAGCGCCTCAATCCACCGGGACATCGACGAAGGAGACGGCCAATGGCGTAGCACCGGACGACTCCGATTGGACGTCGAGCATCATCCGTCCAAGGCCCATGGTCGTGCTGGAGAGCACGAGCGCGATCGCGATGGTCGCGAGAAAGGTCCTGGTGCGCATGTCGTTTCCCTCCGCGTTGCCGCCGGCATGGCCGCCGGCGTGCTGGAGGTGACTAAAGCGCATGGGGCATGAAGCCCGCCTGAACAGGAATGTTCAGATTGCGTTCATGTTGGAGACCATGCTCCGGGTCACACGGTCTCCTCGAACAACTCACGGCCGATCAGCCAACGGCGGATTTCGCTGGTGCCTGCGCCGATCTCGTAGAGCTTCGCATCGCGCAGCAGACGGCCGGTGGGGTATTCGTTGATGTAGCCGTTGCCGCCCAGGCACTGGATCGCCTCAAGCGCCATCCAGGTCGCGGTTTCCGAGGCGAACAGGATCGCGCCGGCGGCATCCTTGCGGGCGGTCTGGTCGCGGTCGCAGGCCTGCGCCACAGCGTAGACATAGGCGCGCGCGGCATTCATGCGCGTGTACATGTCCGCGATCTTGCCCTGCATGAGCTGGAAAGAGCCGATCGGCTGGCCGAACTGCTTGCGCTCATGCAGATACGGCACCACCACGTCCATGCAGGCCTGCATGATGCCGAGCGGCCCCGCGGCGAGCACCGCACGCTCGTAATCAAGGCCCGACATCAGCACGGAGACGCCACCGCCCTCCTTGCCGAGCACGTTCTCCTCGGGCACCTCGCAATCCTCGAAGACCAGTTCGCAGGTGTCGGAACCGCGCATGCCGAGCTTGTCGAGCTTCTGGGCGGTGGAAAAGCCCGTCATGCCCTTCTCGATCAGGAACGCGGTGATGCCGCGTGGCCCCGCATCAGGATCAGTCCTGGCGTAGACCACCAGCGTCTGCGCGGTCGGGCCGTTGGTGATCCACATCTTCGAGCCGTTCAGGATGTAGCGGTCACCCTTGCGCTCCGCCCGCGTCCGCAAGGACACAACGTCGGAACCCGACCCCGGTTCCGACATGGCAAGCGCGCCGACATGCTCACCGGAGATCAGTCCCGGCAGGTAACGCGCCTTCTGCTCCGCGGTGCCGTGCCGGCGGATCTGGTTGACGCACAGATTGGAGTGCGCGCCGTAGGAAAGCCCCACCGACGCCGAGCCCCGGCTGATCTCCTCCATGGCGATGCAGTGTTCCAGATAGCCGAGCCCCGCGCCGCCGTCTTCCTCCTCAACGGTGATGCCAAGCAGGCCCAGTTCGCCGAGCTTCGGCCACAGGTGGATCGGAAACCGGTTGCTCTCGTCGATCTCCCCGGCCAATGGGCTGATCGCATCGGCGGTGAAGCTCGCCACCGTATCGCGGATCATGTCGGCGGTGTCGCCAAGGCCGAAATCGAGCATGGGATAGCTGTTGGAGAGCATCATGGGGTCTTCTAAAGCAATTCCAGGAAAAGTGGGTGCCGGTTTTCCGTCCGGAATTGCGTGAAAATAAAGAACATAGAGCCAGTTGAGCGATTCAACGAAAAACGAAACGGCTCTATGCCTTCGGAACGTACCGGTACTGAATGAACGGCGACAGGGTCGAAACCCGGTCGTAGAGCACCCGCGCGCGGGTATTGAAATGCTCCGTGTTCCAATAGACCCGCGTTGTGCCAGCCTCTGCAGCAACCGCATAGACGGCTTCGATCAGCTTGCGCCCGGCCCCAGAACCGCGTGCATCCGGATCGACGAACAGGTCTTCCAGATAGCAGTAGTTGGTGGTGGTCCAGGTGGAGCGGTGGAACAGGTAGTGGACGATGCCGATCAGCCGGCCGTCGCCGTCGACGGCGCAGAAGCCATGTGGCTCCTCGGTCGGGTCCAGCAGCCGCGCCCAGGTGGTTTCGGTCACCTCAGGCGCGACCGCCGACTTGTAATAGGTCAGATAGCCCTGCCAGAGCGGGTCCCAGCCGGCCCGATCGCTTGCCTCAAGCGGCCTGATTGCCACATCAGCCATCCAGTCCCTCCCGCGCAACCATGGTCAACAGCGCCGTCGCCACATGGCTGCGGCTGTCATCTTGGGCGATGCTGAACACGTCGGATCGGCACACACACAACAGCCTGCCCGGCTTGATCACCCGCCCCTCGGCAACCATACGCGGTCCCGTCGCCGGGTTCAGCAGGTTGATCTTCAACTCGCTGGTGAGCACGCCGTAGCCGGCCGGAAACAGCGACAGGGCCGCGTAGCCGGCCGCCGAATCGGCGATGGAGACCGTCACACCCGCATGGAAGTACCCGTGCTGCTGGCGCAGGGCATCGGCGAATTGCACGCTCAGATCGACCGCGCCAGGCTTAAGCCCCACGATGTCGACACCCAGCGTCGTCATGAAGTCCTGCCGCGCGAAACTCGCGCGCACGCGCTGCTCGAAATCGGGATCGCGTGGTTCAAACCCGCTCATCGCGCCAGACAAGCGCGCAATCGGGCCTCTGGCAAGCGCCGGGGCGACAGCGCGATGGCGTCAGGCAATCGCCGCCAGGAACCGCTCGACCACGTAGTCGAGTTCCTCATCGGTCAGATCGGCGTGGATCGGCAGGCTGATCACATCATCGGCCAGCGCTTCGGAGACCGGCAGGTGCTCCGCGCCATCGACCCAGGGCTTGAAAGCCGGGTGGTGGTGCAGCGGAATACGGTAGAACAGTCCCGTGCCGACGCCCTCCTCCTGCAGCCTGCCACGCACCGCATCGCGGTCGGGCACGCGTACCGTGTAGAGCGCGTAGGCGCTGGCGCAGCCTTGCGGAATCAACGGCGGCGCCACATGGTCCTTGAGCCGCTCATCGTACATCGCCGCAAGACGCCGTCGGGCGGCGAGCTCGTCCTCGAAGGCTGCGAGCTTCACCTGCAGCACTGCGGCCTGGATGGTGTCGAGGCGGCCGGTCATGCCGAGCCGCAACGCCTCGTCGCCGTCGCCCGCCCGGCCATGGCTGCGGATCTGGCGCACGGCTTCGGCGAGATCGTCGTCATCGGCGAGCACCGCACCGCCATCGCCGTAGCAGCCGAGCGGCTTGGTGGGATAGAAGCTCGTCGCCGACAGCGGTGCATGAGCGCCCACCCGGCGGTTGCCGGCCTCGCCGCCAAAGCTCTGGGCCGCATCGGCCAGCATCTTCAGCCCGTGCGCGTGGGCAACCTTGGTCAGCGCTGCATAATCCGCCGGCAGTCCGTAGAGATCGACGGGCATGACCACCTTGGGCACCAGTTTGCCGGCGCGCTTCACCCGCTCGATGGCTGCTTCGAGCGAGGCCGGATCCATGTTGAAGGTGCGCGCGTCCACATCCACGAAGACCGGCGCGGCCCCGACGGATGCGACCGAACCGCCGGTGGCCGAGAAGGTGAACGCCGGCACGAAGACTGCGTCGCCCGGCCCGACATCGAAAGCCATCAGCGCCATGATCAGCGCGTCGCGGCCCGACGACACGGCAATGGCGTGCTTGACCCCGGCGAAGGCCGCCAGGTCCTCTTCCAGCGCCGTGACCTCCGGGCCGAGAATGAACTGGCCGTGGTCGAGGACGCGGTCGATGCGCACCTCGATCTCCGCGCCCAGACGCGCCTTCTGGCGCTGCAGGTCGAACAGGTTGACCTGACGGCGGACGATGGCCGGTTCGGCGCGCGTGGCACCTTGGGCTGGATTAGCTGGCGACACGGGGATGCTCCTTGCGGGGTTCTGATGCGGCCGTGAGCATGCATTGCTCGATGCGCTGCACGATGTCCAGCGCGTCGCGGCCGGTTTCCCCCGACACGTCAGGGGGCTGCCGGGTCCGGCAGCTATTCAGGAAAGCGGCTGTCTGTACGCCGAGATTGTCGTGGCGCTCGACGTCGCGGGTCGTGGTGCTGATCGCGCCTTCGCCCATCCGGGCGACCGCGCCATTGGCATGGATGGCGGTCAGCCGGCTCTCGGCGAGATCGCACAGCAGGTTGCGGTCGCGCTCCACCACGCGCAGCGTGCGCTCGCCGGTTTCGTTGACCCGACCTGCGGCGAGGACCGCCACCGCGCCGTTGGCGAACGCGATGCGCGCCGTGACGTGATCCACCGTCGGATTGACCATGGCCACCCCGTCGGCGGTGATCGATGCAATCCGTGCATCGACGAGCCGCATCACCAGGTCGATATCGTGGATCATCAGGTCGGCGACGACGCTGACGTCGTTGGCGCGCGGACGCAGCGGCACCAGCCGCCGCGATTCGATCAGCACCGGCTCGGACACCTGTTCGCAAAGCGCGGTGAACGCAGCCGAGAAGCGCTCGATATGGCCGACCTGCAGAATACGGTCGTTGGCGCGCGCCGCGGCGATCAGCGCATCGGCCTGTTCCACGGTCTGGGTGATCGGCTTTTCCACCAGCACGTCGAGCCCGGCTTCCAGGCAATCGCGCGCGATCTCGAAATGCGCCGATGTGGAGGCGGCGATGGCGACCGCATCCACCTTGCCGAACAGGTCGCGGTGGCTCTGCAGTGCCGCACAGCCGTGGTCCTCGGCCGCAAGCCCTGCCCGTTCGGCGTTGGGATCGACGACGGCGACGAGTTCGGCGTGCGGATTGAGCGCGTGGTGGCGGGCGTGAAAGGACCCGAAATAGCCCAAGCCCACCACTGCGGTGCGGATGCGCGATGTCATGGCGTGCGGTTTGGCATTGCGCCTTCAAAGAAGCAAGAGGGCGGCGAGGCCGAGAAAAGCAAAAAAACCAACAACATCGGTAACAGTTGTGAGGAACACGGTGGAAGCGACCGCCGGATCGGCGCCAAGCTTGCTCAGCGCCAGCGGAATCAGGATGCCGGAGAGCCCGGCAACCACCATGTTGATGACCATCGCCGCGGCGATCACGCCGCCTAGCTGCGCATTGCCGAACCAGCCCCAGGCAACGAAGCCGATCACCACGGCGAAGGCGACGCCGTTGAGGAATCCGACCAGCATCTCGCGCGAGACGACGCGCCGCGCGTTGTAACCGCCGAGATCCTTGGTGGCGAGCGCGCGCACCGCCACCGTCATGGTCTGGGTGCCGGCGTTGCCGCCCATGGACGCGACGATGGGCATCAGCACCGCCAAGGCCACCATCTGTTCGATGGTGGCGTCGAACAGGCCGATCACCGCTGAGGCCAGGACTGCCGTTGCCAGGTTGATCAGCAACCAGACGAACCGGCTGCGCGTGGTCTGCCAGACGGTGTCGGACATCTCCTCGTCGCCGACGCCCGACAGACGGCGGATGTCCTCTTCGGCCTCTTCGGCGATGACATCGACGATGTCGTCGACGGTGATGACGCCGACCAGCCGCTCGTCTTCGTCGAGTACGCCGACGGAGACCAGGTCGTAGCGCTCGAACTTGCGCGCCACGTCTTCCTGGTCCTCGTCGACCTGCACGGTCTTGAGGTCGTCCTCCATCAGGTCGGCGATCTGCACCGGACGCTTGGTGCGCAGGATGCGGTCGAGCGCCACCGTCCCGATCAGCCGGAAGGCCGGATCGACGATGAACAGCTCGTAGAACTCGTTGGGCAGGTCATCGGTCTCGCGCATGTAGTCGATGGTCTGGCCAACGGTCCAGAACGGCGGCACGGCGATGTAGTCGCCGGTCATGCGCCGGCCGGCACTCTCCTCGGGATATTCAAGGTTCTTGGTGAGCTGGAGACGCTCGAACTCGGGGATCTTGTCGAGAATCTGGGCCTGCTCTTCGGCCTCCAGATCCTCCAGAATGTAGACCGCGTCATCGGACTCAAGCGTACGCACGCCACGCGCGACGAAGTCCGCGGGCAGGTCCTCGAGCAGCTTCTCGCGGACCTTGTCGTCCAGTTCGGTAAGCACGGCGAAGTCGAAGGACTCACCGCACAGCACGACGAACGGCACCCGCTGGTCGCGGTCGAGTTGCTCCAGCAGGTCCGCCACGTCGGCGGCGAACAGCTCATCGACCTTGGCGCGCAGCGTGGCGCGGTCGTTGCTGTCGAGAAGATGATTGATCTCGTCGATGAAGCCCTGCGAGAAGGCGCCCGTGGAATGCAACTGCACATCCACGTCCGGCTCGGCCTCTTCGGCCATCACCTCGCTCTTCTCGGGCTGCTCCAACGTTTCACCTCCTGCCCAACCCGCGGCACGCGACCCGGGGTCAGGACCCAAGCGGCGGCGCGCCACGGCATGCTCATCAAGATGGAACACGGCCCTGCCCCGGCAGGGTCATCAGCCGCTGTCTTAGCACGAGTCATCGAAAAAGGCCCCGTAAAGGGCCTTTGTGACGTTGGTACTGGTGTTTGCCGCCGCGCGACCACCGGCTGTTAACGCCGGCGTCCTCTCGGCTCAATCAGCGAACGGGACGCCGGTCGCGGTGAAGCCGTAGCTGGCCAGGATACGCTGAGCCTGCGGCGCTAGAATGAAAAACGCCAGGTCCCATGCGGATTGTGGCGAGCCCTCCATGACGGTCAGGCCGTAGTCGGCGCCGACGGCGAGTTCTTCCGGCAGGGCGACGATCTGCAGGCCGGGCGTGTCGCGCTCGGCAAGAACCGCGTTAGTGCAGTAGGTAAGGAACACATCCGCCTGGCCTTCACTCATCACCCAGCCATAAGGGTTGCGCCCCTCGGGCGCCTTGGCGCTATCGGCGCCACCGGTGAGTTGCAGGGCCTTTTCCTTCAGGGTCTCGGTCGCGCCGGGCCGCAACGCACCAGCCTTGTCGAACACCTCGAACGCGTAGTCCCCCGCCGGATCGGCCTTCGGCGTCGATGTCCCGACCCGGATATCGGGATCGAGCAGCACATTGAGCATCGTGCCGGTTTCAAGCGCAATTCCCGGCTGCGCCAGCGCGCAGAGCCGATTGCGGGCGAAAAGCGCCACCGGCGCGGTGAGGCCCGCATCGAACAAGGTGGTCGGGTGGCGCATGTTGGCCGAGGCGTAGACCTCGGCAGCCTCGCCGCCCTCGATTCGCTCGCGAAGCAGGCCCGACGGGCCGAAAGCACGTTCGACCCGGGTGCCCCGCTCGCGCTCGAACGCATCGGCGATGTCGGTCATGGCGGCGCGCAGGCTGCCTGCGGCGTGCAGCCTGGCCACCTCTTCGGCGATCGCAAGTCCGCTCGTCATCGTCATGGCAAGACCCGTGGCGAAAACCGTCCGCAGCAACCCCATGCTTGCGAACAGGCGCCCACCGCTCACCCGCTGAATCTCATCGAACTGCATAATCATGATTATTCTCCTGTTTTTCGAAAGGAAAACATAAAAATACAGTCTGATCCGATCGCCAGCCTGGTACATTTCCGCGCACCTGCGGCCCACACGCAGGCGCGGCCTGTGCATCGACGCAACCACTGCGCTAGAGCGACCTGCGCCGTGAACGGCGCAGATAAGTTGCTCTAACACTTTGGAATCGAACACCTTTCTGTGTTTTGATTGCGTCAATCAAAACACAGGATGCTCTAGTGCACTCACCGTGTCCGGGCTACAACCCGATGACCGATATCTGTGTTCGGTGTGCAGAGCGCAGCACTGGCGGCTGGCCAGGTCGGCGGTGGAAAGGGTCAATGTGCCCCGCGCTTGGTCCTAGCGTGGGGCACAATGGGCATAACCCATTGGTTCTGAATGGGAAAAATGAGAGCTGGTGCGGTCGAGAAGACTCGAACTTCCACGGGTTGCCCCACAGCGACCTCAACGCTGCGCGTCTACCAATTCCGCCACGACCGCTTGAACACCAGCATCCCGTCCCGAAGACGGGCCGCCTCCCTAACAAATTCGGAATTTGCAGACAAGTCGCGACCCGCCTGCCGGGTCACGGCCGCGCTCAAATCTCGTGGCGCGGCAGCGGCACCATGTCGGTGATCCTGAGGCTGATCCGGTCGCCGTCCACCAGCACCTCGCCATGGGCGATCGGCGCATCGTTGGCAAACAGCGTGAAAACCTCCGATTCGGTGCTGGCAAGCTCGATCACCGCGCCGCGGCCCATGCGCAGCAACTGGTGCACCGGCATGCTCGCCGAGCCCAGATGCACCGCGAGATCGATTTTGACGCTGGATACGACGTTCATCTTGTAGAGCTGCCGGCGTGACTGTATGCGCGAGACAATGGCACCGCGCGACGCATCGATGTCGGCAGCGCTTGCACAAGCAACTGTGCGCGGGGGATGGTTAGTGAATGGTTAAGAGCCGAAGCGATCTGGCCGAGGCGAAGCGCCCGCCGGAAGATGTCCCTCCTGCGACGGCGCCGGTCGAATGGCGCGTCCTGCAAGGGCTTTCCGACTACGCGCAGACACTGACCGCCATGGAAGCGAGGGTCGAGGCCATCGCGTCCGGCACGGCGACGGAAGCCGTCTGGCTGCTGGAACACCCGCCGCTCTACACCGCCGGCACCAGTGCGCGGACCGCCGACCTGCTGCTGCCCGACCGATTCCCGGTGCATCTCACCGGCCGAGGCGGCGAATACACCTATCACGGGCCCGGCCAGCGCATCGCCTATTGCATGATCGACCTCAGGTCGCGCGGCAACGACGTGCGCCGCTACGTGGCCGATCTGGAGGAGTGGATCATCCGCACGCTGGCGGCGCTGGGCGTCACCGGCGAACGCCGCGAGGACCGGGTCGGTGTGTGGGTGCGCCGCCCAGAGCGCAGCGGCGAGGACAAGATCGCCGCGCTCGGCATCCGTGTTCGCCGTAGTATCGCCTTTCACGGCATCGCGCTCAACGTCGATCCCGATCTCGAACACTATGCCGGCATCGTGCCCTGCGGCATCTCCGGCCACGGCGTCACCAGCCTTGCCGATCTCGGTTTGCCCGCCACACTCGCGGAAGTTGACGAGACGCTGCGCACGACCTTCGAGGAGGTCTTCGCTCGCGCCACGAGCAAGGCCTAATCAAGCCGTCGGCAGGATGTCGAAGCCCGGCTGCGGAGATTCGCCGTCTTCCTCGACGATCCGCACCTTCTGCACCCGCGCGAAGCCCGGCCCGTCGTGCATCGCCGCCAGCACCGCATCGACGTCCCCGGTTGCACCCGCCAGCACCGCCTCCACCGTGCCGTCGCTCAGGTTACGCACCCAGCCATGCAGGCTGTGCCGCTGCGCCCGATCGCTGGTCCAGTCGCGGTAACCCACGCCCTGCACCCGCCCAGAGACGATCACCCGAACCGTACGTCGCTTGCTCATCGCCTGTTGCCTGTCAAAGCAATCCCGTCAGGGTCTCCAGGTCGGCCCCGGCCTGCGCGGCCGGGCCGGGCCGATCGCCGGTGCCGAGAACCAGCCCTCCAGTTCTTCCACATAGGCCTGCGGCAGGTCCCAGTCGCGCGCCGCGGGAATCACCAGGCCCTGCAGATAGGCGCGCAACGGCCTGCCCTCGCCCAGATGCGTGCCCACGTAGACGAAGCCGCGCTTGACGCCATCGTCGTGGTGCAAGGTGACCTCGCGGGTCAGATAGTGCTTCAGGCGGATGCCCTCGTAGTAGTCCAGCGTCGTCTTGTGGTCCGGGCTGATGCGCCAGACAACCCCATGCACCGCGTGATCGTTGGCCGGCTTGATGGACGCCGTGCCGCGGCGATTGACGTAGAAGCGCCAGCCATCCAGGCGCGCCGTGCCAAGCGCCCGCGCGCCGGGACAGCGGGCGGTCATCTGCTGCGTGGCCATGTTGGAGCCGTAGGCGAAATACAGTCGTTTCACGAAAATCAGCCCTAGGTTCTGGACTCATAAATCGGACGAACATGGCGCGGCAAACGGCCAGAAGGGTCAAGCGAACGGGCGCAATGCGGGCTTGCTGCCCGGATCAGACCGTTCGCGCCGGCCATTCGCAGCCCGTTTCCGCGTCCTGCGGATCGGGCCGATTTGCCCGGCAACGGCGTTGCGGCCCCTTGAAAACCAGTAAGGTTTCCGTGCGGGACCGCACCTTGTATCCGACCAAATCGGTCACCGACCATGTCCGCCCGATTTATGAGTCCAGAACCTTGGCGTGCCAGGCGCGCCTCACTCGAATTCCATGATCACCGCATCGACGGCGAGGCTGTCGCCGGGCTCGGCGCATATCTTCACGACGGTGGCGTCGCGCTCCGCCCGCAGCACGTTCTCCATCTTCATCGCCTCGACGATCGCCAGCGTTTCGCCGGCCTTGACCTCCTGCCCCTCATCAACGGCGATGGATATGACCAGCCCGGGCATCGGACACAGCAGCATCTTCGAGGTATCCGGCGGCACCTTCTCCGGCATCAGCCGGGCGAGCTTGGCCTCGTTGTCGTTATAGACGCGCGCCTCGACCTGCACGCCGCCGTAATCGAGCCTCAGTCCGTTGAGGATCGCCCGCGCCTGCACGGCGAAGGGCTTGCCATCGATCGTGCCATGGAAGATCGGCTGCCCCGGCACCCAGTCGCTGGTGACGATCAACGCCTCGCCGCTGTCTTCCAGCGTGACGGTGTAGCTCGGCCGGTCGTCGGCGACGCTGACGGCCACTTCCTGCTCACCCAGCACGACAACGCGGTAGCTGGCGAAATTGTATCTGTTGGCGTGCATCTGCTGGCTGATGGTGCGCCGGCGGCGATTGTTGATGGCATCGGCGATGGCCGCCACGGACGCCAGCACACGCAGCGCTGCCTCGTCGGGCTGAGGCGGCGCGAAGCCATCCGGATATTCCTCGGCGATGAAGCCGGTCGACAGCCGCCCCTCGATCCAGCGCGGATGCGCCATGATCGCCGACACGAACGGGACGTTGTGCTCGATGCCGTCGATATAGAAGGCATCCAGCGCCCGGCCCATATGCGCGATTGCCTCCTCGCGCGTCGCCGCGTGCGTGCACAGCTTGGCGATCATCGGATCGTAGTACATCGATATCTCGCCGCCCTCGGTGACGCCGGTATCGACGCGCACCGTGCGCCCCTCGTCGTCGTGGCTTTCCTGCGGTGGATGGAACTGGGTCAGCCGGCCGATGGAGGGGACGAAGTTGCGGAACGGGTCTTCCGCGTAAATCCGCGATTCGATGGCCCAGCCATCGAGCTTGACGTCCTTCTGCCTGATCTTGAGCTTCTCGCCGGCGGCAACCAGGATCATCTGCTCCACCAGGTCGATACCGGTGATCAGTTCGGTCACCGGATGCTCCACCTGCAGGCGCGTGTTCATCTCCAGGAAGTAGAAGTTGCGCTGCTGGTCGGCGACGAACTCCACCGTCCCGGCGGAGTGGTAGCCGACGGCCCTGGCCAGCGCCACGGCCTGCTCGCCCATCGCCTTGCGCGTCTTGGCGTCAAGCAGCGGCGACGGTGCCTCCTCGACGACCTTCTGGTTGCGCCGCTGGATGGAGCATTCGCGCTCGCCCAGATAGACCGCGTTGCCGTGCGTGTCGGCGATGAGCTGGATTTCCACGTGGCGCGGATTGGTGATGAACTTCTCGATGAAGATACGGTCGTCACCGAAGGAGGAAATCGCTTCGGAGCGCGCCCGCTCGAAGCCCTCCGACACCTCTTCCGAGGATTCCGCGATCCGCATGCCCTTGCCGCCACCCCCGGCGGACGCCTTGATCATGACGGGATAGCCGATGTCATCGGCGATCTTCACCGCCTCCTCGGGCGTCGCGATCTCTCCAAGAAAGCCCGGCACGGTGCTGACCTTGGCGTCATTGGCCACGCGCTTGGACTCGATCTTGTCGCCCATCGCCTCGATCGCCTTGGGCGGCGGACCGATGAAGACGATGCCGGCCTTCTTGAGCGCTTTGGCAAACGCTGCATTTTCGGAGAGAAAACCGTAGCCCGGATGCACGGCTTGCGCGCCGGTCTCCTTGCACGCGGCAACGATCCTGTCGGCAAGCAGGTAGGATTCGGCCGCCGGCGAACCGCCGATATGCACCGCCTCGTCAGCCATCTGCACCGCCAGGCTGTCGCGGTCGGCATCCGAATAGACGGCGACCGTCGCAATGCCCATGCGTTTGGCGGTCTTGATGACCCGAACGGCGATTTCACCGCGGTTGGCGATCAGGATTTTCTTGAACATGGGCGCGCAGCTACACCGTCGACAAACGTGAGAACAGCGCAACCTAGCCCTGCCCGCGCTGCGCTGCAATGTAGCGAAGGATGTAGAGCTGATCCGCATGCGAGCCATGAAACGGAAGCGCATGCAGCAATTTGCATGACACGCATCGCGTGACACGCGCGCCTTGCCTGCGCTACACCCTCGCGGCACGCACCACCGACCAGGACGCCCATTCCAATGACCGGCGCAACCGCCGCACGCACCCAGACCCGCGACGACGTGACGCTGATTGGCGGACTGGCGCCGGCGCGCACCGACCGCGTGCTGCTGATGGCCGCGCTCAACGTGACGCCGGACTCCTTTTCCGACGGCGGACACTACTTCGATGCGGACACCGCGATCGCGCGCGCCCGCGAAATGATCGCCGAGGGCGCCGACATCCTGGATATCGGCGGCGAATCGACCCGTCCCGGCTCGCGTCCCATCGATTCGGATGCCGAATGGACCCGCATAGCGCCGGTCTTCGAGGCTGTTGTCCCCGAGGTCACCGTCCCGGTCTCCATCGACACCTACAAGGCAGCGACCGCCGGCAAGGCGCTTGAGGCGGGCGCAACGATCGTCAACGACGTGTGGGGCTTTGCCCGCGACACGGACATCGCCCGCGTCACCGCCGAACATGGCGCGGCGGCGGTCATCGGCCATTGGGAGCCCGATCTGGTCAAGGAACCCGACGAGCGGGTGCTGCCGCGCATGCGCGACTTTCTGCGCGCCCAGGCCGATATGGCGATGTCGGTTGGCGTCGCGCCTGAGAAGATCATCCTTGATCCGGGCATCGGCTTCGGCAAGACGCCGGCACAGAACCTGGTGATCCTGAACGGATTGCAGGAGCTCTGCGGGCTCGGTTTTCCGGTGCTGGTGGGCGCATCGCGCAAGCGCTTTGTCGGTGAGATCACCGGCCGCGAACCGCTGGAACGCCTGGCCGGCACCCTTGCCGCCCACATCCTCGCCGTGAGCAACGGAGCCGTGGCGGTTCGCGCCCACGACGTTGCCGCCCACCACGACGCATTGCGCGTCCACCACGCCATCGCCTCGACGACCATGCCCAAAGGCCCTGCCCGATGACCACGCCGATCCTGCGCCGCGACAAGATCTTCATCCGTGACATGGCGTTCAACGCCACACACGGAGCCTTCAAGCACGAAAAGAGCTTTCCCCAACAGTTCGTGGTCGACTTCGAGGGCGAGATGTATCTGGCACTGCCGGCGGAGTCCGACGAGGTGCGCGACGCGGTACGCTACGACGAGGTCGCCGCCACCATCGGCGACGTCGTATCGACGGGCCACTACAACCTCATCGAGACCCTGGCGGAAGCCATCGCCCAGCGCGTGCTCGACGACTATCCGGGCATCGAGACGGTGCATCTGAGGGTACGCAAGCCGCAAGCCTCGATGCCGGTGGTGTGCGCCGAGGTGGGCGTGGAGATCTTCCGCCGCAGGGAACGCGGAGCAAGCGCCTGATGAGCACGGCGGCGCCGGTGCGGGCCTATCTCGGCCTCGGCGGCAATATCGGCGAGCGGGCCGCCTGTATCGCAGAGGCGATCGAACACCTCGACGCGACGCCGGGGGTCGCCGTCACGGCGCGTTCGCAGCTCATCGAGACCGCACCCTGGGGCGACACCGACCAGGCAGCCTTCCTCAACGCCGCAGTAGCCATCGACACCACGCTTGCCCCACGCGACTTGCTGGAGGCCATTCTGGCCATCGAGCTGGCCATGGGCCGGGTGCGCTCCAGGAAGTGGGGGCCGCGCATCATCGATATCGACATCCTGCTCTATGGCGAGGAGACGATCGACGAGGACGGCCTCACGGTGCCCCATCCTCATCTGACAGAACGCGATTTCGTGCTGCGCCCGCTGGCCGAGATTGCCCCGGACCTCGAAGTCGGCGGCCGCCGGGTGGCCGATCTCGCCGCCGCCGTCGGCGCCGCGTGAGCGAAGCGGTCCAGTCGGCGTTCGGCTTCGCCCCCGGCGCCGTCGCCGTGGTCTTCGCCACCTTCCTGCTGGCCGGCTTCGTCAAGGGCGTTGTCGGCGTCGGACTGCCGACGGTCGCGGTCGGCCTGCTCACCGCGACCATCGGCCTGCAACCGGCGATGTCGCTGATCGTCGTGCCGGCGACTGCCACCAACATCTGGCAGGCGCTCTACGGCGGCCAACTCGTGCCGCTGCTCAGACGGCTGTGGAGCTATCTCGCCCTGGCCGGGGTGTGCACATGGGTCGGCGTCGTACTGCTGGTGTGGAGCGACCATCCGCTGCTGCCGTTGATCCTCGCCGCGACGCTGCTGATCTACGGCGCGCTCAGCCTGATGCGCCTTGAGGTGACGATCCCGCCGCAACGCGAAGGCGTGCTGTCACCGGCGCTCGGCTCGCTCAATGGCCTGCTGATGGGCCTGACCGGGTCGGGCACCATGCCCGGCGTCTTCTACTTCAATGCCATCGGGCTCGACCGCAACGCGCTGGTGCAGGCCATGGGCCTGCTGTTCCTCACGGTCACCGTCGCGCTTGGGTTGTCGCTGGGCGAGCGCGGCGCGTTGGACATGCGCGTGGCGACACTGTCGCTGGCCAGCCTGGTGCCGACCTTCGCGGGTGTCTTCGTCGGCCAGTCGCTGCGCCACCGCCTGTCGGAACGCGCCTTCAGGACGGCGCTTTACTGGGCCTTGATCCTGCTGGGCGTCGCGATCATCTTTCGGACGTTATAGGACCAAGCTCATAGCGTGATCAGGCGCGCAATCTCGGCCTTGGCGACCTCCGGCGCGCTCTTGCCGGCAACCCGCCAGCGCTCCTCGATCTGGCGGCGGAGTTTCCGCCAGTTGTGGCTGATCCAGTTGCGGCGGATCATCGGCCGGGGCGCCAGCGCCGCTTCGGTCGCCTGACGCGAAGCCTGCATCGGGTTCGCGGCCGTCTCGTCGGCTGCAACGCAAGCCTGCGACCCCTCACCTCTGCGGAACACCAGCCCGACATTGCCGCCCTCCGGGATCAGGTCCTGCACGAAGGCCAGACCGTTGCGCGCGGCAAACGACTTGAGGATGTCGGAGGAATAGTGCTGCACATGGCCGAAATGGAACCGTGACAGGAAGGTCTGCTCGCTGGCGCGCACGTTCGGCACCTCGATGACCAGCAACCCGCCCGGCTTGAGCACACCGGCCACGAAGGCAAAGGCCTCCTGGGGGTCGATCAGGTGCTCGAAAACATGAAACGAGATCACCGCATCGAAAGCGCCCAGTTCATCGCCCGCGTCCGCATAGGTACCGATGCGCACGTCGATGCCGTAGGCGTCGCGGCCATACTCGGCGTAACCAACGTTCGGCTCGATACCGATGGCTTCGTGCCCTTCCCTGCCGAGCACATAGACCAGCTCTCCGCTGGCACAGCCCAGGTCGAGCACCCGCGCGCCCTCGGCCAGCAGATGGGCAAACTGGCGATAGCGCTCCACGGCGACGCGCGCCGAGCGCAGAATGTGCCGTGGCTTGGGCTCGACGGCGCGTTTGTACAGCGCGCGATACTCGGTCGCGTAGAACGCGTCGACCTCCTGCGCCGTCGGCATGGGATTGGTGAAGACATGGCCGCAGTTTTCGCAGATCACCGAGCGCAGCACTCCACCATGGCGGTCCCGCGTGCTGATCTCGCGCTGGTGCTCATAGGACGCACCGCAATGGGGGCAATCGATGAGTGTGCCGACGAAGCGATAAGCCATGCGTCCCGCCTCCGCTCAGCTAGAGCATGTTCCCGAAAAGTGTGAGCGGTTTTCGGGCAAGAACATGCTCAAGATCAAATGGATAGAGCATTCCTGGCAATTCGGTGTTCACTGCACATGCTCTAGACGGTCGATGCGCTTTCGCGGCAGAGCCCGGGATCACAGCGGAATGTTGTCGTGCTTGCGCCAGGGCCGGTCATCGGTCTTGGAGCGCAGCATGTCAAGCGCACGCGCCACCCGCATGCGGGTGGAATGCGGCATGATGACTTCGTCGATATAGCCGCGCTCGGCGGCGATGAACGGATTGGCGAAGCGCTCCTCGTACTCCTCGATGCGCGCGGCGATCTTGTCCGCGTCGTCGAGCTCGGAGCGATACAGGATCTCGGCGGCGCCCTTCGGCCCCATCACGGCGATCTCCGCCGTCGGCCAGGCGTAATTGACATCGCCGCCGATATGCTTGGCGGCCATGACCACGTAAGCGCCACCATAGGCCTTGCGGGTGATCACGGTGACCAGCGGCACGGTCGCCTGGGTATAGGCGAACAGCAGCTTGGCACCGTGCTTGATCAGCCCGCCATATTCCTGTGCCGTACCGGGCAGGAAGCCCGGCACATCGACGAAGGTGACGATCGGCAGGTTGAAGCTATCGCAGAAGCGCACGAAGCGCGCCGCCTTGCGGCTGGCATCGGAATCCAGCACGCCGGCCAGCACCATCGGCTGATTGGCGACGACGCCAACGCTGCGCCCGCCGATGCGGCCGAAGCCGGTGATGATGTTGCCGGCAAAATCGCCCTGCAGCTCGAAGAAATCGCCCTCGTCCACCACCTTCAGGACGAGCTCCTTCATGTCGTAGGGCTTGTTGGGATTGTCCGGGATCAGCGTGTCGAGACTGTCGTCATACCCTGTCGTCTCCTGGAAGGCCTCCATCTGCGGCGGACCGGAGGTGTTGTTGAGGGGCAGGAAGTCCAGGAACCGGCGCACCTGCAACAGGCCTTCCACGTCATTGTCCCAGGCACCGTCGGAGATCGACGAGCGCGTCGTGTGCACGGACGCACCACCCAGTTCCTCCGCCGTCACCGTCTCGTTGGTCACCGTCTTCACCACGTCCGGACCGGTGACGAACATGTAGCTGGTGTCGCGGATCATGAAGATGAAATCGGTCATGGCCGGCGAATACACATCACCGCCAGCGCACGGACCCATGATGATGGAGATCTGCGGAATGACGCCGGACGCGAGCACGTTGCGGCGGAACACCTCGCCGTAGCCGCCAAGGGCCGCCACGCCTTCCTGGATGCGCGCGCCGCCTGCATCGAACAGCCCGATGATCGGTGCACGGTTCTTCAGCGCCATATCCTGGATCTTCATGATCTTCTCGGCATGCGTCTCCGACAGCGAACCGCCGAACACGGTGAAGTCCTTGGCGAAGACGAAGACGCAGCGCCCGTTGACGGTGCCCCAGCCGGTGACCACGCCGTCGCCGGGCACCTGCGTGTCCTCCATGCCGAAGTCGGAGCAGCGGTGATCGACGAACATGTCGAATTCCTCGAAGCTGCCTTCGTCCAGCAGCAGCGACAGCCGCTCGCGCGCGGTCAGCTTGCCGCGACCGTGCTGGGCGTTGATCCTGACCTGCCCGCCGCCGAGCCGCGCGTTCTCGCGCCGGACTTCCAACTGCTCAAGGATTTCCTTCACGTCGCTTCCCCCGAAGGTACTGACTTGTTCGCAAGGCTTGCGTTTTTAGCAGCACCGGCGGTCGCCGCAAACCGACCTTCGGACAATGCACCCGGTTGCGCGACCAATTGGCTGACGGCCACGGGCTCGCCCACGCCTTTCAGCCGATGCGCGCCCAGCGGCCGGCACGCGATGCCATCCGGCAGTTCCATGCGTCCCAGCAGGCTGTCGGAAATGGTCACCTGCGCGCCGGTCTGCTTGCCCAGCGCCTCGATGCGCGCCGTGACGTTGAGCACATCCCCCAGATAGGTGATCTGCAGCCGGCTGTCTCCGGTTTCGCCGGCAACCACGGGACCGCCGTGCAGAACCGCACGCACCTGCGGCCTGACGCCAAAGCGCGCCTCGTACGCGCCGCCTCGCGCATCCAGCTTGTCCAGGGCAAGCCAAACCGCCGTCACCGCACGGGCATTCGCTGAGGGGCTGGCAAGCGGCCAGTCGGCGATCAGCGCATCACCCACATAGCTCAGCACCTCGCCTCCTGCGTCCACAATCGGGCCGTCCATGTCGAAGAACACCGCCGAGACGAAGTCGTGAAACGCCTCGTCGCCGATCTGCTCGGCCAGTTTGGAGGACCCGACAATGTCGAACAGCACGAAGATACGCTCTTCACGGCGCGGCTTGTGGTAGCGCCCCAGCATCAGATTGTTGAACGTCCTCGGACCAACGAGCTGGCGCATGGTCACCGCGAACAGCAAGGCGCCCATGACGCACAGGGAGAACAGGATATCGGTGAAAAGATCGGCCGGGGGATAGTCGGTGCCCGGCTGTCCGAACAGGACGGGCATCAGTTGCACATTGATGACCAGCATCGCCGTGATGATCGCCGTGTGAACCAGCGTGCGGATGGTGATGCTGAACCACAGCGACCGATCGCTGATCCACCGGCCCACCGCTGCGCGCATGGCGAAGATCTCGAAGGCGCTCGTTGTCATGGCGATGAACCAGCCGACGCGAATGCCGCTCCAGGCCGATGGCGGATCGACCGCGCCGGAGGGGATGAAGAAGACCGTGTAAAGGTAGCCGATGACCGCGCCGGCGGCGCTGATGCCAAGCCAGAGCATGAGCCGGGCGCGTTTGCTGCGGTTCATGGCGACACCGAATTGCATGAGATCAATGGGTCCTGACCCTAGGTCGCTTCCGGCGAACCGGAGCTGGCCAGCACCATCGCCGCGGCATCGAATTCCTGCTTGCGCAGCGCCCGCCTTGCCATGGCCTCGGCATCCTCGCCCCACAGGCGGATTTGCCAGTCTTCGTCCACATGGGCGGCCGCCCAGCCGGTGTCCGCGTCGATGACGCCATCGGTAACCGCCAGCGCGATCACCGCCGAGCCGGCGAGCGTCGTCAGCGTATGCAGGGCGGCTAGGTCGAGGGCCGTGCGCATGCAAAGCGCTTCTCCCAGCGCTTCGATGGCGGCGTGATCCTGCTCCACCGGCATGACGCCCGCGGCCAGCCGCAGCGTGACGCCGTACCGGCCGGCGAACCAGTCGACCAGCGGGTCCCATGCGGCGGCCTGCATGGCGACGAGACCGTCCGGGTCCTCGGCCCGGTAGCAGACCAGATCGGACGCCGCGTAGGCGGCAACGTCCCGCGCGATGGCTTCGCGTGCGTTAGCCACCCCGTCGAGCGCCGTATTCACAAGCCTGGTCAGCGGCATCGTGCCGGGATCGATCACATCGGCCTGCGCCTCCCACTCGGCGGCGACCGCCTCGGCGATAGCGGCAGACGGCACGCTCAGCGGGCTTCGTCCCGGCGTGCGTACCTGGCGGCCATCGAGCGTCACGGCAAAGCCCTCGCCGTCGCGCGCCACGGCCGCGTGCTTGTAGAAACGCTTGGGCAGTTGCACGCGCGCATGCGCTTGCGCCCTGGCAATGGGGTCCTGATCGTCGGCCATCAGCCTGTGCCCCTGCGCGGTGGCGCGAACAGCACATCGATCTGTGTCGGCAGCGCATCGAAGTGGGCGATGATGGACGCCGCCCCCGATGCCTCCAGCAGCGCGACATCGTGATATCCCCAGCTCACCCCGATCGCCTTGGTCCCGGCAGCGCGCGCCATCTCGACGTCGAACACCGTATCGCCGACGACGACCGTGCGCGCCGCTTTCATGCCGGTCTCCGACAACGCCCTCCATACCATGGAGGGGTGCGGCTTGGAGGGGTGGTCGTCGGCGGTCTGAATGGTGTCGAAGTGATCCTCCAGACCGTGGTGATCAAGCACGAAGGCAACGCCGCGCCGTGACTTGCCCGTGGCGATGCCCAGCAGCACATCGTCGCGGCGATGCAGGATGTCCAGCGCCTTGCGCGCGCCGTCAAACAGCGGCTCGTGGTGATCGGGCGCCTGGCGCAGGTCGAAGAACGCGCCTTTGTAGGCCTCGACCAGCCGGGCGCGCTGTGCGGCATCCGTGTTGGTCAATTGCTGCATCGCCTTGTCCAGCGACAGCCCGACCACCGACAGGGTCTGGGCACGTGTCGGAGCATGCAGCCCTTCCGCATCGAAGGCGCTCTGCATGGCGGCAACGATCAGGTGCTTGCTGTCGACCAGCGTGCCGTCCATGTCGAAGATGACGAGCAGCGGCGTTCTCATGGCTTGCCGTCCCCGTCCTCGCCGGAGGATTCCAGAACCGCGATGCGCCGCTCGTGATCTCCGGCGATGCGTTCAAGCTGGTCGTTGGTGCGCTTCAGTTCGGCGATCAACTCCTTCAGCGCAGTATCCTCGCCCTGCCCGGCCCGGTTCATCCAGCGGCGGGTCTGCTGGCGCGTGAGAAACACCACCAGCGCGACGATCACCAGGAACAGGAAGACGAGCAGATAATCGGGCCAGAACATGCGCGCGCCCTTCCCTTCAGCGGCTCTCGGCGACCGCAGCGTCCACCGCTTCGGCAACCGAGAGGTCGAAACCGAAGAACGAGAAGGCGGCGACCATATGCGCTGGCGGCGGCGCCGTCACGTCCACCTCCCGGTCCTCGCGCGGATGGGCGAAGGTGACGCGGCGCGCATGCAGATGCAGGCGGTTTTCCAGCACGTTCGGGACGCGGTCGTCGCCGCCATACTTGTTGTCGCCGAGGATCGGCGCGCCGATCGCCGCCAGATGCGCCCGCAACTGGTGCTGGCGGCCGGTCACCGGTTTCAGGCTGACCCATGCGGCCACGTTGCCGGTGCGCTCCACCACCGAATAGTGGGTCACCGCGTGCTGCGCATCGTCGCGCTCGTCGTCGCGGGCCGGCCGCACCCGGTCGCCGTCGCGGCCGGCGGCCTTGATCAGATCGAGCGCGATGCGCCCCTGCGCCGGTTCCGGCACACCGGCGGTCACCGCCCAGTAGATCTTGCGCACCGAGCGGGCGGAAAACGCTTGTCCCATGCGCGCGGCGATGTTGCGCCGCCGGGCAACGACCAGCACACCGGAAGTGTCGCGGTCGAGCCGGTGCACCAGCCGCGGCCGCCGTTCCCCTTCGCCCATCTGCGCCAGAATGCCGTCGATGTGCCGCGCGGTCCTGGTGCCGCCCTGCACCGCCAGGCCGGCGGGCTTGTTCAGCACCAGGATGTCGGCGTCCTCATACAGAGTGATGTCGGCGATCAGCCGCCTGTCGTCGGGGCTCGGCCCATGATGGCGCCGGACCGGCGCGGCGTCGGCATCGGGCACGCCCGGCGGGACGCGCACGTCCTGTCCGGCAGTGATCCTCTGGTTAGCCTTGGCGCGCGCACCGTCGACGCGAACCTGTCCGGTGCGCAGCAGTTTCTGCAACGCGCCGTGGGCAAGGGCCGGATAGCGCTCGCGGAACCAGCGGTCGAGCCGCATGCCGTCTTCCGTATCGCGGACGTTGACGGTCCTGACCCCGCTCACAGCACGCTCCGCGCCAGCACCAGCCCGGCAAGACACGCACCGACCGAGAGCCCCACCGATCCGACGACGTAAAGGAAGGCCAGTCCGGTCTCGCCGCGTTCGGCCAGCGCCAGCGTGTCGAGCGAAAAGGCCGAAAACGTCGTGAACCCCCCAAGCACACCGGTCGCCAGAAACAGCCGCAAGGCCGGCCCCGCGCCGGCGCGGGTGGCGACGAACTCCACCACGCAGGCGATCAGGAACGACCCGACCACGTTGACGATCAGCGTGCCCCAGGGAAACGCAGGGCCGAAAGCCCGCAACGTCCACAGACCGACGGCGTAGCGCAGGCTTGCGCCGATGGCACCGCCAGCGGCAACGCTGGCGAAGGCTGTGAGTGAAACCGCCTGCATCCCCTACCCCTGCCCGGCCCGTTCCTGGCGCTTCCTGGCAAACCACTCCAGGCGCTTGCGGATATCCCGTTCAAAGCCCCGGTCGGGCGGTTCGTAGAATGTCTGCCGTCCAAGCGCCTCGGGAAAGTAGTCCTGGCCGGAAAACGCATCCGGCGCATCGTGGTCGTAATCATAGCCGGAGCCGTAGCCCTCGTCCTTCATCAGCTTCGTCGGCGCATTGAGGATGTGCTTGGGCGGCGGCAGGGAGCCGGCCTCCTTCGCCATCTTCATCGCCTGCTTGAAGGCGGTGTAGGAGGCATTCGATTTCGGCGCCACCGCCAGATAGACGACCGCCTGGGCAATCGCCAACTCGCCTTCCGGCGTGCCGAGAAACTGATACGCATCGCGTGCCGCGATGGTCACGGCGAGCGCCTGCGGATCGGCGAGACCGATGTCCTCGCTGGCCATGCGCACCACCCGGCGGGCGATGTAGAGCGGGTCTTCGCCGGCGTCGAACATGCGCGCCAGATAGTACAACGCCGCATCGGGATCGGACCCGCGCACCGACTTGTGCAGTGCGGAGATCAGGTTGTAGTGGCCGTCCTGCGACTTGTCGTAGACCGGCGCGCGCCGCTGCACCACCGATTGCACGGCCTGCGCGTCAAAGACCTCGCCCTCGCGTGCGGCGCGCAGCACGTCCTCGGCCAGCGTCAGCACCGCGCGCCCGTCGCCATCGGCCATGCGGATCAGCGCGGCACGGGCCTCATCGTCCAGCGGCAAGGGCGACCCGGTGTCCTCTTCGGCGCGCTGAAGCAGTTTCCCAAGCGCCGGCGCATCGAGCGGCTGGAAGGTCAGCACATGGGCCCGCGACAGCAGCGCCGCATTGAGTTCGAAGGAGGGATTCTCCGTCGTCGCGCCGACCAGGGTGATGGTGCCGTCCTCCATCACCGGCAGGAAGGAATCGAGCTGCGCGCGGTTGAACCGGTGGATTTCGTCGACGAAGAGCAACGTACCCTTGCCGGTCATCCGCCGTTCGGGCGCCGCAGCAAAGACTTGCTTTAAGTCATTGACTCCAGAGAAAATTGCCGAAATCTGCTCGAAGTGAAGATCGGTCTCGTCGGCCAGCAATCGCGCCAGCGTGGTCTTGCCGGTACCAGGCGGCCCCCAGAACACCAGCGAGCCGAGCGTGCCGGAGGCGAGCATGCGCGTGACGATACCATCGGGACCGACGAGATGATCCTGCCCGGCGATTTCGGCAAGGTTGCGCGGGCGCAAGCGATCGGCGAGCGGTCGCGGCGCGTCGTCTGATAGACCTGCGGCTTCAAACAGATTGGCCATGGTCAGTTGAAATAGGCGCTTTAGCCACCAAACACCATGTCGGAGACACGGTTTCCGCGCTGCACGCGCAACCGCCACAGGCGCGTGCCGGGCGTCACCGCGCTCTGCAACTGCCGGCTCGTCTCGATCCGTTCGCCGTTCAGAGAGACGATGATGTCGCCTGGCCGGAAGCCGGAGCGCGCGGCGGGCGAACGCCGCGCGATGCGGGTGATGACGACGCCGGACTGCTCGGTATCCAGCCGCAGTTCCTCGGCGACCGCCGGAGACAGGTTGGCGATCTCCGCACCGGCCAGCGGCGACGGCGTCTCGATGACGCGCAGATCGCGCGCCGGTTCCTCGGGCGCCGGGATCAACGCGACCTGCACCGATTGCTCGCGGCCCGACCGGAGCAGACTCAGCAGCGCCTCGCCATCAAGCCCGCGCGAGGCGAAGCGATAGCGGAAACTCGCTTCATCGGTAACCTCACGCCCGTCCACCGCGGTGATGACATCACCGACCCGCAGCCCCGCCGCATCCGCCGGCCCACCAGTGCTCACATCGGCCACCAGCACGCCAAGCGGGCGCTCCAGCCCCAACGTCTCGGCGATTTCCGCCGTCACGCCCTGCACCCTCGCCCCGAACCACGGCCGCAGCACCCGTCCGCCATCGGCCGACGCCACCACCAGTTCCACCATCTCGGAGGGAATCGCGAAGCCGATGCCGATGGAGCCGCCGGAGCGCGAGAAGATCGCCGTGTTGATGCCGACCAGCCGGCCGGCCATATCCACCAGCGCGCCGCCGGAATTGCCCGGATTGATGGCCGCGTCGGTCTGGATGAAGAAATCGAGATCGGTGATGCCGCCCTGCGTGCGCGCCACCGCCGAGACGATACCGCCGGTCACGGTCTGTCCGACGCCGAAGGGATTGCCGATCGCCAGCACCAGATCGCCGACCTCCAGCGTATCGGACGGTGCCAGGCCGATGACGGGCAGATCAGCGGGCGGCTCGGCGATGCGCAGTACCGCCAGATCGGTCCCCTCGTCGGTCAGCATGATCTCGGCATCGAACTCGCGCCGGTCCGACAGCACCACGCGCACCTCGTCGGCACCCTGGATGACGTGGTGGTTGGTGACGATGAGCCCGTCGCCGCGCACGATGACGCCGGAGCCGAGCGAATTCTGCACCCGTTCGCGCGGTGCGTTGAAGCCCGGCCCGTCGAAGAAACGGCGGAAGAAGGGGTCATCGAAGATCGCCGGACGGCGCTGCTGCACCCGCCGCGAGGCGTAGACGTTGACCACCGCGGGCGCGGCCTGCCGGACCACCGGCGCGAAGGTCAGACCGATCTCCGCGCGGCTTCCGGGAACCTGAGAGCCTTCTGCCTGCGGGGCTTCGGCATATGCTGGCGCGGGTGCTCCGATCAGGAGCGCAAGGCAGGCCAGCAAACCAACGCGTATCGTGGAGACCATGATCCGCTTCCGTGTGGGTTTTGAGTTGCGGCGCGCGTACGTTCAGCCGCCTGAGCGCCGGTCCAGTTTTGACGACAGGATTATGGCGGATTCGGTGCGGATCACCCCATCGAATTCCGCCAGACGGTCGAGCCACTGGTCGAGGCGTTGCGTCGTGCACGCGGCAACCAGCGCGACCAAGTCGCATTTACCGCTGACCGTGTGCAGGGTCTCCACCATCGGCTCGGACCTGAGCGCCACGATCAGCGCAGCCGCCGCCTGCGGCTGAACCTCGATCATCACATGGGCGCGGATGCCGGCGACGGCGGCCGGCGCCAGCCGCACGGTGTACCCGGCAATGACCCCGCAGGATTCCAGCCGCCGCAGCCGATCCTGCACCGAAGAGCGCGACAGACCGAGCTTGCGCGCCAGGTTGGCCACCGACTCCCGTCCGTTGGCGCGCAGTAGCCCGATCAGGGCCTCGTCCTTGTCGGTCAATGCAGGAAGCTGGTCCATCGATTTCATACCTGCAGTCGGCAAATTGCCGATCAATCCGGCATTATATCAGCATTTTCGGTGAAGTGAGCAATTCTGACGTCTTTTGTCCGGCGACCCTGGTCGGCACCCTCCCTTGGTCACGCGCAAAGCACGCCGCAAAGACGTGTGCAGGCGCCGCAAGAGGAGCACCCCATGAACCAGACCGTCATGCCCGCCGAGGCATGTGCCGGCGCCGCATCGGCGTCGCCCCCAGGCAGAAGACCACGCTTCCGCGATGTGTCGGAACTGATCCGTACGCGGAAACCGGACGGGGCCGTGTTCTGCTTCTCAGAGCCTAATGCGCGGCAGGCCGCGGATCGCTTCCTCGATCGTTTCGCCGGCCGTACGACCTTCGCCGTCAAGGCCTGCCCGGTGCCGCAGGTCATCGCGACGTTTGCGGCAACCGGCATCGACACCTTCGATGTCGCCTCCCCCGACGAGATGGCGCTGGTGCGCTCGGTCGTGCCGTCCGCGAAGTTGAACTATCACAATCCGATTCGCTCGCCGGCCGAGGAGAATGCCGCGATCCACGATTTCGGTTGCCGCCGTTTCGCGGTCGATGACAGGGCCGGGTTTAACCGCCTGATCGCCTCTGCCGGCGATCTGACCGGCTACGAGGTCGCGGTGCGGCTGCGTGCGGAGCGCAACGCCGGTGGCCAGGACTTCACCGGCAAGTTCGGTGCGACGCCGGATGAGGCGACCGATCTGCTGAGCGCGGCCGTCGCGCATGGCGTGACGCCCGCCATCACCTTCCACGCCGGCTCGCAATGTCTGGACCCCAGCGCCTACACGGACCTGATCGCGCGTGCCGCGCAGGCCTGCGCGACAGCGGGCGTGACGCCGGAGGTGCTCAATGTCGGCGGTGGCTTCCCCGCGCCCTATGCATGCCAGCCGATGCCGCCGCTGGAGGCCTTCTTCGCGGCAATCGAAGCGTGCTGGCGGACGCACTTCGACCCGCGGCGCACCGGGCTTGAATGCGAGCCCGGCCGGGCCATAGCCGCGCCCGCGATGTCACTGCTGGCCAGTGTCAAGCACCGGCGCGCCGACGGAACACTGCATCTGGCCGACGGTGTCTACGGCGGCTTCCAGGAACTGATGGTGATGCCGGTCGACCTGCCCGCGCGGGTCTGGCGCGGCGACAGGCTGCAGGAGGGTGACGCGGTTCCGGTCACCGCGTTCGGACCCACCTGCGATCCGGTCGACCGCTTGACCAGGCCCCTGCTCCTGCCCGCCGATACGATGCCCGGCGACCGCATCGAGTTCGGCCTGCTGGGCGCCTACGGGCCGGCCACGCTGACCCGCTTCAACGGCTATGGGGCGGTGCCGGTGGTGGCCGTCGACGACATTCTCAGCGCCTGACCAAGTCAGCGGCTGACCAGTCAGCACCTGACGAGGCAGCACCTGACGAGGCAGCGCCTGAACCAGGCCCATACGAAAACGGCTCCCGGACACCATGTGTCCGGGAGCCGTCGATAATGTCTGCCTGCGGTTGGCTCAGGCGGCGGGCGCGGCGGCCTCTTCCATCTCCGCTTCCAGCGCCTCCTGGCGGGCGCGATCTTCGGCGCCCTTGGCCTCTGTGTCCCGGTCGACCAGTTCGATGACCGCGACCGCGGCATTGTCGCCGTGGCGGAAGCCGGCCTTCAGCACGCGTGTATAACCGCCGTTGCGGTCCTTGTAGCGCGGCCCGAGCGTTTCGAAGAGCTTGGAGACAACCTCCTCGTCGCGGATCTGGGCGATCGCCTGGCGGCGCGCATGCAGGTCGCCGCGCTTGCCGAGCGTGATCAGCTTGTCGACCACCGGCCGCAGGTCCTTGGCCTTCGGCAGCGTGGTGACGATCTGCTCATGGCGCAGCAGCGAGGCCGCCATATTGGCGAACATCGCCTTGCGGTGGCTCGCGGTGCGGTTGAGCTTCCGTCCGGATTTGCCGTGACGCATCGTACTGGTCTCCGTGGGGCGTTTGCGCGCCTTTAGTAGTGTTCCTCGTAGCGCTTGGCCAGGTCCTCGATGTTCTCCGGCGGCCAGCCGCTCACTTCCATGCCCAGGTGCAGGCCCATCTGCGCCAGCACTTCCTTGATCTCGTTCAGCGACTTGCGGCCGAAGTTCGGCGTGCGCAGCATCTCCGCTTCCGTCTTCTGGATCAAATCGCCGATATAGACGATGTTGTCGTTCTTCAGACAGTTTGCCGAACGGACCGACAGTTCCAGCTCGTCGACCTTCTTGAGCAGTGCCGCATTGAACTCCAGTTCCGGCTGCTCTTCCTCGACGACCTCTTTGCGCGGCTCTTCGAAATTCACGAAGATCGCCAGCTGATCCTGCAGGATCCGCGCGGCGAGAGCCACCGCATCGTCGGGTTTCACCGACCCGTCGGTCTCGATGTCCATGATCAGCTTGTCATAGTCGAGGATCTGTCCCTCACGGGTGTTCTCGACCCGGTAAGACACCTTGCGGACCGGCGAAAACAGGCTGTCCACCGGCACCAGGCCGATCGGCGCATCGTCGGGACGGTTCCGCTCGGCCGGCACATAGCCCTTGCCGGTATCGGTGGTGAACTCCATACGGATCGATGCGCCCTCGTCGAGGGTGCAGATCACATGGTCCGGATTGAGGATATCGATCTCGGAGGTGGCCTCGATATCCGCCGCCACCGCGACAGCCGGGCCTTCCTTCTTAAGAACCATGCGCTTCACGCCTTCGCTATGCTGACGAAGGGCGATTTCCTTGATGTTCAGGACGATGTCCGTCACATCCTCGCGCACGCCGGGGATCGACGAGAATTCGTGCAGGACGCCGTCGATATGCACGGAGGTAATCGCGGCCCCCTGGAGCGAAGACAGCAGCACACGGCGCAGGGCATTGCCCAGCGTCAGGCCGAAGCCGCGCTCGAGCGGCTCGGCGACCACGGTCGCCATGCTCTCGGGATCGAGACCCGGATTGATTTTCAGCTTTGTGGGCTTGATCAGATCTTGCCAATTCTTCTGAAGCACCTGAGTAACCTCTTTTATGATCCGGACCGTTTACGGTGCCGGCGGCGGAACGGGTGGCCGGCCGATGATCCGGTTTCGCGGCGCGCACCCTGCCTGCACGCGCGCGAGCCTGGGTTGAAATCCTAAACGCGCCGCCGCTTGCGGGGGCGACATCCGTTGTGCGGGATCGGCGTTACGTCACGGATGGACGTGATCGTGAAACCGGCAGCGGACAAGGCCCGAAGCGCCGACTCACGCCCGGAACCGGGGCCGCGAACCTCGACCTCGAGGTTCTTCATGCCGTGCTCCATTGCCTTCTTGCCCGCATCCTCGGCGGCAACCTGTGCAGCGTAAGGCGTCGACTTGCGCGACCCCTTGAAGCCCATGGCACCCGCCGACGACCAGGAAATCGCATTTCCCTGCGCATCGGTAATGGTGATCTTGGTGTTATTGAACGACGCGCTGACATGTGCGACGCCGGAGGTGATGTTCTTCTTCTCCCGGCGACGGACGCGCGTTCTTTCCTTGGCCATGCCTTAACTCTCTTGCCTGTTCAAATGTCCGGCCGCCATGCAACGCGCGGCACCGGAGCGGATTATTCCAAACTATTTTTTCTTGCCTGCAATCGGACGCGCCGGCCCCTTGCGGGTACGCGCATTGGTATGGGTGCGCTGGCCGCGT
>JANQNT010000012.1 GCA_028279445.1 Tepidamorphaceae bacterium | reverse complement strand
TAGGCTGTATCGACATTCAGGATTTGGAGCGTGGTATGCGCCAAAATCGTTCAGTTCCAGGCGCAAAGCCGACGCAAGGGTCATCCCTTGCTAGGATTTGCAACGCCGAAATGGGCGATTTTGGCTATATCCCTACGGGACGCGGCGGATTTCACCCCTGCCGGCGTTAGCGGGGACTTGAAAACCAGGCAGGTTTCCTGCACCCCGCTGCCTTGTCAGGAACGAAATCCGACACGCGCCACGCCCGAAACCTGAATGTCGATACAGCCTAGACCGGTACTTTTGACGTGCGGGCCGTTTGATAGACTGCACAGATATCGTGTCAGTTTGCGTTCACCGCGATCCGTTTGGCATCTCATGCCGTATCGGTTGCCGGAAATGTTGGTTCCGCGTTGAATGCCTGACCTTGAAGAGACGATAGCTGCGAAGAGACGATGACCAGGAACGAACACATGTCCGGGAGTGGTGCGGTGGACGAACACGGTTCGCTCGTCAATGATGCCGGGCTCGAAGAGCTGCTGGGTACCTATGTCGCCGGTACGGTCACCGATGCCGAGGCGGCGCTGGTGCAGTCGCTGGCGACCCTCCGGTCCGACGTTGCCGGACTGATCGCCATGCTTGAGGAAGCAGCCGGCGCGGAACTGGACGCGCTTGCCCCGTCCGCTCTGTGCGATCACGACGCCAGCCGGGCCGCGGCCCTTGCGCGCATCGATGTGCTGGCCGGCGAGGCGGCGCCCGCGAGCATTGCCGTCGCGATGGGCGCGGCGCCGGCCGATGACAGCGAGGCGATTGTGTTGCCTGAGGCGCTGCGGCGTTATCTGGGTATCGACGGCGATGTGATTCCATGGCGCCGGCGCATGGGCGGCTTTGCCGAACTGCGCGTGCGCGGCGGCGAGCAGACCGTGCGGTTGTTGAAGATCCCGCCGGGCCAGGCGATGCCCGATCACGGCCATGGCGGGCGCGAATTGACGCTGGTGCTGTCCGGATCGTTCAGCGACGAGACCGGCCATTACGGTCCCGGTGACCTGCAGATCGCCGACGACACGTTGGAGCATCAGCCGGTGGCCGGTGGCGACGAACCGTGCATCTGCTTCACCGTGGTCGACGCCCCGCTGCGCTTCACCGGTCTTGCCGCGCGGCTCATCGCGCCGATCGTGGACCGGTAGTCGGGTACCCGCCGGCGCCATGTCCGGCATGTCCCCCAAGTCCGGCATGTCCCAATGAGCGACTATATCGCCCGCCCGGCCGATGGCGCGGCCTGGATCACCGGTGCGAGCTCCGGTATCGGGCTGCACCTTGCACGCGCTCTGCGTGACGAAGGCTGGAGTGTCTACGCCACCTCGCGCGGCGCCGACGATCTGTCCGCCCTGGCGGGTGAGGACGGCGGCCCCGGCCGGATCGTCGCCATGCCCGGCGACGTGACCGACCAGCCAGCGATGGCCGAGCTTGCCGCCGAGATCGAAGCCGAGCTGCCGATCGCGCTGCTAATCCCCAATGCGGGCATCTATCTGCCGATGACCGCGGAGGACTTCGATCTCGATGGCTTCCACAAGACTGTTGCTGTCAATGTGTCGGGCGCCGCCAACGTCATCGCGCCGGTGATGCGCACGATGATCGAACGCGGGCGCGGGCACATCGCCGTGATGGCCTCGGTGGCCGGCTATGGCGGCCTGCCCACGTCGCCCGCCTATGGCGCCACCAAGGCCGCCCTGATCAACATGGCCGAGAGCCTGAAGCTCGATCTGGATGGGGCCGGTGTGCGCATCTCGATCATCAATCCGGGCTTTGTCGATACGCCCGCCACCCGCGACAACCCGTTCCCGATGCCGGCCCTGATGCCGGTGGAGCAGGCGGCCCGGCGCATCGTCGCCGGACTGAAGCGCGGCGGCTTCGAGATCACCTTCCCGCGCCGCTTCACCTGGTGGCTGAAGTTCCTGAACATCCTGCCCTACGGGCTCTATTTCCGCGCCGTCTACGGCTTCACCGGCTGGAAGCAGGAGGCGCGGCGGAAGCGCTGATCCGCGCGGTCAGTTCCGCCTGCCGCTCAGCGGTCAGGGGAAACCGCCACATCAGTGCGATCGCCAGCAGCTTGAAGGCCACAGGCGCGCTGGAATAGGCGACGGCGAGCGCGGTGACGCCCGACTCCGTCACGATGCCCCGGCCGGGATCGAAGCCGAAACCCGGCAGCAGCCCGAGTGCCAGTCCCGCCCCCAGCGCCAGCGCCAGCTTGGTGGCCATGCCCCACGCGGCGAAGTAGATGCCCGAGCGCTGTTCGCCGGTCTCGGCGGTGTCCGCATCGATGACATCGGCCTGGATCGCGGCCGGTAGCGCCAGATCGGCGCCGATCATCAATCCTGTCAGCGCGCTGATGACTAGAAAGGCGGTGATGTCGCCAGGACCGAGCAGCGGCACCCAGACGAAGACCGCGCAGGCGATGCCCATGCCGGCCATCCAGGCGCGGTGCTTGCCCGTACGCGCGGCGATGGCCACCCAGACGGGCACCGAGACCAGCCCGCACAGGAAATAGGTCAGCAGCAACAGACCGGTCGCCTCTTCGGCCTGCAGGCGATGAGTGACGAAGAACAGGAACAGGCTGGCCGGAAACGCATTGGCGATGCCGTTGGCGAGGAAGGCTGCGACGAGCCGCAGGAAAGCGCGGTTGGCCGCCATCGCCTTGAGCCCCGCGAGTGCCGCGATCCGGTTGACGCTGCGGTCCTGCGGTTCGGGAACGATCGCCAACGTCACCAGGGCTGCCAACGGAAACCCCGCCGCGACGATGATCGCCAGCGCGGTCAGCACCGCGCGCGGACTCTCCTGGCCCAACAGCGGCAGCAGCGCGGGCAGGGCGGTGGCGACGAGTATGCCGGCAAGCACCAGCGCCTCGCGGGTTCCCGCGATGCGCGTGCGCTCGTTGTAGTCGGTGGAAAGCTCCGCGCCCCACGCCGACAGCGGCACGATGGCCATGGTCCAGCCAAGCGACAGCGCCACGCCCCAGCCGATCAGATGGCCGGTGTCGGCGGTCTCGCCCGGCGAGAACAGGAACCAGGCCGCGACCGCGACAACGGGGATCGAGGCGGTGAGCCAGACCTTGCGGCGATTGCGCGCCGGAAACCGGTCGCCGGCGTAGCCGATCAGCGGATCGCTGAACGCATCCGCAAGCCGGATCACCACCAGCGCCTGGGCGACAGCAGCGAGCGGGATGCCGAGGCTCTCGGCGTAGAACGGCGGGATGTAGACGAAGACGGGAAGCGTCAGCAGTGCCAGCGGCAGAGCCGGCAGCCCATAAGCCGCGATGACCCATCGCCCTAGTCGGCTGGACGGGATGTCATCCCTCACGCCGGCCGGCGATAGGCGATCTGCCGCACGCTGACGCTCTCGGCGCGAAAGCCCGCCTCGCAGTATTGCAGATAGAACTCCCAGAACCGCTTGAACCTGGCGTCGAAACCAAGCGGGACGATCTGCTCCCAGGCGTCGCGGAACCTGGCCAGCCAGATCGCCAGTGTCTGGGCGTAGTCATGGCCGAAATTGTCCTCCGCGACCACGTCGAGCCCGCACCTTTCGCCGAGCGCCAGCATGGCGTCGCGCGGGATCAGCATGCCGCCTGGAAAGATGTAGGTCTGCACGAAGTCCGGCCGCAGGCGATAGGTGGGAAAATCACAGTCCCGGATCGTGATCGCCTGCACGCAGGCGCGTCCACCGGGCTTGAGCCGGTCGTGCAGTTGACGGAAGTAACCCGGCCAATAGGCCTCGCCGACAGCCTCGATCATCTCGATGGAGGCGATCTTGTCATAGCGGCCGGTCTCGTCACGGTAGTCGCGCAGCACGATCTCGGCGCGGTCGGCCAACCCGGCCTTCTCCAGTCGCGCGATCGCGAAATCGCGCTGGGCCGGCGAGATGGTCAGCCCGGTGATGCGCACGCCGCGCTCTTGAATCGCGTATTCGGCAAAGCCGCCCCAACCGCAGCCGATCTCCAGCACGTGCTCGCCGGGCTGCAGGTCGAGCTTGTCGGCGAGACTTGCGTATTTGGCGGTCTGCGCGGCGGCAAGATCGTTGGCGCCGCCGTCGAAGCGCGCCGAGGAATAGGTCATGGTCTCGTCGAGCCAGGCGGCGTAGAAGTCGTTGCCGAGGTCATAATGCGCGTAGATGTTCTTCCTGGCGCGTGACTTGGTGTTGCGCCGCAGCCAGTGGCGCAGGTTGGTGACGATGTTGAACAGCGGCGTGGAGCCGATCAGCGACATGATCACGTCGCGGTTGACGAAGAACACCTCCAGAAAGGCGACCACGTCGGGGCTGTCCCATTCGCCTTCCAGATAAGCCTCGCAGAAGCCGATGTCGCCGCGCTTCAACATCCGCCTGACGGCGGCGTAGTCGTTGATGTGGACGCTGCCTTCGGGGCCGGGCTTGTCGCCCTCCACGCGCAATGCCGTGCCGTCCGGCAACCGGATGGTCAGCGCGCCGGTCTCGATGCCGATGACGAACTTCAGGGCTCCGCGGGCCAGGCGCGGCAGATGACGGGTTGCTTCCGCGATGTTGTCGCGGGTCACACGGATGATCGGCGCGGCGGAGTCAAGCGCATCGGCGGTCGTCGCGGCGGCGTGGGGCATGCAGCGTCCTTGCTGTCCGGTTCGTGCGCGTTGCCGGGCACGAAACTCACCGGCTCGGGCGGTGCCGAGCGGCGAAAGAAAGGTGCCCCCTTGATCCACAGGCGCAATGCTTCGAAGTGGATCGCGGAAATCACCTTGACTGTCAGCAAGGGAATACGCAGGCACTGACGCATCAGATTGTTCGCCGTAAAAGGAATCTGAGCGCCCGAAAACGTGGCCGCGAGCAGCGGCTCGCCATTGGCCGTTTCCAGGATGCGCACGCGGATGTCCTTATCCGGCGGCGCCATGCGGAAATGGTAGACCATGTCCATGTCGATGAAAGGCGAAACAAAGAACAGCTTGCGCCGTGTCTGGCGGATGCCCGATGCGCGGCGTTCTCCCGGCAGGATCGGCGCCACATAGGCGTGCATCTCGCCGAAGGTGTTGCGCACCTCGTAGACGAGGCCGGCCAGCGCGCCGTCGGCGTCAAAGACGTAGTACACCGCCAGCGGATTGAAGACATAGCCGAGGATGCGCGGGTAGCACAGCAGCAGCACCCGTCCGTCCGGCACGGGCAGGCCGGCCTTGGCCATCAGGTCGCGGATGTGGGGACCGATGGGGCTTCCATCCCGCGCGCCATGGTCGCGGTCGTGCACCGATGCAAGCGCGAACCGGTTGTGGGCGAAGCCCGGAATCCGTGCATCGAGATCGTCCAGCCGGTCGACGTCGACGAGCAGGCTGAACACCTTGTAGGAGAAACGATGCGATGGCGTGCCCATGCGCGCATGCATCACGTCGCCCGGAACGAGCGCGCCGTCGGCTCCGCCCAGCGCTTGCGCCAGATCACTGAGCGCCTCGCTCATTTCGCTGGGCGTTTCACTCACTCGGCCGCCTCGCGTGGGGTTTCGGGTATGTCGGCGGACGTATCGCGCCACGGGATGCGCACGCCGAGCGCTTCTGCGACCTCCAGCCCGGATTTCAGGCCATCCTCGTGAAAGCCGTAGCCGAGCCATGCGCCGCAGAACCAGGTGCGGTTGGTGCCTTGCATATCGCGCAACGCACCGCGCGCGGCCCGCGCCGGCGCATCGAATTGCGGATGGGCATAGGAGTACACGCCGAAGGTCTCGTCCTCGGCTGGCGGACGCGGCGGATTGAGCGTCACGAACAGTGGATGGCGCCGATCGATGTTCTGCAGGCGGTTCATCCAGTAGCTGACGGCCATCTCCGCATTGAGGTCGCCATCTTCGCCCGGCCAGCCAAGGTAGTTCCACGACGACCACGCAGCGCGGCGGCGCGGCATCAGCGTCGTGTCGCGGTGCAGATAGACCATGTTGTCACGATAGCGGATCGCGGCGAGCGATGCGCGCTCCGCCTCGCTGGCATCGCCCAGCAGCGCCAGCGCTTCGTCGCTGTGGCAGGCGAAGATCACCTGGTCGTAGCGCTCCTGGCCACCGGCCTCGTCGCGCACCAGCACGCCTGCCTTGGTGCGGGTGACCGAATGGACCGGTGTTTCGATGCGGATGCGGTCGATGAACGAGGCTGTCAGCCTGGCAACGTACTCGCGGCTGCCGCCGGTGACCGTGCGCCATTGCGGCACGTTGCCCGGGTGCACCAGACCGTGATTGTCGAAGAAATCGACGAAGGAGCGCGCCGGATAGTCGAGCACGTCGCTCAGCGGTGTCGACCAGATGGCGCCACCCATCGGCAGCAGATAGTTGCGCCGGAAGTAGCTCGAAAACCCGCACCGGTCGAGGAAGGCGCCGAGGCTCTCGTTTTCCAGCAGGCCGGCGTCACGATCGGCGATCGCCTGCCTGTTGAAGCGGAACACCTCGCGGATCATGGCCAGAAAGGCCGGATTGACCGTATTGCGCTTCTGGGCGAACAGCGCCCCCAGCGTGTCGATGCCATATTCGAGCCGGCCATCGGCCAGCGACACCCCAAAACTCATGTCGCTGTCTTCGGTGGGCGCGTCGAGGTACTCGAATAGCGCCGTCAGGTTGGGATAGTTGCGCTCGTTGTAGACGATGAAGCCGGTATCGACGGGTATCTGCGTACCGTCGTAGTCGACCGTCACCGTGTGGCTGTGGCCGCCGATGCGCGCGTTCTTCTCATAGATCGTCACATCGTGATGCGGGCTCAGCGCCCAGGCGGCGGCGTTGCCGGAAATGCCGGTTCCGATCACGGCGATCGACTGGCGCGGAGCAAAGGATGTTGTCGGCGATGTCATGCGGCTGTCCGTGATTGGCCCTTGATGGTCTCAAAGGCGGCAAGTGCCCGGTTGCGTGCTTCGGCGTGGTCGACGATGCGTTGCGGGTAGGTGGCGCCGAGCGTGACGCCCGCATCCGCCAGCACCTGTGACGGTGCTTCCCAGGGCCGGTGAATGAACTTCGCCGGCAGGTTCGCCAGCTCCGGCACAAAGCGGCGCACGTAGGCCCCGTCGGGATCGTGCTTCTCGCCCTGCAGGACCGGATTGAAGATGCGGAAGAAGGGGGCGGCATCCGCGCCGCAGCCGGCCACCCACTGCCAGCTCGCCGCGTTGTTGGCGTGATCGGCGTCCAGCAGCGTGTCCCAGAACCACGCTTCGCCCTCGCGCCAGTGGATGAGCAGGTTCTTGATCAGGAACGAGGCCACCACCATGCGCACCCGGTTGTGCATGGTGCCGGTGCGCCACAGCTCCCGCATGCCGGCATCGACCAGCGGGTAGCCGGTCATGCCGCGCTGCCAGGCGGCGAGAGCTTGCGGGTTCTCCACCCATGGAAAGGCATCGAAACGCGGCTGCAGGTTCTGCGTCGGCAGGGTCGGGACGTGATACAGCAGGTGGTAGGAGAATTCCCGCCAGCCGATCTCGGCCAGAAACTTGTCCGCGTCGCGCTGTGTGGCCTTGCCGCTGTCGCGGGCATGGGCCACCGCCGCGGCGATGGTGACCGGGCTGATCTCGCCGAAACGAAGGTGTGGCGACAGCCGCGAGGTGTGGATCAGGTCGGGCCGGTCGCGCTTGCTTGCGTAGCCGGAAAGCCCGGTTTCCAGGAACGCTGTGAGGCGCTGGCGCGCGCCCGTTTCCCCCGGTGTCCAGTGCTCGGGGAACTCGGCGGCCCAGTCCGGACTGCGCGGCAGCAGGCCCCAGTCCTCCAGACGATCGCTCGTCGGTGCCCGGCCGAAGGGCTGCAACGTGTCCGGCGCCGGCAGCGGCGTATCGCGCCAGCTTTGCGCCCGCGCCGCCTTCCAGAACGGCGTGAAGACGCGGTAGGGCGCGCCGTCGGCCGTTGCCACCGTCCACGGTTCCGCCAGCAGATTACCGGGATGGCTGACCGCCTCCAGGCCCGCTGCGGTCAGGTCCGCCTTGATGTTCGTGTCGAGGGCGATCCCGGCGGGCGCGTAGCGGCGGTTCCAGTGGACCGCGGTTGCCCCGCAGTCACCCGCCAGGCGGCGAAGCACATCGCCACTGCTCCCACGCAATAAAATCAGAGCTGAGCCGAGTGCGGCCAAGTCGTCACGCAGGGCGGCAAGCGAATGGTGCAGCCACCAGCGCGAGGCGCCGCCAAGACGGCGGATACCGTCGCTTTCCTCGTCGAGGATGAATACGCCGAGCACCGGGCGTCCGGTGGCGGCCGCGGCGTTGAGCGCAGGATTGTCGGCAAGCCTCAGGTCCTCGCGGAACCATACTATGACCGGCGAATCCTGTTGCGCCATGGCCCCCTGCCGCGATGTCCGGGACGTCACTCAACCGAAGGTGGCGCCGGGACGGCACCCTACTAACGTATAATACGCGCCAACACGGATGCGAGATCAAGACCTCGGGCTGCATTTCATTGAACAAATGATGCCATAATTGAAACAGATCATCGCAAGCGCGCTTGCGCAGCAGCGTCTTCGGCGATATTTCGAAAAAATCGAATGCGTACCTTGAGCTTGCCCGCGCCGGGCGTGGCGTCATCAGGGGGGAGACGATGCAACGCTCAAAGCTGAGCCTGAAGTGGCTGGAGGTCTATCAGGCCATCTCGCGGCAAGGAACGGTGCGCGACGGGGCGCGGAGCCTCGGCATCTCGGTCAGCACGGCGTCGCATCACCTGGCCTGCCTGGAGAAGGCGGTCGGGGCGCAGCTTGTGGATCACGGCAAGCGTCCGATGCGGCTGACACCGGCGGGCGATGTCCTGCTGCGCCGGGTCGACGAAGCCATGTGGTTGCTCCGACAGGGCATCTCCGAAATCTGGTCGGAGGATCTGCAGTCGCTCCAGCGGTTGCTGAGGATCGCGCATATCGAAGATCTCGATGCGGATGTCGCGCCAGCCATGGTGGTGCGGCTGGCCGCCGCCATGCCGCTGTGCGATTTCTCGATCCTGTCGCGCCCCACGCACGAGATCGCCGAACTCCTGCACAGCGAGCAGACCGACATCGGCATCGCGTCGTCGGTGGACCTCGACGCTGCTGGCATTATCGAAGAGCCGGTGCTGCGCGATCCGTTCATCGTCGTGGCGCCGGCCAGCGTCCCGGAGGCGTCGGGGGATTTTCAGTTCTTTACCTCGCAGGCCGGCAGACTTCCCCTGTTGCGCTACAGCAAGAGACAGTTCCTGGGCCGGCGCATCGAGGCGCAACTGCGCCGCCATGGTCTGCGATTTGCCGAGCGCATGGAGTTCGAGAGCACCCACATGATCCTCGCCATGGTGGCGGCGGGGCGGGGATGGACGATCACCACCGCGCTGACCTTTGCGCGCGCCCAACGATACCATTCCGATCTTCGGGCCATGCCCTTTCCGGGCAAGGCGTTTTCGCGCCAGATATCGCTGTTCTGCCGGGAGGACCTTCCAGCCAACATCAAGGACGTTCTGGAGACGAGCCTGCGTCACAGCGTGCAGCGCATGGTGATCGAGCCCACCGTCGGTCGCTATCCCTGGATGGCCGAACGGTTCGGCCTGATCCCGAGAAGGGAAGTCTTGCCGCCGCCGGAGAGGCCGGCCGACCCCGTCAGTCCCTGATGGGAAATCGCGCCCGGATCTGCGCGTCCTGATCGGCCGTCAGATAGTCGGGCCGGTGGCTTTCGAGGATGGCGTGCACGGTTTCGCGCGCCCGCATCCAGATATCCGGGGCACCCTTCTCGGCCCACACCATGGGCGCGTCGCGGTCGGCGAGCTTGGGGTAGAAATAGTCCCGCTCCATGGCCGCATAGGTGTGGGCATGGCCCAGAAAGTGTCCTTCGCCCAGCACCGCCTCGCGGATCGTCTCGAAGCCGAGCGTGTCCTCGCTGACCTCGATCCCGCGCATGGCGCGATAGATCGCGGCGTGCATCTCGTTGTCGAGCACGAAGGCCTCGAAACTCGCGCCCAGAAGCGATGCCGTCATGCCGGAACTCTCGTAGACGAGATTGCCACCGGCAAGCCCGGCCGCCAGCGCCGTCAGCCCCTTCTCCATCCCGTATTGCGCGTCGATCGCCTTGGCGTCGGTCATCGACGCCGCCACGCCCGAGGGCAGCCCGAGCCAGTTGGAAATCTGCGCCGAGGCGGCATTGAGCACCGCGATCTCCCCGCCGCCGCCGGCAAAGGCGCCGGTCCTGAGGTCAATGACCAAGGGCCAGTTCGAAAACACCATGGGATGGCCTGGCCGGATCGCGTGAACCATGACGAGGCTCGCCAGCGTTTCCGCCAGCGACTGCGCCAGAAAGCCGGCCAGCGTCGCCGGCGCCGTGGCGCCTGACTGGGCCGCAGTGATGTTGGAGATCGGGATATCGTGCGCGATGCAGGCATAGACGACATCCACCGCATCCTCGCCATACCGCATGGGCGAGATCACCGGGCTGATATGTGCTTTCAGGAACGGGCGGCGCGAGAAGGCGCCCGTTCCTCCCGCCACCATGTCCAGCATCTCGACAATGGGCGGCACGTAGTCGGCCAGCGTGAACGAGGTCGCGACCGGCTTGGTGGTGTTTTTCACCAGCGCATAGGCGGTGTTGATGTCGAGCTCGAAATTGTCGGACAGGTCGGTCGCAACGCAGCAACGCGTGAACCAACTGACGTTTTCCAGCGTGTCCTGCAACCGCGTGAAATCGTGCAGATCGGCCAGCGTCGAGGGCCTGTAGCGGCCGGTATCGAGGTCCAGTGTCTGAACCGCCGCACCGCCCGTGCCGAAATGGACGCGCGCGCCGCCCACCTCGATCGAGCGGGCTTCGTCGCGGCCGTGCAGCACGAAGCGCTTGGCCGCCGATGCGACCGCATCGTCCACCAGCGCCTTGGGAAAGCACACACGTCCGGCGTCACTGTGCGTTGCGCCTGCCGCCATAAGGTCGTGCGCCAGCCGCTCGGGCACCTCGCCCATGCCCAGATCGGCCAGAAGACGCAGCGCGGTCTCGTAAATCGCTGCGATGTCGGCGTCTGTGAGCGGGCGGTACTGTCCACCTGTCTGGCCTGGCGGACACGGATTGACCGGTCCGGCTGCGCGCTGTTCGAGCCGGTCGCGACGGCCGCCCGAGCGTCGGCGTATTGCAGACATTCAGAGCCTCCGGGTCAGGACCCCCGGGTCAGGACGTCCGGGATTGAACGTTTCCGGTGCGCAGCAGAGCCGTATCCGGAGGGTCGAGGCAACGCGATCCTTGCGAAGTGGCGAAACTCAAATTTGTTGTTCGAAAATTTCGAAACTCTCTGCGTCACCTTGATCGAGGTGCAGGCCCCAGCCGAAAACGGGCTGCCAGGGAGGCCTCAAGGCTCATGAAGACACGCACGAAAGTCGCCGTCATCGGCGGTGGAATCGCCGGCTGCTCGGTGCTCTATCACCTCACGACCGAGGGCTGGAGTGATGTCATGCTGTTCGAAAGGGACGAACTGACCTCGGGGACGACCTGGCATTCCGCCGCCCAGGTGACGAATTTCGGCATGACGCAGACCATGGTCGGTCTCAAGAGCCACTCCATCGCGCTCTACAAGGCGCTGTCGGAAGACCCCGACTATCCGATCAATTACCACCATGCCGACGGCGGCATTCGCCTGGCCAACACTCAGGCGCAGATGGACGGATACCGCCACTTCGCTTCGATGGCGCGTGGGATGGGCGTCGAATTCGAAGTGATCGACGCGGCGGAATGCGTCAGGCGTCACCCGCTGATTTCGTCCGAGAACCTGCTTGGCGGTCTCTGGGATCCGCTTGACGGCGATATCGACCCCGCACAGCTCTGCCAGGCACTGGCCCGCCGGGCGCGCAAGGCCGGCGCGGAAATCCACCGCAACACCCCTGTGACGGGGCTGCGCCAGCGCGACGACGACACCTGGATCGTCGAAACCTCAAAGGGCACGGTCGATGCGGACATCGTGGTGAATGCCTGCGGTTACCGCGTCAACGAGCTTGGCGCGATGATGGGCGTGCACCACCCGGTGATGTCGATGGAGCATCAGTATTTCGTCACCGAGGAGATCCCGGCCATCCGCGAGGCCGGGCACCGGATGCCGCTGATCCGCTGCCCGATCAGCGATTTCTACTCCCGCCAGGAACGCGACGGCCTGCTCGTCGGCTTCTACGAGCAGGACTGCCGGACCTGGGGCATGGACGGCATCGACCCACATTTCGCCAATGCGCTGTGCCCCGACGATCTCGATCGCGTGACCGACGTGCTTGAAGGGGCTTTCGCGCGGATGCCTGCACTGATGGATGTGGGGATTCACACCGTCATCAACGGCCCGATCACCTACACCATGGACGGGGCGCCGCTGGTCGGTCCGGTGCCGGGCCGGCGCAACGCCTATTGCATCATCGGACTGCGCGCCGGGCTCGGCGAAGGAGGCGGCCACGGATGGCTTCTGGCGCAGCAGATCGTGCAGGGCGAAGCCTGCTACGACACCTGGGTCATCGACCCGCGCCGTTTCACCGGGCACGCCAATGTCGAACTGACGGCGTTGAAGGCGGTCGAGGACTACCAGAACGAATTCCGGTTTCACTTGCCCCACGAGCATCGCCCGGCCGGACGCCCGATCAAGACCACGCCGCTGACGCCCGTGCTGGCCGCCGAGGGCGCCGCCTTCGGCGTGGTCAATGGATGGGAGCGGATCGATTACATCAAGCCCCGGCCGGATTTCACCGAAACCCACGGCTTCTGCTTCAACGAGGTGCACGACATCGTTGCCGCGGAAGTGGCCGCGGTGCAATCCGGTGTCGGACTGACCGAGGTCAGCGGCTTCAACCGGTTCGAGATCACCGGCGCGGACAGGCATGACTTTCTCGACCGGATGATCTGCGGCCGCGTGCCATGCCGGGACGGCCGGGTGGGGCTTGGCTACCTGCTCAACCACCACGGCATGCTCAAGGGCGAGGCGACAATCGCCAATCTGCCCGAGGGTCCGCGCGGCCCCGCGCGCGTCTGGTACGGCTCCGCCGCGGCCTCGGAATTCCATGACATGGACTGGCTCACCGCCCATCTGGACCCGGACGAGGACGTGACCATCAGGTCCCTGACCAACGACGCCACGATCCTGGTCCTGGCCGGGCCGAGGGCGCGCGAGGTGCTGTCGGCGGCTGCGCGGGGCGACTGGTCGGCGGCGGCATTTCCCTGGCTGTCGGTGCGCGAAGCCTTCGTGGGCATCGCGCCGGCGGTGGTGGTGGCGGTCAGCTTCTCGGGCGAACTGGCCTATGAAATCCACGTCCCCAACGCCCAGCTTCACGCGGCCTGGCTGGCCCTGCGCCATGCGGGCGCGGCGCACGGGCTTTCGCTGTTCGGTAGCCGCGCGGTTGAATCGATGCGCATCGAGAAGGGCTTTCTGCACTGGAAAGCCGATATCCTGACCGAGTTCGATCCCTTTGAAACCGGCCTGGAGCGCTTCGTCCGGCTGAACAAGGGCGACTTCATCGGCCGGGACGCGCTGACCGCCAGACGCGCCGAGGGCCCGAAGCGACAGCTTGTCACGCTGGCCGTCGCCTGCGACGACCGTGCGGTCCATGCCGGGTCTTCGGTCATGCGCGGCGACGTCGTCGTCGGCACCGTCACCTCCGGCGACTGGGGCCATCGCACCGGTCTGAACCTGGCACTGGCATTCGTGACGCCGGATCTGGCCGGACCGGGCACCTCGCTTACCATCGACATGCTGGGCGAGCGTTTCGGCGCCGAGGTCATCCCGGCTTGTCCCTACGATCCGGACTTCGAACGGGTGCGGGGGTGAGTGAACATGGGTCGCGCCGATAAGGCTTAAGGGTCAGGCCCGTTGACGCCATGTTTCAGGGCAGGGAACGACCCTGCGGCAAACGCTTCGATTGAGTTGGCTCCCCGGGCCGGACTCGAACCAGCGACCCAGCGGTTAACAGCCGCTTGCTCTACCAACTGAGCTACCGGGGATCAGGAAATGTGGGCGAGGGTCATAGCAAAGCGCTGGCGAATTGCAAACCTTTTCGCCAGGCCCGCGCGTTACCATATCTTCGGCCGGCGTGATGGCTCACGAGGACGCATGCAGTGCTGACCCGCAACCAGACCGATGCACCGGCCAACGGCGGCAGGATACGCCTCGGCAACCGGTCCATCGCCTTGCCGGCCAGCCGGCTGGCGCGCATCGCGCTGGGCGCGGCGCTGATCTTCGGTGGACTGTTCGGGTTCCTGCCGGTCCTTGGCCTGTGGATGATCCCGCTCGGCCTGATCGTGCTGTCGGTGGACCTGGCGCCGGTGCGCCGCTTGCGCCGTCGCGCGCAGGTCTGGCTGCGGCGTCGCTTCGGTCGCGCACGGACTGCGGCCGCGCCGGTCGACCGGCGCAGCGCCAAGAGCCGATCTTAGCCATATATGAACCGTGCCGGCCTTGGCGGTTGACATCGCGCGGCGGCACCGCGAAAACGCTTGCCGCTGGCCACGTGGCGGAGTGGTGACGCAGCGGACTGCAAATCCGTATACCCCGGTTCGATTCCGGGCGTGGCCTCCAGCAACCCCGATCAGTACGCATAATGGCTCCGTGGACCGATTGCCCCGCATCGCCGGAAGCGCTTGATCTCACCGCCCGTGGGCGGGTAGGGACTGGATAACGCGTTCACTTTGGACACATTCCAGTTCCGGCGGCGTGACGCCGGGAAGAGCTGAGGCGGCATGGACTTTGAGCTGGCGCGCGAGCGCATGGTGGAATCCCAGTTGCGGCCCAACGCGGTCACCGACACCCGGCTGCTGGTCGCCATGCTCGAGGTGGAACGCGAGAAGTTCCTCCCCGCCTCGCTGCGCCCTGTTGCCTATCTCGATGAGGACCTGGTGATCTCCGACGAGACGCCGGGGGGCCCGGCCCGTTTCATCGTCGAACCCATGGTATTCGCGCGGCTGGTCCAGCTTGCCGGGATCGGTCCCGACGATCTCGTCCTCGATGTCGGTGCGGCAAGCGGCTATTCCAGCGCCGTGATCGCCCGGCTTGCGAGCGCGGTGGTGGGTATCGAGAGCGATTCTGTGCTTGCCGAACGCGCAGCCGCCATTCTGATGGAGGAAGAGGTCGATACGGTCGCCGTCTTCAACGAAAGCCTGGCGGAGGGGTTCGCCGAGCAGGGCCCGTATGACGTGATCGTCCTCGAGGGCAGTGTCGAGGTGATTCCCGATGACTTGGTGGCGCAACTGCGCGACGGTGGTCGCCTGGTCTGTGTTCTGCGAGAGGGGCCGGTCGGCCGCGGCATGCTGTATCGCAAGGTGGGCAACGACCTCAGCGGCACGGCCGAATTCGATGCCAATACGCTGCCGCTGCCGGGATTCGACAAGGAGCCGGCGTTCGTATTCTGAACAGGCGGGCGGACCGGGCGACTGTGCTGCAATTAACCCAACAACGACGCAAAACGGAAACCTGCCGCGCGCATGGTTGCATTCGTGGCGCGCTGAAGTACCGTGCCGGGAATCCGACGGTACAGATGTCACGCTGGGGGATGGCGTTTGTTCGGTTCTGGCCAAGACGTGCGAGTTGAGGTAAGGCCGTGGCGACCATGCAAGACCAGACCACGCAAGACCAGAAGTCGCGATCTGGCGCGGTTCTGACCGCGTGTCTGGTGCTCGCCGCGCTGTTGCTGGCGACGCCGAAGGCGGCTGCGGAAACGCTGAATTCGGCTCTTGCGGCGGCCTATGCCTCCAACCCCACACTCAATGCCGCTCGCGCGGAAGCGCGCGCCGTCGACGAGGGGGTCGCCCAGGCACTGTCGGGCCGGCGGCCGTCGGTGACCGGCGAGGCGTCGATCGGCGCGCGTCACAACGACACGGTTCCGGGCGGAGCCACGAGCACCTATCCCGGCGAGGTTGGCGTCACCGTCAACCAGCCGCTGTTTCGCGGTTATCAGACGATCAACTCCACCAAGCAGGCCGAAGCTGCGGTGCTGGCGGCGCGCAACTCGCTGCGCAATACCGAGCAGAACATCCTGCTGCAGGCTGCCCAGGCCTACGCCGACGTGGTGCGCGACACCGCCATCGTGCAGTTGCGGCGCAACAACATCACCGTGCTGAACGAACAGTTGCGCGCCACCGAGGATCGTTTCTCGGTCGGCGAGGTGACGCGTACCGATGTCGCCCAGGCGCGCGCGCGCCTCAGCGCCGCCCAGTCGCAGCTCAATTCCGCCGAGGCGCAACTGCTGACGAGCCGGGCGACCTACATCCAGATCATCGGCCGCGAACCGGGCAACCTGCAGGCGCCGCGCCCGCTTGTCGGCCCGCTGCCGGCCAACCTGCAACAGGCGATTGCCACCGGCCGGCGCGAGCATCCCGCGATCCTGGCGGCGCGCTATAGCGAGGAATCGGCTGCTTTCGCCGTGCGTGTCGCCGAAGGGGCGTTGCTGCCGAGCCTGTCGCTGCAAGGCAGCGTCGCTTACAACTCGGACCCCGCGATCACCATCCAGGAATCGGTCACCGCCCAGATCCTCGGCGTGCTGACCGTGCCGATCTATCAGGGTGGTGGGGAGTATTCCCGTGTCCGTCAGGCCAAGCAGACCCGCACCCAGCGCATGCTGGAGATCGATGTGGCCCGCGCCCAGGTGCAGCAGGCCGTCCTGTCCGCGTGGGGCGGTCTGCAGGCCGCCAATGCCTCGATCCGGTCCGCCCAGGCGCAAATCGAGGCATCCAGCGTCGCGCTGGAAGGCGTGCGCGAGGAGGCGCGTGTGGGCCAGCGCACCACGCTCGACGTGCTCGACGCCGAGCAGGAACTGCTCGATGCGCGGGTCAATCTGGTGATCGCCGAGCGTGACCGTGTCGTCGCGTCCTATTCGCTGTTTGCCGCCGTCGGCAAGCTGCAGGCGACGCGCCTGGGACTGGCGGTGCGCGAGTACAAGCCGGAAGTGAACACCAGGCAGGTGCGCGACAAGTGGTTCGGTCTGCGCACGCCCGACGGACAGTAGTTGCTGGCCGTTCGGCTTGTCCGAAAACCGGTTCCCACTTTTCGGGCCTCACGGCATCATCCTGCACGGACGGAGTGTTTGGCACCCAGGCGCACGACTGTGCGCCCGGCCGGTCAGGCCGCCCCCGCGGAGCCGTTGCGCATCAGCGCAACTGCCGTCAGCGATAACATGTCCCCATGGCGGGCTTTTTCGCCATCTGCCAACCTGCGATACTCCGCCTTTGACGGCGATTCGCGGCCACGTCACCGGCAGGCCTGAGCGGGTGGGTGTACCGACCGCGGAACGATGCCGAAGCACGGCCACGCGGCGGGGCAGAACCTGATGGCAAAAGCGGCAGAATCCAGCGAACCGTCAATGGAAGAGATTCTGGCGTCGATCCGCCAGATCATCTCCGACGGGGAGGATGGGGAGACCAAGGCACCGGCCGACGCCGAACCCGAAGACGAGGCGGGTGAGGCGGATGTCGACGTCGACACGCAGGTACTCGAGCTTACCGACGACATGATCAGCGCCGGTGGCGATCCCTCTCCCGAAGTGATTGAGGCGGAAACCGATGCCGACCTGATGTTCAGCGATACGATGTCGGAGCCAGAGCCCACGCCCGAACCGGAGCCGGAACCCGAGCCAGAGCCAGAGTCTGCCGATGCATCCGCCACCGCATCGCTCGCCGAGCGGCTTATCTCGCCGACCACCGATGCCGCCGTGGGCAGCGCGTTCGGCAATCTCGCCAACACCATCCTGGCGCGCGACTCGCAGACACTCGAGGACCTCGTGCGCCAGATGCTGCGGCCGATGCTCAAGGAGTGGCTCGACGACAATCTGCCGCAGATGGTCGAGAAGCTGGTCCGCGACGAGATCGAGCGCGTCTCGCGTGGCGGCCGCTGACACGCCAGTCCATTCCCTGGTTCCTGCCGCCTGAACGCCGGCCGCCGGTTGACACCTGGCCGGCCGGGGTTGTTTACAACCATCGCTGCGCCGACGGCGCACGTTCCACGACACCCATCAGACACCGGTGAGCATCATGCTCGACAAGACCTATGCGCCAGACGAGGTCGAGGGCCGCATCTACGCCGACTGGGAGAAAGCCGGCGCATTCGCCGCCGGTGCCGGCGCGCAAGCCGGTGCCAGACCCTATGCGATCGTCATCCCGCCGCCCAACGTGACCGGCTCGCTGCACATGGGCCACGCGCTCAACAACACCCTGCAGGACATCCTGGTGCGCTGGAAGCGGATGCAGGGGTTCGACGTGCTGTGGCAGCCGGGCACCGACCATGCCGGCATCGCCACGCAGATGGTCGTCGAGCGCGAGCTTGCCGAGGAGGGCAATGTCGACCGCCGCACGATGGGCCGTGAGGCCTTCATCGAGCGCGTCTGGCAGCAGAAGGAGAAGTCGGAGGCCTCGATCCTCGGCCAGCTTAAGCGGCTGGGTGCGTCCTGCGACTGGTCGCGGACCCGCTTCACCATGGACGAGGGGCTTTCGGCCGCCGTGCTGAAGGTCTTCGTTGAACTCTACCGCGCCGGGCTGATCTATCGCGGCAAGCGGCTCGTCAACTGGGACCCGCAGTTCGAGACCGCGATCTCCGACCTTGAAGTCGAGAACGTCGAGGTCGACGGCCATATGTGGCACTTCAAGTACCCGCTGGCCGGCGGCGAGACCTACGAATACGTTGAGAAGGACGACGACGGCAACGTCACGCTGCGCGAGACGCGCGACTACATTTCCATCGCCACGACACGGCCGGAAACCATGTTGGGCGATGGCGCGGTGGCGGTGCATCCCTCGGATGAACGCTACAAGCCGATCGTCGGCAAGCTGTGCGAGATACCCGTCGGCCCCAAACAGCATCGCCGCCTGATCCCGATCATCACCGATCCCTATCCCGATCCCGATTTCGGCTCCGGCGCGGTGAAGATCACCGGCGCCCACGACTTCAACGACTACGCGGTCGCCAAGCGTGGCGGCATTCCCTGCTACCGCCTGATGGACACGCGCGCCGGCATGCGCGGCGACGGCGCGCCCTATGCGCAAGCCGCCGCGCTGGCCCAGACGATTGTCGAGGGCGCGCAGATGAGCGAAGCCGAGATCGACGCCATCAACCTCGTGCCCGACGAGTATCGCGGGCTCGACCGCTTCGAGGCGCGCGAACGGGTGGTCGCCGACATCACGGCGGAAGGCCTCGCCGTCACCACAACGGATGAAGAGGGCAACGAGGTTGCGCTGGTCGAGGCCAGGCCGATCATGCAGCCCTTCGGCGACCGCTCCCATGTGGTCATCGAGCCGATGCTGACCGACCAGTGGTTCGTCGACGCCGAGGCGCTCGCAAAGCCGGCCATGGAGGCGGTGCGCGACGGGCGTACAAAGTTCGTGCCCGCCGCCTGGGACAAGACCTACTTCAACTGGATGGAGAACATCGAGCCCTGGTGCATCTCCCGGCAATTGTGGTGGGGGCACCGGATTCCGGCCTGGTATGGACCCGACGACGAGATCTTCGTCGCCGAGGATGAGGAAGGAGCGCTCGACGCCGCCATCCAGCACTACCTCGCCCACGAAGGGCCCTGGAAGGCCTGGGTCGAGGAGCGGCTCGAGAACTACGGACCCGGCGACATCCTGACCCGCGACGAGGACGTGCTCGACACCTGGTTCTCCTCGGCGCTGTGGCCGTTCTCCACGCTCGGCTGGCCCGAGGGGACCGCGGAACTGACCCGCTATTACAAGACCGATGTGCTCTCCACCGCCCACGACATCATCTTCTTCTGGGTTGCCCGGATGATGATGATGGGCCTGCACTTCATGGACGAGGTGCCCTTCCACACGGTCTACATCCACGCATTGGTCCGCGACGAGAAGGGCCAGAAGATGTCGAAGTCGAAGGGCAACGTCATCGATCCTCTCGACCTGATCGACCGCTTCGGCGCCGACGCGCTGCGCTTCACCATGGCCGCACTCGCCGCCCAGGGGCGCGACGTGAAGATCGCCGAGTCCCGTGTGCAGGGTTACCGCAACTTTGCGACGAAGCTCTGGAATGCCTGCCGTTTCGCCGAGATGAACCATTGCGCGCGCGTCGACGGTTTCGATCCCTCATTGGTCAATCTGCCGCTCAACCGCTGGATCATCGGCGAGGCCGCCACGACCGCCGCGCAGGTCACCGAGGCGCTTGAGGCCTACCGTTTCAACGACGCGGCCAGCGCCATCTACCGCTTCATCTGGAACACCTACTGCGACTGGTTCCTGGAACTCGCCAAGCCGGTGCTGAACGGTCCCGACGGTGCCGGCAAGGACGAAACCCGCGCCACCGCCGCCCATGTGCGCGACGAAATGCTGATCCTGCTGCATCCCTTCATGCCGTTCATCTCCGAGGAGCTTTGGGGACGCGTCGACAACGCAGCCGCGCGGGAGACCATGCTGGTGCATGCGGTCTGGCCGGAGCCCGGCGGCGTGCTCACCGAACTGGCCAGCGAGGCGAAGACGGAGATCGACTGGGTCATCGAACTGATCTCGACGATCCGTTCCGTGCGCACCGAGCTCAACGTGCCGGCCGGCGCGAAGATCGACCTAGTCGCCGTGTCCGCCGACGAGGCCTCCCGCCACCGTCTGGACAGGGCGGAGGAGGCGGTGATGCGGCTGGCCCGCATCGAGACGGTCACCCATGCCAATGCCGTGCCGGAAGGCGCGGTACAGGCGGTTGTCGGCACCGACACCTTCGCGCTGCCGCTGGCCGGCGTCGTCGACGTCGCCGCCGAACGCGCCCGCCTTGGCAAGGAAAGCGACAAGCTGGAGAAGGAAATCGGCGGTCTGGAGCGCAAGCTCGCCAATGAGGGCTTTCTGTCCAAGGCGCCCGAGGCAGTCGTCGAAGAGCAGAGGGAGCGCCTTGTCGAGGCCCAGGCGATGCGCGCCCGCCTGTCCGATGCCATCGAGCGCCTGTCGGCCCTCTCCTGAGACCGGTGGGTCGCCACGCCTTCCGTATGTGTTGCGGTTTCGCCACAGCGTGCGTCTAACCCGTCGACCGGGCACACCACTGCCGCTTTTCGCCAAGATTGCGCCACAAAAACGCGCGTAACAATCGCTACATACAAGCCTGCCTGCCGAAATTCGCACGGTCTTCGAAACGTCCGCATCGGTGGGCGCGGGTGGCCTGCCGCTGACCACCTGTGGCGGCGATGCAACGCTCCTTCGGGAACGCACGATGTGCGGTTGGGCCGCCTTGAAGGGGGCCATCCGGCATGGCAGGACGTGGGTTGCCGGACCGCGCGGTGTTCCGGGCCTTATCAGGCCGGGGAGGCGGTGCGAGCGTGTTCGCTGCCAGCGAGCACGCAGCATTCGGGCAGACAGAATTCGGGGCTAGCGATGCCGTCGGTGACGGTGATGTCGCAGGCCCCGGCGGCAAGAACCTGGTGGGCGATGCATACACCAGGCGCAACAGTGGTTCGGGAGAGGCTGCGTCGATGGACGCCAGGACCTTCGACAAGACACGACTTCCCAGCCGTCATGTGACGGAAGGGCCGGCGCGCGCGCCGCATCGCTCCTACCTCTACGCCATGGGCCTGACCGAGGAGCAGATCCACCAGCCGCTGATCGGCGTGGCGAGCTGCTGGAACGAGGCCGCCCCCTGCAACATCTCGCTGATGCGCCAGGCACAGGCGGTCAAGAAGGGCGTCGCGTCGGCCTCCGGCACGCCGCGTGAGTTCTGCACCATCACCGTCACCGACGGCATCGCCATGGGCCACGAGGGCATGAAGTCGTCGCTGGTCTCCCGCGATACCATCGCCGACTCCGTCGAGCTGACCATGCGCGGTCACTGCTACGACGCCCTGGTCGGGCTGGCCGGCTGCGACAAGTCGCTGCCCGGCATGATGATGGCCATGGTGCGCCTCAACGTGCCGTCGGTGTTCATCTATGGCGGCTCGATCCTGCCGGGCAATTTCCGCGGCCAGCAGGTCACCGTGCAGGACGTGTTCGAGGCCGTGGGGCGTCATTCCGTCGGTGATCTCGACGACGAATCCCTGCACGAGCTGGAACAGGTCGCGTGTCCGTCGGCGGGCGCCTGCGGCGCGCAGTTCACGGCCAACACGATGGCCTGCGTGAGCGAGGCGATCGGCCTGGCGCTGCCGTATTCCTCCGGCGCGCCGGCGCCCTACGAATTGCGCGACACCTTCTGCACCACCGCCGGCAGTCAGGTCATGGACCTGCTGGCCAAGGGCATCCGCGCCCGCGACATCGTCACCCGCGAATCGCTGGTCAATGCCGCGACCGTCGTCGCCGCCACGGGCGGGTCCACCAACACGGGCCTGCACCTGCCGGCGATCGCCAGCGAGGCCGGCATCGATTTCGATCTGCTCGATGTCTGCGACATTTTCCGCCGCACCCCCTATATCGCCGATCTCAAGCCCGGCGGACGCTACGTCGCCAAGGACCTCTACGAGGTCGGCGGTGTCCCGCTGGTGATGCGCACGCTGCTGGACGGTGGTTATCTGGACGGAAGCTGCATGACGGTGACCGGCCGCACCCTGGCCGAGAACATGGCGAGCGTGCAGTGGAACGCCGAGCAGGACGTGGTGTTTCCCCACGACAATCCGATCACCGAGACCGGCGGTGTCGTCGGGCTGCAGGGCAATCTGGCGCCGGACGGCGCCATCGTGAAGGTGGCGGGCATGAAGACGCTTGCCTTCACCGGGCCGGCGCGCTGCTTCGACACCGAGGAAGAGGCCTTCGCCGCCGTCAAGGCGCGCAGCTACAAGGAAGGCGAGGTGCTGGTGATCCGCTACGAGGGTCCGCGCGGCGGCCCTGGCATGCGCGAGATGCTGGCCACCACGGCGGCGCTCTACGGTCAGGGCATGGGCGACAAGGTGGCGCTGATCACCGACGGACGCTTCTCGGGCGCAACCCGCGGCTTCTGCATCGGCCATGTGGGGCCGGAGGCTGCGGTCGGCGGGCCGATCGGGTTGCTGAAGGACGGCGACATCATCGAAATCGACGCCACCACCGGCAAGCTCGACGTGCACCTGTCGGATGAGGAGCTTGCCGCCCGCAAGGCTGAGTGGTCGCCGCGAAATCACGATCACACGTCCGGCGTGCTGTGGAAATACGCCCAGGAGGTGGGCCCGGCGCGCGGCGGCGCAATCACCCATCCCGGCGCTTCGGCCGAGGTGAAGTGCTATGCGGACGTGTAGGGCGTTCATCACCGGCGCCCTGGCGCTGGCGCTCGCAGCACCGCTGCTGGCCGGCGCGCCGGCGCAGGCAAACGAGCGCGATCGCCCCGAGCTGAACGAGGATATCGGCCCGGTCAAGGCCTTCCGGATCGGCGCGCGCGCCTATCTGCGCGGCGATTTCCGCTTTGCGCTCAAGGCACTGGAACACGCCGCCACGCGCGGCCACGCGATCGCCATCTGGAAGCTCGGCAAGATGTACGCCGAAGGCGATGGCGTCGACGAGGACGATCAGCGCGCCTTCGACTATTTCCGCGAGATCGCCAACGCGCACGCCGACGACAATCCGCGCTCCGAGCATGCCAGCGTCTACGCCAACGCCTTCGTGCAGCTTGGCCACTACTACAAGTCGGGCATTCCCGATAGCGGGGTGACGCAGGACCTGCCGGAAGCAGCCCGCATGTACGCTCACGCGGCGACCTATTTCGGCGATGCCGACGCCCAGTACAATCTGGCGCGCATGTATCTCGACGGCACCGGCGTGCGTCGCGACCCCGCCCAGAGCGTGCGCTGGCTCTATTCGGCCGCCAAGAAGCGCCACGTGGCCGCGCAGGCGCTGCTCGGCGACCTGCTGATCACCGGCGTCGACGTCCGGGGCAGGCCCGTCGAGGGGCTGAAATGGCTCGAGATCGCCAAGGAGCGTGCCGGCGCGGCCAATCGCGACTGGGTGCTGTCGTTGCACTACCGGGCCATGCAGGCGACCAATCAGGAACAGCAGGCCGCCGCCCTGGCCGCTGCCCAGGCATGGCTGACAAATCACGGCCAGTGACCGCCTCAACAAGCCCTGCTAAAATTCTGATTTTATTTGTCTAATTGACTTGGTGAGTGCGTTGTTTTCGCAGCTGCGCGATGATCAGCCCGTAGATGCAGCCCGCCACCACGACGAAAGCCGCCACCTGATAGCCGTGAATCTGGGTGCCCAGAAACACGGCCGCCAGGACCATGGTCAGCGCCGGCCAGGGCGTGGTGAGCGAGCTTGCCAGCGACACGTCGATGTGGCGCACGGCATAGAACCAGAACATCAGCTCGACGTAGTAGACGAAGCCCATGGCCAGGGCGAATGCCTGGTAATCGGCCCGCCACAACGGCGCGAACAGCTCCTGCGGGGCAAGCGCGGCGACCAGAATCCCAAGGAATACGGCCGAAATCGCCACCCGCGCGAAAGTGATCTGCGCCGGGGTGATCGGCGTGTTGGCGAGTTCTTCCTTGATGACGACATGCGCGATGCTCCACAGCAGCGGAACGCTGAGTGCCACCAGGAACCAACCCGAGATCCCGGCGATCCGCCACGTACCCTCGGTGCCCAGAAAGATCAGCGCGCCGATCAGCGCCGTTGTCAGCATCAACTCGACCGCCGTCTTGCGACGCTTCAGGAACACCGTCTCCAGCAGGATCGCGAACAGGGGATAGGCCTGGATCGCGATCGCGGCGCTCACCGCTCCGGCCTTCTCGATCGCCAGCACATAGAGGTATGTGGACAGCCCGAACATCATGCCGGTCGCCACCGCCACCACGAGGGTGCGGGCACGACGCCTCCCATCTGGATGGTTTCCATCGTGATGGTTCTCATCGGGATGGCCACCATCGGAACGGCTCGCATCGAGATGGGTTTCGTCGTGATGACTCTCGTCACGGTGGGGGAGGGGGGCGCCATCGCCCTGCGCGGTACTTTGCTCCGCACTCCGCCCGGCGTGCGGCTCGGCGTATCCTCCGATGCCTCGTCCGGCCTGACGCCTTGCGAGGTGCTCGACACCCGCGACGGGGAGGGCGAAGACCAGTTGCCAGATCGACAGCCAGAAGGCGAAGCCGAGCGCGGTGACGTCGCCGGGCCGGGCGCTGGCGATCACCGGCATGACGCCGAGGATGCACAGGCAGACCAGTGCGAGGGCGATTCCGGTGCTGGCTCTTGGCACGAGCATGAAAACAGTACAATTTCCATATTGATATGATTGAATGAAATATTGTATCGTTATATGTATCGATGCAATATAAACATTGTTCTGATGACAATTTGGCTTCCCAATCTCGCCGGCCGTGAAGGTCCGAAGTACAAGCAGATCGTCGATGCGCTTGAAGACGATATTGCCGCCGGCGTGCTCGAACCCGGAACGCGTTTGCCACCCTTGCGTGATCTGGCCTTTCGTCTCGACCTGTCGGCCAACACGACAAGCCGCGCCTATGCCGAGGCGATGCGCCAGGGGCTGCTGCGCGGCGAGGTCGGCCGCGGCACATATGTCTGCGTTCCGGGTGAACAGAACGCCTCGATTGTAGCGAATGATATGACCCGTCCGTCGGGCGGGTCGATCGACCTGTCGCGCAACCTTCCATCGCCGGGTCTGGCGGCCAACCATCTCGCCACGACGCTCCGGGAGCTTGGCGGCACGGCCGGTCTGCGGGCGTTGCTCGACTATCAGGGCGATGCCGACCTGCGCGCCCAGGCGGATGTCGCCATCGCCTGGCTGGCGCGCACCGGTGTGTCGGCCGCGCCCGACGAGGTGGTCGTCACGCTCGGCGCCCAGCATGGCGTCTTCGCTGCCCTGATGGCGCTGACCCGTCCAGGCGACCTGCTGCTGACGGAGGAACTGACCTACGCGCCGGTTCATGCCATGGCGGCTTCGCTCGGCTTGCGGCGGGTGGCGGCCCCCCTGGACGAGGGTGGACTGTGCCCGGACCGGCTCGATCGGCTGTGCGCGGAGCGCGGCCCGCGCGCGCTCTATCTGACGCCGACGCTGCAGACGCCCACCACCAGGACGCTCGATCCGGCGCGGCGCATCGCCATCGCCGAGATCGCCCGCCGCCACGACCTGGTGGTCATCGAGGACGATGTCTTCGGCGTGCTGAGGCCCGACCCCCCGGCGCCGATCGCGGCACTGGCGCCGGAGCGCACCGCCTATGTCAGCAGTGTCTCGAAGACGCTCGGGCCGGGCTTGCGCGTCGGTTTCGTGCGCGCCGCCGAGCCGCATGCCGCCGCGATCCGCGATGCTGTCAACCTGAGCTGCTGGATGCCGCCGCCGCTGATGACCGAGATCGTGGCGCGCTGGAGCGCCGACAGGACCGCCGACCGGCTGATCGAGCAGCAGCGCGTCATCGCCGCGCGCCGCCAGACGATGGCGCGCACCGTTCTCGCCGACCAGGACATCCAGGCGGATCCCAACGGGCTGCATCTGTGGCTGAACATGCCGCAAGGCTGGAGCGCCAAGGCGTTCAGGCTGGAGGCCGGCCTGCGCGACGTGCTGGTCACCGAGGCGGCCGCCTTCGCGCTTGGCCGCCTGGCGGCGCCCGAAGCGGTGCGCCTGTCGCTTGGCCACGAGGCCGACGAGGACAGGTTGCGCACCGGGCTGGAGCGGCTCGCCGACATCCTGCGCGGCCCCGGCGGCCGGCAGTCGCTGGTCTTGTAGCCCAATTGGGTTCCGGGTCCTGACTCTAAGCCGCCAGTTGCACCATCACCGGAACGTGGTCGGAGGGCTTCTCCCAGCCGCGCACCTCCTTGTCGATGGAGGCGGACACCAGCATGTCGGTTGCCTGCGGCGACAGCAGCAGGTGGTCGATGCGGATGCCGTTGTTCTTCTGCCAGGCGCCGGCCTGATAGTCCCAGAAGGAATAGGTGCCATCCGCTTCGTCGCAGGCGCGATAGCTTTCCGTGAAGCCGAGATTGACCAGTTCCCGGAAAGCGCCGCGGCTTTCGGGCTGGAACAGTGCGTCGCCGCGCCAGTCATCCGCATTGCGGGCGTCTTCGGGCATCGGGATGACGTTGTAGTCGCCGGCCAGGATGAAGGGCTCTTCAAGCGCCAGCCGGTTGCGGGCATGGGCGATCAGCCGCTCCATCCAGGCGAGCTTGTAGGGGAACTTCTCGCTGCCCAGCGGATTGCCGTTGGGCAGATAGAGCGATGCAATGCGCAGCGCGCCCGCGTCGGTTGAAATCACCGCCTCGATGTAGCGCGCCTGCTCGTCCGCGTCGTCGCCGGGCAGGCGTTCGCGCACGTCCTCAATGGGGCGCTTGGAGAGGATGGCCACGCCGTTGAAGCCCTTTTGGCCGTGTGTGGCGACGTTGTAACCGAGCCGCTCGATGGGCTCGCGCGGCACCGTCTCGTCGGTGCTCTTGAGCTCCTGCAGGCAGACCACGTCCGGCTGCCGGCTCTCCAGCCAGGCGGCGACGTTGTCGATGCGGGACTTGATGCCGTTGACGTTCCAGGTGGCGACGATCACAGCGAGAAACTGGTCCCGCAGCCGCACGACGAGGTGGCGTTCGGGTTGTTGATCTGGAACGAGGCGCCGATCAGATCGTCGACGAAGTCGATCTGCGACCCCGACAGATACATCAGCGAGATCGAATCGATCAGCAAGGCGGCGCCATCGCGTTCGATGACGAAATCGTCGTCCTCGCGCTCGGTGACCAGGTCGAAGCCGTACTGGAAACCCGAGCAGCCGCCGCCGGACACGGTGACGCGCAGCGCCGTTCCGGGCGCTTCCTGACCGAGAATCTCCGCAACGCGCTCAACCGCGCGGTCGCTGACCGTGACTGTGTTCGTCTGATCCATCGCCTTTGTCCGTTCGCTTCCCGACACTCTAGCCTGCCGCGAGTCGACCCGAAATCACATTCGGGGTTAAAGGTAAGCGCGCGATAAGCGCTGTCAATTGCGTGCCGCGCACAACATAGCTCTCCGGAGGTCTTGGAATACCTGCCATGTCCGGCCATCCGCGCGCCGCGTTCGCGGCCGATCCGCAGCGTTCGCGCGGCCGCCTCGTCGCGGAGCCGGCGAGCCCGACGCGCACCGATTTCCAGCGCGACCGCGACCGCATCATCCATTCGGCGGCGTTCCGGCGCCTGCAATACAAGACGCAGGTGTTCGTCTATCACGAGGGCGATCACTTCCGCACCAGGCTCACCCACACGATCGAGGTGGCGCAGATCGCCCGCTCGCTGGCGCGCGCATTGGGTGTCGATGAAGACCTCGCCGAAGCGCTGGCGCTGGCCCACGATCTCGGCCATTCGCCCTTCGGCCACGCCGGCGAGCGTGCGCTCGACGCGGCCATGGCCGACCATGGCGGCTTCGACCATAACGCCCAGTCGTTGAGGATCGTCACCCGGCTGGAACGCCGCTACGCCGGGTTCGATGGCCTTAATCTGACCTGGGAGACGCTGGAGGGCCTCGTCAAGCACAACGGTCCGGTGCTGGACGAAGCCGGCGCGCCGGCCGGGGCGTATGCGGGCAGGGCGGTCCCCGGCGCGATCCTCGAATTCGATGCCGAATTTGCGCTCGACCTTGCCGGATACCCGTCCGCCGAAGCGCAGATCGCCGCCATTTCCGACGACATCGCCTACAACGCCCACGATCTGGACGATGGCCTGCGCGCGGCCCTGTTCTGCCTCGACGAGGCGGCCGCCGATGTGCCGCTGATCGCCGACATGCTGGACGATGTGGATCGCCGGCACGGGCAACTGGAGCCGGCCCGCCGCATCCACGAGACCGTGCGCCGCCTGATCACCCGGGCCATCGAGGATGTGGTTGGGCAGACCCGCGCCAATGTCGCGGAGCACGGTCCGGACGATGCGGATGCGGTGCGCGGAGCGGGCCATCCGTTGGTCGACTTCGGGGCGCCGTTTCGCGCCGAGATCGACAAGCTGCGTGCCTTCCTGTTTGCCCGCATGTACCGGCACCGGCGTGTGACCTCGGTCATGGACCAGGCCGCGCGTGTCGTGCGCGAACTCCATACCGCGCTGATCGACGCGCCCGAGGCACTGCCCGGGGAATGGTCGCGCGGCATCGCCGACCTCGATGATACCCGCCGCGCGCGCCGCATTGCCGATTACATCGCCGGCATGACCGATCGCTACGCGCTCGACCAGCATCGGCGGCTGTTTGACCGCACGCCGGATTTGCGTTAAGCGCCCGCCACGATTGCCTTTTTCGCTTCGGGACCCCGTTCATGGACGTGTTCAAGGATTTCGCCGCGCGTATCCGTGCTGCGGTGGACGACATCGCGGCCGAACGCGGTGTGGTGCTGCCGGAGGGCTTGGCGCTGACCGTCGAGCCGCCCCGCGATGCCGCCCACGGGGACCTTGCCACCAATGCGGCGATGGTGCTGGCCAAGCCGTTCTCCGCCAAGCCCCGCGAACTGGCCGAGGCGTTGGCTGAAAGGCTTACCGGCGCGGACATCGCCGATGTCGACATCGCCGGACCCGGCTTCATCAACATACGGCTCACCGCCGCCTATTGGCACAAGATGCTGGCGGCGATCGTCGCGGCCGGCGGCGACTATGGTGCCTCCGACATTGGCGGCGGCATGAAGGTCAACGTCGAATACGTCTCCGCCAATCCGACCGGGCCGATGCATGTGGGGCATTGCCGCGGCGCGGTGGTCGGCGATGCGCTGGCCGGGCTGCTGGAACGGGTCGGTTACGACGTCACCCGCGAGTACTACATCAACGACGCCGGCGCGCAGGTCGACGTGCTCGCCCGCTCCGCCTACCTGCGCTACCGCGAGGCCTGTGGCGAAGACATCGGCGACATCCCCGAAGGACTCTATCCCGGCGACTATCTCAAGCCGGTCGGGCAGGCGACCGCGCAACAATTCGGCGACACGCTGCTTGGCAAGGACGAGGCCGAATGGCTCGAACCCGTCCGTGATCTGACCATCCACGCCATGATGGCGATGATCCGCGAGGACCTCGCCGAACTGGGTATCCGCCACGATGTGTTCTTCTCCGAGCGCGAGCTGATCGCCGGCGAGGGCGGCGACCGCGTCGCCCAGACCATCGATGATCTGCGTGCGCGCGATCTCGTCTACGAGGGCCGTCTGCCGCCGCCCAAGGGTCAGCCGTCGGAGGACTGGGAAGACCGCGAGCAGACCCTGTTCCGGGCCACCGAATTCGGCGACGACATCGACCGTCCGCTGCTGAAATCCGACGGCAGCTACACCTATTTCGCCAACGACATCGCCTATCACCGCGACAAGTATCTGCGCGGCTTCAACCGCCAGATCGATGTCTGGGGCGCCGATCACGGCGGCTACGTCAAGCGCATGACGTCCGCCGTCAGGGCGATCAGCGGCGGCGAGGCGGCGCTGGAAATCCGGCTGTGCCAGCTCGTCAAGCTGTTCCGGGCCGGCGAACCGGTGCGCATGTCCAAACGCGCCGGCGATTTCGTCACCTTGCGCGATGTCACCGACGAGGTGGGCCGAGACGTGGTGCGTTTCATGATGCTGATGCGCAAGAGCGACGCGCCGCTCGATTTCGACTTCGCCAGGGTGGTGGAGCAGTCGAAGGACAATCCCGTCTTCTACGTGCAATACGCCCACGCGCGGGCGAAATCGGTCTTCCGCAACGCAGCCGAGGTCTTTTCCGGCATCACCTATCCGCTTGCCGCGCTGCCTGGCGAGGAGCTTGCCACGCTGACCGAAGAGGCCGATCTGGCACTGATTCGCCAGCTCGCCGCCTTCCCGCGCACGCTCGAGGCAGCCGCCGAGGCCGGCGAGCCGCATCGCGTCGCGTTCTATCTCTACGACCTCGCAGCGGCGTTTCATGCTTTATGGAATCTGGGCAAAGACTTGCCACAATTGCGTTTTATTCACGACGCCGACGAACAGATGACCATCGTTCGTCTGCATCTTGTGGCGGCCGTGGCGGCCGTGGTGGCGGCGGGCTTATCGGTGCTGGGGGTCCGCCCCGTCGAGGAGATGCGGTAGACCAGCCCCGTTGCGGATATCGGGTGAGATCACCCGGTGTTGCGTGGCGCGGCGCAAAGCGCAGTGTGCGGCCGGGATGGGAAAATTTGCTCCGGAAACAATGACCGGAAAACCCAATTGGCTATCATGTGTGGCGGACGGTACCGATTCGACGCATGATATTTGTTCAATGAAAAACCCGGATCGGACGTGCGCGGTGAGGAATGGCGTATGACCCAAGACCGAGTATCGAGCGAAACCGAGACGCTGCTGGCGCAGCTTGACGAGCAGCTCTCCGGCCCCGATTCACGCGGCGCACCGCAGCGCGATCGGGAAGACCCGCTGGCCGAACTGGCCCGGATGATCGGTGAGCGTCCGCGCGATCCCGCATCCGAGACCGATACGGCCGCTTCCGAAATGCCGACCGAGACCGGTCAGGAGCCCGCCGCCGCGCCGACAAGCGTGGCGCCGCGAGACGAAGGCCCGACCACCGGTCCGGTCGAGTTCGATGACGATCTGGCCACCGAGCTGGAAGCCTCGCTGCGCGCCATGGACTTCGCCAGCGAGCGCGATCCCTTCGACCGTCCCGATGCCGGGGCGGCGTCGGATATCGTTCCGGGCGAAGGGGCCGATGCACCGCCGGAGGCGACCGGCGAGGGCGTAAGCCCGCAGTCGCTTGACGCGCAGACGGCCGAACAGCCGCATCAGTTCGACCTCGAAGACGCCACGTCGCGGCAGGACGACGATCCGTTCGCCAGCCTTGAGGCCGCGCTCAGCGGCGCCGCGACACAGCCGCCGCCTGCCTCCGACATCGACCCTGGCGTTGGCGCGGACGAAGCCAGCGGCGAGCAGCTCTACGCAGCGGCCGCCTCCACCGAACAGACCCGCGAGGAACTCTACGCGGCCGCCGCGGCCGGGCAGCTCGCCACCGAGCAGCCTGTATCGGCCAGGTCGGTCATCGACGAGCCGGGCGTGCAATACGAGGACGGCGCACCGGTATTTGCCGAGGACGAGGGCGACGAGGGTTCGCCCTATGACGATGACGACGATTACGACTACGACGAGTCGTCGGGTTCGCGCCGGGGCATGTTCGTCGTTGCAGCCGTCGTGGGCCTGATGGTGGTGGGCGGTGCGGCCGCCTATGGCTATCGCGCCTTTGTCGCCGAAGAGGGCGACATGCCGGTGGTGCGCGCCGATGCCGATCCCGCCAAGACCGTTCCGGAGCAGACCGGCGAAGCGTCCGACGAACCGGGCAAGATCGTCTACGACCGTATCGGCGGCAACGGCGAGGACCCCGCCAATGGCGGTCAGATCGTGCCGCGCGAGGAAGCCGTGACGATCACCAGCGACGGCCGTCCGATCCGCGTCATCACCGGAGAGGGTGCACCGACACCGGCCCCGGTCGGCGAAGAAGGCGCGCCCGGCGAGGACGACGCCCGACGGGTACGCACGCTTGTCGTGACACCGGATGGTCAGATCGAACAGCCTGTCGCACCACCTGTGCCGGAAGCGCCCGCGCCCGACGTGGCGGTGCAGACGCCGGGCCAGCCCGCGCCGGGTGAACCAGCACCAGTTCAGCTCGTACCTGGCCAGCCCGCGCCAGATGCCGGTACGCCTGAGGTTGCCGTGCAGGTTGGTCAGCAACCGGCCGCGCCGCAGCCGCTGACACCTGGTGCCACGCCGGGAGACGTTACACCGCCGCAGCAGGCACCCGCATCGGAACAGGTCGCCGTGGCACCTCCGCAGGGACAGCCTGATTCGCAACTCGACGCGGTGCGGCGCAACGCCGAGCAGCAGGCCGAGGCGCAAGGCGTTCCCCTGCCGCTGAGCCGCCCCGCGCGGCCGCAGCAGCCCGTTGCCGGCCAGCCGACGCCGGTGGTTGTCGCTCCGGAGCAGATTCCGCAGGCGCCCGCCGTATTGCCTCCGGCCGGCAGCCAGAGCAATCCGGTTCGCTTCCGTAGCGGCACCGACGATGCCGCGACGATCACCTACGACACGCCGCAACCGGCACAGCGTCCCGTGGCGGTCGCTCCGCAACCGCAGCCGGCACAGCCGCAGCAGCAATCGCAGCCCCAGCAGGTGGCCGCCGCGCCTGCGCCGGCCCAGGTCATCGAGACCGGCGGTGGCCGTGGCTTTGTCATCCAGGTCGCGTCGTCGCCAAGCGAATCGGGCGCCCGCACCGCGCTCGGCAACGTGCAGGGCCGCGCCAACAACCTGATCGGCAACTATCGGCCGGTCGTGCAACGCGCCGATCTCGGCACCCGCGGTATCTTCTACCGCGCTGCCTTCGGGCCGATTTCCAACCGCACCGAGGCGCTTGCGGTCTGCAATCAGCTCAAGCGGCGCGGCATCGACTGTTTCGTGCGCACGCAATAGCGATTCACGCCGCCCGGTGGATTTTCCACCGCGGCGGCGTTCATCGCACGCAATCCTTGATTCTCGTGGCCACGAGCGTCTAATCGCCTTGTGGCCATCTTTTCGTATATTTCCGGCATCGCCGGGCTGGCGTTGTCGGACGACGAGCACGCCCTGTTCGCCGAGCGTCCGCCCTGGGGCGCCATCCTGTTTGCGCGCAATGTCGATACGCCCGACCAGGTGCGGACGCTGACGCAGGAAATCCGCGAACGGCTTGGCCGGGCCGATGCGCCGATCCTGATCGATCAGGAGGGCGGCCGCGTGCAGCGCATGGGCCCGCCGAACTGGCCGGCCTATCCCCCCGCCAGAACCTACGCGGATATGTATCTGGACGATCCCGAGGCCGCCGGCCGGTCGGCCTGGCTTTCCGGGCGGCTGATCGGCGAGGACCTGTTCGAGGTCGGCATCAACGTGGATTGCCTGCCGGTCGCCGATCTGAGCTTCCCGCAGACCCATGCGGTGATTGGCGACCGTGCCTACGGCGAGAGCGTCGAGCAGGTGGCGGATCTGGCTGCCTCCGCTACCGCCGGGCTGGTGCAGGCCGGCGTGCTGCCGGTTCTCAAGCATATTCCCGGCCACGGCCGCGCCAGCGCCGACAGTCATCTGGAACTGCCGGTTGTGGCGACGCCCCACGGCGAGCTTGCCGATACCGACTTTGCCGTTTTCCGCATGCTCAACCGCCTGCCCATGGCGATGACCGCCCATGTGGTGTATGCCGACATCGACCCGACATCTCCGGCCACCACGTCGGCGAAGATGGTCGGCGAGATCATTCGCGGCGAGATCGGATTTGACGGCCTGCTGATGAGCGATGACCTGTCGATGAAGGCGTTGCGCGGGCCGTTCGAGGAACGCACCGCGAGCGCGCTGGAGGCCGGTTGCGACGTTGTCCTCCACTGCAACGGCGAGATTGAGGAAATGCGGTCGGTGGCGGCAGGTGCGCATGTGCTGACCGGCGAACCGCTGGTACGCGCCAAAGGCGCGCTGGACCATCACAGCCGAATCGCGTGCGATGTCGGTTCGCTTCGCGAGGAATTCACCTCCCTGACCAACCACCAGAGCGCGCTGGATGGACACTGATTTCGAAAGCCCCGACGGCGAGGCCGCCGGGCGTTCAGGCGGCGACGCGCTGATCATCGACGTGGACGGGTTCGAGGGGCCGCTCGACCTGCTGCTGGCGCTGGCGCGCGACCAGAAGGTCGATCTGGCGCGCGTCTCGATCCTGGCGCTGGCCGAACAGTATCTGCGCTTCATCCGTGAGGCGCGGCGGTTGCGGCTGGAGCTTGCCGCCGACTATCTGGTGATGGCCGCCTGGCTCGCCTATCTCAAGTCGCGCCTGCTGTTGCCGGATATCGAGGACGACGAGCCGAGCGGCGAGGAACTGGCCGAAGTGCTGGCCTACCGGCTACGCCGCCTTGAAGCCATGCGCGAATCGGCGGCAAAGCTGATGAATCGCAACCGGCTCGGCCGAGACATCTTCCCGCGCGGCCAACCCGAAGGCATCACCGCCATCCGCAAGAGCGCCTATGGCGCGGAGCTGATCGATCTGCTCAAGGCCTATGCCGACCGGCGCCAGAGAACCGTGCCGGTGAGCTACGTGATGCGCACGCGCGAGGTCTGGCCGCTGGTCGATGCGCGCGAGGCGCTGACGCGGATGCTGGGACCGGCCGCCGGCGACTGGGCACCGATCGACGCGCTGCTGTCGGAGTATCTGGAGACGGGCGTGGACCGTGTCTCGGTGTTGGCGAGCGGCTTCGCGGCGAGCCTGGAAATGGTCCGGGAAGGGGAGGCGGAACTGCGCCAGGACCGACATTTCGCCCCGCTTATGTTACGCTCCGCGCAATCCGCGTGAGGCACCTGTGCTCAAGGAAACCGGGATGGCGGAGAGGAACCTGAAACGCGACGACGTGGCGGAAAGCGAAGCGTTCCGGCCCAATGTCACACTGCTGGCGACCAGGGCGCAACAACTGCGCATGGTCGAGGCGTTGCTGTTTGCCGCCACCGAACCGCTGGATGAGGCTTCCATTTCGGCGCGCCTGCCGGAAGGCTGCGACGTTCCTGAATTGCTCGCCGAGCTTGCCGAACTCTACGCCAAGCGCGGCGTCAACCTGGTGCGTGTCGGCGATGGCTGGCGGTTGCGCACGGCGGACGATCTCGCCTTCCTGCTGCGCCAGGAGCAGGTGGAGCAGAAGAAACTCTCCCGCGCCGGCCTGGAGACGCTGGCCATCATTGCCTACCACCAGCCGGTGACCCGCGCCGAGATCGAGGACATCCGGGGTGTCTCGCTCAATCGCGGCGTGCTGGACGTGTTGCTGGAAACCGGCTGGATCCGCATGCGCGGCCGCCGCCGCACGCCGGGCCGGCCGGTCACTTACGGAACGACGCCCGGGTTTCTCGACCACTTCAGCCTGGAGGACATTCGCGACCTGCCGGGCATTGATGAACTCAAGGGCGCCGGTCTGCTGCGCACCGACATTCCCCACGAGTTGCAGATCCCGCTGCCGAACGACGCCGAAGCGCTGGCCCCCGACGAAGACGCGCTTGAGGAAGCCGACATCGCCGTCGAGCATGCGGCGCTGTCGACACAGCAGCGCTAGGGTCCATACTCAATTGGGTTATCCATTCTGCGCGTGTCGGATTTCATTCCTGACAAGGCAGCGGGGTGTAGGAAACCTTGCTGGTTTTCAAGTCGCCGCTAACGCCGTCAGGGGCGAAATCCGCCGCGCCCTTCGGGTTCGCGACAGGCCGCCCATCTGCGGCGCGAAGCCTCCTCGAATAGGCTTGGGCCTGTCCGTCGTCCGCTTCGCTTGCATCTGAACGGCTTGTCGCGAACAGAATGGCGTGACCCAATTGAGTACGGACCCTAGTCTCCGCGAAACACACGTTTTAACCCTGCCTGCCACCCGTCGGCATCGATGGGGTTTGTGCCGGAGCGCGCACGCGCTATCTTGACCGGTCATGGCAGCTATTCGCTGCTCCCCGACCGGTATCGCCAGCACGCGTATGACCACACACACGCCGAGCAACCTGACCAGGGCGCCCGTCTCCGGTAAGGCCGCACCTCATTCGCCGCGCGCCGCCGCGACGATCGCCGCCGAACTGGTGTTCGAGGATGTGCACCATGCCTACGGCGCGCGCGTTTCGCTGAGCGGCATCGATCTTCGCGTCGCGCCGGGCGAGGTGGTGTGCATCCTGGGGCCGTCGGGGTGCGGCAAGTCGACATTGCTGCGGTTGGCGGCCGGGCTTGAACCGGTCCGCAAGGGTGTCATCCGCCTCGATGGCCTTGAGGTGTCGACACCTGAAAACACGGTTGCGCCGGAGCGCCGCGGCGTCGGAATGATGTTTCAGGACTTCGCGCTGTTTCCGCACCTGTCGATCCTCGCCAACGTCGCCTTCGGCCTGCGTGGATTGCCGAAGCAGGAGGCCGCGCGCGAGGCGATGGCGGCGCTGGCGCGGGTCGGCCTCGAAGACTATGCCGAGAGCTTTCCCCACGCCTTGTCCGGCGGTGAGCAGCAGCGCGTGGCGTTGGCGCGCGCCATCGTGCCGCGTCCCGGCGTGTTGCTGATGGACGAGCCGTTTTCCGGCCTCGACAAGCGGCTGCGCGATTCGGTGCGCCAGGACACCATGCAGGTGCTGCGCGAGGCGCGCGCCACCTCGTTGATGGTGACCCACGATCCCGAAGAGGCGATGAGCATGGCCGACCGGATCGTGCTGATGCGCGCCGGCCGCATCATCCAGGCCGGTCCCGCCGATCAGCTTTACCGCACCCCGGCTGATATCGAGACGGCGCGCTTTTTCTGCTTGCTGAACGAGATGGACGGCACCGTGCACGGCGGGTTCGCCGTCACGCCGCTTGGCGGTTTCCCGGCCAGCGGGCATGCCGACGGTTCTACGGTCACGGTGTGCATCCGCCAGCAGGGTGTCAGTGTCGTACCGGCCGGGGAGGCTGGCGACGAGATGTCCGAAGGCTGCAACGGGCGCGTGGTGGCCCGGCGCTTCCTTGGCGAGGTGGATATGGTGGAGTTGGCGGTCGACGGGCTCGACCGGCACCTGTCGGCGCGCGTGCATGGCCCTTGCGCCGCCGCGGTCGGTACGGATGTCTGCGTGCGGATCGATCCCGACGACGTGATGATCTTCCCGCAGACCGCATCGTAACCTTCTCGCGAGCGCCATTATTGCGGCGCCCGGTTACGCCCTATATGTTCAGGCTCAATCCAGGCAAAATTCACTCGGCCCGAAGGAGTACCCCACTATGGCACCGAGTTGGTTTCAGATTCTGATCGTGGTGGTCTTGCTCGTGCTTCTGTTCGGTCGCGGCAAGATTTCCGAGCTCATGGGCGACGTCGCCAAGGGCATCAAGAGCTTCAAGAAGGGCATGGCGGAGGACGAAGACACCGCCAAGGCTGAAGCCGACGAGACGTCCAAGACCATCGAGCACCAAGCCGCGGAGACGGTGGAGCCGGCGACCAAGGCCAAGAAGGCAAGCTGACGCAAGGCGCGCGTCTCGCGTCGTGTGCCCGGTCGGCTCAAGCCAGGATATCGGGCAGCCAGCCAGCGCCCGTAACCTGGCCGACACGCAACGGTCCGGACGCGTTATCTGCGAGGCCGCTGCGCAGCAACGATTGGCTCTGAGCGATGTTTGATATCGGTTGGACCGAGATAATGGTCATCGCCGTGGTCGCGATCCTCGTGGTCGGGCCGCGCGATCTACCGCGCATGCTGCGCACCATTGGTCAGACCGTCGGCAAGCTGCGCGGCATGGCGCGGGAATTCCAGACGCAGTTCAACGATGCGCTGAAGGATGCCGAACTCGACGACATCAAGAAGTCGATCGACAGCGCCCGCGAAGCCATGCCGACCAACCAGATCAAGAAGGGTCTGGCGGAGGTCACGTCCGTCGGCAAGGACCTGAAGGAGACCATCGAATCACCCGGCAAGGCGATCGCCACCGGCGCGGCCGGCACGACCGGTGCGGCGGCGAGCGAGGCGGCCGCGGAGACCGCTGCGGAGTCGCCGAAACCGGCCAACGGCAAGGCAGCGTCCGGCGCCGCGAAGAAGCCTGCCGCCAAGACCGCGGCAGCGAAGCAGCCAGCTACCAAGAAGCCGACGAGCAAGGCTCCGGCGAAGACGCGAAGCGCCAAGGCACGAAGTGCCAAGACGCCAGCGTCCAAGACGCCCACGTCCAAGACGCCGGCATCGAAGAAACGTCCTGTCACCGCGGCTGCTGAGGATGCCGCCGTGAGCAAGGCCTGAGCGGGCCGTCGCCATGTCGGACGAAGATGAAGTCGAAGCCTCGAAGGCGCCGCTGATCGAACACCTGATCGAGCTGCGTCAGCGCCTGATGCGGTCCATGCTCGGCCTCGTCGTCACGAGCCTGGCCTGCTTCTTCGTGGCCGACCACATCTTCAACATCCTGCTGCTGCCCTATGACTGGGCCGTTGGCGACCGCCGCGAGCTGGAGCTGATCTACACCGCGCCGCAGGAGTACTTCATCACCCAGCTTAAGCTGAGCGTGTTCGGCGGCTTTTTCATCGCCTTTCCGATCATCGCCACCCAGCTCTACCGGTTCATCGCGCCGGGACTGTACCGCCATGAGCGCGCTGCCTTCATCCCCTATCTGATCGCCACCCCGATCCTGTTCTTGATCGGCGCGGCCTGCGTCTTCTTCATCGTCATGCCGCTGGCGCTGACCTTCTTCGCCAGCATGGAGCAGACCGGCGGGGAGGGGCTGGCGGAGATTTCGCTGCTGCCGCGCGTCAGCGAATATCTCGGCCTGACCATGTCGCTGATCCTCGCCTTCGGCATCTGCTTCCAGCTTCCCATCGTGCTGACGCTGCTGGCCCGCGCCGGCATGGTCAGCGCCGATGGCCTGCGCAGGGGCCGCCCTTACGCCATCGTGGCCGTCTTCGGCGCCGCCGCCGTGCTCACCCCGCCCGACCTGTTCAGTCAGACCGGTCTTGCCTTGCCCACGCTGCTTCTCTACGAAGCATCCATCCTTTCGGTGCGCCGCGTGGAGCGCATACGTGAGCGGCGGGAAAGCGCAGAAGCCGAGGCCGAAGCGTCGACCTCCTGACGTGCGTCCGACCCCACAGTCGCGTACCGCCCCGGCGCAGCCGCGCTGGCCGATCTGACCTTTTTATTCGGACTTCTTGAATCTGGAAAAATGCACGATATCAATTGGATAAGAGAAAATTCTGAAGCGTTTGACAGGGCTTTGGGCGACCGGGGGATGAAGCCCGAGGCTGCCACGCTGCTGGCCATGGACGATGCCAGACGGGCCCATATCTCCAGGCTCCAGGGCTTCCAGGAGACCCGCAACGCGGCTTCCAAGCAGATCGGCGCGGCGAAGCAGGCCGGGGACGAGGCGCGCGCCAATGAACTGATGAGCGAGGTTGCCGCGCTGAAATCCGAGCTTCAGGCGGGCGAGGAGGAGGAGCGCCGTCTGGTCGCCGAACTCGATGCCGCGCTGGCGGCCCTTCCCAACGTGCCGCTTGAGGACGTGCCCGTCGGCGCCGACGAGGACGCCAATGTCGAGCATCACGCCAGCGGCGAGAAGCCGGCCTTCGACTTCACGCCCAAGCAGCACTTCGATCTCGGCGAGGCGCTTGGCCTGATGGATTTCGAGACGGCCACGAAGCTCTCGGGCGCACGTTTCGTCGTGCTGCGCGGCGCGCTGGCCAGGCTGGAGCGCGCCATCGCCCAGTTCATGCTCGACACCCACACCGGCGAGAACGGCTACACCGAGGTCAACCCGCCGCTTCTTGTGCGCGACGACACCATGTTCGGCACCGCGCAATTGCCGAAATTCGCCGATGACCAGTTCCACACCGAATCCGGTCACTGGCTCATTCCCACCGCCGAGGTGCCGCTGACCAATCTGGTGCGCGAAGAAATCCTCGACGAGGACGTGCTGCCGCTGCGCTACACCGCCTATACGCCGTGCTTCCGGCTGGAGGCCGGCGCGGCCGGCCGCGACCAGCGCGGCATGATCCGCCAGCACCAGTTCTCCAAGGTCGAACTGGTTTCCATCGCCAGGCCAGATGAGTCGCTGGAGGAACTGGAGCGCATGCTTGGCTGCGCCGAGGGCATTCTTCAGGCCCTTGGTCTGCATTACCGTGTCGTGGTCCTGTCGACCGGCGACATGGGCTTTGCGGCGCGCAAGACCTATGACATCGAGGTCTGGCTGCCGGGGCAGGACACCTATCGCGAGATTTCCAGTTGCTCGGTGTGTGGCGACTTCCAGGCCCGCCGCATGAATGCCCGCTACCGCCCGAAGGACAGCAAGAAGCCGGCCTTCGTGCATACCCTGAACGGATCGGGGCTTGCGGTCGGACGCACGCTGATCGCGGTGCTGGAGAACTATCAGAACGCCGATGGCAGCATCACCGTGCCGGACGCGCTTCGCGACTATATGGGCGGCCTGGAGGCGATTACGGCGGCCTGACGTCCCGCGGCGGGCAAGACCTTTCTTTTTTCGAATTCTGAAACCCGAGGGCGGCGACATGCGCATCCTGGTAACCAACGATGACGGCGTTCATGCCGCCGGCCTGGCCTCGCTGGAGCGCATCGCCCGTGAGCTCTCCGACGACGTCTGGGTCATCGCGCCGGAGTTCGACCAGAGTGGCGTGTCCCATTCGCTGTCGCTGAACGATCCGCTGCGGCTGCGCGAGTTCGGCGACCGGCGTTTCGCCGTGCGCGGCACACCGACAGACTGCGTCATCATGGGCTTTCGCCACATTCTCGACGCACCGCCCGATCTGGTGCTGTCGGGCGTCAATCGCGGCCAGAACCTCGCCGAGGACGTGAAGTACTCCGGCACCATCGCGGGCGCCTTCGAAGGCGCCATCCTCGGCGCCACCGCTTTTGCCCTGAGCCAGGCCTACGCCTTCGCCGGCAAGCGCAACCCCGACTATTCCTGCGCCGAGGCCCATGGCGCGCGGGTCGTGCGCCAGTGCCTTGAAGCCGATCTGCCGAACGATGGCGTCGTCAACATCAACTTCCCGCCGGTCGGCCCCGACGAGGTCACCGGTGTTGAAGTGACGCGTCAGGGTCGGCGCGACCAGTCGCTGCTGCGCATCGACGCGCGCGAAGACGGACGTGGTAACCCATACTACTGGCTTGCGTTTTCGCGTCAGCGCAGCGAGCCGGCCCCCGGCACCGACCTGTACGCGGTCTATAACGGTGCCATCTCGGTAACGCCCCTCAAGCTCGACATGACCGACGCGGCGACCGGGACACGGCTGGCCGGGCATCTGTCCTGAAATCCACAACGTCTGCACAGGCTTTTCGCGGATTGCTGAACCACTCTATGGTTCGCTCATGACGATTCGCGACGAGAGCGACGGTTTCGGTGGTGCGGGTGTCGATACGGCTGGCGATGTGGCACGCGCCGAGCTGATCATGAGCCTGCGCGCGCGCGGCATCGACAACGTGTCGGTCCTGACCGCCATCGAACAGATCCCCCGCCACATCTTCCTGCCGCGCCGCTTTGAGTCCGAAGCATGGGAAGACCGGCTGGTGCCCATCGCCTGCGGCCAGACCGCCAGCCGTATCCTCGAAGCGGCGACGCTGGCCGTCGAGGCACGCATCCAGGATGGCCATAATCTGTTGGAGGTCGGTACCGGCAGCGGCTACCTGACGGCGATCCTGGCGCGGCTGGCCGAGCGCGTCCTCAGCGTTGAGCGCTATCGGCGGCTGGTGGACCATGCCACCGACCGTCTGCTGGAACTGGGCAGCACCAACGTGGTGCTGCTACAAGGCGACGGTCTGATGGGCCTGTCCGAATACGCTCCCTTCGACCGCATCGTGCTGGGCGGCTCGTGCGATGGCCCGCCGGATGCGCTGCTTGAGCAGTTGCGCGACGGCGGCGAGTTGCTGGCGACCATCGGTTCGCGTGGCGGCGACCAGACGCTGACACGTTTCGTGCGTAGCGCGGGGCACGTGGAGCGGCAGCGAATCGCAACATTCCGGCTGTCGCCGCTATTGCCCGGCCGTGCGACGCAGATGTGAGCATTCAGCGCGCCGAATCCCTCCCGACCTTAAGCCCTTGTTTACGCCGACACGGTTAACTCGATCGCGGGTGTTCCTGTGTTTCAAGAGTGAACCGATGCGTAGCGTGACTTCGGAATCAAGACTGCAATTTGTGGCTCGGGCGGCGGCAGCCAGCGTGATGACGCTGGCATTGGTTGCATGCAGCTCGGATGTCACCCGTTTCGGCCAGCCCGCGTTGGGCCCTGGCGCATCGGGTGAGTACACCGGGTCGATCACGCCGCGCACCGGCGTTGGCTATGGCGGCGCACCGCCTCCGGGCCAGAATGCGCCGGGCTATCCGGCCGGGCAGGGCAACGTGCAGCAGGCACCGCTCGCCGCGCCTGGTTCCTATCCCTCGCAGCCTTATCCAGGTCCCGCCTATCCCGCGCAGCGGGGCGCTGCGGCGCAGACGCCTTATCCCGCGCCCGCCGCTCCGGCAGCGAGTTATCCGGGTGGCGGTTATGGCGCGACGGGAGCACCGCGCACCACCGCCTCGCAGGCGCCCACGCCAGCCGGCGGTACCGTGGTTCGCGTCGAGCCGGGCGAGACGCTCTATTCCATTTCGCGCCGCTACGGCATTCCGGTCAACGCGCTGATGAACGCCAACGCCATCACCGATCCGACCCAGGTGCAGGCCGGCCAGCGCCTGTCGATCCCGACCTATTCGGGCACCCAGGCGCGCTGGGTGGCCGGGCCGCAGCCGGCAGCCGTACGCACGCCGGCGCAGGCGCCGACCCCACGGCCCGTGGCGGTCGCGCCGCAACCGGTCGATCCCGCGCCCCGCGTCACCAACACGCCGGGCCGGGCGCCCAGTCCGGCACCCGCTGGCGGCAGCCATGTGGTTGCGTCCGGCGAGACGCTCTACTCGATTTCGCGCCGCTACGGCGTCAGCGTCTCGGCCCTGATGCAGGCCAACCGCATCGCGGCACCCGAGCAGCTTCGCTTTGGCCAGCGTCTGACCATTCCCGGCCGCAGCCAGGGCCAGATCGCGGCGGCCAATCCGCCCGTGCCGGCACCCGCGCCCGCACCGACACCGGCTGCCGCGCCCGCCCCGGTTATCGCAGAGGTCAACCCGACACCGGCACCCATGCCGCAAGGTCCGGCGGCACCGCAGCCGGCCGTCGTGGCCCAGCCGCAGCCCGCCCAACCGGCTCAGCCCGCCGCGGTTCCCGAACCTCAGGCCCTGCAGGAGGGCTTCCGCTGGCCCGTGCGCGGCCGCGTCATCAGCGCCTTTGGCGAGAAGACCAACGGCACCACCAATGACGGCATCAAGATCGCCGTTCCGGAAGGCACCTCCGTTCGCGCCGCCGAGAACGGCGTGGTGATCTACGCCGGCAACGAGCTCCAGGGCTTCGGCAATCTGGTCCTCGTGCGCCACGCGCAGGGTTGGGTCACCGCCTACGCCCACAACCGCGATCTGAAGGTCAAGCGCGGCGACAAGGTCACCCGTGGCCAGATCATCGCGGCTGCCGGCAAGACCGGCAATGTCAGTTCGCCGCAGCTTCACTTCGAACTGCGCCAGGGCTCCAAGCCGGTTGATCCGCTGCGCCATCTGACGGCGCTCTGAGCGAACGAACGCGAGGCACACTCGGGGAGGCTGGCCTCAACGAGGCCGGCCTTCTGCGCGACTTGCCGCGACTTTCAGTCCCGCAGCCGCACCTCGAGCCGCCCGGCGACGTCCTGAATGAACTGCCAGGCGACGCGGCCGGATCGTGTGCCCCGCGTCGTTGACCACTCCAGCGCATCGCGATGCAGCGTTTCGGCATCCACCTTGAGGCCGAAATGAGCGGCGTAGCCGTCGATCATGGCCAGGTATTCGTCCTGGCTGCACTTGTGGAAGCCAAGCCACAGGCCGAACCGGTCCGACAGCGAGACCTTCTCCTCGACCGCCTCGTGCGGATTGATGGCGGTGGAGCGTTCGTTCTCCATCATGTCGCGCGGCAATAGGTGACGACGGTTGGACGTGGCGTAGAACAGGACGTTCGCCGGCCGGCCCTCCAGACCGCCCTCGAGTGCTGCCTTCAGCGACTTGTACGAGGTGTCGTCGCCGTCGAAGGAGAGATCGTCGCAGAAGATCAGGAAGCGGTATTCCTGCGCGCGCAGCAGCGACAGCAGCACGGGCAGGGTATCGATGTCCTCGCGATGAATCTCGATGAGCTTCAATGCACCGGCGGCAAATCCGTGCGTGTCGGCCTCAGCGTTGATGGCGGCGTGGCAGGCCTTGACCAGCGAGCTCTTGCCCATGCCGCGCGCGCCCCACAACAGCGCGTTGTTGGCGGAAAACCCGCGCGCGAAGCACAGCGTGTTGTCGTAGAGCTGGTCGCGCGCACGGTCGATGCCCTTGAGCAGCGTCATCTCGATGCGGTTGACCCTGGCGACCGGCGTCAGCGCGACGCTCGCGCCCGACCACACATATGCATCAGCCGCCGCGAAATCCGGCGCGGCGGCGCTTTGCGGCGCAAGGCGCTCCAACGCCTCGGCGATACGCGCGAGCAACAACTCGGTTTGGACTTGAGACCTGGAATCGGACATCGCACCACGACAACTGCGAACGAGAATGCGGCGTTTAGAGCAAGACATGCTCTAGCACAGCCATCGCCAGGCCGGAAAAGCCCGCGCGCAACTTGACGCCCGCACACCGGATTGCATTGCCGCGCCGCGCTTGTATAGTCCGCGCGGCCTTGACCGGGCGGCGCGAAAACCAATGTTGAGTCGCGGGCAACGCGTAACCGGTCGCGTATCACTGAATTCCGCCAGCACCCGCACGCGGCATCCATGCCGTCGGCGAGGGCCGGCCAGCCAACAAGACGGACCTTCATATGTTCATCACACCGGCCTATGCGCAGGGCGCTGCGCCCGGAGGCGGCGACTTCTTCATCCAGCTTCTGCCGTTCGTCCTGATCATCGTGATCATGTATTTCCTGATCTTCCGCCCACAGCAGAAGCGCATGAAGGCACACCGTGAAATGGTCGCCGGCCTGCGCCGTGGCGACACCGTGGTCACCGCGGGCGGCCTGATCGGCAAGGTGTCGAAGGTCGTCGACGAGGAAGAGGTCCAGGTCGATCTCGGCAACAAGCTGAATGTGCGTGTCGTGCGTTCGACGATTTCCGATGTTCGCTCGAAGGGCGAACCCGTCAAGGAATAGACCGTAGCGCGGTTGCGGCGGCCCGCCGGGCCGTCGATACAGCACAGGTCTTCGAGAAGCTCTCGCGATGCTCTATTTTGCGCGCTGGAAAATCATCCTGATTCTCGCCATCTCGGTGTTCGGCCTCGTTTTGACAGCGCCGAACTTCGTGTCGAAGGATGGTCTGTCGAACCTGCCGCAGGCCTTGCAGCGCCAGCTTGTGCTGGGGCTCGACCTGCAGGGCGGCTCGCACCTGCTGCTGGCGGTCGATACCGAGGCGGTGATCGAGGAGCGGCTGGAAGCCCTGCGCGGCGACGTGCGGGCCTCCCTGCGCGAAGCGCGCATCGGTTACCGGAATCTGGAGATCGCGGGTCGCACCGTCACGGTGCGCATCCGCGAGGCGGAGAACGTCGATGCGGCGCGCGAGGCGCTGTCCGATCTTGCCGAGCCGATCAGCGGATCCTTGCTGCTTGGTGGCATGGGCGGTCAGTTGACCGAAGTCGAAATCGATGAGGGCGCGGCCAGCCAGATTGTCCTGTCGCTGACCGAGGAGGGCATCCGCCAGCGCATCAGTTCCGCGGTCGAGCAATCCATCGAGATCGTCCGCCGGCGCATCGACGAGTTGGGCACCACCGAACCCTCAATCCAGCGCCAGGGCGCCGACCGCATTCTGGTGCAGGTGCCCGGTCTCGACGATCCCGCCCGCCTCAAGGCGCTGATCGGCCAGACCGCCAAGCTGACCTTCCGTCTGGTCGATCTCTCGATGCCCGCCCAGCAGGCGATCCAGACCCGTCCGCCGGCGGAATCCGAGCTGCTCTATTCCATCGACGATCCGCCGGTTCCCTATCTGGTAGAGACCCGGATCATGGTCGCCGGCGAGGACCTGGTGGATGCCCAGCCAGGCTTCGACCAGCGCACCAACGAACCGATCGTCACCTTCCGCTTCAACGCCAGCGGCGCGCGTCGCTTCGGTAACGTGACGCAGCAGAATGTCGGCCGGCCGTTCGCCATCATCCTCGATGAGGAAGTGATTTCCGCGCCGGTGATCCGCGAACCGATCCTCGGCGGCTCGGGGCAGATCAGCGGCAACTTCACGGTGGAGAGCGCCAACGATCTGGCAATCCTGCTGCGCGCGGGCGCGTTGCCCGCGCCATTGACGATCCTTGAGGAGCGCACCGTCGGTCCGGGCCTGGGCGCGGACTCGATCGCCGCCGGTGAGACGGCGGCCATCATCGGTTCCATCGCCGTGGTCGTCTTCATGGTTCTGGCCTACGGACTGTTCGGCGTCTTCGCCAACATCTCGCTGATCATCAACGTCTCGCTCGTGTTCGGCTTGCTGACACTGCTGCAGGCGACGCTGACCTTGCCCGGCATCGCCGGTATCATCCTGACCATCGGCATGGCGGTTGACGCCAACGTGCTGATCTTCGAGCGAATACGCGAGGAGATACGCGCCGGAAAGTCGGTGATCTCGTCGGTGGATTCCGGCTATCGGCTGGCGCTCGGCACCATCCTGGATGCCAATATCACCACGCTGATCGCCGCCGTGATCCTGTTCAATCTGGGCTCCGGGCCGGTGCGCGGCTTCGCCATCACGCTTGCCTTCGGCATCGTCTGCTCGGTGTTCACCGCATTCACCCTCAACCGCTTCATCGTCGCCACCTGGATCAAGTGGCGCCGCCCCACGCAGCTCCCGATCTGAGGCTTTTGCGACGATGCGCTACCTGAAACTGATACCCGATCAGACCGCCATCCGCTTCATGCGCTGGCGCTCGTTCAGCTTTGCCGGGTCCAGTGCGGCGATCGTTGCCTCGTTCATTCTGGTGATCGTGCTGGGGCTCAATTTCGGCATCGATTTTCGCGGCGGCACGCTGATCGAGATCCAGAGCAAGGATGGCCCCGCCGACATCGCCGACATTCGCACCAGGGTCGGCGATCTGGGGCTCGGCGACGTACAGATCCAGGAGTTCGGCGCCCCCACGGACGTGCTGATCCGCGTCGAGCAGCAGGAGGGCGGCGAACTCGCCCAGCAGGCAGTGATCGTCAAGGTGCGCGAGGCGCTTGGCGACAGCGTCGACTATCGGCGCGTCGAGATCGTCGGTCCGCAGGTCTCCGGCGAACTGGTCACCAGCGGCATCATCGCGGTCATCGCGGCGTTTCTCGCCATCCTGATCTACATCTGGTTCCGCTTCGAGTGGCAGTACGCCATCGGCGCGGTGGTAACGACCGTGCACGACGTCATTCTGACGCTCGGGTTGTTTTCGCTGGTACGCTTCGAGTTCAACCTGTCGAGCATCGCCGCGGTTCTCACCATCGTAGGCTACTCGCTCAACGACACGGTCGTCGTCTACGACCGGATTCGCGAGAATCTTCGCCGCTACAAGAAAAAGCCGGTGCGCGATGTCATCGACATGTCCGTCAACGACACGCTGTCGCGCACCATCATGACCTCGACGACCACTCTCCTTGCGCTGTTTGCGCTCTATATCTTCGGCGGAGAGGTGATCCGCAGCTTCACCTTCGCCATGATCTGGGGCGTGCTGATCGGCACCTATTCGTCGATTTTCGTCGCCGCACCGCTCCTGATCCTGATGAAACTGCGCCCCGCCGGCAACAAGCCGGCGGAAGCGGAAACCGCGGACGCACCCAGTTAAGCTCTATCGGCAGCCCACGCACGAGGTGGTCGTGACGGTTGAACGTGCGCATTATCCGCAAGCCACGCCCATCGAGGCCTACGGCAATGGCGGCTTCCGCTTTGCCGGCATGTCCCATCGCGGCTCGATCATGGCGTTGCCGGACGGCATCAGCGCGTGGGATGCGGACACCCCGCACACCCTGACGCCGGACGACTTCGACCTGCTTGCCGGGACGGACGATCGCCCCGAAATCCTGCTGCTGGGCACGGGTCCGGACATCGCCTTCGTGGACGACGGCGTGCGCGCGCATCTGCGTGGTCTTGGCATTGGCGTCGATGTCATGAGCACGGGCGCGGCGGTGCGCACCTATAACGTGCTGCTGGCCGAGGACCGCAGCGTCGGCGCAGCCCTCATCGCGGTATCTTAGGCAGGCTCATGGCTGGCGATCTGGATACGGCATACGCGATCTGCGAACGCTACGTGCGCGAGCGCGACAAGGACCGCTTCCTGGCCGGCCTGTTCGCGCCGCCCGACAAGCGCCGCCACCTTTACGCGCTGCACGCCTTTGCCGGGGAAATCGCGGAGGTGCGCGACAAGATCACCGACCCGATTCCCGGTGAAATCCGCCTGCAATGGTGGACCGACGCCCTCAACGGCATCGAGCATGGCGACGGCGAGGGCCATCCGGTTCTGGCGGCGCTGCGCGACACGGTCACACAGTTCTCGCTGCCGAGTGCGACGCTGGTCAACATGGTCGATGCGCGCGTCTTCGACCTCTACGACGACCCGATGCCCACATTGCAGCACCTGGTCGGTTACGCCGGCGAGACCAACGCTGCGATCATGCAACTCAGCGCCATCGTCCTCAATGACGGCGAGGTGCCCTCGACGGCCGATATCGCCGGCCATGGCGGCGTGGCCTGCACCATGGCGCGGGTGCTGCTGTCGCTGCCGCTGCATTCCAGCCGCGGCCAGCTCTTCATTCCCCTCGACATGCTGCAGGCCCATGGGGCAACGCGCGAGGACGTGCTGGCCGGCAACGCGACGCCGGAAGTGATGTGCGCGCTGGAAGCCTTCCGTGCGGCGGCCTTCGACCACATCGCGGCGATGGGGGCCTATGTCGACCAGATTCCGGATCGGCTCACATCGGCCTTCCTGACCACGGCGCTGGCGCGGCACTATCTCGATGCGTTCGCCCGGCTGGGCGATCCGTTCCGCGAGGCGGTGCGTCTGCCGCAGTGGCGGCGCCAGTGGATTCTCTGGAAGACGGCCCGCAAGGCATCGCTGCTCGCCCCCGAGGCTGCCTGATCAGCCGGCCTTCACCACCAGGTCCACGCTTTCAGCATCACCCGACAGCCAGCCGGCCAGATCACGCCGCGCCCGGTCCGTCATGGCCTTCTTCCGAACTTGCCCGCGCGCCTTGCCCTTGAGGCGCTTGCCGGATTCATCGCGCATCGATCCCGGTTCAACATCAACCGGCGGAAACAGCCCGAAATTGACATTCATGGGCTGGAAGCTGCGCGGTGCGTGCGTGCTTTCGGCGCTGACATGGCCGAGCGTGATGTGGTTGATCAGTGCGCCGAGCGCCGTCGTTTGCGGCGGCAGATGCGCCGCGCGGCCTTGCGCCTCGGCCGCCGCGAAACGGCCCGCCAGCAGTCCCGTCGCCGCCGATTCCACGTAGCCCTCGACGCCGGTCATCTGCCCGGCGAAGCGCAGGTTGGGCTGGGATTTCAGACGCAATTGCGGGTCGAGCAGGCGCGGGCTGTCCATGTAGGTATTGCGGTGCAGGCCGCCGAGGCGGGCGAACTCGGCGTTTCCAAGACCGGGGATCATGCGCAGCACATCCGCCTGCGGTCCGTAACGCATCTTGGTCTGGAAGCCGACGATGTTCCACAACGTGCCGAGCGCGTTGTCCTGGCGCAGTTGCACCACCGCATGGGGCTTGTCGGTGCCGGGATGCGGGTTGGTCAGCCCGACCGGCTTCATCGGTCCGTGGCGCAGGGTCTCGCGGCCGCGCGCCGCCATCACCTCGATCGGCAGGCAACCATCGAAATAGGGCGTGTTCGCTTCCCACTCATGGAAGTCGGTCGTCTCGGCGGCCAGCAGGGCATCGATGAAGGCGTCATACTGCGCCTTGTCCATCGGACAGTTGAGATAATCCGCACCGGTGCCGCCGGGTCCCGGCTTGTCGTAGCGCGACTGCATCCAGGCAACGCCCATCTCGATGCTGTCGCGGTGGACGATCGGCGCGATGGCATCGAAGAAGGCAAGCGAATCGCGATCCGTGCGCTCGGCGATGGCCGCGGCAAGTGGCTCAGAGGTGAGGGGACCGGTGGCGACGATCCACAGACCGCCATCCCCATCGGGGAGCATATCGACCTCGTCCCGGTGAATGTCGATATCCGGGTGATCGGCAAGCGCTGCGGTTACCGCCTCGGAGAAGCCGTGCCGGTCGACGGCGAGCGCTCCGCCGGCGGGCACCTGGTTGACGTCGGCGCTCGCCATGATCAGCGAGTCGCAGGCGCGCAGTTCCTGATGCAGCAGGCCGACCGCGTTGAACTCCGCGTCGTCGGAGCGAAACGAATTGGAACAGACCAGTTCCGCCAGCCCGTCGGTCTTGTGCGCATCGGTGCCGCGACGGGGCCGCATCTCGTGCAGCACGACGCGCCCGCCGGCGTGCACGGCCTGCCAGGCCGCCTCGCTGCCGGCCAGACCGCCGCCGATGATGTTGATGACCGGTTTGTCGCTCATGACGTTCATGTTGCTCATGACGTCTTTGTAGCGTCCGCCGCAGTACCCGCCAACGCCTGTCATGGTCCGCCTGACGTTGCGTGAAGGCCACAGTCGCGCACGAACCACGCTCGATCGGGCCGAAAACCGTATATGTGTCAATCACGCGCCCGCTCGTAGGTCGAACCGGTACCTTGCCGGGTTCGGCCTGAATGGGTAGGGGACGGGGAGACTTCTGGTCGAACGACCGCCTGGGGGGCACGCATGCGGCGGACCTTGGCAAATGCGGCGATTGCGACGGCGACGGTCCTGCTGGCCGGCGTGCTGACGGCGAGCCATGCCTTCGCGCAGGCCTCCGTGCGAGCCCAATCGCAATTCGTGCGCGTCAGTGAGACCTACAAGGCCGTCACCTTCTGTCATGGCTTCGGTTGCCATTTCGAGACCGATATCCTGTTCCGCGAGGCGCAGATGCAACGGCTGCGCGAGATCATGGCGGTAGGTAGCGCCAGCCCGGCGCACGAGCGCGAGGCGATCAAGCAGGCCGTGGTGTTCTTCGAGGTGTTCGCCGCCAAGACCGCCGGCACCGCCACCGACATCGCCGGCAACTACACCACCGGCGGCGACCGCTCCCAGCTCGATTGCGTCGATGAGGCGCGCAACACCACAAGGCTGCTGATCCTGCTGGAGCGCAAGGGGCTCCTGAAGCACCACACGGTGGCGCGCATCGAGGGCCGCGGCAATTTCCTCGACACCCGCTACCCGCACAACACGGCGGTGGTGCGCGACAAGAAGACCGGCGTGAAGTGGTCGGTCGATTCCTGGATGCGCCACAACGGCCACGTGCCCGAGGTGATGACGCTGAAGCGCTGGTTCAAGGAAGGCTATTCCTGATCAGCCGCGAGGCCCGAAAAGTGGGCACCGGTTTTCGGACAAGCCGAACGGCCAGCATGGAATCCGCTCACGCCAGTTTGCTCGGACAATGTCCGCGCGCACGGCTCCGCGAGGGCGCGCTATCGCGCGGACACGCAGTCGCGTGTCTGGGTTCATTCCTTGTACTGGCGGAGCGTTGGGACCCCGGGCGCACGACCGTGCGCCCGGCCGGTCAGGCCGCCTCGGTTTTATTTCGCTCACGGCAAGTCTCCCCCGGATCAGGCACTTCGTGCCGTCCGGGGTCGACGCCTCCGCGGGGGCGCGCTATCGCGCGGACACGCAGTCGCGTGTCTGGGTTCGTTCCTCGCACCGGCGGAGCGTTAGGGCCCCAGGCGCACGACCGTGCGCCCGGCCGGTCAGGCCGCCCCCGCGGAGCCGTTGCGCGTCAGCGCAACTGGCGTGAGCGAAATGGAATCGCACGGTCGTGCGCCAGCCGTGTGCTCCGGCGGGGCAGCTACTCCGCCGCGTCCGAGGGTGCGCGCTTGCGCTTGCGGCGGAACAGCTCATTGAGAAACTGGCCCGTATAGCTGCCGGGCGTCGCGGCGACGTCTTCCGGCGTTCCGGTCGCCACCACTTCGCCGCCGCCGTCGCCGCCCTCCGGTCCCAGATCGATGATCCAGTCGGCGGTCTTGATGACCTCCAGATTGTGTTCGATCACGGCAACCGTGTTGCCGGTGTCGGCGAGCTTCTGGAGCACCTCGAGCAGCTTGGCGACATCGTGGAAATGCAGGCCTGTGGTCGGTTCGTCGAGGATGTAGAGCGTGCGGCCGGTGGCGCGCTTCGACAGCTCCTTGGCGAGCTTGACGCGCTGCGCTTCGCCGCCCGACAGGGTGGTGGCTTGCTGGCCCACATGGATGTAGCCGAGGCCGACCCGCTGCAGCGTCTCCAGCTTGTCGCGGATGGAAGGCACTGCGTCGAACAGGTCGCGCGCCTCGTCCACCGTCATCTCCAGAACGTCGGCGATGGACTTACCCTTGAAGGTGACCTCCAGCGTCTCGCGGTTGTAGCGGTGGCCGGCGCACACATCGCAGGTGACGTAGACATCCGGCAGGAAGTGCATCTCGATCTTGATGACGCCGTCGCCCTGACAGGCCTCACAGCGCCCGCCCTTGACGTTGAACGAGAAGCGCCCCGGACCGTAGCCGCGCGCCTTGGCTTCCGGCAGGCCGGCGAACCACTCGCGTATCGGCGTGAAGGCGCCGGTGTAGGTGGCCGGGTTGGAGCGCGGCGTGCGGCCGATCGGCGACTGGTCGATATCGATGATCTTGTCGATGAACTCCAGACCCTCGATACGGTCGTGCTCGGCGGGGTGCTCGCGGGCGTTGGAGAGCTTGCGCGCCGCGGCGCGGTAGAGCGTGTCGATCAGGAAGGTGGACTTGCCGCCGCCGGATACGCCGGTGACGCAGGTGAAGGTGCCGAGCGGTATCTCGATCGACACGTCCTTGAGGTTGTTGCCGCGCGCGCCGACCACCTTCAACCGTCGCGCCTTTGAGCCGGTGCGCCGTTCTTCCGGCATCGGAATCTGCTGCATGCCGGTGAGGTATTGCCCCGTCAGGCTGGCGGGATTGGCCATGATCTGGTCCGGCGTGCCCGACGCGATAATCTCGCCGCCATGCACGCCGGCCGCCGGCCCCACATCGACCACGTGGTCGGCCTGCAGGATTGCGTCCTCGTCGTGCTCCACCACGATCACGGTATTGCCGAGATCGCGCAGGTGTTTCAGCGTTTCCAGCAGCCGGGCGTTGTCGCGCTGGTGCAGCCCGATGGAGGGTTCGTCCAGCACGTAGAGCACGCCGGTCAGCCCCGAGCCGATCTGCGAAGCAAGCCGGATGCGCTGGCTTTCGCCGCCCGACAGCGTGCCCGACGCCCGCGACAGGGTGAGGTATTCCAGCCCCACGTCATTGAGGAATTTCAGCCGGTCGCGGATCTCCTTCAGGATGCGCTCCGCGATGGCCATCTGCTTGTCGCTCAGGGTGGCGGGCAGGGCCTCGAACCACGCCGCCGCGCCCTTGATCGACATGGCGGTGACCTCGCCGATGTGCAGGCCGTCGAGCTTTACCGCGAGCGCTTCCGGCTTGAGACGATACCCTCCGCAAGCCTCGCAAGGGTGGTCGCCCTGATAGCGCGACAGCTCCTCGCGCACCCACTGGCTTTCGGTCTCCCGCCAGCGCCGCTCGATGTTGCCGATCACACCCTCGAACGTCTTTTGCGTCTCGTATTGGCGCAGGCCGTCGTCGTAGACGAACGTGATCTTGTCGTCGCCGGAGCCATACAGGATGACGTCACGCACCTTCTGCGGCAGGTCCGACCACGGCGTGGTCATCGCCACATCGAAGTGGTTGGCGATCGCCTCCAGCGTCTGGGCGTAGTAGGGCGAGGTGTTGCCGGTGCGCGCCCAGGGCAGCACCGCGCCGTCACGCAAGGAGAGCTGAGGTTCGGGAACCACCAGATCGGCCTCGAACGACATCTGCGTGCCCAGCCCGTCGCACACCGGGCAGGCGCCATGCGGGCTGTTGAACGAGAACAGCCGCGGCTCGATTTCCGGAATCGTGAAGCCGGAGACCGGGCAGGCGAACTTCTGCGAGAACACGATGCGCTTCGGTGTGCCGTCGTCTTCGGTCTCGTCCGCCAGTTCGGCGACCGCTAACCCGTCGGCGAGTTTCAGCGCCGTCTCCAGACTGTCGGCGAGCCGCGTGGCGATGTCCTCGCGCACGACGACGCGGTCCACCACCACGTCGATGTCGTGTTTCAGCTTCTTGTCGAGCGCCGGCACGTCCGAGAGTTCATGGAAGGCACCGTCCACCTTGGCGCGCTGGAAGCCGCGCTGCATCAGGTCGGCGAACTCCTTGCGGTACTCGCCCTTGCGGCCGCGCACGATGGGCGCCAGCAGGTAGAGGCGGGTCCCTTCCTCAAGCGCCAAGACCCGGTCGACCATCTGGCTGATGGTTTGGCTTTCGATGGGCAGGCCCGTCGCCGGCGAGTAGGGCACCCCGGCGCGTGCGAACAGCAGCCGCAGGTAGTCGTAGATTTCGGTGACGGTGCCGACCGTGGAGCGGGGGTTGCGCGAGGTCGTCTTCTGCTCGATGGAGATCGCCGGCGACAGACCCTCGATCAGGTCCACGTCCGGCTTCTGCATCATCTCCAGGAACTGCCGCGCATAGGCCGACAGCGATTCCACGTAGCGCCGTTGGCCCTCCGCGTAGATCGTGTCGAAGGCCAGCGACGACTTGCCCGAGCCCGACAGCCCGGTGAACACCACCAGCCTGTCGCGCGGCAGGTCGAGATCGACACCCTTGAGGTTGTGCTCGCGCGCGCCGCGAATCGCGATTGTCTTCAGGGTGCTCATCGTCGGGCATGGCCTCCGCACGCCAGGTTCAGGTCATCGTGCCCGCACATCGTCCCGCAGCCGCCAATACGCCCACCTGATGTAGCCGTCGGCAGCGCAAAGTCGAGCGCGGCGAGGGCGGTTGGCACGATTACTGGAACAAATATCGAACATCATGTGGATAACGCAGCTCAAAAGTGATCGCAAGATGCTTGACGCTACGTCATCGGAGGCGCACGCTCCTCTACGTCGGAACGAGTCATATGGACCGACGTTTGCAGCGCCTATCGCTCCGTCATCGTCCGTGTGGTTCGCCAGCCCGACCGGCCCTCGCCTGAGGGAGCCAGCAAACACGCGGAGAGGGGCATGAAACCACCGAAGAGTTGTCGCAGCCCCGCCACGCGGGCGGGGCACGGTCGGTTCAAGGGCGTCAGGTGACAGGCGCTTCTCCCGTCCGCCGACAATCCATATGATTTGAGGCCGCACGGTCCGCGTTGGCTCGAGACGCGCGACGGACTGTCAGGCCGAAGAGACGACCGGCTAAAACCGGTTACCGGCGATAAGCCATTTCAAGGCCCCGCGCGCAGAAGAAACAGATGCGGCGGGGCCGTTCTCGTACGCGGAAACTGGTGTTTGACAGGAACAAAAGTAGAACATAATCTCCTGTGGAAAGCGCGCAAGGCGCGCGCATGATAGCAGTTGCTCGGCTATTGTGCGCCTTCGGTTGAAGGTCGTTTGTGCCGGCGGTGGGTCGGTGAAACAGGCCTTTGAATGCGCGATTTGGTTGGACGCGGAACGTGATACGTAAGCGGAGAAAGTGATATGGCAGGCAGCGTCAACAAGGTCATTCTGGTTGGCAATCTGGGGGCGGACCCGGAAATCCGCCGCACGCAGGACGGGCGTCCCGTCGCCAACCTGCGGGTGGCCACCTCGGAGAGCTGGCGCGACAAGAATTCCGGCGAGCGCCGCGAGCGCACCGAGTGGCACCGCGTGGTGATCTTCAGCGAGGGGCTGTGCCGCATCGCCGAGCAGTACCTGCGCAAGGGCTCCAAGGTCTATCTGGAAGGCCAGTTGCAGACCCGCGAGTGGGAAGACCAGTCCGGTCAGAAGCGCTACACCACGGAAGTGGTGCTGCAGGGCTTCAATTCCACGCTGACCATGCTCGACGGGCGCAACGAGCGCGGCGGCGACTTCGCCGGCGGCGGTTCGGACTTCGGCCGTTCCGGCGCGCTTGACTCGCCAGGCGGCGGTGCAGCGGGTGGGGGCGGCGGTCGCGCACCGGCACCGGCCGGTGCCGACCTCGACGACGACATCCCGTTCTGATCAACTTTGCGTAACGGTCGGGCCCGGCATGCCGCAAAGGCGGAAATCCGGAGAAGCCGCTAAATTCCCCTCATCCTGAGGTGCGAGAGCTCCGACACCCTCGACCCTTCGAGGCCCGCTTTGCGGGCACCTCGCAGATGAGGGTGTCGGGGATCGAGCCTCGAAGGACGAGGGGAATTTCGCGCTGCACAGGTAAGGATTCGGTAGCGGGGAACTGCGTATCGAGCCAGAGCGATCAGGCCGCCGCGATGAACGCGATCACGCCGTCGGCCACGAACTGGACCGCCAATGCGGCGAGAATGACCCCGAGCAGCCTGGTCAGGACGATGCGCACGGTGACGCCGAGGAAGCGGTCAATACGCGCGGCGAACAGGTAGGACAGGAAGCACAGCAGCAGCACGCCGGCGACGATGCCGACGAGCCCGCCGAGCTTCACCGGATCGCCCTCGGCGCGCCCGGCGAGCAGGATCACCGCGGTGATCGCGCCGGGCCCGGCCATCAGCGGTATGGCCAGCGGGAAGGCCGCGATGTTCTCCAGGTGGTCGCGGGAAATCTGGTCCTTCGCCGAGGAGTGCTTGCGCTCGCTGCGGCGCTCGAAGACCATCTCCGCTGCGATCCAGAACAGCAGCAGGCCGCCGGCGACGCGAAACGCCGGCAGCGAGATGCCGAGCGCATCGAGCAGCGGCGCGCCGCCGAACAGGCTGGCGGCCAGCACGAAAACCGCGATCAGCGTTGCGCGTACCGCGACCTGCCGGCGCTGCTTTTCGTCGAAACCGCCAGTGACGGCGAGAAAGATCGGCGCCAGGCCGATCGGGTCGATCGCCACGAACAGCATGGCGAAGGCGGTGATGAAGTAATCGTAGGGCATGGTGTACGCGGGAGCCGTTGGCGCGCTCAGTAGTATTGCAGCGCCACGATCCGCCGATTGTAGGCATCGGCGATGCACGGACCGTCGCGGCCGCAGCGCATGCGGCCTTCCAGCCACGCCTTCTGATCGCGCTCGATCTGCCGGCGGGCATTGCCGGAGAGGCGGTTGCGGGTGGTGAAGTACAGCGACGCCATCTGCTCGTCGAGATCGGCCAGATAGGGGTTCTGGCAGATCAGCACCTCGTCCGGCGTACTGGCCTTGGCACAGTTGAAGCTCTGCGCCTGCGCTGGCGAATGCACCCCCGTCGCGACCACAACACCCGCCGCGAAAGCCATCAGGAACGTGCCCCTGAGCGCTGTCTTCGCCATCATGCCGATCCCCCGTTTCAAGCGTTTGCCTGCGCGTTTGCCACCAGCCTAGCACGCTGGTTTCTGGTTTGCGCACGCATTGCCCGCAAAACGCCCAAAATACCTGTGATTACGGGGCTTTTCCTGCGCGAAACCCTAGCCTGCCAGGGCAAGAATCGGCTACCTAGAACCATTAAATCAACACTTGGATGACAGTCCTTGTCTGACACCGAAACCCCAGACGGCTCCGCGCCCGGCGGTCCGGACGATCCCTCCGACGTTCGCCCGATCTCGATCGCGGAGGAAATGCGCCGCAGCTATCTCGATTACGCCATGAGCGTGATCGTCAGCCGCGCGCTGCCGGACGTGCGCGACGGGCTCAAGCCGGTGCACCGCCGCATCCTCTACTCGATGCATGAGAACGGCTACGAGTGGAACAAGCCCTATCGCAAGTCGGCCCGTGTCGTCGGCGATGTCATGGGTAAGTACCACCCCCATGGCGACCAGGCGATCTATGACGCGCTGGTACGTATGGCGCAGGATTTTTCGCTGCGCCTGCCGCTGATCGACGGGCAGGGCAATTTCGGTTCCATCGACGGCGATCCCCCGGCGGCCATGCGCTACACCGAGTGCCGCCTGGCCAAGGTCGCGCACACGCTGATCGACGATCTGGACAAGGACACCGTCGACTTCCAGGACAACTATGACAGCTCCGAAACCGAGCCGGTCGCCCTTCCCTCGAAGTTCCCCAACCTGCTGGTCAACGGTGCCGGCGGTATCGCCGTCGGCATGGCGACCAACATCCCGCCGCACAATCTGGGCGAGGTGGTCGATGCGGCGGTGGCGCTGATCGATGATCCCACGCTCGGGCCCGAGGAACTGATGCGCATCGTGCCGGGGCCGGATTTCCCCACCGGCGGCATCATCCTCGGTCAGGCGGGCGCGCGCTCGGCTTACGAGACCGGGCGCGGTTCCATCGTCGTGCGCGGCAAGGTGAAGATCGAGGAGGTGCGCAAGGAGCGCGAGGCGATCATCGTCACCGAGGTTCCCTACCAGGTGAACAAGGCGCTGATGGTCGAGCGCATCGCCGAACTGGTGCGCGACAAGCGCATCGAGGGCATCGCCGACATTCGCGACGAGTCCGACCGCGACGGATTGCGCGTGGTGGTCGAGCTGAAGCGCGACGCGGTCGCCGACGTGGTGCTGAACCAGCTCTATCGCTTCTCGCCGCTGCAGACGACGTTCGGTGCCAACATGGTGGCGCTCAACGGCGGCCGGCCCGAGCAGCTCAATCTCAAGGACATGCTGCGGGCGTTCATACAGTTCCGCGAAGATGTCATCAGCCGCCGCACCAAGTTCCTGCTCGAAAAGGCGCGCGACCGCGCCCACGTGCTGGTGGGGCTGGCCATCGCGGTGGCCAATATCGACGAGGTCATCAAGCTGATCCGCACCGCGCCCGATCCGGCCTCGGCGCGCGAGGCGCTGATGGGGCGCAACTGGCCGGCCAACGACATGGCGCCGCTGATCGCGCTGATCGACGATCCGCGCCACAAGCTCGGCGATGACGGCACCTACCGGCTGTCGGAAGCCCAGGCCCGCGCGATCCTCGAACTGCGCCTGCAGCGGCTGACCGCGCTTGGCCGCGACGAGATCGCCGATGAGTTGAACGAGATCGCCGACAGGATCCGCGATTACCTCGATATCCTCTCATCGCGCGCGCGCATCATGAGCATCGTCACCGACGAGATGCTCGCGGTGAAGGAGGAATTCGGCACGCCGCGGCGCACCGAAATCGGCGAGGGTGGTCCCGACGTCGAGGACGAGGACCTGATCCAGCGCGAGGACATGGTCGTCACCGTGTCCCACGCCGGCTACGTCAAGCGGGTTGCGCTGTCGACCTATCGTGCCCAGCGGCGTGGCGGCAAGGGCCGCGCTGCCATGTCGACGCGCGAGGAGGATTTCGTCACCCGCCTGTTCGTCGCCAACACGCACACGCCGGTGCTGTTCTTCTCCTCCCGCGGCATGGTCTACCAGCTCAAGGTGTGGCGGCTTCCGATTGCCAATCCGCAGGCGCGCGGCAAGGCCTTCGTCAATCTGCTGCCGCTGGAGGAGGGCGAGCGCATCACCACGGTGCTGCCGATGCCCGAGGACGAAGAGAGCTGGGCGGAGCTGGATGTCGCCTTCGCCACGAGCGCGGGCACCGTGCGCCGCAACAAGCTGTCGGACTTCGTCGGCATCCGCCAGAACGGCAAGATCGCCATGAAGCTGGATGATGGCGTGAAACTGGCCGGCGTGGAGACGTGCACTGAAGACGACGACATCGTGCTGACCACGGTGAAGGGGCAGTGCATCCGTTTCTCGGTCACCGACATGCGCGTCTTCCAGAGCCGCGACTCCATGGGCGTGCGCGGCATCGCGTTGGCCGACGGCGACCACGTCATCTCCATGGCGGTGCTGCGCCACTTCGAGGCGACCCCGGACGAGCGCGCGGAGTATCTGAAGCGCTCGCGATTGATGCGCGGCGATACCGACGAGACCGGCATCGAAGCCGAGAGCATGGGCGGCGAACTGAGCCAGGAGCGCTACGCGGAAATGGGTGCCGCCGAGCAGTTCGTGCTGACATTGTCGGCGAACGGCTACGGCAAGCGCTCCTCGTCGTTCGAGTACCGGGTTACCGGGCGCGGCGGAAAGGGCATCGTCGCCATGGTCACCAACGAGCGCAACGGCGATCTCATCGCATCCTTCCCCGTCGAGGAAGCCGACCAGATCATGCTGATCACCGATGGCGGCCAGACGATCCGCTGTCCGGTCAGCGGCATCCGCATCGCCGGCCGTGCGACGCAGGGGGTCATTGTCTTCGATACCGCGGATGGTGAACACGTCGTGTCGGTCGAGCACATTCCCGACGAGGGCGATAACGGTGACGACGCCGAGGATGATGACGCCTACGGAGATGAGGCGGAGAATGGCGACATCGAGGGCAACGGCGGTGCGGACGACGGCACGGGCAGTGCCGGAGGCGATGCCACCGACCCCGATGGCGATGGCTCCACCGAAGGCGACGCTGGACCCGATGGCCCGGCGTGATATACCGGCTCCTTCGCGCCCCCGACGGGGCGGCCTGACAACCGGGAACCCGTCATGATCGACCCAGCGCTGTTCATCACCTACGTGCTTGCCTGCGTGGTCGTTGTGATCGTGCCGGGACCCTCCGTCACCGTGATCATCGCCAACAGCCTGCGCTACGGCACGCGCGCCGGACTGATGAATGTGGCCGGCACCCAGGCGGGTCTCGCCATCATGCTGGTGGTGCTGGCCTTCGGGCTTGAGACGGTCGTGCGCGTCATGGGCGAGATGTTCGTCTGGGTGAAGCTCGCCGGCGCCGCCTACCTGATCTGGCTCGGCATCAAGTTGTGGCGCTCGGACGGAACGCTCGCCGGCCCCGGTGACGTGGACACCGCCTCCGCGCGGCGCAACTTCTTCCTGCAGGGCTTCATCGTCATCCTGTCCAATCCGAAGGCGCTGGTGTTCTTCGGCGCGTTCATCCCGCAGTTCATCGATCCCGCGCGCGGCAGCACCGCGCTGCAGGCGATGCTGCTGGCGGCGGTGTTCATGGTGGTCGCCACAGTGCTCGACGGCGGTTACGCCTTGCTCGCCGGCAAGACCGGCAGGCTGTTCAGCCGCCACCGGGTGCGGCTGCTCGAGCGCGTTTCGGGCAGCTTCCTGATCGGTGGCGGCATATGGCTGGCGCTGACGAAGCGCGCCTGAGTTCGGAGCCCTCACCATGTCGCAACGCGTCCTGCTCTATCCGGGCAGCTTCGATCCGGTCACCAAGGGCCACCTCGACGTGATCGCCCGCGCCAGCGTCATGTGCGATGTGCTGGTGGTGGCGATCGGCGTGCACCACGGCAAGTCGCCCCTGTTCAGCGCCGAGGAGCGCATGGACATGCTGACACGCGAGACCGATGGTGTGCTGGCCGGTGGTTGCGAATTGCGCCTGGCCACTTTCGATGGACTTGTGGTGGAGGCGGCGCGCGCGGAGGGTGCCAACGCCATCATTCGCGGCCTGCGTGATGCGACCGACTTCGACTACGAAATGCAGATGGCGGGCATGAACGGTGAGATGGCGCCCGAGATCGCCACCGTGTTCCTGCCGGCCGCGCCGCCGGTGCGCCATATTGCTGCCAGCCTGGTGCGCCAGATCGCGGCCATGGGCGGCGACGTCTCCGCCTTCGTTCCCGCCAGCGTCGCCGAGCAGCTTTCCCAAAGGCTGCGCTGACGCGCCGGCCACCGTCTTCTCAGAGTCTCCAGGAGCACCTCATGCGTATACCGGGCCTCGCCCTTGCCCTTTCGTTCGTTCTCATGCTGGCGGCGTGTTCCGATGCGCCGACGCCGCAGGAGCCGGCGCTACCGAGCGGTGGCGCCAGCGCGGAAAACACGCTGCTGATCGAACTGAAGAGCGGCACCGTGACCGTCGAACTGCTGCCGCAACTTGCGCCCAAGCATGTCGAACGCATCAAGGTTCTGGCCCGACGGGGCTTCTATGACGGCATCGTCTTCCACCGCGTCATCGAGGGCTTCATGGCCCAGACCGGCGATCCGACGGGAACCGGTTTCGGCGGATCGGAACTGGAAGACCTGCCGGCGGAGTTCTCCAGCGAGCCCTTCGTGCGCGGTGTGCTCGGCATGGCGCGCTCGCAGGATCCCAACTCCGCCAACAGCCAGTTCTTCATCTGCTTTGCCGACGCGCGCTTCCTCGACGGTCAGTACACCGTCTTCGGCCGCGTCACCGACGGCATGGAGCATGTCGACAAGATCGTCCGCGGTGAACCGCCGGCCAATCCCGACAAGATCATCTCCATGCGCATTGCAGCCGACGTTTCAAGTTGACGCGTCGCATTCTTTTTTGAGGGGAGACCAGGACTCATGACCGACAATGCCGATCCCGAAAACACGCTGGTGCTCGAGACGACGCAAGGGCAGGTGACCATTGCCCTGCGGCCGGACCTTGCGCCCAATCACGTCGCGCGCATCAAGGAACTGGCCCGCGAAGGCTTCTATGACGGCGTCGTGTTCCATCGCGTCATCGAAGGTTTCATGGCCCAGACCGGCGACCCGACCGGCACCGGCACGGGCGGTTCGGGGCACAAGCTGAAGGCCGAGTTCAACTCCGCCTCCCATCAGCGCGGAACCGCATCCATGGCCCGTGCCCAGGACCCCAACTCTGCCGACAGCCAGTTCTTCATCTGCTTCGGCGACGCCAGCTTTCTCGACGGTCAGTACACTGTCTGGGGCGAGGTCACCGACGGCATGGACAACGTCGACAAGATCAAGCGCGGCGAGCCGGTGATCGATCCCGACAAGATCGTCTCCATGAAGGTCGCCGCCGACATCGGCTGAGCGTTGGCCGGGCGCGCAAGCCGGTGGCGTTACCCCAGCAAGGTGCAGCAAGCTGGTTGATCTCGCCTTCGCGACTCGCCGTCGACACCCTCATCCAGAGGTGCGCGTACAACGCGCCTCGAAGGGTCGAGGGTGTCGGGCTCGCACCTCGTAGATGAGGTCGACCGTTTCCGCATAGTTGCGCCCGGACCAATTGATGAACCCACGGCCAGGCTGATGCCACCATGCGTGTCGACCTGTTTGATTTCGATCTGCCCGAGGAACTGATCGCGCTGCGGCCCGCCATACCGCGCGAGGCGGCGCGGTTGCTCAGCGTGCGCCCGCATGCCGATCCGGTGCTGAGCGATCACACGATCAGCGATCTCGTCGACCTTCTGACGCCGGGCGATGTGCTGGTCTTCAACGACACCCGCGTGCTGCCCGCAGCGCTGACCGGGGAGCGGCTGCGCGGCGAGGCGAGGGCGGCGATCTCGCTCAACCTGCACAAGCAACTCGACGCGCTGACCTGGCGCGCCTTCGCGCGGCCGGCAAAACGCATCGCGGTCGATGACCGGCTGCGCTTTGCCAACATGGCGGGCGCGGTGCTCGACGCGCAGGTGATCGAGACGCCCGGCGGTGGCGAGATCGTGCTGCGCTTCGATGCCGAGCCGGGCGAACTCGCCGCGCTGATCGATGTGCTCGGCGCCATGCCGCTGCCTCCCTACATTGCCTCGCGCCGGCGCGCCGACGATCAGGATCGCGCCGACTACCAGACCGTCTATGCCAGGCGCGATGGCTCCGTCGCCGCGCCCACGGCCGGCCTGCATTTCGATGAACCGATGCTGGAGCGGTTGCGGCAGGCCGGCGTCGCGTGCGCCTATCTCACGCTGCATGTGGGCGCGGGCACCTTCCTGCCGGTGAAGAGTGAGGACACTGACGACCACGTCATGCACGCTGAATACGGCGAGATCGACGCGGACACTGCGGCCGCCATTAACCATGCGCGTGCGGCCGGCGGGCGCGTCGTCGCGGTGGGCACGACCGCGCTGCGTTTGCTTGAATCGGCCGTTGGTAACGATGGCCTTTTGCATTATTTCGCATCCGAAACAAACATCTTTATCAAGCCTGGATACCGTTTCCGGCTGGTCGATCGGCTGTTAACCAATTTCCATTTGCCGCGTTCGACGCTGTTCATGCTGGTCTGTGCCTTCAGCGGTATGGACACCATGCAGGCGGCCTACGCCCACGCGATCGCCGAGCGCTACCGCTTCTATTCCTACGGTGACGCGACGCTGCTTGACCGGAGCGAGGCATGAGCGGATTTTCGTTCCATGTCGCCGCGCGTGATCGCGTTGCGCGCACCGGACATTTCGAAACGCCCCATGGCCAGGTGCGTACGCCGGCCTTCATGCCGGTCGGCACGACGGGCACCGTCAAGGCCATGTTCCCGGAGACGGTCGCCGCGACCGGAACCGACATCGTGCTTGGCAACACCTATCACCTGATGCTGCGACCGGGTGCCGAGCGCGTCGCCCGGCTCGGCGGACTGCACCGGCTGATGCGCTGGGACAAACCGATCCTCACCGACTCCGGCGGCTTCCAGGTGATGTCGCTTGCCGCGTTGCGGACGGTGAGCGAGGAGGGGGTGACCTTCCGCTCGCATGTTGACGGATCGCAGCATGCGCTGACGCCGGAACGGGCAATGGAGATCCAGGCGCTGCTCGGCTCCGACATCCACATGCAACTTGACGAGTGCGTCGCGCTGCCATGCACCGACGAGGAAGCCGAGCGCGCGATGGAGCTATCCCTGCGATGGGCCGAGCGCAGTCTCGAGGCGTTCGATGCATCCTCCGGCGCGGCCGCCTTCGGTATCGTCCAGGGAGGTGCCGACGAGACCTTGCGGGAACGCTCGGCGGGTGCGCTCGCAGCGATGGACTTTCACGGACTGGCGGTCGGCGGGCTCGCCGTCGGCGAGCCGCAGGAGGTGATGTTCGCGGTGCTCGATGCCACCGTGCCGAAGTTGCCGGCGGACAAGCCGCGCTACCTGATGGGCGTCGGCACGCCCGACGATATCCTGGGGGCGGTCGCCCGCGGCATCGACATGTTCGACTGTGTGATGCCGACGCGCGCCGGCCGGCACGGACACGCCTATACCCGCTTCGGCCGCATCAACCTGCGCAACGCCCGACATGCCGACGATCCGCGTCCACTCGACGCGGACAGCGACTGCCCGGCCGCGTGCGACTACGCACGCGCCTATCTGCACCACCTCGTCAAGACCGGCGAGCCACTCGGCGCGATGCTGCTGAGCTGGGTCAACGTCGCCTACTACCAATCGCTGATGGGGGGCATCCGGGAAGCCATCGCCGCCGGCGAGCTCGAGGCGTTCGCGACGCGCTGCCGCGAGGGCTGGGCACGCGGCGATCTGGACTGCGTCTAGGGTCCGGACTCAATTGGGTCACGCCATTCTGTTTGCGACAAGCCGTTCAGATGCCAGCGAAGCGGACGACGGACAGGCCCAAGCCTATTCGAGGAGGCTTCGTGCCGCAGATGGGCGGCTTGCCGCGAACCCGAAGGGCGCGGCGGATTTCGCCCCTGGCCCTGGCGGGCGTTCCGGCCTCAAAAGGTCCACCGGACCTTTTGCCGGGCGTGCGCCCGGACC
>JANQNT010000003.1 GCA_028279445.1 Tepidamorphaceae bacterium | reverse complement strand
GGGATCGGATCATGCCCTTTAAGAGGGTGTGATGTCGGCGGATTTCGATGAGATGGGGTCTTGAACAGATGGGCATTGGAACAGGGGATCGCGAGCCATGTTGACGCGCAAGCAGCGGGAACTGTTGTTGTTCATCCATGAGCGGTTGAAGGAATCCGGCGTTCCCCCCTCCTTCGACGAGATGAAGGAGGCGCTGGATCTGCGCTCCAAGTCCGGCATTCACCGGCTGATTACCGCACTTGAGGAGCGCGGCTTCATCCGCCGTCTGCCCCACCGCGCCCGTGCCCTGGAGATCGTCAAGCTGCCCGAGGCGATTGCGCCTGGCATGGCGCCGCGCGGGCGTGGCTTCTCGCCCAACGTGGTCGAGGGCGGGCTTGGCAAGGGACCCGCGCAACCCACCGAGACGACCGAGACCATCGCCGTGCCGGTGATGGGCCGGATTGCAGCCGGCACGCCGATCTCGGCGATCCAGAATCACTCCCACACCATCTCGGTGCCTGCCGACATGCTCGCCGGGGGTGATCACTTCGCGCTCGAAGTGCGCGGCGATTCAATGATCGATGCCGGCATTCTCGACGGCGACACCGTGGTGATCCGCAAGTCGGACACCGCGGATTCCGGTGAGATCGTCGTGGCGCTGGTGGACAAGGAGGAAGCGACCCTGAAGCGCTTCCGCCGCAAGGGTGCCTCGATCGCGCTGGAAGCGGCCAATCCCACCTACGAGACCCGCATCTTCGGCCCGGACCGGGTCCAGATCCAGGGCCGGCTGACCGGGCTGTTCCGCAGGTATTAGCCGTAAATCGCGTTCAGGGCTGGTGCCAGGTGCGCCCCTTGCGGTCGTCTCGCGCGCCGACGATCTCCAGTGGTTCGTCGGCAGATGCCGGCATGTAGACGGCCATGGCACCTCGGCGGAGCATCTGTGTGCGGCTGATCAGGGTCGCATCGGTGCAGGCAGGCTCCGCGCGTGCGGCGCGCCATTGCCAGCCGCGCAACAGCACGATGTCCGCGCCGGCGCAGACCGCCGCGACCGGTTCGTCCTTCATCTGCAGCGCAATGGTCAGGATGGCGCCGCTGGCCGTTGTCGCCTGCGCACGGCATGGCGGCGCCTTGCAACGTATGTCCTTGAGGCTTTCGTCCTCTTCGCGCCGGGCGTCGCCCGAGCGCCTGAGCCAGGTATCGACGACGAAACCACTGCGCCGCAGGGCGGCGAACACAAGTTCTCCGTCGACGTTTCGCACCGCGGCCATGGCGCCGTCGCGGTCGATATAGGCATCCGGGCCCCGGTGCAGCCCGGCAAGGACAACAGCTCCGGCCAGTGCCGCCACTGCGCCCCAGTAGCGCCATCGCCGCCGCCACAGCGCCGCCCAGTAGAGCGCCAGCGTGACCAGCAGCAGCACGCCCGGCGGCCGCGCCGCGACGGTCGCGTGCGCGGCCGGCAGTGACGCGACCCACTCCGCCGACGCATGGACGAGACCGATGCCCAGCGCCATGGCGCGCAGCGGATAGGCTTCCAGTCCGAACGGCAACGCCAGACCGCTGACAACGCCGGCCGGCATCACCAGAAAACTGACGGTCGGCATGGCCAGCACGTTGCCCAGCACGCTGTAGGGCGCCACCCGGTTGAAGTGGAATGCCGCATAGGGCGCCGTGGCGAGGCTGCCGACCAGCGCCGTCAGCACGATGATGCCGAACCACAGGCCGACGCCGCCAAATGTGCTTCTTGGAACCCGGTCGGCAGCACTCCTGCGCATCCGCCGCAATCGCAGTTCCTCGAACACGGCAACCAGCGCGACGGTCGCGGCGAACGACATCTGGAAGCCCGCTTCCATGACCGCCGAAGGCGTCACGACGATGATGACGATGGCCGCGATGGCGACGTTCCGGAGCGTGATGGCCGGCCGGTCGAGCAGCATGGCGACGAACATCACCGCGGCCATGATGAATGCCCGCTGGGCCGATACGCTGGCGCCCGACAGGCCGAGATAGCAGCAGGCGGCGAACAGGCCGGCGAGTGCGGCAATCTTGCGGATCGGCCAGCGCAGCGCGAGCCCCGGAATGGCGGCGAGCAGCAGCCGTGCGCCGAGAAACACGCTACCGGCGACCAGCGCCATGTGCAGACCGGAAATCGCCAGGATATGAGCGAGTCCCGCCGCGCGCAGGGCCTCGCGGCTGGCTTCGGGAATGCCGCCGCGCTTGCCGACGATGAGTGCTGCGGCGATGCCGCCCTCGCGGCCGGGAAGTGCCGTGCGAATGCGTCCCTCCACGGCGCTGCGCACCGCATCGAGCCACACGGCGATGCGAAGGCCGACGGACAACGCCTTGGCCGGGCCAAGGTCTTCCGGGGTGCCGAGCGCGAAGCCGGTGCCGCCGATCCGCTCCAGATAGGCGCGTCGCGCATAATCGAAACCGCCCGGCGCCGCGGCGTCCGGTGGCGGCAGCAGGATGGCGCGCAGCCGGACGCGATGACCGATCGGCACCGCAGCATCGCCGCCACGGCGGGTGACGGTCACCGTATGCGGTGTGCGCTCCGGTGCCATGCCGGTGATCTCGTCCACCAGTATCCGATAGCGCAGGCCCCGCGCGTCGCGTGCATCGGAATCGCGCACGATGCCGGTCACGAAGACCGGCGCGCTGCGGTCGTGGATCGCCGGGGCGTGAGCGCGGTGCGCCTGCGTCGATGCAAGTGCCGCCCCCAACAGGACGGCGGCGGCAAATGACAGTCCGCACAGCGCCAGAATGGCCTGGCGTACGCGCCACGCGGCACCGGCCAGTGCGGCAAAGCCAAGCCACAGCGCCACGGGCATCGGCTCGGCGGGCAGTGCGAAGTAGATGATGACGCCGGCCGCCATCGCCACCGGCAGCCACAGGAACCAGCGGTCCTGTTCGGCCAGCAGCGCCGAGAACGGCTCCGCCCGCAGTCTGGTCACGACGCCGGCAAACGCGATCCGCCAGGCAAGCGGCGACCGGGCCGTCCGCCCCAGCAGGCGCCGGCGATCCGTCGCCGCCCTGCCCGGTTCTGGAACCTGATGCGACGGCGCGGGGTCCGGTTTGGCACCCACGCGGTCCGGCATATCGCTGCGCATAAGACCAAAGCCTAGAGCATGTCTTGCTTTGATTGGAGCGCGCAGTTGAAAACCGGCCCGTTCCATGATCTCAAGGCGCGCCACGCCAGAAACCTGAATGTCGATTGAACCCAGTCCATGACCGCAAGTCCCGTCGTCACCCGTTTCGCCCCCTCGCCCACCGGTTTCCTGCATATCGGCGGCGCGCGCACGGCGCTGTTCAACTGGCTCTACGCCAAGCATCACGGCGGGAAGATGCTGCTGCGCATCGAGGATACCGACCGGCAGCGCTCGACCGACGAGGCGGTGGCGGCGATCCTCGACGGGCTGACCTGGCTTGGCCTCGACTGGGACGGCGAACCGGTGTCGCAGTTCTCGCGCGTCGAGGCCCATCGCAAGGCCGTCGAGACGCTGCTGGAGAGCGGTAACGCCTATCGCTGCTACTGCACGCCGGAGGAACTGACGCAGATGCGCGAGCAGGCCATGGCCGACGGCCGGCCGCCGCGCTATGACGGGCGCTGGCGCGACCGCGATCCAGGCGAGGCACCGGCAGGCGTCGATCCGGTGATCCGCTTCCGCTCCCCCGACGATGGCGAGACGCTTGTCGACGATCAGGTCCAGGGCGAGGTCACCTTTCCCAACAAGGACCTCGACGATCTGGTCATCCTGCGTTCGGACGGCGCGCCGACCTACAACCTGAGTGTCGTCGTCGACGACCACGACATGGGCGTGACCCACATCGTGCGGGGTGTCGACCATCTCACCAATGCCGCCCGCCAGAGCCAGATCTATGCAGCATTGGGATGGGACGTGCCGGCGATGGCGCATATCCCACTGATCCACGGTCCCGACGGCGCCAAGCTGTCGAAACGCCACGGCGCGCTGGGCGTGGAGGCCTATCGCGAGATGGGCTACCTGCCGCAGGCCATGCGCAACTATCTCGCCCGGCTTGGCTGGAGCCACGGCGACGACGAGATCTTCTCCACGCCGCAGATGATCGAATGGTTCGGCCTCGACGGCATCGGCAAGTCGGCGGCGCGGTTCGATCTGGTCAAGCTGGAGAACCTCAATGGCCACTACCTGCGCGCAAGCGACGATGACGCGCTGATGGCCGAGATCGAGGCCGCCCTGCCGCATCTGCCGGGTGGGCCGGAGTTTGCCGGAAAACTGACCACGGCCACGCGCGAGGCCTTCCGCAGCGCCCTGCCCGGGCTCAAGGAGCGCGCCAAGACCCTGAACGACCTGATCGATGGCGCAGCTTTCCTTGTCGCCGAGCGCCCGCTGACTCCCGACGAGAAGGCGGCGAAGCTGCTCGACGCGGACGCGCGGCAGATGCTGGCCGGCCTGCACGAGGTGCTGTCGGCCCTGCCCGACTGGAGCGTTGAGGCCACGGAGCAGGCGGTGCGCGATTTCGCGGAGGCCCGGGATTTGAAGCTTGGCAAGGTGGCGCAGCCGCTGCGCGCTGCGTTGACCGGCCGAACCACCTCGCCCGGCATTTTCGACGTGCTCGGCGTGCTGGGCCGCGCCGAGAGCCTTGCGCGTATCCACGATCAGTGCGGCCAGGCGGCATAACGCCTTGTTCTGTCACATGATTGTCATCTGAACGACGATTGGGCTGCGACGAATGGTGAACGCCGCAAGCGTTCGCAAACCTTGCGGAGAATGGCCGGATCGGCTAACTCTTCGGCGGGTTTTCCGACCATCGGACTAGGCCTCCCCCGGGTTGCCGAAACGGCAGCCGCGGCGATAAAGCCGGAGGCTCCCCACACCATGCCGGCAAAGGCTCTGCACGCAGCCCCTGCGCGAGCCTTCGGCCGTCCGTAACCAATAAGGAGAGCGGCAGATGAGCGACACATCGGCGACAATCAAGGTTGGTTCGGACAATCACCAGCTTCAGGTCAAACCGGGTTCGGTCGGCCCCGATGTGGTCGATATCAGTTCGCTTTATCGCGACGCGGGCGTGTTCACCTACGATCCGGGCTTCACCTCCACGGCAAGTTGTGAATCCAAGATCACCTATATCGACGGCGATGAAGGCGTGCTGCTGTATCGCGGTTACCCGATCGAACAGCTCGCCGAGCACGGCGACTTCCTGGAGACCTGCTATCTGCTGCTCTACGGGGAATTGCCGACGGAATCGCAGAAGACCGACTTCGACCATCGCGTGACGCGCCATACCATGCTGCACGAGCAGATGGCCCGGTTTTATTCCGGCTTCCGCCGCGACGCCCATCCCATGGCCATCATGGTCGGGGTGGTCGGCGCGCTGTCGGCCTTCTACCACGACTCAACCGACATCGCCGATCCCTACCAGCGCATGGTCGCCAGCGTGCGCATGATCGCCAAGATGCCGACCATCGCCGCGATGGCCTACAAGTACTCGATCGGCCAACCCTTCATCTATCCGCGCAACGAACTCGATTTCTCCGGCAATTTCCTGAACATGTGCTTCGCTGTGCCGTGCGAGGAGTACAAGATCAATCCGGTGCTCTCGCGCGCCATGGACCGCATCTTCATCCTGCATGCCGACCACGAGCAGAATGCCTCCACGTCCACCGTGCGGCTCGCCGGCTCGTCGGGCGCCAACCCGTTTGCCTGCGTCGCCGCCGGCATCGCGTGTCTCTGGGGGCCGGCCCATGGCGGCGCCAACGAGGCAGCGCTCGAGATGCTGCAGGAGATCGGCACCGTCGATCGCATCCCGGAGTTCATCGAGCGCTCCAAGGACAAGGACGACCCGTTCCGCCTGATGGGCTTCGGCCACCGCGTCTACAAGAATTACGATCCGCGCGCGCGCGTCATGCAGCGCACCACGCACGAGGTCCTCGCCGAGGTCGGCCTCAAGGACGATCCGCTGCTCGATGTGGCGCTGGAGCTGGAGCGCATCGCGCTCAACGATGAGTACTTCATCGAGAAGAAGCTCTATCCCAACATCGACTTCTATTCCGGCATCACGCTGAAGGCGCTCGGGTTCCCGACCACCATGTTCACGGTGCTGTTCGCGCTGGCGCGCACGGTGGGCTGGATCGCCCAGTGGAAGGAGATGATCGAGGACCCCGAGCAGAAGATCGGCCGCCCCCGGCAGCTCTACACCGGCGCGACGCGGCGCGACTACGTGCCGATCACCTCGCGCAAATAAAGCCGCGGCAGAGGCAACCCCGTCCGGGGTTTCTCACGTCAGGCGGTTCTTGCCGATCGCGGCCATCACCGCGTCGGCGGCAATCTCGGCGGGCGGGCGCTCGGTCGCCATGGCCGCGTCGAGCTCTTTCAGCGCCTCGATCTGCGCGCGCCGTTCCGGCGTGTCGGTGAGCAAGGCGGCCGTTGCCGCGCCCATCATGTCGTCGCGGAACATGTCGCCGACATACTCGCGCATCACCGGTCGCCCGATGATCAGGTTCGTAAGCACGATCGACCACACGCGGATCAGCGGTGCAAGCAAGCGCATGATCCGGTCGCCGTCGTAGCCGACGACCGTCGGCACGCCGGCCAGCCCGAGTTCCAGCGTCACCGTGCCCGATGCGGCCAGTGCTGCGTGGGCGCTGCGAAATGCGGCAAAGCGGGCCTCTTCTCCAACCACGACCTTGGCGGGCACCGGCCATTTCTCCACCTCGGCGCGCACGGCTTCCTCGTGTCGCGCCAGCGTGGGAACGGTGACCTGGAAGGCAACATCGCGCGCCGTAATCTCGGCGAGAGCCCGTCCGAAGACCGGAGCAAATCGCTTGATCTCCCCGCCACGGCTGCCCGGCAGAACCAGCAGGCTCGGCTGTTCGGCATCCTCCAGCGGCATACGTTCGCCGGGCGCCGGACGTAGCGCCTCACACTTTTCGAGCAGGGGATGGCCGGTATAGGTGCATGGCGGCCCGCCAAGGCGTTCGTGCGCCGCCGGCTCGAAGGGCAGGATCGCCAGCAACCGGTCCACATAGGCAGACATGGCCTTCGCCCTGCCCGGCCGCCACGCCCACACCGATGGCGACACCCACTTGATGATCGGGATCGAGGGATCGCGGGTGCGCAACCGCTTGGCCAGGCGCAGGTTGAAGTCCGGCGCGTCGATCAGGATGGCGGCGTCGGGACGCGCCTCATAGGCTGCATCGACGGCCTCCCCCAGCCGCCGCATCAGGCGCGGCAGCCGTGCCAGCACCGCGGTGATGCCCATCAGCGAGATGTCGTCCATGGGGAACAGGCTTTTCAGGCCGGCGGCCCTGAGGCCCTCGCCGCCAATGCCAACCAGTTCGATGTGCTCGAAGCGCGTCGCCAGTTCGGCAACCAGCGCGCTCGCCAGCCGGTCGCCGGATTCCTCGCCGGCGATGACGAACAGCTTCAGTCGCTCCCCCTGCACGGCTCAGCGCTCCGCATCCGGCTCGACGGCGAGGAGAAACAGGCCGGCCGCGTCAGCCACCGCCCGCACCTCGCCTTGTTCCGCGACCAGAACCTGACCCGCGCCGACCGCAAGCCCGGCCAGCCCCGCATCGCGAACCGCCTCGATCGTGTCGATGCCGACGACGGGAATGTCGAGGCGCATGTCCTGACCGGGTTTCGCGGTCTTGATGACAACGCCGGCCGGCGCCTTGGCATTGAACCGACCGGCCTCGCGCAGCGCCGCGATACGCGCGATCATCGCATCGGTGCCTTCGGCGGCCTCCACCGCCAGGATTCGGCCGTTATGGATGACCACCGCCTGCCCGATGTCATAGGGCGCAAGGTCCGCGATGGCCGCAAACCCGAACGCGATGTCGGCGCGCTGTGCCTTGGTCGGGCGTTTGCGCGCGTAGGTTCCCGCAGCAACCAGCAGGTCGGGCGCCACCTCGGCCTGCCCGATCACCTCAAGTCCCCAGCCCTGCATGATGTCGATGACGGCGCGATTGGCCGCGTCATCCCCGCCCAGTCCGGTCTTCAGGATCTTCGGCAACACCGCGACCGCACCGGTATCCCAGGCCAACTTGTCGTAGTCCGGACGATAGAAGCGTCCCGAAAAGGTGATCCGCGAGACGCCATCCTCGGTGAGGAACTTACGCAGCCGATTGACTTCGCCAAGCCCCAGCGTGCGGTCCGGCGCCAGTGCACCGTCATACAGGCCGTCGATGGCGTAGAGACGCACGTCGCAACCGCGCCCCCGCGCGGCCGCCGTCAGCTCCGCAGGCAACCGTCCCTCGCCGGCGACGATGACGATCCGGCGTTCGTCCTGCGCGGGGATGGACTGGGTCAGCGCTGCACTCTCCCTGGTGCCGGGTGACGGCCGCTACTCCCGTGGCGTGCAGAAGGCCCGCCCGGAGCCCGATTTCAGGAAGTCGACCACGGTGGCAACCAACTCATTGCCTTCATGTTCCTTGGCTGCTTCCTGAGCCCGGTCCTGCAATGTACCCGACCCGCTGAAGATCATCTTGTAGGCATTGCGAAGACCGTGAATCGACTGCCGGTCATGTCCGCGCCGCTTCAGCCCGACGATGTTGAGGCCAGCCAGCACCGCACGGTCGCCGATCACCGAGCCGAAGGGTATGACATCCTTGTTGATACCGGAAATGCCGCCAATGAAGGCACCGGTGCCGATACGGCAGAACTGTTGCACGGCCGCCAGGCCGCCGATGATCACGAAATCGCCCACCGTGGTGTGTCCGCCCAGCGTCGCGCAATTGGCGAATGTCACCTTGTTGCCGATGTGGCAATCGTGCGCCACGTGCGAATAGGCCATGTAGTAGCCATCGTCGCCGATGCGCGTCTCACCGCCGCCCTGGGCCGTGCCGCGGTTCATGGTGACGTTCTCGCGGATCGTGTTGCGCGCGCCGATCACCAGCCGGGTGGGTTCGTCGGCATAACCGGTGTGCTGCGGTCTGCCGCCGAGCGTGGTGAAGGGGTGGATGTCGCAGGCCGGTCCGATCGTGGTGTGGCCTTCGACGACCACATGGGAACGCAGCCGAACATCATCGCCGATCGTGGCATCAGGCCCAACGATACAGAACGGACCGATCTCGACCCCGCTGCCGATCTTGGCACCGGAATCGACGACTGCGGTACTGTGGATTGTTGTCATCTTGGAATGGTGGTCCGCTTCAGGTACCCGGCGGCTGCTCAGGCAGCCGGCTCTTCGGAAATCATGGCCGTCATCTCGGCTTCGGCGACCTTCTCGCCGTCGACCGTCGCGACGCCCTGGAAACGATAGACGCCGCGGCGCTTGCGCAGCAGCGTGAGGTGATAGAGCAGCGTGTCGCCGGGAACCACCGGCCGGCGGAACTTGGCTCCGTCGATGGCCATGAACAGCACGTTGCGCTGCGCCGAGATGCCGTCCTCCACCAGCAGCACGATGCTTCCGGCCGCCTGCGCCATGCCTTCGACGATGAGCACGCCGGGCATGATCGGCTGACCCGGAAAGTGTCCGATGAAATGGGGCTCGTTGGCGGTGACATTCTTTAGCCCGATGCCGGAATAGTCCTCGTTGACTTCCAGCAGTCGGTCGATCAGCAGGAAGGGATAGCGATGCGGCAACAGTTTCAGCAGCATCTGGATATCGGCCGGCCCGTACTGCTTGGGCGTCACGTCGGAGTCAGTCATCCCCGTCTTGCTCCCCCTTCGCCTTGCCGCGCGTCCGGTGCTCCTGCGCCAGGCGTTTCAGGATCATCAGTTCGCGATACCACGTCCGTCTCGGCTGCGCGGGTACACCGGCCCAATCGCCGGCGCGCTCGATGTCGGTATTGACCGCCGAAGCCCCGGCGATGCGTACACCATCGGCGATACGCACATGATTGTTGATGACCGTATTACCCCCGATCATGACCCCATCGCCCAGCGTAACGCTGCCTGCCAGCGCCGTCATCGACACAATGATGCAGTGGCGGCCGATGGTGCAGTTGTGGGCGATCTGCACCAGATTGTCGATCTTTGTGCCTTCGCCAACGATGGTATCGCGCACCCCGCCGCGGTCGATGCAACTGTTGGCGCCGATCTCCACATCGTCCTGGATGATCACCCTGCCGATCTGGAACGCCTTCTCAAGGCCCTTTGGTCCCGGCGAATAGCCAAATCCGTCCTGGCCCACGCGCACACCGGGATGCAGCACCACACGATTGCCGATGAAGGCGTGTGCCACGCTGGCGCCGGGGGCGATGGTGCAATCGCGGCCGATGCGCACGTCCGCGCCGACCACCGCGCCGGTGAGAACGCGGCTGCCGGAGCCGATCTCGGCGCGCGCGCCAATGCTGGCACCGGGTTCGACCGTGACATCGGGCTCCAGTCGGGCGTCCTCATGCACATGGGCTTGCGGCGAAACACCATCGCTCTCATGCACCGCGCCCGGCAATCCCGCGCCTGGATAGAACAGCCGCACCAGGGCCTCGAAGGCCTCGCCCGGCTTGTCGCAGATCAGGCTGGGGATCCCTTCGGGCAGATCGTCGCTGAGCTTGGCGCGGGTGATAATCGCTCCGGCGCGCGCATCGGCGAGATCGGTGCGGTAGGCGACGTTGCCGTAAAGCGCGATGTCGGACGGGCCGGCTTCCGCCAGCACCGCCACATCGCTGATGGAGATGTCCTCGCTCCCGCTGGAGCACGACGCGCCAACGGATTGTGCGAGTTCCGACAGCAGAAACGGGCCTTTACGGGAGAAGAACGGCATCTCGCAGGGATGTTCCACGACGCGGAGCCGGCCGCGTTCGGGCCGGATCATCCTTGAACAGACAACAATCGGGAGTTCTACCGGTGTTTTCCGACAAGCGAAAGGACCCGACGCGAGGACCGCTATCAACAGCGGCCGAAATCACGGTCCCTGTCTGAAGCAACGGCGAACCCGGCCGGCCATCGGGTCGGCAGTCCCGGCCCGATCGGGCATTCCCGGCTCAGAACCGCGTGCCGCCACCGAAGCGGAAGACCTGCGTGTCGTCGAAGGGTTCCTTCGTCATGGCAAAGCCGACATCGCCGCGCAGCAGGCCGAACGGCGACTCCCAAAGGATGCTGAAGCCTGCCGAGGAGCGGATCGAGCTTTCGTCCTGAACCGTCACACCGGCCACCGGATCGGTGTCATAGAGCGTGCCGGCATCGACGAACACGGCCGCCGAGAAACCGAGATCCGGCGGCAGCACCGGCAGCGGGAACTGCAGTTCCGCGGTGGCCGCGAAGAAGACCTTGCCGCCCAGCGCATCGCCGGTAATGGCGTCACGAGGACCGAATCCGGCGCTATCGAAGCCACGGATTGTCTCGCCGCCGAGCCGGAAGGCATCGATCGGCAGCACGCTGTCGCCGTCCCACCCCGTGACGTGGCCGCCCCTCAACCGCAACATGGTCACAAGCTGCGGGCGCAGTTCATAGAAATGGGAGACGCTGGCCTCGCTCCGCACGAAGTTCACGTCGCCCCCGAGGCCGGCGAAGTCCTGCCCGGCGCGGAAGATCACGCCACTGCGCGGACGCTGGGGATTGTCGAGCGTCGAGTAGACGAACTCGTAGGAGCCGATCGAGTACAGGAACGTCCCGGCGGCGCTTGCGATGGCGACCGAGGAGCCCGGCTGCACGTCGTCGATGGTCCGCTCGAATATCTGGAACGATACATTGAGGCGCAGGTCGTCGTTGAGCGGCAATCCGAAATTGATGTTGCCGCCGACTTCCTCGCGATCGTAGCTGGTGTTGTCGTTGTTCTCGAACTCACGCGCAAAGACATCAAAGCCCGCGCTGACGCGCCGCCCCATGAAGTGCGGCTCGGTGAAGCCGAAATTGAAGGTCTGGCTGTCCTCGCCGATGCCCAGCCCGACGGCAACCCGCTGGCCGCGGCCAAGGAAGTTGCGCTCGCTGATCGACAGGTTGGCCAATGCGCCCGATGACGAGGAATAGCCGGCGCCAACGGAGAACTCGCCCGTCGGCTGCTCGACGACATCGACATTGACGACCGTGCGGTCAGGCGTCGAACCCGGTTCGTTGGTGATGCGCACCTGTTCGAAGAAGCGCAGAGCCAGCAGCCGCCGGCGCGCCCGGTCCACCAGCACGCGGTTGTAGGGGTCGCCTTCGGCAAAGTCGAATTGCCGGCGGATGACGCTGTCCAGCGTGCGGGTGTTGCCGCGAATGTTGATCCGCTCGACATAGGTCCGCTGGCCTTCCTCCACCACATAGGTGACGCCGATGGTGAGGCCGGACGGGTCACGGTCGCCGCGCGGGCGAACCTGTGCGAAGGCATAGCCGGACTTGGACAGCTCGATGGTCAGCTCTTCGGCCGTCTTCTCGACCAGCTCGGCGTTGTAGCGCCGCCCCTCGCGGGTCTTGACCAGCCGCCGCAGGGTCTCCGGATCGATGTCCGGCACGTTCGATTCGATATCGATCAGGCCAAAGCGGTACTGCGGCCCTTCCTCGATGGAGAAGGTGACGTAGAACTCGTTGCGTTCGCGGTCGAGATCGGCCACTGCGGAGACCACCACGACATCTGCGTAGCCGAACTTGAGATAATGGCGCCGCAGCAATTCCTTGTCGGCTTCCAGCCGATCGGGATCGTAAATGTCGGTGGTGCGGAACCAGCTCAGCCAGTTGCGCTGGCGGGTGGTGATGACGTCGCGCAGGGCCTGATCGGAAAACGCTGCGTTACCGACGAAATCGATACGCACGACCGAGGTTTTCTCGGCCTCGGAAATCTCGAAGACCAAGTTTACCCGGTTATCGGAGAGCGAGATGATCTTGGGCTCGACGGTGGCGCCGAAGCGGCCAACGCGCCGGTAAATCTGCAGCAGTCGCTGAGTATCGCGCTGCACGCGGGCACGGGTCAGCATGCCACGCGGCTGCGACTCGACCTCCGATGCCAGCACCCCGTCCTCCAGCCGCCTGTTCCCCTCGAACACGACGCGGTTGATGATCGGGTTCTCGACCACGACCACCACCAGTCGGCGGCCGCGCAGATCGATCGACACATCCTCGAACAGGCCGGTCTGGAACAGCAGTTTCAGGGAGTCGTTCGCCTTCGCCTCGGTATAGGTGTCGCCGGGCGCCATGGTGACGTAGGAACGCACCGTGTCGTCCTCGACGCGGCGGTTGCCCTCCACATCGACCGATGAAATCACCACCGCGCTGGCGACCGCGGGCGCGACAGTGACGCCAGCGGCAGACACGCCGACGAACAGCATCGTGAGCGCCAGCACCCTGGCGATCCACGCGGTGAGTACTCGCTGTGGCCTGGAAATCGAGCTTTGCCCGACGGCTTCGGGGTCCTGAATCGCCCCTGCCGTGGTGGATAGCAACGTCATGTCCGGGTTTTCGATCTTTACGACCATGTGACCTTCTCTGCAGACGCCCCGTTACCCCGCATGCATCTGAACGATGCCGGCGAACGCAAAAGCGCTATCGGACCGATCTCTTGTCCTTCGGTTGGAACGCACGCCGGAGCATCGCCAAGCGATCGGCCTACGCACCTCTCGAAATCCCCGCTGAGACCCGTCCTCTGTCCCGTGTTGGCGACAAGCGCATCCGCCATGGCTGCGAGTCGCGACAACGACCGTTGGTTTTTAGCCGGATTTGCGCCGCGCGCAAACCGTCTTGATGTCCGTTTTCGGTGATCATCCCGCGTCGTTGCAATCCGGCAACGCTGCGCATTATGCCAGCTATCCCAAGAAGTTAAGATTCACCAGATCGTTCCATGTGGCAAACAGCATGAGCATGAGGACGAGCGCGAGCCCGATCCTGAAGCTCATATCCATGACCCGTTCGCTCAGCGGCTTCCCGCGCAGCGCTTCAACGGCATAGAAGACCAGATGCCCGCCGTCGAGCATGGGGATCGGAAACAGGTTGAGCAACCCGATGCTGACCGACAGGATGGCGGTCAGGTTGATCAGCGCCGCAAACCCGACCTGTGCCACGTCGCCGGAAATCTGCGCGATGCGGATCGGACCGCCAAGCTGCGAGGGGTCGTCGCGCCCGGTGACGATGCCATAGATGAACGACATCGTGCGCTCAATGACGAACCAGGTCTCCTCGACGCCTTTCACCACGGCGATGTGCGGCGGATAGGTCACCCGCTGGATGTCGGCGCCTTCGTTCTGGCGCGTGATGCCAAGCAGGCCGACCTTGTGCGTGTTGCCGAACCGGTCCTCGATCTCGCGCAGGTCCGGCACCGCCTCGGTGACGATAATCTCGCCGGCCCGGTCGATGTGGATTTCCAGCGTGCGCCCGGCGCTGGCGGTCACGATGCGCTGCAGATCGGAGAAGGTCTCGATATCGCGGCCGTCGATCTCGATGATCAGGTCGCCGGGCAGGATACCGGCGCGCTCGGCTGCGCTATCGGCCTGCACGGTGTCGACGCGCGGCAGCGTGACGTAGTGGCCGACCAGCGAAAATGAGAAGGCGAAGATGACGATCGCCAGCAGGAAGTTGGCGAATGGTCCGGCGGCGACGATTGCCGCGCGCTGGGACAACGGTTTGGTGTGGAAGCTGGTCGATCGCTCTTCCGGCGACATCGCATTGATCGCGTCGGTATCGGCGACGCTTGCCGGGTTGTCGTCGCCGTGAAAGCGCACGTAGCCACCCAGCGGCAGCGCGGCGACGCGCCAACGCGTCCCATGGCGGTCGTTCCAGCCGAACAGCTCCGGACCGAAGCCCACCGAGAACGCGTCGACCTTCACACCGCACCAGCGCGCGACCAGGAAGTGGCCAAGCTCGTGGAAGAAGATGACGACGGTGAGCACGAAAAGGAACGGAATCGCGTAGCTCAGTACGCTGCCGCCCCAGCCGGCGAAAAATTCAAACACTCTGCCTGACCTCTCTGCGCCGCACCATTCCTTCGCATCAGCGAACGAACAATCGCGACATCGGGGCGGGAAACACCGTTTCAAACGCTGTTTCGCGCCGGCATCCTAACGTCGTTGATGGCAATTTTCGGGCTGCCTGCCTCAAGCCAGCCAGGGCTTAATGAATCGTTACACAGTTTACCAAACCGTTCGCCGATACGCGCCCTCGCAATGGCGTTGGCAGGGCAAAAATGGACAAACATGGTTACCGGCCAGGCCGGACCGGTTTAGCCTGCGATGCGCGATACGTCGGTTGCGGCGAAGCGCGCGGCCACGCCACGCGCCTCGGTGTCCAGCGCCTCGGCGTCTTCGAGCCCTGCCGGTGCGGGCACCGCGAAACCGTCGAGCTCGGCGACGGTGCGTTCCACGATGGCGACGATGTCGGCGAAGCCGATCCGCCTGTCGAGGAACGCGGCGACCGCCACCTCGTTGGCGGCGTTGCAGATCGTCGCCGCGCCGCCATCGCTCTCCAGGATCTGCCTGGCAAGCCGCATGGCCGGAAACCGCTCGGTATCAGGTTCGTGGAAGCTCAACGTGCCGATCTCGGCCAGATCGAGCGGCTTGACCGGCGTTGGCGTGCGGTCCGGCCAGCCAAGCGCAAACGCGATCGGCGCGCGCATGTCGGGATTGGCCATCTGCGCAACCACCGAACCGTCGCGATACCGCACCAGGCCATGGATGATCGACTGCGGGTGCACGACGGCCCGAAGACGCCCGGCGGGAACACTGAAAAGGTGTTTTGCTTCAATAAGTTCAAGCGCCTTGTTCATCAAGGTCGCGGAGTCGACGGAGATTTTTGCGCCCATCGACCAGGTCGGATGCGCGACGGCCTGCTCCGGCGTCACCCGGGCAAGCTCCGCCGCGCCGAGGTCCAGAAACGGCCCTCCTGACGCGGTGATGATCAGTTCGGCCACCTGCGACAGGTCGCGGTTTTCCAGAAAGGCCGGGCCGCCGAGCGCCTGCAGCAACGCACTGTGCTCGGAATCGACGGGGATCAGCAGACAGCGACAGCGCGCCGCCTCGGCAATGACGAACGCGCCGGCGCAAACCAGCGTTTCCTTGTTGGCAAGCGCCACCAGCGGCTGGTTGCGCACCGCGGCGATGGTCGGCGCCAGGCCCGCCGCGCCGACGATGGCAGCCATCACCAGGTCCACCGGACGCTGTGCCGCCTCGCACAGCGCTTCGGCGCCGGCCGCGATCGTTGTGCCGGTGTTCGACAACGCGTCCTTCAGCGCGCCGTAGGAGGCGGCATCGCCGATCACCACATGGTGCGCATCGAACTCGCGGGCCAGCGCGGCCAGATCGTTGACGCTCGTGTTGGCGGTCAGCGTGTCGATGCGCATCGCGCCATCGGCCCGGCGCACCAGATCAAGCGTGCTGGCGCCGACCGATCCGGTCGCGCCGAAGACGCTGATGGTACGCCCGTCTGTACTCATACAGCCTGCACCGAGAGCAATGCCAACGGCTCCGGCACCTCGGCAAGCACCGCCATGACGGCGGCGACGCCTGCCGCGGCAACGAGGCTGTCGAGCCGATCCATCGCACCGCCGTGTCCGGGGATCATCGAGCCGGAGTCCTTCACGCCGAAAAACCGCTTCATGAAGGATTCGTAGAGGTCGCCGCCCTGTCCGGCAACCGACAGCGTCATCGCGGCCAGCATGGCGGTTATCGGCGCGACCTGGAGAAACTGGCTGGACTGGCCAAACATCGAGATCGCGAGGCCGGCAGCCGCCGCGCCGGCAAGTCCCGATACGAAGCCTGCCCAGGTCTTCTTCGGGGAGACCGCCGGCCACAGTTTGGCACCGCCGATCGCCCGGCCCCCCGAATAGGCGGCGATATCGGTCACCCAGATGACCAGCAGCAGGAACAGGACCAGCACCGTCCCGTGCTCAAGCCCGCGCAGGAAGACAAGCGACACCGCCGGGATGCCTGCGTAGAGGACGCCGGCCGCCGACCAGACCCGCCGATCGGGCGCCACGATGGCGACAGCCGCCGTACCCGCACCCAGCAAGAGCAACGCAAAGGCGTGCCGGTCGTAGAGTGCCGCGATCATCGCCGCGATTACGAACCCCGCACCGACGACAACCGTCAGCAGGTTCTGCTTGTCGTTGACCATGCGCACCCATTCGCGCATGACCAGCACGGCACCGACGGCGACAAACAGCGCGAATGTCTCTTCGCCCAGCGCCAGGCAGACAAGCGCGGTTGGCGCCATGACCAGCGCCGAGAACAGCCGCACCCGCAAGTCATGGGCGCGGCTCACGGGGCCTGGTTGTGTGGATGGGGCGTATGGCGCGCCGGCATCTGATCGCTCGCCGCCGCTCTTTGACCGTCCATCGGTCTGTGACCGTTCGCCGGTCATCGTCGCGTCACGCGCGCGCCGCGATGCCGCCGAACCGGCGCTGCCGCATGGCAAAGGCGTCGATTGCCTCATCGAGCGCCGCACCATCGAAGTCGGGCCAAAACAGCGGCAGGAAGACGAATTCGCTGTAGGCGCACTGCCAGAGCAGGAAATTGGAGATGCGCGCCTCGCCGCTGGTGCGGATCAACAGGTCCGGTTCGGGAACGCCATCGGTGTCGAGAAAGCCGGCAAAGCGCGCCTCGTCGATATCCTCCGGACGCATGCGGCCCGCCGCCACGGCCTCCGCGGCCCGGCGCGCCGCATCGGCGATCTCCGCCCGCCCGCCGTAGTTGAAGGCGATGATCAGGTCGAATTCAGTGTTGTCGCGGGTCAGCACCTGCGCTTCGTCCAGCAGCGAAAGGACGTCGTCTGGTAGCCCGTCGCGCCGTCCGATGACGCGGATACGCACATTGTTCTGGTGCAGTTCGGCCAGGTCCTTGCGGATAAACCTGCGCAGCAGGGAGAACAGTTCCATCACTTCGTCGCGCGGCCGGGTCCAGTTCTCCGTGCTGAAACCGAACAAGGTGAGATAGCGCACGCCACGGTCGGCCGCGTGGCGCACGCAGCGCCGCACCGCCTCCACGCCGGCATGATGACCGCGGGCGCGCGGCATTCCGCGTTCACGCGCCCAGCGGCCGTTGCCATCCATGATGATCGCGACATGGCGGGGCACGGTGACTTCGGCCGCGGCAGGGGGCGCGATGGTCGCGTGTTGGCGCATGCCGGTCGTCTCTCCCGTGATCGCCTGTGCGGGCCGGTGCATTACGCACTCAGACCTGCTTGATCTCGTCTTCCTTGGCCGCGAGAAGTTCGTCGATCTCGGAGACCGCGGCGTCGGTCAGCTTCTGCACGTCGTCGGCCAGCCGGTGGCTCTCGTCTTCGCCAAGGTGATCGTCCTTTTCCGCCTTTTTCAGGTGGTCAAGACCGTCACGGCGCACGTGACGCACCGCGACCTTGGCCTGCTCGGCATACTGATGCGCCACCTTGACGAGTTCCTGGCGGCGTTCCTCGTTGAGTTCGGGGATGGGGATACGCAGCATCGCGCCCTCGACGACCGGATTGAGGCCGAGACTCGATTCCCGGATCGCCTTGTCGACGGCGCCGGCGAGCGAGTTGTCCCAGACCTGGACCGAGATCATGCGCGGCTCGGGCACCGACACGGTCGCCACCTGGTTGAGCGGCATCTGCGAACCGTAGGCCTCCACCTGGATGGGGTCCAGCAGGCTGGCCGATGCCCGGCCCGTGCGCAGTCCGCCGAATTCCGTTTTCAGGACCTGGACGGCACCATGCATGCGCCGTTTCAGGTCGGCCAGGTCTAGCGCGTCACTCATTCGTGGTCGTCCTTGTTCCCCTCGCGGCGCGGCGCGCAAATCTGCACACGCATAGCGCGATTCGCTTGTCACCAACCGCCGGCACAACGTTTACCCGCACCATCCCGTATCGACAAGAAGTCAGGCCTTTTGCTGGTAAATTTGAGGCAAGGCCCGATCAGGCCCTCAAACGCTGACCCGGGTGCAGCGCGCCTGTCCGGCGACAGCGGCCGAGATCGCTCCTTCGCCACCCACGCCGAACACCACGACGGGCAGCGCGTTGTCGCGGGCAATGGCGATGGCCGCCGCGTCCATGACTTTCAGGTCGCGCGCCAGCACCTCGTCATAGGTCAGATGATCGAAGCGCTCGGCGGACGCATCCAGCTTGGGATCTGCGGAGTAGATGCCATCGACCTGCGTCGCCTTGAGCACCGCTTCGCAACCGGTCTCGACCGCGCGCAGCACGGCGGCCGTATCGGTGGTGAAGAACGGATTGCCGGTGCCCGCCGCCAGCACGACGACCCGGCCCGCTTCCAGATGAGCGACAGCGCGGCGCTGCGCGTAGGGTTCGCAGACGCTGTCCATGGGGATCGCCGACATGACGGCGGTGTCGCAACCTTGCGCCTGAAGCGCGCCGCCGAGCGCCAGGGCGTTCATCACCGTGGCCAGCATGCCCATATGGTCGGCGGTGGTGCGGTCGAGCCCGCTGGCGGCAGCGGCCATGCCGCGGAAGATATTGCCGCCGCCGACCACCACGGCAATCTGCACGCCACCGGCGCGCGCGGCGGCAATGTCGGCCGCGAAGCGATTGACGGTTGTCACGTCAATGCCTGAACCGGCGTTGCCCATCAGGGCCTCGCCGGAGAGCTTGAGCAGCACGCGCGCGTGAGGCGCCTTGTCGGTATCGCTGCCCATTGCCGGATGTCCGCTCCTGCCTGTCGATACAGCCTAGCCTCCGGCCGCGGCGGCAACCTCGGCGGCAAAGTCTGAATCTTCGCGCTCGACGCCCTCGCCCAGCACGAAGCGCTCAAACCCGGCGACCGTGATCGGCGCCCCCACATCCGCCTCGGCGGCCTTGAGCGCCTTCTCCACCGTCGTGTCGGGGTCGACCACGAAGGCCTGCGACAGCAGCACCGCTTCCTCGTAGAACTTGCGCAGGCGCCCCTCGACCATCTTGTCGATGATGTTGTCGGGCTTGCCGGATTCGCGCGCCTGCTCCACCAGGATCGCGCGCTCGCGCGCCACCACGTCGGCGTCGAGATCGTCCACCGTGACCGCCAGCGGCGCGCTCGCGGCGACATGCATGGCGATCTGCTTGCCGATGGCCTTCAGCGCGGCCTGGTCGCCGGTCGACTGAAGCGCGACGATGACGCCGATGCGCCCCAGGCCCGGCGCCACCGCGCCATGCACATAGGCCGCCACGGTACCGTTCTCGACGGAAAGCCCCGCGGCGCGCCGCAGCGACATGTTCTCGCCGATCTGGCCGACCATCTCGGTGACGTGATCGGTAACGGACTTGGCCGCACCGGGGAACTCCGCCGCGCCGGTCTTGTCGAGATCGCCGCCCTGACCGAGCGCCACCTGACCGATGGTCCTGACCATGTCCTGGAAGGTCTCGTTGCGGGCGACGAAATCGGTCTCGGAGTTGACCTCGGCGAGTGCTGCCGCCTTGTCGCCTTCCGCCACGGTGATCAGGCCCTCAGCGGCCACGCGACCTGCCTTCTTGGCCGCCTTGGACAGCCCCTTGGCCCGCAGCCAGTCCACGGCTGCTTCCATGTCGCCATCGGTTTCCGCCAGCGCCGCCTTGCAATCCATGAAGCCCGCGCCGGTCTTGTCGCGCAGTTCCTTCACCATCGCCGCCGTGATCTCAGCCATCAATCCGTCTCCAGGAATTGGTATGTCGTCGGCTCCGTCTAAACGGGATCGACGCAAATTGTGTGTCAGCACATTCCGGCATCACTTGCCGGTGGCGATCCGGAACTAGGCAGGTCCTGAAATTTCAGGCCTCGCCTTCCATGAACTTGCGCGCTTCCTCGCGCCAGGCATCAAGCTTGATGCGGCCCTTGGCGCCGACCTCTTCGGCGATTGCCGCGCCCTGCTCGTCGCTCATGGCCACGATCTGCCAGAAGTGGAACACGCCGGCCTCGTTGAGCTTCTGCTCAAGCGTTGGCCCGAGCCCGGTGATCTTGGTCAGTTCGTCGGGTGCGCCGCGCGGCGCTTCAAGCCGCTCGTAAGCCATTTCCGGCACTTCGACCTCGGCCACGTCGGCGGTCGTCTCGGTGTCCACGACGCTCGCCTCGGCAACGACTTCCTCGACGGTCGCGGCGGGCGTGGCGGCATCGTCATTGGCCGCTTTCGGCTCTTCCATCAGCTTGGGTTCGGCGACCGGCTCCTCGGCCGCGCCGATATCGACGCCGGAAGCGTCCTGGCCGCGCGAGATGCCGTCGATGACGGCGCGGGCGAACAGATCGCAATAAAGCTGGATCGCGCGGCCGGCATCGTCATTGCCGGGCACCGGGAAATCGATGCCGTCCGGATTGGAGTTGGAATCCAGCACCGCCACGACCGGGATGTTGAGCCGGCGCGCCTCCTGGATCGCGATCGCCTCCTTGTTGGTGTCGATCACCACCAGGATGTCCGGCAGTCCGCCCATGTCCTTGATGCCGCCGAGCGCGCGGTCGAGATTGTCGCGCTCGCGGGTCAGGCGCAGCCGCTCCTTCTTGGTCATGCCGGCGGTTTCGCCCTCCAGCATGTCCTCGAGCTTGCGCAGCCGCGAGATCGAGTTGGAGATGGTCTTCCAGTTGGTCAGCGTGCCGCCGAGCCAGCGCGCGTTCATGAAGTACTGCGCCGACTTGCGCGCCGCATCGGCGATTGCCTCCGACGCCTGCCGCTTGGTGCCGACGAACAGCACGCGACCACCGTTCGAGACCGCATCGCTGACCGCCAGAAGTGCCTGGTGCAGCAGCGGCACGGTCTGCGACAGATCGATGATGTGCACGTTGTTGCGCTCGCCGTAGATGAACGGCGCCATGCGCGGGTTCCAGCGGTGTGTCTGATGGCCGAAGTGGACGCCAGCCTCGAGAAGCTGGCGCATGGAAAATTCGGGCAGAGCCATGGCTCTTATGTCTCCTTGTCCGGTTCAACCTCTGCGGAGATGACGTGACAACCTTTCGGGTCTCACGCACCGGATGGTTCAGGGACGATCAAGCAGATCGCGGCCTGAGCCGAACTCCGCATGTGGGATGGGCGCCTTATACGGATGCTGCGGCGCGAAAGCAAGCGCTGCCGCCGGCGGTTGTCGCTACATGTAGGCCGCGTCGATGACGCCCGGAATGGCCTTCACGGCAGCGGCGATCTGCGGTGTCACCGCATAGGTCTTGTCGAGCCGGATTTCGACTTCGCGGGCCGGGTCGTTGCACACGAAGACGCTGACCTCGCCATCGCCCGGCTTCAGCAGCCGGTCCAGGCTGTCGAGCGGGCTTTCGTCGGCGATCGTCACCTTCAGCGTGTGTTTGATCCTGGCGGAGACCTCGTCGAGGCTTTTCAGGGAATCGATGCGGTAGCGCGGCATTTCGCCGGCCCGGTCGACCACCACATTGGCCAGCACCGGCGTGCCCACCTCAAGCAGCGCCTGCCACTGGTGCAGGCTCTCCGAGAAGACGACGCATTCCGCCTGGCCGGTGGGGTCCGAGAGGCCGATCACCGCCAGCCGTCCACCGGTGCGCGTGCGGCGCACCTGCCGGGAGACGACGATACCGGCGAGCTTCGCCGCCGCCGTGCCGGCCTGCGCGCCGGCCTCGAACTCGCGGATCGGCATCACCGACTGGCGTTCCATCACCGGCGCGTAGGCATCGAGCGGGTGGCCGGAGAGGAACGAGCCGATGGCCTCGTACTCACGGCTGAGTTTTTCGGCCGGCAGCCAGTCGGCCATATCGGCATGCGGCAGGTCCTCCTCGGCCGCGCCGCCGAAGATGTCCGCCTGGCCGACGATGCGGCCGTCCTCGGTGCGCGTGGCGATTTCCAGCAGTGATTCCGCAAGCGCGAAGGCGCGTGCCCGGTTTGCTTCCAGAGCGTCGAACGCGCCAGCCGCAGCGAGGCCCTCCAGCGCACGCTTGTTGACGATGCGCGGCGAAACGCGCCGGGCGAAATCGCTCAGCGAGGCGAAGGGCTGCTCGCCGCGCATCTCGACGATGTGTTCGACCGCCTGGCGTCCGACATTGCGGATCGCGGTCAGCGCATAGTGGATGCGGCTCTCTCCATCGACGGAAAACTCGACGTCGGAATCGTTGATCGACGGCGGCAGCACCTCCACCCCGAGCCGTACCGCCTCGCGGCGGAAATCGTTCAGCTTGGGCGTATTGGCGATGTCGACCGTCATCGAGGCTGCCAGGAAGGCGACCGGATGATTGGCCTTCATGTAGCCGGTCTGGTAGGCGACCAGCGCGTAGGCGGCCGCATGCGACTTGTTGAAGCCGTAGTCGGCGAATTTCGCCAGCAGATCGAAGATCTGTTCCGCCTTGCCGCGTTCCACCCCGCGCTCGATGCAGCCATCCACGAAGCGCGGTCGCTGCTTGGCCATCTCCGACTGGATCTTCTTGCCCATGGCGCGGCGCAGCAGGTCGGCCTCGCCGAGGCTGTAGCCGGCCAGCTCCTGGGCGATCTGCATCACCTGTTCCTGATAGACGATGACGCCGTAGGTCTCCTCCAGATAGGGCCGGATCATCGGGTGGATGTAGTCGGGCGCCTCGCGTTCGTGCTTGCGGTCGTTGTAGGTGGGGATGTTGTCCATCGGGCCGGGGCGATACAGCGCCACCAGCGCGATGATGTCCTCGAAGCGGTCGGGCTTCATGCCGAGGATCGCATTGCGCATGCCGCCCGATTCCAATTGGAACAGGCCGACCGTCTCGCCGCGCGACATCATCTGGTAGGTCTTCTCGTCGTCCAGCGGCAGGGCGTCCAGATCGATCTCCCCGCCGGCGGCACGTACCAGCCTGGCGGCGCGGTCGAGCACCGTCAGCGTCTTCAGGCCGAGGAAGTCGAACTTCACCAGCCCGGCCGGCTCGACCCATTTCATGTTGAACTGGGTCGCCGGCATGGCCGAGCGCGGGTCCTTGTAGAGCGGCACCAGCTCCTGCAGCGGCCGGTCGCCGATGACGATGCCGGCCGCGTGCGTCGAGGCATGGCGAAACAGGCCCTCCAGCTTCAGCGCGATGTCGAGCAGCCGCGTTATGGTGGGGTCCTCGTCGCGCGCCTCGCGCAGCTTCTCCTCGCTCTCGATGGCCTGGGCCAGCGACACCGGATTGGCCGGGTTGTGCGGGATCAGCTTGGAAAGCCGGTCCGCCTGCCCGTAGGGCACGCCCAGCACGCGGGCGACATCGCGCACCACCGCGCGCGCCTGCAGCGTTCCGAAGGTGATGATCTGCGCGACCTGGTCGGCGCCGTAGCGCTCGCACACATAGGCGATGACGTCGTCGCGGCCGGTGGGGCAGAAATCGATGTCGAAGTCCGGCATCGACACGCGTTCGGGATTGAGGAAGCGCTCAAACAGCAGATCGAAGCGCATCGGGTCGAGATCGGTGATGGTCAGCGCCCAGGCGACCAGCGAGCCGGCGCCCGAACCGCGCCCCGGACCTACGGGAATGTCATGCGCCTTGGCCCAGCGGATGAAGTCGGCGACGATCAGGAAGTAGCCGGGAAACTCCATGTTCTCGATGACGTCGAGTTCGTAGTCGAGCCGCACGGTGTACTGATCGCGCGAAAAACCCTCCGCCAGCCCGTGCGCCTTAAGTCGCTCAGCCAGGCCATCACTCGCCAGCCGGCGCAGTTCTGCCACCTCGTCGACCGGCTCGCCGGAATCGCTTCCCGCACTGCCCTCCCCGGCCGCGCGGGTATAGCGCGGCAGGATCGGCTTGCGCGTCGTCGGGCGCATGGCGCAGCGCCGCGCGATCTCGATGGTGTTGTCGAGGGCTTCCGGCAGATCGGCGAAGAGTTTCGCCATCTCGGCGGCCGGCTTGAAATGGTAGTCGGGAGTGAGCTTCTCGCGCGAAGGATCGGCCATCGCCGCGCCCTGCGCGATGCACATCAGCGCGTCATGGGCGGTAAAGTCCTCGCGGGTGGCGAAATAGGTATCATTGCTGGCAACGATCGGCAGGCCGAGCGCGTAAGCCAGTTCCGCCATCGGCGCCTCGACACGCGCTTCCGCGTCGCGACCGTGGCGCTGCAGTTCCACATAGAGCCGGTCGCCATAGACACCCGCCAGCCGTTCCAGCACATCGCGTGCGTCGCGCTCATGACCGACGCCGAGCAAGGTGCCGAGCGGACCTTCCAGCCCGCCCGTCAGGCAGATCACCCCGTCGGCGTGATCCGCCAGCAGGCTTTCGGGCACATGCGGTGTCTCGTGTCCGTCGGTGGTCAGATAGGCGTGCGAGGACAGCGCCAGCAGGTTGCGGTAGCCGGCCTCGTCGGCCGCCAGCAGCGCCAGCGGCCGGATCGCTGCGGCATCGCTGCCGGGCTGACCGTTGCCGTTGGTGCCGTTTCCATGGCCGCGCCCGGCCTGTGCCGAGCCCTGAACGGCGAAGCCGTCACCGGCAAACGCCACGCCGAGCGTCACCCCGGTGATCGGCTGGATACCGGCGGCGGCCGCCTTCTCGGAGAACTCCAGCGCGCCGAGCAGCCCGTGCCGGTCGGTCAGGCCGAGCGCCGGCATCGCGTCCGCGACCGCCAGGTCGACAAGTCTCGCGACCTGGATCGCGCCCTCCAGCAGCGAATAGGCCGAGCGCGCCCGCAGATGGACGTATTGGGGCCCGGCCGCCGCACCCTCGCCTGCCGTATTGCCGTCCTTGTCTGCGCTCACCGCCGCTCCGCCTGCCTGCCGTTACCGCCAACGGCAAACCTAGCGGATTCGGACCGCCTCACCACACGCTTCGACGCATGACCCACACATGTTTGCGGACTGTGGACGAAATCACCCCGCGACCATCGACATATGGCCCATCCAGATCACCACCGTCGCCGCGAACGCCACCACCGCCGCCAGCGCGGCGACATCCTGCACCTCAACCGACCGCACCATCTGAGTCATCACGCACACCCTCGACACATCACTGAACCACAACGCATAATCCTATTTGTTCATGTTTTGTTCTAAATGTCAAATCAACAGTGTAATGGATGTGCTCCAATTTGAATTTCAGGGGGCGTCGGTTAGTTGGGCCTGCACCAATCCGGCGAGAAAAGCTTCCATCTCTGAAAAGTCGAGGTGCCCCTTTTCCCATGCCTCGTCTGCTGCTCGCAGAGCGTCAACATAAGGCTGCCGATTTTCGCGGATACGTTCGGGGACAATCTTATTCCCACCGAGCAGCGATCCGTTGCGAACACAAATCATGTAGTAGCAGGTGGCTCTGGCTGTACGACCATTCCCCTCAATGAAAGGATGAACCCAATTCAGACGCCATAGGGCGTACGCGCCGACTTGAGTCGGGGTCCATAGAAACCAATTTTCATGGATCGTCGAAATGAAGCGATCCATGAGGTCGGGCACTTTGGAATAGTGAGGAGGAATATGATTGCCGACATAGATCGGCTCTTCGCGGAAACGGCCACCAAATTGCGATATGTTGGCAACCGCTACGTGATTGAGTGCCCACAGTGTATACTTATCAAACGCCGTGGGGCTTACTTGCGCCAATCCGATCTCGATGCAGTTCAGTAACAGGTCATATTGTCGACTGAGGTTCTTCTCCTGAACTCTTTCAAAGAGATCGGGATTGTCTCCCTTCAATACGAGCATCGATCAAATCCGCTAATCGGACAGACGCATCCGCTCCGCAGCTTTACGTGCTGAGTCGCGCGTTATGCCGGAATCTTCCGGGGCATTCCCATAGACAAAACTGACACGCTGTTCGTGTAGCTGTTCATCCGTTACCGGCATCGCACGCGACTGCGCCAACAGTTCGTCCAACTCCGGCCGTTCCGGCGGTGCCTTCAAAACTGATTTGCGGTCGGCCATGTTCACTCCCTCCTTGGATTCACCGCAACAATGTAACTACCTTGCGGTTACCAATCCGTGACGTTCTAGCTTTGTACCTTAGATGGTAGGTAACCGCCAGGACACAAAGCGATTGCACCGCTCGTGGCGCCGTGACTAACGCGATTCGCGCTGCTTTGTATTCCTAGGGCTTGCCTGGCTTCGGTACCCGCTCATCGACCAGGTCCATAACCCATTCGAGATCGCATAACTTGTCCGTGAAGCAATCGGTCATCAGATTTTCTCGAACCTCACCCCTCCACCAGCACCCCGTTCTCCAGACTCACTCGCCGGTCCATCCGCGCGGCGAGTTCCAGATTGTGCGTCGCGATGAGGCCGGCGAGGCCGGAGGCGCGCACCAGCTTCAGCAGGATGTCGAAGACCTTGTCGGCGGTCTTGGGGTCGAGGTTGCCGGTCGGCTCGTCCGCCAGCAGCAGGCGCGGACCGTTGGCGACCGCACGCGCGATGGCGACGCGCTGCTGCTCGCCGCCGGAGAGTTCCGCCGGGCGATGCTCCAGTCGCTCGCCCAGGCCCAGATAGCCAAGCACCTCGGCGGCCCGCTCGGCGGCCTCGCCCTTGTCGTGGCCGGCGATCAGTTGGGGTATCTGCACATTCTCAAGGGCCGAGAACTCCGGCAGCAGGTTGTGGAACTGGTAGACAAAGCCGATCTCGCGGCGTCGCACCGCCGAGCGTTGATCGTCGCCAAGTCTTGAGCAGTCCCGCCCGTTGACGAAAATCCGGCCCTTGTGGGGTTTCTCAAGCAGGCCCGCCACGTGCAGCAGCGTTGACTTGCCGGCGCCCGATGGCCCGACCAGCGCGACGATCTCGCCGTGGCGGATGGTCAGTTCCAGCCCGCGCAATACGTCGAGCCGCCCGGCGGCGGTCTTGTAGCCATGATGCAGCGCGCTCAGCCGCAGCGCCTCGTCGGTGGCAGCCTCCCCCATCGTGCTCACTCGTAGCGCAGCGCTTCGACGGGATCGAGCCGGGCAGCGCGCCATGCCGGATAGAGCGTCGCCAGGAACGACAGCGCCAGCGACATGGTGACGACGGTGATGACGTCGGAGGGCGCCATCTCGGCTGGAAGCTGCGAGAGATAGTAGAACTCCGAGGCGAACAGCTCGGTGCCGGTCAGCCAGCCGATCAACTGGCGGATCGACTCGATGTTCAGGCATACGACGACGCCGAGCGCCAGGCCGGCGAGCGTGCCGACGGTGCCGATCGAGGCGCCGGTCATGAAGAACACCCGCAGGATCGCCCCGCGCGTCGCTCCCATGGTGCGCAGCACCGCGATATCGCGGGTCTTGTCCTTTACCAGCATGATCAGCCCGGAAATGATGTTGAGCGCCGCAACCAGCACAATCAGCGTCAGGATCAGGAACATGACGTTGCGTTCCACCTCCAGCGCGGTGAAGAAGGACTGGTTGCGCTGGCGCCAGTCGCTGAGGAACATCTGCCGGTCGAGCGCGGCGGAAACCGCGGCGCGGAAATCGTCCATGCGGTCGGGATCGTCGACGAAGATCTCCACCGCCGAGGCGATCCCCTCCTGGTTGAAATAGAGCTGCGCCTCGCCGATCGGCATGTAGACGAAGGCGAGATCGTATTCCGACATGCCGACCTCGAAGATGGCGGTGACGGGATAGGTCTTGACCCGCGGCGTGGTGCCGAACGGCGTCACCGTGCCGCGCGGACTGACCAGGGTCAGCCCGTCGCCGACCGCGAGGCCGAGCTGTTCGGCCAGCCGCACGCCGATGACCAGGCCCTCGGCCGCGTCGAAGCCATCCAGCGTCCCCGAACGGATGTTGTCGGCGATCACCGACAGCCGCTTGAGGCCGGATTCCGGCACGCCGCGCACCAGAACGCCGGTGTTCTGATTGCGGGTGGAGGCCAGCGCCTGACCGTCGACATAAGGCAGCGCCAGTTGCACGCCGGGGATCGCATCCACCGCATCGGCGATCTGCTGGTAGTCGTCGAGCAGCCGGTCGATCGGCTGCACCACCATGTGGCCGTTGATGCCGAGGATCTTGTTGAGCAGTTCGGTGCGGAATCCGTTCATCACCGCCATGACGATGATCAGCGTCGCCACGCCGAGCATGATGCCGAGGAAGGAGAAGCCGGCGATGACGGAGATGAATCCTTCCTTGCGCCGCGCGCGCAGGTAGCGCATCGAGAGCATGCGCTCGAAGCCGCCGAAGGGTGTTGCACCCGGGGGTGTCGCACCCGAGGGTGATGCACCCGGCGTGGCCGCCCGGCCCTTGGCCGTCGCCTCTCCCTGCAGCGTCTGGTCAACCATCAGGTTCCGTTCCTGGCCTGCGCGTCCGCAGGAACCGTCTTTCAGATGTCGCTGGCCGCCTTCGCGGCGCGCACCGCCTCGACAACATGCTCCACCGCTCCATCCAGCGGAATCGACTGGCGCGTGCCGTCGGCGCGGGTTTTCACCTCGATTGTGTTCTCTGCAAGGCCCTTTGGCCCGACGACGACCTGAAACGGCAGCCCGATCAGGTCCATATTGGCGAACTTCGCCCCGGCGCGCTCGTCGGTGTCGTCGTGCAGCACGTCGATGCCGGCGGCTTTCAGCCCGCTTTCCAGCCCGGCGCAGGCGGCAATCGTCTCCTCGCTGTCGGCGCGCAGGTTGATCAGCCCCACCTCGAAGGGCGCGACCGCCGCCGGCCAGATGATGCCGTTATCATCGTGGCTCGCCTCGATGATGGCGGCGGCCAGCCGCGTCGGCCCGATGCCGTAGGAGCCCATGTGAACGGGCCGCTCCTCGCCGTCCGGGCCCGCGACCGTCGCGCCCATGGGCTTGGAGTACTTGGTGCCGAAATAGAAGATGTGGCCGACCTCGATGCCCCGCGCGGTGACCTGGTGCTCCTGCGGCACGCGTTCGGCGAACTCGCCTGCGTCGTGCATGTCCGACGTCGCCGCGTAATGCGACAGCCATTCGTCGACGATGACGTCCAGATCAGCGTCGAAATCCACATCCACCCCCGGCGTCGGGATTTCGAACAGCGTGCGGTCGCAGAACACCTCGCTCTCGCCGGTATCGGCGAGAATGATGAACTCGTGGCTGAGATCACCGCCGATGGGGCCGGTATCGGCGCGCATCGGAATGGCGGTCAGGCCGAACCGCTTGAAGGTGCGCAGGTAAGCCACGAACATCTTGTTGTAGGAGCGCTTGGCGCCCTCCGCGTCCAGATCAAAGGAATAGGCGTCCTTCATCAGGAACTCGCGCGAGCGCATGACGCCGAAGCGCGGGCGCACCTCGTCGCGGAATTTCCACTGGATGTGGTACAGGTTGAGCGGCAGATCGCGGTAGGACTTGATGCTGGCGCGGAAGATCTCGGTGATCATTTCCTCGTTGGTCGGCCCGAACAGCATGGCGCGCTTGTGCCGGTCGTCGATGCGCAGCATCTCCTTGCCATAGTCGTCGTAGCGGCCGCTCTCGATCCACAGATCGGCAGGCTGGATCGTCGGCATCAGCAGTTCAATGGCGCCGGAGCGGTCCTGCTCCTCGCGGATTATCGTCTCGATCTTGCGCAGCACCTTCAGGCCGAGTGGCATCCAGGCATAGATGCCGGCGCTTTCCTGGCGGATCATGCCGGCGCGCAGCATCAGCCGGTGCGAGACGATCTCCGCTTCGGCGGGCGTCTCGCGCAAGGTAGGCAGGAAGTATCTCGACAGGCGCATCGGTTTTCCATGGGAACACGGGTGACTCGGCGCTGGCGCGCCGGGCGGCTCACAAAACCCAACCGGGAGGCAAAACACAACCCCGTTGCCAGCAGGCGTTTGGCCGGCCAAACGCGCGCCTTGCAATCAGTGCGTCCGAAGGTATCATTGTCAGTCACAATGCGCGGCGTGGAGTTTGTCCCGTGTGCGTCCTCAAGTAGAACGGTCCAAGTCTCGGGAGGAGACGTTTTCTTGAGTACCGCCCCCGGCGACGGGAGCGATCGGGCGCAACATCACGACAGATAACCGGGCCCATCGCCTCGACACGTCGAATTCCGGTTTGACTTGTCGAACCTGATATGGAGCAAGGCTTGTAGCCTTGCTTTTTTTTGGCTTGTCGCCTTAGTGCGCCGGCCGCGGGTCCGGCAGTAAGGGCACGTCGTCGAGCCCGATCAGGCCCAAATTGGTCAGCGCGTAGAAGCCTGCGAACACGACGCAGGAGACGACCGTCGTCCTGATCGCCGTGCGCCCAAACGCGAATCGTACCGGTGCGCTGCCGACGGTTCCAGGCGTCACGTCGCCCTCTTCCGATTGCGTGCGCACGCCGAACGGCAGCACGGTGAACAGCACCAGCCACCAAATGATGAAGTAGATCGCGATTGCCGCCGTCAGGCTCATGGTCTGCTCAGGCTTCCTCGAGTTCCACCAGCGTGCCGCAGAAGTCCTTCGGGTGCAGGAACAGCACCGGCTTGCCATGGGCGCCGATCTTCGGCTCGCCGCTGCCCAGCACGCGGGCGCCCTCGCCCGTCAACCGGTCGCGCGAGGCGATGATGTCGTCGACCTCATAGCAGATATGGTGGATACCGCCGTCGCCGTTGCGCTCCAGGAACTTGGCGATCGGGGAATCTTCGCCATGGGGCTCCAGCAACTCGATCTTGGTGTTGGGCAGGGTGATGAAGACGGTGCTGACGCCGTGGTCGGGCTGCGCCACCACCGCGGAGACCTCCGCGCCCAGCGTGTCGCGATAGACCTTCGCCGCCTGTTCGATATCGGGCACCGCGATGGCCACATGGTTGAGTCGTCCGATCATTGCCGCACTCCTGCCATTCGCTCCGGAAAGTCCGATCTATAGATCAATCACGAACACCTGCACACCGGGCTTTTTGCCCCAGACCGCTTCGACCTGCTTACGCACCGCCCGGCGCACGGTCTCGCGCACCTGTTCGCTGCTGCGTCGGCGCGCCCGCGGCAGCGACCCCACCGCATCCTCGGCGATATCGAGGATGAGATCGGCCATGTCCTCGCCGTCGGGTCCGGTATCCGGGACGCCGACCAGTTCCACCTCGATATCGCTGCCGATATCGCCGCCAGGCTCCAGCCCGAAGGCGACCGTGATGATGCCGGCCTGGGCCAGCCGGCGGCGCGCCTTGATCGCCTCGTCGGCGGCATCTGTAACGATCCGCCCGTCGCGGATCAGCCGGCCCGAGCGCACCTGGTCGACGATTCCGGCGGGTCCCGGCACCAGGCGGAACATATCGCCGTTGAAGCCGCTGACGACCTCCGCGATACCGTTCTCGCGGGCCAGCTCGGCATTGGCCTGCATGTGCATCGCCTCGCCGTGGACGGGCACGAGCACCCGCGGCTTGAGCCAATCGAATAACTGCACCAGTTCGCCGCGGCGCGGATGGCCGGAGACATGCACCAGGCCGTCCCGGTCGGTGATCACCTCGATGCCGTCCCTGATCAGCCCGTTGAGGACCATCCCGACGGCGCGCTCGTTGCCGGGAATCATCCGCGCCGAGTAGATCACCTGATCGCCCGGCGCCAGTTCGATGGTCGGGTGATTGCCGAAGGCGATGCGGGTCAGCGCGGCGCGGAATTCGCCCTGGCTCCCCGTACACAGCAGCACCGTCTTGTCACGCGGCAGATAGCCGAAATGGCTGTCGTCGAGAAATTCCGGCACCCCGTCGAGATAGCCGGTGGCGCGACCGACGGAGATGACCCGCTGCATGGCGCGCCCGACCACCACGACGTTGCGTTCCGCCGCCGCGGCGGCTTCGGCAATGGAGCGGATGCGCGCCAGATTGGAGGCAAAGCACGTCACCGCGACCCGGTTCGGCGCTTTGGCGATCATCTCGCGCAAGGTGGCGGCCACTTCTCCTTCCGATGGCGACAGACCGTCGCGCAGGGCATTGGTGGAATCGCAGATCAGCGCCGCGCAGCCGGCTTCCCCAATTGCCCGCAGGCGTTTTTCGTCGGTCGGCGCGCCGATGACGGGGTCGGGATCGAGCTTCCAGTCACCGCTGTGCACCACGGTTCCGGCCGGTGTGGTGATGGCGAGCGCGTTCGGCTCGGGGATCGAGTGGGCCATGGTGACGAACTCGACGCGGAACGGTCCCGCCTCGAAGCGCCCGCCAAGCGGCACGGTCTCCACGGGAATGGGTTTGCGGCCGGGATCGCCGGCGATCTTGGCCTCCAGCAGCGCGGCGGTGAACGGTGTCGCGAAGACCGGCACCTGAAAGCGTTCCCAGAGATCGGGAACACCGCCGAAATGATCCTCGTGCGCGTGCGTCAGCACGATTGCCTCGAGATTGCGGCGCTCCTCCTCGATGAACGAGACATCGGGCAGCACCACGTCGACGCCCGGCATGGCGGCCGCATCGGCGAATCCGATGCCGCAATCGACCATCAGCCAGCGCTTGTTGCGTGGCGGCCCGTAGCCGTAAAGCGCGAGATTCATGCCGATCTCGCCGACCCCGCCAAGCGGCACGAAGACCAGTTCGTCAGCCATCGCCGGGATCCTTATCGGGCGTGCGGAAGAACACGTCGCCAGCCGAGATTGCCGTCTCATCGCCGGTGCTGTCGCGCAAGACCAGCCGGCCCGCCTCGTCGAGACCCTCGAAGAGGCCGTGCAGCTCCTGATCGCTGAGCCGCACGACGATGGCCTCGCCCACGCCCCGCGCGCGCTCCATCCAGGCATCGCGGATCGCCGTCATTCCGTCCGCTTGCCATTGCGCGAGCCGTATCTTGAAGGCTTCCGAGAGTTCCGCAAACAGCACAAGCGGCTGGATCACTGCTCCCAGTGCCGCCAGCGCGGTTGCCGGATAGTCCGCGCCCATCGGATGAAACAGGCAGTTGACGCCCCAGCCGATGACCAGAGCGTGCCGTCCCACCGGGTCCGTCTCGGTTTCAAGCAGGATACCGGCCAGCTTTCCGTCCGCGCTGATCACGTCGTTCGGCCACTTCAGATGGATGTCCGTAGCAAGCTGCGGGGCAAGTTCCAGGATTGCGTCGTGCAGCGCGAGTGCGGCGACGAAGGTCAGCTCGCCGAGCCGTTCAGACGGTTCGCGCGGACGCAGCAGCACGCTGGTGTAGAGGTTGCCGGGCCTGGAGACCCAAGGGCGGCCGCGCCGGCCGCGCCCGGCCGTCTGTTCGCGGGCAATAACCCACAGGCCGGCCTCCGCACCGTCTCCGGCCCGGCGCCGCGCTTCCAGATTGGTGGAATCCACGCTGTCCAGCGTACAGACCCGCCAATCCAGGTCATCCGATCCACCGTGCGCCGGCGCGCTTGTCTGCATGGCCATCAGCGCGCGTCAGAACAGTGATTTCGCGGCTGCCGAGGCCGCCTGGATGATCGGCCAGGGAAAGGCGAAGAACAGGATGGTGACGAAACCGCTGATGCCGAGCACCGTGGCCAGTTCCCGCGACATGCGGTCGAAGGCCGGCGCCGGCTCGTCGAAATACATCAGCTTGACGATCCTCAGGTAGTAGTAGGCGCCGACCACGCTTGCCAGCACGCCGATGACGGCCAACGGATAGAGTTCCGCCTCGACGGCGGCCAGGAAGACGTAGAACTTGGCGAAAAAGCCGGCAAGCGGGGGAATGCCGGCCAGCGAGAACAGCAACATCGCCAGCACGAAGGCCATGGCCGGATTGGTGCGCGAAAGGCCGGACAGGTCCTCGATGTCCTCCACCGCCGCCTCGTTGCGGCGCATGGCGAGGATGCAGGCGAAGGCACCGATGGTCATGAACAGGTAGAGCGTCATGTAGATGATGACGCCGCGCACGCCCGCCTCGCTGCCCGCCGCCAGCCCGACCAGCGCAAAGCCCATGTGGCCGATGGAGGAATAGGCCATCAGCCGCTTGATGTTGCGCTGTCCGATGGCGGCGAACGCCCCCAGCAGCATCGAGGCGACCGATACGAAGATGATGATCTGCTGCCATTCCGGCGTGATGGTCGGGAAGCCGGAGATCAGCGTGCGCACGAAGATGGCCATCGCCGCGACCTTCGGCGCGGCGGCGAAGAAGGCCGCGACCGGCGTCGGCGCGCCTTCGTAGACATCGGGCGTCCACATATGGAACGGCACGGCCGAGACCTTGAAGGCGAGTCCCGCGACAAGGAATACCAGGCCGAAGATCAGGCCAAGCGATGCCCCTTCCCGGCCCACGATATTGGCGATTGCCTCCAGTTCCACGGTTCCGGTGAAGCCGTAGATCAGCGAGCAGCCGTAGAGCAGCATGCCCGACGACAGGGCGCCAAGCGCGAAGTATTTCAGGCCGGCTTCGGTGGAGCGGCTGGAATCGCGCTGGATGGCGGCGACGACGTAAAGCGCCAGGCTCTGCAGCTCCAGTCCCATGTAGAGCGCGATCAGGTCGCCGGCGGAGACCATGATCAGCATGCCGAGCGTCGCCAGCACGATCAGCACCGGATATTCGAACGCCTCGAGCCGTGCGGTGCGCATCCAGTCGATGGACATGACGATGGCCGCCAGCGAACCGATCAGCGTCAGCGTCTTCATGAAGCGGGCGAAGTCGTCGATGACGATGGAGCCGCCGAAATAGGTCTGTGGTTCTCCACCCGGGGTGATCAGGACCAGTGCCGCGGCGGTCACGATCAGCGCGATGGCACCGCCGGTGACGATGCCCAGCGCCCCTTCGCGTGAGAACGCGCCGACCATCAGCAGCACCATGGCACCGACCGCCAGCAACAGCTCCGGCGACATGGCGACCAGCAGTTCCGGCGTGATGGCGGGACCCGGCATCTTCGCGCGCCTCCCTACAGCCCGCCCAGCGAGGCTGAGTCTTGCGCCTGCGCCGCCGAGATCGCCGCCTGATAGTCCTGCGCGAGGGCTTCCACGGAAACGGCTGTGACATCGAGCAGCGGCGCGGGATAGACGCCGAACAGGATGGTCAGCAGCACCAGCGGCGCCAGGATGACGATCTCGCGCCGGTCAATGTCCATGATCGATTTCAGACTGTCCTTTTCCAGCGTTCCGAACACCACCCGTCGGTAGAGCCACAGCGCATAGGCCGCCGACAGGACAACGCCGCTGGTGGCCAGCACCGCAACCCAGGTGTTGGTCTCGAACGCCGCCAGCAAGGTCAGGAACTCGCCGACGAAACCGCTGGTGCCCGGCAGGCCGACATTCGCCATGGTGAACACCATGAAGGCGACGGCATAAAGCGGCATGCGGTTCACCAGTCCACCATAGGCATCGATGTTGCGGGTGTGCATCCGGTCGTAGATGACGCCGACGCACAGGAACAGCGCGCCGGAGACGATGCCGTGCGAGATCATCTGGAACAGCCCGCCATGGATGCCCTGCACGGTGCCGGTGAAGATGCCCATGGTGACGAAGCCCATATGGGCGACGGAGGAATAGGCGATCAGCTTCTTGATGTCCTCCTGCATCAGCGCCACCAGCGAGGTGTAGATGATGGCGATGACGCTGAGCGCGAAGACCAGCGGCGCGAAGACATCCGAAGCGAGCGGGAACATCGGCAGCGAGAAGCGCAGGAAACCGTAGCCGCCCATTTTCAGCAGGATGCCGGCCAGGATGACGGAACCTGCCGTGGGCGCCTCCACATGGGCATCCGGCAGCCAGGTGTGCACCGGCCACATCGGCATCTTGACGGCGAAGGAGGCGAAGAAGGCCAGCCACAGCCATGTCTGCATGCCGGCGGGGAAGTCGTACTCCAGAAGCTCGACGATGTTGGTGGTGCCGGCCTCCCAGTAGACCGCCATCATGGCGATCAGCATCAGCACCGAGCCGAGCAGCGTGTAGAGGAAGAACTTGTAGCTGGCATAGACCCGCCGCGCACCACCCCACACGCCGATGATCAGGAACATCGGGATCAGCCCACCCTCGAAGAACAGGTAGAACAGCACCAGATCAAGGGCGCAGAACACGCCGATCATCAGCGTTTCCAGCACCAGAAACGCGATGATGTACTCCTTCACCCGCGTCTTGATCGCGTGCCAGCTCGCCAGGATGCAGAACGGCATCAGGAAGGTGGTCAGGATGACGAACAGCATGGAGATGCCGTCGACACCCATGCGGTAGTTGATCGCCCCGCCGAGCCAGGGGAACTCCTCGACGAACTGGAACTCGTCGGTGTTCGGGTCGAAGTAGATCCAGATCAGCAGCGACAGCAGGAAGGTGATCAGCGTCGCCCACAGGGCAACGAACAGCGCGTTGCGCTGGGCGATCGCGTCATCGCCGCGGATCAACGCGACGAACAGTGCACCTACCAGCGGCAGAAAGGTGATGACGGAGAGGATCGGCCAGCCCGACATCACGGTCCTCCCCCGCCTGCCACCATGTACCAGGTGACCAGGGCTGCGATGCCGATCAGCATGGCGAAGGCGTAGTGATAGAGGTAGCCACTCTGCAGCTTGACGACCCGCTGGGTCACGTCGATGACACGCGCGGCCACGCCATCGGGCCCCAGACCGTCGATGACGGCGCCGTCGCCGCTCTTCCAAAGGAACCGTCCGAGCCGCTTGGCCGGCTCGACGAAGAGCGCGTCGTAGAGCTCGTCGAAATACCACTTGTTGAGCAGGAAGCGGTACAGCCCGCCGAACCGGGCAGCCAGGGCGCCGGGAATGGACGGGCGCGCCATGTAGAACAGGTAGGAGACGGCGAAACCGACCGCCATCGCCATCATCGGCGAGAACACCACCCACGCCGGCACCTTGTGGAACGCCTCCATGATGTCGTTGCCTTCGGCCAGGAACAGAGCGTCCTTCCAGAACGCTTCGTGCTCGTAACCGGCGAAATACGGCTTGAAGACGATCCCCGACAACAGCGCCCCGACCGCCAGCACGCCGAGCGGCACGGTCATCACCAGCGGCGACTCGTGCACATGGCTCATGGTCTCGTGCGAGGCGCGCGGTTTGCCGTGGAAGGTCATGAACACCAGGCGCCATGAGTAGAACGAGGTGAACACGGCGGCGATCACCAGCAACACGAAGGCGAACATCGCCGGATCGTTGCCGCCGGCGAAGGCGGCCTCGACGATGGCGTCCTTGGAATAGTAGCCGGCGGTGAACGGGAAACCGGTGAGGGCCAGCGTGCCGACGAGCATCATGGCGTAGGTCAGCGGGATCGACCGCCACAGCCCGCCCATGCGGCGCATGTCCTGTTCGTCGGACATGGCATGGATCACCGAACCCGCACCCAGGAACAAGAGCGCCTTGAAGAAGGCGTGGGTGAACAGGTGGAAGATGCCGATGCCGTAGGCACCGACCCCCAGCGCGACAAACATGTAGCCAAGCTGCGAGCAGGTCGAATAGGCGATGACGCGCTTGATGTCGTTTTGCACCAGGCCGACGCTGGCGGCGAAGAACGCGGTGATGGCGCCGACCACCACCACCACCGTCAATGCGGTCTGCGACAGCTCGAACAGCGGTGACAGGCGCGCCACCATGAACACACCGGCGGTCACCATGGTCGCCGCGTGGATCAACGCGGAGACCGGCGTGGGGCCTTCCATGGCGTCCGGCAGCCAGGTGTGCAGCAGGAACTGCGCCGACTTGCCCATGGCCCCCATGAACAGCAGCAGGCAGATCAGCGTCATCGCGTCGACGTCGTAGCCCAGGAACGTCAGCGTCATCCCGCCGGCGGCCGCCGCATTGGCGAACACCGTGTCGAATTCGATCGAATTGAACAGCACGAACACCGCGAAGATGCCGAGCGCGAAGCCGAAATCGCCGACCCGGTTGACGATGAAGGCCTTGATCGCCGCGGCGTTCGCGGAGGGCTTCTTGTACCAGAAGCCGATCAGCAGATAGGAGGCGAGCCCGACCCCCTCCCAGCCGAAGAACAGTTGCAGCAGGTTGTCGGCTGTCACCAGCATCAGCATCGCGAAGGTGAACAGCGACAGATAGGCGAAGAAGCGCGCCCGGTGCGGATCGTGGCTCATGTAGCCGATCGAATAGACGTGCACGAGCGCGGAAACCGTGTTGACCACCACCAGCATGACGGCGGTCAGCGTGTCGAGCCTGAGCGACCAGGCGACGCTGAACGTGCCGGATTCGATCCACGGGAACAGGTTGACGGTGGGGTGCAGCACCTCGTCGCCGAAGCCGACCTGGACGAACACGATCCACGACAGCAGCGCGGCGACGATCATCAGCCCCGAGGTGGTCAGCTCCGCGCCACGGTGGCCGATCACACGGCCGAACAGGCCGGCAATCAGGCAGCCCAGCAGCGGCAGGAATACGATCGCCGTCATCATGACAGAGGGGTCAGCCTTTCATCATGTTGACGTCTTCCACCGCGATGGAACCGCGGTTGCGGAAGAAGGCGACGAGGATGGCCAGGCCAATGGCCGCCTCCGCCGCCGCCACGGTGAGGATCAGCAGGGCGAAGACCTGGCCGACGAGGTCGCCCAGAAAGGCGGAGAACGCCACCAGATTGATGTTGACGGCGAGCAATATGAGCTCGATCGACATCAGGATGATGATGATGTTCTTGCGGTTGATGAAGATCCCCAGCACCCCGAGGGTGAACAGGATCGCCCCGACGGCAAGGTAGTGTCCCAGACCGATGGTCATGGTCAGATGCCCTTGCCGCTTTCGACCTTGCGCACTTCGATTGCCGTGGCCGGATCGCGTGCCACCTGGGCGCCGATGTCCTGGCGCTTGACGCCGGCCTTGTGCCGCAGGGTGAGCACGATGGCGCCGACCATGGCCAGCAGCAGCACCATGCCGGCAAGCTGGAAGAACAGCACGTAGCGCGTGTAGAGCAACTGGCCGATCGCCTCGGTGTTCGAGACATCGTCGGGGATCGGAACCTGGGCGACAGCGGTGCTTTCCGGCGCGAACAGACCGGTTGTCAGCACCAGCAACAGTTCCACCAGCAGCACTGCTCCGATGACCGCACCGACCGGCAGGTAGCTGAGGAAGCCCTGGCGCAGCTCGGCGAAATCCACATCCAGCATCATCACCACGAACAGGAACAGCACCGCCACCGCGCCGACATAGACGACGACGAGGATCATCGCCAGGAACTCCGCCCCAAGCAGCAGGAACAGGCCGGCAGCGTTGAAGAAGGCGAGGATCAGCCACAACACCGAGTGGACGGGGTTCTTCGCCGCGATCACCATGAAGGCCGAAGCGACGACAATGCCGGCAAACAGGTAGAAGAAGGCGGCTGCAAGCGCCATGTCGGTTGCTGCCTCGTGGCATTGGCCCGCAGGAGCACGCGGAGCCGATTGGAGAACCTCTAGGCCCTGGGCTTTCTATAGAGGCCGGGCGCAGCGGCGTCCAGCATACCGAACCGGCGCGCAGGGATGTGCCAAGAACCTAGGCTCAGGACCCATTAATGTCATCCATTCGGCGGCAGGCCATTTCGTTCCTGACAAGGCAGCGGGGTGTAGGAAACCTTATGGTTTTCAAGTCCCCGCTAACGCCGTCAGGGGCGACATGGACGCCGCCCTGCGGGTGTCGCTGGAGAGCGCCTGCTGCACGCAAAGCCTGCTCGAAAAGGCAAAGAGCCTGATCTTGCGCGGCTTTGCATCCATCAGACGCTCTCCAGCGACACCGAATTGCATGAGATTAATGGGTCCTGAGCCTAGATGAACCGCCACCCTGACAGTCAGCGGTACGGCGCGTCGAGTTCCATCCGCGCGGCGATTTCCCGCTCCCAGCGGTCGCCGTTGGCGAGCAGCTTGTCCTTGTCATAGAAAAGCTCCTCGCGGGTTTCGGTGGCGAACTCGAAATTCGGTCCCTCGACGATGGCGTCCACCGGGCAGGCTTCCTGACAGAAGCCGCAATAGATGCACTTCACCATGTCGATGTCGTAACGGGTGGTGCGCCGGGTGCCGTCGTTGCGCCTGGGCCCGGCCTCGATGGTGATCGCCTGAGCCGGACAGATCGCCTCGCACAGCTTGCAGGCGATGCAGCGCTCCTCGCCGTTGGGATAGCGCCGCAGCGCATGCTCGCCGCGGAAACGCGGGCTGATATAGCCTTTCTCGAAGGGATAGTTGAGCGTCGCCTTGGGCTTGAAGAAGTAGCGCATCGACAGGAAGAACGCCGAGACGAACTCCTTCAGAAAGACGGACCTGGCGGCTTGATCAAGTCGTGCCATGTCTCTCTCCAGCGCCTTTCTCTCCAACCGGGCGCCGATGCGCCAGTCGATCCCAATTCCCGGTCAGCCGATGCGCGGCTAACCGGCCCAGCCCGTGACCTGCAATACCCCGGCCACGACGACCACCATGGCCAGCGAGATCGGCAGGAACACCTTCCAGCCCAACCGCATAAGCTGGTCGTAGCGGTAACGCGGCACCATCGCCTTCACCATGGCGAACATGAAAAACGCCAGACAGACCTTGAAGACGAACCAGAACACGCCGGGCAACCAGTTGAACGGCGCGACATCCACCGGCGGCAACCAGCCGCCCATGAACAGGATCGCCATCAGCGCGCACATGGTGGTGATCGCCACGTACTCGCCGAGCATGAACAATAGGTAGGGCGTCGAGGAGTATTCGACCATGAATCCGGCGACCAGTTCAGATTCCGCCTCGGGCAGGTCGAATGGCGGCCGGTTGGTTTCCGCCAGCGCCGAGATGAAGAAGATCACGAACATCGGAAACAGCGGCAGCCAGTACCAGTTCAGGAAGGTCAGCCACGGCAGGCCGATCCTGTCTGCCAGTCCGCTCGACTGGGCCTCGACGATCGCGGTCAGATTGAGCGAACCGACGCACAGCAGCACGGTGATGATGACGAAGCCGATGGAGACCTCGTAGGAGACCATCTGGGCGGCCGAGCGCAACGCGCCCAGGAACGGATACTTCGAGTTCGACGCCCAGCCCCCCATGATGACGCCGTAGACGCCCAGCGAGGAGATGGCGAAAATGTAGAGAATGCCGACATTTATGTCGGCGATCACCCAACCGTCGGCGACCGGGATCACGGCCCAGGCCGACAGCGCCAGGATGCAGCTCACCAGCGGCGCCAGCAGGAAGACGCCCTTGTTGGACCCCGCCGGGATCACCGGTTCCTTGATGACGAATTTCAGCAGGTCGGCGAAGGACTGCAGCAGCCCGAAGGCGCCGACGACATTGGGACCTCGGCGAAGCTGCACCGCCGCCCAGATCTTGCGGTCAGCGAGCAACAGATAGGCGATGATGATCAGCAGCGAGGCCAGTAGCGCCAGGCTTTGGGCCACGATGATCGCGAACGGCACGACATAGACGTCGACGAATTCAGCCATCGGTCCCCGTCGCCTCGGCTCCGTCCGCCGACATCGCGGCAAGCTCGCCCATCACCTTGCTGGCACGGCAGATCGGATTGCCGAGATAATAGCTGCCCGCATCGCGCGCGAAAGCCGCCGCCTTCGGCTTCATGCGACGCTTGGCAAGTGTCGCCACGCCGGATGCATCCTCCACCGGCGTTACGTCGCTGTCGCCGAGGTGGGGATGCGCCGCGAGCATCGCCGCGCGCAGCGCCAGCGGCGAATCGTAGGGCAATTGCTGGTCCAGATCGGCGGACAGCGCCCGCAGGATGGCCCAGTCCTCGCGCGCGTCTCCAGGCGGGAAACTGGCGCGGCTGGCGATCTGCACACGGCCCTCGGTGTTGACGTAGGTGCCCGGCTTCTCGGTGTAGGTGGCACCCGGCAGGATGACGTCGGCTGCGTGCGCCCCGCGGTCGCCATGGGTGCCGATATAGACGATGAACGTCTCCTCCAGGCCCTCCGGCGCGATCTCGTCGGCACCAAGCAGGAACAGCACGTCGAGCGCCCCCGGCTTTACCATTGCCGCCGCATCGAGACCACCGCGGCCCGGTACAAGCCCCAGATCGAGCCCGCCGACCCGCGAAGCGGCCGTGTGCAGCACGCTGAAGCCGTTCCAGTCATCGTTGACCGCGCCGCAGCCTTCCGCCAGACGTGCCGCGAGGGCCAGCACGCCGGCCCCGTCGGGACGCGCGCAGGCGGCAGGCCCAATGATGATCGCCGGGCGCTTGGCACGCTTCAGCGTACGGGCGAACGCACCCCTGCTCTCCGCGAGTTCACCCAGAGTCTCGGCGCCCGCACCGAGATAGGCGTAGTCGTAGGTCAGGTCGGGATTGTCCGCCCCGATCAATCCGATGGGCAGCCCGGTGGCGAGCCACAGCTTGCGGATGCGCGCGTTGAGCACGGTGGCATCCCAGCGCGGATAGGCTCCCACCAGCAGGATCGCATCGGCATCCTCCAGCCCGGCAATACCGGCGTTGAACAGATAGGACGCACGTCCGTAGGTGGGATTGAACGGCGCGCCGTCCTGCCGGCAGTCGATGTTGGGACTGCCGAGCCGCGTCATCAGGTCCTTGAGCGCGAACATCTCCTCGCAGGCGGCGAGGTCGCCGGCGATCGCACCGATACGCTTGGGATCCACACTGGCCATCTGGCGCGCGATCGTCGCGAACGCCATCGGCCAGTCGGCGGGCTGCAACCGCCCGCCCAGCCGCACATAGGGTTTGTCGAGCCGCTGCGTTTTCAGCCCGTCCCAGATGAAGCGGGTCTTGTCGGAAATCCACTCCTCGTTCACCGCGTCGTTGACGCGCGGCATGATGCGCATCACCTCGCGGCCGCGCGCATCGACCCGGATGTTGGAGCCGAGCGCATCCATGACATCGATGGATTCGGTCTTGGTGAGTTCCCATGGCCGCGCCGAAAACGCGTATGGACGGGACGTCAGCGCGCCCACCGGGCACAGATCGATGACGTTGCCCTGCATCTCCGAGCGCATGGCGCTTTCCAGATAGGTGGTGATCTCCATGTCCTCGCCGCGGCCGGTGGCGCCGAGATCGGAGACGCCGCCGACCTCGGTGACGAAGCGCACGCAGCGGGTGCAGTGGATGCAGCGGGTCATGATGGTCTTGACCAGCGGACCGATATACTTGTCCTCCACGGCGCGCTTGTTCTCGGCGAACCGCGAGGCGTCGACGCCGTAGGCCATGGCCTGGTCCTGCAGGTCGCACTCCCCGCCCTGATCGCAGATCGGGCAGTCGAGCGGGTGGTTGATCAACAGGAACTCCATCACCCCTTCGCGCGCCTTCTTCACCAAACCGCTCTTGGTCAGGACTTCCGGCGGTTCGCCATTGGGGCCGGGGCGCAGGTCGCGCACGCTTTGCGCGCAGGAAGCGACGGGCTTCGGCGCGCCCTTCACCTCCACCAGACACATGCGGCAATTGCCGGCGATCGACAGCCGGTCGTGGTAGCAGAAGCGCGGAATTTCCGCGCCCGCTTCCTCGCAGGCCTGCAGCAGCGTCATATCCGCCGCGACCTCGACCTCGATGCCGTCAACAACCAGCTTCGCCATGCCCTGCCCCAAGCCGCTTACCCCGCGGCGCTTTTATTCAGCCGCCGCGCCTGCGCCACCCAGCTATCGCGCGCGATGCGGCCCTTGAACTTCAGATAGTCGTCGACCCAGGCGATTTCCGCCGCCGACCATGCTGCGATCTGGTCGAAGTGGTAGATACCCAGATCGTTGAGGACGACCTCGATCCTGGCGCCGATGCCGGAAATCCGCTTCAGGTCGTCAGGCTTGCCGCGCGGCGCTTCAAACCCGGCTGGCCGGGTCCCAACCGCACCGGGCGAGACCGGTTGAACCGATGAGACCGGCTTAGCCGGTGCCGGTGCCGGTGCAGCGGGACTTGCCTCCGCATCCGCAACACCTTCTTCGGCTTGCGTGTTGACCCTCTCCAGCGCCACGGCCTCGGTCGGCGCCGTCGCTGCTTTCGCCTCGGCCGCATCAATCGGCGCGGGCTTTGGCGCCGGCGTGCCGGCCGTCTTGCTGGACGCAGCGCCGCTCTTCATGCGCTCGGCGCTTTCCTCAAGCGCCTTCAGCCACATCGCCTGCATACCGAACAGCATCGCCGTGCCACCGGCCGCCATCATCGCGCCGGTCGCGAGTGTTGCGGTGATCGGCAGAGCCGCGATGCTCGCCGACTTCGCGATCGTCTCCTCGTTCATGGCAATAGCGGAATGCCGACCCGGAAGTTCCTGGAAATTCCATCCAAACATGGTCTCAGACCTCCTCGTCCGATTGACCGTCACTCGGCCGCCACCAGCCTGACGTCATCAGCGCTGGCGTTCGCCGTGTAGCTGTCGATCCGGCGCTCGATCTCGTGACGGAAATGGCGAATGAGGCCCTGAACCGGCCAGGCCGCGGCATCTCCGAGCGCACAGATGGTATGCCCCTCGACCTGGTGGGTCACCTCCAGGAGCATATCGATTTCCCGCTTGTGCGCTTCTCCACGGGCCATGCGTTCCAGCACCCGCCACATCCAGCCGGTTCCTTCCCGGCACGGCGTGCACTGGCCACAGCTCTCATGCTTGTAGAAGTAGGAAATGCGCGCGATGGCGCGCACGATATCGGTCGATTTGTCCATGACGATCACCGCCGCGGTGCCCAGGCCCGACTTGAGGTCGCGCAGCGCATCGAAGTCCATCGGCAGGTCGTCGCAATGATCGGCCGGCAGGCACGGCACCGACGAACCACCGGGGATCACCGCCAGCAGATTGTCCCAGCCGCCGCGCACCCCGCCGCAGTGCTTGTCCAGCAACTCGCGCAGCGGAACGCTCATTGCTTCTTCCACCGTGCAGGGCCGCTCGACGTGGCCGGAGATGCAGAACAGCTTTGTTCCATGGTTGTTGGGGCGGCCAAAGCCCGCGAACCACTCCGCGCCGCGGCGCAGGATCTCCGGCACGACAGCGATCGATTCCACGTTGTTGACCGTCGTCGGGCAGCCGTACAGCCCGACATTGGCCGGGAACGGCGGTTTCAGGCGCGGCTGGCCCTTCTTGCCCTCCAGGCTTTCCAGCAACGCGGTCTCCTCGCCGCAGATATAGGCGCCGGCGCCGTGATGCACGTAGAGATCGAAGTCCCAGCCCGACTTCGCCGCGTTCTTGCCGAGTAGACCCGCCTCGTAGGCCTCGTCGATCGCCGCCTGCAAGCGCTCGCGCTCGCGGATGAATTCGCCGCGCACATAGATGTAGCCGACATGGGCGCGCATGGCGAAGCCAGCGATCAGGCAGCCCTCGACCAGCAGATGCGGGTCGTGGCGCATGATCTCCCGGTCCTTGCAGGTGCCGGGTTCCGATTCATCGGCATTGACCACCAGATAGTGCGGCCGCTCGCCGACGTCCCTGGGCATGAACGACCATTTCAGCCCGGTCGGAAAGCCCGCGCCGCCGCGCCCGCGCAGACCCGACGTCTTGACCTGGTCGATGATCCAGTCCTGGCCCTTCTTGATGAAGCCCGCCGTACCCCGCCATGCGCCACGCGCCTTGGCGCCCTTCAGGCCGCTATCGCCCTGCCCGTAGAGATTGGTGAAGATACGGTCCTTGTCGGCCAGCATCCTGAATTCACCTCATGCCTTGCTCGAGGCCTTGCTCGGCGTTTTGCGTGTGCCCGCGCGGCTCTTTCCCGGCTTCGTCGCGGTCGGCACATCCGTCAGACTTGTCTGTCCGCCGGCAGGTGCCGCATGTGTCCGCGCGATCTGCGGTCCGGGTACTGGCCGCTCGCCGCGTGCGAACGCATCCAGCAGTGCCTCGAAACTGTCGGCGGTCAGGTCCTCGTAGGTATCCGAGAAGACCTGCACCATGGGCGCGTTGACGCACGCGCCCAGGCACTCGACCTCCTCCCAGGAGAAGTCGCCGTCAGCGGACACTTCGTGCGCAGTCTGCGCAATGCGTCGCCTGCACACCTGCTTGATGTCCTCCGCCCCGCGCAGCATGCACGGCGTGGTGCCGCAGACCTGCACATGCGCCTTTCGCCCCACCGGGGCGAGCTGGAACATGGTGTAGAAGGTCGCGACCTCCAGCACCCGGATGTAGGGCATGTCGAGCAGGTCGGCGACAGCGCGGATCGCCGGTTCCGGCAACCAGTTGTCGTACTGCTCCTGCGCCTTCCACAACAGCGGAATGACGGCGCTTGCCTGCCGGCCCTTGGGATACTTCTTCATCTCCCGCTTCGCCCAGGCAAGGTTCTGCGCGCTGAAGGCGAAGCTCTCAGGCTGCTCTGGATGAAGTCTGCGGACGGCCATTTGCTATGGTTCGCTTTATCGCTCGTGCTCAGGCGTTTGCGGGTTTGTCGGCCGGCGACTTCGGCGTTTCGACGGAAATGTCGTCATCCGCCGCGCCGGCAAGGGTGGAACGGCGGTATTCAAGCGCAAGCTGCACCACCACCACCGAGATTATCAGCAGCGTGGTCACCCAGATCGGCGCCCCGATGCTGAGCGAGGCGATGACGGCGGCAACCGTCGCCAACAGGCAACCCAACTGAAAGACCTTCATCGATCAACTTCTCCAAATACGATGTCGAGCGAGCCAAGGATCGCGGAAACATCCGCGAGCATGTGGCCCTTGCACAGGAAATCCATCGCCTGCAGGTGCGCAAAACCGGGCGCGCGGATCTTGCAGCGATAGGGTTTGTTTGAACCGTCAGAGACCAGATAGACGCCGAATTCCCCCTTTGGCGCCTCTACGGCGGCATACACCTCGCCTTCCGGCACGTGATAGCCTTCCGTGTATAGCTTGAAGTGGTGAATCAAGGCTTCCATCGAGCGTTTCATCTCGCCGCGCTTGGGCGGCACGATCTTGCCGTCGGTGGAGGCGACCGGCCCGCCGCCCTCCGCCGACGACAGCCGCTCGATGCACTGCCGCATGATGGAGACGGACTGGCGCATTTCCTCCATGCGGATCAGGTAGCGGTCGTAGCAGTCGCCGTTCTTGCCCACGGGGATGTCGAAGTCGAGTTCGGAATAGCACTCGTAGGGCTGGCTCTTGCGCAGGTCCCACGGCGCGCCGGAGCCGCGCACCATGACGCCGGAAAAGCCCCATTTCCAGGCATCATCCAGCTTGACCACGGCGATATCCACATTGCGCTGCTTGAAGATGCGGTTGTCGGTCAGCAGCCCCTCGATGTCATCGCAGACCTTCAGGAACGGGTCGCAGAAGTCGTGAATGTCGGCGATGAGCTGGTCGGGCAAATCCTGATGCACGCCGCCGGGCCGGAAGTAGGCCGAATGCATGCGCGCGCCCGAGGCCCGCTCGTAGAAGATCATCAGCTTCTCGCGTTCCTCAAAGCCCCACAGCGGCGGCGTCAGCGCGCCCACATCCATCGCCTGGGTGGTGACATTGAGCAGATGCGACAACAGCCGACCGATCTCCGAATACAGCACGCGGATAAGCTGACCGCGGATCGGCACCTCGATATCGAGCAGCTTTTCGGCGGCCAGCGCGAAGGCGTGTTCCTGGTTCATCGGTGCGACGTAGTCGAGCCGGTCGAAATAGGGCACCGCCTGCAGATAGGTCTTGTACTCGATCAGCTTCTCGGTGCCGCGATGCAGCAGCCCGATATGCGGATCGACCCGCTCCACCACTTCGCCGTCGAGTTCGAGCACCAGACGCAGCACACCGTGGGCCGCCGGATGCTGCGGCCCGAAATTGATGGTGAAGTTGCGGACGTCGTGCTCGGACATGGGTGCTGGCTTGGGGCCCTTCGGGTGTTCGCTACTCGCTCGCCTTCTCGTCGCCGGGCAGCACGTAGTCGGTGCCCTCCCACGGCGACAGGAAGTCGAAATTGCGGAATTCCTGGTTCAGCTTCACCGGCTCGTAGACGACCCGCTTGCGTCCGTCGTCATAGCGTACCTCGACATAGCCGGTCAGCGGGAAATCCTTGCGCAGGGGATAACCCTCGAACCCGTAGTCGGTCAGCAGCCGGCGCAGGTCGGGATGACCGGTGAACAGGATGCCGTAGAGGTCATAGGCCTCGCGCTCGAACCAGTCGGCGCCCGGCCAGATGCCGGTGACGCTGGGAACCGCCGTGCGCTCGTCGACCGCCACCTTGACGCGGATGCGCTGGTTCTGCTTGGGGCTGAGCAGGTGATAGACGACGTCGAAGCGCTTGTCGCGCGCCGGGTAATCGACGCCGCAGACATCAATCATGCAGACGAACTGGCATTGCGGGTCGTCGTGCAGCAGCCGCATCAGCTTGGTCAGACCGCCGACCCCCACCTCGAGAGTCAGTTCACCACGGCTGATTGTCGCGCTCACCTCGCTCGGTGCAACGGTGTTGAGGTAGTCGCACAGTTCCTGCAGCGCTTCGTCCATGCAACCTCACCCTGCCCCGTCCGCGTCCCCGGCGGAAAGTCGTGTCTCAGCGCTCGATCGTTCCGGTGCGGCGGATCTTGCGCTGCAGCAGCATGACGCCATACAGCAACGCCTCCGCCGTCGGCGGGCATCCCGGCACGTAGATGTCGACCGGCACCACCCGGTCGCAGCCGCGCACCACCGAATAGGAATAGTGGTAGTAGCCGCCGCCATTGGCGCAGCTACCCATGGAGATGACATAGCGCGGTTCCGGCATCTGGTCGTAGACCTTGCGCAGCGCCGGCGCCATCTTGTTGGTCAGTGTGCCCGCCACGATCATCACGTCGGACTGGCGTGGCGAGGCGCGCGGTGCGAAGCCGAAGCGCTCCGCGTCGTAGCGCGGCATCGACATCTGCATCATCTCCACCGCGCAGCAGGCCAGCCCGAACGTCATCCACATCAGCGATCCGGTGCGCGCCCAGTTGATGACGTCGTCGGTGGCGGTGACGATGAAGCCCTTGTCGGCAAGCTCGGCGTTGACCTCACCGAAGAACGGGTCGTCATGCCCCACCGGCCGGCCGGTGCGCGGGTCCAGCAAGCCGCTCGGCTTGGGCGCGACCAGGGTGGCCGGTGCGTCCTTGGTCAATCCCATTCCAGCGCTCCCTTGCGCCACTCATAGGCAAAACCGATGGTCAGCACGGCGAGGAACACCATCATCGACCAGAAGCCGTACCAGCCCAGATCGCCGAAGGCGACGGCCCAGGGGAACAGGAACGCCACCTCCAGGTCGAAGATGATGAACAGGATGGCGACCAGATAGAAGCGGATGTCGAATTTCATCCGCGCCGCGTTGAACGGCGCGAAACCGCATTCGTAGGCGGCCACCTTCTCGCTATCGGGATTGCTGACGGCCAGCAGGAACGGCGACAGCATCAAGGCAAGTCCGATGACGGACGAAATGCCGATGAAGATCGCGATTGGAAGATAGTCCTGCAGGATATCCGGCATGGAGCGTTCCGTTTCGCGGTTCTCGCGCGCAGTGGCGAATATCGCGACTGCGCGCCTGGCGGACAACCGATCTGCCCAACGGCGCCGATACGTCTCGTGGGGTGGCGCGTCGAGTGGTCTGACGAACGCGATTCACGCGCCCGACGCCCCTTCGCGGAAGGCTTACCGCGTCATAGCATCTAGGGCAATGCGACCGCATAGACAGTATGCGGTGAATTGATGCAGTTGTGTATCCAAACCAACGCACCCTGCGGCTACAGGCCCGGACCGGGAGCCACCATGACCGATCTTGACCTGAGCATGCTGGAACGCGCCTACGAGCGTGCTCTGGCGCTGGAGAAGGCCGGACATATCGAGGACGCCGCGCAAGCCTGGCGAGAGGTGCTCGACATCGATCCGACCGACTGTTGCGGTGCGGCGATGCGCCTGGCGGCGCTGGAGCGCGGCGAGACGCCGGAACGTGCGCCGCCCGCCTATGTGATGACGCTGTTCGACCAGCATGCGGACGCCTTCGAGGCCATTCTGGTCGACCAGCTCGGCTATGACGTGCCGAACCTGATCCGCACCGCCCTGGACGCCTTGCCCGCACGAGGGTCTGAACGACCCTACCCGCGCCTGCTGGACCTTGGCTGCGGCACCGGTCTGGTCGCCGAGGCCCTGGAGGATGTAACTGCCCATCGCACCGGCATCGACCTCTCCGAGGCCATGGTCGCGGCGGCCGGCGAGCATGGCCTGTACGATGATCTCTATGTCGGCGATGTCGAGGCGTTCCTCGATGCGGCGGGCGACGAGACCTGGGACCTGATCACCGCTGCCGACGTACTGCCCTATCTCGGCGCGCTCGAAAAACTGTTCGCGCGGATCGCCGCATGCCTGTCTCCCGGTGGTCTCTTCGCCACCTCCACCGAGACATTGCCCGCCGGACAGATAGGCGCATGTGGCTACCGGGTCGGACCGCGCCAGCGCTTCGCCCACGATCGCGACTACGTCGCCCGTGCCTTGGAGCGTGCGGGATTGGCGCTTGCATCCTGCGAACCGATCACTGTCCGCAATGAGGACGGTGTGCCCGTTCCCGGACATCTGGTTGTGGCAATGCGTGCCGGACGTTGAACGCCCGACACGCTTTGGCTTTAGGCGAACTTGCTGATCTCGCCGGATTTCAGACGGCCGAGATAGCTGTTCAGTTCACGCTTCACGATCGGCATCAGGAAGTAGAGGCCGATGACGTTGACCACCGCCATGGCGAAGATCGCCGCATCGGAGAAGTCGATGACCGGGCCAAGGTTCGCCGCCGCTCCGATAACGACGAAGACGCAGAACATGACCTTGAAGACCAGTTCCTTGGTCTTGCCCTCGCCGAACAGGTAGGTCCAGGCCTTCAGGCCGTAGTAGGACCAGGAGATCATGGTCGAGAAGGCGAACAGGATCACCGCCAGCACCAGAATGTACGGGAACCATGACAAGGCACTGCCGAAGGCCGCCGATGTCAGGCCGACGCCGGAGGTGCCGCCGACGGTCGCGATGACGCCGTTCTCGACGACATAGTTGCCGGTGACGGGGTCGATCAGGAGCTGCCCGGTGATGATGATCACCAGCGCCGTCATGGTGCAGATCACCACCGTGTCGATGAACGGCTCGAGCAGCGAGACGAAGCCTTCGGTGATCGGCTCCTTGGTGCGCACCGCCGAATGGGCGATGGCCGCCGAGCCGACGCCGGCCTCGTTGGAGAACGCCGCCCGCTTGAAGCCCTGGATCAGTGCGCCGACCATGCCGCCGGCGACGCCGAGTCCGGTGAAGGCGCCTTCGAAAATCTGGCCGAAGGCCCAGCCGATCTTGTCGTAGTTCATGGTGATGATCACCAGCGCGGTCAGCACGTACATGACGCCCATGAAGGGAACGACCTTCTCGGTCACCCGGGCGATCGACTTCAGACCGCCGACGATAACGGCGAAGACGACGGCCGCGAAGACGAGGCCGGTGATCCAGCCGGGATAGTCGCCCACCACGCCGGCAATCTGCTGGTGCGCCTGGTTGGCCTGGAACATGTTGCCGCCGCCCAGCGCACCCAGGATGCAGAAGATCGCGAACATCACCGCCAGAATCCGTCCGCCGGGAATACCGCGTTCCTTGAAGCCCTTGGTGATGTAGTACATCGGTCCGCCGGACACGGTGCCGTCGGGATATTCGTTGCGGTACTTCACGCCGAGCGTGCACTCGGTGAACTTGGAGGCCATGCCCATCAGGCCGGCCAGGATCATCCAGAACGTCGCACCCGGCCCGCCGATGCCGACCGCGACCGCGACACCGGCGATGTTGCCAAGCCCGACCGTGCCCGACAGAGCGGTCGCCAGCGCCTGGAAATGACTGACCTCGCCGGCATCGTTGGGATCGGCGTAATCACCCTTCACCAGCGAGATGGAGTGGGTGAAGGCGCGGAACTGGATGAAGCCGAAGTAGAGCGTGAACACCGTGGCCGCGACGACCAGCCAGGCGACGATCCACGGAAAGCTGGTGCCCGGAAATGGGCTGAAGATGAGTGCGACGAACCAGCCGGTCGCACCGGCGAATGTCTCGTTGACGATCTGGTCGACCGACCGGCCGGCATCCTGTGCCATTGCAGCACCGGTCATCGACATGAATGCGGCGATTGTCGCCGCGAATAGGTTTGCCCGCTTCATTGTCTGTTTCCTCCAGGACCGGATCAGGGAACGATCGTGCAGGGCACCGGCGTGGTCTGCACGATGCTGCCCGCGACCGATCCGAAGACGCGTGCCGAGATGGCGCTGCTGCCATCGCGGCCGATGAAGATCTGGCTGGCGCCGACCTCGCTGGCGATGTCGCAGATGGTGTCGGCGATGTGGCCGTAGCGGATGATCGCCTCCACGGTGACGCCGCGACCGGCGATGTCCTGCTTGAACGGCTCGATGACGGCGGTTTCCGCCCGCGCCAGTTCCTCGTTGCGGCGCTTGTGGCGCTCCTCGATTTCCTCGGGCGTGAGGAAGGAGTACGGAGACCACTCCAGAACGTGCGCGACGACGACTGCCGCGTCGCACTTTCTGGCCTGCTCGAGAGCAAACTCCGCCGCCCGGCGCGACGCCGGGCTGCCGTCATATCCAACGACGTATTTCAGGGTCATTTGTGACGTCCCCGCTGTTGCAGGAGGCTTCCCACCAAGCCTCTCGATTGCGGGCCGCGAGGCATGCGTTGTCAGAGCAAGCGACTGAATTCGGCGTCACTGTCTTTCTTACGCATCCACGCCTCGCACCCCCTCTGTCGCCAGTCCCGGTCGAACCGGGACTGGCGTTCCGCCGGACCGCCAGTCGAGCGCGTTCTTGGCCCCACCGCGTATCCGCCGAATTCCATCCCTGCGATTAAAAAGCTGTCTCGTCGACAGCATCGTTCCGACGGCATTCGTCTTTGCTGACGATGCGGTCGCGTATTGCCAATTCGGCTTGTCGATAAGCCACAGGTGCCTTCGAAAGTGCCCGTCCGCCGCACTCGTTTGACCGAACCGTAGGGTTGCGAATGCGCAGCGGAAACCGTGCAATGTGACCAAAATCGCATCCGGACTGCGCGATTTGCGCCGCACATGGACGAAATGGCTACTTCCGGTCGACGACCGTCGAGAGCACGATGTTGGTGCGCGTATCGATGACGCCGGGCATGTCCCAGATCTCGGCGCAGATGTCGTTCAGCCGCTCGTTCCTGTCGACTTCAACATGCGCGACGAGATCGAGCTTGCCGCTCATCACGTAACAGGCGCGCACTTCGGGTATCTTCTTCAACGCGGTGGTGACGTCGGCGCCGCGCATGCGGTCCCGGCGCACGATCATGATCAGCGCGATCGTCTTCTCGCGCTGCGGTTTCCCGTCCCCGCGCATGATCGTGTACTTGGAGATGACATTGTCGCGTTCCAGCCGCTCAAGCCGGTTGCGAAGTGCGTTGCGCGACAGGTTGACCTCCTTGGCCAATGTCGCCAGCGGCATGCGCGCGTCTTCGCTCAGGGCATTCAGGATTGCCTGGTCCGCGCTGTCGAGGTCCCGTCCCATCGCCACGTCGCCAGCCTGTGCGCCTACGTCCTCTGCCCGCAGCCGGCGTCAACCCGCCAGCCACACGCACAGTGTCACACATTTGCGGTAAATCGGCAGCGTGAAATGCGCCGAACCGCATCGCGCATCCAGGAGAGCGGGCATTCCCATCGGGGATCTTGGGTTGGGTGGCGGGAGTGACGGGACTCGAACCCGCGGCCTCCGGCGTGACAGGCCGGCGCTCTAACCAAACTGAGCTACACCCCCTGAAAACCAGGGCTCGCGGCGCCGAAATCGCCACCTTGAGAGTGAGGCGGTTTACGTGAGCGCCCCTGTATAGTCAAGCAGCATCGCCGGCGGTTCAAGCGCGCGTCCTGCCGACATCCGCAACGCGATCCGCGGCATTCGTCCAGCGCCTGGTGTGGTGGGCGGTGAGAGGCTCGAACTCCCGACATCCACGGTGTAAACGTGGCGCTCTACCAACTGAGCTAACCGCCCGCACCTGAGCTTCCCCTATCGCGGATCGCCGCGCGCTTGCAAGGCTGCCAGAGGGATGCCTGCCGGACGGCAAGCCACAAAGCAGCGGGCCCGAGCGCGACATGCGCGCCCGGGCCCGGCTTGCAGCGAAAGATCGGCGAAGGATCAGGCGGCGTTGACCATGTCCTTGAGCGCCTTGCCGGCCTTGAACTTGGGCAGCTTGGCCGCCGGGATCTGAACCGGCTCACCGGTGCGCGGGTTACGGCCCATGGAGGCAGCGCGCTTGGCGACCTGGAAATTGCCGAAGCCGGCAATCTTCACGTCCTGGCCCGACTTAAGCGATGCGCCGATGGCGTCGATCATCGCCTGAACCGCGTTGGCTGCGTCCGTCTTTTTCATGCCGGAGGCTTCCGCAACGTGTGCAATCAGCTCTTGCTTGTTCATCTTGGCGTTCCTTCTAGGTAACCGGCAGCCTTGCTGCCTGCCATTTAGATGCGCGAAAAGCCGCAGAAATCCAACGTTTTTCGCAACCTTCACGATTGCGCATGGGAAACCTTAAGTAATCGTTAACGATGCCAGATTCCGCCTAAGCCATTGAAATAAAAGAAAAACCCGCGGGGTGGTTCCCGCGGGTCCGGTTGTATTGCCAGTGGAGAATTTTCATCGCGACTCAGTGCGCGAGCGAGGTTCCCGCATCGTCGTCGCCCGCCGAAGCGCTCGAATCGTCATTTTTCGAAGCTGATTCGGCAGCCGATTCATCCCATTCGATGGCCTCCGGCATCCGCGCCAAAGCTGCTTCCAGCACCTGATCCATGCGCGCCACGGGGATGATCTCCAGCCCGTTCTTGACGTTCTCGGGGATGTCCGCGAGGTCCTTGGCGTTCTCCTCGGGGATCAGCACGCGCTTGATGCCGCCACGCAGCGCCGCCAGCAGCTTCTCCTTCAGCCCGCCGATCGGCAGTACGTGCCCACGCAGGGTGATCTCGCCGGTCATCGCGACGTCCTTGCGCACCGGAATGCCGGTCAGCACCGAGACGATCGCGCTGACCATGGCGATACCGGCGGACGGACCGTCCTTCGGCGTGGCGCCCTCGGGCACGTGCACGTGGATGTCGCGCTTCTCGAACACCGGCGGCTCGATGCCGAAGTCGATGGAGCGCGAGCGCACATAGGCGTTGGCCGCCTGGATCGACTCCTTCATGACGTCGCGCAGGTTGCCGGTCACCGTCATGCGCCCCTTGCCCGGCATCATGACGCCCTCGATGGTCAGCAGTTCGCCGCCGAACTCGGTCCACGCAAGCCCGGTCACGACGCCGACCATGTCGTCGCGTTCCGCCTCGCCGAAGCGATAGCGCGGTACGCCGAGGAAATCCTCGACCTTGGCGTCGTCGATCTTCACCGACTTCTTCTTGCTGGTGAGGATCTCCTTGACGGTCTTGCGCGCCAGGGTCGCCAACTCGCGCTTCAGGTTGCGCACGCCCGCCTCGCGGGTGTAGCGCCGGATCACCGTGGTCAGCGCGCCGTCCGAGAGCGCGAATTCCTTGGCCTGCAGACCATGCTCGCTGATCGTCTCCGGCAGCAGGTGCCGGCGGGCGATCTCGATCTTCTCATCCTCGGTGTAACCGGCGATGCGGATGATCTCCATGCGGTCGAGCAGCGGCGGCGGGATGTTGAGCGTATTCGCCGTCGTCACGAACATCACGTTGGAGAGGTCGTAGTCGACCTCCAGATAGTGATCGTTGAACGAGTTGTTCTGCTCCGGGTCGAGCACCTCCAGCAGCGCCGAGGACGGATCGCCGCGGAAGTCCTGGCCGAGCTTGTCGATCTCGTCGAGCAGGAACAGCGGGTTGGCGGTCTTGGCCTTCTTCATCGACTGGATGATCTTGCCGGGCATCGAGCCGATGTAGGTGCGGCGGTGGCCGCGAATCTCGGCTTCGTCGCGCACGCCGCCGAGCGACACGCGCACGAAGTCGCGACCCGTCGCCCTGGCGATCGACTTGCCGAGCGACGTCTTGCCGACGCCGGGTGGGCCGACAAGACACAGGATCGGACCGCGCAGCTTGCTCATGCGCTGCTGCACGGCGAGGTACTCGACGATGCGTTCCTTGACCTTCTCAAGTCCGTAGTGATCCGCGTCGAGGACTTCCTCGGCCAGCCCCAAGTCCTTCTTGATGCGGGACTTCTTGCCCCACGGAATGGACAGCAGCCAGTCGAGGTAGTTGCGCACGACGGTAGCTTCCGCCGACATCGGGCTCATCTGGCGCAGCTTCTTGAGCTCGCCACGGGCCTTGTCGCGGGCTTCCTTCGACAGCTTGATCTTCTCGATGCGCTCTTCCAGCTCGCTGAGCTCGTCGCGACCCTCGTCGTCGCCGAGCTCCTTCTGGATCGCCTTCATCTGTTCGTTGAGGTAGTACTCGCGCTGCGTCTTCTCCATCTGGCGCTTGACGCGGCTGCGGATGCGCTTCTCCACGTTGAGCACGGAGATTTCGCCTTCCATCAGCCCCAGCACATGCTCAAGGCGCTTGTCGACGCTGGTCATCTCCAGGATCGCCTGCTTGTCCTGCAGCTTGACGGCCAGATGCGAGGCCACCGTATCGGCGAGCTTGGCGTAGTCGTCGATCTGCGACACCGCGCCGAGTACCTCCGGCGAGACCTTCTTGTTGAGCTTCACGTAGCTGTCGAACTCGGCCACGACCGAGCGGGCCAGCGCCTCGATCTCGACCTCGTTGCCGATTTCCTCGGCAAGCAGTTCAGCTTCCGCCTCGAAGAAGTTCTCCTGGGCGGTGTAACGCGTGATCCGGGCGCGCGACTTGCCCTCGACCAGCACCTTGACCGTGCCGTCCGGCAGCTTGAGAAGCTGCAGCACGGACGCGAGCGTGCCGATCTCGTAGATGGAGTCCGGGGCGGGATCGTCGTCGCCGGCATCGCGCTGCGAGGCGAGCAGGATCGGCTTTTCCGAGCGCATCACCGTCTCCAGCGCGCGGATCGACTTCTCCCGGCCGACGAACAGCGGCACGATCATGTGCGGGAACACGACGATGTCGCGGAGCGGCAGCACCGGATAGACACCATCCGGCGCGTCACCGTGAAGCGTGGCGGTAATCTCGTCGCTCATGGTTTCAGTCCTCTCAATCGGGCCACGGTCCGGTGCCGGTCAAGCGCGCACACCCGCACCGCGCCACATCTCAAATAGCTGCCCGCTCCCGACCGCACGCCGCTTCGGCGCTCCGATCGCGCCATGCGCACGATCCCTGCGATCCACGACTCACTGCGCACGATTATCCTGAGTCTAGTCCCTATGCCGACATGCGCCTACCGGTTGCGCCGGTACCGCGTCGATTTTGCGCACAGTTGTTGAGTTCAGAACACGGATAACGGCCAACGCATACGCACAGCCATTCCCGATTGGGTCGGAGAACTGCGGCGACAGGATGACGTGTCGCCCGGACAGCAAAGCCGCCGAATGCGAACCGGCGGCCTGTTGGCTGTCAGATGGCAATTGGCGCGCGCACGATCAAGTGCCGTGCGACATCACGAACAACGGCGCAGAGCAGCCTTGCACGTCTGCATCGCAATTGCATTACAGGCTGGCGGTCAGGCCGAGGTTTCGCGCGAATCCGCCCGGTCGGTATAGATGTAAAGCGGGCTCGCCTTGCCATCGACCACTTCTGGACTGATCACCACCTCCTCGACGCCTTCGAGGCTCGGCAGGTCGAACATGGTGTCGAGCAGGATGGCCTCCAGGATCGACCGCAGCCCACGGGCGCCGGTCTTGCGCTCGATGGCCTTGCGCGACACACCGCGCAGCGCATCCTCGGAGATGGTCAGTTCGACGTTTTCCATCTCGAACAGCCGCTGGAACTGCTTCACCAGCGCGTTCTTCGGCTCCGTCAGGATGGTGACGAGGGCTTCCTCGTCGAGGTCTTCCAGTGTGGCGATGACCGGCAGACGACCGACGAATTCGGGGATCAGGCCGAACTTGAGCAGATCCTCGGGCTCAAGCTGCGAGAAAATCTCGCCGATCTGCTTTTCATCTACGTCCTGGACGTCGGCGGCAAAGCCGATCGAGGTGCCGCGGCCGCGCTGCGAGATGATCTTCTCAAGGCCAGCGAACGCGCCACCGCAGATGAACAGGATGTTCGTGGTATCCACCTGCAGGAACTCCTGCTGGGGATGCTTGCGCCCGCCCTGCGGGGGAACGCTGGCCACGGTGCCTTCCATGATCTTCAGCAGCGCCTGCTGCACGCCCTCGCCCGACACGTCGCGGGTGATCGACGGGTTGTCGGACTTGCGCGAAATCTTGTCGACCTCGTCGATATAGACAATGCCGCGCTGGGCACGCTCGACATTGTAGTCGGCCGCCTGCAGCAGCTTCAGGATGATGTTCTCGACATCCTCGCCGACGTAACCGGCTTCCGTCAGCGTGGTCGCATCCGCCATGGTGAAGGGCACGTCGAGGATGCGCGCCAGCGTCTGCGCCAGCAGCGTCTTGCCCGAACCCGTCGGGCCGACCAGCAGGATATTCGACTTGGCCAGCTCCACGTCGTTGTTCTTGGTGGCGTGGTTGAGGCGCTTGTAGTGGTTGTGCACGGCCACCGACAGCACCCGCTTGGCGTGCTTCTGGCCGATCACGTAGTCATCCAGGACCGTGAGAATCTCTTTCGGCGTGGGAACGCCGTCGGACGACTTCACCAGCGAGGTCTTGTTCTCCTCGCGGATGATGTCCATGCACAGCTCGACGCATTCATCGCAGATGAACACCGTTGGCCCGGCGATCAGCTTGCGGACCTCGTGCTGGCTCTTCCCGCAGAACGAGCAATACAGCGTGTTCTTGGAGTCGCCGCCAGACGATTTGCTCATAGTGGTTTCTCCGATCTGCGCGGGCCCGGATGGCCTCCCTCAGGCCATGTACGCTTCGGGTCGCGCCGGCGATTTGCCGACAATACGGCGATCTTCGCGGAATCCAATCATGCTAGAGCGGCGAAGATCAAGATAGGATTAATGACCCAGCGTCGCAGGTGTCCGCCAATCACGTCCGATCACACCGATATCAGTCCTTTTTCTGCTCTCCATCCGCCGGCTCCGGGCGCTCCGTGACGACGGTGTCGATCAGACCGAAATCCTTGGCTTCGTCGGCGGTCATGAAATGGTCGCGATCCAGCGTCGTCTCGATCAGGTCGTAGTCCTTGCCGGTATGGGCGACATAGATTTCGTTGAGCCGACGTTTCAGCTTGATGATGTCCTGGGCGTGGCGCTCGATGTCGGAGGCCTGACCCTGGAAGCCACCGGAGGGCTGATGCACCATGATGCGCGAATTGGGCAGCGCCGCGCGCATGCCCTTCTCGCCGGCCGCCAGCAGCAGCGAGCCCATCGACGCGGCCTGGCCGACGCACAGCGTCTGAACCGGCGGGCGGATGAACTGCATCGTGTCGTACATCGCAAGCCCCGAGGTGACGATACCGCCGGGCGAATTGATGTAGATGGAGATTTCCTTCTTCGGGTTCTCCGATTCCAGGAACAGGAGCTGGGCCACGAACAGCGAGGACATATGGTCCTCCACCGGGCCCGTCACGAAGACGATGCGCTCCTTGAGCAGCCGCGAATAGATGTCGAACGCGCGCTCGCCGCGCGACGTCTGCTCGACCACCATGGGGACGAGCGTGTTCATGTAGTATTCGGCCGGGTCGGTCATCGTCGTGCGGTTCCAGTTCGTTTCCTGCGGGCGGAGCAGCCCGGATGTTCAGACACCAGTGCGAACAGCCATCCGGCAGGTCATGTCCGGACCCGCTTGCGTGCGTTACCGTCCACCGGTCCTGACCTGTATGGCTCCTCCCAACGCGCAATCAAATGCGATTCGCGTTGACGCAGCCATAGCGACGCTGCATGGCAGGCGGAGGGCGGATATGGGGACGCCGGTCCGGAGCCGCCAGGTGCCGTTGGGTCAGGTGCTGCTTACTCCGAAGCGTCCTTGGCGGCTGCCTTTTTCTTGGCCGGTGCCTTCTTCTTGGCGGGCGACTTTTTCTTGCCCGCCGGCTTCTTATCACCAGAATCGTCCTCGTCGGCGAACAGCTCGTCGCGGGTCACGGTCTTGTCGCTGATGGTGGCGCGCTCGAACACGTAGTCGACGACCTTGTCCTCGAACAGCGGAGCGCGGATTTCGTTCATCGCCTCGGGCGTCTTCTGGAAGAACTCCCACACCTGCTGTTCCTGGCCCGGATACTGGCGTACCCGCTCGATCAGCGCGCGCTGCATCTCTTCATCGCTGACCTCGACCTTCGCCTCCTGGCCGACCTCGGCCAGCAGCAGGCCCAGCTTGACGCGCCGCTCCGCCAGTCCGCGATACTCGGCCCTTGCATCGTCCTCGGTGGTGTCCTCGTCCTCGAAGCTGCGCCCGCTGCGCTCCAGGTCGTCGGTCACCTGGCGCCAGATCGACTCGAATTCACGATCGACGAGCCCGGCCGGCAGCTCGAACGACGCCTGTTCGTCCAGCGTATCGAGCAGTTGGCGCTTCATCAGGTCGCGGGTGCGCTGGTTGAGCTCCTGGCCAAGGCGCTCGCGCAGCGCCTCCTTGAGCTTGTCGATGGATTCCACGCCGAGGGACTCGGCGAAGGCATCGTCGAGTTTGGCCTCCGCCGGCGCGGCCACCTCGTGCACGGTGACATCGAACTCCACGTCCTTGCCGGCCAGGAAGGCCGCCTGATAGTTCTCCGGGAAGGTCACCTTCACCTTGAGCGCGTCGCCGGCCTTGGCACCGATCAACTGGTCCTCGAAACCGGGGATGAAGCTCCCCGAGCCGAGCACGAGCTGCGAGCCTTCCTCCGCGCCGCCATCAAAGGGGCGGCCATCGAGCATGCCCACATAGTCCATGGTGACGCGGTCGCCGTCCTTGGCCTTGTCGCCATCCTTGCGCGGTTCGTAGGGCTTGTTCTGCTCGGCGATGCGCTCCAGCGCCTCGTCCACGTCCGGGTCGCCGACCTCGGCCATGCGCCGTTCGATCTTCAGTTCCTTCAGGTCCGGCACCTTGATCTCGGGCAGCACCTCGAATTCCATCGTGTAGGCGAGATCGGCCTTGCCGGCGATCACCGCCTCGACCTCGTCCTTGTCCTCGGTGAACATCACGGTGGGTTTCAGCGCCGGCTTTTCGCCGCGCTCCTCGACCGCCTTCTGGCTCGACTCCTGTACCGTCTCCTGGATGATGTCGGCCATCACCGAGCGGCCATAGACCTTGCGCAGATGGGCAGCCGGCACCTTGCCCGGCCGGAAGCCCTTGATGCGCGCCTGATGGCGCAGGGTTTCGAGTTTCTCGGATAGCTTTCCGTCGAGGTCGGTCGCGGGGATGACGATCTTCAGCTCGCGCTTCAACCCGTCGGAAACGGTCTCGGTGATCTGCATGGCGTCCAGGTATCTTTCGTGACGTTTTTCTGGTCGGTGCGGCCAGTGCGTTTGGCATTATCGGCGGCGCAATAGCGGTCGCCTTTCGGCTGTGTGGTGCGGGCGGAGGGACTTGAACCCCCACACCTTTCGGCACGAGAACCTAAATCTCGCGTGTCTACCAATTCCACCACGCCCGCGGCTCGCTGGCGGCTTATATCGCCGGCCTCAGAAAAGGTCCAGCGACGCCAGCACCTGCGGCAGCATGGCGGGCAAATCCTCGGCGATCAGTCCGGGGCCGAAGGCGCGGGCGGCGACCGCGTGCAGACCGGTCGCCGCGCAAGCTGCCTCGAATGGCGCCATGCCGCGCGCCAGCAGCCCGGCGGCAATCCCCGCCAGCACGTCGCCGGACCCGGCCGTCGCCAGGGTTGCCGGCGCGTCGGTGTTGATCACCGCGCGTCCATCCGGCGCGGCGATCACCGTATCGGGACCTTTCAGCAGCACCACCGCCCCGGCGCGGTCCGCCGCCCGGCGCGTGCGCGCGAGTTTCGAAGCCTCGTCGATATCGCCGAACACGCGGGCGAATTCGCCCGCGTGCGGCGTCAGGATCGTGTCGGGGGGAAAAGCCGCAAACCAGCGGTCCGGATCACGGCCGACCACCGTGAGCGCATCGGCATCGAGCACCAGACGCTGCGCCGAGGCGGCATCGACCAGCGCCGCAAGCCGCGCGGCTGCCTTATCGTCGGTGCCCATGCCCGGTCCGGCGAGCAAGGTGTTCAACCGGAATTGCGTCGCTGCCCGGGCGATGTCACGGGGATCTTCGGTGATGGGCTTGACCATCACGGCTGTGAGTTGGGTGGCGTTTTCCGCAACCGCCTCGCCTGGCGACAGCACCGAGACGAGCCCCGCGCCGGTCCGCAGCGCTGCCATTGCCGCAAGCCGCGCCGCGCCGGTACGCGCAACGCCACCGCTGAGGACGCCCACATGGCCGCGCGCATACTTGTGCGCGAGCGGGTCCATCGCAGGCCAGGCGTCGCGCCACATACCTGCACCGTTCTCCCAGCAGGCCGGCGCGATATCGTCGAGAACGGTTTCGGGGATGCCGATGTCGATGACGGCGACCTCGCCCATCAGCCCTCGGCCCGGATAAAGACAGTGCGCCGGTTTCTTGCGGAAGAAGGTGACCGTGAGCGCCGCCTGTGGCGCATAGCCCAGCACCGCGCCGGTGCTGCCATCCACGCCGGATGGCACATCCACCGCGACCACGTTCGTCGCCGCGTTGGCCCGCTCAAGCAGGTCGCGTACGGGTCCATCGATTGGGCGCGTCAAACCGGCGCCGAACACCGCGTCGATGACGATGTCGGCGTCCTCAGGGGTGGCTTCGCCGAAGGTGGCGATACCCCCTTCCCAAGTGCCCGCCGCCCAGGCCGCATCGCCGGACAGCTTTTCGGCGGGCACCAGACAGGCCAGCGATACGTCGAGGCCCATCTGTGCGAGATGCCGCGCCGCGACGAAGCCGTCCCCGCCGTTGTTGCCGGGGCCGGCCAGCACCAGGCAGCTCCCGGCATCCGGAAAGGCACGCCGGGCGTGTTCGGCCACGCCGCGTCCCGCGGCTTCCATGAGGTCGATCCCCGGCACGCCACCGGCAATCGTCGCCGCGTCCGCCCGGCCCATTTCCTCGGTGGTCAGCAGCGCGTACGCCGAACGCTTATCCATGAACCCTGATAGCCCCTGTCGACCGGACGCACCGGCTGCCCTGCCGCTTTCGATTGTTGCGCCAGGTCCGCCGATACGCAACGTGGTACGGGCGCATTGCGCTGGATCGGATAGCCGAATTCCGGCGCTGCCGAAAAATAAGGCGATTGCTGCCTTTTTATGCAATTGTCCGCCGCCGCAACCACGCGCACCGCCCCGACCAAGCGACAAGACACTGGAATCAATCCGTATTTTGCGGATGCGAAGACTTGGCACAATGCCTGCTAGGAAGCCAGGGCGGTGCCCGGCCATGGCGGTTGCGGCGCTGTCAGGAGGATGTCTGGACGCATGAAGAAAATCGAGGCGATCATCAAGCCCTTCAAGCTCGACGAGGTGAAGGAGGCTCTGCAGGAAATCGGCCTGCAGGGCATCACGGTAACCGAGGCCAAGGGCTTCGGCCGCCAGAAAGGCCACACCGAGTTGTACCGCGGCGCTGAATATGTCGTGGATTTCCTGCCCAAGGTGAAGATCGAGGTGGTGCTTCCCGACGATCAGGTCGAGAAGGCTGTTGAATCTATCCAGCAGTCGGCCCAGACGGGGCGCATCGGCGACGGAAAGATCTTCATTTCCTCCGTCGAGGAAGCCATTCGCATCCGCACCGGCGAGCGCGGCGCGGAGGCGATCTAGACCGCGACCCGGTCGCGGTCTTCAAGTCAACCGATCCCAGCCGCCGCCATCCGGTCGCGGCCCAACCAGATCCCACCGGCATGGACGCCGAGACGGGGCCATCACGAAAGACAAGGGGTGCTCAAACATGTCCGCCAAAGACGTAATGGGGATGATGAAAGACAACGACGTGAAGTTTGTCGACCTGCGGTTCACCGATCCGCGCGGCAAGCTGCAGCACGTCACGCTGGATGTCGGCGAGGTCAACGAGGACGTGTTTGCCGACGGCATCATGTTCGACGGGTCGTCGATCGCCGGCTGGAAGGCCATCAACGAGTCCGACATGACGCTGATGCCGGACACCGAGACGGCGCATATGGACCCGTTCTTCGCTCAGTCCACGATGGCGATCTTCTGCGACATCCTGGAGCCGGGCACCGGTGAGGCCTATTCCCGCGATCCGCGCTCCACGGCGCTGAAAGCGGAGGCCTACCTGAAGCAGACCGGCATCGGCGACACCGTCTATTTCGGTCCGGAAGCCGAGTTCTTCGTCTTCGACGACGTGCGCTTCTCGGTCGATCCCTACAACACCGGCTTCATCCTCGACTCGACCGAACTGCCCTCCAACATGGGGTCCGAGTACGAAACCGGTAACCTGGCCCACCGGCCGCGCACCAAGGGTGGCTACTTCCCGGTGCCGCCGATCGATAGCTGCCAGGACATGCGCTCGGAAATGCTCTCGGTGATGACCGACATGGGCGTGACGGTGGAAAAGCACCACCACGAGGTGGGCGCCGCTCAGCATGAACTTGGTCTCAAGTTCGACACGCTGACCCGCGTTGCCGACAAGATGCAGATCTACAAGTACGTCGTGCACCAGGTGGCGCATTCCTACGGCAAGACGTCGACCTTCATGCCCAAGCCCGTCTACGGCGACAACGGCACCGGCATGCACTGCCACCAGTCGATCTGGAAGGAAGGCAACAACGTGATGGCCGGCAACCAGTATGCCGACCTGTCGGAGGCCTGCCTGTTCTACATCGGCGGCGTGCTCAAGCATGCCCAGGCACTGAATGCCTTCACCAACCCGTCGACCAACTCCTACAAGCGTCTGGTTCCGGGGTACGAGGCACCGGTGCTGCGGGCCTATTCGGCGCGCAACCGTTCCGCCTCCTGCCGCATCCCGTACACGCCTTCGGCCAATGCCAAGCGCGTCGAGGTGCGCTTTCCCGATCCGTCGGCCAACCCCTACCTGTGCTTCGCCGCGCAGCTCATGGCCGGTCTCGACGGCATCCAGAACAAGATCCATCCGGGCGATGCCATGGACAAGGACCTCTACGACCTGCCACCGGAAGAGCTCAAGGACATCCCGACCGTCTGCGGCTCCCTGCGCGAGGCAATCGAGGCCCTGGAGGCCGACAGCGCCTTCCTGACCGCCGGTGGCGTCTTCGATGCCGACCAGATCGCCGCCTACATCGAACTGAAGATGGAAGAGGTGGAGCGTTTCGAGATGACGCCGCACCCCGTCGAGTTCGACATGTACTACTCGGTCTGACCCAGACCTCAGCGACAATGACGAAGGCCCGGCTGCGCAAAGCGGCCGGGCCTTTTTCGTGGTGCCTGCGCCCTACTCGCGCGGCAGCGTCGCCACCCTGAGATTGTTGGTCGATCCGGGCGAGCCGAAGGGCACGCCCGAAACGATCGCGATCTGCTCGCCGGCTTCCGCGAAGCCCTGCACGCGGGCGTGCCGAATGGCCTCCGCCACCATCTCGTCATAGCTGGCGACGTCGGCGGAGCGCACCGCATGCGCGCCCCACACCAGAGCCATGCGCCGGGCCACACCCGCTTCGGGCGTCGAGGCGATGATGGCGACATCGGGACGTTCCCGCGCGACGCGCAGCGCCGTCGTGCCGCTTGAGGTGAAGGCGACAATCGCCTTGGCCGCGATGGTATCGGCGACCAGCGCGGCGGCGGCGGCAATCGCGTGCTCGACGCTTTCTTCCACCGCCAGCTCCGTCGCATCGACGATGGCGCGATAGCCCTCATCTTCTTCCGTGGACTGGATAATGCGGTCCATCATCGCGACCGCCTCGGCGGGATAGTCACCGGATGCCGATTCCGCCGACAGCATGACCGCGTCGGCGCCGTCATAGATCGCGGTCGCCACATCGGAAGCCTCCGCGCGGGTCGGTGCGGGCACCGCGACCATGGAATCGAGCATCTGTGTGGCGATGATCACCGGCTTGCCGGCCCGCCGGCAGGCCCGCACGATCTGCTTCTGGCGGCCCGGCACCTGTTCGGGCGGAATCTCGACGCCGAGATCGCCGCGCGCCACCATCACCGAATCCGACAGCGCCACGATGTCGGCGATGTGCTCCAGTGCCTTGGGCTTCTCGATCTTGGAGCAAATACCGACATCCGGACCGACAAGCTGACGGCCCTCGATCAGGTCGGAAGGCCGCTGCACGAAAGACATGGCGACGAAATCGACGCCGAGCTCCAGCCCGTAGGCGAGATCGGCGCGGTCCTTGTCCGTCAGCGGCGACAGCTCCAGCAGCGTGTCGGGAAGGTTGACGCCCTTGCGGTTCGACAGCGCGCCGCCGACCACCACCCGCGCCTCGATCCAGTCATCGCCGAGCCCGCTCACCTCAAGGCGTACCTTGCCGTCGTCGATCAGCATGGCGTGGCCGGGCGCGATGCCGGCGAAGACCTCGTCATGCGGCAGGGGAATGGCGTTCGCTGCACCGGCCTCGCCCTCGCGCACAAAACGCACGGTGTCGTCGGCGGCCACCTCGAAGCCGTCGTCCTTGAGCGTGCCGAGGCGGATTTTGGGGCCTTGCAGGTCCTGCAATATGCCGATCGGCCGGTCGAGTTCGCGCTCCAGCGCGCGGATCGCGGCGTGCCGCTCGGCATGGTCCTGCTGGGTTCCGTGCGAGAAATTGAGCCGGAACACGTCGACGCCGGCCTCGAACATCCGGCGGATCATGTCCGGGCTGGAACTCGCCGGCCCCAGTGTCGCAACGATCTTGGCCTTGCGCGTGCGCCGCATGCCGTTCTCCTTGTTATTCGTTGTTGTTCGCTGGAGTTTACTCAACCAGCGTGGCACGGAAATCGTTGACATTGGTCAGTGTCGGCCCGGTGACGATCAGCCGGTCGACCAGTTCAAAGCAACCATAGGCGTCGTTGTTGGCCAGAAAGGTTTGCGGATCGCCGCCGGCGGCATGTACCTGGGCAAGCGTCTGCGCATCGCACCAGGCGCCCGCATTGTCCTCCGAACCGTCGATACCGTCGGTATCGCAGGCAATCGCATGGATGTCCGGTATGCCGGCCAGTGCGATTGCGTGTCCCAGCAGATACTCCGCGTTGCGGCCGCCGCGCCCGTTGCCGCGAACCGTTACCGTCGTCTCGCCGCCGGAAATCAGTGCGAAGCGTTCTTCGCCGGCTGCGCGCTTCTCAAGCGCCAGGCGCGCGTGCTCGGCACCCACCTCGCGCGCCTCCCCCTCGATGGCGTCGCCCAGCAGCACCGGCGTGAAGCCCGCGTCACGGGCCACCGCCGCGGCTGCGTCGATGGACATGGCGGGCGCCGCGGCCATGCACATCGCACCGTGCTCGAACGCCACGTCACCGGGCTTCGGCGTTTCCGATCGCGGATCGGCGAGCCATGTTCGTACGCTGGCGGGCACATCGACGCCGTATCGCTCCAGGAACGCCAACGCCTCCTGTGAGGTGGTCGGATCGGGCACCGTGGGGCCGGAAGCAATCTCGGCGGGATCGTTGCCCGGCACGTCGGAAATCAGGATCGTGTGCACACGCGCCGGTGATGCGGCGACCGCAAGGCGGCCTCCCTTGATTGCCGAGAGATGCTTGCGAACGCAGTTCATGGCGCCAATCGGCGCGCCCGACTTCAGCAGCGCCGCATTGACCGCCTGCTTGTCGGCAAAGCTGATGCCTTCGGCCGGCGCGGTCAGCAGGGCCGAGCCGCCGCCGGAAATCAGCGCCACCACGAGGTCGTCCTCGCTCAGCCCGCCAACCGTATCGATCATCCGCCGCGCGGCATCGAGACCGTTCTGGTCGGGAACCGGATGCGCGGCCTCGACAATCTCGATGGCGTCACATGCCACCGCGTGCCCGTAGCGCGTCACCACCAGGCCGGACAGTTCCCCTGTCCAGGCGTCCTCGAACGCCTTCGCCATCGCCGCCGATGCTTTGCCGGCACCCACGACGATGGTTCGGCCCCTGGGCGGGTCCGGGAGATTCGCCGGCACGCAGCGATCAGGCTGTGCGGCCGAAACGGCCGCATCGAACATCGCGCGCAGGAGTGTCGGGGTATCAGCCATGGCGGCAGGTCACGGACATGCATTTGGCGGGCACACAGCAACGACGTGCCGCTGTGCTGACCGGCAACTTAGCGCATGGGATGGGCCGGCGTGAACCGGGCGAGTGCCCGAACCGGCTAGGCCAGCAGGAAAAAAAGCGTCAGGAGAATCAACGCAAAGCCAGCAGGAACGCTCATGACGACGCTGTACAGCTCGTCCGGCGAAGGAAACCGTACGCACGGGTAGCGCGATTTACGCCGGACATTGTTACGCCGCGCCCCCGATCGGCTGACCCCTGTTATCGCCGGGACCCGTAAAATGATCGTTACCCTGCTGTCACGCCGGTGACATGTGTTGTGGCAACACTCCCCACCGTCCGCCGACAGCGGTTATTTGCGATTGTACTACCGGTCGCCGGCCCATCCCCGTGGCGCCGGCCTGAACGTGGCTCCCCCGCCACGCAATTAGCCAGCCGGTGACGTGTTCGCACATGGCCGATTCCCTAATGACCGCGCGCCTTTCCGGCCCGCGGTCATTTTTTATCCGCATCGCTGGCATTTCAGGTCTCAGCGCCAGATATCTTAAGGCTGTTGCCAGCCGGCTCTTCGCGCGGCCACGCGCGCCGTGCCAAACTCCGGCAATTGATTCGCGCTGCACATGCGCCGCCCCGGGGGCACGACACCGTAACCATGAGCGATTCGAAGGACCTGTTCGCCGCCCTGGACGACAACCTGTCCAAGTTGAAGCAGGTGGCCGGCGAGGCGCGCAGCAAGCAGCAAGGCGCGCGCAAGCAGGCCGGCGCCAAGTTGGCTGCCACCGGCACCACCGGCGCGGAGGATGCCTACACGGCTGCCCAGATCGAGGTGCTGGAAGGGCTTGAGCCGGTTCGCCGCCGGCCCGGCATGTATATCGGCGGCACCGACGAGAAGGCCCTGCACCATCTCTTCGCCGAGGTCATCGACAACGCCATGGACGAGGCCGTCGCCGGCCATGCCACGGTCATCGAGGTGTCGCTGGAGGACGACGGCTTCCTGACGGTCACCGACAACGGGCGCGGCATTCCCGTCGACGCGCATCCCAAATATGCCGACCGCTCAGCGCTCGAAGTGATCATGACAACGCTGCATGCCGGCGGAAAGTTCAACGCCAAGGTCTACGAGACCTCCGGCGGACTGCACGGTGTCGGCGTTTCGGTCGTCAACGCGCTGTCCGATTACCTGGAGGTGGAGGTCGCGCGCGGGCGAAAACTCTACCGCCAGGTCTATTCGCGTGGCCTGCCGCAAGGCGGGCTTGAACATCTTGGCGAGGTGATGAACCGGCGCGGCACGCGCGTGCGGTTTCGCCCGGATACCGAGATTTTCGGCAAGTCGGCGCGCTTCCGCCCTGCCCGGCTGTTCCGCATGGCCCGTTCCAAGGCCTATCTGTTCGGCGGCATCGAGATTCGCTGGTCCTGCGCGCCGGAGCTGCTCGGCGACAGCGATGTCCCGGCCAGCGAGACGTTCCGGTTCCCCGGCGGCCTGCACGATTTCCTGCTGAGCGAGATCGGCAAGGCGCCGCTGGTCGCCGACGATGTGTTCTCCGGCAAGACCGAAGGCACCTCTGGTGGCGGCGTCGAATGGGCCATCGCCTGGTTCGGCGGGCGTGACGGCTTCGTCAATTCCTACTGCAACACGGTGCCGACGGTTGATGGCGGCACTCATGTGAGCGGTCTGCGGCTGGCCCTGCTCAAGGGCCTGAAGACCTATGGCGAGCTTGTCGGCAACAAGAAGCTGTCGATTCTGACCGCGGACGACCTGCTGGCGTCAGCGGGCGTGATGTTGTCGGTGTTCGTGCGCGAACCGGAATTCCAGGGCCAGACGAAGGAAAAGCTGACCAGTTCGGAGGCCGCGCGCCTGGTGGAGAACGCGGTCAAGGACGCGTTCGACCAATGGCTTGCGGCACGTCCGCAACAGGCCAACCGCTTGCTCGACTGGGTGGTCGACCGCGCCGAGGAACGCCTGCGGCGGCGCCAGGAACGCGAAACCCAGCGCAAGACCGCTACCCGCAAACTGCGCCTTCCCGGCAAGCTGGCCGACTGCTCCACGAACGCGCGCGAGGGCACGGAACTGTTCATCGTCGAGGGTGATTCGGCCGGCGGTTCCGCCAAGCAGGCCCGCAACCGCTCCAATCAGGCCGTGCTGCCGCTGCGCGGCAAGATTCTCAACGTTGCCAGCGCCGGCCGTGACAAGCTGGCCGCCAATCAGCAGCTCTCCGACCTGATCCAGGCGCTGGGCTGCGGCATCGGTTCGAACTACCGCGATGACGACCTGCGCTATGAGCGCGTCATCATCATGACGGACGCGGATGTCGACGGCGCCCACATCGCCTCGCTGCTGATCACCTTCTTCTACCGGCAGATGCCGCGGCTCATCGACAACGGGCATCTCTACCTCGCCGTGCCGCCGCTCTATCGCATCAGCCAGGGCGGCAAGACGCTCTATGCCCGCGACGACCAGCACAAGGACGAACTGCTGGCCAGCACCTTCACCGGCCGCGGCAAGATCGAGATCGGCCGCTTCAAGGGCCTCGGCGAGATGATGCCGGCGCAACTGAAGGAAACCACCATGGACCCGCACAAGCGCACCCTGCTGCGCGTCCAGGTTGCCAGCGAGGACGAGGACGGCACCCGCGCCACCGTCGAGCAACTGATGGGCACCAACTCCGAGGCCCGGTTCACCTTCATCCAGGAGCGTGCCGAATTTGCCGACGAGTTGGACGTGTGACCGTGCCGCAACCGTTCATGATGAACGGGGAATGCGGCTCCGGCGGACCGGGAATCGATTGACTTGCTGTCTGCTTCCTCCTATGTGCCAAGGCAATCGGGGCGATCTTGTTGCGCTGCGTTCTCTCGCGCGCCTGATTTGACCGTCATCCGCGCCGCGCGGAGTGCGTTTTCGCCTTGATCCCGAGCCCGGAAGATATCTCTGACGGCACATCCCCAATCGTGTGCCGTTCGACAGCCGGAAACCAACCAAACGATTGCCGGATCACAAGCCATCCGGCCAGGAACCACGAAACCGACCCTCAATGTCATTTACAGATCTCGGCCTGAGCGAGCGGGTGCTCGCAGCCGTTGAAGGCGCAGGATATACCGAGCCCACTCCGATCCAGGCCCAGGCGATTCCCGAAGTGCTCGCCCGGCGCGACCTGATCGGCATCGCCCAGACCGGCACCGGCAAGACAGCCTCCTTCGTGCTGCCCATGCTGACGCTGCTCGAAAAGGGCCGCGCCCGTGCGCGCATGCCCCGCACGCTGATCCTGGAACCGACCCGCGAACTCGCCGCCCAGGTGGAGCAGAACTTCACCATCTACGGCGCCCAGCACAAGCTGACGGTGGCGCTGCTGATCGGCGGCGTGTCGTTCGACGAGCAGGAGAAGAAGCTGGACCGCGGCGCCGACGTGCTGATCGCCACGCCCGGCCGCCTGCTCGATCACTTCGAGCGCGGCAAGCTGCTGCTCACCGGTGTCGACATCCTGGTCATCGACGAGGCCGACCGCATGCTCGACATGGGCTTCATTCCCGACATCGAGCGCATCTGCAAACTGGTGCCGCCGCGCCGCCAGACGCTGTTCTTCTCCGCCACGATGCCGCCCGAGATCGCCCGCCTGACGGGCCAGTTCCTGCGCGATCCGGTGCGCGTAGAGGTCGCCAAGCCTGCCAGTACCGCCGAGAACGTGACCCAGCAGGTGGTGATGTGTGGCACGGTTCCCAAGGACAAGCGTGCGGCCCTGCGCCAGCAGATCAACGCCGCGGAGAACCTCACCAACGCGATCATCTTCTGCAACCGCAAGCGCGACGTGGCGACGCTGCACCGCTCGCTGCAGCGCCACGGCTTCAATGCCGGTGCCCTGCATGGCGACATGGACCAGCATCAGCGCATGGCCATGCTGGAGAGCTTCCGCGGTGGCGAGATCGCGCTGCTGGTGGCAAGCGACGTGGCCGCCCGCGGCCTCGACATCCCCGCCGTCAGCCATGTCTTCAACTACGACCTGCCGGCCCATCCCGACGATTATGTGCATCGCATCGGGCGCACTGGCCGCGCCGGACGCAGCGGCGCGGCGATCTCGCTTTGCGCCGGCGACGACATCAAGGCGTTGGAGCGAATCGAAAGCCTGATCGGGCGCAGCATCGAGCGTGGCGACGGTTCCCCGGCGCCTGCCGAACCTGCAGCGCGCGAGAGAGGCGACGACGAACGCCGTGGCCGCAAGCGCCGTCGTGGCGGCAAGCGCGCCGAAGTCGATACAGACCGGCAGGCCGAAGCGGCGAACGGAGCGCGCAAAAACGAGCGAAAAGACCGCAAGGAACAGCCGGAACGACGCGAAAAATCAGACAAGTCCGGCAATGTCGGGCTTGGCGATCACGTACCTGCCTTCCTGCTGCGCCCGACGCGGACGCAAAAAGCCTGACGTAACGTCACTTTGGGCTTTGGCCCGACAGCTCCTTAACCCCAAATTAAGCCCGCGGGACCATACACTTTTTACGAGTGTGCGTAGGCGCGCGCGCGAGGAGTTGTCCCGCATGACATTACAATCCCACGAAGCCGACTTCGAACGCACAATCGGGTTTGGAGAAAACGCACTCAAGTTCCTGAAGCGCAACGGCAATCCCGCCTACCCGCGCAACTACGAAATCTGGTACACCTATTCAGCCGGCTACAATCGCGACCTCAATCGCGCGATCAACGGCGCGCTGGACCGCCAGGAGCACATCGACAGCGCCCTGCTGGAGCGCATCTACGAGGAATTCATCTCGCCCACCAGCCTGGCCGATCAGGTCGGCGTCACCGGCGAGAAGGTCAGCGAGGAGATCGACCAGCTCCTGCAGCGACTCGAAGCAAGCTCCGGCAATGTCGGCGAATACGGCGCCCAACTGCGCGAAGCCGCCACCACCCTGTCGAACGCTGACACGCAAAGCGCCGCATTGGTCATCAAGCAGGTGCTGATCGCAACGCGCAGCATGGAAGAGCGCAATGCGCTGCTGGAGCAGCAGCTCAACGATTCGAAGGAACAGATCTCCGATCTGCAGCACAGTCTCGAGGCGGTTCGCACCGAGACGATTACCGATGCCCTGACCGGTCTCGCCAATCGCCGCCATTTCGACCAGTCGCTTGAGCGCCTGATGGTGCAGGGTCGCCGCGAGGACACGCCGGTGTGTCTGGTGATGGGCGATATCGATCACTTCAAGAGCTTCAACGACACCTACGGCCACCAGACCGGCGACCAGGTGCTCAAGCTGGTCGGCATGACCATCAAGCAATCGGTCAAGGGGCGTGACGTGGCGACACGCTACGGCGGCGAGGAGTTCGGCATGATCCTGCCGCAGACCGCGATGGACTCGGCCAAGATCGTCGCCGAGCAGGTCCGCACCGCCGTGCAGACCAAGGAACTGGTCAAGCGCTCCACCGGTGAAACGCTTGGCCGCATCAGCATGTCCTTCGGCATCGCCATGATGAACGACGAGGACACGCCGGAAACCATCCTGGCGCGCGCCGACGCCGCGCTCTACAAGTCCAAGCGCGACGGCCGCAACAGGACGACGACCGAAAATCAGCTCACCGCGGATGACCGCAAGGCGGTTGCCTGACCTATCCGCTGCGATTGAGCTTGCCGCTCAGTCGGCCATCGTCAGCCCCATTTCCCAGAAATCGGCCTCAAGCCGCGTCGCCTGGATAAACAACTCCAGCAAGCGTGGATAGCGCGCCTTGGTCAATGTCTCCACCGCCAGACGGTCGAGCAGCGCGATGGCCTCCTGCGCAACCTGCTGATAGGCCTCGCCAGCGTATTCGTTGATCCAGACGCGATAGGGATTGGCGTCGTCGCGCGCGCCCGGCAACTTTGAAAGCGCCGCGCCGATCTCGGCATATCCCACCACACAGGGGCTGAGCGCGGTCAGCAGGTCGAGCAGGTCGCCGCGATGGCCGGCTTCCAGCACGAAGCGCGTGTAGGCCAGCGTCGCGCGCGCCTCGCGGGTTCCCTCAAGCTCTTCCGGCGCAATGCCCCACGCACCGCACAACCCCACATGCAGGTCCATCTCGACATCGAGAATGGCCGACATACCTGCCGCGCAGGCCCGCATGTCCGCCAGGTTGATCGCCTTGGTGACAGCCAGCGCGTAGGCGCGCGCGAACTGGATCAGGAACAGATAGTCCTGCACGAGGTAGTGCCGGAATGCCGCCTCGGGCAGCGATCCATCGCCCAGGCCGTCCACGAAGGCATGCTGCGTGTACGACGTCCAGACGCCGCCGGCGTCCGCCTTGAGACGGGAAAAGAGTGATTGTGCCACTTGGGAGCCGAACCCCGGACCTGTCGAGAGCGTCAGGCGCCGGCTTCCGGCTGCGCGACCGCCACCGGCGTGATCGCCACCGATTCACCGCAGCCGCAGGCGCTGGTCTGGTTGGGGTTGTTGAACACGAAGGTCGCCGACAGCTTCGACGTCTGATAGTCCATCTGCGTGCCCAGCAGGAACATCACCGCCTTGGGGTCGATCAGGATCGTCACACCCTTGTCCTCGACCACCTCGTCATGCGGGCCGATGTCCTCGGCATAGTCCATCGTGTAGGCCATGCCGGCACAGCCTGCGTTCTCGACACCGATGCGAAGCCCGGCGACCTTGCGTTCCGACGCGGCCATGATGGCGCGCACGCGCTCAGCCGCCGCATCGGTCAGCGTGACAACCTTGGGACGTGGTCTGGCAGTGGCGGTCATGATACCCGTCATTTCGTTGCGATTCGGCAGCCCAATACGGGAAGATTATCGGACCAGGAGGTAAACTTGGGGTTTTTCCGCCCAATCTACAATCTCCAAGTCTGCATGGGCCGGTCGCGTTCTTGTCATCAGAACATGTTGAGGGCGACACGCGCCTCGTCGCTCATGCGGCTCGGATCCCAGGGCGGATCGAACACCATGTTGACGCGCACATCGCCGACACCGGTCACGGCGCCAACGGCGTTTTCCACCCAGACCGGCATTTCGCCGGCCACCGGGCAGGCCGGCGCCGTCAGGGTCATATCGACGGTCACCAGGCGATTCTCGTCGATGTCGACGCGATAGATCAGCCCAAGCTCGTAGATATCGACCGGAATCTCAGGATCGTAGACCGACTTCAGCGCCGCGATGATGTCGTCGGTAAGGCGTTCGACCTCCTCGGGAGGCAGCGACACCGCATCCGCATGAGCGTTTGCCGGCGCATCGCCCGGCGTGGCCGCATCACTGTCGGCCGCGCCATTGCCGGCCGTCTTCGGCGCATCGGCGAGATAGGGATTGTCGTCCATTGGCTTTGTCCCGTGTCGCAGCCGACCGGTTCCGGTCAGGCAAACATCGTCTGGGCCTTCTCCAGCGCCTCGGCCAGACGATCGATCTCCTCAAGCGTATTATACATGCCGAAAGATGCCCGGCACGTTGAGGTGACGCCGTAGCGCTCAAGCAGCGGTTGGGCGCAATGGGTGCCGGCGCGCACCGCGACGCCCTTGCGGTCCAGCACGGTGGCCACGTCGTGGGCGTGCGCGCCGGTCATCTCGAAGGAGACGATGGCGCCCTTGCCGTCCGCCTCGCCGAAGATGCGGATCGCGTTCATCGCGCCGAGCCGCTGATGCGCATAGTTCTTCAGGGTGGCCTCGTGGGCGGCGATGTTGTCGCGGCCGATGGCGTCCATGTACTCGAGCGCCGCCGCCAGGCCGATCGCCTGCACGATCGGCGGCGTGCCCGCCTCGAAGCGGTGCGGCGGTTCGGCATAGGTCACCATGTCCAAGGTGACGTCGTGGATCATCTCGCCGCCGCCCATGAACGGCGGCATCGCCGAAAGATGCTCGGATTTCCCGTACAGCACGCCGATGCCGCTCGGCCCGTACAGCTTGTGGCCGGTGATGCAGTAGAAGTCGCAGCCCAGCGCCTGCACATCCACATCCATGTGCACCGCCGACTGCGATCCATCGACAAGCACCTTGGCGCCGTGCGCATGGGCGCGTTCGACGACCTCGGCAATCGGCACCACCGTGCCAAGCACGTTCGACATATGCGTGATGGCGACCAGCCTGGTGCGTTCGTTGAGCAGGCCTTCGAAGGCCTCCATATCGAAGCTGCCGTCGTCATTCACCGGCGCCCAGCGGATCACCGCGCCCTTGCGCTCGCGCAGGAAGTGCCACGGCACGATGTTGGAGTGATGCTCCATGATCGAGAGCACGATCTCGTCGCCCTCGCCGATCTCCTCCAGGCCCAGCGAATAGGCCACCAGATTGATCGCCTCGGTGGTCGAGCGGGTGAAGATGATGTCATCGACCGACGGCGCATTCAGGAAGCGACGCACCGTCTCGCGCGCGTTCTCGTAATTGTCGGTCGCCGTGTTGGAGAGGTAGTGCAACCCGCGATGCACGTTGGCGTATTCGTGCGAATAGGCGGTGGTCACCGCATCGATGACGCTTTGCGGTTTCTGCGCCGACGCACCGTTGTCCAGATAGACGAGCGGATTGCCGTAGACCTCCCGGGAGAGGATCGGGAAGTCGGCACGGATGCGCGCAACATCGTAACCGCCATCGGTGCCCTCACCGGGCGCGGCCGGTGTCTTGCGCGTGTCCTGATCGGTCTTCTTGAGCATTGCGATTGGCGCCTGATCTTAAACGTCGAGCTCGACTCCGAGCCAGCGCGCCGCATGGCCGGCGACGATGCCGCGCAGGGCCTCGTCCTCGATCTCATCGACCACTTCCCCGGCGAATGCCTGGATCAGCAGCGATCGCGCCTGGCTCTCCGGGATACCCCGCGAGCGCAGATAAAACAGTAGTGTCTCGTCGATCTGGCCCGATGTGGCGCCATGGCCGCACTGCACATCGTCGGCGTAAATCTCAAGCTCCGGCTTGTTGTCGGCCTCCGCGCCCTCGCTCAGCAGCAGCGCCTGGGTCATCATCCGCCCGTCGGTCTTCTGGGCATCGGGGCGCACCACGATCTTGCCCTGGAAGACACCGCGCGCGGCATCGTCCAGCACCGTCTTTTCGAGTTCCTCGCTGACGCAGTTGGGCACCGCATGATCGACGAACATCGTCAGGTCGGCATGCTGCTTGCCGCGCAGCATCTTCAGCCCGCCGTGCTTCAGGATGGCGTGTTCGCCGGAGAACTTCACCGAGGCCTGAACGCGAGACAGCGCCGCGCCGAACGATGCGGCGATCAGCGTCAGTTCCGCGCCGGCGCCGATATCGGCCTCCAGCGTGGCCAGATTGAATGCCTGTGTGCCATCGGCCTGGAGCCGCAGGTAGGTGACGTTGGCCTGCGTTCCCACGTCGATGCGCGCAGCGGTGTTGACGTGGTAGGCAAGCCCGTCCGGACCTTCGAAGACTTCCGCAACCGTGGCGGTCGCGTTATCGCCCACACGCAGCGCATGGCGCAGGAACACCGAGGCGGGCGCCTCACCCACGAAGCGGTGGATGATCTGCAGCGGCCGGTCCAGCGTCGCCCCGTCGGCGATCGCAATCACCATGCCCTGATCGGCGAAGGCGGTGTTGAGGTCGCGCACCGGGCTGTCGGCGCCTTCCATGGCGCCGTCGAGACGCTCGGCCAGCCCCGCATCGGCCTCCAGCGCTTCCGCCAGCGAGGTGACGGTCACGCCGGCCGCCTCGGGCAGTTCGGAAGCGGCTGTGTCAAGGCGGCCATTGACGAAGACGGCGCGGTATCCGGCCGCATAGGCGGACAAGTCGCCGGCCGCCAAAGCGTCACCCGTTTCCGGCAGGGCCGGCGCTTCGCGCATGGCCGTGCGCAGGTCGGTGTATTTCCATTCCTCGATGCGCCGGTGCGGCAGCCCCTGCTCCTGGAACCGCACCATGGCGGCGCGACGCACTTCCGCGCCACGCGCGCTGTCCGCGATGTCGGTGCCGGCAAAGTAATCCGACAGAGCCTTTTCTGCGGCGGTCTGGACCCGCTCAACGGTCGTCAGCATGTTGTTCATCCCTGTGGTCTTCTGCCAAGCGCCTCAAGCGGCCTTGTCTTCCTCGCTGTAGGCGGCATAGCCGGACTTCTCCAGCTCAAGCGCGAGTTCCTTGCCGCCGGAGCGCACGATGCGCCCGCGCGACATGACGTGCACCACGTCCGGCACGATGTAGTCGAGGAGGCGCTGATAGTGGGTGATCACCACGATGCCGCGATCGCCACCACGCAACTGGTTGACGCCGTCGGCGACGATGCGCAGCGCATCGATGTCAAGACCGGAGTCGGTCTCGTCGAGGATGCACAGGCTCGGCTGCAGCAGAGCCATCTGCATGATCTCGTTGCGCTTCTTCTCACCGCCCGAGAACCCGACATTGAGCGGACGGCGCAGCATTTCCTGGCTGACATTGAGCTTGGTGGATGCCTCCTTGACCAGCCGCATGAACTCGGGCGTCGACAGCTCGTCCTCGTCGCGCGCCTTGCGCTGGGCGTTCAGCGCCGCCTTCAGGAAGGTCATGGTGGCGACACCGGGAATCTCCACCGGATACTGGAACGCCATGAAGACGCCGGCAGCGGCGCGCTCGTCGGGCTCCAGTTCCAGCAGGTCCTCGCCCTTGTAGAGCACTTCGCCGTCGGTGACCTCGTAGTCCTCCTTGCCGGCGAGCACGTTCGACAGGGTCGACTTGCCCGATCCGTTCGGCCCCATGATGGCGTGCACCTCGCCGGCGCTGACGGTCAGGTCGAGACCCTTCAGGATCTCGGTGTCCTCCTCGGCGACCTTGGCGTGCAGGTTCTTGATCTCAAGCATCTTTCGTATCCTCTTGCGGCGCCATTGGCGCCCGATGTTCGAATGTCGTGTGTTGCTCTCGCTGGCCGTGACCCGCGGGCGCGGCTTCCGCCTGCGGTCAGCCCACGCTGCCTTCAAGGCTGATGCCGATCAGCTTCTGGGTCTCGACCATGAATTCCATCGGCAGGTGCTGGATGACGTCGCGCACGAAGCCGTTGACGATCAGCGCCACGGCCTCCTCCTCGCCCAGTCCCCGCGACAGGCAGTAGAACATCTGGTCATCGGAGATTTTCGAGGTGGTCGCCTCGTGCTCGAACACGGCCGTGGCGGTCTTGGCCTCGATATACGGCACCGTGTGGGCACCGCACTTGTGGCCGATCAGCAGCGAGTCGCACTGGGTGAAGTTGCGCGCGTTGGCAGCCTTCGCGTGGGCCGAGACGAGACCGCGATAGGTGTTGTCGGAATGCCCCGCCGCGATCCCCTTGGAGATGATGCGGCTTGAGGTGTTCTTGCCCAGATGCACCATCTTGGTGCCGCTATCGATCTGCTGACGGCCGTTGGAGATGGCGATCGAGTAGAACTCGCCGCGGGAGTTGTCACCGCGCAGGATGCAGCTCGGGTACTTCCAGGTGATCGCCGAGCCGGTTTCCACCTGGGTCCAGGAAATCTTGGAGTTCTTGCCCCGGCAGTCACCGCGCTTGGTGACGAAGTTGTAGATGCCGCCCTTGCCGTCCTTGTCGCCGGGATACCAGTTCTGCACGGTGGAGTACTTGATCTCCGCGTCGTCGAGCGCGATCAGCTCGACCACGGCGGCGTGCAACTGGTTGGTGTCGCGCATCGGCGCGGTGCAGCCTTCCAGATAGCTCACATAGGAGCCCTCGTCGGCGATGATCAGCGTGCGCTCGAACTGGCCGGTGTCCATCTCGTTGATGCGGAAATAGGTCGACAGTTCCATCGGGCAGCGCACACCCTTGGGGATGTAGACGAAGGACCCGTCCGAGAAGACCGCCGAATTGAGCGTGGCGTAGTAGTTGTCGGTCACCGGCACGACGGAGCCCAGGTACTTCTTCACCAGGTCGGGATGATCCCGCATGGCTTCGGAGATCGAGCAAAAGATGATGCCGTGCTTGGCCAGCTCATCCTTGAAGGTGGTGACCACGGAGACCGAGTCGAACACCGCGTCGACCGCCACCCGCGCGCCCTGCACGCCGGCGAGCACCTCCTGCTCCTTGAGCGGAATGCCGAGCTTCTCGTAGGTGAGCAGCAGCTCCGGATCGACCTCGTCCAGGCTCTTGGGCGCGTCCTGTCCCTTGGGCGCGGCGTAATAGTAGATGTCCTGGAAGTCGATCTTCGGATACTCGACCTTGGCCCAGCCGGGCTCGGTCATGGTCAGCCAGCGCTTATAGGCGTCGAGCCGCCACTCGAGCATCCACTCCGGCTCTTCCTTGCGCGCCGAAATATAGCGGATGATGTCTTCGCTGAGGCCCTTCTCGGGCTTTTCGGTTTCGATCTCGGTGGTGAAACCGTACTTGTACTTGTCGACGTCAATCGAGCGTACTTGCTCAATGGTCTCCTGGACCGCTGGCATCGTCTTTTCCTTTCCGCTCGCGGGTTCAAGGCCCGCGGTGGATGTATGTCACGCCGCCCGAAGGCGACGTCTTGGGCACGTCATGGCCGGCACGTCACGCGGCGGTTCGTTTGTCGGCGACCGTGCCGCAAATCTCCTTCCAGGCGGCGATGAAGCGTTCCGCGTCCGCCCTGGTCGCGGTGCGCGGCAGGCTGATCCTCAGCGCCCCGCCATCCGCTTCGTCGTAGCCCATGGCCCGCAGCACATGGCTGGAACCAACCTTCCCCGATGAACAGGCCGATCCGGAGGAAATCGCCATTCCCTTCAGGTCGAATGCGATCACCGCCGTCTCCGACAGCAGACCCGGACGCGCCACGCAGATGGTGTTCGGCAGCCGCGGCGCCCCCTCACCGAAGATACGTACGTCGGGAGAGATAGTGCGCAATCTGGATTCAATCCAACTTCGCAGCACAGATATTTCGTCCCAGCGGGATTTTTCTTCCGCCGCCTCGCGCGCCGCGACCCCGAAACCGGCGATTCCCGGGACATTCTCGGTGCCGCCACGCCGGTTGCGCTCCTGTCCGCCACCGCCGATCAGCGGGCCTGACAACTGCACCGCATCGTTCATGACGATCAGCGCGCCGACGCCGCAGGGCGCGCCGATCTTGTGCCCGGAGACCGAAACGAGGTCGGCGCCGGCGAGCGCTTTGGCGGCATCGATGCGACCGGCTGCCTGCACGGCATCGCTATGCAGCACGCCGCCGGCTGCATGCACTACATCCGCGATCTCGCCGATCGGCTGCACCACGCCGGTCTCGTTATTGGCGGCCATCACCGAAACCAGTGGCACCGCGGGCGGGCCGAGCCTGGACAGCAGCGCGGCGACGGCTTCGGGCAGCACCCGACCGTCCGCATCCACGGGGATCGGGATGATCGCCTCTGCGCCAAACCGGCCGCCGGCCAGCACGGACGCGTGTTCGATCGCCGAGACCAGGCAATGCGTCACCTTGCGGCCCTCGAAGGTCACACCGGGATCGAGCGCTGTTGCGTTGGCTTCGGTGGCGCCGGAGGTGAAAATCACGTTCGCCGCATCAGCGCCGAACAGCCTGGCCACCGCCTCTCGCGCCTCATTGACGATGCGCCGCGCCGAGCGGCCTTCGCCGTGAACCGAGGACGGATTGCCGCCAAGGGCGATGGCTTTTTGGGCAGCGTCGACAGCCGTAGCGCGCGGCGGCGCGCTGGCATTGTCGTCGAAGTAAAGCCGCCCCTCGATCATCGCGTTTGTCTGCTCCCTGCCCCGCCAAACCCCACGTCCGGCCTTCTGCCCATGCATCGGCAAGCGTCGTTTGGGTTGCAATGCGCCGTATGCTCTGTGATATCAAGCCCCCCGCGCGCGAAGGCTGCACATCGTCCGCCCGCAAATCGCCTGCTTCGGGACCGTATGGTTTCGAACTATTCTAAACTGATTGTCTTAGGTAGCGCCCCCTTGGGTGTCAATCAAGGCAGAGCGCGCCTGTCGCCTGGCACCGCCGCGACGGCGCCTTCCGATCCGGAGCCCATTGAGCACATGCCCGAGGTGATTTTCACCGGTCCCGCCGGCCGCCTGGAAGGCCGCTATCAGCCGCCGAAGGGGCGTACGACCCCGGTCGCGATCGTTCTGCATCCCCATCCGCAGTTCAAGGGGACGATGAACAACCCGATCACCTATCAGTTGTTCTACATGTTTCAGCGCAAGGGATTCGGCGTGCTGCGGTTCAACTTCCGCAGCGTCGGCCGCAGCCAGGGCGAGTTCGACCACGGCCACGGCGAGCTGTCCGACGCGGCGGCCGCGCTCGACTGGCTGCAGTCGATCAACCCGGACTCCCGCGCGGTGTGGATCGCAGGCGTTTCGTTCGGCGCCTGGATCGGCATGCAGCTTCTGATGCGCCGGCCGGAAATCGAGGGCTTCATCTCGGTGGCCCCGCCCGCCAACCTCTACGACTTCAGCTTCCTGGCGCCCTGCCCCTCCTCCGGCCTGATCATTCACGGCGAGGACGACAAGGTCGCCCCGGTCAAGGACATCCAGGTTCTAGTGGAGAAGCTCAAGACCCAGAAGGGCATCACCATCGACCAGGAGATCATTCCCGGCGCCAATCACTTCTTCGCCGACAGGACCGACGTGCTGATCGAGCACTGCGACGATTATCTGACGCGCCGGCTGGCGGCCATCGAGGCCGAGCTGGCGGAAGGCTGACGCCGCCCGCGTACGCGGTCAGGCGCGCGCCAGCATACCGCCCGTCAGCGGTTCGGCGACGCCGGTGGTTCCCGGATAGGTGATCGGCAGGCCGCGCAACGAGCGCACGGCCATGAAACCGAACGCTTGCGCCTCGATGAAATCGGCTTCGAAGCCCAGATCGTGCGCGGCGAACACCTCGGCCTCGAGCCGTCGCCGCAGCCCCTCCATGATGGACTGGTTGTGCACGCCCCCGCCTGACGCGATCCAGCTCAGCGGGACGCTCGGCAGATGCGTCATGGCCTGGACGATGCTCTCCACGGTGAAGGCGCTCAGCGTCGCCGCACCGTCTTCCAGGCCCAGGCCGTCCAGAACCTCGCCGGCCAGCGTGGCGAAGTGGTCGCGGTCGATCGATTTCGGTGCCGGTAGCGCGAAATAGGGATCCGCCAGCAATCGCGTCAGCCTGGCCGCATCCACCTGCCCTGCCAGCGCCAGCCGGCCATCCTCGTCGTAGGGCGCGCCCGTGCGCTCCTGAACCCAGTCGTCGATCAGCGCGCTCGCAGGCCCGGTGTCGAATGCGATCAGTTCGCCATCGCCGGCGATGTGCGTGACATTGGCGACACCGCCCAGGTTGAGGAACGCGATCGGTGTCGGCCGGCCGGCCCGCTGTGCAAGCGCCCGGTGGAAGACCGGCGCCAAGGGCGCACCCTGCCCGCCAGCAGCAACATCGGCGGCACGGAAATCGTGTACGACGGGTCGGCCGAGACGCGACGCCAGCAACGCCGCATTACCGATCTGGATCGTCAACCCGGATTCTGGCTTGTGCAGGATTGTCTGGCCGTGAAAGCCGATCAGGTCGATGTCCTTGTGACGCAGCCCGTGCTCGGCGCGCAGGATTTCGATGGCCTCCGCATGGCGGGTGGTGATGATCGAATCCGCCTTGCCGACCATGCCCGGCCTGGCACCGCAATCGCTCATACTCCGCGCCAACGCCAAGGCCTCACGCAAGACCTCCCGGTCGGCATCGCTGTAGGGCAGCGACAGGGCCGGACCGAAGGCGCGAATCGTTTCGCCATCGGTTTCCAGCAACGCCACGTCGACGCCATCCATCGACGTGCCGCTCATCGTGCCGACCACGCCGAGAAACTCGTTTGACTGATCAGAAATTGCCGCATCCCCCTTGCGAGTGTGCTTGTGGGCCGATAGGACCCAACGCGCTCTGCAATCGGCCAACCCGACTGTCGCGCGGTGCACTTTCCGCAACTGATAGTGCTGAAGGGCTTACGGCTTCGCTAAGCTGATCGAAGAAAGCCGGGCATTTTTGTTCCAAACCGGGGGCTTGATGTTCACCGGCTTCCCTCCAGGAGAGAAAATCGCAACAATGGCGCCGATATCCGATTTTCTCGCCGTCATGCACGAACGCGGATTTGTCCATCAGGTCTCCGAACCCGATGCGCTCGATGCCGCGCTGCGCGCCGGTCGCGTGACCGCATATGTCGGCTATGACGCCACTGCCGCCAGCCTGCATGTCGGCTCGCTGATCTCGATCATGATGCTGCGCTGGTTCCAGAAGACCGGCAACCGGCCGATCGTGCTGATGGGCGGCGGGACGACGCGCATCGGCGATCCCAGCGGCCGCGACGAAAGCCGTCAGTTGCTCGACGACGCGGCCATCGCCGGCAACATTGACGGCATCCGCCGGATTTTCGAGCGTTTCCTGACCTTCGGCGATGGTCCCGGCGACGCCCTGATGGCGAACAATGCCGACTGGCTGTTGAACCTCAACTATATCGATCTGCTGCGCGACGTGGGCCGCCACTTTTCGGTCAACCGCATGCTGACCTTCGATTCGGTCCGCCAACGGCTCGATCGCGAGCAACCGCTGTCGTTCCTGGAGTTCAACTACATGATCCTCCAGGCCTACGACTACGTCGAGCTGTACCGCCGCTACGGCTGCACGCTGCAGATGGGCGGCTCGGACCAGTGGGGCAACATCGTCAACGGCATCGATCTGGGCCGGCGCATGGCGGATGCGCAGCTTTTTGCACTGACCTGTCCGCTGCTGACCACGTCGTCGGGCGCCAAGATGGGCAAGACGGCGACCGGCGCGATCTGGCTCAATTCGCAGATGCTCAGCGCCTACGACTACTGGCAGTACTGGCGCAACACCGAGGATGCGGACGTTGAGCGTTTCCTGAAACTGTTCACCGAACTGCCGCTCGACGAAATCGCCCACCTGGCAGCACTCGGCGGCTCTGAGATCAACGAGGCCAAGAAGGTGCTGGCGAACGAGGCAACCGCGATGGCGCACGGCCGGGACGCCGCCGTGGCCGCTGCGTCGACGGCGCAGAAGACCTTCGAGGAAGGCGTCATCGCCGAGGACTTGCCCCGATTTGCACTCGACCTGGACGCTGGCGTGGGCTTGCTGACGGCCAATGTCGAAGTCGGTTTCGCGGCCTCCAACAGCGAGGCGCGCCGCGCGGTTCAGTCCGGTGCGGTGCGTATCAACGACGTCGCCATACGCGACCCCAAGCTGACGCTCGACCGCAGCCACTTGGGTGATGACGGCGTCATCAAGCTGTCGATGGGCAAGAAGCGGCATGCGCTGATCGAGCCAGCCTGAGGCCGAACCGGGCCAAGGCCGTCAGCGGTCGCTTTGCTGGGAAAGCGGATCGAGCGCGTCGCCGCGACCAGGTTGCGGCGCCAGGTTGCGCGAGGGTTGCGGCGTGCCGCTACGGGTCTGCGGCTGACCGAAGATCGAGCGAAAAATGCCGGGCGTCACGGCGGACACCGGATTGACCACCAGATTCGGTCGGTCGAGATTGCCCTGAACGGTGAAGTTGATCCCGATCAGGCCCTCGTCGGAGCGTCCACCCAGGATCGGCCCGAGCAGCGGAATCTGCCCGAAGAAGTTGTTGATGGCGTAGAGCGGCACATAGGTGCCGTTCATGGCGATCCTGCCGGCGCCAAAGTCCACATCGCCGCCGAAGGTCGCGCCGACCGCCGGACCGCGCAGCACCCCATCGGTAAAACGGAACCGCCCCCGGCTGCGCTGGAAGGCGACGTAGAGCTCGTCAAAGCCGACATTGGCCGCGTCCGGTTGCTCTTCGGCGGCCGCCGACCACGACGGGTCCTCCACCAGGTCGCGCGTCTGGGCGATCAGCAGCGACAGGCCCGGGTCGCGCTCGATCGAAAACCGGGTGATCTGCATGCGCCCGCTCGCGTCACCCGTGCCGGGACCGATCCGCGCGCGCATGCCGATCTCGCCGCCGGAGACCCGCGAGTACATATCGAGCCACTTCAGGAACCGACCGGCGTCGTTGGATGACATCCGCAACTCCGGCAAGTCTGCGCCCTGCCGGCGCACCATGGAAAGCTGCATGGTCGCGTTGTTGTCAAACGCCCCGGTCACACGCAGATTGCCGATCGTGTCGCCGCGCAGGTCCAGATCGATATCAACGCTTTGCAGCACCTGACCGTTGTAGCCACGCGCCGAGCCGATGACTGCATTGATCTGGAAACGGCGGTCCACACCCTCGCGCGCGCCGCCATCAGCGATACCGCCGGTCTTGGCGTTGTCGATCACCCGGCGCATGTCGAAGCGGGCCGCTTCAATATCGATGTTCAGCGCGCCGTTCGCATCGGTACGTGCCCGCACGCGCGCGGAATCCTCCGGCTGCAGGCGTACATTGTCGAGGTCGAGCGAGAGAATCTGCCCATCCGCACCGAACAGGCCGTTGCCGGCAATATAGACCTCGCGGCCGTCGATCAGCATGTCGGTCAGCCGCGTCGCTTTGCCATTGTCGCCGTCCGGCGCCATGACCGCGGTGAAGATGGCCGGCGAGCCGATCGGCTTGTCGAGACCGAAGGCGGGTTGATAGAGCCGGGCCGACTTCAGATCGGCGCGCACCCGGCGGCGGCCCTCGCCAAGCTCGACCACCTCGACGGGAAACGTGCCCTCCAGGAATGTCCCGAAATCGAGGCCAAGCGCGGCCCTGGCCTTGGCGTCGAGGATCAGCGTGACCTTGTGTTCGGACGTACTGACGTCGCCATAGAGCGTTTCGGTGAGCGACAGTTCCGCCGGAACACCATCGAGCTGCCCCTCCCCGACCGCCCGCAGCAAACCGTTGCGGATCGTCAGGTTGACCTGTGCCTCCTCGATGGTCCGTTCGCCGCCGGCGGGAATGCGCAACGCGTCGATATCCGCATCGACGACCAGCGCGGTATCGGGCAGCCGCAGACCGTCGCGCAGCGGCAGCGCCATGGTCATCTTCATCGTGGCGTCGCCGCTGGTGGCGGCGATCTCCAGATTGCGCGACGAAGCCACCCGGAACGGCGGATGATCGAACAGCTCCAGATGCGCCGGGAATGTGCCCTTGGTCCGGATTTCGACATCGGCGCGGCCGATCGCGGCACGGGTGTCGAGAACCCGGTAACTGCCGCCGGTCAAGGCGATGCGCTCGCCCGACACAAGATCGATATGGGCGGTTTCACCGACCAGCTCGATTTCGAAGCGCGACGGAGTCCAGGTGCCGCGCAGACGGGCATCGCGGATCGGTGGCATATCTCGGAAATAGCCGAAATCCGCCCCAGATAGCTCGAAATTCACCCGTATGACGTTGCCGCTGACGTCACGCAATGAGGTTGCATCCGCCAGCAGGCCGGGCCGCACATCGATGACGATGGCCGCGCGCTCGACGGTTCCCTTCTTGACCTGGCGCATCGTCCAGTCGCGCGTCGCCGGCGCCAGCCCACCTGGCCACAGCGCCTTGAACGTATCGATGGACATCCGTGCCGCCTCGCCACGCAGGGCAAGGCCCGGCGATCCGGGGGCGTTCTGGAAAAATCCCACCATCGATACCGATGCGTCACCCGCCAGCAGGTCGAACCGGCTGATGCGCGCGCTACGGTTCGCCACGTCGTAGACCGCATCCAGCACGATGGCGTCGATGGCCACCGGTTCGATGTTCTCGGCCGTGGCGATCTGGATGTCCGTCAGGGCGATGCCCATCGGGATCGTGCCGTAACGCATCGAACGCCGGCCGGGAAAGGCGATTTCTCCCCCCAGGACCGCGCGGCTTCGTCCGGCGAGGAATCGCGACGGAATGATCCGCACCACGTGCCGCGGCGCATCCCACAGGCCGGAGATACGCGCTTCGTCGAGCAGAAAACTGGTCTCCGAGCCGACCCGCACGTTGCCGGCACCGACGATGACGTCGAAGCGGCCCTCGGTCAGCGATCCATCGGCCAGCGTGGCGAAGGCAATCTGACCGGAGATCGGCGACTCCACGGAAAACGCCTTCGAAATCGGTCCGCCGGTGGCGATCAGGGCATCGGGCACGATATCGGCAAAGGCAAGCTCGCCGCTGATGCCGCCGTCCTCGCGTCGCACGACACGCCCGTTCATGGCCCATTCGCTGTCGCGGTCCCGCCCCGCGGCGATCTCCACGGCGATGGACGCCGGACCGTCGGTGTCTTCGGCGATGAACCGCGCGCTGAGCCCGTCAAATCCGACTTCGCCATCGAACGCAGTCAGCGACGCGCCATAGATACGCAGTTCCTCAATGCCGGTGCCGGTGTTCAGGATGGCGAAGGACGCCGCCACGATGTCGGCTGCATTGAGCGCGCTGGCCGCGTCGTCGCGTTCGGTGAGCGAGATCCTCGGCGAGCTGAGGATCAGCCGCCGCGGCGAGGGATTGCCGGTGATGGCACCGAAGGTGCCGAGACCGACGGTTATTCTCGGTGCGATCAACAGGTGCCGCCCGGTTTCATCGGTGATGTCGACCTCCGACAGGGACACCCCGATGCCGCCGGCACCCCTGGTCAGCGATGCGCCTGTCGCCCGCAGCATGTAACCGGCCGGCAGCCGCTCCTGTACCGCAGCCAAGACGCGCGGCGCCAAACCGTCGATGGCGATCGGCCCGAAAGCGAGCCGGGCCATGACCAGCGCAACGACCACCATCCACAGACCCAGGACGCCGCCGAGGCCATAGATCGACAGCCGCGCCGCTCGCGGCAGGCCGAGGACGCGCTGTCGCGCCACGCGCACCAGCCGAAGCACCGCGTCACGGGCAATGCCGAGGCGCCCGCGCAGGTCAGTGACAAGGTGCCGCAGCATATCCGGGGTGTCAGGCGCATGCACCTCGCCGTCCGCGCTTGACGCCTTCTGCGAAGCGCGGTCTTCATGGCGCGGTTCCTGTGTCACCTCGGCGGGGGCTCCATGGCAGTTCGTCGGCGCACGGTCTGGCGCCAGGCAAGTGTCGTGCCTTGCCGTTAACTTTGCGTACACCGTGCCGGCCCGCGGTACCATCTCGGCGTACCGGTGGCCCGGCGACATTCAATCGGCCGGCTGCACGCGGATCAGTCGGCCCACAATCGGACGAAAGGAAGGCGACAATGAGCGCATCGCTCGAGGAGGGCAGCAAGGCGCCCGACTTCTCGCTGCCGACCGATGGCGGTGAAACCGTCAGCCTGGCGACATTCACCGGCAAGCCGCTGGTTCTTTACTTCTATCCCAAGGACGACACCAGCGGGTGCACCAAGGAAGCCATCGCCTTCACCGGTCTTGCCGCGGAATTCGATGCCATCGGCGCGAAGGTTCTCGGCGTTTCCCCGGACAGTGTCCAGAAGCACGCCAAGTTCCGCGCCAAGCACGATCTGAGCGTCATGCTGGGCGCCGACGAGGAAAAACAGACGCTGGAAACCTATGGCGTTTGGGTCGAGAAGAGCATGTACGGGCGCAAGTACATGGGCGTGGAACGCTCCACCTTCCTGATCGACGGCACCGGCGTGATCCGCAAGGCCTGGCGCAAGGTCAAGGTTCCAGGCCATGCGGAAGCCGTGCTGGAAGCCGCCAAGGCGCTGTAGCCGGCGGGACGGAGCGTCACGGCATTCAGGGCTTGCGCACGCGTTCCGCCCTTGCGCCGGGACCTGCCAGGCGTTACCTGTCTCGCCTAGGGCATGTTCCCGAAAAGTGTGAGCGGTTTTCGGACAAGAACATGCCCAACATCAGATAGATGGAGCCATCTGAGCGATTCAACGAAAAGCGAAATGGCTCTAGAGCAACCCGCGCCGGGAGCGGCACAGACAAGTTGCTCTAATCTTTCGGGATCGATCATCTTTTCTGCATTTGGGCGATTCAACCCAAATGCAAGATGATCTAGGGCGGAGCGTGGCGCAGTCCGGTTAGCGCACCAGTCTGGGGGACTGGGGGTCGCAGGTTCGAATCCTGCCGCTCCGACCATTTCCGGCCACACCGATCACCAACTGCATGACGACCTCAGCGCTTCAGCGCCTCGGTCAGCGTCTGCCGGCACTCGCTGAGCTCGTAGAGCGCGGCCTGAAGACGGCGGATATCCTCAGGCGTCAGGGCCTGGCCTGCACTGCCCACGGCGGGCACGGCAACGGGTGGGGCCGGCTGCGATGCCGCGGGCGGCGGTGCAACAGGCTCGGGCGTGGCCGCTTCGACGGATGCTGGCTCTGGTTTAGATTCTGCCGGAACTGCGGGTTCGGCCGGCGCCTCGGTCTGCGGGGCAACGCGGTCAACGGCAAACACACGCAGCGAATCGAGCCCCGGCAAAGGCGCCGTGTCGGCCGGTGCAGCCGGCGGCACTGCTTGCGGTGCTGCCGGCGGCGGCGTGGGGGCGACTGGTTGCGGCGGAGCGAACTGAGGCGCTCGGGGAGGTTCAACAGGAGCCGGAGACACCACGGCCGGCCGCGGTGGCTCGCCGTGAGTTGCTGGCCCCTGCCCCGCCGGTTCGGCTGGCGATGCCGCCGGGCTCGGAACATCCACGATAGCGGCGGGCACAGCCGTGTCCGCGCCGTTGCGCGCAGCGCCGATACCGATCACGTGGCGCACGCCGTGTTCCTTGAGGATGCGCTGCACGCCCTTGATGGTGTAGCCGTCGCCGTAAAGCAGCTTGCGAATGCCGCGCAGCAGGTCGACGTCGTCCGGCCGGTAATAGCGCCGTCCGCCGCCACGTTTCATCGGCTTGATCTGCGAAAACCGCGTCTCCCAGAACCGCAGCACATGCTGCGGCACATCGAGATCGTCAGCGACCTCGCTGATGGTGCGAAACGCGTCCGGCCCTTTCTCGGTCATGTATCGGTCACCAGCCCGCTGCCTGGTCTGGAATGGGTGTCTAGATGCTGTCTCCGACGTGACTCAGGCCACCCGGCCGCCTGCATTCACACGTCAGCCGTCATCGCTGTCGTCGTCAGCGTCAGCCCCGTTCATGCGCGCCTTCATCACCGGGCTCGGCTTGAAGACCATGACCCGGCGCGGGGCGATCGGGACCTCAACGCCGGTCTTCGGGTTGCGGCCGATGCGCTCGCCCTTGTCACGCAGCATGAAGGAGCCGAAACCCGACAGCTTGACGTTCTCGCCGCGTTCGAGCGTTTCGATGACCTCGTCGATCAGCATTTCGACCAGTTCCGCCGATTCCGACCGGGAAAGGCCGACCTTGCGGTACACCGCCTCGCACAGATCGGCACGCGTGATCGTTCGCCCAGTCATCCACAGCGCCTCCGCCAATTTACTGGAAGCGTTCAACAATCCGCCATCGCGGACAGGTTGACGCAGCCATCGCCATGGTAGGAATGCCGCTGCGCGCGGTCAACGCACCGACGGTATTTCCCCCCGTGAAAGATTCGAAATTCGCGACCTGTGTCACCAGCGCACTAGTACCGCGCCCCACGTGAAGCCTCCGCCAAGCGCTTCCATCAACACAAGGTCGCCCGGCTTGATGCGACCGTCCTTGACCGCGACATCGACGGCAAGCGGTATCGAGGCGGCCGAAGTGTTGCCGTGGTTCTCGACCGTCATCACCACCTTCTCGTCCGGCCAGCCAAACTTGCGCGCAGTTGCCTCGATGATGCGGCGGTTGGCCTGGTGCGGCACGAACCAGTCGATGTCCTGTGCGGTGTATCCGGCCTTCTCGAGCGTCCTGTCGATCACGCCGGACATCAGATTGACGGCCTGACGGAACACTTCCCGGCCGTCCATGCGCAGATGGCCCGCGGTCTGTGTCGTCGACGGGCCGCCGTCGACATAGAGCTTGTCGCGATAGCGCCCGTCGGCGCGCAGGTCGCTCGCCAGCAGGCCGCGCGGATCGCTGTCCGCGTTATCGTCGGCAAGCTCCAGCACGATCGCGCCGGCCCCATCGCCAAACAGCACGCAGGTGCCGCGATCATTCCAGTCGATGATGCGCGAAAACGTCTCCGCTCCGATCACCAGGGCGCGCTTGCCGTGGCTGGCATGCAGCAGCGCATCGGCGTTGGACATGGCGAAGACGAAGCCCGAGCACACCGCCTGCATGTCGAAGGCGAAGCCGTGCGTGATGCCGAGCTTCTCCTGCACCGTCACGGCGGTCGCCGGAAATGTCTGGTCGGGCGTCGCCGTGGCCAGCACGATCATGTCGATATCGCCGGCGTCCATGCCGGCATTGTCGAGCGCGGCGCGGGCGGCATGCGTGGCCAGATCGGAGGTGAACTCGCCGTCGGCGGCGATATGGCGTGCGCCGATACCGGTGCGCTGGCGAATCCACGCATCCGAGGTGGTCACCAGGTCTTCCAGTTCGGCATTGGTCATGATGCGCGCCGGCAGGTACGAACCGGTGCCACGCACGACAGAACGGCGGGATGTCACGAAGCGATTTCTCCGGCAACCTTCAAACTGATGTCCTGGTCCCGGCGATACTGCTCCAGATCATCGGTGATTTTCTCGTTGAGCCCGTTGACGGCCGTGTCACGGCCAAGCGCCACCGCGCTGGCGAACCCTTCCGCGTCGGTGCCCCCATGGCTCTTGATGACGATGCCATTGAGGCCGAGGAAGACGCCGCCATTGGCCTTGCGCGGATCCATCTTGGCGCGCAGCGTATCGAAGGCGGAGCGCGCCAGCACATAGCCGATCCGCGACAGCAGGCTGCGGCTCATGGCCGAGCGCAGATACTGCGCCATCTGCCTGGCGGTGCCTTCGGCGGTCTTCAATGCGATGTTGCCGGTGAAGCCGTCGGTGACCACGACATCGACCGTGCCGCGTCCGATGTCATCACCCTCCACGAAACCCGCATATTGCAGCGGCAGCCCCGAGTCGCGCAGGATCCGGCCGGCTTCGCGGATCATCTCCAGGCCCTTGACCTCTTCGACGCCGATATTGAGCAGGCCCACCGTCGGGCGTTCCATGCCGAACAGGGCGCGTGCCATTGCCTCGCCCATGACGGCGAAATCGACAAGCTGATCGGCGTCCGAACCGATCGTCGCGCCCACATCGAGCACGATGCTCTCGCCGCGCAGCGTCGGCCAGATCGCCGCGATCGCCGGGCGCTCGACGCCGGGCATGGTGCGCAGGCAGAACTTCGACATCGCCATCAGCGCGCCGGTATTGCCGGCCGATACGGTGACCTCCGAGCGCCCCGAGCGGGTCGCCTCCAGCGCCAGCCACATGCTGGAGCGCCAACGCCCGCGCCTGAGCGCCTGGCTCGGTTTGTCGTCCATGCCGACCGCGACATCGGTGTGCTCGACCGTCGAGGCGCGGGCCAGCTCCGGGTGCGCATCCAGCACCGGAGCGATGCGCGATTCGTCGCCGAACAGAATGAACCGTGTGTCCGGCTGGCGCTCGCGGGCGATGGCACACCCCGGAACGACCATTTCCGGACCAAAATCGCCGCCCATCGCATCGATGGCTATGGTGATTTCGCGAGACATGGCCGGTGCCTGGGTCCTGACCCTGGTTGTTTGCGTACGATTCGCGCGCCGAAGTCCAAGATAGTTCGCGCTGAGACGCGCGAACATGGGTACGAGAACATGAGTGCGCGGACGAAAAAGACTCAAGGTCTCCCTGATCGGCCGCCACATTTGCCGCAGGCGCGCCGATCGGTCAACCAACCCCCCGCTGGCGGACGCGGGACAATAGCAATTCACAAAACCGACACAAGCCGGATTCACCACAATTGTGGCCGAGACCGGCACCCAATCGACAGCCTAGCGCGTCTCGCGCAAACCCTTGAGCGCGGCAAACGGCGAGGTCTCGGCGGCATCGGGCTGGTCCTGCGGCTTGAATGCCACGCCCTGCGCCCTGGGATAGGGGTCCAGCGCCAATGCGACCGTATCGCGCACCGTCCGCCCGACGGGAACCTCACCGTCCTCCAGCGGCTCCAGATCGCTGGCCTGCGGGTCGGCCTCGGTGTCAGCCAACTGCGTTGCAGGAACGAAACGTATGTCGATTGCCTCGTCCACCTCGGCGGGAACCGGCGCAAGCGTCACGACGCAGGACTGCAAAAGCCGCGCCTGCACGCGGCCAAGCAGCAGATAGGCGCCCTTCCCCCGCGGCGCGATCTCAAGCGCGGCGGTGACCTGCTCCACCCCGGCCAGGTCGAGTTCGCGGGCAAGCTGCGCGCGCGCCTCACCGTCAGCATCGAAGGCGACCGCCGTTCCCTCCCGCGCGACCGCCTCGCCTGCCACGACCGCCTCGAACCCACTCAGCCGAATGGCATCAATCGTCATCGTCCAGGTCTCCGAAACGGCCCGGATCGGGCCAGGCAATCCGACCCTGGCAGATATGGCTGGTTTGCGCGTCCGCCAAGGCCTTATCAGACGCAAACATATAGCGCGCGACCGCCATTGCCGCCCGGTCGCGGCTGTCTTCGGCATCTATCGATGCCAACGGATTGCGGGCCAGAGCCTCGGCAAGCGCGGCCGTGTCACCTGCATCCAGCGCATCAGTGTAGACCGCCGCACGTCCGTAGAAGAGTTGCCCCATGGCCTTGATCCGCTTGGGCACCAGCACGTCACCGACACCCAGTTCGCGCAGGGACCGGTCCATATCGGCGAAGAACAGGTCGAACACCGACTGTGCGATGGCGCTTTCACCGGCATCTCCCCGCAGCCTGCGGAACACCAGTGCCGCATGGAGCACGATCATCTCGAAGCGGCCGGTGGGCGTATCGGGAACGCCATACCGGGCATAGAAGTCGGGTTGCCGCGCTTGCGCCACGATCTGCCCGTAGATCGCGGTTGCCGTTTCGCTGGCCGGGTCGTTGCGACCCCCGAACAGGGATCGGATGAGCGTGTTAAGCATGTTCGCTAACCTATGTGCGTATCGCGGCCGACGAGTTGCAAATATATGCACATCGCGATACGGCAGACGGCACAAGATGCCAAGTTTGGACTTCCGAAGGCAGCGTATCCATATGGTCCACCGGACAGATTCGTCCTCGCAGATCGGCCGGCAGACGGTTTCTGGCCGGCGCGGCAAAACTTTATGTGCAGGCCTGTCGGCGATGGCGGCCTGCGCCCTGCTGAGCGCCTGCGCCAACGCTCCCTCGATGCCGGAGTTCAATGCTCCCTCGCTGCGCGCGCCCAACCTGTCGCTGACCGAGACGCGCCAGCACGGATACCTGTTCTCCCAGCAGCAGCTTGAGCAGGTGCCGATCGGCGCGGCCAAGGAACAGGTCGATTTCGTGCTCGGTACGCCCTCCACCACCGGCGCGTTCGGCGGCGAGGTGTACTACTACATTTCCCAGCGCGTCGAGCAGACCGCGTTCTTCCGCCCGCGCATCGTCGATCAGCGGGTGCTGGCGGTCTATTTCGATCAGGACGAGCGGGTTTCGAGGATCGCCAACTACGGGCTGCAGGACGGCCGCGTCTTCGACTTCATCGGCCGCACGACGCCGACCACCGGCTCGGAGGTGACCTTCCTGGCGCAAATCCTGCGCGCCAGCCGGCTGCGCAATCCGGTCGGCGGAAGCTAGCCGTCAGGACCCCGCCAGAACTTCCGGTTATCCGAACAGAAAACCCCGCGGAACGCTGCGTCCCGCGGGGTCTTGTTGTCTCAGCCGATGGCGATCAGGCGTGCGCCAGCACCGCCAGCAGCAGCAGCGCCACGATGTTGGTGATCTTGATCATCGGGTTCACGGCGGGACCGGCGGTGTCCTTGTAGGGATCACCCACGGTGTCGCCGGTAACGGCTGCCTTGTGGGCCTCCGAGCCCTTGCCGCCGTGGTTGCCGTCCTCGATGAACTTCTTGGCGTTATCCCAGGCACCGCCGCCCGCCGTCATGGAGATGGCGACGAACAGGCCGGTGACGATGACACCCAGCAGCATGGCACCGACGGCGGAGAAGGCGGCTGCCTTGCCGGCGATCAGGCTGATGACGAAGAACACCACGATCGGCGACAGCACCGGGAGCATCGAGGGAACGATCATCTCGCGGATCGCCGCCTTGGTCAGCATGTCGACGGCGCGGCCGTAGTCGGGCCGTTCCTTGCCTTCCATGATGCCGGGCTTCTCGCGGAACTGCATGCGCACTTCCTCAACCACCGCCTGCGCTGCGCGGCCGACGGCGGTCATCGACATGCCGCCGAACAGATACGGCAGCAGACCGCCGAACAGCAGACCGACCACGACGTAGGGGTCGCTCAGCGAGAACGACACCTCAAGCCCCGCGAAGTACGGATACTGGTCCGGGTTCTGGATGAAGAAGTTGAGGTCCTGCGTGTAGGCGGCGAACAGCACCAGCGCGCCGAGGCCGGCGGAACCGATGGCATAGCCCTTGGTGACCGCCTTGGTGGTGTTGCCGACCGCATCGAGGGCATCCGTCGTGTCGCGGATTTCCGGCGGCAGACCGGCCATCTCGGCGATGCCGCCGGCGTTGTCGGTCACCGGGCCGAAGGCGTCGAGCGCAACCACCATGCCGGCCAGCGCCAGCATGGTCGTCACCGCGATGGCGATGCCGTAGAGGCCGGCCAGATTGAACGACACCAGGATGCCCGCGATGATGATGATGGCGGGGATGGCGGTCGCCTCCAGCGATACGGCGAGGCCCTGGATGACGTTGGTGCCATGACCGGTCACCGAGGCCTGCGCCACCGAACGCACCGGACGGAAGCCGGTCCCGGTGTAGTACTCGGTCACCCAGATGATCAGGCCGGTGACGGCCAGCCCCACCGCACCGCAGAAGAACAACTGCATCGGCGTGAAGGTGGTGCCATCGTTGACGCTGATCGACGTATCGAGGCCGCCGAAGATGAACATGGTCACCGGCAGCAGCGCCACAAGCGACAGCACGGCGGTGGCGATGAAGCCCTTGTAGAGCGCGCCCATGATCGAACCGTTGGCGCCGAGCTTGACGAAGAAGGTGCCGATGATCGAGGTGACGACACAGGCGCCACCGATGGCCAGCGGATAGACCATGCCGGCCAGCTTCAGATCGGTGGAGAGGAAGGCGATCGCCGCCAGAACCATGGTGGCGACGACGGTCACCGCGTAGGTCTCGAACAGGTCGGCGGCCATGCCGGCGCAGTCGCCGACATTGTCGCCCACATTGTCCGCGATGGTCGCCGGGTTGCGCGGGTCATCCTCCGGGATGCCCGCTTCAACCTTGCCCACGAGGTCGCCGCCCACATCGGCGCCCTTGGTGAAGATGCCGCCGCCGAGACGGGCGAACACCGAAATCAGCGACGCGCCCAGCGACAGGGCGACGAGGCCGTTCACCACCCGGCGGCTCTCCGGTTCCGCGCCCATGCCGTAAACGAGGATCGCGTAGTACCCGGCGAGCCCCAGAAGTGCGAGGCCGGCGACCAGCATGCCCGTCACCGCGCCGGAGCGGAACGCCACCGATAGGCCCTTGCCGAGGCTTTCGCTCGCGGCCTGGGTCGTGCGCACGTTCGCCCGCACCGACACCAGCATGCCGACAAAGCCCGCGGCGCCGGACAGGATCGCCCCGAGGGCGAAACCGATCGCGGACGTCAGGTCGAGGGCGACCAGCAGCACCAGAAACGCAACCGCGCCGACCGCGGCGATGGTGGTGTATTGACGATTGAGATAAGCCTGCGCGCCTTCCTGAATGGCGCCGGCGATTTCCTTCATGCGGTCGCTGCCCGTCGACATCGACATCACCGCGTTCACGGTGAACGCGCCGTATGCGATCGCGAGCAAGCCGGCCGCAATGACCAACCAAAGCTCCAAGCTCATGTTTTACCTTTCCTTGGGATTTCCGTTTTGGAGGGGAGTTTCCATTTCCTTGGGATTATTGATTTAATCGCCGGCGTGACGGCGCAGGGGGATTCGCGCGCGCCCTCCAAGCCAGCCCCCGTTTCGTGTCGCGGGAAACTGACAAAGCCGGTTCCTAAAATCAACAAAAAGTTGCCGGTCCCGCCGAAGGGGCGAGACCCGCGCCGGGATCAGACGGCCCGCGCCCGACGCGCGCCCTTGCGATGCGTGTCGGCGTCGGTCAGCTCTTTAACCCAAGGGTATTTCTGGGCCATTTCGCTGGTGTAACCAAGATTGCGCGCCGTTTCGGTGCGCGGCGCGTCCGCCACGTCGTCGTAGAAGGTGCCGAAAACCTTGTCCCAGAAAAACTCCGAAATGCCGTGATTGCCGTTTTCGTTGTGGAAATG
>JANQNT010000024.1 GCA_028279445.1 Tepidamorphaceae bacterium | reverse complement strand
ACTTTTCGGGCCTCGCGGCATCATCCTGCACGGGCTGAGTTTTGGGCACCCAGGCACGCGACTGCGTGCCCGGCCGGTCAGGCCGCCCTCGCGGAGGCGGTGAGCGATAGCGAACTCGCCGTGAGCGAAATAAAACCGCGCCCGCCGCCGCTCATCCGGCGGTCGTCCGCACCCCCCGCCACTTGACTCTCCGCACCCCCCAGACTACATCGCCCGCGAGGCTGTTAGCACTCTGATCCAGCGAGTGCCAGCAGATGGGGCAGAATGCCCATTACACCCTTGCAATTCATCAAGATAGCCATCCACCGAGAGGAGACGACCCCCATGCACTTCCGTCCCTTGCATGACCGCGTTGTGGTCAAGCGCATCGACGAAGACGAGACCACCAGCGGCGGCATCATCATTCCCGACACCGCCAAGGAAAAGCCCCAGCAGGGCGAGGTCATCGCCGTGGGCCCGGGCGCCCGCGACGAGAAGGGCGAGCGCATCGCGCTTGACGTCCAAGCCGGCGACACCGTGCTGTTCGGCAAGTGGTCGGGCACCGAGGTCAAACTCGACGGCAACGAGTATCTGATCATGAAGGAGTCCGACATCATGGGTGTCGTGCAGTCCAAGGGCGCCGGCAAGAAGGCCGCCTGAGGCATCGCGACCGACCCGTTCGGACATTCTCATCCAAGTTCAACCGGCCGAACGCGACGCCACTGACGCGCGCGCCGAGGCCCCCTGACGAAACGTACGGAGACCATTCACATGGCTGCGAAAGACGTAAAATTCTCCACCGAAGCCCGCGACAACATGCTCAAGGGCGTCGATATCCTCGCCAACGCCGTCAAGGTGACGCTCGGCCCCAAGGGTCGCAACGTCGTCATCGACAAGGCGTTCGGCGCACCGCGCACCACCAAGGACGGCGTTACCGTCGCCAAGGAAATCGAGCTTGAGGACAAGTTCGAGAACATGGGCGCGCAGATGCTGCGCGAGGTCGCCTCGAAGACCAACGACATCGCCGGCGACGGCACCACCACGGCGACCGTGCTGGCCCAGTCGATCGTGCGCGAGGGCGCCAAGGCTGTCGCCGCCGGCATGAACCCGATGGACCTGAAGCGCGGCGTCGACATGGCCGTTGCCGAGGTCGTCAAGGACATCCAGCGCAAGTCGCAGAAGATCAAGACGTCGGAGGAAGTCGCCCAGGTCGGCACCATCTCCTCGAACGGCGACCGCGAGATCGGTGACATGATCGCCGAGGCGATGCAGAAGGTCGGCAACGACGGCGTCATCACGGTCGAGGAAGCCAAGTCGCTGGAGACAGAGCTGGAAGTCGTCGAGGGCATGCAGTTCGATCGCGGCTACCTGTCGCCTTACTTCATCACCAACGCCGACAAGATGACCTGCGAGCTGGAAGATCCCTACATCCTGCTGCACGAGAAGAAGCTCTCCAACCTGCAGGCGATGCTTCCCGTTCTCGAGGCGGTGGTGCAGTCGGGCCGTCCGCTGCTGATCATCGCCGAGGATGTCGAGGGCGAGGCGCTGGCCACGCTCGTCGTCAACAAGCTGCGCGGCGGGCTCAAGGTTGCCGCTGTCAAGGCACCGGGTTTCGGCGATCGCCGCAAGGCCATGCTTGAGGACATCGCGATCCTCACCGGCGGCACGGTGATCTCCGAGGATCTCGGCATCAAGCTGGAGAACGTGACGCTTGAGATGCTCGGCACCGCCAAGCGCGTCGCCATCACCAAGGAAGAGACCACCATCGTCGACGGCGCTGGTGCCAAGGCCGGCATCGAGGGCCGCGTCGCCCAGATCCGCGCCCAGATCGAGGAGACCTCTTCCGACTACGACCGCGAGAAGCTGCAGGAGCGGCTGGCCAAGCTGGCCGGCGGCGTCGCGGTGCTGCGTGTCGGCGGCGCGACCGAGGTCGAGGTGAAGGAGAAGAAGGACCGCGTCGATGACGCCCTCAACGCCACCCGTGCGGCGGTCGAGGAAGGCATCGTGTCGGGCGGCGGCGTCGCCCTGCTGCGCGCGGCCAAGTTCATCGACTCCGAGGGCGAGAACGCCGACCAGGAAGCGGGCGTCAACATCGTGCGCCGCGCACTGCAGTCGCCGATCCGCCAGATCGCCGAGAATGCCGGTGACGAAGGCTCCGTCGTGGTCGGTAACCTGCTTGGTCAGAACAAGGCCAACTACGGCTACAACGCCCAGACCGGCGAGTATGGCGACATGCTCAAGATGGGCATCATCGACCCGGCCAAGGTCGTGCGCACCGCGCTGCAGGACGCAGCCTCGGTCGCCGGCCTGCTGATCACCACCGAGGCGATGGTCGCCGAGCTTCCGAAAAAGGAAGCAGCCGCTCCGGCCATGCCCGGCGGCGGCATGGGCGGCATGGACTTCTAAGCAAGTCCTGCCAACACGCATTCGGAAGGGCGGCTTCGGCCGCCCTTTCTTTTTGCGCCTCGGTTGGAGCCGGCAAATCGCACGCGGCGGCCGCGCATCTATTCCGCTCACGCCAGTTGCGCTAACGCGCAACGGCTCCGCGAGGGCGGCCTGACCGGCCGGGCACGCAGTCGCGTGCCGGGGTGCCAAACGCTCGGTTTGAGCAGGATGATGCCGCGAGGCCCGAAAAGTGGGAACCGGTTTTCGGACAAGCCGAGCGGCCAGCAAGAATGCCGTGAGCGGAACAAAGCTCTCGCTCATCACGAAACCGTGATCGATCGTTTCGGAGCCGATTCATCCGCCCGTGCCGGCCGCGCGTAAGTCCGATCAAGCGCTCACCTGAAACCTGAATGTCACCCCCAGGCAGCCTGCTGCCTGACATCCTGATTGGGAGGAGTGTTTCTCATGCGTATTTTCAAGACCGCTGCTGCGGCAGTGCTGAGCCTTGGCCTGATGGCCGGTGCCGCGAACGCCGCCAACATCGTGGAGACCGCCAAGTCGGCCGGCGTCTTCAACACCCTGCTCGCCGCGGCGACGGAAGCCGGCCTCGCCGACGCGCTGGCCACCACCGACAACATCACCGTCTTCGCGCCGACCGACGACGCGTTCGCCAAACTGCCTGAAGGCACGGTGGAATCGCTGCTGAAGCCGGAGAACAAGGATCAGCTCGTCGCGATCCTGACCTACCATGTGCTGCCGCGCGAACTGACCTCCAACCAGCTTCCTGGCCGCACCATTCCCGTGAAGACGCTGAACACCGGCGAATTGCTGCGTGTCACCAAGAGCCACAGCGGCTCGGTCACCGTCGACGGCGCCAATGTGGTCAATGCGGACATCTCCGCCGACAACGGTGTGATCCACGTCATCGACACGGTGCTGCTGCCGGGCACCAACGCGCACTGATACCGACACACTGGATGCGTGCCCGACGCCTTGCGTCTTTCTCGTGCGCACCGGTGCATGCCGGCCGGAGTCCCCCCCTCCGGCCGGCATTATTTTTTTGCCGATGGGCATGGTTCCACTTGTATTACACTGATGAGTGCATATTTGAGCGCGCATGGCGGCAGCGCGCCGCCGCTTCCAGAGGATGATCCCCATGGTCCAACTGACAATCAACGGGACGGCCAGCCAGATCGACGCCGATCCCGACATGCCCCTGCTGTGGGCGCTGCGCGACGAGTTGAAACTGACCGGCACCAAGTTCGGCTGCGGGCTTGCCCAGTGCGGCGCCTGCACGGTGCACGTCGATGGTGTGCCCGTACGCTCCTGCCAGACATTCCTCGGCGACGTCGAGGGCACCGAGGTCACCACCATCGAGGGCGCGGACGGCGCAGCGATGGCCGCGCTGCAGGCCGCCTGGGTGGAGCTCGACGTGCCGCAATGCGGCTATTGCCAGTCCGGCCAACTGATGTCGGCGGCGGCCCTGCTCAGCGAGACGCCGAATCCCAGCGACGAGGACATCGACGCGGCGATGGACGGCAACATCTGCCGCTGCGCCACCTATGCCCGCATCCGCAAGGCGATCCACCGCGCCGCCGAAACGATGGAAGCTTGAGGGAGAGCGCAGTGATGTTTGCACAACGCATGAAATCGGTCCTGCCCGCACCGCAGCCCTCGCGCCGCGGTTTCCTGAAACTATCGCTTGGCGCAGGTGCCGGCCTGGTCATCGGGGCACATATGCCCGGCATTGCATCCGCCGCCACGGAAAGCGCTGCCGGCGATGGCGTCTTCAACCCCTTCGTGAAGATCGCCCCGGATTCCTCCGTCACGGTCTTCATCAAGCATCTCGACAAGGGTCAAGGCGTCTATACCGGCCTGTCGACGCTGGTTGCGGAAGAGCTCAACGCGACACGCGAACAGCTTGCGCCGGAGTTCGCGCCCGCCGATGCCACCACCTACAACAACCTGCTCTGGGGCCCTGTGCAGGGCTCCGGTGGCTCCACGGCCATAGCCAACTCCTGGGAGCAGTACCGCAAGGCCGGCGCCACGGCGCGGGCCATGCTGGTCGCGGCGGCGGCGGAAAGCTGGGGCGTGCCTGCGGCTGAGATCATGGTCAGCGCCGGCGTCATTTCCCATCCAGGCGGCAACCAGGCGACATTCGGCGAATTCGCGGAGGCCGCCAGCAGGTTGCCGATCCCTGAGACGGTGCCGCTCAAGACACCGGAGCAGTACGTCTATATCGGCAAGGCGTTCCCGCGCCTCGACAGCGATGCCAAGTCGACCGGGCAGGCCACATACACCCAGGACATCCAGCTCGACGGCATGCTGGTCGCCGTACTGACGCAGCCGCCCAAGTTCGGCGCGACCGTCGCGGCCTACGACGACACCGATGCGCTTGCCGTCAATGGCGTCGAAGCGGTGGTGCAGGTGCCCCAGGGCGTGGCGGTCATCGCCAATTCCACCTGGGCGGCGATGCAAGGTCGCGAGGTGCTTTCCATCGACTGGGACGAGACAGCCGCGGAGACCCGCGGCAGCGACGAGATCCTGGCCGAATACCGCGCGGCGGCCGACACGCCGGGGACGGTGCTGCGCGACGACGAAGGCGTCGAGGAGGCGCTTGCCGGCGCGGCCACCATTATCGAGCGCGAGTATGTCTTCCCCTACCTCTCGCATGCGCCGATGGAGCCGATGAATGCGGTGGTCCAGATAACGGGCGATGGCGCCATCGTGTGGACCGGCTCGCAGGTGCCCACCATCGATCAGGGTGCGGCGGCCGCCGTGCTGGGACTGCAACCCCAGCAGGTGGACATCCGCACGCTGTTCGCCGGTGGCTCCTTCGGCCGGCGGGCGATGGCCAACGGCGATTATGTCGCGCAGGCGGCCGCCATCGCGAAGGCGCACGGTCAGGGCCAGCCGATCAAGCTGATCTACACCCGCGAGGACGACATGCGCGGCGGCTATTATCGCCCGCTGATGGTGCATCGGGTGCGCGCCGGTCTCGATGCCGACGGCAACATCGTCGGCTGGCATCACCGCATCGTCGGGCAGCCGATCCTCAGGGGCACGCCGTTCGAGGGCATGCTGCAGGGCGGGCCGGACATCACCATGATCGAAGGCGCGCATCCCACCGCCTACGCGCTGCCAAGGGCACGCTTCGAGCTGCACGAGATGCAGGTCGGTGTGCCGGTGCTGTGGTGGCGTTCGGTCGGCCACACCCATACGGCCTATGTGATGGAGACGATGATCGACGAACTGGCGATCGCAGCCGGCAAGGACCCGGTGGCCTACCGCCTGTCGCTGCTCGGCGAGCATCCCCGTCACCGCGGCGTGCTGGAACTGGCGGCCGAGAAAGCCGGCTGGGACACGCCACTGCCGGAGGGACGGTTTCGCGGCGTTGCCGTGCACGAGAGCTTCTCCTCCTATGTGGCCGAGGTGGCGGAAATCTCCGCCGACGACGGCATCCTGAAGGTGGAGAAGGTGACCATCGCGGTCGACTGCGGCACCGCCGTCAATCCCGATCAGGTTGTCGCGCAGATGGAAGGCGGCATGGGCTACGGCCTCAGCGCCGCCCTGCGCGAGAAGCTGATCATTGCCGGTGGGGAGGTCGAGGACGGCAACTACGACACCTACACGCCGCTGCGCATCTCCGACATGCCGGAGGTTGACGTGCACATCGTGCCGTCCAGCGAGGCGCCCACCGGCGTGGGAGAACCGGGAACGCCACCGATCGCACCGGCGGTCGCCAATGCCTGGGCGGCGGCGACGGGTGACCGGATCACGTCCCTTCCCTTCACCGACCACGATATCGTCGCCTGACCAGACGAGACACCGACGGCCGGATGCACACTACAGTAGTGACATCTGGCCGTCGTCTTCCGGCGTGCGCTTGCTCTTGCGCCCACGCGGTGGCGCCGGCGGCGTCTCGGCTTCGGCCAGCGGTTCGATCAACCCTTCGTCGTCGTTGGCGACCGCGTTCACCCGCGTGGACACCGGATAGGCGCTGAAAAAGTCATCAGGCGCAGGCTTTAGGATATCGGCGACGTTTCCCGGCGCGTAGTTCTCCGCATCGAGCCAGCGGGCATAATCGGCGCTTGCGACGACCACCGGCATGCGGTGGTGCAGGGGTTTCAGCGCTTCGTTGGCGCGGGTGGTCAGGATCGTCGCGGTCTCCATCTCGTTGCCGTCCGCATCCATCCAGCTTTCCCAAAGCCCCGCAAAGCCAAACACGCCACCATCGGGCCGGCGGACGAAGTGGGGCTGCTTCCTGGCGGTATCGGTCTTCTGCCATTCGTAGAAGCCGTCGGCGGGGATCAGGCAGCGCCGCCGGCGCATGGCGGCACGGAAGGCCGGCTTGCCGGCGGCCTCCTCGCTGCGGGCATTGATCAGGGTGGGAAACGCCTTGATGTCCTTGACCCAGGGCGGCAGCAGACCCCAGCGCACCAATGCGAAGTCCGGCGCCGCGCCGGGCGTCTCGCCGGCGCGTAGAATCGCAATGGGCTGCGTCGGCGCGATGTTGTGGCGCGGCGGAAAGTTCGGCTGCTGCCAATGACCGAAGGTCCTGCGCACTTCCTCAGGCGACGATCTCAGAACGAAGCGTCCGCACATGGCCGGCGTTGTCCCCCTGTCCTGGAAGCAGGTGTTCCTGTTCCGCGGTTCCAGCCCGCAGTTTCTTCCTGCTGTTCCATCCGACTCACCCACCGAGCATTCAGCGGATGTTAAACGACCCGGCGCATATTGGCGTCATCGTCGTGTTGCCGCGTGAAGTGACGTCGCATGTCCACAGCTTCCTTCGCCCATATCGAGGGTGTCCACCCGCAAACCGGGCTCGCGACCGACTATCTCAATCACTACAACGAGATCGTCATGCTCATCGAGCTGATCCCGTCGATGCCTGATTGCGTCGCGGACGCGCGCCACTGGGCGCCGAAGAGCTATGTGGAGCACTTCCGCGACTCCGGGCTGTCCATCGCCGGCGAGGTCATCGACGCCTATACGCAGGTCCCGCCCGACAGCCGCCATGCGTTCGAGCAAACCACCGCCGAACTCGACGGCTTCCTGAGCCAGGCCGTTGCCCAGATCGTCTCCACGGCGGAGCGCGGCGACAATCAGCACCTCAGCCTGATGACCGAGGAGACGCTGATCGCGGCGCGCAGCATGCTGGGGCGTCTCAACGGCATCATTCACGGGTTCGACGCGCGCGGCCGCGCCACCCAGCCGATCGGCGAGGCCCAGGCGGCCGTGGATGCGATGTTCTGACACTGTATCGGCGCATCTGCCGCGCCAGACCGGGCCTGCACGCCCTATAATGCCATCATGTCAGCCAGCATTCCTCCCACCGATGACCCAACGGCGCGGCCCATCGTGGCGGCGTCCGTCGCCGTTTTCCGCGCCGGCGAGGTGCTGCTCGTCAAGCGCGCCAAACCGCCGTTCCTGTGGAGCCTGCCGGGCGGCCAGGTGGAGCACGGCGAGACGCTGCGGGCGGCTGCCCTGCGCGAACTGCACGAGGAAACCGGTGTCGAAGCGCACATCGTCGCTCAGGTGGAGGCGCTGGAGGTGATGCCGCATGAAGCCGCGGGCCACCATTACGTCATCGTCAACTTTGCGGCGCGCTATCTGTCCGGGACCGCCAGTGCCGCCAGTGACGCCGCCGCGGTCGCCTGGGTCAGCGCCGACGATCTGCCGGCCTACGACATGACCGCCAATGCCAGGCGGATCATCGCCAGCGCAGCGACCCTCGCCACGTCCTGAACCAGGGTTCGGACCGAGCTGTGCTCACGCGGCTTTGACCCGCCTGTCGAGGCGCTTTGGGGTAATGATGGCTGCATGACCCTCGCCGAGCGCGCGTGCGCCCGCCTCACGGTGGCCGTCGTCATCCTGCTCCTGGTCGCGGTCTCGCTGACCGCGCAGGCGATTGCGCGCGAGCACACCGCGGCAGAGCTGATCGAGATCTGGCAGACACAGGGCTGGAAGACCGATTTCTCCAACACCCGGATCGATCTGACCGAGGTCGGCTTCGGCGGCCCGCCGCGCGACGGAATCCCGTCGATCGATGCGCCGACCTATCGCCCGGTGTCGGAGGTGAGCGATCTCGCGGACGCCGAGCCGGTGGTCTCCATCGCCATCGATGGCACCGCGCGCGCCTATCCGCTCGGCATCGTCACCTTCCACGAGATCGTCAACGACGAGATCGCCAGCGTGCCGGTGACGGTGACCTATTGCCCGCTGTGCAATACGGCCATTGCGTTCGACCGGCGCGTCGATGGCGAGGCGCTGGAATTCGGCACCACCGGCCTGCTGCGCAAGTCCAACCTGGTGATGTACGACCGCTCAAGCGACAGTTGGTGGCAGCAGTTCGACGGTGCCGGCATCGTCGGCATGCATGCCGGCAAGCAGCTTGAACTGATCCCCGTGCGGATCGAGGCATTTGCATTGTTCCGGGACCGCTTTCCCGACGGCGAGGTGCTGAACATTCCGGAGGGGTTCCGGCGGCCTTACGGCAACAACCCGTATGTCGGCTACGACAGCCGCGCGGCACCTTACGCGCTCTACGACGGCAGCCTGCCCGATGACATCGCCCCGATGGCCCGCGTCGTGGCGCTGAAGGGAGCGCATGCCGGGCTCGCCGTGTCGCTGGCTTTGCTGGTGGAGCGCGGCGAGGTCGAGATCGACGGCTTCACCTTCACCTACAGGCCCGGTCAGGCATCGGCGCTCGATACCAGGCGTGTCGCCGAGGGCAAGGATGTCGGCAACGTCATAGTCACCCGGCAGGACAACGGCACCGCGAGCGACGTCGTGCATGATGTGACCTTCGCCTTCGTCTATCGGGCGTTCCACCCGCAAGGCCGTATCGTGCAGGCGCAGCCGGGGCAGTAGGGACCGTGGGGTCCTGACACTGGGGTCCGGACCCTGAGCCGTTATCTTGCCGCCGTCATCCCGGCACATGGTTGCGGCGCAAGCCGGCAGCCTTAAGGCTGATGGGTCTGTTGCGGTTGCGCGCATCGCGTGCCGCTGTCACAAGGTTGGACATGGTGACAGGCTTTCACAGATGGGGACGCACGGGCGCGGCGGCATTGATTGCGGCCGCTCTGGCGACCACGGCTGCGATCGCGCCTGCGGCCGCCCAGAACGCCGGCACGCCGGCACAACCGACAGAACGTGCCGCGCCCTATGACGACCAGCTCGTGCGGCTGGCGGAAATCCTCGGCGCTATACACTACCTGCGCAACCTGTGCGGAGCGGCAAACGAGGAGCAGGTCTGGCGCGACAGGATGCAAGCGCTGATCGATGCGGAGAAGCCGAGCGCGGCACGGCGCGCGCGCTTCGTCGACGGCTTCAACCGCGGCTATCGCGGCCATGAACGCACCCATGCCGCCTGCACCGACGCCTCGCGGCTGCTGGCCGACCGGTTCGTGCGCGAGGGCGCGCAGATCGCCGCCCAGGTGTCCAGCCGCTATGCGAACTGATCGGCCGGCCACATTCGCCATCACGATGCTCGCCTCGGCGGCACTGATCATCTGCCTGGCCAGCGGGGCCGTCGCCGCAAACCGGGTGCAGACCGTGCCCATCGAGCCCCCGACGCGCGACAGCGAGACCGATCTACCGGGTCTGCCTGGTCTCGGCGCGGACACACTGCCCACTGTCTCGAAGAATATCGCCGCCTTGCCCGAAGCGGTGCGACGCACCCGTACGGCGATCATCGAGGCGGCGCAAAGCGGCAACATCGATGCCATGCTGCCGGTGATCGAGCAAAGCGAGTTTCCCCCGGCAATGGGCCAGGACCAGGAAACCGACCTGATCGCCCACCTGCGCAGCCTGTCGGGCGACCCTGACGGCCGCGAAATCCTCGCGATCCTGCTGGAAGTTCTGGACGCCGGCTATGCCCACGTGGAGCCCGGCACCTCGCGCGAGGCCTATGTGTGGCCCTACTTCGCGGCGATTCCCTTCGCCGAGCTGACGCCGGAACAGGAGGTCGACCTGTTTCGCATCATCACGCCGGCGGATAAGGAGGACATGGCCGGCCACGCCGGGCAGTACACGTTCTTCCGCCTCGGCATCGGCCCGGACGGAACGTGGTACTTCCTGCTGTCTGGTGATTGACGTTTACGTAAACGTAAACCTATGCCGTGTGTGCTTGCCGGGATGGCATACCGAACCGCTATAGCGACATATCGAACCGAGCGAGGCTTGGCGGCCGCTCCAGGTATCCGCGAATCATCGACAGCACGATTAGCACGCCAATAATCAGCCCCGACCACTGCCAGACAGGCTCATTGTTGGTCAGGCCCCAGTACGCGGCATAGAACGCGCCGGCCGCTGCGCAGCCAAGAAAACCCATGATCAGGAGGAACCCGGTCCACGCGGACCGGTTGCGGAATGTCCTCCAGGACACGATCGAACGAAACAGGCGATCCTGTTCCTCGGTGATCGCCGCCCCGCTTGCGCTCGTCCCCCTGATGGCCGCCAGGGCCATGGCTTCGTCACCGGCCAGTTCCCGTGTCCGATGCCGCCTCAGATAGCGCCCCATATAACCGATGAATGCGCCGGCGATGCCGACGATCCCGGGCGCAATATCGACATTCTTGACCCAGACCTCGAACCACAACGGTTGACCAGGCGGCGCAACGACCATCGCCGCAGCAAACCCGATCACAAAGACGCTCAGGAACTCGAACACCGCATAGACGATCAGCATCCGGTTTCTGCGGGCATGCTCTTCGCTCGTCATCGTCGATTCAGTCCCCGCGCTTCAGCTTGGCTATGTCGCCGCTCCAGTGGATCAGTTTCGATCCGTGACGGAGGATATCGAGCACCACCTCGCTGTCGCAGCCATGCAGCCCGACCAGCATGACCGCGTCCTCGGTCGCCTGTTCCTCGACGACCGCGTTGATCAGCACGCCCCCGAGCAACGCGGCAAAGAAATTCACCCCGTCCTGTTGCACGGCGCGCGCGAACGTGGAGAAGAAATTCGATGCGTATGCAAGCTGGGCGACAAAATCGTCGAGATTCTTGATCGCGGCGTTACAGAACGGGTCGTTCAACTGATTCATGACGTTGATCAGTTTTCCGAAGTACATCGTCGCAAAGGCAATCTGATCCGGCTTGAACTCCTTGGCACCGACCGGGAGCAATCCCATCTCCAGCGCGACAAGCATCTCCGGCTTGTTGAAGCGGCTTTTCGCGAAGAGTTGCTCCCTACGCCCGGCGACACCGACATCGTTGACCGGCGTGACCTTCTCGGTCACCCGCTGCATCGTGGTCAGTGTGTAATATACGCCGTTTTCGTAGTTCTCCCTTGCGGGACCAAAGTAGAGGCTGTCGTGCGCGCGAAGCCCCGTCATTACGTATCCAGGCGGCTTGGCTTCCGGCAGCGTAACGCGCTCCAGATCTGCAAGCGCCTTGTCGAACTCGCCGTTGAACACATACGTGATGGATCGCCACCCCGCTCCAGCCTGGTCGCCGGGATATAGCTCTACATATTTGTTGTAGTCGGTGATCGCGTCTTCGTACTTCTTCAGTACATGCCAACAATACCCTCGATGCAGATGGTACCTTGCCGGCGGGAAAACTCTGTCGGAGGGCGCGTCACCATCGTTGTCCAGAGCACGGTCGTAGTCGGCGATCGCCGCCTCACAACCATTCGTCCGGACCTTTATCGCACCGCGGATTGCATACAGCCCCCGAACATCCGGCGCCCGCTTGATCGCGGCCTCGATGGCGGTCATCGCCTCATTATGCCTGCCACCCGAGAGGTGAAGGGCGGCTCTTGCCCGATCGATAAAATGCGACTTGGGATCGATCTCGGATATGCTCTGGATATGGGCTTGCGCCTGATCCAAATTATCATTTCTTGCATTGATAATCATCGACGCATAGTGGGCGTATATATTCTCTTCCTCGGATAAGCCCTCTTCTTTTAACGCCGCAATACATGGCCGTATATCTTTTCCATAAATTGCTTCATTTGCGCAATCTACGACCTTACTGTTCAAATTTTTGCCACAAGAAGCCGCCAACATACAAATTAATAATATATATGATAGTCTCATAATCATAATAATTATTACATGATTTGTTTGATTTTGGATTTGTTAGCTTTGCGCGACGGTTCTGCTTTGGTAAAAGCTACCTGCCGTAACGATACGATGCAAGCAGTCGCGAGAGGGGCAAGCTCATGGCCGCCATAGCTCCTCGACATCCCAGGGCGCGGGGACGTTCAGCACGCCGCGGAGTTGGTTTGCGCCTTGATCCAATCGCAGCGATTGCCAGGCATCGCGCCAGTCTTCCGGCATCGGATAGGGCGGGGCGATATCGCGTTCAGGCGTGAACCCCAGTCTGCCGTAGTAAGCCGGGTCGCCGAGCACGCAGATCAGCGCAACGCCGGCTTGCGTCATCCGCGTCACGCCTGCCTCGACAAGCGCGCGCCCGATGCCTTGCCGCTGCCGGTCGGGAGAGACCGCGAGCGGTCCCAGCAACGCCGCCTCGGCACCGGTACCGGCAACCGCACAGCGCGTGAAAGCCACATGGCCGGCCAGCCCCGAGCCATCCACAGCGACGAGCGAGAGCACGTCGGCACGGTCCTGCGAAAGCGCGTGCACGACGCCCAGCAAGTCCTCGTCGGGGAATGCGGCCGGGTAGAGCGCATCCAGGGCGACGAAATCGCTGGACGCGGCGTCCCGGATGTCGACATCCCGCGCCACGGCGGTTGCTACAGCGTCTCGACGAACTGCACCGGCTGGCCGAGCGAAGGCGCCAGCAGTTCATCCTCCCACATCACCTTGTTGCCGCGGATCACCGTACCGATCGGCCAGCCGGTGACCTCCATGCCTTCGTAAGGGGTCCATTTCGACTTGGACTCGATCCAGTCGGCGGTGATGGTGCGGCGGCGCTTCATGTCGACGATGGTGAAGTCGGCATCGTTGCCCGCCGCGATGCGACCCTTGCGGGCGATGCCGAAGATGCGCGCCTGGCCATGGCTGGACAGATCGACGAAACGCTCCAGCGTCAGGCTGCCTGCGTTGACGTGGTCAAGCATGATCGGCACCAGCGTCTGCACCCCCGTCATGCCCGAGGGAACGTCGGGGTAGGTGCCCGCCTTTTCCTCCAGCGTATGCGGCGCGTGATCGGAACCCAGCACATCGACGGTGCCGTCGGTGACGCCCTGCCAGATGCGCGCGCGGTGCACGCCATCGCGCACCGGCGGGTTCATCTGCGCGTGGGTGCCGAGCCGCTGGTAGCAGTCCGGCGCCTCCAGCGTGAGATGCTGCGGCGTCACCTCGACGGTGGCGACGTCCTTGTTGGCCATCAGGATATCCATCTCGTCGCCGGTGGAGATGTGCAGCACGTGGATGCGCGCACCGGTGCGCCGGGCAATGGCGATCAGCCGGTTGGTCGCCATCACAGCGGCTTCGACGTCGCGCCACACCGGGTGGCTGGACGGGTCGCCGGTGACGCATAGCGACTTCCTCTCGCGCAGGCGCGGCTCGTCCTCGGCATGGAACGAGGCGCGCCGCTTGATGCGCGACAGGATCTGCTCAAGCCCGCCATCGTCCTCGACCATCAGGTCGCCAGTCGACGAGCCGATGAAGACCTTCACGCCGGAGCAGCCGGGCAGCCGTTCCAGTTCCGGCAGGTCCTTTGCGTTGTCGTGCGTGCCGCCGACGAAGAAGGCGTGGTCGCAGTGCATGCGGCCCCTGGCGCGGGCGAGCTTGTCCTCAAGTGCCGCAGCGGTAACCGTCAGCGGCTTGGTGTTGGGCATCTCGAAAACGGCGGTGACGCCACCCATGACGGCGCCGCGCGACCCCGATTCCAGATCTTCCTTGTGCTCCATGCCGGGCTCGCGGAAGTGGACCTGCGAATCGATCACGCCGGGCAGGATATGCAGGCCGGTGCAGTCGATCACCTCGCCGGCCTGGTCGGCCGGGATGTCGCCGATATCGGCGATGCGACCGTCCCGCACACCGATGTCGCGCTCGGCACGGCCATCGTGATTGACCAGCGTGCCACCCTTGAAGAGGAGATCGAAACCCGTCGCCATTTCCACCCTTTCGCCAACCGAGTTTTGTCCATGCCGGCAATGCTTGCTTGCCGGTGTGCGCCTTGCCAATTACCTATGTCACGATGGATGCGCTGGCGAGCGGCGAGCGCGATCTTTCACAGGCGTATTGACGCGGGGCCCTGCCGATAATGGCTGATGCAACGGGAGTTCGACTTGACGAGCGTGCGGTGCTGCGCGTCGGCGGGCCGGACGCGTGCGCCTTGCTGCAGGGGCTCGTGACCTGCGAGATCGATACGCTCGCGCCGGGCGCGGCGGCCCATGGCGCGCTGCTGACGCCGCAGGGCAAGCTGCTGTTCGACGCCATCATCCACCGTCTGGACGACGAGACCTTCCTGTTCGACACCACGGCCGAGCTGGCCGGCGACTTTCACAAGCGGCTGATGTTCTACCGGCTGCGCGCCAATGTGACGCTGGAGATCGACACGAACCTCGCGGTCGTTGCCTGGCCGCGCGGTGATGGGCCCGACAGCGCGCCGGCCGATCCGCGGCTTGCCGCGCTTGGCGGGCGCGGCGTGATGCCGGCAGCAGACGCGGCCTTGCTGGACGATGGCAGTGCTGCCTATCGCGCCCACCGCATCGCGCTCGGTGTCGCCGAGCTCGGCGCCGACTTTGCCTCCGGGGAGGTGTTCCCGCACGAAGCCAATCTCGACCAGCTTGCCGGCATCGACTTCGCCAAGGGCTGCTATGTGGGCCAGGAGGTGGTGTCGCGCATGCAGCACCGGGGCACCGCGCGCAAGCGCTTCGTGCCGGTGCGCTTCTCGGGCACCACGCTTGCCGTTGGCACCGACATCACGGCCGGCGGCAAGACCATCGGCGCCATGGGCTCTTCGCTCGACGGCCGGGGGCTTGCGCTGATACGCCTCGACCGGCTCGACAGCGCGGTGGCCACCGGCGCGGCCATGACGGCGGACGGGGTGGAACTGCATCCCGAGCAGCCCGGCTGGGCCGATTTCGCCGTGCCCGGCGCCAGCGCGAACGCAGCGTGATGGCCGGCAAGCCGATCGAGAGCGGGCCTCGCGCCTGGCAGCGCATGCTGTCGGGCCGCCGGCTTGACCTGCTCGATCCCTCCCCGCTCGACATCGAGGTCGAGGACATCGCGCACGGGCTGGCGCGGGTGGCCCGCTGGAACGGCCAGACCGTTGGCGCGCATGCGTTTTCCGTCGCGGAGCATTCGCTGCTGGTCGAGGACCTGGTCGGCCGGCTGGAGAAACGGCCAAGCCGGGAGCTGCGCCTGGCCGCCCTCTTCCACGATGCGCCGGAGTATGTGATCGGCGACATGATCAGCCCGTTCAAGGCGGTGATCGGCGACAACTACAAGGCGGTGGAGGCCAGACTGCAGGAGGCGGTGCATCGCAGGCTCGGCCTGCCACCCCAATTGCCCAAGACCTGGACCGCGGCCATCAAGCGCGCGGACCGCGTGGCGGCGTTCCTCGAGGCAACGCAACTGGCCGGTTTCTCGCACGCCGACGCGGAGCGCTTCTTCGGCAAGCCGGGCAAGCTCGGCGGCGAACGGCTGGACGACCTGTTCGCGCTGACGGCGCGGGCGGCGCAGGACGTGCAAGAGGCGTTTACCGAGCGCGCCCGCCTGCTCGGCGAACCGGCCAAGCCGGCAAGCGCGCAGGCCGTTACCGCGAGCCTGGCGGGCGAGGCGTCATGATCGAACATCCCGCTTCCGTGTGCGTGTGCTCCCTGTCGCGGCTGGCCGGCACCGCCGAGGCCAGCGGCGCCTCTCACATGATCACCCTCATCAATGCCGGTACGCCGGTGGAGCGGCCGGCGCAGATCGCCGCCGAGCGGCATCTCTTCCTCGGCTTCAACGACATCGTCACGCCGCTGGAGGGCATGACGCCGCCGGGAACCGAGCACGTGGAGGAACTCATCGCGTTCGCGGAAAGCTGGCATCGCGAGGCACCGCTGCTGATCCACTGCTGGGCGGGGATCAGCCGTTCGACGGCCGCCGCCTTCATAACGGTCTGCGCGCTCAACCCGCGCCGCGACGAGGAGGAACTGGCGGCATCCCTGCGCGCGGCGGCGCCGAGCGCCACTCCGAACGCGCGGCTCGTCGAACTCGCCGACGATCTGCTTGGCCGGCAGGGGCGCATGAGCCAGGCGGTGCACGGCATCGGTCGCGGTGATTTCGCCGCCGAGGGCGATCCGTTCGCGCTGACGCTCGACTGAACGGTTAGAGCAATCTGCGCCGAGACCGGTGTAGGTTGCTCTACTCTTTTGATGTAGATCATCTTTTCTGCATTTGGGCGATTCAACTCAAATGCAGGATGATCTAGGCTGTATCGACAGTCAGGTCTTTGTTGGCCGCGGAACCGCGGCCGCCCGGCTCCGCTGCATCCCCGCTGTCCGCCGGTAGCGTGTCCAGCAGATCGTGCAGATCGCGGGTCTGCGGTCCGCCCAGGGCAACGTGCACCGCGCGCTGCGCCACCTGCCAACGCGGCACCGCCTCGTTGAACAGCCTTGTTCCCCTCGCGCTCAACCGCAGGCCGGAAGCCGCCGCGCGGCCGCGCGGGCGCGGCTGTGCGCCCACGATCAGCCCGCGTCGCGCCAGCGGACCGAGCGCCCGCGACAGGGTCGATGCATCCATGTCCATCAACGCCGCCAGATTCGGCCGGGTCATGTCCGGGGACTTGGCCAGCGCGGCGAGCAGACTGAACTGCGTCACCGTGAGACCCGCCGAGGCCAGCGCGTGGTCATACAGGCGTGTCGTGCGGCGCATGGCCTTGCGCAAGCGGTGGCATGTGCAGTACAGGTCGTCCATGATTTAATTGTATACGCAATTTCAAACACAGTCCAGTGTGCGAAAGTGCGAAATTAAAATTGTATATACAATTAAATGCGCCGGGATCCGACACACGCAGAGTGCATAACCTGGTTGAGTCCGGCGCCTAATCCTGCGTCCCGTCGCGGGGGTACTGGACCAGCGTCAGCACGTTGCCGGCGGGATCGTCGAAATGGGCAAGGTGCCCGCCCCATTGCTGATGTGCCGGGGGCCCGTGAAACGTGACACCTCGTCCGGCCAGTTCGGTGTAGTGCGCATCGATGTCGTCGACGGCGAAAGAACAGCCGACAAAACGCCCGACAAGCGCGCGGTCGTCATCGTCCGCGTCGGCGGGAACGCTTTCGACGATCAGGCTGACGCCCACGTCGAAGCCGAGCGCGCCCTCGGCCGTCCAGACAAGCGGAAGGCCCAGGGTGTCTTCGTAGAAGTCCCGCGCGCCGGCCAGATCATCGACAAAAATCCGCAGGGCCGAGAGCGCCGGGCGTTGCGCGGCGACATCCGCCATGGCTCAGCCGATCTCCACCACGGTGCGGCCGCGCACCTTGCCGGCGATGATGTCGGCGCCGGCCGCCGGCACGTCGTCAAGCGGGATCGTGGTCGTGATGGCATCGAACGCGGCCCGGTCGAGATGTTCGGTGAGCAGATCATAGGCGCGGGCGCGCTTGTCCTTCGGCGCCATCACCGAATCGATGCCGGCGAGCGTGACGCCACGCAGGATGAACGGCGCGACCGTGGCCGGCAGGTCCATGCCCTGGGCCAGGCCACAGGCGGCGACCACGCCACCGTATTTCGTCATCGACAGCACGTTGGCGAGGGTGTGGCTGCCGACGGAATCGACGCCCCCCGCCCAACGCTCCTTGCCGAGAGGGCGCGCGGCACCGGACAACTCGTCACGGGCGATGATCTCGGCCGCGCCCAGGTCCTTCAGATAGGCCTCTTCCGAGGCGCGGCCGGTCGATGCGATGACGTGAAACCCGAGCTTGGCCAGCAGCGCGGTGGCCGTTGAGCCGACGCCTCCCGCCGCACCGGTGACGACCACGGGGCCGTTGTCCGGTGTCAGCCCGTGGTCGGTCAGCGCCAGCACGCACAGCGCGGCGGTATAGCCGGCGGTGCCGATCGCCATGGCGTCCTTGCCGCTCAAGGATGCGGGCCGATGGATCAGCCAGTCGCCGCTGACGCGGGCCTTCTCCGCGAACCCGCCGTGATGGGCTTCGCCGACACCCCAACCGTTGAGAATGACCGCATCGCCCGGCTTGAAGTCGGCATGATCGGAGGCCTCGACCTCGCCGGTGAAATCGATACCCGGGATCAGTGGCCAGCGACGGATCACCGGAGCGCTGCCGGTCAGCGCCAGGCCGTCCTTGTAGTTTACGGTGGAATGGGTGACGCGCACGGTCACGTCGCCCTCCATCAAGTCGTTGTCCGTGAGGTCCGTCAGCTCGACCTTCTGGCCCTTCTCGCCTTCCCTGGAGACAAGGATCGCGCGAAATCCGCTCATGACATGTACCCTTTCGCAGCATGTGCCCGGTTGCAGCCGGCGCGCGCAACGCGCGGGGCCTTACACGATATGGGCTTAGCGCGCCGCGTGCCGGACGGGCAATTGCAAATTGGTCCGATAGGGGCAATGCCCTGCGTCATGCCCTGTCGCGGGCACCATACAACCGGCAGAACTGGGAGAAGGCGCGCGCGGCACGTTTCTCGATGGCGGCATCGTCAGGCGCCTTCAGGACACCGATGGCGCGGCGGATCTGCATGTCGCCGATCAGCAGCCCGAGATAGCTCTCGACGGCCTCGGCCACATCGTCGACCTCGAGCTGCCCGGCATCGCGGGCGGCAAAGACGAGTTCGCCGATGCGCGGGAAAATCTCCTCGCGGCCGGACTGCGCGATGATGGTGCCGAGCCTGGCGCTCTCGTGCACGTCGATGACCGCCGCGCGGTTCAGCGCGATCGCCCGCTCGCTGGTGACCAGCCGCAGCAGGGCGGGACCGACCATCCGCAGTGTCGCCAGCGGATCGGCCGGTGCCTCGATGGCCGCGTCGAGCAGGTCGGCGACCTTCGCCGCATTGGTCTCGACAATGGCGCGGAACAGATCGTGCTTGCCGCCATACCAGCGATACATGGTCTCGTTGGAGGCGCCGGCGTGCTTGGCCACGGCGAGCATCGAGGTTGCCTTGTAGCCGCGCTCAAGCAGCAGCGTGTAGGCGGCCGCCTCGATCTGCGCCCGGCGTGTCGTCTGCCGATCCCGTAGCTGCTGCCTTGCCATGGCATTGCCGCCCTCAGGGCGTTCCCGCGCTTGCCCGCAACGAATCACCACGATGCGGAACTGACCTGATCCGTATGCATATATGCGCTGAGGTCAATGCCAGCCCATCGAGCTGCCACCGGGGTCCGACTGTCGATGCAGTCTGGAGCCATTTCGCTTTTCGTTGAATCGCTCAGGTGGCTCCATCTATCTGATGTTGAGCATGTTCTTGTCCGAAAACCGCTCACACTTTTCGGGAACATGCTCTGGGGTCCGGACCCTAACGAGCTGGCTGCTCGCGCGTGGCGCAGTGGATGCCGCCGCCGACTTCGCCCAGCGCATCCACGTTGAGCATGACCACCTCGCGGCCGGGATAGAGCCTGGCAAGGGTCTGCTCGGCTGCACGGTCGGCGTCGCGGTCGCCGAATTCGGCCGCGATCACCGCGCCGTTGCAGACGTAGTAGTTGACGTAAGCAGCAACGAAATCGGCCGAACGCACGCGCGTGTCGTAGGGTTCCGGAACACTCACCAGTTCCAGCGGCTCGCCGCGCGCATCGGTGCTGCCGGCGAGGATGTCACGGGTCTCGAAGGCGGCGCGCGACCACGGGTCTTGCGGGTCGATTTCCTCCGGCATCTGGATGATGACGCGGCCCGGCTGCACGAAACGGGCCAACGCATCGATGTGGTAATCGGTGATGTCGGCACCGACAATGCCCGGCGCCCAGATCATCTTGTCGGCGCCGAGTGCCACCAGCAGGCGCGCCTCAATCTCGGCGCGCGACAGCCGGTTGCGGTTGGGGTTCACCCACGAACTCTCGTGCGCGATCAGCGTGCCGGCGCCGTCGGTTTCCACGCCGCCCGCCTCTCCGACAAGGCCGCTGTCGATCAGTTCAAGCCCCATGCGCATCGCGATGCGTTCGGCGATGCGGCCGTCGTGGCGATGCACCTGCTTGCCGCCCCAGCCGTTGAAGTTGAGGTTGGCGATGGCCAGCCGGCTCTGGCCGTCGACGACGAACAGGGGACCGGAATCACGCGCCCACAGGTCTTCGGTGGGGATGTCCCAGATATCGACCTGGGGCAGCAGCTTGCGGCGCGAGGGAATCGCATGCTCGCGCGCCATCAGCATCACGACAGGCTCGAACGCGACGATGGTGTTGGCGATCTCGGCGATGGTCGACTGCAGGTGGTCGAGGAAGTCCGGATCGGGATGCACCCGTCGGCTGACCGGCCACTGCATGAAGGTGCGCGCGTGGCGAACCGCCTCTTCGGGCAGGTGGAAGCCGCGCGGCTGGATAGACGTCTCGGCCATGGCCGGCCCTTCGCGCATCAAGGGAAGTGTCAGACCAGTCGCTGCCGAACCCAGAGCGAACTTTCGCCGACTGATCAAGCTCTTATCCCGCCTGCTGCAACCGCACCACCGGGGCATCCCGGATCGGCCAGTGGATCACCGCCGCGGCGAGGCCCAGCGCCACGCTGAGCCACCAGACCACGTCGTAGGAGCCGGTCTGGTCGTAAAGCCGCCCACCGAGCCATACGCCAAGGGAGGAGCCGACCTGATGGCTCAGGAAGACGATGCCGTAAAGCAGGCCCATCCAGCGCGGCCCGAACATGGAGACTACGATGCCAGAGGTCGGCGGGATCGTCGATAGCCACAGCAATCCGATGACGCAGGAGAAAATCAGCACCGAGGCGACCGATACCGGCGTCAGCAGGAAGGCGACAAAGGCCAGCGCGCGCAGCAGATAGAGCCAACTCAGCATGCGTGGACGCGAATAACGGCCCGACAGCACGCCGGAGTAGTATGATCCCACGATGTTGAACAAGCCTATCAGGGCGATTGCCCAGGCACCCCATTTGGCAGCGATGCCGAGATCAACCAGATAGGCCGGAAAGTGCGCGGTGATGAACGCAAGCTGGAAGCCACAGACGAAGAAACCCGTTGTCAGCAATACGTAGCCTGGCGTCCTGAACGCTTCGCGCATGGCTTCCCTGACCGATTGGTCGCGGGTCGTCGCCGGTGCTTCGTTTCGCCCGGCCAGCGTTGGTGCCAGCGCCACCACGGCCAGCACCATGGCGGCGAGCAGTACCAACGCCACCTGCCAGCCATAGGCGGCGATGAAGCCTTGCGTGATCGGGGCGAACAGGAACTGTCCCATCGAGCCTCCAGCCGTGGCCAGTCCGAAGGCGACCTGACGGCGCTCCTCCGACAACAGCCGCGAGAACGCCGCGATCACCAGGCCAAAGGAACTCGCGCCGATCGCAACACCGACGAGCACGCCGGCGCTCAGATGCAGCAGCACAGGCAGATCGGCAAAGGCCATCGCGCCCATGCCCAGGGCGTAGATGACCGCGCCCGCGGCGATCACCTTCGCGGTGCCATAGCGATCTGCAAGGCCGCCGGCGACCGGCTGCGCCAGACCCCAGACCAGGTTCTGGATCGCCAGCGCCAGCGCAAACACCTCGCGCGGCCAGTCATTGGCATCCGACATCGGCGTCAGGAACAGGCCCATGGCGGAGCGCGGGCCGAAGGTCATGACTGAGATCACGCAGCCGCAGGTGATGATCACCAGAGGCGTGCGCCAGCCAATACCGTCGCGCACCGGTTCGGTCGTGCCCATGATCGCACCGCTGCTCCACACCGATCTGATTTGCGTATGCAAATCATCCTCGGCGCAGCTAAGCAGCTTCGCGTGGTCGTGAGAATCGCAATTTGTGAATGGTGGCCATCAGCAATGCTGATGAGAGCGTCACGTCATGTCGCGGTGCGTAGGCTAACCAACTACAGCCACTTGCGGACCTGGTAGAAGATGTGACGGCCGATCTTGTCGCGCTTGACCATGCCGCGCACCCAGCGCGGATGCACGTAGTCAGCGTGATAGTGCGTGGAGTCGTTGACCGTATCGATGAAGGCATCGCCATCCATCACGTCCTCGGCGAAGGCCTTGGCCTTCTTCCACGAACCGCGGTCGCGTACCCGGTCGGAGATGCGGTCGCAGGCAAAGGAGAACTGGCAGCGATTGCGCCAGTGCTTGTTCTGGTAGACGACGCCACACACCGAATCCGGGAAGTAGCCCGAGCGCACCCGGTTGATGATCACCTGGGCGACGGCGATCTGGCCAGGATCAGGCTCGCCGCGCGCCTCATGATAGATCGCGGTGGCCAGGCAGTTCAGCTCCTGGGCATAGCGGTTCACATCGTAGCCGGGATCGGCGGGCATGCGCGGATCGAACAGGCTGCGCAGAAGATTCTGACCGTGCGGGAACTCAACGCCGAGGGAGGCCAGCACCACCATATCGCCGCGCTGCTCGGTCGGCTTGGTAAACGACATGCGGCCAACGCCCATGTCGGCGGGATCGACCAGCATCGGCATGTTGCGAATGATGCCGGTGCCGTTGGGATCGATCCTCAGCGTTGGCGCGGCCGGCGGCCGGCTCATCCGCAAGGCACCCTTGCGGCTGCGATTGACGCGCTCTTCCGGCGCGCGGGTATCGGGACCTGTGGGCAAGCTGCCGGTCAGCATGGCATCGGACGCGGCGATGCCGATCGGCGCCTCGCCGTTGCCGGCACTGACGCCAATGGTCGTGTCGGCATCGGCACCATCGTTGACGGGCAGCCCGACCTTGGCCTGATACTGCGCACCATGCGGCGCGGCCAGGAAGGTGGCGCGCCAGCGATCGTCGTCGGTGAATTCGCGGGTGAGCATCGCGGCAGCGTCCTGATAGGCCGCCTGCCCCGTCATCGCGACGAGGGCCAATGCAGCCAGAACGCCTGTTCGGATGGCATCCTTGCCACGCGGAATGCGCGGCAGGAAACGACCTGTCTTACGCAACGCAAACACCACTTTAGATCCCCGCGTACCGGCGTCGCCGCGTCCACACCCCGTAGCAGCGGACGCGCCCAACATACGAGACAACCTTCGAAGGCTGTCTATTTCGCCGCAAAAGCGTTGAAGCCTGCTTAACGCTATAAACAGATGGAATACAGGCAATTTTGTGGTGAATTCGCTTAGGGTTAAGCGAAGGTTACCGGGATTGTTTAGGGTCAGGTCCCGGCATAATGCGCGCGATGATCTCAGCCAATGCTCGGAAGGGCGCGGACGCATCGGGTTCGAGCGAGAGCGAATTCATGCGCTTGCTTCCATAGGCCCCGAAGCGCTGACGCACACCGTCACGCATCCAGTCGAGGGCCTGCCGGTCACGGCGTTCGGCAAGTCTGTCCGCCTCGCCCATATATGCACCGTGGGCGTCGACCGCAGCCACCAGATCGTCCAGCCCCTCGCCGGTCACAGCCGAGACCGGAACCACCGGCACGCTCCATTGCGAGCGCCGCTCGAACAGCCCGATGGCGCCCTCCACATCGGCGCGGGCGCGGCGCGCGGCGCTGCCGGTGTCGGCCTTGGTCACCGCGACGACATCGGGCAGTTCCATGATGCCGGCCTTCATGAACTGCAGGCTGTCGCCGGAGCCAGGCTGCACGCACAGCACCAGCGTGTCGGCGACGAGCCCGATATCGGCCTCCGACTGTCCGATGCCAACGCTCTCCACGATCACCCGGTCGTGCACCGCGCGCATCAGCACCGCGGCCGCGAAGGCCTGGTCGGAGAGCCCGCCGAGCCGGTCGCGGGCGGCGAACGAGCGCACGAAGGTGGCCTCGCCCTCCGGATCGGTGCGGATGCGGGTGCGGTCGCCCAGCAGGGCGCCGCCGGTGATCAGCGAGGAGGGATCGACGGCGATAACGCCGACGCGCAGGCCCTCACCACGAAAGCGCTGCAGCAATGCGTCGGTGAGCGTCGACTTGCCGACACCGGGCGGGCCGGTCAGGCCGATGACGCGACCGGTCGGATCGGCCCAGGCGGTATCGAGCAGCGCAAGCGTTGCGGGATCGGGCAACCCGGTTTCACCGGCGGTGGTCTCCAGCGCCGTCAATGCGCGCGCCAGCGCCTGCTTGCCGCCCGCGCGCAGCGCTTCAAGATCGGCGGGCGCCCGGATCATGTGCCCTTAGTCCGTGGAAGGTGTTTCGCCGGCGATTGCCGCCTGCGCCGCGGCAAGGCGCGCGATCGGAACCCGATAGGGCGAGCAGGACACGTAGTCGAGACCGACGCTCTCGCAGAAACGCACCGAGGCCGGGTCACCGCCATGCTCACCGCAGATGCCGAGCTTGATGTCGGGCCGGGATTTGCGGCCGCGCTCCACGCCCAGGGCCACGAGTTCGCCGACACCCTCGATGTCGATGGTCACGAACGGATCGGCCTCGATCAGGTTCTTCTCCACGTAGTCGCCGAGGAAGCTCGCAGCATCGTCGCGGGAGATGCCGAAGCATGTCTGGGTCAGATCGTTGGTGCCAAAGGAGAAGAACTCCGCCGTCTCGGCGATCTCCTCGGCGCGCAGCACCGCGCGCGGCAGCTCGATCATGGTGCCGACCTGATAGGCGAGTTCGGCCCCGGTTTCCTCGCGCACCTGCTCGGCAACACCATCGACGCGCATCTTCAGCACATCGAGTTCCGCGCGGGTGGCAATCAGCGGTATCATCACCTCGGGCGTGACCGGCTTGCCCGTCGCTTTACCGGCGGCAACCGCCGCTTCGAAGATCGCCTGGGCCTGCATCTCGTAGATTTCGGGATAGGAGATGCCGAGCCGGCAACCACGATGGCCGAGCATCGGGTTGAGCTCCTTCAGCGCCAGCACCCGGCCGGCGAGCTTGTCCGCGTCGGCGCCAAGCGCGTCCGCCACGGCGGCGATCTCCTCGTCCTCATGGGGCAGGAACTCGTGCAACGGCGGATCGAGCAGGCGCACGGTGACCGGCAGGCCCGCCATGATCGTGAACAGCTCGACGAAGTCGTCGCGCTGCATTGGCAGGATCTTGGCGAGCGCGGCGCGCCGGCCGGCTTCGTTGTCGGCCAGGATCATCTCGCGCACCGCGTTGATACGGTCGCCTTCGAAGAACATGTGCTCGGTGCGGCTGAGCCCGATGCCCTCGGCGCCGAACTCGCGTGCGGCGCGCGCATCGGTGGGCGTCTCGGCGTTGGCGCGCACGCCCATGCGGCGGCGCGCGTCGGCCCACTCCATGATGGTGGCGAAGTCACCCGACAACTCCGGCTGCAGCATGTCGACGCGCCCGTCGAGCACCTGCCCCGTGGAGCCGTCGATGGTGATGATGTCGCCGGCCGTGAAGCTGCGGTCGGCGACGCGCATCACCGCATTGTTGTAGTCGATCCTGAGCGCACCGGCGCCGGAGACGCAGGGCTTGCCCATGCCGCGCGCCACCACCGCCGCGTGGCTGGTCATGCCGCCGCGGGTGGTGAGGATGCCTTCGGCGGCATGCATGCCGTGGATGTCCTCAGGGCTCGTCTCGACGCGCACCAGGATCACCGCGCGGCCTTCCGCCTTGAGGCGCTCGGCCTCATCGGACGAAAACACGATCTCGCCCTGGGCGGCACCCGGCGAGGCCGGCAGGCCCTGGCCGATAACCTTGCGCTCGGCATCGGGATCGATCATCGGGTGCAGCAACTGGTCGAGCGAGGCCGGATCGATGCGGGTCACCGCCTCGTCCCTGGTAATCAGCCCTTCCTCGGCCATGTCGACGGCGATCTTGAGGGCTGCCTTCGCCGTGCGCTTGCCGCTCCTGGTCTGCAGCATGTAGAGCGTGCCGCGCTCCACCGTGAATTCCAGATCCTGCATGTCGCGGTAGTGCTGTTCCAGCTTGTCGCAGATCGCTGTGAATTCGCCGAATGTCCTGGGCATCAGCGCTTCCAGCGAGGGCTTGTCGGAGCCTGCCTCGATGCGCGCGGTTTCGGTCAGGTCCTGCGGCGTGCGGATGCCGGCGACCACGTCTTCGCCTTGCGCGTTGACGAGGAACTCCCCGTAGAGCGCGCGCTCGCCGGTCGAGGGATTGCGGGTGAAAGCCACGCCGGTGGCGGAATCATCGCCCATGTTGCCGAACACCATGGCCTGCACGTTGACCGCGGTGCCCCAGCTTGCCGGGATGTCGTGCAGGCGGCGATAGGTGATGGCGCGCTGGTTCATCCAGGAGCCGAACACCGCGCCGATCGCGCCCCAGAGCTGCTGCTTGACGTCCTGCGGGAAGGGGCGCCCCAACTCCTCCTCGACGCGCTGCTTGTAGGCGGCGATCAGCTTCTCCCAGTCCTCGGCGGTGAGATCGGTGTCGAGGTGGAGCGAGCGCTCCTCCTTGTAGAGTTCGAGGATTTCCTCGAAGTGATGGTGATCGACGCCGAGCACCACGTCGGAGAACATCTGGATGAAGCGCCGGTAGGAATCGTAGGCGAAGCGCTTGTCGCCGGAGACCTCGGCAAGGCCTGCCACCGTCGCATCGTTGAGGCCCAGGTTGAGAACCGTGTCCATCATGCCGGGCATCGACGCGCGGCCGCCGGAACGCACCGAAACGAGCAGTGGATCGTCGGTCGAGCCGAAGCGCTTGCCCGCCACCTGTTCGATCGCGGCGATCGCCTCGCCGACCTGGATATCCAACTCGCCGGGATAGCTCTCGCCGTTATCGTAGTAGTGCGTGCAGACCTGGGTGGAGATGGTGAAACCGGGCGGCACCGGCAGCCCGAGATTGGACATCTCGGCCAAGTTGGCGCCCTTGCCGCCGAGCAGGTCACGCATGTCGGAAGCGCCATCGGCGGCGCCCGCGCCGAAGGAGTAAACCCACTTGGTCATCGTCTTAGGTGTCCCCGAAATGCACGTACCGTGCTGTGGTTATGCTGCGCCGCGAAATCCCCTGCCGGGTTCTTCGCGCGAATCGGCCCGCGATGCAATTCAGCCTGTGGTCTATGTGTATCTCAGCCCGGAAAAAGCGCACAAGGTGCACATTCACTGGGGAGATCATGGTCTTGCTGTTGCAATCGATCACGCGTCGGGGCGCGGCAGGCGGCTGGGCCCTACTCCGCCGCTTCCTTGACCGGTTCCGCTGGCGTCCACACCAGGCGCGGCTGGCGCGCGGCGCGGGTCTCGTCGAGACGACGGCGCGGACTGTGATAGGGCGCGCCGGAAAACCGATCCGTCTTGCCTGCACGGGCATCGATCGCCAGATCGCGCAGCGTGGCGATGAACAGATCGAGGCTCGCCTTGGACTCGCTCTCGGTCGGTTCGATCAACATCGCGCCGTGCACCACCAGCGGGAAATACATGGTCATCGGGTGGTAGCCCTCGTCGATCATCGCCTTGGCGAAATCGAGCGTGGTGACGCCGGTGTCCTTGAGGAAGGCGTCGTCGAACAGCACCTCGTGCATGCAGACGCGGTCGCCGAAGGGCAGCGACATCAGGTCCGACAGGCCGGCGCGCACATAGTTGGCGTTGAGCACCGCATCCTCCGAGGCGCGCCGCAGGCCGTCGCTGCCATGGGCCATCATGTAGGCGAGCGCACGCACGAACATGCCCATCTGGCCGTGAAACGCCGTCAGCCGGCCGAAGCTCTGCGGCAGGTCCGCGCGGTGCTCGGCAAGCCTGAGATCATCACCTTCGCCGACTACCTCCGGCAGCGGCGCGAAGGGTGCAAGCGCTTGCGAGAAGACCACCGGGCCGGCGCCAGGTCCGCCGCCGCCATGGGGCGTGGAAAAGGTCTTGTGCAGGTTGATGTGCATGGCGTCGATGCCGAGATCGCCGGGCCGCGCCTTGCCGACGATGGCATTGAAGTTCGCCCCGTCGCAGTAGAAGTAGGCGCCGGCCTTATGCACCGCGTCGGCAATGGCGATCACGTCGCGCTCGAACAGGCCGCAGGTGTTCGGGTTGGTCAGCATGATGCCGGCGACGGTGTCGTCGAGCAGATCGGCCACCGCCTGCGGATCGACGGTACCGTCGTCGCGGGCGGGGATTTCCTTGACCCCGTAGCCGAGCAGAGCGGCGGTCGCGGGGTTGGTGCCGTGGGCCGAGGCCGGCACCAGAACCGTGCTGCGCGCCTCGCCGCGCGCCTCGAGCGCTGCCTTGATCGCCATCATGCCGCACAGCTCGCCATGGGCGCCGGCCTTGGGGCTCATGGCGACCGCCGCCATGCCGGTCATCTCCTTGAGCCAGCCGGCAAGCGTGTCGATCAGCTCCAGCGCGCCCGGTACGCTCGATTGCGGTTGCAGCGGATGCACATCGGCAAAGCCCGGCAGTCGGGCCATCTTCTCGTTCAGCCGCGGGTTGTGCTTCATGGTGCAGGAGCCAAGCGGATAGATGCCGAGATCGATGGCGTAGTTCTTCTGCGACAGGCGCACATAGTGGCGCATGGCTTCCGGTTCCGAGAGACCGGGTAATCCGGCCGGCTCGCTGCGTTCCAGTCCGCCGAGGCGGCTACCGATGTCCGGTGCGTCCGGCACATCGACGCCGCAATTGTCCACATGGCCGATCTCGAACAGCAGCGGCTCCTCGATCATCAGCGCCTTGTTGCCGGTGAAGGTCTCAGGCGCGGCGGATGCCGTTCCATCGGCTGGTGCGGAGGGCCGCCCTTGTGTGTTCATGCTCATGCCAGCACCTCCGTGAGGGCGGATACGTAGGCGGCGCGGTCGGTATCCGTGTTGATCTCCGTGGAAGCGACGAGGATGACGTCGTCGAGACCCGCCTGCGGATCGAGCCGGGAGAACGGCACGCCGCCGAGCACACCTTTCTGCGCAAGCGCCTCGATCACGTCGGCCGCGTTGCCGGGCACGCGGATGGCGAACTCGTTGAAGAAGGTCTCGTTGATCACCTCGACGCCGGGCACGCTCGCCAGACCGTCGGCCAGCAGCACCGCGTTGGCGTGGTTGAGCTTCGCCAGCCTTGTCAGCCCGAGATCGCCGAGCAGGCTCATGTGGATGGTGAAGGCGAGGCAGCACAGCCCCGAATTGGTGCAGATGTTGGAGGTCGCCTTGTCGCGGCGGATATGCTGCTCACGCGTCGACAGGGTCAGCGTGTAGCCGCGCCTACCGTCCGCATCCACCGTCTCGCCGCACAGGCGGCCCGGCATCTGGCGCAGGTATTTCTGCCGCGTCGCGAACAGGCCGACATAAGGACCGCCGTAGTTCAGCCCGTTGCCGATGGATTGGCCTTCGCCGACAACGATGTCGGCGCCCATGGCGCCGGGCGGTTCGATGAGCCCGAGCGACATGACTTCCGTGAACACCGCGATCAGCAGCGCGCCGGCGGCGTGAGCGGCCTCCGCGATTGGCCTCAGATCGGTGAGGTTGCCGAAGACGCCGGGCGTCTGCACCACGACGCAGGCGACCGTCTCGTCGATATGAGCGGCGACATCCTCAGCGCCCGCCAGATCGGCTGGCAGCGCCACCACCTCGTCGCCGGCAAGCCGCGAGACTGTCTCGACCACATCGCGATAATGGGGATGCAGCGAGCCCGACAACACAGCCCGGGAGCGCCGCGTCAGGCGTTGCGCCATCAGCACCGCTTCGGCGCATCCCGTCGAGCCGTCATACATGGAGGCGTTGGCGACCTCCATGCCGGTCAGCCGGGCGACCTGGGTCTGGAACTCGAACAGCGGCTGCAGCGTGCCTTGCGCGATCTCCGGTTGATAGGGCGTGTAGGCGGTGAGGAATTCGGAACGCTGGATCAGATGATCGACGCTTGCCGGTACGTGGTGGCGGTAGGCGCCGGCGCCGACGAAGAACGGCACCGAAGCTGCGGATGTGTTCTTCGCCGCGAGCGCCGACATCGCCCGCTCCACCTCCAGTTCGCTGCGCGACGTCGGCAGATCGAGCGGTTCGGTGAGGCGAGCGGCCTCGGGGATGTCGGCGAACAGCGCATCGATATCCGATACGCCGATCTTCGCCAGCATCGCCGCCCTGTCGGCGTCGGTCAGCGGGTGATAACGCATAGACTGTATCCCTTCACGATGAGCGCGCCTCCACCGTGATCTCGGTCGTCACGGAGTTGGCGATGAAGCAGTTGTCGTGGGCGCGATGGTGCAGGTCGTCGAGAGCCGCGGCATCCGGCGGCGTGCCCTCGAACATGATCCGCGGGCGCAGCGTCACCCTGGTGATGGCAAGGCGACCCTTGCCGATGCGCTCCATCTCGCCTTCGGCTTCGTCCTCGTAGCGCGTCACCACATGGCCCGCCTGGCGGGCGAGATCGAGAAACCACAGCATATGGCAGCTCGACAGCGCGGCGACGAAGGCTTCTTCGGGATCGATCGCCGCCTCAACGGAATGGGGCAACGGCACGATGGTGGGAGACGCGGACCCCGGCACCTCGATGCCGCCGTCGAAGCGCCAGAGATGTCCGCGCGAATAGGTGTTGCCGGCGAAATCGCCCTCGTCGAGCGACCAGATAACTTCAGAGGTATAGCGGTGGGCCATGCGGCTCTCCTGTTGGTGCGCGCGCCGGCGATGAAGGGGGATTGCAGCCCCGCTCCCCGCCAGCGCAAACGCGGCTATCCCTCTGCCTCCACGAAGGCCTTGTAGGCGGCCTCGTCCATCAGCTTTTCGACCTCGGCCACGTCGGCAACCTTGATCTTCACGAACCAGCCGGTGCCTTCGGCATCCTCGTTGACGGTGCCGGGGTTTTCGGCAAGCGCATCGTTGACGGCGGTCACCTCGCCGGCGACCGGGGCGTAGACCTCGCTTGCGGCCTTGACCGATTCCACCACCGCCGCCTCGCCGCCCGCGGTCACCGCGCGGCCAATCTCCGGCAGTTCCACGTAAACGACGTCGCCGAGTTGCGACTGGGCGTAGTCGGTGATGCCGACGGTCACCTCCGTTCCCTCCAGTCGCACCCATTCATGGTCCTTGGTGAAGCGCAGCATGGTGTCGTCCCCTGTCCTGAAAATCGAAAACCGATCAGTTCGCGCGATGAAAACGCGGCCGCACGAAAGGCAGGTCGACGACCTCGGCGGCAAGTTCGCGACCGCGCACCAGCAGCGCGATCCTGGTGCCGGGCAAGGCATGCTCCCGCATGACGTAGCCCATGGCGATCGGTGCGCCGACGGTCGGCCCGAAGCCGCCGCTGGTCACCACGCCGATCTCATTGCCCTGCATATCCGCGATGACGGTGCCAGCCCGCGCCGGCGCCTTGCCCTGCGGCCGGATGCCGACCCGGCGGCGCGATGGGCGCACGGCGAGCTCGCGCTGGATACGGCCGGCTCCGGGAAAGCCACCTTCCTCGCGGCGGCGCTTGCCGATCGACCATTCAAGCCCCGCTTCCACCGGCGAGGTGGTCTCGTCAATGTCGCTACCGTAGAGGCACAGACTCGCTTCCAGCCGCAGCGTATCGCGCGCGCCAAGGCCAACCGGGCGCACCCACTGATCGCCGCTGAGGCCGGCCCAGACCTGCTCGGCATGCCCTTCTTCAACGGAAATCTCGAAACCGTACTCGCCGGTATAGCCGGAGCGCGACAGCCGGCAGGCGATGCCGCCGAACGGCGCCTCGACCGATTGCATGAAGGACATGTCGGCGATGCCGGGCACATGCGCCGACAGAATGGCTTCGGTCCGCGGCCCCTGCAACGCGATCAGCGCGCGCTCGTCCTCGCGGACAAGCTCGATACCGCCCGGCAGCCGCTCCGCGATATGGGCGAAGTCGACCTCCTTGCGCGCCGCGTTGACCACCAGCAGCAATTGCCCGTCGTGGGCGGGGTCCGCCGGCCGGGCGATCATCAGGTCATCGATGATGCCGCCATCGTCGTTGGTCAACTGGCTGTAGCGCTGGCGGCCAGGCGCAAGCCCTGTGATCTCGGCGGGAACGAGCGCCTCGATGGCCGCGGCAACGCTTGCATGATCCGGCCCGACGAGGCGTGCCTGCCCCATATGCGAGACGTCGAACAGACCGGCATTGGTGCGCGTCCAGGTGTGTTCGGCAATGATGCCGTCGGCATACTGCACCGGCATGTCATAGCCGGCGAAGGGAACCATGCGCGCACCGGCGGCAACGTGGACGGCGTGCAGCGCAGTGCGCAGCAAGCTCGCCGTTTTCGATTGATCTTGATCAGGCCCCGACATGCATCACCAGGTTTCGCGTCACAGCACCACCGGCGCGGATTGCGCCGTCACGTGCCCCCTCTGTCGCGAAACCTGAGAGATTTCACCGCCGCGTCCGGACACCGGGTCCGGACATTGACGCTAACCGGACCGATCGTCCGGCAAGGCATCTGGCGGTCTACGCCCTTCGGTGAACCGGACCTTGATCCGGTTGCTTTCCAGAGGTCGATTTCGGCCTGCGGTCCCTTGTTGCCTGAGCGTTTCCGGGGCGGTTGCGCCTTCGGCCCTGGCTTATCTGCCAGTGTCTCCCGCAGGTCGATTCTTCGACGGCGCCGATGATAGACACAGGCTGCCGGGTGTCAACTCACCTCGGATTATAAACCTTGACGCGGGGTGCTTTTATTGACGGCCGGCGAGTTCGTCGAAGCCGACATAGACCGCGTGGTTGCTCATGCTGGTACCGGGGGGAATGGTATAGGCGGCGGTCTGCTCGACAAGCTGGAAGGCGGCGTTGGTGCCCTCCTCGGGAATGGTCACCGAGACCTGATAGAGCTGACCCCAGACCGGCTCGCCGCCGCGCGGAACGAATACGGCGCGGATGGGAAGCGAGTAGGTTCCAGGCCTGCCATACGGGCCGATCACCACCCGGCCCTGAACACCGAACTTGATGGTGACGATCTCGTCGCCGGCGTAGATGCATTCGCGCGCGACCTTGGTGATCGATCCCTGATAGCGCACGAAGTCCGGATCGCCCTCGCCCGCCGGCTCGTAGACCCTGAGCGTCTGGGTGCCGTCGCGGATGATCGCCTGGGGACAGGGACGCGTCTCGCCGCGCGCTACCGGCGGCGGGGCCTGCTCGTCGCTGGGGCTTTGCTCGCCGGACAGTCCCAGCCGTTCGGCAACGCCGCTCGACGCTTCGCCAATGCGGTCGGTGATCGGGTTGGCACAGGCGGTAACGGAGAGGACCATCGCACCGGCCGCGGCAAGTCCTGCCAGCCGCCAGGCTGAAGGGGGGGAAACGCAACTCATCTTTCGCTTCAGGCCTCAGGTTCCAACAAAGCCGCCTATGTGGCGTGCTTGTGCATACGCTTGAGGGCAGCAACAAGGCAAGCCAAGCGTCTGCCGCGCGCTTGACAGCATGCCCCACGGCCACACTATACCCCAAGGAACAACAGCCGGGCGCGGAACGTTCATAAAGCGTTAACCGCGTTTGCAGGATTTGACGGGCAGGCAATCGGGCTGCCCGGATGGTGCAGGAGAGGGCGGCGTGACGATGCCTGAGCATCGGACCAGCGATGTCGGCGGCAGGGAGAGCCGCAGCACGAAGATCCTGCTGTGCTCGCCGCGCGGCTTCTGTGCCGGTGTCGACCGGGCCATCCGCATCGTCGAACTGGCATTGAAGACCTACGGACCGCCGGTCTACGTGCGCCACGAAATCGTCCACAACCGCTATGTGGTGGACAGCCTCAAGACGAAGGGCGCGATCTTCGTCAAGGAACTGGACGAAATCCCCGAAACCGATGCACCGGTGGTGTTTTCCGCCCATGGCGTGGCCAGGTCGGTGCCGGAAGAAGCCGATCGGCGGAATTTCTTCCAGCTTGATGCCACCTGCCCGCTGGTCACCAAGGTGCACAAGGAAGCCAAGCTGCACGCCAGGCGCGATCGTGAAATCCTGCTGATCGGCCACGCCGGCCATCCGGAGGTGGCCGGCACCATGGGCCAGCTCGAACCCGGCGCCATCACCCTGATCGAAACCGTCGAGGACGCGCTGGCCGTCACGCCGCGCGATCCCGACAACCTGGCCTTCATCACCCAGACCACGCTGTCGGTCGACGACACCGCCGAGATCGTCGACACGTTGAAGGGGCGCTTCCCCAACATGAGCGCGCCGCCCAAGGAGGATATCTGCTACGCCACCACCAACCGCCAGGAAGCGGTCAAGGCGGTGGCGCCGCAAGCAGACGCGATGATCGTCGTGGGCGCGCCCAACAGCTCCAACTCGCAAAGGCTGGTTGAAGTCGCGCAGCGGGCCGGATGCGCCCACGCGCAACTGGTGCAGCGGGCCGGCGACATCGACTGGAGCGTGTTCGCCGATGTCCGAACCGTGGGTATCGCGGCCGGCGCGAGCGCGCCGGAGGTTCTGGTCGAGGAGGTCATCGGCGCCTTCGCCGAGCGCGGCGAGATCGATCTCGAGACTGTTTCCACCGCCGACGAGGACGTCATCTTCAACCTGCCGCGCGCCCTGCGCGAAGCCGCCGCCGAGTAGCCATGGCCGTCTACACCGACGTTTCCGATGAAGAGATCGCGGGCTTCATCGCAGGCTACGATGTCGGCGCGCTGCTCTCCTACAAAGGCATCGCCGAAGGCGTCGAGAACACCAACTACGTGGTGCACACGCAGGATGGGCAGTTCATCCTGACGCTCTACGAAAAGCGCGTCGAGGAAAACGACCTGCCCTTCTTCCTGGGGCTGATGGAGCACCTTGCCGAACGGGGCATCTCCTGCCCCACGCCGCTGCATGGACGCGACGGCAAGGTACTGCGCCGCCTTTCCGGCCGGCCGGCCGCGCTGATCGGCTTTCTCGAAGGCATGTGGGTGCGCCGGCCAAGTCCTGAGCACTGCCGGGCGGTGGGCGCGGCGCTGGCCAGGATGCACCTCGCCGGCGAGGGCTTCGGCATCAGCCGGGCCAACGCCCTGTCGGTTAGCGGCTGGCGCGGTATCTTCGAAAGCACCGGCGCGCGCGCCGACGACGTGATGCCCGGCCTGGCGCAGGAGATGGTGGCGGAACTCGACGCGCTGGAGGCGGGATGGCCGCAGGACCTGCCGCAGGGCATCGTCCATGCCGACCTGTTCCCCGACAACGTCTTCTTTCTCGGCGGCGAACTGTCCGGGCTGATCGACTTCTACTTCGCCTGCAACGACGCCCTGGCCTATGACCTCGCCATATGCCTCAACGCCTGGTGTTTCGAACCCGATCTCGCCTTCAACATCACCAAGGCGCGCGCGCTGATGACCGGTTACACCGGAGTGCGGGCGGTCAGCGAGGCGGAGACGGCCGCCTTGCCGATGCTGGCGCGCGGAGCGGCGATGCGCTTTCTGGTGACCCGGCTCTATGACTGGCTGAACCAGCCGGAAGGCGCGCTGGTGAGCCCCAAGGACCCGCTCGACTATCTGCGCCGGCTGCGCTTCCACCGCGGTGTGCGGTCTGCGGCGGAATACGGGCTCGACGTCAAGGCCATCGCCTGATGCAGCGCGTCAGCGTGCACACCGACGGGGCCTGCTCCGGCAATCCCGGACCCGGCGGCTGGGGCGCACTGCTCGCCTACGACGGCCACGAGAAGGAACTCTCCGGCGGCGAACCGCTGACCACCAACAACCGCATGGAGCTGATGGCGGCCATCATGGCGCTGGAAGTCATGAAACGGCCAGTCGCCATCGATCTGCACACCGACAGCGTCTACGTGAAGGACGGCATCACCAGGTGGCTGAAGGACTGGAAGGCGCGCGGCTGGCGCACCGCCGCCAAGAAGCCGGTCAAGAATATCGACCTGTGGCAGCGGCTGGAATCCGCGCTGGAACGCCACGACGTCACCTGGCACTGGGTGAAGGGCCATGCCGGCGACGCCGGCAACGAACGCGCCGACGAACTGGCGCGCGCCGGCATGGCACCGTTCAAGCCAGAGAAGGGCGAGTCGGACGAGGGCGTCGAAGAATAGAGTCCGGACCCCCGCGGGCAGGACCCTAGATTTCCGCCAGCAGCGCTTCCGCCGTCGAGGACTCCGCCTTGCCGGGGTTGTCCTCGATGTTCAGCACCTTCACGACGCCATCGTCGACCAGCATGGCGTAGCGCTTGGAGCGCACGCCCAGCCCGTGGCCGCTCAGATCGAGCTCCATGCCGGCAGCGCGGGTGAAGTCGCCGCTGCCGTCCGACAGGAAGCTGATCTTGCCCTTGCCGTCGCTGGCCTTCGCCCAGGCCTCCATCACGAAGACATCGTTGACCGAGATGACGCCCACCTCGTCGACGCCCTTGGCGTTGAACGCATCGGCATTGCCCAGGAAACCCGGTAGATGATTGAGATGGCAGGTCGGCGTGAAGGCGCCCGGCACGGCGAAGACCACGACCTTGCGGCCGGCGAATATCTCGTCGCTCCCGCGTTGGCCGGGACCGTCCCCGGTCATCACGGTGAATTTTGCATCGGGAAGCCGATCGCCAACCTTGATCATGGTCTGTCCTCATGTACGGAGATGTCGGTGCGGCGCGGACGCGCCATGGAGATAGATAAGGCGCAATGGGCCGCGCGTCAGGGGGGCTGTTCACGAATTCGGCGCGACGACCACCATTTGCTCGACCGCGCCGGCAGGGAAAACCGCCGTCACGCGGACCTCGGCACCGGCGATCCGAGCGCCGTCCGGCAGGCCGTTGACGCCCACGCGGTAGGACACCGCGTCATCGCCGCGCTGCAGCATCTGCGGCACCGCCAGATACCAGCCCTGCGGTCCTTCGACGAAAACGTCGTCGGGCAGTTCGCCACCGCGCGGCGCCACGGTCACGGTCAGCGGGGCGCCCGGCCCCTCACCGGCGGTGACCAGCGCCAGCCGCTCGTTGCCCGTGACCTGACCTGGAACCTGCCGCATCGCGTCTTCGACCGCCAGGCGCTGGCGAAAGCTGGCCGGCGTGCCGAGGTCCAGACTGGCGGTCACATCCAGCGGCACGCAGATCTCCTCGCAAACCCCGAATGACAGTTGCATCGTCACGCGCGGCGGTACGCCGGGGGCCGTGGTCGCAACGGTGACCGGCACCACCACGTCGCGGTCGTACCCGATCGCGGTGAGGCCGGCATCGATGAAGCGTTTGGGAACCGGCCAATGCACCTCGGCGGCGGCCACGTTGCGCGATCCGTTCCAGGCGAAAACCGGCGGCACGCCGCTCTCGCCGGGAAAGCGCCAATAGGTCTTCCAGCCCTCCTGAATGTCGATCTCGACACCAACGCGCCAGCGGCCCTCATCGGTCCGGCCGGCATTGATCAGGCGCACGCGCGCATAGGGCGAGTCGGTCCAGGCCGAAACGCCCGGCTCGCCGGCAAGGCCGGACCCCGGCGCGGCGAACGCGGTCATGACCAGCGCCAGAGTGGCCAAACGGCGAAGACATCCAAGGAGCGTCATGCACGGCACATAGACCGGCGAGCCCTCTCTTGCCAACGGCGCGGCATGACAATCGCGTTCAGCCTTTCGTGAGCGGAACACCTGTTCGCCGCCATGCGTGAAACGGGGTTGCGGATCGCGCCGGCACCGATACCATTTGTGCCATGCGACCGACTCCCGCGAAGCACAGCGAACCGGGCTACCTGCAAGGGCGCATGCTGGTGGCGATGCCCGGCATGCCGGACCCGCGTTTTGCGCGTTCGGTCGTCCTGGTCTGCGCCCATTCCGCCGATGGCGCCATGGGGTTGCGCGTCGATCAGCTCGCCGAGGACATTTCCTTCCCTGAACTGCTGCGTCAGCTTGAAGTGCTGCCGTCGGGCCACGAGCGGCTGGCCGACCCGGACCTGCGGTCGATCCAGGTGCATGCGGGCGGACCGGTGGAAACGGGCCGCGGCTTCGTGCTGCACAGCCCCGACTACCACAACACCGAGTCCACGCTGCAGATCGACGACACGGTGTCGCTCACCGCAACGCTTGAGATTCTCAAGGCAATCGCCGCAGGCGCCGGACCGCACTCCACCTTCATGGCACTTGGCTATGCGGGCTGGGGGGCGGGGCAACTGGAAAACGAGATTCAGTCCAACGGCTGGCTGCATTGCGACGCCGACCGCGATCTGGTGTTCGGGCCGGAACTGGAAAGCAAGTACGACCTGGCGCTGGCCAAGATCGGCATCGATCCGGCGCAACTCTCCGGCGAAGCGGGCCACGCGTGATTTATACTTGCCGCTCGCCTTGTCCGAAAACCGGTGCCCACTTTTCGGGGCTCGCGGCATCATCCCGCACCGACATGGCAATCTGCACCCGGCGCACGACCGTGCGTCCGGCCGGTCAGGCCGCCCCCGCGGAGGCGGTGAGCGTTAGCGAACTCGCCGTGAGCGAGATAAACCGCGCGGCTTTCTTGCTTGCGCTCGCCTTGTCCGAAAACCGGTGCCCACTTTTCGGGGCTCGCGGCTAATGCGGCTGGCCTGAATTGTACGCCAACAGGCGATGCGCCTCATCGGCGGACATCGGGCGACCGAAGTAATATCCTTGCGCGTACTCGCAGCCGAGCGTGGCGAGTTCCGCCGCATCGCGGTCGGATTCAGCACCTTCCGCCACCACTTCCATGCCCAGATCATGGGCCAGCCCGACGATGGAGCGCAGGATGACGGGGCGTGTGCCGGCACCGTTGTGGCGCACGAAGGACTTGTCCACCTTCACCGTGTCGAACGGGAAACGCTGCAGGTAGCTGAGCGAGGAATAGCCGGTGCCGAAATCGTCCAGCGCCAGGCCCGCACCCGTCTCGCGCACCTTCTCCAGGATCTTGGTGGTCTGCTCCGGGTTCTCCATGACGATGGATTCGGTCAGTTCCAGCTTCATGGCGCCCGGCTCAAGGCCGTTGCGGGTGAGGATCGACTTGACGTCGTTGACCAGGTCATGGCGCAACAACTGCCGGCTCGACACGTTGACGCTGGCGAAGATCTGCCGGCTGTCGCCAACGGTCTTCTGCCAGGCGGTGAGCTGATGGCCGGCCTTGTCCATGGCCAGCAGACCGATGTCGACGATCAGGCCGTTCTCCTCGGCGATCTCGATGAACTCCTGCGGGCTGAGGCGGCCATGGCGGGGGTGGTTCCAGCGCGCCAGGGCCTCAAAGCCGGCGATGCGCTTGTCGGAGAGCCGCACGATGGGCTGGTAAACCAGGTCGATCTCGCCGGCCTGAATGGACCGGCGCAGGTCGCTCGACAGCGACAGCCGGTCGGCGCCGGACGAACGCATGATGGGGCGGTAGTTCTCGGTGCGGTCGGGGCCGAGCCGCTTGGCGTAGAACATGGCAATCTCGGCGTCTTCGAGCAGTTCCTCGCGGCGGCGCTTGGCGCCATCATGGATCGCGATGCCCAGTGTCGCGGTGAGGAACAGTTCCTTGCCGGCGAAGCTCATCGGCGCGCGAACCGCCTTGCGCACGCTTTCGGCAACGGCCTCGATGCGCTCCTTCTCGGTCTCCGATACGATGATCAGGCCGAACTGGTCGCCGGCCAGCCGCGCCAGCGTGTCCTGCGGCTTGAGCAGGCGCTGCAGGCGCCGCGACAGGGTCAGCAGGACGCCGTCGCCGCCAGCGATGCCGATGCCGTCGTTGACCTGCCGGAAGCGGTCGATGTCGATGACGATGATCGTCGGCTTGGGGCCGTCGTTCTCGCGGGCCCGCAGCAGTGCTGCCTCGAGCCGGTCGAGGAACAGTTCGCGGTTGGGCAGGCCGGTGAGATTGTCGTGCACCGCGTCGTGCAGCATGCGCTCTTCGGCGGTCTTGGCGTCGGTGACATCGGTCAGCGTTCCGACCATGCGCTGGATTTCGCCGTCTGCACCGACAATCGGGCGTATCTTGGCGCGCATCCACAGGTAGTGCCCGTCGGCGGAGCGCAGCCGCACGTCCTGCAGAACGCGGCCACGGCGCAATTCCACGACCGTGTCCAGCGTGGCGCGGAAGCGGTCCTGGTCGGCGGCATGCAGCATGTCGTGCCACTTGCGCACCGGTCCGTTGAGCGTCTCCACGGGCACGCCGAGGCGCTCCGACACTTCGCTGCCGACGAACAAGCGGTCGCGCGGCACATCCCAGTCGAAGACGTAGTCGCCGGCGCCGATCAGCGCCAGCGCCTTGCGTTGCAGGTCGGGCAGGAAGCCGTGGCCGATGGCCACGCCGGCGAAGGCGTGCTGCATGACCGTCAGCCCGAACAGCAGCACGATCAGCACCATGCCGCCGTTGAGGGCGGGTGCGGCCAGATCGTTCTCGATGCGTCCGGTGACGACGATCCAGCCGCCGAACAGCCAGCCGCACAGCAACAGCCAAGTCGGCACCAGCAGGATCGCGCGATCCTGCCCGCCGATGGCCAGCAGCAGGATCACCACCAGGCCGCCGACGCCCGCGACCCCCATGATGACGCGCGAGATGCCGGCGGCGATCGGCGGATCGATGGATGCCATCCCCAGCAGCAGCGCGATCGCCGCGACCCATATCAGCGCCGCGGTGACCAGGCGCAGCCGCCAGCGGCCAAAGCCCAGATAGACGAACAGGAACAGGATCAGCGAGCCGGCGATGACGGCTTCCGCGCCGGCGCGAAACAACTGGTCGTCCGCCCGGGTGACGTAGAACAGCTTGTGCCAGAAGCCGAAGTCGATGCACAGATAGGCCAGCACCGCCCAGGCGAGCGCGGCGGCGGCCGGGAACATCAGCGTGCCGCGCACCACGAACAGGATGGTCAGGAACAGTGCCAGCAGGCCGGAGATGCCAAGCACCATGCCCTGATAGAGGGTCAGGCTGTTGGCGGTGTCCTTGTAGGCTTCCGGTTCCCACAGGCGAAGCTGGGGCAGGTTGTCGCCCTTGAGCTCGATGACGTAGGTGACGACGGTGCCCGGATCGAGCGTGACCAGATAGACATCCGCGCCGGTCGCCTCCTGGCGCTCGGGGCGAAAGCCCTGGCTCGGCGTGATGGCAACGATACGGGTGCTGCCGAGATCGGGATTGAGGACACCGGAGCCGAGCAACCGGAAATGCGGTGCGACCAGCAGCCGGTCGAGCTGGACGTCGGAGTTGTTGGCCAGCGCGAAGACCACCCATGACGCGGCACGGCCGGGCTCGCTGGCGCGCACCTCGATGCGGCGTACGATGCCGTCGCTGCCCGGCGCGGTGGAGACCTGGAGCCGGTCGCCGTGGCGTGGCCACGAATCGACGCTGCGGGTCAGGTCAATGGCTGGCACTTCCGGCGCGACGATCGCCGTCTCCAGCGCCACGGCACGCGGCGCGAAGACGCCCAGCAGCGCGAGCCAGCCGGCGAGCACCAGCATGGCGAACAGCCCGCAGTGGTTTGGCGTCGTTGTTGACACTCTCAGCAATTCCATGACGCGAACGCGGATCACCTTGCCGGCGGACGCGGATCGTCCTGCAGCATGGCGTAGAGCAGGTGATCCTGCCACTGGCCGTTGATGCACAGATAGCGTCGCGCGTACCCCTCGCGGGCAAATCCCGCCTTCTCCAACAGCCGTATAGACGCCTGGTTCTGCGGCAGGCAAGCCGCTTCGACGCGGTGCAGGCGCAGGCGCTGGAAGGCAAAGCCCAGCGCCGCGGCCACCGCGCGTGTCATATAGCCCTTGCGCGCATGCGGTTCGCCGACCCAGTAGCCCAGGCCGCAGGACTGCGTGACCCCGCGGCGAATGTTACCGAGCGTCAGCCCGCCGACCAGCGCATCGCCGGCGTCATCGAAGATGAAGAAGGCGTATCCGGTATCCTCGCGCACATCCTGGCTGTAGCGCCGGATGCGGCGGCGGAAGGCGGCGCGGGTCAGATCATCGGTCGGCCAGGTCGGCTCCCACGGCGTCAGGAAAGCGCGCGAACGCGCGCGCAACTCCGCCCAGGCGGCATAGTCGCCAAGCTGTGGGGTTCTCAGCCGAACGCCATCGCCACTGACGACAGGCCCGGACTCGGCCCCGCCCACCGAACGCAGAAACACCATGGCTGAAGGATTCCGATCCTCTCGCAGCGCGCCATCATCGCGTGCGACGCGCTCACCGCATCACACGTCCTGCGCGATATTACCCATCTGCGCCGCAGGGCGGTACGACTTTCTGCGATGGCCCGGCAAAGCAGCGGTCAGGCGGCGCGCGCAGAGCCCAGACGCCGGGCGATATCGCCGACGGACGGCAGCTCCGCCACCGGGCCGACGCCGGACAACGCCGGCACCGCAGCGCGCGTCGTCGATGCCAGGAAGCCCGCGACATCGCCTGGCGAGACCGCATCGATGCGCGCGGTGATCTCCTCGCTCGACACCAGCCGGTCCAGCATCAGAAGCTGACGGGCCATCTGGCCGGCGCGGCTCGACGAACTCTCGTGGCTCATCAGGATCGAGGCCTTGAGCTGCATTTTGGCGCGCTCGGTTTCGCGGGCCTCAATCTGCAGCCCCGCGCGCTCGATCTCGTCCAGCGTCACATCGGCCAGTTCGGCGAGATCCGCTTCTCCGGTGGCGGCAGAAATCGCCAGCACTCCGGCATCGCGGAACGACATGGTGAAGGCATAGATCGCGTAGCAGAGCCCGCGCCTCTCGCGCACTTCCTGGAACAGCCGCGACGACATGCCCCCGCCCAGAACGCCGGCGGCGACGCGGGCGGCGTAGAAATCCGGATCGCCAAGCGGCGGCGCGGGAAAGCCCAGCACGATATTGGCCTGTTCCAGCGCGCGCAGATCGCGCCGCTCGCCTCCAGTGAAGCGGCCGGCCTCCGGCGAGGACCCCGTCTGTGCGGGGATACCGGAAAGCTGCTCGGCGGCCTGGGCGACGATTGCGTCATGGTCGACGGCGCCGGCGGCCGCCACCACCATGTCGGGACCGCGGTAATGCGCGCCGAGATAACCGTTGAGATCGGTGGCGGAGAACCCCGTGACGGTCTGCGGCGTTCCCAGGATCGACCGGCCGAGAATCTGGCCTTCGAAGGCGGCTTCCTGGAACAGGTCATGGACGATGTCGTCGGGCGTGTCCCAGGCAGCACCGATCTCCTGCACGATCACGTTCTGCTCGCGCTTGAGCTCGGTGGCATCGAAGGTCGAGCCGGTCAGGATGTCGGTGAGGATGTCGAGCGCCAGCGACACGTCGCCAGCCAGCACGCGGGCGAAATAGGCCGTGATCTCGTGGCCGGTCATGGCATTGAGATCACCGCCGACCTGTTCGATCTCCTCGGCGATCTGGATGGCCGAGCGCCGCGCGGTGCCCTTGAAGGCCATGTGCTCCAGAAGATGCGAGATGCCGTGCTCGCCGGATGTCTCGTTGCGCGCGCCGGTGCGCGTCCAGATGCCCAGCGAGGCGGTCTGAAGCCGCGGCATGACCTCGGTAACGACGCGAATGCCGTTGTCGAGCGTGGTCAGCCGGATCGCATCGCTCATGCGGACACTCCCGCGGCGCGCGCGTTCTCGCTGATATAGGCCTCGACGGTGGACTGATCCGCCGGCAGGCGCACCATGCGTTCCTCGCGCTCGTGCAGGTCCGACAACCAGTCGGGAAGCGCCGGCGTGAGGCCGGTCGCCTCACGCGTCGCATCAGGGAACTTGGCCGGATGGGCGGTCGACAGCGTCACCATCGGCGAGGCGCCGGTGTGCGCGCGCGCGGCGTGCACGCCGATCGCGGTATGCGGATCGGCGAGATAGCCGGTGTCGCGCAGCAGGGCCAACTGCATCTGCGCGGTGGCCGGTTCGTCACAGCGCTCAGCATCGAAGCGCGCGCGGATCGCCGCCAGCGCCTCGGCGGGAATGTCAAATGCGCCGGACTGCGCCTGACCCGCCATCATGGCGCGCACGGCCTGCGCATCGCGTCCGGTCTCCTCAAACAGCAGCCGCTCGAAATTGCTCGACACCTGGATGTCCATGCTCGGGCTCGTTGTCGCCACCACGCCGCGCGACTCGTAGCGCCCGGTATCGAGCGCGCGCTTGAGGATGTCGTTGACATTGGTCGCGACCATCAGCCGGTCGACGGGAAGCCCCATGCGCGCCGCGACATAGCCGGCGAGCACATCGCCGAAGTTACCGGTCGGCACGGCAAAGCTGACCGGGCGGTGCGGCGAACCGAGCGCGGCCGCGGCGGCAAAGTAGTAGACCGCCTGGGACACGATGCGGCCCCAGTTGATCGAGTTGACGCCGGCGAGCGCCACCTGCTCGCGGAACGGCGCATTGACGAACATCGTCTTCACGATGCGCTGGCAGTCATCGAAATTGCCGTCGATCGACAGCGCATGCACGTTGGCATCCACGACGGTCGTCATCTGCCGGCGCTGCACGTCGGAGACGCGGCCGGTGGGGAACAGGATGAACATGTCTGTGCGCGCGCGCCCGCGAAAGGCTTCGATGGCCGCCCCGCCGGTGTCGCCGGACGTGGCGCCGACCACGGTGGCGCGCCGGCCGCGCTCCTCCAGGACATGGTCCATCAGCCGCGCCAGAAGCTGCATTGCCACGTCCTTGAAGGCGAGCGTAGGCCCATGGAACAGCTCCATCAGCCAGTGGCCGGCATCGAGCTGGATCAACGGTACGACGGCGGTGTGGCGGAAGGTGGCGTAGGAGTCCGCGATCATGCGGCCAAGGGCGTCTTCGGCGATCTCGCCGCCGGTGAAGGGGCCGATCACCGCCTGCGCGATCTCCGCGTAGGGTTTGCCGTCGAAGGCGGCAATCGTCTGCGCATCGAGCTGGGGATAGTCCTGCGGTACATACAGGCCTCCGTCACTGGCCAGACCCGCCAGTATCGTGTCGCAGAAGCCGAGCTCGGGGGCCTGCCCCCTGGTGCTCACATATCGCATTCGTCCCCGTCTCCCGATGCCTGCCGTGCGGTTTCACACACGGCGCAACTGCTGCCAGGCCCACACGCCGTAGACCGCCGCAAGCGTCAGCGCCAGACCGAACCAGGTGAGCGCGTATTCCAGATGCCGGTTCGGCAAGTCAAGCCGGGTGACGCCGCCGCGCGGATAGGCCTCGCCGGCGGCTTCCGCCTCGATGACCACGGCAATCAGGCTCGTCGCGCCCTGCCCGCCACCTGCCTCGTCAAGATGCGCGCGCATCGCGGCAAGATCATACCAGTACCAAACATTGGCCGCAGTGTCGTTGTCGGGCGTGAACGCCCCGCGCCGGCCATACGTTCGCGCAAGGCCGGTTATTTCGACCTCCTCGCCCGACCGGTCGGCTTCGCCCATGCGCGCCTGCGGCACGTAACCGCGATTGACGAAATAGACGGCCCCGTCCGGCGCCAACAGCGGCGTCACGAGGTTCCAGCCGGGTCCCTCGACGCCGGGGGCGTAGAACCGCAGTTCGCGCGCGTGGTCGAACACGCCGCGCACGCGCACGCGGGTGTATTCGATGTCCTCGCCGCGCGCGGCACTGTCGTGCAGGAGAGCTGCGGCAACCGCCGGGCCGCGGGCACGCTCCTCGATGGCCGTCTGCAACCCCTGCTTCCACTCGAGCCGCTGCACCTGCCAGATGCCGAGCGAGACGCATAATGCCAAGCCGGCCAGCGCGGCGATGCCGGCGATCAGGACGGACCGGACCGGACGCGCGGGCGCGTTCAACCGCCACTCCCGTCGAGCCGGCCCTCCGCCGCCCTTGTCGCATATTGCTGGGCGATCAGGACACCCTTCATCAGCCGCAGGAGAACCAGGGCGGAGCCCAGCAGCAGGGGGAGCCATAGCGCCGCATGGACCCAGTAGGGCGGCCGCCAGGCGATCTCCACCACCAGTGCCAGGGCAACGATCAGGAAGCCGACGGCGGTCATGACGAAGAAGGCCGGCCCGTCGCCGGAATCCGCAAAGCCGTAGTCCAGGCCACACGACTGACAGGCGCGCGCCGGGCTCAGATAACCATCGAACAGCTTGCCTTCGCCACAGCGCGGGCAACGTCCCGACAGACCGGTGGCCAGCGGCGAGCGTGGCGGCGGATCAGTGTTGGGGTCAGGACTCATCGAGCTCATGCAATGCGGTGCGGCAAAAGACAAAGGGGCGGCCATGACCGCCCCTAGAGCAACCTGCGCCGGGAACGGCGCAGATAAGTTGCTCTAACCTGTTAGAACCGATCATCTTTCTGCGATTTGATTGACCCAATCAAATCACAGGATGATCTCGCCAGTGCCTTGTCGGTCCGTGCCCGCGGTCAGTGCGCGGCCGGCGTTCCCGCGCCCCAGACATAGATACAGGCGAACAGGAACAGCCACACGACGTCGACGAAGTGCCAGTACCAGGCGGCCGCCTCGAAGCCGAAGTGGTGGTCCGGCTTGAAGTGCCCGGCATAGGTCCGGATCAGGCAGACGATCAGGAAGATCGTGCCGATGATGACGTGGGCGCCATGGAAGCCGGTCGCCATGAAGAAGGTGGCGCCGTAGATGCTGCCGGAGAAGTCGAAATACGCGATCGCGTATTCGTAGGCCTGGATGGTGGTGAACAGGGCGCCGAGCGCGATGGTGCAGATCAGGCCCCACTTCAGGCCGTTGCGGTCACCATGCAGCAGCGCGTGGTGCGCCCAGGTGACCGTGGTGCCCGAGGTGAGCAGGATCAGCGTGTTCACCAGGGGCAGATGCCAGGGGTCGAAGGTCTCGATGCCCTCGGGTGGCCATTGGCCGCCGGTATGTTCGACGCGCATCACCTGGATCGCCTCGTCGGGATACAGCGCGGCGTCGAAATAGGCCCAGAACCAGGCGACGAAGAACATCACCTCCGAGGCGATGAACAGGATCATGCCGTAGCGCAGGTGGATCTGCACGACCTTGGTATGGTGACCGCCATACTCGGCCTCGTTCACCACATCGCGCCACCACACGATCATCGTGTAGACGACGCCCAGCGCGCCCGGGATCATCCAAAGGGCGGTCGCGCCATGCATGGTGGCGATCGCGCCGATGGCCAGCACGAAGGCCGATACCGATCCGACGAAGGGCCACGGACTGGGATCGACCAGGTGGTAATCGTGGTTCTGTGCCTGTGCCATTTTCTCTTCTCTCCCCCGTCGGGCGCGCCCTGCGCACCCGCTTGGAAACTACTCTAACCGTCCGACCCGACCTGACCGGCCGGTGCATTCTGCTCGCCCGCCTGCGACACGGTGCGCTCCTCGGGCTCATCAACCTCGAAGAACGTGTAGGACAAGGTGATCTGCGGCAGGTTCTTCAGGTCAGGATCGTCGACGATCGCCGGGTCGATGTAGAAGGCGACCGGCATGTCGACGGCTTCACCCGGCGCAAGCGTCTGTTCCTGGAAGCAGAAGCACTCCACCTTGACGAAGTACTGACCGGCGATGTTGGGCGTCACGTTGAAGGTGGCCGTGCCGGTGGTGTCGTGTCCGCGCGTGTTGCGCGCGACATAGAAGGCAAGGCCGTTGGCGCCGACATTGATCGTCACCTCCCGCTCCTTGGGACGGAAGTCCCAGCCAAGGCCGGCAGCGACGTTGGAATCGAAGCGGATGCTGATCTGGCGGTCGAGCACGGTGTCGGCGCCGGCATCGGCGCGCAGCGGCGTGCCGCCAAACCCGGTCACCCGGCAGAACAGGTCGTAGAGCGGGACCGAAGCGAAGGCCAGCGCGGTCATCACCGAGACGATCGACACGCACATGACCACCGTGCGCACCGCCTTGCGGCGGTTGAGCGGTTCGCTGCTCTGCGGTCGATCCGTCATGCGATGTGCTCCCTCTCAGCTCGGCCCTACATCGGCCGATTGAGGACTTCCGGGCCCAGCTTGACCAGCGTGACCACGTAGAAAAGTATCACAAGGCCGGCCAGCGCCAGCGCGATGGCGATCGACCGCGACCGGCGGCGCTTGAGGAACAGCGCACGGTCGTGCTGCGCATCCTCGTCGCGCGCAAGACCGGTCTCGTGATCGTGCTCGGCCACGCTCACACCCAGCCTCCATGCAACGGCGCAAACGCGGCGATGCCGACCGCCGGCTCGGCGAGCAGGACGGCAAACAGCAGCAGCAGATAGAGAATCGAGAAAGCGAACAGTTTGCGCGCGGACTCGAGATCGGTGTCGCGCAACACCCGCCAGGCGAGCAGCAGGAAGGCCGCCCCCGTGACCACCGAGACCAGCAGGTACAGCGGTCCGCCGAGGCCAACGCCAGCCGGCAGCAACCCGGTCAGCGCCATGACCCAGGAGTAGAACCAGATCTGGCGCCGCGTCGTTTCCTCGCCGGCGACCACCGGCAGCATCGGGATACCGGCGCGGGCGAATTCCTCGCTCTTGTAGAGCGCCAGCGCCCAGAAATGCGGCGGCGTCCAGAAGAAGATGATCAGGAACAGCACGATGCTCTCGACCGACACGGTGCCCGTCACCGCCGCCCAGCCGATCATCGGCGGGAAGGCGCCGGCCGCGCCGCCGATGACGATGTTCTGCGGCGTCAGGCGCTTCAGCCACATCGTATAGACGACGGCGTAGAAGAAGATCGTGAAGGCGAGCAGCGCTGCCGCCGGCCAGCTCACCATCAGCCCGAGGATAAGCACGGAGAAGGCCGACAAAACGACGCCGAAACCGAGCGCCTCGCCCGGCGCGACACGCCCGCGCGGCACCGGGCGGGTGCGGGTGCGGCCCATTTTCGCGTCGATGTCGGCGTCGTACCACATATTGAGGGCACCCGACGCGCCGGCGCCCACCGCGATGCACAGGATCGCCGTCAGCGCCAGCACCGGATGCAGCGTGCCAGGCGCGGCAACGATGCCGACCAGCGCGGTGAAGATGGCCAGCGACATGACGCGCGGCTTCATCAACTGCCAGTAGTCGTGCACCGTCGCGGACGAGACGACCCGGTCCGATGAGGCGACGGCGGCCGCACCGGCCGTGAGGTGTAGGTCGTGCTGTCTCATCGTCTGATCGAAGTCCACGTCAACTGGAAGTCCACAATGCGGTGTTGGGTCTGTGGCGCGAAGGGCAGCGATCGCTCCGCCCCCTTCGCGCTATTGGCAGGTGGCCCACCGCGCTACTTGATGCGCGGCAGTGTCTCGAACTGGTGGAACGGCGGCGGCGAGGACAGCGTCCACTCCAGCGTGGTCGCGCCTTCGCCCCACGGGTTCTCGCCGACCTTCTCCTTGCGCATGAAGGCCTGCGCCACGCCGTAGAAGAAGATCACCACGCCGACGGCGGCGATATAGGAGCCCATCGAGGAGATGAAGTTCCACCCGGCATAGGCGTCCGGATAGTCCGCGTAGCGGCGCGGCATGCCGGCCAGCCCCAGGAAGTGCTGCGGGAAGAACAGCAGGTTGACGCCCACGAAGGTGACCCAGAAGTGCAGCTTGCCGATGAACTCGGAATACATGTAGCCGCTCATCTTCGGGAACCAGTAGTACCAGCCGCAGAAGATCGCGAACACCGCGCCCAGCGACAGCACGTAATGGAAGTGGGCAACGACGTAATAGGTGTCGTGCAGGGCGCGGTCGACGCCGGCATTGGCGAGCACCACGCCAGTGACCCCACCGACGGTGAACAGGAAGATGAAGCCCACCGCCCACAGCATCGGCGTGCGGAACGAGATCGAGCCGCCCCACATGGTAGCGATCCAGGAGAAGATCTTGATGCCGGTGGGCACCGCGATGACCATCGTCGCGGCGACGAAGTAGGCCTGCGCGCCCGTCGACAGGCCGACGGTGTACATGTGGTGCGCCCAGACGATGAAGCCGACGACGCCGATCGCCACCATGGCGTAGGCCATGCCGAGATAGCCGAAGATCTCCTTGCGCGAGAACGTCGCGATGACGTGGCTGACGATGCCGAAGCCCGGCAGGATCAGGATGTAGACTTCCGGATGGCCGAAGAACCAGAACAGGTGCTGGAACAGGATCGGGTCACCGCCGCCTTCCGGCGCGAAGAAGGTGGTGCCGAAGTTGCGGTCGGTGAGCAGCATGGTGATGGCGCCGGCCAGCACCGGAAGCGACAGCAGCAGCAGGAACGCGGTGATCAGCACCGACCAGGCGAACAGCGGCATCTTGTGTATGGTCATGCCGGGTGCGCGCATGTTGAAGATGGTGGTGATGAAGTTGATGGCACCGAGGATCGACGACGCGCCGGCGATGTGCAGCGAGAGGATCGCGAAATCCATCGCCGGGCCAGGCTGGCCAGAGGTCGACAGCGGCGGGTAGATGGTCCAGCCGCCGCCCACGCCGGATGCGCCGGGCGGACCTTCGACGAACATCGACATGACCAGCAGCAGCAATGCCGGCGGGAGCAGCCAGAAGGAAATGTTGTTCATCCGCGGGAAGGCCATGTCCGGCGCACCGATCATGATCGGCACGAACCAGTTGCCGAAGCCGCCGATCAAGGCGGGCATGACCATGAAGAAGATCATGATCAGGCCGTGCGCGGTGGTGAACACGTTGAACATGTGCGCGTCGCCGAAGATCTGCATCCCCGGCTCCTGCAATTCCAGGCGCATGCCCATGGACAGCAGGCCGCCGATCACGCCGGCGACCAGCGCGAAGATCAGATACATCGTGCCGATGTCTTTGTGGTTGGTCGAATAGACCCACCGCTTCCAGCCCGTGGGATGGCCGTGCTCGGCTGCAGCCGCACCGTATGCCATGTCCTCAGCTCCTCGTGTGTCCCGTCCCCGGTGCGCGCACCGTTTGATGGACGGTTTGTCGTTGTCGTTCAGCGTCCGGTTGCGATCGCGGCGGCGTAGTCGACGTCCTCACCGCCGGGCGCGGATGGCGTCTCCACGACCTGCGTGTCGGCGGGAAGCGGACGGGTTGCAAACTCTTCCTTGGCCTCGACCAGCCAGGCGGCGAAATCCTCCTCGGAGACAACCCGCACGGCGATCGGCATGAAGGCATGGTCCTTGCCGCACAGCTCCGAACACTGGCCGTAGTAAATGCCGACCTTGTCGGCGCGGAACCAGGTCTCGTTGAGGCGGCCGGGAATGGCGTCCATCTTGGTGCCGAAGGCGGGCATCGCCCAGTTGTGGATGACGTCGGCGGCGGTGACCAGCAGCTTGACGTTCTTGCCGACCGGCACCACCAGGTCGTTGTCGACGGCCAGCAGGCGCGGCTGGCCGGGCTGCAGCTCGTCGTCGCGCAGCATGATCGAATCGAACGTCATCTCGTCGTGGTCGGGATATTCGTAGGACCAGTACCACTGATAGCCGGTCACCTTGACGGTCAGATCCGGCTCGGGAATGTCCTGCTCGAAGAACAGCAGCCGGAACGAGGGGATCGCGATGACCACCAGGATCAGCACCGGCACCACCGTCCAGGCCACTTCAAGCGTCGTGTTGTGCGAGGTCTTGGACGGCGTGGGATTGGCCCGCTCGTTGAACCGCAGCACGCAGTAGACCAGCAGTGCCAGCACGAAGACGCTGATCAGCGTGATGATCACCAGAATGAAGTTGTGGAAGTTGGTGATGCCTTCCATCACCGGCGTCACCGCCGGCTGCAGTCCGAGCTGCCAGGGCTCAGGCTGAGCGGCAAGTGCCGGTCCGGCAAGCCCGGCGACACCGGCCGTGCAGAGCACCAGTGCCACCAGCCTCCAACCACCGCGCAGGATCGCGTGAAGAGTACGTCGCGTCATGCTGGAAAGATCCCCAGTTTCCATCGCTTCCAAAATGGAGAATGAGCAAACAGACGCTGCAAGATCGGACTGCTCGCCATTATCCGTATGATCCGTATCCGTATGATCCGTAAGTTACGCGGGATACCGCCCGGCCACGGCCCCGCCTGCCGGACGGGACAAATCACGAAGACGCGATTCCGCGCAACATCAATCTTAGACATACTCTAGAGAATTGCTCTAGGGAATGGCGCTTGGACAAACTGACACAGTCCCTCCGCGCGGGCCGGATTGCCATACTGCCGCCGCATCGCCTCGCCAACACCCACACATGGATCGTGACGCCGCGCTGCACCTCGCAGGCGGCCCGGATTCCTTGACATCGCCTACGCGTCTGGTACCGCTCGATGCTTGGATTGCCGGCCATGTCCTGGTGCCTTTTGCGGCAGTTGCGCGCGGTGTGTCGCACCGCCGTGCCGAGGGCTCGTGGAGCGCGTCGCGCGCAGCCAAATGCCGCTCTGGCGGCTCGCGGTCCACAGGTGTGTCGAACCAGCTATGGTGCCGACGTTCGATTCGCGAGGGAAAGCGACTTAATGAGCACACGCACAATCCACCGCCGCACGCGCGCGCGCCGTCGCACAGCGCTTTGGGCCGTCCTCGCGGCAGTCGCCACGCTGCTGGCGTATGGCGTCCACACGCCGAGCGCCCAGTCCCAGGGCCTGCTGCGCGAGACCATCGGCGACTGGCAATTCCGCTGCGACACACCGCCGGGCGCACCGTCCGAGCAGTGCGCCATGGTGCAGAGCGTGACAGCAGAGGACCGCCAGAATGTCGGCCTGGTGGTGGTGGTGCTGGTCACCGCCGACAAGAAGGACACGATCCTCAGGGTGTTGGCGCCGCTCGGCGTGCTGCTTCCGGCGGGACTGGGGCTGATCATCGACGAGGAAGAGGTCGGCCGCACCGTCTTCGTGCGCTGCCAGCCGGCCGGCTGCGTCGCCGAGGTGTTCTTCGACCCCAAGCTGCTCGAGCGCTTCCGAAACGGCAAGAACGCACTATTTATCATCTTCCAGACGCCGGAAGAGGGGATCGGCATTCCGGTCTCTCTGAACGGCTTCACCGCCGGCTACGACAAGCTGCAGTGAGCCGCCGGCCACGGAGCACATATATGAGCAAGCAGACCGCGCAGGCGCCGAATGCCGCATCGGAAGCCAACTTGCTGGAAGCCAACGGTATCGCCGCGGAAACCGCCGCCAGGCTCGTCGGCGAGGCGCTTGCCGGCGCCGATGACGGCGAGCTGTTCATCGAGTATCGCCAAAGCGAATCGCTGAGCTTCGACAACGGCCGGCTGAAGGCCGCCAACTTCGACACCAGCCAGGGGGTGGGCTTGCGCGCGGTCGCCGGCGAGAGTGCCGGCTACGCCCACGCTTCCGAGATTTCCATCGGCGCCATCAAGCGGCTCGGTGAAGCGGTTCAGGTGGTGAAGGCCGGCCATAGCGGCAACCTCGCCGCCGCGCCGGCACGCACCAACACGCATCTCTATGCAAACGCCAACCCCATCGGCGCGCCCGACTTCGCCGCGAAGGTGAAGCTGCTGGAAGAGATCGATGCTTACGCGCGCGGCGCGTCCGACAAGGTCCGCCAGGTCACCGCTTCGCTGGTGGGCAGTTGGCAGGTGGTCGAGATCGTGCGGGCCGACGGCGCGATCTATCGCGACGTGCGTCCGCTGGTGCGGCTCAATGTGGCGGTGGTTGCCGGCCAGGGGGATCGGCAGGAGACCGGCTCCTACGGAACCGGCGGCCGGCAGGGTTTCGCCGACTTCGTCACGCCGGCGGCCTGGCGGGGCATCGTCGACGAGGCGATCCGGCAGGCCGAGGTCAACCTTGAGGCGGCGCCGGCGCCGGCGGGCGAGACGGATGTGGTGCTCGGTCCGGGCTGGCCCGGCATCCTGCTGCACGAAGCCGTTGGCCACGGACTTGAGGGCGACTTCAACCGCCGCGGCGAAAGCGCCTTCGCCGGACTGATGGGCGAACAGGTCGCCTCGCCGGGCATCACCGTCGTCGACGACGGCACGATCGCCGACCGGCGCGGCTCGCTGACCATCGACGACGAAGGCACGCCGAGCGCCAATACGGTGCTGATCGAGGACGGCCGCCTGGTCGGCTACATGCAGGACCGGCAGAACGCGCGGCTGATGGGCATGGCGCCCACCGGCAACGGACGGCGGGAATCCTACGCCCATATCCCGATGCCCCGTATGACCAACACCTACATGCTGTCGGGCAAACACGCGCCGGACGAGATCCTCGCCTCCGTCAAGCAGGGCCTGTACGCGGCCTCCTTCGGCGGCGGACAGGTCGACATCACCTCGGGCAAGTTCGTCTTCCAGTGCACCGAGGCCTACCTGATCGAGGACGGCCGGATCACCCGGCCGGTCAAGGGCGCGATGATCATCGGCAACGGGCCGGACGCGTTGCGCCGGGTGCCGATGATCGGCAACGACATGGAGCTGGATCCGGGCATCGGCACCTGCGGCAAGAACGGCCAGGGCGTACCGGTCGGCGTCGGTCAGCCGACCTTGCGCATCGACAAGATCACCGTCGGCGGTACGCAGGCGGCGTAACGAGCCGGATCGCGTCGCGGTTGCAGCGAGCCTCCGGCCGTGCCGGACGCGCGACGCCAGGGCCGCATTTCATATCGACATCCGGCGGTCTCAATCCGGCGCCTTCGCCGCCATTGGGCCGGACAACTTGCGCGCGAACCGCTGCCCCGATACGCTTTTGGGTGTACAAACCACTATGCGGGGGACCAAGACAATGATCACGCGTCTCTATATCATCGCATGCGTGGCGGCGACCTCACTTGCACTCGCCGGCTGCGAACACTTCGGATACGGGCTGTAGCGGCGTCGCGCACCCAGTTTCGGAAGATCGCGACCTTTGCGATTTTCGCGGACAACGACACGGCGGCATCCCACAGGACGCCGCCGTGTTCCTGATCGATCCACAACGCAGGTAGCAACCGGTTCCGGCTTGCCCGTGACGTTGTGGGGCGACCTTCGATCATCCCGAAAGCGCTGAATTTCCGTGCTTTGGCAACATTGCCGAAGACGTCCCTCCTCCGGCCGTCACAGCCATTGTGTTGCAGATTTACATCGTCGCTGCGCAAACCTGTGGTGAATCCGTGGCGCAGCGAAACTGCCGGTTGCACGCGCCCGGCCACATCGATACTTTCCGACTCGCTTTGGTTCACCTTTGGGGGTACCCAACAATGACGACTCGTTTCTTCATCATCGCTGGCGTGGCTGCGGCTTCGCTTGCTCTTGCTGCCTGCGACCATCATCACAAGCAGCCGCTTGAGACCAAGGGCTACGCTCCGGTCACGTCCGCTCCGACGCTCGCCGTCGAGCCGGCCGCCGACTGGAAGTAAGTCAGCAGACATACGTTTTACGCTTGCCCCTGCGAATAAGCGGGTCAAGGTACAAACGGGGGTTCAGGGGCGTCGATGGGCAACCATCGATGCCTTTTCCTTTTCTGATGCCTTTTCTTCTGGTGCCTTTTCCGCCGCCCGGCGGTGGATCGCGCTGACACCAGCGCAACCGTCCCGTCGCGTGCGGAGAAACAATGGCCAGTCCGCCCGGTAGCCGCCAACAGGGCGTCTTCACCACCGGTTCGACGATGCGCCACGTCGCCGTCATGACCTCGACGGCATCGGTCGGGCTGATGGCGATCTTCGCGGTCGATCTGGCCAACATCTTCTACATCAGCCTACTGGGAGAACGCGAACTCGCCGCGGCCATCGGCTATGCCGGCACGGTGCTGTTCTTCGCAACCTCCGTGTGCATCGGCATCGCGATCGCCGGCACGGCGCTCGTCTCGCGGCAACTGGGCGCCGGCGAGCGCGCCGAGGCCCGACGGCTTGCGGCTTCCGCGCTCGTCTTCATGCTGGTGGCGAGCGTATTGCTGGTGATACTGGCGCTGCCATTGCTGGGACCGTTGCTGACGCTGCTCGGCGCGGAGGGCAATACGCACGCGCTGGCCCAACGCTTCCTGCTCTTCGTGCTGCCGGCAACGCCGCTGCTGGGTCTGGGCATGATCCTGTCCGCCTTTCTGCGCGCCGCCGGCGATGCGCGCCGGGCCATGGGGGTGACGCTGTCCGGCGGTGTCGCGACGGCGATCCTCGATCCGATCCTCATCTTCGGGTTCGAGCTTGGTCTCGACGGGGCGGCGATCGCCTCGATCCTGTCGCGGATGGTGCTGGCACTGGTCGGATTGTACGGAGCCGTGCGCGTCAACGATCTGGTCGCGCGTCCGAGATTGGCGCAAACGCTGCGGCACCTGACGGCGATCTGGGCGATCGCCCTGCCCGCGGTGCTGACCAATGTGGCGACGCCGGTCGGCAACGCCTTCGTCACGCGGTCAATCGCCGAGTTCGGCGATTCAGCGGTTGCCGGCTGGGCCGTCATCGGCCGCCTCATTCCGTTCGCCTTCGGCTTCCTGTTCGCCCTGTCGGGCGCGGTGGGGCCGATCGTCGGCCAGAATTTCGGCGCGCAGCGCTTCGACCGCGTGCGCCGCACGCTACGCGACGCGCAGATGCTGACGCTGGCCTACACGCTGGTCGTCTGGGCGCTGCTGGCGGCTTGCAACCAGTTGATCGTGGCCGCCTTCGGCATCTCCGGTCCGGCCGGCGAACTGGTCTCCTTCTTCTGCCTGTTCGTTGCCGGCGGCTTCGTCTTCAACGGCATGCTGTTCGTGGCCAACGCCGCCTTCAACAATCTCGGGTTTGCCGGGTATTCGACGCTGTTCAACTGGGGCCGCGCGACGCTGGGCACCATTCCGCTGGTGTGGCTTGGCGCGATGGTCCTCGGGGCACCCGGCGCTCTGCTCGGACAGGCTTTCGGCGGGCTCGTCTTCGGCGTTCTGGCGGTCATCGTTGCGTTTCGCGTCATCGCGCGGCTGGAAAAGGGCGAGAGCGGCGACGACGTGCCGCCGCGCGCCGGCATGGCGGTGCCGGCCTTCTCCACCGGCAAGAGCGCGACCGCTGGTTAACCCACTGCGGCCGCCGAAAATTGACACGACGCACGGCGGCGCGCACCTTGTGGGCGACACAACCGCCGATTTCAGTTCCAGCACAGGACCCCCGCAGCGCAATGATCAACATGTTCGAAATGCTCAGCCAGGCGCAGAACGGCGCCGCGATGGAAAACCTGTCGCGGCAGTTTGGGCTGCATCCCGACCAGACGCGCCAGGCCGTCGAAGCGCTGATGCCGGCCTTCAACGAGGGAATGCGCCGGCAGGCGCAGTCGCTGGAAGCCATGCAGGACTTCTTCGGCAAGCTCGGTTCGGGCAGCTTCGAGCGCTTCTTCGAGCAGCCCGAGTCGACCGAGAGCGACGAGGCGCGCGAGCACGGCAACGACGTGCTGAGCCAGATGTTCGGATCGAAGGCGGTCAGCCGGGCGGTGTCCGACCAGGCGGCCGCCATGACCGGCATTGGTACGGAAATGTACCGTCAGATGCTGCCGGTCATCGCCTCGATGATGATGGGCGGCCTGGCTCGCCAGGGAGCGAACACCAACCCCATGCAGCAGATGATGCAACAGATGATGGGCGCAGGCGCATCCGCCAGCAATCCGATGCAGCAGATGATGGAACAGATGATGCGCGCCGGCACAGCAGGCGCCAATCCGATGGCCGAGATGATGCAGGAGATGTTCGCCAGCATGCTGGGCGGCACGGATGCCGGCAAGAAGAAGGGGAGCGGCTTCGATCCGGCCGAGATCGTCGACGCCCTGTTCACCGCCGGCCGCAAGACCCAGGATGCCAACGCGGAGGCGATGGGACGCATCTTCGAGCAATTCATGGGTGGGCGCAGGTAGCCACCCAGGCACGGCCTGCTGAATCAGGACCTCCTGAACGAAGAAGCCCGCGGCGGGCTTTCCGTCGCGGGCTTTTCCTTGTCTCGGGCCTCTCGCGGCCCGGGTCATGGCCATCTATCATGCGTCGCCGTCTCCCGGCAGGTGCCGGCGATGCACACCGCGCGTTGCCGAACGCTTGCGCTCGATGGCACGCTCGCGCAGGAAACGGGTGACGTCCTGCGACAGCGGGAGGCGGGCCGCATCCTCGATATCGAAACGCTGCAGGCCGATATCCGACAGCATGCGGTCATCGAGAGCGGAGAGATCGGCGAGTGCCGCACGGCGCCGGAAGTGGCTGGCCAGGGCCGCGAAAGGCCGCACGGAAAGGCCCGCCAGGCGATAAAGATCAACATCCTGGGCCGAACCGGAACCGCCGCTGTGATGGAACGCTCTGTCCGTCATGGTCTTCACTCCTCTTGTCTTTCTGGCGCAGCACTGTCGCCAGGCGATCGTTTCAGTCCGCGCGGCCGCCGGGCCGAGCGGTGCCGTTCCCGGACGCGTCGCGGGCAGAGGGGATGGGAGACGCGTCCGGGTCAGGCGGATGCCGGGCGTGCTGCAATTCACTCGGCATCGTCGAATTTTCGGGTTCGACAGGATGCAATGTGGCGGGTGGTTGCTCATTCGTCCAACGAATGTTATTTATGTGACGCATTCGAAATACTGATGGTTCGGGCAGAGCAAACGTTGAGGCGTTCGACATGATTCTCGACAGCGACCAGTTGCGGACCTTCCTGGCCGTCGCGGAGACCGGCAGTTTCACGCGCGCGGCGGAAGAGGTGCACCGCACCCAGTCGGCGGTCTCCATGCAGATCAAGAAGCTGGAGGAGCGGCTGGACCGTGAGCTGTTCACCCGCAACGGACGCGACATCCAGTTGACCTCGGAAGGGCGCACGCTGGTCTCCTACGCGCAGAAGATACTGGCGCTGAACAATGCGGCGCTGACCGCGGTTTCCGGCGAGGAGATGGCCGGCATGGTGCGGCTCGGCCTGCCGGACGACTATGCGGAGCGGCTGCTCCCGCGGGTCCTGGCTGCCTTCCACCGCACGCATCCGTCGGTGGAGGTGATCGTCGACTGTCACGGGTCGCGGGCGATCGCCAACAAGGTGCGCGCCGGCGAACTCGACATCGGCATCACCACCTATGGCGATACTGGCGGCACCATCGTGCGCCGCGAGCCGATGCACTGGGTGACGTCGGAATCGCTGTGCGCCGCACAGCAGAACCCGGTGCCGCTGGCGGTAGGCGGCGAACACTGCTCATGGCGCATGGCGGCGGTCGACGGCCTGAAACGGATCGGCCGGGATTGGCGCATCACCTACACATCGAGCAGCGCGGCGGCGCTCAACAGCGCCGTGTCGGCGGGGCTGGCGATCAGCGTGCTGCCGGAAAGCGCCATCCGCTCCGATGTGCGCATCCTGACCCAGTGTGACGGGTTCCCCCCGCTGCCGGTGTGCGAAATCGCCATGCTGCGCGCCAAGCACGCCACGCTGCCGGTGCATGACGCGCTGGCCGATCACATCGAGCGCAGCCTCAACAACCTCGCCCCGCCGCAGGTGGCCTAGGTCCTGTACCCGTAAATCAGGCTGCGCCGGCTTTCGCGGCGGGCCGCGCCCTGCCCCCCGAGAGCACCAGAACATTGCCGGCGCCGACCAGCACGACGCCAATGGCGGCGGCAAGCGTCCACTGGTAGCCTTCCAGCCATGCCGACAGCGTCAGCGCGACGAGCGGGAAGACCACGGTCGTGTAGGCCGCCCCGCCGACGCCGATGCGCCCGACCAGCGCCAGATAGGCCGCGAACGCGATCGCCGTGGTGAACACCACGTGCCAGGTCATGGCCAGAACGAAGTCGGGCGCGGCGGGAAGGGCAAATCCGTTGCCGCCGGCCAACACGACGACAAGCAGCAGCACGGTGCCGTAGACCAGCGCCCAGGCGGTGGCGCCGCGTATGGTCAGGCCGCGTTTCTGCGCGGCAGCCGAAAAGGAGCTGCCGATGGAGAAGACCAGCGTCCCCGCCAGCGCCAGGCCGACGGCACCCAGCGTCGCTTCAGACACCTCGGCTGCCGCGATCTCCGGGGCGAAGACAAGCACCAGACCGCCGATCCCCACCGCCGCGCCGGCGACCGCGCGCAGGCCAACCGGGCGGCGGAAGACGGCCGCGTCGATGGCCATCCCCCACACGGCGGCGGTAGAGAAGATCACCGCCAGCATGCCGGAAGCCAGCTCGAAGGCCGCGTAGTACATCAGCAGGTAGTTGAAGCAGAACAGGCAGGCGCCCATGCCGGCGAACCACAGATGATGGCGCGGCGCAAAGCGCAAGGTCACCCCCTGCCAGCGCACCACGGCGAACATCAGCAGCGAGGAGAAAAGGAACCGCCAGAACAGCGCGGTCTCCGGCGCCACATAGCGCACATGAATGGTGATCGGATACCAGCTCGTGCCCCAGGTGAAGACAACGATCGCGAACAGGCCCAGCACCTTGCGATCGACGGCGGAGGCGCTCAATACGCCTCCTCGCAGAACAATCGGTCGATGTCGCCGCCCCATTCGCCGCGATAGAGGCCGAGCAGCCGTTCGGCATTGGTGACGCCGGTCTCGGCGATCTCCGCCAGCGGCTCGATGAAGCGGGTCTCGTCCGCCTCCCCGCCGAAGCCGGCAGCGCGCCGCTTCAGCCCGTCGCGGGCAATCTCCACCACCTGAACCGCGATCTCCTGCACGGTGGTGTTGCGGAACGGGGTCTTGAGCGCGGTCTTCGGCACCGCGTCGCGCAGGCCCTGGCGTTCCTCGTCGGTCCAACCGGCGATCAGGTCGAGAGCCGCGTCGAGCGCGGTGTCGTCGTAGAGCAGGCCGACCCAGAGTGCCGGCAGCGCGCAGATGCCGCGCCAGGGGCTGCCGTCCGTGCCGCGCATCTCAAGGAAGCGCTTCAGGCGCACCTCCGGGAAGATCGTCGAGAGGTGGTTGACCCAGTCGGAGCGCATGGCGACCTCTCCGGGAAGCCCCGGCAGCTTGCCGTCGAGCAGGTCGCGGAACGACTGGCCGGCGACGTCGTGATAGGTCTCGCCGCGCTTGACGAAGTACATCGGCACATCGAGCGCATAGTCGACGTAGCGCTCGAAGCCGAAACCATCCTCGAAGGCAAACGGCAGCATGCCGGAGCGGTCCGGATCGGTGTCGCGCCAGATCTCGCTGCGGTAGGAGAGGTAGCCGTTCGGTTCGCTTTCCAGAAACGGCGAGTTGGCGAACAGCGCCGTGGCAATCGGCTGCAGCGCCAGGCCGGCGCGCATCTTGCGCACCATGTCGGCTTCGCTGGAGAAATCGAGGTTCACCTGCACCGTGCAGGTGCGGAACATCATGTCGAGGCCCTTGCCGCCCACCTTGGGCATGTAGGACATCATGATCTTGTAGCGGCTCTTGGGCATCACCGGCGTCTCGTCGCGGGTCCACTTCGGCGACACGCCGACGCCGAGAAAACCGATGCCGAGCCGGTCGGCCACCTCGCGCACCTGCGCCAGATGGGAATGCACCTCCCGGCAGGTGTGGTGGATCGACTTGAGCGGCGCGCCGGAAAGCTCGAACTGGCCGCCGGGCTCCAGCGAGATGGCGCCACCGCCGGTCGGGTCGGTGAGGCCGATGATGCGGCCCTCGTCGAGGATCGGCTGCCAGCGCAGGATCGCCTGCATGTTCTCCAGCAGCGCGCGGATGCCGTCATCGCCTTCATAGGGGACGGGGGTGCGGTCCAGAAGCCGGAAACCGAACTTCTCGTGTTCGGTACCGATGCGGAAGTCGTCTGGCGGCTTGCAGCCGGCCTCCAGCTCCGCCACCAGTTCCTCGCGCGCGCCAATCGGCCTCAGGTCATCCTGGTCGCGAGCCATGGGCCGTTTCCTGTCCCTGTCCGTCCGCGCGCATCACCATGTCGCCGGGGCGCGCTTTGCCAGTGCTGTAGACCCCGTGCTGTCCGGCGACAAGTCCCAACATGCATGGTGGCCCTGCGCGTGCGTGATGAACGCCTCAGGTGAGCTGCACCGCGTTGTAGCTGCGCGTATCGGTTATCAGCGCCAGCACGATGAAGAGCGCCGCGCTGGCGAAGCCGGCGATCAGCGACAAGGTGATATGCCAGCGCAGCACGGCGAGCAGCGCGCCGGGGAGCTTGGCGTCTTCCTTCGGCTCCACCGGCATCTTGAGAACCCGGTAGAAGCGGTTCATCTGGAACACCGCGACCAGGAAGACGATGATCGTGGCAACGGCGCAGAAATGCTTGAACATCCGGTCCCAGCCGACACTGACCGGGGAATCGAAGATCAGCGTGTAATAGGGAAAATACACGTCGAACAGGGCAAGCGTAGAGGCGTAGATCGTCGGGAAGACCGACAACAGCGCGCAGCCCATTCCGCCAAAAAAGCCGAATTTCCACGTCGCGGCATGCACGAACGAGATGCCGACGAACGTCACGATTGCGAACATCCAGTATCCGCCCAGCGGATCGCCGAGATGAAACTCGATCAGTTCTGCGTTGTGGAAGTAGGCGAAGGAAACGGCCAGCAGCAGGACAAGCGCGACGAGCAGCATTCCCGCGCTGCCGTCCCCGGCGCCGGACGCGCCGCCCGAATAGGCCGAACCGCCCTGTCGGTGCCGCGCGCCCATGGTCGTGTACGCGTCGGTGCCAACCCCGGTCGCCTGCCCTTCCAGATAGCGGCCCAGTTGCTTGTCGGTGGTGTCCTTGGTGACCATTGGCCCAGTCCCGAAACTGCGATATCGAGCACGATAGCACGACGGCGGGCTTAAACGGGTCCCGACCCTAGGCTGTATCGACAGTCAGGTTTCAGGCGTGGCGCCAGTCTCCGCAAACCGCTTGCACCAGCGCCAGCGCAGCGACGGAGGCTGTGTCGGCACGCATCACGCGCGGCCCAAGCGAGATCGCCGTGGCGTTGGAAAGGCCCCGCAGCTCATCGCGCTCGCCATGCGAAAAACCGCCTTCCGGACCGATGAGGACGGCCAGCGGCGGGGCCAGCCCGGCGAGCGCCCTGACGGGATCGGCGATCGGGGCAGCCTCGTCGCAGAAGACGATGGGCTCGTTCGTCTGCCGGAGGAACTCCGCCAGGGTTTGGGGCTGCGCGACGTCGGCGATCCACAACACGCCGCATTGCTCGGCGCCCTCCACCAGATTGGCACGGAGACGTTCGGTGTTCACCCGGTTCACCTGGGTGTGCTCGCTCAGCACCGGCACCACGCGGCTGACCCCCAGTTCGGCGGCCTTCTGGGCGAGATAGTCGAGGCGGGCGTGCTTCAAGGGTGCAAAGGCCAGCGTGATGCCGGCGGGCCGGGGTTGCGGCCGGACTTGTGCGTCCAGCGTCACGGTCGCGGACTTGCGCGACACGTGCGCCAGCGCTCCGCGCCATTCGCCGTCACGGCCGTTGAACACCAGCACCGCGTCACCGGCCTTGCTGCGCATCACGGTCACGAGGCGGTGTACCAGCGTGGCGGGCAACTCCAGTTCCGCGCCGGCCGACAGGTCGGCTTCGACATGGAGCCTGGAGATGTGTCGCTGCTTGCCCATTCAACCTCCTCCCGGCCGCTGCCGGACCCGCCGCCCGTTGCAGCAGACACCACGGACCTGCGTCAACGCTGCGGTGACATGATTCCCCCTTGATCGCCACAGGCGGGCACCGCAAGCTGGCCGGGAATCCCACGGGACGTCCGGGCTCGGCCGGATAGTACCATCCCGTTCGGCGAAGACTGCCAGATGCGCAGGTGACATGACGGCTTCCACCGGAGACAACACGCCCGATCTCGTACCCGCCGATGCGGTGCGCGGCCACTGGGTCACCAACCATGCGCCGGACTGGCTGAAGCCCTACGCGCGGCTTGCCCGCTGGGACCGGCCAATCGGCTGGTGGCTGCTGATGTGGCCGTGCTGGTTCTCCGCGGCGCTGGCGGCCGGCGCGGCAGGCCATGCCTATCCGAACCTTTGGCACCTGGCGCTGTTCATGATCGGCGCCATCGTCATGCGCGGCGCCGGCTGCACCTACAACGACATCGTCGACCGCGAGCTTGACGCCGACGTGGAACGTACCCGCATGCGCCCCATCCCGTCCGGCCAGGTCAGCGTGCGTCAGGCGCAAGCGTTCATGGTGGCGCAATCGCTGATCGGCTTCCTGGTGCTGATCCAGTTCAACACCTTCGCAATCGCGCTCGGCATCTGTTCGCTGGCCATCGTGGCAATCTATCCGTTCATGAAGCGGATCACGTCCTGGCCGCAGGTGGTGCTCGGCTTCGCCTTCAACTGGGGCGCGCTGATGGGCTGGGCGGCGGTATTCGGTGAAATCGCCGCACCGGCCGTGTTGCTCTATCTCGGCGGCATCGCCTGGACCATCGGCTACGACACCATCTACGCCCATCAGGACCGCCGCGACGACGCCATCATCGGCATCCGGTCCACCGCCCGGCTGTTCGGCAACAACTCGCGCCTCGGCATCGGGCTGTTCTACGCCGCCGCCGCGACCCTGTGGGGCGCCGCCTTGCTGCTTGCCGGCGTGGGCATCGTGGGATTTGCCGGCCTGGCCGCGGCCGCCGCGCACCTGACCTGGCAGGTGGCGACGCTCGACATCGAGAACGGTCCGCGTTGCCTGAAGCTGTTCCGCTCCAACCGCGACTTTGGCTGGATCCTCTTCCTGGGTCTGGTCGGCGACAGCCTGCTGCGCCAGTTCGGCGGTTAGTCCATACGCCGTCGTATTTGCCGGGCAGGACCCGTGCCCTATCCTGCTGGGCGATGCGTCAGGGAGGCCAAGACATGGGTGGTGTCATCGACAGGTTGCCGACCTTGCTCGTCGTGCTGTTCGCAATCGCTGTTATGCCTGCAGCAGCATCCGCACAGAGCGAGGTCGACGAGCCGATCAGCCAGTGTCTGGCTGTTGCCCAAACGCCCGCACCGTTCAGGCTGGCCTCGTTGAGCCCGGTCGCGCTGGCCAGGGACGAGGTGTCGATCACCTTCGTCGGCCACGCCACCTTCCGCATCGAGACTGCCGGCGGCATCGTCATCGCCACCGACTACAGCGGCAACCACGGCCAGGGCCGCGTGCCCGACGTGGTCACCATGAACCGTGCCCACATCACCCATTTCACCGAGACGCCGGACCCCCGCATCGATCATGTGCTGCGCGGCTGGGGGCCGCAGGGCACGCCGGCGCGCCACCGGCTGAAAGTCGAGGATGTCTATATCCGCAACGTCACCACCGACATCAGGGGCGGCGACGTCGGGCGCATGGAAGACGGCAATTCGATCTTCATCTTCGAGGTGGCAGGCCTGTGCATCGGCCATCTGGGCCATCTGCATCACGAACTCACCCCCTCGCAGCGCGCCAAGATCGGCCGCCTCGACGTGATCTTCGTGCCCGTCGACGGCAGTTTCACCATGTCGCAGGCAGCCATGATCAACGTGCTGCAGGAGCTGCGCGCCAGTGTCGTCATCCCGATGCACGCCTTCGGCGCCTACAACCTGCAGCGCTTCGTGCAGGGCATGCGCGACGACTTCCGCGTCGAGTTCCGCGACAGCGCCACCATGACCGTCTCGCTGGCCACCCTGCCGGACACACCGAGCGTCATCGTGCTGCCGGGGTTCTGAGCGGCGACACCGTCGCCGGCATGACGCCTTGATCGAAGTCGCCGCCGAAAGTCGCCGATTTGCAGTGGATGGGGCGGCTTGCGAGCCGGGAAGGGGTTGAAACTGCCGCCGCAGCATGACCATCTGCGCGCGGCATTGGAGACCTCCCTGCTGGCGCCCGATGCGTGCGTGCATGGAGGCTGGAGACGACGAGGCCATGAGCGTCATCCGCAACGGCGGGACTTACACCTACGCCTACGAGCCGGCGAAAGACGGCGACCCGCTGACGCTGGTGATGCTGCATGGAACCGGCGGCGACCACACCTCGTTCGTCGGGCTGGGGCGGCTGGTGTCGCCCAGCGCAGGCCTGATCGCGCTCAAGGGCGACGTCGACGAGAACGGCAACCTGCGCTTTTTCCGCCGGGTCGGGGAACGCAAGTACGACATGGCCGACCTGGCCGAGCGCACCAGGGCGCTGACCGATGCGCTGCCGGGCATCTTCAAGGAACACGGACGCAACCCCGATCGTGCCGTCGGCCTCGGCTACTCGAACGGTGCCAACATGCTGGCAAACGTGATGTTCGAGGCACCTGAACGCCTCGCCGGTGCCGTGCTGATGCATCCGTTTCTGCCTTACGACCCGCCGTCGCCGCCGGGCCTCGCCGGCAAGCCGGTGCTGATCACCTATGGCAGGCACGACCCGGTCGTCTCCTCCGAACACATCGCCGAGGTCATCGCCGCCTTCCGAGCCCGCGGCGCGAAGGTCGAACCGCGCGAGGTGAATGCCGGCCACGAGGTGCGCCAGGACGAGATCGACACCATCGGCGACTGGCTGAAGCGCATCGACAACCAGGCCGCCGTCTGAGCGCGACCTTCCCGCACCCCGGATACAATTGTCGGCGCTTTCGCCTCCGGGCAAATTGCGCCAGGGCCTGACTCTGACCTAACCTGATGGTCAGGGAGGGGGTGATGGTCGCGCGGACCCGGTTCGTCGGCATGAAATTGTTCCTGAGTGTCGCGGCCATGATCACCGTGATCGCTCTGCCCGATCACGCGCGGGCGCAGTCGACCGGACTCTACTTCCCCCAGACCCAATTCTCCGAGGAACACTACTTCAGCGAACTCGCCGGCGGTGCCGTGGTCACCGTCGACGACCGCTTCGGATATGCCCAATCCACCTTTGCCCCAAGGGGCGGACTGGACCGGCCCGGCCTGCGCATCAACGTGCTGCTGGGCGGCGGCAACTATCGTCTCGACAACGGAACATGGGTCGACAAGACGCTGGCCAACGCTCTGGCCGGTTGGGCGTTCTGGTCCGGCAATCGCGGGGCCGCGGTCTATGCCGGGATCACCTACGAGGATCACGCCTCGCCGCCGAGCCAGGCGAAGTCGGGCGAGGCATTCGGCGCGGCGGTGCGTGGTGAAGGCTGGTGGCGCCTCGACGCCAGCACGCTGTTTTCCGCAGGCGCGGCTTATTCCAGCCCGCACGAGGAGGTGTCGGGGCGGGTTGCTGTCGATCGGCAGATCGCCCGCTACTTCCGCGCCAGGGCGGAGGCGAGCATCGGCGACGATATCGACGGAACCTTCTGGTCGGCGGGCGCCGGCGGCACGGCGCATATCTTCCGCGTCGAGGCCACCGTCATGCTCGGCGTATCCGGCGATGACGACGACACCGCCTTTTCCGCGCGCGTCGAATTTCGCGTCCGGCGTTAGCCCTAGGCCAGCTTGGCCCGCAACGCGGCGACGCGCGCTTCCGCCTGCTCGATGCGCGAACGCTTGATGCGTCCGTCGGCGACCGCCGCCTTCACGTTGGCGATGGTGCGGGCCGGCAGTTCCTCATCGGGATTGGCGGAGTTCGACAGCATGATGATGTCGCTGCCCGCAGCGATGGCGCGCACCACCGCTTCCTGCAGCGGATAGCGGTTGCGGATCGCGCCCATGTCGAGATCGTCGGTGATCACCGCGCCGGCAAACCCGAGATCGCCGCGCAGCACGCCCTCGATGGCGCGATGCGACAGGGTGACCGGCTCGTCGGCGCGGCCGGCGAAATCGCTGTGATAGAGATGGGCGGTCATCACCGCATCGGCGGCGCGCGAACGTGCAAGTGCTGCGAAGGGCTCAAGTTCGGCGCGCGACCATGTGCCGGTGATGTCGACGAACCCGTCATGACTGTCGCCGCGCGAGGAGCCGTGCCCGGGGAAGTGCTTCAGCGAGCAGGCAAGCCCCCTGTCGTGATGGGCATCGAGAAAGGCGGTGGCAAAGCGGGTCACGGTCTCCGCATCGCGGCCCCAGGCGCGGCCCCACTTGCCGACCACGGGGTTGGCCGGATCGATCTCCAGATCGACGACAGGCGCCAGATTGAAGTTGAAGCCGGCCCCGCGAACCATGTCGGCGAGGCTGAGATAGAGCGACTTCGCCTCGCGCGCCGACATCTTCTGCGCCACCTGGCGCGCCCGCGGGATCGAGGTGTAACCGAGCTTCTTGCCGAGCCGCTGCACCGCGCCGCCCTCCTGATCCAGCGAGACCAGCGGGCGATAACGGCCGCCGGCGGCGTTGTAGAGCTTGGTCAGGCTCGCGACGCCGGCGCGGCTCTTGAAGTTGTGTCCGAGAAACACGACGCCGCCGACCTGACCGGCCGAGATCTGACGCGCCAGGCGCTGCGACCAGGGGGCGGAGGCCTCCGCGCCAAGAAAGCCGAGCATCAGCATCTCGCCGATGAGCGGATCAAGGCCGGCATCGGCGCGCGCATAATGCGGCGCGGCGAGGGGCGCCAGCGCGACGCCGGCCGCCAGGCCGCCGGCGAAACGGCGGCGGGTGAGATCGGATTTGCGCGTCATACGGTCCTTCGGCCTCGTGGTTCAGGTCGCGGCGTCCGGGAGACGGTCGGTCACCCTTTGCAGCAGCGGATTTTCCGCCGCGAATATGTACTCGGAACGGCGGATCGCAACCTGCGCCGCGCCATGGCGCTTGAAGATGTCGGACAACACCCAGATGGATTCCGCGCCGCATTCGGCAACGATGGACTCGCCGTGCGGCGTGCCGAGTATCCGCGCTCCGGCGGCTTCCGCAGCAGCACACGCCGGCGCGGCGTCCACTCCGGCGGCGAACACCGCGCGCACCTCGCGGGTGTTTCTGGCGTGTTCTTCCGCCGCTACGCGGTCAAGGACGACGGCGAGCGCGGCGCGTGCCTCCTCCGACCACTGCGCGCGCAGCGAGGCGACAAGGTTTGCCTCGCTTTGCAGCATCACCCCGTCACCGATCACCTTGAGGGCGTTGGCGGCAAGCGTCGCACCGGTGGTGGTGATGTCGACGATCAGGTCGGCGGCGCCGGAGACCGGTGCACCCTCCGTCGCGCCGAGGCTCTCGACGATGCGGTAATCGCTGATACCGAAGGCCGCGAAGTGCGCGCGGGTCAGGTTGACGTATTTTGTCGCCACCCGCAGCCGGCGGCCATGGCGGGCGCGGAAGCTCTGCGCCACGTCGGCGAGATCGGCCATGGAGTCCACGTCGATCCAGATCTGCGGCACGGCGACCACCACGCGGGCATGGCCGAAGCCGAGCGGCGTGACGAAGGCCAGCCGCGCGTCCGCATCGGGAATCGTCTCGCGGATCAGATCCTCGCCGGTGACGCCCAGATGCACATTGCCGCGGGCCAGTTCGCCAGCGATCTCCGAGGCCGACAGGAACAGCACTTCGGCGTTCTCCACGCCAGCGATGCGGCCGCGATAGTCGCGCACGCCGCGCGCGCGTTGAAACACGATGCCGGCACGGGCGAAGAACGCATCGGCGTTTTCCTGCAACCGCCCCTTGGACGGCACGGCGAGGATCAGGGGCGTGCTCATGACACGCCTCCCTTGCCCAGCGCGCGCTCCACCCAGATGGCGCAACCCACACCGGGCACCTGCTCGGCGCTGCCGAGCTGGCTCAGCAGCGTGTCGTAGCGTCCCCCGCCAACGATCTGGCCGGCGGCCGCATTGCCGGTCAGGTGCGCCTCGAAGACGAAGCCGGAATAGTAGTCGAGCCGGCGGCCGTAGCCCGCCGCGAAACGCATCGTATCGGTATCGAGGCCCGCGGCAGCAAGCGCGTCCAGCCGCGCGGTCATGGCGGTAAGCGCATCGTCCACCGCAATGCCGGCTTCACCGGCAAGCGCGGCGATCGCGTCGCGGGCGCGGGCGGGCGCGTCCTTGATGGCAGCCAGCTTCTCCAGCACCGCGCGCGCCTCCGCCGGCATGGCCCGGCTACCGCCGAGGCTTGCCCGTTCGATCAGCCGGTCGGCGATCTCATCGGCGCTACGCCCGCCCACCGGCGCGATGCCGGCGATGTCGGCCATCTCGGCGACCAGGCGGCGGGCCACTTCCGGGTCGACCTTGGCGAGCGCGGTGGCGTAGGTGGAGGCGGCACCGTCCGTATCGGCGGATTGCGATGCGGCGAGCACGGCCGCGACCCCGCCGGCGCTGCCGAAGCCGGCGCGCAGGCGTCGCTGCCAGCCGGCAGCAAGCTCGAGGGCTTCCGCGAAGGCCAGGAAAATCGTCGGATCGCCGATGCGGATATCGAGGCTGGCGGCGCCCAGCGTCTTCGCCGCCTCAAGTCCCAGCGCCATGATCTCGGCATCGGCGGCCGGCGCGTCGGTGTCACCGAAGCGCTCGATGCCCGCCTGCAGGAACTCGTCATGTTCCGCGCTGCCGGGGCGATGGCGGAACACCGGACCGACATAATAGTACCGCGCCGCGCGCGCCGGATCGCCATTGGCCAGATGCGAGCGGCTGACGGGAATGGTCATGTCCGGGCGCAGGCACAATTCGCTGCCCGCCGGATCGCTGACCAGCAGCAGGCGGCGGCGCATTTCCTCGCCCGACAGATCGAGGAACACGTCGGCCGGCTGCAGGATCGCCGGTTCGACGCGGGCAAAGTCAGCCTCGGCGAAGCGCTGCATCATGGCGGTGAGGCGGCTGGCCACATCAGTCATCGTTGCCTCCATCGAGGCCGTGTTTCGCGAGCACCTTCTTCACCTCGTCGACAAGATCGTCGCGCTTCACCTCAATCTGCGCGGCGAGCGAGGCCTCCTTGTAGGCCTCGTGGTCGGTGACCTCTGAGGCAATCTCGGCGCCCTTGATCAGGTCCTTGATCAGCACAACGCCCTTGTCGCGTTCCTGCTCGCCCTGAATCACGACGCAGGGGGAATTGCGCCGGTCGGCGTAATCGAGCTGCTTGCCGAATTGCTTTGGATTTCCAAGAAACAGTTCGGCACGAACGCCGGCGTTGCGCAGCTCGGCGACCATGGCCTGGTAGTCGGCGATCCTGTCCCGGTCCATGACGGTGACGACGACCGGGCCGGCAACATCCTCGTCCTCCAGCTTGCCGAGCGCGGCGAGGGCCGCCTGCAATCGGCTGACGCCGAGTGAAAACCCGGTCGCGGGCACCGGCTGGCCCTTGAAGCGGGCGACCAACCCGTCATACCGCCCACCGCCTGCGACGGAGCCGTAGCGGGCCTTCTCGCCCTTCTCGTTGACCGTCTCGAACGTCAGTTCGGTCTCGTAGACCGGGCCGGTGTAATACTCGAGACCGCGAACGACGGAGGTGTCGATGACAATCCTATCAAGTTCGTAGCCAGCCACTCGAACAAACTTGGCGATATCGTAGAGTTCCGACACCCCCTGCTTGAATTGCGGGTTAACGAGGAACTTCGACCGCATAGCGGCGGCCAGAGCTAGGTTTGCATCTGGGTCGAAGTCATCATCGCTATCGAGCCACCCACTTTCTCCCAAGATTTCCAAAACCTCTGGATCAGTCGGCCCAAGTGCTTCGGAAATTCGCTGATCCCAAATAGCCGCATCAACGAGCGTACAGACTTCCTCGATGGCTTCCGGCTCTAACTCCGCACCCTTGGTGAAATCGCCGCTTTCGTCCTTGCGGCCTTCGCCGAGCAGCGCGCGAACGCCCTCGATGCCGAGACGGTCGAGCTTGTCGATGGCACGCAAGACGGTGAGACGCCGGCCAGCTTGTTCGTCGCCGCCGAGGCCGATCGCCTCCATCACCCCGTCGAGCACCTTGCGGTTGTTGACGCGCACGACGTACTGGCCTTGCAGCCCGAGGCTGTCCATCACGTCGGCCATCATCATGCAGATTTCCGCATCCGCCGCGACGGAGGCAGCGCCCACCGTATCGGCGTCGAACTGCATGAACTGGCGATAGCGCCCCGGCCCCGGCTTCTCGTTGCGGAAGACATGGCCCTGCCGGTAGCTGCGAAAGGGCTTCGGCAGCGCGTCGAAATTCTCCGCCACGTAGCGCGCCAGCGGCGCGGTCAGGTCGTAGCGCAGGCTGAGCCACTGCTCGTCATCGTCCTGAAACGAGAACACGCCCGCATTGGGCCGGTCCTCGTCGGGCAGGAATTTCCCCAGCGCATCGGTGTATTCGATCATCGGCGTCTCAAGCGGATCGAACCCGTAGCGCTCGAACACGGCGCGCACGGTGTCGAGCATGCGTTGAGACAGGCGCAGGTCGCCCGCGGCGCGGTCGATGAATCCGCGCGGCAGGCGCGCCGCGACGCGCTGTGGTTTTTTCTTCCCGCTCATGGGTTTGGGCCGGCTATCCGATGTCAGTGGAGTGCGCGGCACTGGTTAGACGAGATGGGTCAAAGGAGCAAGTTTGAGGACTCCATTCCGCTCGCGCCGAGCTCACTTGCGTTCGCCGGCTCCGCGAGGGCGGCCTGACCGGCCGGCCACGCAGTCGCGTCGTTCTATATCGCTCACGCCAGTTGCGCTGACGCGCAACGGCTGCGCGGGCGCGGCCTGACCGGCCGGGCGCACGGTCGTGCGCCTGGGTGCAGGTCGTTCCGTCGGTACAGGATGATGCCGTGCGCCCCGAAACACATATCGTGTGACGTGGGAACCGGTTTTCGGAACCCGCGCCGTCAGGAAAAGTGGTTTCCGGTTCTCCGCCCGGACGGCGCGCCAACAAAGAAGCCGAGCGGCCAGCAAGAATGACCGCTAGTTGAACAGCGCGTCGATGTCGTCCTGGCCGATGCTGGTCTCGTCGTCGGGCAGCGAGGGGCCGTTGAGCAGCGCCTCCTGCTCGTCCTTGACCGAGACGGAATCGGGCGCCACGTCGCGGAACGCCTCCAGTCCGCCCCAGATGTGCATCATCCGCGACACCCGCTCCTCGATGAAGGTCAGCGTGGTGACCACCTTGGTGATGCGCTGGCCGGTCAGGTCCTGGAAGTTGCAGGCCTCGAAGATGGTGACCACCTGTTCCTGGATATCGTTGGCGAGCGCCTCGCCGGTCGGGTCGGTGACCATGGCGCCGAGATCGCCGGCCAGCGCGTCCACCTTCTCTGCCGAGGCGAGAATCTGCTCGGTCGCCTGCTCGGTGCCGGCCACCACCGCGTCCAGCTCGTTGGTGACGCGGGTCATGCCGTCAGCATCGAACGAGCCCGAATGCAGCGTCGCCAGCTCGCGCTTGGTGGAGTGGATCGCCTCGTGGATCATGTCCAGCTCGCTCTTGATCTCGCGGGCCTCGGCGATCTGCTTGCGCATGTCCTCGACGATGGTCTCGCTGACGCTGCCACCGCCACCGTTATCCTCGCCCACCGACCCGCGCAGCGACTCGATCAGGGACACAAGTTCTTGATGACGCTCATCGGCAATCGCATCCACGGGAACGTCGGCGTAGGATGTGCGCTCAATACGAAACAGCTTGGCGGATCTGGTCACCGGACGTCCTCGCGTTATCTGACAGCGTGCTGCGAGGCACTATCCGGCAATCCCGTTAAAGCTGTGTTTATGATGCAAATTCAATCAGAGATTGCATTTGCGGTTGTCTAGAGCAGGCTGCGCCGGGACCGGCGCACACAGCGCGAAAGGAGCCAAGCCATGCCGATCAACCGCCGCGATCTGTTGACAGGAACGGCCCTGACGGCCGCCGCCGGCAGTCTGCCGGTCGCCGCTGCGTCAACCGCGCACGGCGCCGAGCACGGCAAGCCGGCCGGTATCTTCAGCTATGCCGTCGGCGACATCACCTGCACGGCGCTGAACGACGGCGCGGCGAGCTTCCCGCTGGGCGAGGGTTTCGTCGTCAACGCGGAACTTGCCGAGGTGCAGAAGGCCTGGACGCGGGCGCTCAACCCCTCCGATACGATGACGATTCCCTTCACCGCGATGGCCGTCGACACCGGCTCGCGGCTCGTGATGCTGGACACCGGCACCGGCGGCAAGATGGCACCGACCGCCGGCACCATGGGCGCCAACATGGCCGCCGCCGGCATCGACCCCAACGATGTCGACGTGGTCGCCATCTCGCATTTTCATCCCGACCACATCAATGGCCTGACCGCCAAGGACGGCGCCAGGGTATACCCCAACGCAGAAGTGGTCGTACCGATGGCCGAGTGGCTGTACTGGACCGACGACGGGGCGGAGGAGCGCGCGCCCGACGCCCTGAAACCGCGCTTCGCGGCGGTGCGCGAGACTTTCGCGGCGTTCCGCGACGAGTTGCGGCTGATCGGCGATGGCGACGAGATCGTGCCCGGCATCATGGCGAAGTCCGCACACGGACACACGCCGGGCCACACCCTGTTCCACATCGCGTCCGGCGACGACCAGATGATGGTGCTCGGCGATCTGACCAACCATCCGGCCCTGTTCGTGCGCCACCCGGACTGGGCCTCGCGCTTCGACATGGACGCGCAGATGGCCGCCCAGACGCGCCGCGCGATACTGGACCTGGTCGCCGTGGAGGACATTCTGGTCGCCGGCTATCACTTCCCGTTCCCGGCCACCGGCCACGTGGTCAAGGACGGCAGCGGATTCGCGCTGGAACTCGCCGCCTGGCAACCGCAGCTTTAGACTGTATCGACATTTAGGTTTCGGGCGGACGTGGTTAACGCTCCGCAAATCGTTTTTCGGCAGACTCCGCACAACTGGGGTGACAGATGAGGCGGCCCGTTCGCGGGCGCCGAGGCAGTTTCACATGCTTGACAACGCGCATGCGGACAAAAGGCGGGCGCCGCGCACGCGGACGATCCTCGGGGCAAAGATTCTGCTCGACAACAAGCTCTCATCCTTCGATTGCAGCGTGCGAAGCCGATCCGATACCGGCCTGCTCATCGAGATGGAGAACACCGAGCCGGTCCCCGACGAGTTCAGCCTGTTGCTGGGCCCGGAGAAAATCCGCTGCCGCTGCCGGGTCGCCTGGCGCAAGGCAACGCGACTGGGGGTGGAAATCACCGAATTCGCCGATGATGCGACGGCGGAAGGCGGCGCTGCCGGCAGCGCAACATCAGCGGCCAGCGCCACGACAAGCTCCCGACGGGCATCGCCCTCGCCGGAGATCGTCCGCCGCCTGACGGATGCCTTCCCGCATCTCGTCAAGAAACCCTGGGGATCGTGAGGGTCGCGACACTGAGTACACGGTGCCAGGCAACGACCTGCCGAGGGTAATGTCCCGTTAGGGTAAATGCCTGGCAAACAACGCTTTTACCTGCCATCAACCCTGTCGCGAACCTGGCCGGGAAGGTTGATGCCGGTTTACCAAACCGGTCACCATGGCGGGATAACCTCCACAGACGCGCCATATTGTCGACGGTGTCCCGCGCGACGCTGTCATGGCGTTGCTCGCGTAGATGAGCAAGAGTATCGAGTGGAGCTTGCGTACCGTGATCAAGCGTTTCGTGTTTCTGTCCGTCATCGGGCTCGCGCTGGCCGGCCTTCCGGCAGGCACCAAGGCCGATAACGCCAACATGCCCTTCCCGGCCCTGATGAACTCGCTGTTCGGACCTGATGGTTCGCGAGCGACCCCGCGGCGCAGCTACCAGCCGCGGCGCGCCGCGCCCCTGCCGCGCAGCTATGGCCGGCAGGCGGCACCACTGCCGGGCACCCGCCAGCGAGCCCACGCCGGCAATCGCGCGCCGGTCTATGGATCGCGGCGCGGCTTCGATCGGCGCTTCGAGCGCCGCGTGGTCAACTACGAGACCAGGGAAAAGCCCGGCACCATCGTGATCGACAAGTCGTCCAAGTACCTCTACCTGGTGCAAGCGAACGGCAAGGCGATCCGCTATGGCGTCGGTGTCGGCCGGCCGGGATTTTCCTGGCAGGGCACCTACAGCATCACCCGCAAGGCGGAGTGGCCGAGCTGGCGCCCGCCGGAGGAGATGAAGAAGCGCCAGCCCTGGCTGCCGGACTACATGGAAGGCGGACCGGGCAACCCGATGGGCGCGCGCGCGCTGTATATCGGCAACACGCTGTACCGCGTGCACGGCACCAACGAGCCATGGACCATCGGCCAGGAGATGTCGTCGGGCTGCATCCGCCTGCGCAACGAGGACGTTATCCACCTGTATGAACGGGTGCGGGTCGGCGCCAGGATCAAGGTGATCTGAGGCAGGTGTTTATCTCGCTCACGCCAGTTGCGCTTGCGCGCAACGGCTGCGCGGGGATGCATTCTTGCTGGCCGCTCGCCTTATCCGAAAACCGGAAACCACTTTTCGGGGCTCGCGGCATCGGTTCTATTCCGCTCACGGCAAGTCTCCCCCGGATCAAGTCCGGGGTCGACGCCTCCGCGAGGGCGCGCTTCCGCGCGGACACGCGGTCGCGTGTCTGGGTTGGTTCCTCGTACTGACATTGTAGCCTGCACCCAGGCGCACGACCGTGCGCCCGGCCGATCAGGCCGCCCCCGCGGAGGCGGTGAGCGCGGACATTGTCCGGGCGAACTCGCCGTGAGCGAGATAGACATGCGAACGTCCAGCAAAAATGTGCCCCTCACCTCTCCGGCAGCGGGATGAACTCCGTCTCGCCGGGCACGGTGTCGAAACGCGCCTGGCGCCAGTCCTCCTTGGCCTGCTCGATGCGCTCCTTTGAGCTTGAGACGAAATTCCACCAGATGTAGCGCGGCCCATCCATCGGATCGCCGCCGACGATGACGAAGCGGGCATCGCTGCGCGCACGCACCGTCACCTCGTCACCGGGATTGAGCACCAGCAACTGACCGGGCTCGAACGCCTCGCCAGCGATCTCGATGGTGCCGGCGATGGTGTAGATGGCGCGTTCCTCGTGGCTGGCGGGAACCGGCAGCGCACGGCCGGCGGAAAGCTCCGCATCCGCATAGATCGTCTCGTGGGCCACCGGGACGGGTGCGCTCCTGCCGAACATGTCGCCAACGATGACGCGCACCCGCACGCCGTTGTCCTCGACGATGGGCAGCTCGTCGGCACCGACGTGATGGAATGCCGGATCGATCTCCTCGGCGTTTTTCGGCAGCGCGACCCAGGTCTGCAAGCCGAACAGCCGCGCTCCCTTGACGCGATCCTGCGGACCGGTGCGCTCGGAGTGCACGATGCCGCTGCCGGCCGTCATCAGGTTGAGCGCGCCCGGTTCGATGGTCATCTCGGTGCCCAGGCTGTCGCGATGCACGATGGCGCCATCGATCAGATAGGTCAGCGTGGCGAGCCCGATATGCGGGTGGGGACGCACGTCGATGCCCTCGCCTATCACGAACTCCGCCGGCCCCATCTGATCGAAGAAGATGAAGGGACCGACCATCTGACGCTTCGCCGACGGCAATGCGCGACGCACCGAGAAACCGCCGAGATCGCGTGCCCGTGGCACGATGATGGTATCGATCAGATCGGCGGCGCGGGCATCGCCGGGATCGGGGTCGGGACAGGGTTGCCAGCTCATCGTCGCTGTTCCTTTCGCGTGGGGATGTCATGCGAAAGGTAGTGTGCGGGGCGGACGAGATCAGCCGCCGCGACACTGAACCCAGTGTTCGCGATCGCGCAACGATGGCGATGGTGCAACAATGACGCGCGCGCGTCAGGCCAGGTGCTTGCCCGCCTCAAGGGTCAGGAACGACACGAAGTCCTTCTGCAGGGCCAGGTCGCGGAACAGTTGCGCGGCCTGCGTATAGCGTCCGCCGGCAAAGTCCTCTTCACCCAGGCTGTCGCGCAACCGTGCGACTTCGTCGTCGAGCACCGCCAGGAACAGTTCCTTGGTGACGGTGCGCCCGTCGCTGAAGCACGCGCCGTGGCGCAGTTGCTGCCAGGTCTGGGTGCGGGCGATCTCGGCCGCGGCGCAGTCCTCAAGCCTGCCGTCGACCAAGACCGCGCCGTCACCGGCAAGCCAGTTCGCCAGAAAGCGCACGCCGGTGCCGATGTTCTCGCGCAGGCCCGCCTCGGTGATGGCGCCCTGGGGCAGCGACAGCAGTTGGTCCCGGTTCACCGGCTCGCCCGTCCGGGCGGTGTTGATCTGGTTGGGCGCGGACACCAGCCGGTCGAAGGCGTCCTTGGCCACGATGACAAGATCGGGATGGGCCACCCATGCGCCGTCATAGCCGGCCTTCGCCTCGCGCTCATGATCGGCGGCAACGGCGACCTTGACGCGCTTGTCGGTCTGCTCGTCGCCGGTCGGCACCAGGGCGGCGAGACCGCCGATCGCCAGCGCGCCGCGCCGGTGCGCGCTGGTGACGAGCAGCCGGGAGGCGGCACCCAGGAAGTCCTTATCCATGACCAGCGCGCTACGGTCGGGCAACTGGTAGTCGGCGTTGTTGCGCAGCAGTTTGACGAACGAGAAGACCTGGTCCCAACGGCTGTAGTGGAGCGCCACGACGTGCTCGCGCAGTTCGTAGAGGATCTCGTCCATCTCGAAGACGGCGGGCAGCGTTTCGATCTGCACGGTGGCCTTGATGGTGCCGTTGGCAAGGCCCAGCGTTTCCTCGGCGAACGCGAACACGTCGTTCCAAAGCCGCGCCTCGAGGTGGCTTTCAAGCTTCGGCAGATAGATGTAGGGACCCGAACCCTGGGTCAGCGCCAGCTTGGCGTTGTGAAAGGCGTACAGGGCGAAGTCGAACAAGGCGGCGCAGACCGGAGCGCCATCGACCTGCGCGTTGCTCTCGTCCAGGTGCAGGCCGCGCGGGCGTATGGCCAGCATCGCCGGGTCATCGCCCAGGCGCAGGTCGGCGCCCTCGGAGCTGTCGCTGATCTCCAGACGCCCGGCCCAACGGTCCTTCAGATTGAGCTGGCCGTCGATCATGTTGGCCCAGGTCGGCGAGACCGTATCCTCGAAATCGGCGACAAAGACGCGCGCTCCGGAATTCAGAGCCATCAGCGTCATGCGGCGTTCCGGCGCCGCAATGACCTCGACGCGCCTGTCGCGCATCTCGGCGGGGATCGGCGCGATTGTCCAGTCGCCATCGCGAACGTGGCGTGTCTTGTCCAGAAAGTTGGGCAGGATGCCGGCATCGAACTGGCGCTGACGCTCGGTGCGCCACCGCAGCACACGCTCGCGCTGGCCCTCGAAACGCCGGTGCAGTTCGTCAATGAACGAAAGCGCCGGCGCGCTGAGAACCTCGTCGTGGCGATGGCCGAGCGGTGCCCCGATAATCAGATCCGCGCCCCCCTCTGCGCCGGTTTCGGCTGTAAGCATGCCCACCCTTCCCGCGAACGCAACCGGCCTGGGGTCAGGACCCAAGGGCAGGCTTCGCCGCCAACCAGTCACCTCCGGCACGCACTATGGCAGGCGAAGCGATCATCTCACACCATGCCGGTTACCGTACCGTCATGAGCGACAAATAGCGTTTCCACCGACGCAACAATGCGACCGCGGGCCGCAGCGATGTCGCAATCCCGGCACAGTTAGTCGAAAGCGGGCATATCGCACTGCACAAATAGGTGCTAGGTCAGTGCGCACTCGAACATTCGTTGCGGTCGTGGCGGCCCCGGCTGGCGGAAAATTCCCCAGCAATGCCCGCTGTGCCGGACGATCGTGTAACCTGCAGGACAGTCGGAACCCGACAATGACATATGAGCGGCACAACCAGTTCGGATCGCAGCAAGGCGAACCGGATATCTTCACGAGGCTCCAGGACATGGAAGACACGATCGGCGGTCGCATCACCCGCGCACGCAGCGCATTGGGGCTCTCCTCGGCGCAGCTCGCGCGACGGCTCGGCATTCGCACCGCCACGCTGCACCACTGGGAAAGCGACCGCGCCGAGCCGCGCGCCAACCGGCTGATGATGCTGGCCGGCGTGCTGGCGGTCAGCCCGACCTGGCTGCTGACCGGACAGGGTTCGGCGCCCGGTGACGAGGACGATACCCAGTTGCGGCTGCTGAAGAGCGAACTGTCGCGCCTGCGCGAGGACGCAGCCAGCCTGGTGGAACGGCTGGACCGGACGCTGGAGCGGCTCGGCGGCTGAGGCGTCCTTGCGGTGGACCGCAATGCACGGTCACAACGCTACGAATAGTTCTTGCGTTTCGACATCTTGCCGAGCCCCGGATTGAGGCTGTTGGTGGGGTCGCAGGACTTGTAGAAGGCGGCAAGGTCCGGCTTGGCCGCATAGAGATGGCCGACATTGTGCTCGGCGGGATATTCGGCACCGCGCCGGTCGAGAATCTCAAGCATCTGCGCCTTGATCACCGCCGGGTCGTACCCCTTCTTCACGATGTAGTCCTGGTGCAGCACGTGGCAGAAGAAGTGCCCGTAATAGAGCTTGTGGCTGATGCCTTCCTCCAGCTTGGCGGGAAGCACCTCGAACCAGTCCCGGTCGTCGCGCCTTAGCGCGATGTCGAGGGCGAGGATGTCTTCGGCCTCGTCCCCATGCACCGCGTGATAGCGAACCGCCGCACCCGCCGCCGCGAAACGGTGCAGGCCGGCGATCTTGCCTTCACGCGCGGTGCAGGCGAACCAGTCGCCGTTGTCAGCGTTCAGATGGGCGCCGAGATACGCCTCGGCCTCGGCGATGCCGCCATCGCGCATCTTCAGGATCAGATGGTGCTCGAAGCGATCGCGGAACGCCTCCATGCGTTCGGGCAAAACGGCCGGCCATAGCCGGCTGACGACCTGCATGAGGCGATCGAGCAGGTTCTTCGGCAGGAATGACAGCTTGTTGAGGCGCGCGTCCATCCAGCCCTTGATCGCGAAGATGGTCGGCAGCCGGTCGGTGCCGAGCTTGTCGATCAGCACCAGCGTGTCTTTGCCGTAGTCCTTGGCGATATCGTAGATTTCCGCGTGCATGTACTCGCCCGACACCGGCAGGTGCTCGAAGTCGGAGAGAATGTCGCGGCGAAGATCGGTCAGCACCGCGGTGTCGTTGGTGCCGATGTAGAACACCGCTTCGCTCTCGGCGTTGGGATAGGTGTCCAGCCGAACGGCGAAGACGGCCAGCTTGCCGGCGCAGCCTGAGGCTTCGTGCAGGCGACGCTTGTCGGCGTTGAAGCGCGCCGGCGTGGCCGCGTCCACATCGCGCACCTGTTGGGCATATTCGGTGTCGGAGGCCTTGCGGTTGGTGTCCTCGACGTCGGCGGCGGTGTAGTCGCGCGCCTGCAGCCGCCCCAGGATCGTCGCAGGATCGTCGCCAAGCTCGATGCCGAGATTGTTGACCAGTTGCAGCTTTCCCTCCGGCGTGACCTGCGCAAAGAGCGACAGCTCGGTGTAGGAGGGGCCGCGCTCCACCAGCGAGCCGCCGGAGTTGTTGCATACGCCGCCGACGATGGAGGCGCCAATGCACGAGGAACCGATCACCGAATGGGGCTGGCGGCCAAGGGGCGCGAGCAGCTTTTCCAGCTTGAACAGGGTGGCGCCGGGCAGGCTGACGATCTGCCTGCCATCCTGCAGCAGGTGGATGTCGTCCATGCGGGTGGTGCTGACGATCACCGCATCGCGATCATAGGTCCCGTGCGGCGTGGAGCCTTCCGTCAGGCCGGTGTTGGCGGCCTGCATGATGACGATCTTGTCGACCGCGACACAGGCTTCGAGCACACGCCATTGCTCCAGCAGCGTGCCCGGACGCACGACCGCGAGCGCGCTGCCCCCGCCGGACCGGAAGCCCTTGCAGAACCGCTCCATGGACTTCGGATTGGTGATCACATGGGATTTGCCGACGATCTCCCGACAGGCGTCGATGAGACCGGCGTTGGAAAGTGTCGGCTCGGGGCGGTTCATGTCTGTCTCCACATCTGCCGCTCCAACTGTAAGATCAATATGCCGGACGGATCACGCCGCGTTGCGAAAGCGCAGGTTATCGCGGCTGAGCTGATCGATCCTGGTCACCCCCATCAGCTTCATATCCCGCTCGATCTCGGTGCGCAGGTTGCCGAGAGCTTTCTCGACGCCTGCCTGACCTGCCGCCGCCAGAGCATACAGATAGAGACGGCCACCGGAACATGCCTTCGCCCCCACTGACAGGGCCTTGAGGATATGCGTGCCGCGCTGGATGCCGCCTTCACAGACAACGTCGATCTTGTCGCCCACCGCATCGCAGATTTCGGCGAGCTGGTCGAACGGGCTGCGCGATCCGTCGAGCTGGCGGCCACCGTGATTGGACACCATGATCCCGGTGCAACCGATGTCGACGGCCCGCTTGGCGTCGGCGACGCTCATGATCCCCTTCAATGCGAACTGGCCGTTCCACTTGGCGCACAGTTCCTCGGCATCCTTCCAATTCATCGACTGGTCGAGCATCGAGGAGAAGTAATTGCCCACGGAGACCGCCAGATTGGTGCCTTCGCTGACATGGCCCGACAGATGCGGCATGTCGAACTTCTCCCTGGTCAGGAAGTTCCACGCCCACATCGGATGCGTCGCAAAGCTCATCAGCGAGTTCAGCGTGAGCTTCGGCGGCGATGTGAAGCCGGTGTGCAGGTCGCGCTCGCGATTGCCCCCCGTGATGGTGTCGACGGTCAGTGCCATGACATCGAAGCTCGCCGCGCGCGCCCGCTCCAATAGGGCGTCGTTCAGCCCGCGATCCTTGTGGAAGTAGAACTGGAACATCTTCGGCGTGTCGGCGATGGCCGCGATTTCCTCGACCGAAACCGTGGCCAGCGACGAGACCCCGAACATGGTGCCGTACTTCGACGCGGCGCGGGCCACCGCCCGCTCGCCCTCGTGGTGAAACAGCCGCTGCAAGGCGGTCGGCGCGCAGTAGACCGGCATGGCCAGCTTCTGGCCCATGACCTCGACGCTCATGTCGATCTCGGCGACATCGACCAGCACATTGGGCACCAGATCGCAGTCGCCATAAGCTTGCGTATTGCGCCGATAGGTCTGTTCGTCGTCGGCGGCACCATCGATGTAGTGAAAGATAGGTCCCGGCAGCCGGCGTTTCGCCAATCGCCTGAAATCCTGAAAATTGTTGCAGCTACTCAGTGCCATTTCCTGCCCCGGTCCATCGTTCTTTTCTTCTTGCTGTAACACCAAGAGGCGGCGTTCGGCACTATCCTTTAGCGGCAATCACTTTCAACTTCCGCGCACTGGGGTCCGGGCGCTTGGATCAGGAGGCTTGCCTCGCGGCGAAATTGTTCCAAGTTAGGCAGCATTGGGAGAATTCGACCGGATTTGTTCCAACGGAGAATAAATCCAGACGGTCAAACAGGCCGCGTGTTGAAATTGTAGGGAGGGGACGAAGTTGCGCGACGATGGGCACAGGATGGGCAGCCTGACGGACATGGAGATTTTCTCCCGTGTCGTCACGGCGGGCTCGATGTCGGCGGCCGGCCGCGAGATGGGGCTGTCGCCGGCGGTGGTTTCGAAACGCATTCGCCGGCTCGAGGAGCGGCTTGGCGCGCGCCTGCTGCAGAGGACCACCCGGCAGATCGCGCTCACCGAGGAAGGCCAGGGCTTCTACGAACGCGTTGTGGCGATCCTCGCCTCCATCGAGGAGGCGGAGTCGTTCGTCTCGCGGCGCAATGCCAAGCCGCGCGGCACGCTGCGCATCTCCGCGCCGACGGCGTTCGGCCGCATGCACATCGCTCCGCATATGGGCGCGTTCCTGGCCGCCAATCCCGACCTCAATCTCAGCCTCATGCTGTCCGACGACTTCGTCGACATCGTCGGCGACGGCTACGATCTGGCGGTGCGCATCGCCGAACTGGAGAATTCCAGCCTGATCGCCCGCCGGCTTGCCGACAACACGCGGGTGATCTGCGCGGCGCCGGAGTATCTGCGGCAGAACGGCGTGCCGCGCGACATCGACGACCTGACCCGTCACAACTGTCTCTACACGGTGCATCAGGAGCACTGGCGGCTGGAGAGCGACGAAGGCCATGTGGTGCAGAGGGTGAACGGCAACCTGCACACCAACTCCAGCGAGGTGGTACGCGAGGCGCTGCTGGCGGGTCTTGGCATCGCCCTGCGCTCGACATGGGACATTGGCCCGCAATTGAAGAACGGCGAATTGCGCGTCGTGCTGCCGCAGTTCCGCGCCTCGCGGCGGGTCGGCATCTACGCGGTTTATCCCAGCCGCCGCTTCCTGCCGGTCAAGGTCAGGGTCTTCATCGACTATCTGGCCGACCTCTACGGCCCCAACCCGTATTGGGATCGCGGCCTGGACCTGAGCGAACTCGCAAGCCCCAGAACCGGTACTGACGGCTGATCCGATCGCGGTCGGCCCAGGCTGTATCGACGCAAGCTGCAGTCACCTATCGCGGGTCGTCTCCGGCATGGCTGCGGCGCAGACGACGCACCAGCGACCAGACGAAAGCCACCACGAGCGGTACCGATATGGCCGTCACCAGTGTCGGCTGTAGCGGCGCGCCGGCCTCCGCGGCGCCCTTGGCCAGATAGCCGACAAGCCCGACGACATAGTAGCTGACCGCGGCGACCGACAGGCCCTCGACGGTCTGCTGCAGGCGCAGTTGTTGGCGGGCGCGGCGGTTCATCGCTTTCAGAAGATCGCGATTCTGGCTTTCCAGTTCGACGTCGACACGGGCGCGCAGCAGGCTGGCGGCGCGGCGCAGCTTCTCCGACAGATCGTCGATGCGCGCCGACATCGAGGTGCAGGTGCGCATGGCCGGCGCCAGCCGCCTGGCAAGAAACGCTCCCAGCGTCGGGGTCTGGCCGACCGGCTGCTCGCCGATCGCCTTGAGACGGCTCTGGACGATGTGCTCGTAGGCGGCAACGGCGCTGAACCGGTAGGAGGTTTCCGCCGCGATCGCCTCGGTCTCGGTGGCAAGGCCGGCCAGGCGGTCGAGCAGGACGCGATTGGCCTCCAGGCCGCTGACCTGCTGCATCTCGGCGGTGACCCCGGCCAGAGCCTCCTCGATATCGCGCACCCGTGGGCCGATCTGCTGAGCCAGGGGCAGGCCGAGCAGCGCCAGACAGCGGTAGGTTTCCACCTCCAGCAGCCGCAGCACCAATGCGCCGGCCGCCAGCGGCTCCAGTCCCTTGTCCTCGATCAGCATGCGGGTGAAGCCGGCGGCATCGGGCTTTAAGTCGGTGCGCACGATCGCGCTGCCGTCACCCACGGACGCAACACACAGGCTGGCTTCATCGAACAAGCGCGCCGGGGCGCGTCCCTTGGCAGGTTTGCGCAAGGTGATGCGCGTGGCGACGATGACCTCGCCGGGCAAGTCGCCAAGTATCTCGCGGATGGCCGGCGGCGGCACCAGCTCGAACGGGTCGCGCCCGCCGTCCTTGACGGTGAACGAGTAGGTGGTGAACTCGGTGTGGCACTCCCAGCGCACGTCGACACCGGCCAGCGTGAAACTGTGATGGCGAGCGCCCTCCATCATCGGTTGCAGGCCGCGCATGGCCAGCAGATCGACGATGCGCTGCGTGTGCGCATCGGCCGCCGCCGCATCGCTCATCAGCGCGAAGTGAAACACCTGACAGGGTGTCGGCACCGGTTGAAACGGCCGGGCATGCAACTCCGCCAGGACCTTGGCGCGGCGTGGATGCGGCGTGAACACCTGCTCGACGACGAAGCTGTCGCCGTTTGATCGCGCCCGTTGCGTGGGCTTGTCCACTTGGCACTCCGATTCGCTTTGCGTTGCGGTGCAACATGCGGGCAAAGCGTTCGCCGATGCAAGGGCACCGGCGCGAGACCGGGCGCGGTCAGTTCAACAGCGCATTGGGCAGCCACAGCACGATGCCCGGGAAGGTCAGGCACAGCGCGAGACCGAAGAGCTGCAGCAGCACGAATGGGATGATGCCGCGATAGATGTGCTGGATGGTGACGCCGGGCGGCGCGACGCCCTTCATGTAGAACAGCGCAAAGCCGAAGGGTGGCGTCAGGAAGCTCGTCTGCAGGTTCACCGAGACGAGGATGGTGAACCAGATCAGCGCCACCTCGCCGACGCCCTCGAAACCGGCCAGGTGCATGCCGAAATCGAGCCTGGCGACGATCGGGCCGAAAACGGGCAGCACGATCAGGGTGATCTCGATCCAGTCGAAGAAGAAACCGAGCAGGAAGATCATCCCCATCAGCACCAGCAGGATGCCCCAGGGACCGACGCCGGCCCACAGGATGAACTCGTCGATCAGCGCCTCGCCGCCGAGGAAGCGGAACACCAGGGAAAAGCAGGTGGCGCCGACGAAGATGCCGAACAGCATCGCCGTGGTCAGGGCGGAGCGCTCGCAGACCTCGGTGAGCACGGGCAGGGTCAGCTTGCGGTTGAGCGCAGCAAGCAAGGTGGCGCCGACCGCTCCCACGCCGGCCGCCTCGGTCGGCGTCGCAATGCCGCCGAAGATCGAGCCGAGCACGGTGACGATGAGGAACACCGGCGGCACGAAGCTGCGGAAGATCATGATCCAGAATTCGCCGCGCGACTGCGGCCCGATGTCATCGGGCAGAGGCGGCGCCAGCTCCGGATTGCGGGCGCAGGTCACCAGGATGTACAGGCAGTAGAGCGAGGACAGCAGCAGGCCCGGCAGGATGGCGGCCAGGAACACCGTGCCGACGGGGATCGACATCAGGTCCGACATGATCACCAGCATGATCGAGGGCGGGATCAGGATGCCCAGCGTGCCGGAGGACGCGATGGTGCCGGTGGCCAGCGGGATCGAGTAGTTGCGGTTCAGCATCACCGGCAGCGCCAGCAGCGTCATCATCACCACCGAGGCACCGATGATGCCCGTGGTGGCGGCCATGATGGTGCCCATCAGCGTCACCGACAGGGCCAGCCCGCCGGGCACCCGCCGGGTCAGCACCTGCAGGCAGTGCAGCAGGTCCTTGGCGACGCCGGACTTCTCCAGCATCGTGCCCATGTAGATGAACATCGGGATCGCCACGAGGACGGGATTTTCCATGGTGCCGCCGAAAATGCGGTTCGGCAGGATCGCCAGGCGGGCGATGTTGAAGGCACCGAGTTCCTGGGCCAGGAACGCAAAGCCAAGCCCGATGCCACCGAGGATGAAGGCGACCGGAAAGCCGGTGAACAACAGCGCGCCCAGCGCGACGAACATGAACAGCGGGAGTGCTTCGACGAAGGTCATGATGATGCAATCCCGCTACTGGCCGGCCGGCTTTTCGGCGGGCTGATCGACGTCGCCGAGGTCTGCATGGTGGGTGTGGGCGTATTCGTCGACCTCGCGCTGCATGTCCTTTGGCCCGAACAGGTAGACCATGCACTTGAAGGACGCCGACAGGCCGGCCGCGAACAGGAACGCGAAGCCCAGCGGCATCATGCCCTTGATGATCCAGCGGTGGGTGAGCCCGGTCTGGGCGGCGGAAATCTCGCCGATCTTCCAGGAGCGCTCGGCGAAGGTGTAGCCGAACTCGATGATCAGGTAGCAGTAGGTCAGCAGGAAGCAGCAGATTCCCAGAAGTTCCAGCCACACGCGGGTGCGATTGGCCATCCGGTCACGCACCAGCTCGATGCGCACATGCGCGTCCTTGACGTAGGCAAACCCCAGGCAGAGCAGGAACAGCGTGGCGTGCAGATGCCACTGCAACTCCTGCAGCTTGGTGGAATCCAGGTAGAAGATCGTGGCGACGAAATCGTTGTTCCAGTCGATGATCTTGCGCTGCGAGATGTCGTAGAAAATGATGATCATCAGCGGCACGAACAGCCAGGCCGCCGTGCGCCCGACCCTCGTGACGATGGCGTCGAGGTCCTTGGTCGTATCGACCACATAGCGCGGCCAGCCTTCCAGCGTGCGCCGTGCGAAGACGACGTAAAGGGCGGTAATGCCGATGCCGCAGGCGAAGGCCACCCCTTCCGCATAGGTCTTCCAGAAGCGGCGCTTGTTGATGCCGGCCTCGGCGAGGAAATGGCCCGCGCCGTCGGACGACACCATGAAGGTGGTGACGACGGCGATCAGGCCGAACAGCACCAGCACACCGCGTCCGCGCAGCCAGCCAGCGGCCAGCACCGCGACGAAGCCCGCCAGCAGCAGGATGTTGGCAAGCGGATGCGCCACCAGAAGCGATGCCGCAGCCAGCACCAGACTGGCGATCGCCAACCAGGTTCCCATCTTGTCGCCCCTCCAACTGCCCGCGCGGCGCCGATGCCGGACCAACGGACAAGTCCTGTTTTGCCTGGATTGCAGCCAGACCCGCGCCCCATCGCCTGCCGTCACGAGGGCGGCGACGCTGGAGCGCGGTTATTGGTGGATACGGGCCATTCCCCGTGGATGCGCCGCCTACTTCAGGTAGCCGACGTCCTTCCAGATGGCGTAGTTCTCGCGGAATTCGCTGAGCGAGGCCCAGGCCCTCTTGAAGTTCTCGTTGGCGGCCGATTCCTCTTCGACCACCTCAAGCCACTTCTCCTTGAGAACCGCCAGCACCTCGTCGGGCCAGGTGTGGATGGTGACACCCTTTTCCTGCAGCTCCTTCAGCGCGGCGAACTGGATCGCCTCGCCCTCGGCCAGGCCGTAGGCGAAGTTCGCCTCGCAGGCGGTCTCGATCATCACCTTGGTGGTATCGGACAGCGCTTCCCATTCGTCGAGGTTGATCATCAGCTCGAACATGGTCGACTGCTGGTGCCAGCCGGGGAAGTAGTAGTGCTTGGCGACCTGATAGAAGCCAAGCTTCAGGTCGATGGCCGGCATGGAGAACTCGGTGGCATCGATGGTGCCGAGTTCCAGCGCCGGGAAGATGTCACCGCCGGCGAGCAACTGGGTCGACACGTCGAGCTTCTGCATCACCTTGGCGCCGAGACCGAAGAAACGCATCTTCAGGCCCTTGAGATCGTCGATCGACTTGATCTCTTCGCGGAACCAGCCCGATGCCTCCGGCGCGATGACGCCACAGATCACCGAGTGAATGCCGTACTGGTGATAGATCTCCTCAAACAGCGCCTTGCCGCCGCCGAACTTGTACCAGGCATAGTACTCGCTGGCCGCAGGGCCGAAGGGCACCGCGGAGAACAGCGCCAGCGAGGTGTCCTTGCCGGTCCAGTAGCCGGACGTCGACCAGGCCGCCTGCACGGCGCCCGAGGCGACGGCATCGAAGACCTCAAGCGCCGGAACGATGGCGCCAGGCTCCTGATAGGTAAGCTGGATCTTGCCATCGGTCATGGCCGCAAGGCGGTCCGAAACGACCTTGCCCATGGTGCCAAGCTGGGTCAGCGACGAAGGAAACGTCGCGGGCATGTCCCAGTTGAGTTCGTCGACCGCCTGGGCGCCGCCCGCAGCGCCCATGGCCAGCGACAGCGACAACGCCGTCGTTGCAGCAAATTTCTTCATGGAATCCTCCCGGTTGCAGAATCAGCCCGCCGCCGGCCCTTAGCCGCAGCAGGTCGATCGTCAGTGTTCCCGTATGTTGGCGAAGCCCCCTCTATGCCGGCTTCAGCCTCTCTGGTCGGCCGTTTCGACTGGCACCGCGGACGTTTTTCGTCTCTCGCCAAAATTGACGTCTTGTTATTCCGAAAAGGCGGGGCGCAGCCTATCCGCACGCCAATGACCGCGCAACGGTTGTACGTAAAAACACTATATCCGTGGACGGCGCGGCGGGGCCGCTATGTCCAAGGAGTTGTTCGGCGCAGCGCTGACGAGGACGCTGCAATGCGCTAGGCTGTATCGGCAGTCGCAACATTCCGCAGATGGGAGGGACAGGATGCCTGTGACCCGCCGCTCGTTCACCGCCTCGGGCCTTGCCGCCGGCGCGGCACTTGCCTGGCCGGGCCTAGCAGCAACCGCGCGCGCGGCAACCGTCGGTGACAACGGGCTCTACGTTCAGCCATTCTTCCTCGACACGTTTCTCGACATGGCCGAAGATCTGTCGGACGCCGCCGCCGAGGACAAGGGGTTGGTGGTGCTGTTCGAACAGCGCGGCTGCCCCTATTGCCGCGAACTGCACGAGGTGAACTTCACCCACGAGAAAGTGCTCGACTACGTGCTGCCGCGCTTCAATTTCGTGCAACTCGACCTGTGGGGGTCGCGCGAGGTGACCGACTTCGACGGCGAGGTGATGGAAGAACGCGCGCTGGCGCGCCGCTGGGGCGTCAACTTCACCCCGACCGTCAGTTTCTTCTCCAAAGCAATTGAAACCGATAGCACCCAGAACGGACGCGCGCTCGAGAGCGCCCGTTTGCCGGGCTACTTCAAGCCGTTCCACTTCACCGCGATGTTCGAGTTCGTGGCGGAGGGCCACTACGAACACCAGGGCTTCCAGCGCTACCTGCAGGACAAGTTCGCGGCACTCGAAGCGCGCGGCGAGAAGCCGGACGTCTGGTAACCAACGGCAAGACCGACGGCATTGGCCGGCCCGCCTCGATGACGTTGCAAAACCGCGTCACGCCGCTGGGCGCGCTTGTCGGTGTGCCGGCCCGCGGCAGCTTGATGGGCAATCGCGGCGGACGCATCCACGACGCGGCGACGCGCACGCTGACACACCGGCGCTGGGCCAGCAGGCGCTGGATCTGCTGCCGGCTCGCCTTCAAGAACCGCCACCGTATGGTCTGGGGCGAGAGCTACACCGAACTGTTCTTCCACGACGAAGCGTCCGCGCTCGCCGCCGGCCATCGGCCCTGCTACGAGTGCCGGCGCCATGATGCGGTCGCCTTCGCCGACGCGATCCGGCGCGCACTGGACCTCGACAGACCGCCTGGCGCCGACTGGCTCGACGCGCGTCTGCACCCGGAACGCCTGACACCACTCGCACAGAGGCCCCCGGCGCTCGACCACATGGCATTGCCGCAGGGCAGCGTGCTGGCGCAGGGCCAGCAGGCCTTCGTGGTCAGCGGTGGGCGGCTCTACCCTTGGGAGACCTTCGGCTGGGCCGACCAGCCGCTCGACCGACAGCGTCTCAGCAACGCGGTCCTTGTCACCCCGCCGACCGCCTTCGCCGCTCTGGATGCGGGATACCGCGTCGATGTGCGGATTGGCCATGTCCCGGACCCGCCAAGTCCGGGTCGATAGGAAAGGGCCATTTTTCATAGTCGTGTAAGCAATCAATTGACATGTGTAGGCAGATTGTTTACATATCGGTTGTGATCAGGACGTTCAGGAACCGGCAACTGGCAAACCTCTGGTGCGGTGCCCGAACGCGGATCGACCAGCGCCTGCACCGCCGCATTCTGGTTCGTCTGGATCGCCTCGATGCTTGCGAGCGCGCAGAAGAGATGAATCTGCCAGGCTTCGATTTTCATCGCCTCAGCGGCTTCAACCCGGTTCGCTACACTGTTCACGTCAACGGTCCCTGGTGCATCACGTTCGAGTTCAGCGGCGGGGATGCCCATGCAGTCGACTTTGAGCAGTACCACTAGGAGCAATGCATGACCGAGATTTTGGCCAGACGCGACCCGAACCGATGCCCGGCCCATCCAGGGGCTCTGCTCAAGGAGATTCTCCCGGCCACCCGCAAGACCAAGGTCGAGATCGCATCACTTCTCGGCATTTCGCGACAGCAACTCCATGACATCGTGCGTGAAAGAAAGCCTGTCTCCGCCGGCGTCGCAGTGCGACTTGGCAAGCTGTTCGGCGACGGCCCTGGTGTCTGGCTTCGCATGCAGGCCGCTTACGATGCGTGGCAGGCAAGTCAGCGGATCGACGTGCGCGACATCCCCACCTTGGAGATTTCCTAGAGCAACCTGCGCCGGGATCGGCGCAACACCCGCCCATCAATGGTGACCAGCGCGGCAGCGACCAGCGCCATACCCACGAGATCGCTGGCCGCCAGCCGTTCCCCCAGCACCGCCGCGCCGAGCAGGATGGCGGTCACCGGCACGATCAGCGTGACCAGCGAGATGTTGGTGGCGCCGGCCGATTGCAGAATGCGGAAGAACAGGATGTAGGCGAACCCGGTCGATACGGTGCCGAGCAGCAGCACCGCGCCAAGCACCGGCATCGAGGGGACATCCAGCGTCCACGGCGCGTCGACCAGCGCCACGACCGGCAGCAGCATCAGGCTGGACGCGGTGACCTGAGCGGTGGCGCTGGCCACCGGCGGATCGTCCCGAAACCGGCGCCCGAATACCGCGGCGAAGCCATAGGACAGGGCCGCGCCCAGGCACGCGATCTGGGCAAGCACCGCAAGACCCAGTTCGCCGAGGGCGTCGAGCCCAACGAGAACGGCGACCCCCATCACGCCAAGCGCCACACCTGCCGCCTTGCCCGGCGTGATGCGCTCATCGGCAGTGAACAGATGGGCAATGACCACGGCGAAGATCGGGGTGGTGGCGTTGAGGATCGATGCCAGCCCGGCGCCGATCTGCGTCTGGCCGTAGAACAGAAGGCTGAAGGGGATGATGTTGTTGAGCACCGCCATGCCGGCATAGGCCGGCCAGCGGCGCGCCGGCACGAAGGCGACGCCGGCGATGCGCAACACGATATGCAAGGTGATCGCGGCAAGCGCCACCCGGCTCAGCACCAGGGTCAGCGGCGGGACCTCGCTGACCGCGACCTTGGCGAAGAAGAATGCGCCGCCCCACACCACACCGAGCGTGACCAGCATGATCCAGTCGGTCGCCGACATCTGCGCGCGGCGCGGGGCGGGAGCGGTATCGACGGACATGCAGGCTTGCCTTTGCGCGAGCGACCGACGGATGGCAGCGGCGCATTCTGGAGCAACCTGCGCCGGGACCGGCGCAGACAAGTTGCTCCAATCTCTTGGAAGCGATCATCTTTTCTGCGCTTGGGTTGAGGCAACCCAGGCACAGGATGATCTAGCGCCCGCGGGCAGGGCCTTGCCACCCGTTTCCTGCCTGGCGGGTCAGCCTATCACAGTCGTTGCCAGCGCAATGCGGTGAAGGGCGCCCCGCCGGACCCCAGGGTCCGGACCCTAGAGCGGCTCGACGGTGACCACCTGGAAGGTGTGCATCTCGCCATCCTCGTCGCGGATCGAGACATACTCGCCGGGCGCGAAGGCGTGGGCGCCGAAGCGGTAACCGGCCTCGTCATCCTCGTCGCCGTCGATATCGTAATGAAAGGCCCAGCTTCCTCCGGGCCGGTGGATCAGATGGCCGATGTCGTCCGGCTCGCCTTCCCAGAACCGGCGCACGCGGCAGTGATCGCGCTCCTGCTTCCAGATGTCCGCGTCGATGTGCCCGTCCTCGCCGATCGGGGCGACGAACTCATAGCCGTGATTGGCGCTGCCGCCAGGAAATTCCTCGCTGCGCGCCAGATTGAGGCGGACGCGGCTCAGCCTGCCATGTGTGATGCTCATCTTGTTCTTGTCCCGATCTGTCGCCGCGCGGATTGTCCGGCGCGGGCATTTGGAGCCATTCATCTCGGCGGCGATCGAACGAAGCCCTAACCCGGTGCCAGGTCTTGCCGGTGCCAAGTGGCGAGCCCACCCGGCACGCCGGCTGTCCGTCCTGCCGATGACACCAGCCTGCAAGCAGTCGGGCGCGGGCACCTTGATCTTGCTCAAATCGCCGTTGGCAGCACGGTAGCGGTGCTATAGTCGCCCCTGCAAGATCGATTCTGTGTACCAGTCCATATTGCGTTCACGGGGCCGCGACGCATGCTGCGCTTTGCCGCAAACCTTTCGATGATGTTCAACGAACTGCCGTTCCGGGCGCGTATCTCGGCTGCACGGATGGCCGGCTTTCGGGGCGTCGAGTGCCAGTTTCCCTATGGCCAGGATGCCGGACTGCTGCTCACCGAGCTGAAGACGCACAACGTCGAACTGGTGATGTTCAACCTGCCGCCGGGCAACTGGGATGCCGGCGAGCGCGGCATCGCGGCGCTGCCGGGCCGGGAAGCGGACTTCGAACGCACCATTCCGCCGGCGATCGAATACGCGATCACGCTGAACTGCAAGCGGCTGCATGTGATGGCCGGCGTGCTGCCGCCCGCGCTCGATCCCGCCAAGGCGATGACCACTTACATAGCCAACATCGCGCGCGCCGCGGCGGCGCTCGCCGAGCACGACATCACTTTGCTGATCGAACCGATCAATACGCGCGACATGCCGGGCTACTTCATCTCGCGCACCGACGAGGTGCGCCGCGTCATCGACGGCATCGATGCGGACAACGTCAAACTGCAGCTCGACCTCTATCACCGCCAGGTGATGGAAGGCGATCTGATCCGCGCGCTGAACGACAACCTCGATATCCTCGGACATATCCAGATCGCCAATCCGCCGCAGCGCCTCGACCCGGGCGCCGGCGAGATCAACTTCGACTATGTGTTCCAGATGATCGACGGCATGGGCTACGAGGGCTGGATCGGCAGCGAATACAAGCCGCTGACCGCCACGAAGGAGAGCCTGGACTGGTTCGAGCCGTATCGGCGCTAGAGCAACCTGCGCCAGGATCGGCGCAGATAAGTTGCTCTAACCCTTTAGAACCGATCATCTTTTCTGTGTTTGGGTTGAGTCAACTCAAACACAGGATGATCTAGGGTCAGGACCCCAGGAGCATGACCTTGTCGGGGGCCAGACTCAGTCGTCGCAGATCCACTGATCGGGCGCCTCGACGCCAGCCGGCAGCTTGGTGGCGTCATCGCCGCATGCAAGCGCAACCTGCGCGCTGGTCAGCCCGGTCACACCGCTCAGGTCGATGCCGGCGATGTCGGCGCGGTAGAGGAAGGCGTTGCTCCAGTTCGAACCGGCAAGGCTCGCACCGGCGAAACTGGCGCGCGCCACGATGGCGAAGGTGAAGTCGACATCGCTCAGGTCGGCGCCTGCGAAGACACCGCGGATGGCATCCATGCGCGACATGTCGGCGCCGGACAGATCGGCGTTGGTGAAATTGACGCGCGGCATGCCGGAGCGCGACAGGTCGACGCCGGGCAGTTTCGCGTCGGTGAAGTCAGCGCGATAGAACTCCGCGTAGGCGAGCCTGGCGCCCGACAGGTCGGCACCAACGAAGTCGGTGCGCACGCCAAAGGTCTTGTGCATCGACACGCCCACCAGCCTCGACTGCTTCAACGAGGTGAAGGTTAGGTTGGCACCGTCCAGCACGGCGCCTTCCAGATCCGACTCGCTCATGCCCGTACTGGTCAGGTCGGTGCCATTCAGATTGGCCTGCCTGAGATCGGACTTGGGGATCAGGATCAGCGTCTTGGAACAGCCCGACCAGTCGACCTGCGGGTTTGCGCGATCGCTGCAGCGGGCATGGGCGGGCGTGACGGACACAACGGTCGCGCCAATGCAGGCAACGGCAATCGCAACGATCAGGTTTCTCATGGCACACGAATGCTCCTTGCTCGGCGTCCCGTCACTTCCAAACCAGGGTCCGGACCATAGTGCATGGCGCGCGGTGACGGAATCACACTCACGCGCCAGCCGTCACAACTTCGCGACCCGCGTTCGCGCCTGAACAAGGCTTGCCGAAACCAAGGAGTGGTACCGCCTCCCCGGTTCGAACGGGGGACCTCCAGATCCACAATCTGGCGCTCTAACCAACTGAGCTAAGGCGGCTCATGCGCAATGCGCGGGCACAGGCACCCTAGCGCGCGCGGGCTATCCGTGTACATGCGATCCCGCCGGCAAATCAAGCCTGAGATGGGCGCACGAAAAACGCCCGGACGCGGACACGCATCCGGGCGCTGAACTTGTCGGGTGGCGGGCGGATGCCCGCGATCGAAGCCTGATCAGGCGGCGTCGACCTTGAACTGCTCAACCACCTTGGAGACACGCTCCTTGGCGGGCTTGGAGCATTCCTCGGCGGCCTTCTGGGCCTTGGACTGAATGTCCTTGGTCTGGGCGCTCAGCAATTCGAACTGCTTGCGGGCGAACTGGCTCTGCAGTTCAACGGCCTCGGCAACGGTCTTCACGCCGAACATCTTCTCGGCGAAGTCGAAGGACGCGTTGATGTTCGCCTTGGCGTTGGCGAGCATCACCTTGTTGAGGTCGGTGGCGTGCTTGGAGGACGCGGCGAACGTGTCCTCAAGAACCTCGGTGGCCTCCTCGGCCGCCGCCTTGCACTTGTCGTAGACGTCCTTGGTCTGCGCCACGGCCTTGTCGGTCATGTCGCGGAAGGCGACCGGCATGTCGGCGCCATCGAACTTCGGCATCTCGAACTGCGGAATCTCGAACATCGGGAAAACGGTCTCGGTCTTGGGCTTGGCTGCCTTGGTCTGGGTCATCTGATGTCTCCTGAACGGTCTGTTGCACTTGTCGGTCCGCCGCACCGAATGACGGGCCTGTGATCCGTTTGCGGCTGTTCTGCACCGCAGACGATGGAAAACGCAGATCGTATATAGCGCAGTTTTTTGTGCAGTGCAACAAAAAATGTTGCGGCGCACAATTAAGCTGCTGCCGCACGCCTCGATTTAACCAAGAACGCAAGGAATCCTTAACCTTGGCGCTGGTGCGGTGGACGGAGAAATTCCCTACAGCCTATAGTCCGTGCCGAGGCGGACATGCGCGGCGGCATGGCCGCGACTCCCGGACGGGGTCACCCGGGAAAAGCCAATTCTGACGACCGGTGCCGGAGTGCCTTCCGGAGTCGGTCCGCGCCTGTTGGAGCCCGGTGACGCATGTCGGAGTCACAGCCGATATCGCTGGTCAATATCCTGACCCGCCTCAGTACCTGCCCGCCCGTCGTCGATCTGTTCTTCGCGGACAGTCCGGCCTTGCTGATCGACGGCGACAGCGGTGCGGTGACAATCGCCAATCCTGCCGCCGCGGCGATGCTGCGCGCGTCATCCATCACCAGCATCGTTTCGGGATCGATGGCGCTGCGCGGACCTGGCGCCAATCGCCTCACCGCGCTGGCGCAGGCAGACGACCTGTCGCAATCGCCGCGCCTTGAAATGCTGCGCTTCTTCATCGGAACGCGGACCGTGACGCTGCCGTTCATGTGCCAGCGCGCCGCCGCTCCCGCCCCCCAGCCCAACGTGTTCGCCATCGCCGCGGCACCCCCCGACAGCATGCTGACAATCGCCGACAAGGCCGCACTGGCCTTCGACGACGACAGCCAGTCGGTGGTGGTGTTCGATCGCGCCGGCGAGCTTGTCTACACGAACCCGGCCGCCAAGGCCGCCGGGGACATCGCGCCGGCCGATCAGCTTGGCGCGCTTGAAGGCATCACGCGCCACATGCTCGACGATGGCGATCTGGTGTTGTTTTCGGCCGCCCCCGGGACCGCGCTGGTGCCGCAGCCGGAACACGACATGGCGCACGAGCCTGTGGTGCCGGACATCAGCGCGCTGCCGGAACGGCGGATGCCGTCGGGACCTGCACCTGTCGGCGGCGCGGCGCGGGAGATCGTCTCCGGTCTGGCAGGCGCACGCGGTGTCGCCTTGCCCGAAGCCGCGACCGAAGCGGCGGCAGCGACCGTTGCGACGGCGCCCGCACAATTGGCTGACGTGGATCGGGACCCATCGCCGCGCGCCGCGGTTCCCGGAAGCCGGTTCCGTTTCGCCCTCAATGCGGATGCGCTGATCACCGAAGCAAGCCCGGAGCTGTCGGAGCTCGGTCTTGCCGGCGAGATCGGCGAGAGCCTTGACGATCTGCTGACCGGCGATCTGTCGGATTTCGTGCGGGCGATCGAATCCCGCGACACGTTCAATGCGGTGGAAGTGCTGTGGTACGGCACCCGCGACGGCGATGCCTACGAGACGATGATCGCCGGGCTGCCGATCCTGGATGGCCGCGGCGGCTATGAGGGCCTGCGCGGGTTCGCCGTGATCGGCGAACGGCGGTCCGTGGCCGCGCCGATGGCACAGTTGGCAATGGCGACCGGCAGCGATGACGATGCGTTGATCGCACCAGATCCTTACGTCGAAGACGACGAGCCGGTCGATGTCATGATGGCCGAGAGCGGGGAAACCGCCGATATCCAGCCGCAGTCCTCCTCCGCGTCGATCCTGCGCCGCCTCGCCTCGGGCATGGGAAGCTACGGCGCGGGCACGTCGCGCAGTGATGACGAGGCGACCGATACCGAGCCCGTCGTCGAGAACGATGTTCGCGCGGCCGAAGAACCGCCAGCACCGCGCGATATCGGCGACACGCTGGACGAGGAAGACCGGCGCGCCTTTGCCGAGATCGCAGACCGGCTGCATGGCGAGGATGACGACGACATGCCGGCCGCGCCGGAGGACGAACCGGTCGCCGACGAGACGGTCATCGAGACCGAACGCGCGCCGGACGACCTGCCTCCGCCGCGCCTGCAAGACGACACGCCCGTATCCGCGCCTGACAGGAAGCTGTCACGCGGGCGGGCGCGCGACGTCAATGACTTCGTGGCGCTGATCGAGCGCCTGCCGGTCGGGCTGATGTTCGTGCGCGACGAGAAGCCGCTGTTTGCGAACCGCGCCATGCTGGACCTGTTCGGCTATGCCGATCTCGACGATCTGGAGATCGCCGGCGGACTGCACGCGCTGTTCGAGAACCTCTCGAACGCGCGCGAACCCGGTAAGCGCACGCTCGCCGGCATCACCCGTGACGGCATGCCGATCGAGCTGGATGCGCGACTGCAGCTTGCCCCATGGATCGACGGACCGGCGCTGCTGCTGAGCGCGCGCGAACGGCTGGTATCGGATGCCGACACCGCCGCCGACCTGGAGGCGGAGGTCGTCGAGCTGAAGGACATTCTCGACACCGCCACCGACGGTATCGTGCTGCTCGATGCGAGCGGCGACATCCTGTCGATGAACCGTTCGGCGGAAGCGCTGTTTGGCCGCGACAGCCGGGAGGCGAGCGGGGCGAGCTTCGAGAGCCTGTTCTCCGGCGCGGACGCGGGCACCGTGCGCGACTATCTGGCCGGGCTGAAGGACAACGGCGTCGCCAGCGTGCTCAACGACGGCCGCGAGATCACCGCCATCGAGCGCAGCGGCGGCACGATGCCGCTGTTCCTCACCATCGGGCCCGTCGGCATCGGGTCGCGGGAGAAGTACTGCGCGGTTCTGCGCGACATCACGCACTGGAAGCGCACCGAGGAAGAGTTGCGCGCGGCGCGCAAGAGCGCGGAGGACACCGCCTCGCAGAAGTCCGACGTGCTGGCCAAGGTCAGCCATGAGGTGCGCACGCCGCTCAACGCCATCATCGGCTTCGCCGACGTCATGCTGGAGGAGCAGTACGGCCCGATCGGCAACGAGCGCTATCGCGGCTACCTGCAGGACATCAAGGCCAGCGGCGAGCACATCATCAGCCTGGTCAACGACCTGCTCGACCTGTCCAAGGTCGAGGCGGGCATGATGGACATGGACTTCTCGCAGGTGCGGCTGAACGACATCGTCGAACAGTGCGCCGCGATCATGCAGGGCCAGGCCAACCGTGAACGCGTCATCCTGCGCACCAGCCTGGCCGCCAGCCTGCCCGACATCGTCGCGGATGTGCGCTCCATCCGGCAGATCCTGCTGAACCTGATTTCCAACGCCGTGAAGTTCACGCCGGAAGCCGGCCAGGTGATCGTCTCGACGGTCTACACCCAGGCCGGCGAAGTCCAGTTGCGGGTGCGCGACACCGGATTGGGCATGTCACCGGACGATATCGAGCAGGCGCTGGAGCCCTACCGGCAGTCGAGCACGGCGCAAGCCGACCGGTCCGGCACCGGTATCGGCCTGCCGCTGACCAAGGCACTCACCGAGGCCAATCGGGCCAGCTTCGTCATCGAGAGCAAACTCGACAGCGGCACGCTGGTGCAGATCACCTTCCCCTCGACGCGAGTGCTGGCGGAGTAGCCAGGCCCACCTATTGCCAGAAACCTGCCGTCAAGAGTCTACAAATAATCGTTCGGATTTTGACCTCCACCGCTTCTGTCGCGGGACGATCCGTGCATGGAATTTACTTTTCTCTTGAGTAATTATCCGTATTTACTTAATATATCCAAATTAATCTCTATATTCTGGATTGGAATGAGTATAATTTCAAATTATAATAATTCTAAATTACTGTTTTACATGGCGAATACTCCGTTGCGCCGTTGACGGCCCGGTACCCGCGCGCAATATTCCCCCCCGCTTGGAAGCCAATGGCTCGCTGAGGCTAGCGCCTTTGGTGTTGGGGCTTTGGACCCCCTCAATTGGAGGACACAATGAAACTTCCCTTCAGCCGGCGCGCCTGCGCCGGGCTTCTCGCGGTTACCGCGGTCGCCGCACTCGGCTTCGTGCCGCCTGCCGCGGCCAGTGGCGAGTTGAACCTCTACTCGTCGCGCCACTACGACACCGACGAGCGTCTCTACAAGGACTTCGAGGACAAGACCGGAATCAAGATCAACCGCATCGAGGACAAGGCCAGCGTTCTTATCGAGCGCATCAAGGCCGAGGGCGCCAACAGCCCCGCCGACGTTCTGCTGACCGTTGATGCCGGCCGTCTGTGGGCCGCCGATCAGGGCGGTATCTTCCAGCCGATCAAATCGGACACCCTGGAAGCCGCCGTACCGGCCAACATGCGCCATCCCGACGGACACTGGTTCGCCTTTTCGCAGCGCGCCCGCCTGATCTTCTACGATAAGGCCGACGTCAGCGAGCCGCCGCAGACCTACGAGGCACTGGCCGATCCCAAGTACAAGGGCAAGGTCTGCGCCCGCTCCGGCAGCAACATCTATCAGCTATCGCTGATGGCCTCGATCATCGAGGCGGCCGGTGCGGATGCGGCCAAGGGCTGGGCCGAAGGACTGGTCGCCAACTTCGCCCGCGATCCCGAGGGCGGCGACACCGACCAGCTTCGCGCTATCGTTTCGGGCCAGTGCGACATCGTCATCTCGAACAGCTACTATTTCGGCCGCGCCATCCGTAAGGATGTCGATGGCCTGAGCGGTTCGACCGACGGCATCGGCATCGTGTTCCCCAACCAGGGTGACCGTGGCACGCACGTGAACATCTCCGGCGGTGGCGTGGTTGCCAACGCGCCGAACAAGGAGAACGCGATCAAGTTCCTGGAGTATCTGGTCAGCGCCCAGGCGCAGCAGTACTTCGCCGAGGGCAATGACGAGTATCCGGTGGTCGCCGGAACGCCGCTGGCCTCGAGCCTCGATCGCATGAAGGACTTCAAGATCGACCCGGTCTCCATCACCGTCTACGGCAAGAACCAGGCCAAGGCGCAGGAGATCTACAACGAGGTCGGCTACAAGTAAGGCTTGCAAGCCAACACACACTATCGGGAAGGGCGTCCCTCGCGGACGCCCTTTTTTTGTTCGCACGTCGATCAGTCGATGGCGGAGACCTGCCCCGGGCGCGAGCGCATGATCTGCCGGCTCAGGATCACCACCGGCAGAACGCCCACCGCGACGATCATCAGCGAGGGCGTGGCCGCCTGGGTCAATCGCTCATCGGACGCCAGCCGATAAGCCTGCACGGCGAGCGTGTCGAAATTGAACGGCCGCATGATCAGCGTGGCGGGCAGCTCCTTCATCACGTCGACGAAGACGATGAGACCGGCGGTCAGCAGGCTGGCGCGCAGCATCGGCGCGTGGACCCTGACCAGGGTGCCGCCAGGTCCGCTGCCCAGGGTGCGGGCGGCTTCGTCCATGCGGCCGGTGATCTTGGTCAGCGCTGAATCGACGGTGTTCAGCGCCACCGCCATGAAGCGCACCAGATAGGCGAAGATCAGGGCGGCGATCGAGCCGGTCACCAGCAGGCCGGTGGATATGCCGAACATCGCCTCCATCCAGGCATCCACCGCGTTGTCGAAACTGGCCAGCGGAATGAGGATGCCGACGGCGACGATGGAGCCGGGCAAGGCGTAACCGAGGCTGACCAGGCGGCTGGCGAAACCGGTTATCGCACCCGGCGACAGGCGGCTGGCGTAAGCGATGACGAGCGCCAGCCCCACCGCCAGCACGGCGGCCGTACCGGCCAGCGTCAGCGAGTTCCAGATCAGCCGCAGATAGCGCTCGCTGAACGGGTCGTGGCCGCCCTTCAGTGCCAGCGACACGAGGATCATCACCGGCAGGATGAAGCCGAGAAACAACGGCACGCCGCAGAAGCCGAGCGCACCGGCGGCGCGCCAGCCGGTCAGCCGGAACTGCGGCAGTTCGCCCATCTGGCGGCCGGCCTCGTGATAGCGCGCCTGGCCGCGCTGCCAGCGCTCCAGCACGATCAGCACGACGACGAATGCCAGCAAGGTGGCGGACAATTGCGCCGCGGCGATGCGATCGCCCATGGCGAACCAGGCGGAGTAGATGCCGGTGGTGAACGTGCGCACCGCGAAATGCGCCACCGTGCCGAAGTCGGCCAGCGTTTCCATCAGCGCCAGCGTGACGCCGATGACGATGGCCGGGCGCGCCATCGGCAGCGCCACCTTGAAGAAAGCCCCCCAGGCCGAACGCCCGAGCGTGCGGCTGACTTCGAAGGCGGCCACCGAGTGATGCAGGAAGACCGCGCGGGTCAGCAGGTAGACATACGGGTACAGCACCAGGACGAACATCGTGATCGCGCCTTCGAGCGACCGGATGTTGGGGAACCAGTAGTCGCGCGGCCCCCAGCCGGTGACATCGCGCAGCAGCGTCTGCACCGGACCCGGGTGCTGCAGGAAGTCGGTATAGGCGTAGGCCAGCACGTAGGCCGGGAAGGCGAGCGGCAGGATCAGCGCCCACTCGAGGATGCGCTTGCCGGGAAAGGTGCACATGGTGACCAGCCAGGCGCATCCCACACCGACGACGAAGACGCCAAGCCCCACGAAGACCATCAGCAGCATGGAATTGGCGATGAACTCCCAAAGCACGGTCTCGGCCATCGAGCGCCAGGCGCCCTGCGACTCCTGAAAGACCGAGAACAGCACCGTGACGACGGGCACCGACAGCACCAGCGCGATGATGACCGCCGGCACCACTAGCCAGCGCCCACCGGGACCAGCGCTGCGCACAGCCCTGGCCGCATCGGGCCGGGCGCCGGATTGCAGCGTCATCGGGCAAGCTCCGGCAGGTCGCGGAACAGGGCCAGCGCGTCCGGATTGGCCAGCGCCTCCTGGTTCCTGACCTCGCGCCCGTGCACCACGTCGCGCACCGCGAGCTCGGTGATCTTGCCGGACTTGGTGCGCGGAATGTCGTCGACCGCGACCACGCGTGCCGGCATGTGGCGCGGCGAGGCGCCCTCGCGGATGCGTTTGCGGATCGCCGCGGTCAACTCCTCGTCCAAGCGCACGCCATCGGCGAGGCGCACGAACAAGACGACGCGCACGTCGTCGTCCCACTCCTGGCCGATGGCGAGCGCTTCGACGATCTGCGGCATCTGCTCGACAACCGCATAGATCTCGGCGGTGCCGATGCGCACCCCGCCGGGGTTGAGCGTCGCATCGGAGCGGCCATGGATGACCATGCCGCCATTCTGCGTCCACTCGGCGAAGTCGCCATGGCACCAAACGCCTTCAAAGTGCGCGAAATAGGCGGCGTGGTACTTGGCGCCGTCGGGGTCGTTCCAGAACCTGATCGGCATCGAGGGAAACGCGGTAGTGCAGACCAGTTCGCCCTTGCCGGCAGCGAGCGGCTTGCCCGCTTCGTCCCATACATCGACGGCCATGCCGAGCATCGGGCCCTGGATTTCGCCGACATTGACCGCGCTGATCGGATTGCCGCCCACGAAGCAGGCGACGATGTCGGTACCGCCGGACATCGAGGCAAGTTGCATGTCCTGCTTGATGCCGTCGCCGACGAAGGCAAAACCTTCCGGCGACAGCGGCGAGCCGGTCGAGGTCATCAGCCGCAGCGCCGCCAGGCGATGGGTATCGGCTGGGCGCAAGCCCGCCTTGCGCACCGAATCGATGAACTTCGCGGAGGTGCCGAACATGGTCATGCCCTCAGTGTCGGCGTAGTCGAACAGTATGTTGCCGTCAGGGTGAAACGGCGAGCCGTCATAGAGCAGCAGCGTCGCGCCGGCGGCCAGCGCGCTCACCAGCCAGTTCCACATCATCCAGCCGCAGGTGGTGAAATAGAAGACGCGGTCGCCGTCACGGATGTCGCATTGCAGCCGGTGCTCCTTGGCATGCTGCAACAGCGCACCGCCGGCCGAGTGGACGATACATTTGGGGATGCCGGTCGTGCCGCTGGAAAACAGGATGTAGAGCGGATGATCGAACGACAGACGCGCAAATTGCGGTGCGCCCGCGCCGAATGGTGCGATGAAGGCGTCAAGGGTGACCGCGCCGTCGAGGCCGGATGCAACCTCCTCGGCGATCTCGAGATAGGGCACGATGACGGTCGCCTTCAGCGCCGGTAGTCCAGCGACGATGTCGCCCAGCTTGTCGGCGACCTCGATGCGCTTGCCGGCGTACCAGTAGCCATCGCAGGCGATCAGCACGCTCGGTTCGATCTGGCCGAAGCGGTCGAGCACGCCGCGGCTTCCGAAGTCCGGCGAGCAGGAAGACCACACCGCGCCGAGCGATGTGGCCGCCAGCATGCCGGCGATCGTCTCGGGCATGTTCGGCATCATCGCCGCGACCCGGTCGCCGGGGCCGACGCCTGCCTTGGCCAGTGCCTGCTGCAGCCGCGACACAAGATCGCGCAACTGCCGCCAGGACATGTGCCGGCGAGCCTTGTCTTCGCCCCAGAACGCCAGCGCGTCCCGATCGGGGTCGCCTTCGGCGGCGGGTGCCAGCAGGTTCTCGGCAAAGTTCAGCCGCGCCTGCGGGAAGAAACGGGCGCCGGGCATAACATCATTCTCGATGATGTCGCTGCCTTTCTCGCCGACAATGGCGCAATGGTCCCAGACCGCCGACCAGAACGCCGCACGGTTGGCGACGCTCCATGCATGGAGATCGGCGTAGCCGGCGAATTCAGCCGCGTGCTCGGCGGCAATCTTCTCCATGAAGCGCGAAATCCGGGTGCTTCCGGCATACGCGGGGTCCGGGGTCCAGAGCGGGCTTGCGGTCATGAGCGAGCATCCGGTAAATCTGCGGCCGGTCGATCAGCGGCCTTGCCGTCATGCCACAGCGGCGTTAGCCACGCCACTGTTTCGCGGCCGGTGAAGGTTTGAAGAATCAATGGTTTCACGTTTGAAACGGGACCGGTGGGCCTTTATAGTTTTCGAATCCTGATCGACGTCGGGTCATGGGATGAAACGCTTTCTTGTGTTGGGCGCGGTGGCAATCGCCATCATCGTCGCCGGGTTGACTGTGCTTCCGTGGATGGTCCCGGACGCGACCGTGCGTGCTATGGCCGTCAACAGGATCGAGACCGTCACGGGTCTCAAGGTGACGGCGGCCAGCGAAGCCCGCATCCAGTTTCTCCCGCAACCTCAGATTTCCATCGATGATGTCCGCCTGAGCCTGCCCGGCGAGCGCGCCACGGTTGCCGCGATCGACCGCATTCTCGGCCGGTTCGGCCCGCTCAGCCTGCTATTCAACGAAACGGCGGTCGGCGGCATGACGCTGGTGCGGCCAAGCGTCACCATCCCGCATGGCATCGACGCCGCCGACGAGTGGGTGCCCAGCGAGCGCGGCCTCATCCGCATCCTGTTCGACGCCGTCACCCGCGAGACGGAGAGCCGCCAGTTGCTGTCGCTGGACAGCGGCCAGCCGGCGACCGGCCCGCTGCGGGTCATCGACGGCGACATCACCCTGCTGGGTCCCGACGGCCAGACGCGCGATGCCTTCACCCAGATCGAGATCGTCGCCGAATGGGCGCGGCTCGGCTCGCCGCTCGATGCCAACGCCTCCTTCGTGTGGAACGGCAAGGTGGTGGAGATCGACAGCAGCGTGGAGAACCCGCGCGACTTCCTGATCGGTGTGATGACGCCGGTCGAGGCGGACCTGGTCACCGCCCAGGGCAGCGTCAGTGTGCGTGGCAAGGGAACGCTCGCCGAGGAATTGCTGATCGAAGGCTCGCTTGGCGTGGAGTCGGCTGCCTTCGACAAGGCCCTGGCCTGGCTCGGCTATGGCGAGGAGAGTGGCGAGTTGCCGGGTCTCGACCGGCTGTCGCTGTCGAGCCAGATGCAGTTCATCGGCCAGATGGCCAAGTTGAACGATCTGTCCATCGTGCTGGACGGAAACAGCGGAACCGGCACCCTGACCGTGGACGTCTCCGACGATATCGTCGCGATCAACGGTACGCTGGCCATGGATACCATCGCGATCGACCGCTATCTCGGCGCACCGGTGGTGATCGCCGAGGGCGAAGACGGCGTCACGGCGGAAGCGGTGACGCCCTTGCCTCAGTTCGGCGATCTGTCCAGGCTGAGCGCCGATTTGCGCCTGTCGGCGCGCGAGGTGACCGGGGCGGGCGTTACCTTCGGGCAGACCGCGGCGAGCCTGGCCATCCGCTCCGGGCGCATCGACATCGGCATCGGCGAGGCCGCCTACAAGGGCGGCATGCTCAGCGGCGATCTCGAAATCCGTCCGCTGAGCGGCAACTACGTGCGCGTGCGCACCAAGCTCACGCTGCGCGACGTTGCGGCGGAGGAACTGATCGCCACTGGTCCGCTGCTCGGCCTGGAGGGCGATGTCAACGGCGGCCTTTCGCTGGTCGGCTACGGCCGCACCCTGAAGGAGCTGACCCGCAGCCTGCGCGGCGACGGACGGCTGGAGGTTCGCGACGGCAGCCTGCGCGGCATCGATGTTCCGGCCATCGCCGAGGCGATCGCCAACGAAGACCTGGCCGGCATCGGCTTCCGCACCGGACTGACAACGCCGTTCGAGGCGCTGACGATCGAGCTCGTTACCGCCCGCGGCGTCACCCGCACCCAGGCCCTGGAGATGACCGCCGAGAGCTTCGAGGCGACCGCGTCGGGAGAGGTCGACCTGCTGCAACGCTACGTCAGTGGCCTGGGGCAAATTGTCTTCTACCCCAACGGCCGGCCGCAGCCCGACGCCGACGGCACGCTGCCGCCGGCCGATGAGAGCTACGAGATCGGCTTCCGCATCGATGGGCCGCTGGACGCGCCCGCCATCCTGCCGCTGGTGCCGCTGCTGGACCAGGGCATGCTGGACAATGGCGGCATCGCGCGTCAGGAGCCGGTCCCGACACGCTAGGCTGTATCGACAGTCCTCAGCCGCGCGCGGCGGCCGCTTCGGCGCGCTGGCGCTCCAGTTCCTGACGCTTGGTGATCAGCGTCGCGGTGATGACGCCGAGCGTCACGAAACCGATCAGCACCGTGCAGACCGCGTTGATCTCCGGCGTCACGCCGAGGCGTACCTGCGAATAGATGCGCATCGGCAGCGTCGTCGCGCCGGGGCCGGTGGTGAAGCTCGCGATGACCAGATCATCCAGCGACAAGGTGAAGCTCAGCATCCAGCCGGCGATAATGGACGGCATGATGATGGGCAGGGTGATCAGCAGGAAGGTCTGGGCCGGCGGGCAGCCGAGATCGAGGGCCGCCTCCTCCATCGACATGTCGAAGGTGACCAGGCGCGACTGAACCACCACCGCCACGAAACACATCGAGAAGGTGATGTGGGCGATGGTGACGGTCCAGAAGCCGCGATCGAAATTGACCGCCACGAACATCAAAAGCAGCGACAGGCCGGTGATCACTTCCGGCATGACGAGCGGGGCGTAGACCATGCCGGAAAACAGGGTGCGCCCGCGAAACCGGCCGCGGCGCACCAGCGTCAGCGCGGCAAGCGTTCCCAGCACCGTGGCGATGGTGGCGGAGACGAAGGCAACCCTGAGTGTCACCCAGGCGGCATCGAGGAGCTGCTGGTTGCGCAGCATCTCACCGTACCACTTGGTGGAGAAGCCGGCCCACACGGTGACCAGCCGCGACTCGTTGAAGCTGTAGATCACCAGCAGCACGATCGGCAGGTAGAGAAAGGTGAAGCCGAGCACCAGCGAGGTCACGTTGAAGGTGGAGAGCCGGGCGTTCATCGCTCACGCTCCTGGGCGCGCTGCTGGGCGTTCTGGAACAGCACGATGGGAATGACCAGGATCGCCAGCAGGATCACCGCCACGGCGGACGAGACCGGCCAGTCGCGGTTGGAGAAGAACTCGTTCCACAGTGTGCGCCCGATCATCAATGTGTCGGAACCGCCGAGCAGGTCGGGGATGACGAATTCGCCGACGGCGGGAATGAAGACCAGGAAGCAGCCGGCGATGACGCCTGGCAGCGACAGCGGAAACGTGATGGTCCAGAACGCCTTCAACGGCGGGCAGCCGAGATCAGCGGCCGCCTCCAGCAGCGAATTGTCCATCTTCTCCAGCGCCGCATACAGCGGCAGCACCATGAACGGCAGGTAAGAGTAGATGATACCGATATAGACGGCTGTCATCGTGTTGTGGATGATCAGCGGCTCGTCGATGATCCCCATCGACGTCAGGGCCAGATTGAGCAGCCCCTCGCGCTTGAGGATACCGATCCAGGCGTAGACCCGGATCAGGAAGCTGGTCCAGAACGGCAGGATCACCAGCATCAGCAGCATCGGCCGCCATTGCTTTGGCGCCCGCGCCATGCCGTAGGCAATCGGGTAGCCGATCAGCAGCACCAGGAAGGTGGAAATGCCGGCGACCTGCAGGCTCTGCAGATAGGCCCGCACGTAGAGGTCGTCGGTGAACAGGAAGGTGTAGTTCTCGAACGAGAATTCTTGCGCCTTCTGCCATGTCGCCGCGAAGCCCTCGAAGATGTCGAAGACCGGACGGTAGGGCGGCTGGGCGATGGCGACCTCGGAAAACGAGATCTTGAAGACGATCAGGAAGGGCGCCAGGAAGAAGGCCAGCAGCCACAGATAAGGCACCAGCACGACGAGGCTGCCGAGCGAGAAACCAGACCTGCTTTCGGTTGCCCCGGACATCGCGCGCTACCTGGTCAGCAATACGCCGGCGTCGCGATCCCAGGACAGCCAGACTCGGTCGTCCCAGGTGATCGGACGCTCGATCATGCGGGTCTGGTTGGTCTGCGCCGATTTGATGACCTCACCACTGTCGAGCTTGACGTGGTAGATCGACAGATCGCCGAGATAGGCGATGTCCCAGACCTCACCGCTGATGGCGTTGGGCCCGCGGCCCTTGGGCTTGTCGAGGCCGATGCGCACCTTTTCGGGCCGCAGCGCGATCCAGGCGGTGTCGCCCTTGGCGACCTCGGTGCCGTCGGAATTCGCCGAGATCGCCGCCGTCGCGGAATTGGTCTCCAGCTTGACCTGCCCACGGGTGTGCGAGGCCACCTGTCCCTCGATGAAGTTCACATCGCCGATGAAGTCGGCGACGTAGCGCGAATTGGGCTGCTCGTAGATGACGTTGGGCGGGTCGATCTGCACGAAGCGACCGTGATCCATCACCGCGATGCGGTCCGCCATGGTCATCGCCTCTTCCTGGTCGTGGGTGACGATGACGAAGGTCATGCCGAGTTCCTGCTGGATGTCGGTCAGCTCGAACTGGGTTTCCTCGCGCAGCTTGCGGTCGAGCGCGCCCAGCGGCTCGTCGAGCAGCAGCACGCGCGGACGCTTGGCCAGCGAACGCGCCAGTGCCACGCGCTGACGCTGGCCGCCGGACAACTGATGCGGCTTGCGCCTGGCGAAGGGCTCCAGCTTGACCAGCTTGAGCATTTCCTGAACGCGCGCGTCGATGTCGGGCTTGGGCATGCCGTCCTGCTTCAACCCGAATGCGATGTTGCCCTCAACGCTCATGTGGGGAAACAGCGCGTAGGACTGGAACATCATGTTGACGGGCCGGCGGTAGGGCGGCGTCTGCGAGACGTCGGCGCCGTCGAGCAGGATGTGTCCCTCGCTCGGCGTCTCGAAGCCCGCAAGCATGCGCAGCAACGTGGTCTTGCCGCAGCCCGACGGTCCCAGAAGCGCGAAGAACTCGCGCTCGTAGATGTCGAGGTCGATGGCATCGACGGCGGTGAAATCGCCGAAGCGCTTGGTCACGGCCTGAAAACGGATGATCGGATCGGCGTCCGCATCTTCCCACGGCGCGAATGACCGGCGCACCGGGCCTGGCGTGTTCGCCATTGGCTCCCCCTCTCAATCACCCCTGTGGCGAAACCGCCGCGCGCGTTGCAGCTTCGCGCGCGGCGGCGAGCGTTGCCAGGCTCAGGTGCCCGACTTCACCCGGGTCCAGACCCTGGTCACCACGCGCTGGGAGCGCGGATCATAGGGGGTGGTGGTGTAGAGCCGCTCGATGGTGGCGTCATCGGGATAGATCGCCGGATCGTTGATCAGATCGTCCTCCAGCAGCGGCTTGGAGGCTTCGTTGCCGTTGGCGTAATAGACATAGTTAGACGCCTTCGCCATCACCTCCGGGCGCATCATGTAATTGATGAAGATGTGCGCGTTCTCCGCGTTCGGCGCGTCGGCGGGGATCGCCATGTTGTCGAACCACATCAGCGCGCCTTCCTTCGGGATCACGTACTCGACAGTGACGTTGTTTTCGGCTTCCGCGGCACGATCGCGCGCCTGCAACACGTCGCCGGACCAGCCGACCGCCAGGCAGATGTCGCCGTTGGCAAGGGCGTCGATGTATTCCGACGAATGGAACTTGCGTATGTGCGGGCGGATCTGGGTGAGCAATTCGCCGGCCTTCTCGATGTCGGCCTTGTCCTTGGAATCCGGGTCCAGCCCGAGATAATTCAGCGCGGCGGGGATCAATTCGTCGCCGGCATCCAGCAGGTAGACACCGCAATCGGCGAATTTCGACACCACGTCAGGATCGAAGATCATGGCCCAGGAATCGACCGGCGCGTCAGGCATGCGCTCCTTGATCTGGTCGACGTTGTAGCCGAAGCCGGTGGTGCCCCACATATAATTGACGGAGTACTGGTTGCCGGGATCGTACTTCTGAAGCCGGTCGGTGATGGTCTTCCAGAGGTTCTTGCTGTTGGGCAGCTTCGACTGGTCCAGTTTCACGTAGACACCGGCCTGGATCTGCCGCGCCAGATAGCTCCCCGACGGCACCACGACATCGTAGCCGGACTTGCCGGCGAGCAGCTTGGTCTCGAGGATGTCGTTGGAATCGTAAACGTCATAGACGATCTTGATGCCGGTCTCGGCGGTGAAGTCGGTGAGGATTTCCTCATCGATATAGTCCGACCAGTTGTAGACGTTGACGACCTTGTCCTGGGCGGCCGCGGCACCGGCCAGTGCGACCGCCGCGCCGGCGGCAAGCGCCGTCATGATTGTCTTGCGATACATACTACTCTCCCCTCTGTGCAGGGACGGCCCCGGTTGCGCCCGGCTTGCGCGCCCCACTCATCGTGATGACTGACAACTTACGTCGTCGGCTATGAAATCCTGCGTGTCGGCGGCGTGCAATCCCCTTGTTTGAGCGGGCCGATCACAGATAGGTCTCGTATTCGAGCATCGGGATGTGGTCCTGGAAGCCCTGCCACTCCTGGCGCTTCACCGCCGCGTAGAAACGCTGGTAGTCGGCGCCGAAGTAGTCGGCGACCCAGTCAGACGCCTCGAAACGCTCAAGCGCGTTGGCAAAATCGCGCGGCAATGCCTTGGCGCTGACATCGGCGATGTCACCGGTCACCGGCAGCGGCAGGTCGCAGTCTCCGTCCAACCCCTTGTCCAGACCGGCAAGCACGCAGGCCATCACCAGCATCGGATTTGCGTCGGCGCCGGCGGTGCGGTGCTCGAAGCGCCGTGCCCTGGCCGGCGCGCGTGGCAGCCGCACCGAGACGTAGCGGTTGTTCTCGCCCCAATGGGCGCTCGATGGCGTGTATGGCCCGCTGAGACGGCGGAAGCCGTTGACCGTGGAGACCAGCATCAGCGTCGCGTCGCTCATGGTCGCAAGCGTTCCAGCGACCGCGCGCCGGAGCATGTCCTCGCCGCTATCGGGAACGCCGAAGATGTTGATCCCCTCACCGTCGCAAAGACTTGCGTGCAGATGCGTGCCGTTGCCGGCGCGCTGCATGAAGGGCTTGGCCATGAAGGTCGCGGCAAGCCCGTGCTTCTCGGCAACGCCAGTCACCACCCGGCGCAGCATCAATGCATCGTCGGCCACGCGGATGCAGTCGTCGCCATGCAGCAGATTGATCTCGAACTGACCGGTGGCGGCTTCCGAGACCACCGTGTCCACCGGCAGGTCGAGCGCACGGGCCGCCGTTTCGATCTCGCCCAGCAGGTCCTTGTAAGTCCGCAGATCGGAGATCTGATACGTGTGGGTGCGTTCCGGCCCTGCGCCCGCAAAGACCGGTTCCGGGGGTTCGCCAGGCTGGCGCGGCCTGAGCAGATAAAATTCAAGCTCGAAGGCACTCGTCGCGCGATAACCGCGTGCCGCGAGGCGCCCGGTGACCGCTTCCAGGCGCGTGCGCGGATCGGCGAAGAACGGCGTGCCATCCTCGTCCAGCATGCGCAGCACCACCTGCCCCGTGGGCGGTTCTGCCCATGGCACGCGCTTCAGCGTTCCGGGCACCGGCACGGCAATGCCGTCGCGGTCGCCGACCTCCTCGTAAAGCCCGGTTGCGGGCACGTCGCGACCCCAGGCGTCGAGCGAGAACACCGATTTCGCCAACGACAGCCCGTCGCGGAACAAAGACGGTAGATGGTCGGCGGGCATCCACTTGCCGCGGAAGGTGCCGTTGGTGTCGGGGATCAGCACCTCGATGCGCTGAACGTCGGCGTGGGCGCGGGTGAACGCATCCACCTCCTCGTCGCTGGCACCAGTGCCGGCGCGTGTGCCGGCGCGCGTGTCAGCCAGCTTCAGGGCGCTGTCGGGAGCCATCTGCGCTTGTCAGCCTCTGCCCGTCCGGGGCCGATACGGATCGGACCCCGTTTCGTTGTTCCCGCTGGCCGTCTTGCGCGGCCTGCCATGGTCGCAGCGCTTGCAGGCGCCTACGTTTTCTGTGATAGTTGCATAAAAATGTGATCACAAATTTCCGGCACTGTCAATCGATGACGGCCGGACCTGGAAGACACCGAAGGAGGCGGCCGATGGCGGCGGTCGAGCGGCAACAGCAATCGCAGAAGACGCGGCGGTCCGGTACGGCGGGCGAGCGGGTCTACCGGACCGTGCGGGCGCGCATCATCGGCGGGCAGATCGCGCCGGGCCGTGCCGTGACGCTGCGCGGGCTCGCCGCCGACCTCGATGTCAGCCCGATGCCGGTACGCGAGGCGATCCGCCGGCTGGTGGCCGAAGGCGCGCTGGAGGTCAGCGCGACACGCCGGCTGGCAGTGCCGCAGATGACGCAGGCGAAGTTCGAGGAACTGGTGCTGGCGCGCGAGCGGCTGGAGCCGGCGGCGGCGCGCCTGGCCTTGCCCCATATCGACAGGAAACTCGCAGCGAAGCTGCGCGAAACGGACGACGAGTTGAACGACCACCTGCACAACGGCAATGTGGAAGGCTATGCGGCGGCGAACTTCGCCTTCCACTTCATGATCTATCGCGCCTCGGGATCGCAGGTGCTGGTGCCGCTGATCGAGAGCCTGTGGCTGCGCTTCGGCCCGTTCATGCGCATCGTTTATGGCCGGGTCGGCACCAACTGGGTGGTCGACCATCACGACGAGGCGCTGCGGGCGATCGAGCGCGGCAGCGCAGACGATCTGGCGCAGGCCATCCGCGCCGACATCCTTGAGGGCATGCAGCACATCGGCGATGGCATGTTCGCCGAGGAGGACGCCGCTTCGGACGACGGCGCATAATGTGATCACTTTTCCGGCGTCAACAGGAACGCCGAGGAGCCAGCATGAAACAGACCGTGAGCGATAACGACAGCGCGCATCAGCGGGGCGCGGCGTCCCTTGAAGAGGCACGTGCGTGGCTTGGCGAGCGCCGCGTCGAGGACATCGAGTGCATGGTGCCCGACCAGGCGGGCGTGGCGCGCGGCAAGCTGATGCCGGCGGAGAAGTTCATCGCCCACCGCAAGATGAACCTGCCCGAGTCGATCTTCTACCAGACCATCTCCGGCGACTATCCCGATCCCGCCGGCCTGACCGGCATCGATCCGGCCGACGGCGACATCGTGCTGGAGCCGGATTTCTCGACCCTGTGCATGGTGCCTTGGGAGAGCGAACCGACCGCACAGATCATCCACGATGCCTTTCGCCGCGACGGCAGTCCCGTCGACATGGCACCGCGCCAGGTGTTGCGCCGCGTGCTCAGGCGCTACGCGGAGAAGGGGCTCAAGCCCCTCGTCGCGCCTGAGCTTGAATTCTATCTCGTCAAGCCGAACACTGATCCGGACTACCCGCTGGAGCCGCCGATCGGACGATCCGGGCGCGCCGAGATCGGCCGCCAGTCGTTCTCGATCTCCGCCGTCAACGAGTTCGATCCGCTGATCGACGACGTCTACGACTATGCCGAGGCGCAAGGGCTGGAGATCGATACGCTTATCCACGAGGAGGGCGCAGCACAGCTTGAGATCAACCTGCGCCACGGCGATCCGCTGCAACTGGCCGATCAGGCCTTCCTGTTCAAGCGCACCATCCGCGAAGCGGCGATGAAGCACGACATCTACGCCACTTTCATGGCCAAGCCGATCGCCGAGGAGCCCGGCAGCGCCATGCACATCCACCAGTCGGTGTTGGATGCCGCGACCGGGCGCAACGTGTTCTCCGACGCGGACGGTTCGCCGAGCCAGGCATTCCACCACTTCATCGCCGGCATGCAGGACTACCTGCCGGCGGTGATGTGCATCATGGCGCCGTATGTGAACTCCTACCGGCGGCTGGCGCGCTACACCGCCGCCCCCATCAACATCCAGTGGGGCGTCGACAACCGCACGGTCGGCATCCGTATCCCGCGTTCCGACGCGGATGCGCGGCGGGTGGAGAACCGGGTGCCCTCCTCCGACGCCAATCCCTATCTGGCAATCGCCGCATCGCTCGCCTGCGGACTGCTGGGCATGGAGCAGAAACTCACGCCCAGCGAACCGATCAGCGGTTCGGCGCGCGACCTGCCCTACGATCTGCCGCGCGGACTGCTGGAGGCGGTGTCGCTGTTCTCCGACTGCGCGCCGATCCGCGAGATGCTCGGCGAGGACTTCGCCAATTGCTACCGCGCCATCAAGGAAGACGAGTTCGAGACCTTCATGCGCGTGATCAGTTCCTGGGAGCGCGAATACCTGCTCCTCAACGTCTGACGCACAATCCGACAACGCCCCAACCAGCGAGGTGCCGGCCATGAACAAAGCGGCAAACATCTCCACCGCCGACCTGCAGCGCATCGATGCCGCCCATCACCTGCATCCGTTCACCGACTACGCGCAGCTCAACCGCGAGGGCAGCCGCGTCATCACGCGAGCCGACGGTTCCTGGCTGTGGGATTCCGACGGCAACCGCTATCTCGACGGCATGGCGGGCCTTTGGTGCGTGCAGGTGGGCTACGGGCGCACCGAGATCGTCGATGCGGTGACGCGTCAGATGATGGAGCTGCCCTACTACAACACCTTCTTCAAGACGACCCATCCGCCGGCCGCCGCGCTGGCCGAGAAGCTCGCCGAACTGACGCCCGGCGATCTCAACCGCGCCTTCTTCGCCAATTCCGGCTCGGAGGCCAACGACACCGTCGTGCGCATGGCGCGCTATTACTGGGCGCGCGCCGGCAAGCCCGACAAGCAGGTGATCATCGGGCGCACCTACGGCTATCACGGCTCGACCGTGGCAGCGTCGGCGCTTGGCGGCATGGCCGGCATGCACGAGCAGGCCGGCATGATCGAGGGCGTACACCACATCACGCCGCCCTACTGGTTCGGCTATGGGCTGCAGGAGGGCATGAGCCCGGAGGAGTTCGGCGTGCATGCCGCGCGCGAACTGGAAAGAGCCATTGACGCAATCGGCGAGGACAAAGTCGCCGCCTTCATCGCAGAGCCAATCCAGGGCGCCGGCGGCGTTCTGATCCCGCCGGAGACCTACTGGCCGGAGGTCAAGCGCATCCTGGCGGAGCGCGAGGTGCTGCTGGTCGCCGACGAGGTGATCTGCGGCTTCGGGCGCACCGGCAACTGGTTCGGCTCCGACACCTACGATCTGCAACCAGACCTGATGCCGATGGCCAAGGGGCTGTCGTCAGGCTACCTGCCGATTTCCGCGGTGATGGTCTCCGACATGGTCGCCGATCATCTCATCGGCGAGGGCGGCGAGTTCTATCACGGCTACACCTATTCGGGGCATCCGGCGGCCTGCGCGGCAGCGCTCGCCAACCTGGAGATCATGCAGCGCGAGGACCTGGTCGGGCGCGTCGCCAACGAGGCCGGTCCAGCGCTCAAAGCCGTGTGGACCGAGTTGGGCGCGCACCCGCTGGTGGGCGAGGCACGCATGTGCGGGCTGTTCGGCGCGCTGGAACTGGTGCCGGACACGTCCGACCTCACCCGGCGCTTCGACCCCGTCGGCGAGGTCGGCGTGATGTGCCGCGACTTTGCGTTCAGGCACGGACTGGTGATGCGGGCGGTGCGCGATGCCATGATCATCTCGCCACCGCTGACCATTGCCGAGGACGAGATCGCCTATCTGGCCGACCGCGCGCGCAAGGCACTCGACGACACCTATGCGGCGCTGAAGGCCGAGGGCCGCGTTGCTTGACCACGCGGCGAACAACGTGACGGCACAGGGCTATCCAGCCGGCTCCTACTACGCAGCGACGGCCACGCCACTGGCGCCCTTCCCCGCGCTTGCCGGTGACACCGTCGCCGACGTCGCCGTGGTGGGCGGTGGCTATGCGGGGCTTTCGGCGGCGCTGCACCTGGCCAAGCGCGGCTACGATGTCGTGCTGCTGGAAGCCGAGCGCGTCGGCTGGGGTGCCTCGGGTCGCAACGGCGGACAGATGCATTCCGGCCAGCGGCGCGGCCAGGCGACGCTGGAGGCCAGCGTCGGGCCGGACGACGCGCGCAAGCTGTGGGACCTCGCCCTGGAGGCAATGGCGCTGGTGCGCGGGTTGATCGCCGAGCACGACATCGACTGCGACCTGCGTGACGGGCTGATCCACGCCGCCCACAAGGCCAGCTATGTCGACGACTATCGCGCCGAAGTCGATCACATGCGCGCGCGCTACGGCTATGAGGAAATCGATTTTCTCAGCAAGGAGGAGTTGGCCGAGAAGGTCGGCTGCCAGCACTATTTCGGCGGTACGCTCGACCGTGGCGGCGGCCATCTGCATCCGCTGAAATTCGCGCTGGGACTGGCACGCGCCGCCAGCGACGCGGGCGTGCGTATCCACGAGGGATCGCCGGTGACCGCGCTTGAACAAGGCGGCGAGGTCACGCTGAAGACCCCCGCCGGCAGCGTGCGTGCCAAGTTCGCGGTCGTGTGCGGCAACGGATACCTGCATGGGCTGCTGCCGCAGGTGGAGGCCCGGGTGCTGCCGATCAACAACTTCATCGCCGCCACGACACCGCTCGACGAGGCCACCGCCGACAGCGTCATCCGCGACCGGGAGGCGGTCGCCGATTCGCGCTTCGTGGTGAACTACTATCGCCTGTCGGCGGACAACCGCCTGCTGTTCGGCGGCGGCGAGAACTACTCGGCGCGCTTTCCCGCCGACATCGCGTCCTTCGTGCGCCCGCACATGGAGGCGACCTTCCCGCACCTGAAAGGCGTTGCCATCGACCATGCCTGGGGCGGTACCCTGGCGATCACCATGCAGCGCATGCCCTACCTCACCCGCATCGGCTCGAACATCTTCGCGGCCTGTGGCTTTTCCGGCCAGGGTGTTGTGATCGCGCCGTTTGCCGGACAGCTCGTCGCGGAGGCCATCGACGGGCAGGCGGCCCGCTTCGATATCTATAGCCGGCTGAAAACGCCGGCATTTCCCGGCGGCACCTGGCTGCGCCATCCGATCATGGTGCTGGCCATGCTCTGGTACGCCCTGCGCGACCGGTTGTGAGCCGGATCATCCTCATCCTTCGAGGCTGATCTCCCATCCTCATCCTGAGATGTCCCGCGCAGCGGGCCTCGAAGGACGAGGGTGTACTGCGCCATCAGCATGACGGGGCGGCCAAGCTGTCCACTGTCACGGTTCCGTCATCGGCATCCGAAAAAACCGTCATACGCGCCGCGTAGGTTGAGGCAGCTTTCGCAACACGCGGGGATGCATCGGCATGGCCGAATTGGCGGTGGACGTGCGCAACGTCAGCAAGACGTTCGCGCATGAGATGAAGGCCCTCGACACGGTTTCGGTGCGGGTCGAGGAAGGCGAGATGGTGGCGCTGATCGGCGCTTCCGGTTCCGGAAAATCCACCCTTCTGCGGCTGATTGCCGGCCTCATCAAATGCGACCCCGGCAAGGACTGCGATATCGCGGTCGCCGGTCAGGCGATGCAGAACGGCGGGCGCATCTCGCGGGAGGCGCGCCACATCCGCTCGACCATCGGCATGATCTTCCAGCAGTTCAACCTGGTCGGCCGGTTGTCGGTACTGACCAACGTGCTGATCGGACATCTGGGGCGGATTCCGCGCTGGCGCGGCACGCTCGGGCTGTTCAACGAACCCGAGAAGCAAGAGGCGATGGCCGCGCTCAAACGTGTCGGCATCGACGCCCATGCGCTCAAGCGCGGACATCATCTCTCCGGTGGCCAGCAGCAGCGCACCGCGATTGCCCGCTCGCTGGTGCAGGGCGCGCGCATCGTCATCGCCGACGAGCCCATCGCCTCGCTCGACCCGTCCTCGGCGCGCAAGGTGATGGACATCCTGTCCGATCTGAACAGCAAGGACGGCATCACCGTCATCGTCTCGCTGCATCAGGTCGAGTACGCACTCAATTACTGCCCGCGCACCGTGGCGCTGCGCGACGGCGTCGTCGTCTATGACGGCCCATCGGAAGCGCTGACCGCCGATTTCCTCGGCGAACTCTACGGAGCCGAAAGCGAAGAGCTGTTCCTGCCCGGTCTGGAAGGCCGCACGCAGGACCAACCGGCGGCTGCGGCGCTTGCATCCGCGGCGGCCTGATTACCACCCAACCAGAGACCATCGCGCCCCAAGGCCTGAACGGCCGCAGGGGCCACCACACGGAGGCTACAAACCCATGTTGAAGAAAACCCTCGCGGCGACGGCGCTGTCCGTCGGCCTGATGGCCGCGCCGATGGCCATGGCCGAGCAGGCCGAAATCAACTTCGGCATCATCTCGACTGAATCCACCGCCAACCTGCGGCCCCAGTGGGAGCCCTTCCTGGAAGCCATGCAGGAATCCACCGGCATCAAGGTGAACGCGTTCTTCGCACCCGACTATGCCGGCGTCATCGAGGCGATGCGCTTCGACAAGGTGCAGGTTGCCTGGTTCGGCAACAAGTCGGCGATGGAAGCGGTCGACCGCGCCAGCGGCGAGATCTTCGCCCAGACCGTCGATAGCGAGGGCAACCCCGGTTACTGGTCGCTGCTGGTGACCCACAAGGACAGCCCGCTCAACTCGGTGGAAGACGTACTGAAGTGCGACGGCACGCTGAACTTCGGTATCGGCGATCCGAACTCCACATCCGGCTTCCTGGTGCCCACCACCTACATCTTCGCCAAGCACGGCGTGGACCCGAAGGAGTGCTTCAAGACGGTCCGCAACGCCAACCATGAGACCAACGCGCTGTCGGCCGCCAACAAGCAGGTTGATGTGGCCGCCAACAATACCGAGAACATGCGCCGGCTGCAGACGTCCGCTCCGGAGGCTTTCGCCAATCTGAAGGTGATCTGGAAGTCGCCGCTGATCCCGGCCGATCCGCTGGTGTGGCGCGAGGACCTGGATCAGGAGATCAAGAACAAGCTCTACACCTTCATCATGACCTATGGCCGCATCGGCTCCGAGGAAGACATCGCCAAGGCCCGCGAAGTGCTCGCCGGGCTCGACTGGGCTCCGTTCAAGCCGTCTTCCGACGCGCAGCTCTTCCCGATCCGTATCCTGGCTCTGAACAAGGACGTGCTGAAGATCACGGCCGACGACAAGCTCAGCCAGGAGGAAAAGGACAAGAAGATCGCCGAGCTGCAGGCCCAGATCGACGAGATCAACGCCAAGGCCGACAAGCTTCCCAGCATGTAAGTGGATTTGCGTTGCCACGCCGATCCGGCAGCGCAGCCGCATGACTGACAGCGCCCGCCCCGAGCAATCCGGGCGGGCGCATTTCTTGCCCGCGACCGCAACCACCATACACCCGAAGGCCCGCCATGAGCACGCCCGTGCAACCGACCCTTGAGCAAATCGAAGTCCCCGCACCGTCGCTTCGCGAGCGGATGCGCATGTGGTTGGTGTGGATCAGCCTGGCGCTGCTGCTGGTGTGGAGCTGGTCGCCTGCGGAGATGCACAAGTGGACGTCGCTGATCACCGATGCCTCCAACATGGCGCAATTCGCCAAGGGGTTCGCGTCACCGAACTTCCATGACTGGGACCTCTACATGGAGGAGATGATCATCACCGTGAACATCGCCATCTGGGGCACGGTGCTGGCCATCGTCTTCGGCATTCCCTTCGCCATTCTGTCGTCGAACAACATCTGCCCGGTGTGGATCGTGCAGCCGACGCGCCGGCTGATGGACGCCTGCCGCGCCATCAACGAAGTGGTCTTCGCGCTGCTGTTCGTCGTCGCGGTGGGGCTTGGCCCCTTCGCCGGGGTCATGGCGCTTTTCGTGCACAATGCCGGCGTCGTGGCAAAGCTGTTCTCCGAGGCCGTCGAGGCAATCGATGAACGGCCCGTGGAAGGTATCCGCGCCACCGGCGCCTCGAAGCTGCAGGAGATCATCTACGGCGTCATTCCGCAGGTGCTGCCGCTGTGGATCTCCCACACGCTCTACCGCTTCGAGACCAACGTGCGCTCGGCCACCGTGCTCGGCATCGTGGGCGCCGGCGGCATCGGCCAGATCCTGTGGGAGAACATTCGCGGCTTCCAATATTCGGAGACCGCGGCGATCATGATCATCATCATCGTCTCGATCACGGTGATCGACATCATCTCGCAGCGCCTGCGCCACTGGGCGGTGTAGCCGCGAAGCACCAGGCTGTATCGATGTCCTATGCCCGCTATGCCATCTACTTCGTGCCGCGGGCCGAAACCGAGCTCGCCCGCTTCGGCCGCAGTTGGCTTGGTCATGACATCGAAACGGATTCCGCGACCCAGGCCGGCTGGCCGCAGGTCAGCGGAAGCTGGCGGGCGGCGCCGCGGCGCTACGGTTTCCACGCAACGCTGAAGGCGCCGTTCGCGCTGAAGCCCGGCCGCGACGCGGCATTGCTGGAAGCGGCCGTCGGGCGCTTCGCGGAAAGCCAACCGCCAGTCGGGTTGGACGCCGGCTTAAAGGTCGTGGCGCTGGGCGGCTTCGTGGCTCTGGTCCCGGCCGATCCACCGCCGGCGCTTGCCGATCTGGCCTTCGGATGCGTGGAGGCCTTCGACGCCTTCCGCAAGCCGCCCGACGACGACGAACTGGCGCGCCGCCGCGCCGCCGGCCTGACCGAGGCGCAGGACGCGCTGTTGCTGCGCTGGGGCTACCCTTACGTGGGCGCCGAGTTCCGCTTCCACATGACGCTGACCGGCAGCCTGGAGGGAGACGATCTCGCCCGCGCGCTTGCCATCGCCGAGCAGGCAGCCGCACCGGTCTGCGGACACGCAATCGAGATCGCCGATCTGGTCTTGTGCGGGGATCCCGGCGGCCGGGCTCCGTTCCGGCTGGTCAGCCGGCATCCATTGCGAGGGTGATCCAGGCCACGCGCTCGCCAGTTGAGCAACCCCCATCACCCTCATCCTGAGGAGATGCGCAGCATCGTCTCGAAGGGCGAGGGTGATGGTGCGGACTTTCTCCAGCCCTCGACTCGGGTCTCGGGCGTTCGGTCCTACGATTGGTCCACCGGACCAATCGTCGAGACGGACCTCACCCTCCGCGAGGGCGCCCTGACCGGGCGGGCGCGCAGTCGCGCGCCGGGATTCCTCCCGCTCATGCGTCACCCCGGACTTGATCCGGGGTCCAGGCTGCGTCGCAAGGTGTCCCGTCAGATGTTGTGTTTCGCCGACAGGCCGCACTGGACCCCGGCTTTCGCCGGGGTGACGACCTATGATGGCAGAGCAGGCCGAGAAGCCGGGACCGGCAGCCTCATCAGGCCACCCGCTCGCCGGCACGCATCACCTTGCGGATCACCGGGGCGCCGCCATCGGCGCGGCGGAAACGCACCAGGTCCGCGCGCAGCCCGTCCGCGATGCGGCCGCGATCCTCGAAGCCGGCGCTCCTGGCCGGGTTGGTCGCGACCATCGCGATGGCCTGCGGCAACTCCACGTCCTCAACCGCATCGGTGAGGATCAGCGCGCCGTGCAGCAGGGAGGACGGCACGTAGTCCGAGGACAGGATGTCGAGCCAGCCCTCGGCGGCGAAGTCGCGCGCCGAGGCATTGCCGGAATGCGAGCCGCCGCGCACCACGTTCGGCGCGCCCATCAGCACGGCGAGGCCGGCCTCGTGCGAGGCCTTCGCCGCTTCGTCGGTGGTCGGGAACTCGGCGATGGCGACACCGTCGTCGATCGCCTCGGCGACATGCGCTTGCGTCGCATCGTCGTGGCTTGCGACGCGGATACCGCGGGCGTCCGCCGCCGCGACAACAGCGCGCCGATTTGGATCGCTGAAACGCTGCGCCTCGGCGATACGCTTCTTGCTGTACTCGGCAAGCTGCTCGTCGGTCATCTGGTACTTCGCCTTGTAGTAGACCGCATAGGCCTCCAGCGACGCGAACTGGCGCTGCCCAGGCGTGTGGTCCATCACGGAAACAAGCCGGGCGAGCGGATTGTTGAGCAGCGGTTCGACCAGTTCCATCAGGTGGTCGCAACTCACCTCGCAACGCAGATGCAGATAGTGATCGGCCTTCATGTGACCGTCCGCCTTGGCGCTGACCACCGCACCACAGGCATCGTGCAGGTGCTGAGCGTTGCGGCTCTCCTTGTCCGCATGACCGATGGAGAGCGCGTTCAGCACGGTGGTGATGCCGGCGCCGGCGACCTCGCGGTCGTGGTTCATCACCGCGGCCTCGACCGGCCACATTGCCTTCGGCCGCGGCATCAGGTGGCGTTCGATGTTGTCGGTGTGCAGTTCCACCAGACCGGGGATCAGGTAATCGCCGTCCAGGTCGATTGCGCCGGGCAGGCTGCTCGATCCGGTGGAGACACCGGTGATCCTGCCGCCGTCGATGGCCAGCGTCCCAGTGATCACCTCGTCGTCGAGCACGATCGCTGCGTTCTTGAGAACAGTCTCGGTCACAAATTCACTCCTCAGGCGGCCAGCGCCGGCGTCAACTCGAAGGCACGGCTGGCGATCTGCTCGCGGTCGGCCTTGCTGTGGAAGATGCCGATCACCGCACTGCCCGCAGCCACCGCCTCGCCGATCAGATCGATCACCGTCTGGCGGTTGACCGCATCGAGCGAAGCGGTCGGTTCGTCCAGCAGCATGATCGGGAACGACGCCGCAAACCCCCGCGCGATGTTGACGCGCTGCTGCTCGCCGCCGGAAAAGGTCAGCGGTGACAGGGACCATAGTGTTTCGGGGATATTGAGCCGGTTCAACAGGTCGCGGGCGCGGGCGCGGGCGGCCTCTTCGCTCTCGCCGCGCTCGATCAGCGGCTCAGCGACGATGTCCAGCGTCGGCACGCGCGGAATGACGCGCAGGAACTGCGTGACGTAGCCGAGCGTCTCGCGGCGGATGTCGAGCACCTGGCGCGGTTCGGCATTGGCGATATCGACCCACCCGCCGCGATGCATCACCGCGATCTCGCCGGCGGCCGCCAGATAGGTGCCGTAGACGAGCTTCAGGAACGAGCTCTTGCCGACGCCCGATGGCCCGTTCAGGGCCACCGCCTCGCCGGCGTTGAGCGTGAAGCCGAGCGCATCAAAGACGGGGATGCGGGCCTCGTCCTGCAAATGCAGGCAGAAGGTCTTGGTGAGGCCGGAGACCCTGAGGACGGGGGTATTCGCGTCAACGCTCATGGTCACACCTGCAACACGGAGGACACGAGGAGCTGGCTGTAGGGCGCCTGCGGGTCCTCAAGCACCTGATCGGTCAGCCCGGCCTCGATGACGCGGCCGCCCTGCATTACCATCAGCCGCGTCGACAGGAGGCGTGCGACGGCGAGGTCGTGGGTCACCACGATGGCCGACAGGCCAAGGCGCTGCACCAGCCCGCGCAGCAGATCAAGCAGGCGCGCCTGTACCGAGACATCGAGGCCGCCGGTCGGTTCGTCCATGAACACGAGACGCGGACCGGTCACCAGGTTGCGGGCAATCTGCAGGCGCTGCTGCATGCCGCCGGAAAAGGTGCGCGGCAGATCGTCGATGCGCTCGGCATCGATCTCCACCTTGGCGAGCCACTCAAGTGCCGCTTCGCGGATGTTGCCGTAATGGCGGTGGCCGTTGGCCATCAGCCGTTCGCCGATGTTGGCGCCCGCCGACACGCTCATGCGCAGTCCATCGCGCGGGTTCTGGTGCACGAAGGCCCAGTCGGTGCGCGCCAGCGCCCGGCGCTCCGGCTCGCCCATCTCACCGAGCAGGCGCATCTCGCCATCCCGCACCGCGAAGCCGACCTCGCCTTCGGTCGGTTCCAGATGGCCCGAGAGGCACTTGAGCAGCGTCGTCTTGCCGGAGCCGGATTCGCCGACGATGCCGAGCACCTCGCCGGGATAGAGATCGAAGCTGACATCCCGGCAGGCGAGAAAATCGCCATAGGCGTGGCCGACACCGCGCGCGGCGAGGATCGGCGTCATTTCAACCGTTTCTGCGGCAAGCGCGCTCATTCGGCCGCCTCCTGCGGTTCGCCGGACATGGCGCCGCGATAGCCCATGGCCCGGCGCTTCTCGCAGAAATCGGTGTCGGAACAGCAGAACAGCCGGCCGCCCCGGTCATCAAGAATGACCTCGTCAAGATAACTGTCCCGTGCACCGCATAGCCCGCAGGCCTCCTCCCAGGTCTGCACCTCGAAGGGATAGTCATCGAAATCCAGGCTGATCACCTTCGTATAGGGTGGAATCGCGTAGATGCGCTTCTCGCGCCCGGCGCCAAAGAGCTGAAGCGCGGCGCAATCGTCCATCTTGGGATTGTCGAACTTCGGCGTCGGCGAGGGGTCCATCACGTAACGCCCGTCGACCTCCACCGGATAGGCGTAGGTGGTGGCGATGTGGCCGTAGCGGGCGATGTCCTCGTAGAGCTTGACGTGCATCAGTCCGTATTCGCTGAGCGCATGCATCTTGCGCGTCTCGGTCTCGCGCGGCTCCAGGAAGCGCAAGGGTTCCGGGATCGGCACCTGATAGACGAGGATCTGGTCTTCGCGCAGCGGTTCCTCGGGGATGCGGTGGCGGGTCTGGATGACGCTGGCCTGCGCCGTCGCGGTGGTGGTCTCGACGGCCGCCGTCTTGGCAAAGAAGTTGCGGATCGACACCGCGTTGGTGGTGTCGTCGGCGCCCTGGTCGATCACCTTCAGCGTATCGTCCGGCATCAGGATCGAGGCGGTGACCTGCATGCCGCCGGTGCCCCAGCCATACGGCATCGGCATCTCGCGGCTGGCGAACGGCACCTGATAACCGGGGATCGCCACCGCCTTGAGCAGGGCGCGGCGGATCATGCGCTTGGTCTGCTCGTTGAGGTAGGCGAAGTTGTAGCCGGGAAGCGGGCCTGTCGCGGTCATTCGGCGGCCTCCCCGGTTCCGGCCTGCTTGCCCTCGGCTTCGGCGCGCATGCGGCGGACCAGTTCCAGCTCGGCCTGGAAGTCGACGTAGTGCGGCAGCTTGAGGTGCTCGACGAAGCCGGTCGCCTCGACGCTGTCGGAATGCGACATGACGAATTCCTCGTCCTGGGCCGGCGCGACGCGGTCTTCGCCGAGTTCGCCGGCACGCAGCGCCCGGTCGACGAGCGCCATGGACATCGCCTTGCGCTCGCACTGGCCGAAGGCAAGGCCATAGCCGCGCGTGAACTGCGGCGGCACCTTGGAGGAGCCCTTGAACTGGGTGACCATCTCGCACTCGGTCAGCGCCACCTCGCCGATCTCAATCTCGAAACCCAGTTCCTCCGGCACGAAGGAGACAGCCACCTCGCCCATGCGGATTTCGCCGGCGAAGGCATGACCGCGCGCGTAGCCGCGCTGGGTGGAGTAACCGAGCGAGAGGATGAAGCCCTCGTCGCCGCGCACCAGATTCTGCAGGCGCAGATCGCGGTCGGCGGGAAAGTCGAGCGGGTCGCGGGTCAGATCGCCGATCTCCGCATCGTCGTCACCATCGCCGGCAGCCTCCATCAGCCCTTCCTGGCCGAGCAGGCCGAGCACTTTCGGGCTCTGCGCATCGACGTCCGCCGGCGCGGTCTCGGCCGGTTCCGGCGCGCCGCCTTCGGCGAGTGCCGGATCGATCAGCCGGTGCTGGTAATCAAACGTCGGCCCCAGAACCTGGCCGCCCGGAATATCCTTGAAGGTCGCCGAGATGCGCCGGCGGATCGCCATGTCGCTCGTTTCCATCGGCACGGAATAGCCGAAGCGCGGCAGCGTGGTGCGGCTGGCGCGCACCAGGAAGATCGCCTCGATCATGTCGCCACGCGCCTGCTTGATGGCGAGCGCAGCGAGCTGGCGGTCGTAGAGCGATCCTTCCGTCATCACCCGGTCGACGGCGATGGAAAGCTGCTGGTCGATCTGGTCAACGCCGATCTCCGGCACGTCGGGGTTGCCGCGGCGCTCTTCGGCCGACAGCTTGTGGGCGTTGGCGATGGCCTGCTGGCCGCCCTTCACCGCCACATACATGTCTAACCCCTCCGCTCGCTGACTTTCGTAGTGCGCGGCAGCGCGGCGACATGGGTTCTCGATGCGAAGATCACGTCGATGCCGAGCGGAAAATCGCCGACCGCGTCGGCGCGGGCCTGCCAGAAACCCTCCGGCAAGGGTGCGACATCGAGCCGGCTCTCCTGCCGGATGCCAGGACCGGTGAGGCGGAGCGGACCGTCATCGTCCAGCGTCTCCACCTGCACAATCAGCGTGGCGGAACGGTCCGGATAGGCCGGTGTGCCGCGCGGCAGATCAGCGATCGGCGCCTTCTCCCGACCCAGGGAGATCGCGAAGGCCGCGTCGGCCGGATCATCGACGAGGGACGCGCCGGTGTGAAAGCGCAGGAACGCCAGCACCTCGTCGGTGGCAAATTCCGGCGACAGCCAAAGCTGCGTATCGAAGTCGGCCAGCGTCAGCACGACAGCAGCGAGCGCCGGTGTCATCGGCGCGGGCGGATCGAGATCGCCGGGCACGGGCACCACCTTGCCCGGCCGCGACATCGCGTCGATGACGGCGCGGAAGACCTGCGCGCTGTCCACCGGGGGATCGGCGAAGCCTGCGGCGATGTCGGCGGAGTGTGTCGCAATGCTCATCGGATCAGTCCTCGCCACGCACCATGGTGAAGAACTCCACCTTGGTCGCCGCCGACCTGGATGCATCGCTCTGCCGGCGCGCCTGGGCGGCCTGTTCCAGCGGTGCGATGACATCGTGCTCCACGACGTCGTGGGTCGCCTGGTCCTGCAGCATGGCATCGAGCACGGCGGCGGCTTCCGCATGGGCCTGGTTGCGGCCCATGACGTAAGAGTGCCCTGCGATGCCGGTCTGCGTCGTCACCGCGCAGCGGGTGACCGTCGCCTCGCCCATGTTGAAGGGGTTGCCGGTGCCGCCCATGCGGCCGCGCAGCATGACCAGTCCCGTCTCCGGGGCACGCAGGAAACGGTAGTCGGGTTTGTCGTCGCGGACGGCGAAAAGCGGCGCGAGTTCGCTCCAGTCCGCCTTCGCCAGGACGGACATCCATCGCTGTCGCGCGGTGTGTTCGGCCGCGCTGCCACCCGACTGCGTCATGTCGCTCATGGGCCGTGTTAATGAGCCAGATTCGTGACAGTTCGAAGACGCTGCCGCAACACATGGCAGCAATGCGGGGACAGCCGGGCTCAGCTCGCGATCGCCGGCACCTCGCGAGCCGCGGCGCGCGCCTTGAAATCGGCGGCGGCCAGCGCGTAGCCACCATCGGCGCCGTCGATGAAATGGACATGCTCGGACCGCTCCAGGTTGAACACCAGGCAGGTCATCAGTGCGGCGTCGGCACGGTGCATGCCATGCAGGAGACGGCCTGCCACATACTGCTTGTCGAGATAGGAACCCAGCGCATCGGCCTGTGCCGGCGTCGTGTCGAGCACCATGCGCAGGAAGCCGTCGAACTTGCGAAAGTCGGTGTTGGCGCGCAGTTCCGCGCGATAGGCGGGGGGATCGAAATCGCGGATCCGCAGGCTGAACAAATCGCACACCGCCACGACCAGGGTCATGGCGAGCAGGGAAAGGTAGCGCCCGGCGACACCTTGGCGCCCGGCCGTCACACGGGCTTCGCGCCACAGACCCGCCGGCGGCCAGCGAAAGCGCAGCGTGCGCTGCTTTGCCGGGGCGACCGCCGCGGGATCGTCGCCGAGTATGCGTCCGGCCTGGGTCAGCACCTCGTCGAGCACCTCGCGGCGGGCGGGCATGGTCGGACCAAGCGGCTTGACCATCACGGTCAGCATGATCCCGCCGGTGGCTTTCAGCGGTGCCCAGCGGCAGGACAGGCCGGTGAGGTCCGGAACGCCCCCGTCGGCAAGCGACAGGGCGAAGTGCCCGACATGCGGGCTCTTGAGAATCTCGTCGGCGCGCTCAAGACCATCGCCGGCGAACATCGCCAGGTGATTGCCCGGGCTCAAACGGTACTTGCGCACCAGCACATCGCTGCCGCCGGCCCTGAGCACCGCGACGGGAATCGCCGCGGCGCGCAGGCTCAGGCCGAACATGTCCGGCGCGGCAACGGCAAGCCGCGCCAGTGCCGCCCCGGCCGGCGCGCTCAGCGATGGCGGCACGATGACCGCCCCGCCATCGCCGCCGAACACGAACGGCAGATCGTGACCCTTGCAGGCGTTCAGCACCGCCGTGATCGAGGCGGCACCCAGCATGTTGACGTTCTTGTAGCGCCCGGCACGGATTGCATCGGTGGAGCCGCGCACATCGGCGACGAGCACAGTCCAGTCGTCGGGAAAGGATGCGTAGGACCCGAAGTCGATGATGCCGTCGAAATCGGCAAAGTCCGGCAGGTCCGTGTAGAAGCGTTCACTCGACGTCGCCATGAAGATCGATACCCCGCGGCACCTGTCAGCAGGACGTGGGCACGAACCGGCCGCGATGCAAGCGCCCGCTCAGTGCTTGCGCGCGTCGAGCATCGCCAGCACGGGATCGAGCGCCGTGCCCGGCAGGTTGAGCGACCAGCCGCCATCGACGGGAATCACCGCGCCCGTGAGGTAGTCGGCGAAATCCGATCCCAGGAACATGCACAGATTGGCGACATCGCGCTTCTGCCCGATGCGCTTCATCGGCACGCTGCCGGCCACAGCGGCCATCGCCGCCGGCGTCGGCGCAAGCCGGCGCATCCCTTCCGTCTCGTCGATCGGGCCGGGGATGACGGAATTGACGCGGATACCCTCAGGGCCCCACTCCAGCGCCAGTGTACGGGTGATCATGTCGACGCCGGCCTTGGCGGCGCAGACATGGGCCTGCCCGGTCATGGCGACCACCGCCTGCGGCGCGGAGATGTTGATTACCGAGGCGCCCGGTTTTCTCAGCAGCGAATAGGCGGCGGTCATGACGTGATGGGTGCCGAGCACATCGATCTCCAGCACCGAGCGGAAGCCGTTCGACGAGATATCGTTGGCGCGAGCGGGGAAGTTGCCCGCCGCACCGGACACCAGCACGTCGATGTCGCCGAAAGAGCCGTGCGCTGCGGCAAGGGCCGCGGCGACGGCATCGTGGTCGCGCACGTCCGCCGACGCCCCGCCAGCCTCGGCGCCGGCCGATTTCAGTGTTTCCACCGCCGCGGCGACCTTGTCAGCCGACCGCGACATGACGAAGACGTTGGCACCCGCCTCGGCAAAGCCTTGGGCGATGCCCAGATTAATGCCGCTGGTGCCGCCGGCGACAAAGACGTGCTTGCCGGAATAGTCGAACATCGCTGTCTCCCCCGAAGCGCACCGCGTCAGCGACGCGGTGGGGCATTGTGACGCCGCGTGCGGGCGGCGTCGATTCCTTCATGCAGCCCACGGCCGTTTCTGCTTTTATGGTCGCCACTTGGGTTATCCGCCGGCCGTGTCCGCGCGGCGGCGTTAGAAGTTGTGAATGGTGGTTGTGCGTTGATGTCTTGCTTGATGCGTTTTCTTGGCGTTGTCCTGCTGGTCTGGTTTGCCGCCCTGCCGGCGCGCGCGGCGGGCGTGGAGCGCCCCGTCACGGTGTTTGCCGCGGCCAGTCTCGCCGACGTGCTGCAGGCGGTCGGCGATGCGTTCACCGCGGTGAGCGGCAACGAGGTGCGCTTCTCCTTCGCCTCCTCTTCGGTGCTCGCGCGGCAGATCATCGCCGGCGCTCCGGCGGATGTCTTCATCTCCGCCAACGCGGACTGGATGGACGAACTGGATGCGCGCCGCCTGCTTGCACGCGGCACGCGCAGCAACATCGCCAGCAACAGGCTGGTGATGATCGCCCCGGCGGACAACGACATCCCGGCCGATACGATCGACTACCTGAGCGCGCCCGACTTCGCGGCGCTGCTCGGCGAGGACGGGCGGCTGGCGCTCGGCGATCCCGATCACGTGCCGGCCGGCGTCTATGCGCGCCAGGCGCTCATCGCCTGGGGGGTGTGGGCCGAACTGGAACCGCGGCTTGCCCGCGCCGACAACGTGCGGGCGGCGCTGGCTCTGGTCGCGCGGGGCGAGGCGCCGCTCGGCATCGTCTATGCCAGCGATGCGCGGATCAGCGATCAGGTCCGGGTTATCGCCACGGTGCCGGCGAACCTGCACAAACCGATCACCTATCCGATGGCGCTGATGGGCGGGCGCGTCGCCGCGGCGGCAAACGCGTTCTCCGCCTATCTCGTCTCGCCGCAGGCACGCGCCGTCTTCGCTGAGTACGGCTTTACCGACGGGTGAGTGCCGTGGATGGCTGGCTGACCGCGGCGGAGATGCAGGCGCTTTTCTTGAGCCTGAAGGTGTCGCTCGTCGCGGTGATCGGCGCGCTGCCTTTCGCGCTGGGGACCTCTGTCCTGCTCACGCGCCAGTTCCCCGGACACAGCGTTCTCAATGCGCTCGTCCACCTGCCGCTGGTGCTGCCGCCGGTGGTGATGGGCTATCTGCTGCTGGTCACCTTCGGGCTCAACGCGCCGCTGGGCGCATGGCTCGACCAGACCTTCGGCATCCGCTTCATGTTCAGTTGGACGGGCGCGGCGCTGGCTGCCGGCATCATCACGTTTCCCTTCCAGGTGCGCGCCATCCGGCTCTCCATGGAGGCGATCGACCCGGGCCTGACCGAGGCCGCCGAGACGCTCGGCGCGGGACCGTTGGACCGTTTCGTGTCGATCACCCTGCCGCTGGCCGGACCCGGCATCCTGGCGGGCGCGATCACCGCCTTCGCCGCCAGCCTCGGCGAGTTCGGCGCCATCATCACCTTCGTCTCCAATATTCCGGGCGAGACCCGCACCCTGCCGCTAGCCATCTATACGGCGATCCAGACGCCGGGTGGCGAAGCATCCGCCGCCCGCCTCGTGCTGCTTGCGATCGCGCTGGCCTTCGCCGGCCTGATCCTCTCGGAACTGGCCGCCGTGCGGCTGAAGAGGCTGGCGGGCCAATGACACTCACCGTCGATTTCGCGCACAAATTCGGGGATGTGTCGCTCGATATCGGCTTCGCGGTGCACCAGCCCGGCGTGACCGCCCTGTTCGGACCCTCCGGGGCGGGCAAGACCACCTGTGTCAACGTGGTTGCCGGCCTGCTGCGTCCCGACCGGGGGTTCGTCAAGCTGGGCGGCAAAACGATGCTCGACACCGCCCGCCAGGTTTGCGTCCCCGCGCGCCGACGCCGGATCGGCTATGTGTTCCAGGACGCGCGGCTGTTCCCGCATCTCAATGTGGCGCGCAATCTCGAGTTCGGCGCCAAGCGCGCGGAAAAGCCGCTGCCTGAAGCCGAGACCGACCGCATCATCAAGCTGCTCGGACTGAAGAAGCTGCTGACGCGCGCGCCGCGCGGGTTGTCGGGTGGCGAACGCCAGCGGGTGGCGCTGGCGCGCGCCCTGATGTCCAACCCGAAGGCGCTTCTGCTGGACGAGCCGCTTGCCTCGCTCGACCAAGGCCGCAAGGCCGACATCATGCCCTACCTGGAGCGGCTGCACGAAGATGCCCGGCTGCCGATCGTCCTGGTCAGCCATTCGATCGACGAGGTGACCAGGCTTGCCGGCAACATGGTGGTGCTGGGCGACGGCAGGGTGGCCGCCAGCGGGCCGGTGGACGCGATCATGTCGCGGCTCGACCTGTTTCCGCTCACCGGGCGCTTCGAGGCCGGCGCCGTGATCAGCGGCGAGATCGCCGCGCATGACGACCAGGCTGCGATGACCACCGTCGTCTTCCCCGGCGGACAGATGATCGTGCCGCGATTGACGGGCGTTCCCGGACAAACGGTGCGGCTGCGGGTGCGTTCGCGCGACGTGATGCTGGCGCTGGCGCCACCCAGCGCGATCAGCGCCAACAACGTGCTGGAGGGGCGCGTGGCGGATCTGCGGATCGATGCCGGCGCCTTTGTCGACGTGCGGCTCGACTGCGGCGGGACCATGCTGCTGGCGCGCATCACACGGCTGTCGCGCGAGCGGCTCAGGATCGAACGCGGCATGCGGATGTGGGCGGTCGTCAAGTCGGTCGGTGTCGACCGCTCGAGCGACAACGCGCGCCGGAGCGAGCCGGCCGAACTGCGATAGGACCGCCGGGTCGCGAGATCGTGTAGCCGGCTATGGTTGATGCATGCTAGTCTCGCCCGAAGCGCTCAGGGGGGACCGTGATTCAGGGGGACACTAGGAGGACACGATGCGTGCCATTCTGCTGTCGACTTTCCTCGCCCTGTTGATTGGCCTGGCGATGCCGGCTGCGCCGGCGAAGGCCGCGGCCGGCGACTATGACTTCGGGACCGGATATGCGCACGGTGGACATTCCTATGGCCACCGCTATCGCTATTACGCGCCGCGCTACCGCTATCGCTACCACCGCCCCCGCCGCGGCTACGGCGTCTATTTCCATTACGCGCCGAGGGTGCGGCCACGCCGCTACCACCGGACCTATCGCAGCCGCGGCAACCGGTGCGGTTACTGGAGCCGGCGCTGCGCTGCCAATTGGGGCTACGGCGGAAAGAACTTCCGCGGCTGCATGCGCTACCACCGCTGCTGACGGCGGCGTTTCATTGTCAACGCATCAGCCATCCGGCCTGAGCCATCTCGGGACCGCCGGACCCTGATACGTCATACGGTGACAAGACACACAGGAGGACATCATGAGCAAGATCCTGATGTCAGTCTTCGCCGCGCTGCTTCTGGCGCTCACGCTTTCGACCAAGCCCGCCGAGGCTCATCACAGAAGCTATGGCTTCGGCTACTACGGATCGGGCTTCAGCCTGCATTTCGGTCATTATCCGCGATACCGCTACCGCTATCGCTACTACTACCCGCGCAGCTACGGCTACCGGCACTACTATTATCGCCCACGGGTGCGGCGCCCGGCACGCCACCATCGCCACTACCGCTACCGCAGCAACCGGTGCAGCCATTGGGCGAGCAGGTGCGCGGCGAACTGGGGGCACGGCGGAAAGAACTTCCGCGGCTGCATGCGTTACCATCGCTGTTAGAGCATGTTCCCGAAAAGTGTGAGCGGTTTTCGGGCAAGAACATGCTCAAAATCAAATGGATAGAGCATTTCTGGCGAGTAGGTGTTTACTGGAATGCTCTGGGCGGTATCGACATTCAGGATTTGGAGCGTGGTATGCGCCAAAATCGTTCAGTTCCAGGCGCAAAGCCGACGCAAGGGTTGGCCCTTGCTAGTGCTTTGCAACGCCGAAATGGGCGATTTTGGCCATATCCCTCTCGGGACGCGGCGGATTTCGCCCCTGACGGCGTTATCGGGGACTTGAAAACCAGCAAG
>JANQNT010000022.1 GCA_028279445.1 Tepidamorphaceae bacterium | reverse complement strand
GGCCATATCCCTCTCGGGACGCGGCGGATTTCGCCCCTGACGGCGTTATCGGGGACTTGAAAACCAGCAAGGTTTCCTACACCCCGCTGCCTTGTCAGCAACGAAATCCGACACGCGCCACGCCCGAAACCTGACTGCCGATACAGCCATGAGCACTACACGCACCACCACCAAGCCGCGCAAGCGCACGCCGAAGGCAAAGGCGCCGTCGGGGCAGGAGACCGTGCACGGCCAGCGTGTCACCTTCGGCGTCGATCGGCCGCTACGGCTCGACTGCGGCATCGATCTGAGCCCGCTGACGATCGCCTACGAGACCTACGGCACGCTTGATGCCGATAAGGCGAACGTGGTCTTGGTGTGCCACGCGCTGACCGGCGACCAGTATGCCGCCAGCGTGCATCCGGCGACCGGCAAGCCGGGTTGGTGGGACCGCATGGTGGGACCGGGCAAGCCGATCGACACCGAGCGGTTCTTCGTCATCTGCGCTAACGTGCTCGGCGGTTGCATGGGGACCACCGGGCCAGCATCGGAAAACCCCGAGACCGGCAAGCCATACGGCCTGTCGTTTCCCGTCGTCACCGTGCGCGACATGGTGCGCGCCCAGGCCATGCTGCTCGACCATCTGCAGATCGAGACGCTGTTCGCGGTGGCCGGCGGGTCGATGGGGGGCATGCAGGTTCTGCAATGGGCGAGCGATTATCCGGAGCGGGTCTTCGCGGCTATGCCAATTGCCACCGCCGCGCGCCACACTGCCCAGAACATCGGCTTTCACGAGGTCGGCCGTCAGGCGGTGATGGCCGATCCCGACTGGTGCCGCGGCGATTATCACGCCAAGGGCAAGCGTCCGACCAAGGGGCTCGCGGTGGCGCGCATGGCCGCCCACATCACCTATCTCTCGGAGGAAGCGCTGCATCGCAAGTTCGGTCGCCGGTTGCAGGATCGCGACGCGCTTGCGTTCGGTTTCGACGCGGACTTCCAGGTGGAGAGCTACCTGCGCCACCAGGGCATGACATTCGTGGAGCGCTTCGATGCCAACAGCTATCTCTACCTGACCCGGGCGATGGACTATTTCGACCTCGCCGCCGATCACGGCGGTGTGCTGGCGAACGCCTTCGCGGGGACGCACACGCGGTTCTGCATCGTGTCGTTCACCAGCGACTGGCTGTTTCCCACCGAGGTCAACCGCGCCGTGGTGCACGCGCTCAATGCCGCCGGCGCGCGGGTGTCGTTCGTCGAGGTGGAGACTGACAGCGGGCACGATTCCTTCCTGCTCGACGAGCCGGAGCTTGAGACCGCGTTGCGGGGGTTCCTCGACTCGGCGGCGCGCGCGCGGGGATTGCAGCCGGCGGGCGCGGCATGAACGAGATTCGCGAAGTGCCGCAATATCTGCGCACCATGGAACACATGACGCGTGTCGACTTCGACGTCATCGCCGACTTCGTCGAGAACGGCGCGCGCGTCCTGGACGTGGGCTGCGGCGACGGTGCGCTGCTGGCACGGCTGGAAGAGACGCGCCGGATCGACGGGCGCGGCGTGGAACTGTCGCCCCAGGGCGTGGCGGCCAGCGTGGCGCGCGGGCTGGCGGTGATCCAGGGCGATGCGGACCGCGATCTCGTCAACTACGCCGACGATAGCTTCGACTACGTGGTGCTGAGCCAGACCATTCAGGCGACCCGCAACCCGCGCGCCGTGCTGGAACACCTGCTGCGCATCGGCCGGCGGGTGGTGGTGTCGCTGCCCAACTTCGGCCATTGGCGCATCCGCATGCAGTTCATGTTCCGCGGCCGCATGCCGGTGAACAAGAAACTGCCATATGCCTGGTACGACACGCCGAACATCCACTTCTGCACCATCCGCGACTTCGTGCACCTGTGCGAGGAGCTGAACGCGGATATCGACGAGGCGGTGGCGCTGAACCACTTCGGGCAGCGCATCCCGTTCAATGCACCGTGGTGGTTCTGGAACCTGTTCGGCGAACAGGCCGTGTTCCTGCTGAACCGGGGACGCTAGCCACGTGCCGGCGCGTTCATCGCGTTGACCGCGTGGGAGGCGAGCCCGCGTCCCGCCTCGTCCATGGTCAGGTAGGTCTGGTCGGCGCCGGCCTCGGTGATCAGCTCGACGTGATCGGCATACAGCGCGTGACTGACGATCGGGCCGGTGAAACCGCGCGCCCTGAGCGTGCGTGCCGCGATCAGCTTGGCCTCGATGTCATCCATCGCCAGCACGGCGGCCTCGATGCCGCCCAGTTTCACGCCGTTCCAGAAATTGCTGTCCTCGGCATCGGCGAAGATCACGTTGCGCCCGGCCTCGGCATGGGCCTTGGCCTTGTAGGTGTCCGCATCGAGGCCGACCGGACGTTTGCCGTTTTGCAGCAGGGCCTCATAGGCGGCCGATCCGGTCCGACCCATGCCGAAGACGATCACGTTGGCATCGCCGAGATGCTTGGGCTGTTCGTCGGGGTGGCGGGTCTTGCGCTCGAAACGCTGCAGATCGTTCTCGAATCGCTCGAACAGCGGATGGGCGAGGCGGTTGAGCGGCGCGGCGATGAGGAACGATACCGAGACCGCGATGGCCAGCGGAACGAGAAAGGCCTCCGCGGCGGGGATTCCGGCGGCGACGATCAGCCCGAACTCGCTATAAGCCGTCAGCGACAGGGCGGTCAGGAACGAGGTGCGGGCGCGCAGCTTGAAGGCCAGCAGCAGGAAGAAGAACAGCACGCCCTTGAGCGGTAGCAGGATGCCGAAGGCCACTGCGAAGATGATGGCGTCCCAGTCGGGCAGTCCGGACATGCCGATCGACAGGAAGAACCCGACGAGGAAGACCTCCTTCAGCGACCACAGCGACTTGGACAGCTCGCTGGCGCGCGGATGGCTTGACAACATCAGCCCCATGACCAGCGCGCCGATCTCCCCCTTGAGCCCGATCAACTGGAAACCGACCCCGCCGATAACGAGGCTCAGCAGCATGCCCGTCAGCACCAGGACTTCATCGTGCCCGGCGGCATCGAGGATCTTGAACAGCAGTGGACGCAGCAGCGGGGCGGCGAAGATCAGCAGCGCCCAGGGTCCGGGCAGCTTGCCGGCGAAGATGGCCAGCACCACCAGCGCGATGATGTCCTGGACGATCAGGATGCCGATCGCCGTGCGGCCGTGAAAGTTGCCGAGCTCGCGTTTGGCCTCGAGCATCTTGGCCGACAGCACCGTGGACGAGAATCCAAGCGCGATGCCGATCAGCAGCGCGACGGTCCAGTCATCGGTGAACAGCAGCCGGGCGACCGGCGTGAACAGCACGATCGACAAGGCGAAGTGCACCAGCGCGGTGCCGACGACCTGCGGTTCGGCGATCTGCTTGAGCTTGAGCTTCAGGCCGATGGTGAACAGCAGCATCAGCACGCCGAGATTGGCGAGATACTCCAGGATCGGCCCGGTGGTCGCCGGCATGCCGAACTTCGGGCCGACGGCATTGATGATGAAGCCGGCGGCAAGGAAGCCGACGAGCGGCGGCAGGCCGACCTGCCGTACGGCCAGCCCGAAAATGAAGGCGGCCCCCACCGCGAAGACCTCGAAGACCATCCCGACCCCATCTGCCTGTACGCCGAGAGCGGCCGGCACCGCATTATGCGGTTGCCACACCTCACCCGACTGCACTGCACAGGAACGAATCAGTTGTTAAGGCTTCACGCTTTACCGGCCGAACACAAGTGCGCGCGCCGGCTCGGCATCGCGGCCGCGGCGGGTTCGCCGTCAGATCACGAAATTCGCGATCGCCTCATCCTCGGTGAGGTCGCGCCAGCGGATGCCGGACGCATCGAAGCGCTGGGCGAGCATCTCGAAATTCTCCGGCTTGGAGCTTTCGATGCCGAGCAGCACGGAGCCGAAGTTGCGCGCCGATTTCTTCAGGTACTCGAACCGCGCGATGTCATCCTCCGGCCCGAGGATGTTGAGGAAGTCCTTCAGCGCGCCCGGGCGCTGCGGCAACTGGATGACGTAGTATTTCTTCAGGCCGGCGAAGCGTAATGCGCGTTCCTTGACCTCGGGCAGCCGCTCGAAATCGAAATTGCCGCCCGACACCACGCAGACGATCCGCTTGCCCCGCACCTGCTCGCGCGGCAGGCGGTTCAGCGCGTCGATGGCGAGCGCGCCGGCCGGCTCCAGCACGATGCCCTCGATGTTGAGCATATCGATCATGGTCGCGCAGACCCCGCCGGTTGGAGCCGGCACCACCTGGTCGGGCTGGAACTTGCGCAACTGCTTGAAGTTCGCCTTGCCGATCTGCGCCACCGCCGCACCATCGACGAAGTTATCGACCTGCGGCAGCGTGATGCGTTCTCCGGCCTTCAGGCTCTCGTACAGGCTCGGCGCGTTGTCCGGCTCCACGAAAGTGAAGTCGGCCGGCGCCGCGACGTCCTCGAAGTAGCGCGTCACGCCCGCCGAGAGGCCGCCGCCGCCGACCGGCAGGACGACCCGGTCCCAGACATCGCCGGCGGGGCACTGCTCGAGAATCTCCTTACCGACGGTCGCCTGACCGGCGATGATGGTGGGGTGATCGAAGGGCGGCACCAGGACGCCGTTGTGCTGAGAACAGAACAGTTCCGCGGCCGAATTGGCGATCTCGAAGCCGTCGCCATGGAGCTTGATCACCACCAGTGGAGCGCCGAAGGCACGGGTCTTGAGGATCTTCTGCTGCGGCGTGGTGACCGGCATGAAGACGACGCCGCTCTTGCTGAACTGGCGGCAGGCATAGGCGAACCCCTGGGCGTGGTTGCCAGCCGAGGAGCACACGAACATCTGGCTTTCGGGGTTCTTCTCAAGCGCTTCGTGGATGAAGGCGTATGCGCCGCGCACCTTGTAGCTGCGCACCGGCGTGAGGTCCTCGCGCTTCAGCCAGATCTTCGCCTCGTGCCGGTTGGAGAGGTACTGGCTGAACTGCAGCGGCGTCGGCTCCAGCACCCCCGACAGCACGGTATGAATCCGGGAAACGTGTTGTGCAAACTCACTCACGCGTGCCCCCTTGCGACCACACTCGACAGTTCAGTACCCACTTCTCAGTGCTTACTTACGCCGGTTTTACCTCGCGCCAAAGGGGACATTTTGGTCATCACGCAGTGACGCACGACGTTCGCGACCAGCGATTGATCCGGTACGGGGCGGCTGCCTATGCTGCACGCGCCCTGGCGGATGGCGCCGGCGCACAACGACTGCGGATCAAGAACACAATGGCCAAGGGCGACTTCGTCTGGACCGACCTTTCTGCGTATGACCTCGCGGACTGGCGGATGCAGGCGATGGCGGCTACCCGTTCATGAGCGATCATGTCGACGCGATTGTCATCGGCGCGGGCGTGGTGGGTCTTGCGGTCGCCCGCGCGCTGGCGCGGCAGGGGCGCTGGGTGATCGTCGCCGAGAGTGCTGCACACATCGGCACCGGGGCCAGCTCGCGCAACTCGGAGGTCATCCACGCCGGCATCTACTATCCGACCGGAAGCCTGAAGGCCGCGCTGTGCGTTGCCGGTCGACGGCGTCTTTATGCCTATGCGGACGAGAAGGGCTTTGCCGCCCATGCCATCGGCAAGCTCATCGTCGCGGCTGATCGTGCCGAGTGCGACAAGCTGCACGTCCTGCGCGTGCAAGCCGAGGCCAATGGGGTTGAAGGGCTGGAAGTGCTTTCGGCGCGCCAGGCGGTGGCGCTTGAGCCCAACCTCGCCTGTGCCGCCGCGTTGCACTCCCCGGTTTCCGGCATCGTCGACAGCCATGCCTTCATGCTGGCCCTGCAGGGAGACCTGGAAGAGGCCGGCGGCAGCGTGGCGTTCGATGCACCGGTGATCCGCGCCGACGTCACCGGTTCGCCGATCGGGCTGGAGATTGGCGGGGTGGAGCCGGTCCGCCTGACGACCGACATTCTCGTCAACAGCGCCGGCATCCACGCGCCGGACATCGCGCGCAATCTCGATGGCCTTGCGGCCAGGCACATCCCCACCGCCTATCTGTGCAAGGGCAACTATTTTGCCCTCTCCGGCATGAAGGCACCGTTCGGGAAGCTCATCTACCCGCTGCCGGACGCGGCGGGTCTCGGCATCCATGCGACCACCGATCTTGCCGGTCAGAACCGTTTCGGACCGGACACCGAGTGGATCGACAGTGAGGATTATGCGGCCAATGCCAACCGGCTGGGCGCGTTCGAGCAGGCCATTCGCCGCTACTATCCCGCGCTGCCGGCAGGCGCGTTGCAGGCGGTCTATGCCGGCATTCGCCCCAAGATCGTTGGACCCGGCGAGCCGGCGGCCGATTTCGTGATCCAGGGAGAGGCGGTGCACGGCGTGCCGGGATTAATCAACCTGTTCGGCATCGAGTCGCCCGGGCTCACGGCGGCGCTGGCGATTGCAGACGCGGTGGCCGACACTTTCACTTGAGCATATGCAATTCGCGCGACGAGGTGCGCGAGGTGGCGACGGGCTGGGGTTGGGTCAGCGAGGGGATGCGCCGGCGCACCCGCTCGATGGCCCGCACCGGCTTTTCCATGTGGAATTGCTTTTGCGCCTCGACGATGAGCGCCCCGCCGATCACCAGCGGCGTGACGCGGCCGATGCGTTCCAGCACCACGCCCATGCGCAGCAGGCCCGGCCTGGTCAGCGGCGGCATGAACAGCGCTTCGCGCCAGCCCGCCGGGCTGAAGCCGGCACCCTTGAGCAGCGCGGTGAGCTGCGAGCGGCTGAACGGGCGGCCGTGGCCGAAGGGGGAGTTGTCGATGCGCGCCCACAGGCCGCGCCGGTTGGCGACGACCGCCACCAGCCGCCCGCCCGGCGCCAACACGCGCCAGGCCTCGTGCAGCACATTGTGGGGGTTGTCGGCGTATTCTAAGCAGTGGGCCAGCAGCACCCGCTCCACCGCGCCGTCGGTCAGCGGCAGGGCGTCGTCGTCGACCAGCGCCGAGGACGATGGCCCGCCGAGCGGCCAGTTGATGACGCCCTGACGCGCCGGCATGAAGGCAAGCACCCGGTCGCAGCGCTCGCGGATCGCCGACAGGTAGGGCGTCGCGTAGCCGATGCCGACCACCTTCTCGTTGCCGAGATCGTCCCAGAAGTCGGCAATCTGCCGGCTGACCAGGCGGCGCGCCACGCGGCCCAGCGGCCCGGCATAGAAGTCCCGCAGATCGGCAACGTCGGTGCGCATCCGGCAAGCAGCCCTGTCGTTGGTGCGGCGCCGGTGTTTTCGGTTGGCGGCCGACGCGGCGCGATGTTAGCACAGGAGATGGTTACAAGGCCGGCGCACGGCAACGGCGTTAATGCAAGCAACGGGCGGCACCATGAGCGCACTGAAGACCCACCTGTTCCCCTGTCTCAGCGACAATTACGGCGTGCTGGTGCACGACGCCGAGGCCGGCGTTACCGCAAGCATCGATGCGCCCGACGAGGCGGCCGTGCGCCAGGCGCTGGAAGAGACCGGTTGGTCGCTGACGCATATCCTCATCACCCACCACCATCTCGACCATGTCGGCGGCGTGGCCGGCCTCAAGGTCGATGGCGGCATCACCGTCGTCGGGCCGAGGAGCGATGCAAGCCGTATCGACAGCCTCGACGTGGAGGTGGGCGAGGGCGACACGTTCCGCTTCGGCAATCACGATGTGACGGTGCTTGAGACACCGGGGCACACCAGCGGACACATCGCCTACTGGATTGCCTCCGCCGGGCTCGCCTTCGTCGGCGATACGCTGTTCACCATGGGCTGCGGACGGCTGTTTGAGGGAACGCCCGCGGACATGTGGGCGTCGCTGTCGAAGATCGCCGCCCTGCCGCCCGAGACGCAACTTTTCTGCGGTCACGAGTACACGCTCTCCAACGCGCGCTTCGCGGTGACCGTCGATCCCGATAACGCCGAACTGGCTGCCCGGCTGAGCGAGGTCGAGAGCTTGCGCGCGGCGGACAAGCCCACCGTGCCGACCACGGTCGCGCTCGAGCGGGCCACCAATCCCTTCGTGCGCGCGGGGCTGCCCTCGGTGGCGGCCGCCGTCGGCATGGCCGGCGAGGCGCCGGAGAAGGTGCTCGCCGTGGTGCGGGCGCGCAAGGACGCTTTCTGAGATATCGCGACCGGAACGGTGGATGGCTGCCGCGCGGAGATCAGCTCCTACCGGGGACACGCTCCTTGTGGCTGCCTTCAGGAAAGCTCTCGGTGAGAAAGTCGAGGAAGCGCGTGTAGGTCTCCTCGTCGAGTTCGGGCATGCCGTGATCCTCGATCATCCACTGCATGACATCGTCCCAGCGCTTCCGGTCGAGACCCTGCTGGGCAATGATCGCCAGGCTGTGGCAGGCCATGCAGAAGTAGCCGACTTCCTCCGCCGTCTCGCCCTTCGGCCAGTAGGCGCCGAACTCCTCCTCATGGGTGGTTTCGGCAGCAGCCAGCGGTGCCAGCAACAACAATCCGGCAATGGCAAGGGCCGGCGCAAAGGCCGGCCCCGCCCGTCTCAGGAGTTTGGCGGCGCGTGTCGTCATGCCGCCACGGTCAGCGAGATGCGGTGGTAGGTGTTGTTGAGATAGCCGCGCGGGTTCCATGACACCGCGAAGGGCTGCTGGCGGCCCTGATCGTCGGTGGCGCGCGACCAGATCTCGTAGTAGCCGCGTCCCGGAAGCGGAACCGACGCCGTCCAGCGCTGCCAGGCGTAGGGATTGGGCGCTGCTTGCAGGTCGGCGCGCATCCAGGTCTTGCCGAAGTCGTTGGAGACCTCGACCTCGGCGACGGCCCCCTCGCCAACCCAGGCGTGGCCGCGGATGTCGATCGAGGACGTACCGGCTGGCAGTTCCAGTCCGTCGACCGGATTGGTGATCAGCGACTTGATCGGCATCGGGCCCATGATGACCATGTCGTCGGTCGGCACATCGGTGCCCGGCGCCACCGGATAGGCCGGTACGCGATAGCTCATGCCGCCCATCTTGGCGCCGTCGTGCACCTGGTCACGCACCCAGATGCGCTTGAGCCATTTCTGCGACGCCGAGCCCGGATATCCCGGCGCGACCACGCGCAGCGGCGCGCCGTTGAAGGGATTGATCGGCCCGCCGTTCTGCTCGAAGGCGATCAGGGTGTAGGGGTCCATCGCCTTGTCCATCGGCAGGCCACGGGACAGCGAGTCCTTTTCCGGGTCGCCGGACAGATGCGGGTCGGCGCCGTAATGCCCGGTGTAGACGGCGCTGTCCTTGACGCCGGCGGCCTTCAGCACATCGGCGAGCCGCACACCGGTCCATTGCGAGTTGCCGACCGCGCCGACGGTCCACTGGTTGCCGCGCGCCGGCGGATTGAAGGCCGAGCGGCCGTTGCCGCCGCATTCGATGCACAGCGGATAGCTGACGACCTCGAAGTTGTTCCTGAGATCGTCGATGCTCAGCTCGAGCTCCTCGCCGACCTCGCCATCGATCTTCATCGACCAGCCGGCCGGATCGTGGGTCTCGGGCATCTGGCCGTTGTTGCGGATGAAGTGGCGGTTGTTGGGCGTGATGTCGTCGTCGAGCAGGTGCGCCGGCGTCTCGGCGTTGACTGGCCGGTCATTGAGCACCGTCAGCCCGTCCTTGCCCTCGATCGTTCCGCCGTCACCGGTTTGCGCCAGGGCGGCGGGGATGAGCCCTGCGGGCATGTTGGCGCTGAAGGGAATTGTCGCGCCCACCGCCGCACCCATGGCGGCAAGGCCTGCTCCCTTGAGAAATCCGCGCCGGTCGGCGCCGGCGATGCGTCCGAACACGAGATAATCTGCGCGTTCGGGATCCTCCGCGTAGAGTTCGCAGAGGCCACGTTCCGTTTTCTTGGTCATGCTGCTCCTCCCATGTGCGGAGCTTCGTGCCGGGCCGCCGGCCACTGCTCCTTTTTCTTTGTAACCAATGCTGACATAGGGGGAGCCGCAATGAAATCCATATATTCGCATAGTTCGATATCAGCGGGCGCCGTTGCTGTTTCGGCGAGGCCGAACCGGCATGAAAAAGGGGCGCTGTAGCGCCCCTTTTTGCTCAAGCGGTTCCGGCCCTCACCCCCGGCCCAACCACTCTCTCTTGCTCAGGCGGTTCCGGCCCTCACCCCCTCCCGACCACCCACGGGAGTATGCTGCATGGGTGGTCGGGAGGGGGTGAGGGCTGGTGCAGTCAGAAAGCAAGAATGCCGCCGGGAGTGGGCCGGCTAGGGACTTAGCAACACAAAGCGAAGCCGCCCGGAACCGTCGCAGAAACCTCAGACCATGTACTGGCCGCCGTTGGCGCTGAGCGTCGAGCCGGTGATGAACCCGGACTCATCGGAAGCCAGGAACACCACGCAGCGGGCGATCTCCTCCGGCTCGCCGAGGCGGCCGACCGGAATCTGCGGCAGGATCTTGGACTTCAGCACCTCTTCGGGCACCGCGCGCACCATCTCGGTGCCGATATAGCCCGGGCACACCGCATTGACGGTGACGCCCTTGAAGGCGCCTTCCTGGGCCAGCGCCTTGGTGAAGCCGATGTCGCCGGCCTTGGCGGCGGAATAGTTCGCCTGGCCCATCTGGCCCTTCTGGCCGTTCACCGAGGAGATGTTGACGATGCGCCCGAAGCCACGCTCGCGCATGCCCGGAAACACCGGGTGGGTCATGTTGAACAGGCCCGTCAGGTTGGTGGAGATGACCTCGTTCCACTGTTCCGGCGTCATCTTGTGGAACATGGCGTCTCGCGTGATGCCGGCATTGTTGACCAGCACATCGACGGGACCGAGATCGGCTTCGACCTGGGCGATGCCCTTGGCGCAGGCGTCGTAATCGGCGACCGACCACTTGTAGACAGGAATGCCCGTCTCCGACTTGAAGGCGTTTGCCGCCTCGTCATTGCCGGCATAGTTGGCGGCGACCGAGTGGCCCGCCTCCTTCAGCGCTTTCGAAATCGCCGCGCCGATGCCGCGCGAGCCCCCGGTGACCAATGCAACCCGACCCATGATGTTTCCCCCGATCTACTTGAATTGATTGTTCATGACGCGGCGGCGGGACGGTTCGACGACTGTCCCGCCGGTCATTGTCGTGACAGCCTGCTCAGTCGCGCTCGACGCACATGGCAACGCCCATGCCGCCGCCGATGCACAAGGTGGCCAGCCCCTTCTTGGCGTCGCGCCGGCCCATTTCGTAGAGCAGCGTCGTCAGCACGCGCGCGCCGGACGCGCCGATCGGATGGCCGATGGCGATGGCGCCGCCGTTGACGTTGACCTTGTCGGCGTCCCAGCCAAGGTCCTTGTTGACGGCGCAGGCCTGCGCGGCGAAGGCCTCGTTGGCCTCCACTAGGTCGAGGTCGTCGACCGACCAGCCGGCCTTCTCCAGCGCCTTGCGCGAAGCCGGGATGGGTCCGGCGCCCATGATCGAAGGGTCAAGGCCCACACTGGCCCAGGAAACGATGCGCGCCAGCGGGGTGACGCCGCGCTTGCCGGCTTCCTCGGCGCTCATCAGCACCAGGGCGGCGGCGCCGTCGTTGATGCCTGATGCGTTGCCGGCGGTCACCGTGCCGTCCTTCTCGAACACGGTGCGCAGGCCCTGCAGCGACTCAAGCGTGGCGCCATGGCGGATGTACTCGTCGTCCTCGACCACCGTCTCGCCCTTGCGGGTCTTGATGGTGACGGGGGCGATCTCGTCCTTGAACTTGCCGGCCTTCTGGGCAGCTTCCGCCTTGTTCTGCGAGGCGACCGCGAAGGCGTCCTGCTGGTCGCGGGTGATTTGCCATTTCTTGGCGACGTTCTCCGCGGTGTTGCCCATGTGATAGCCGTTGAAGGCGTCGAACAGGCCATCCTTGAGCATGGTGTCGATCATCTTGTAGTCGCCCATCTTCACGCCGCCGCGCAGGTACTGGCAGTGCGGCGACTGGCTCATGGATTCCTGGCCGCCGGCGACCACGACGTTGGCCGAACCGTCGGCGATCTGCTGGGCGCCGAGCGCCACCGCGCGCAGACCCGAACCGCATAGCTGGTTCATGCCCCAGGCGGGCGTCTCGACGGGAATGCCCGCACCGATGGAGGCCTGACGGGCCGGGTTCTGGCCCGTGCCGGCGGTCAGAATCTGGCCGAGGATGACCTCGCCCACATCCTCGGCGGCGACGCCGGAACGCTCCAGCGCGGCCTTGATGGCGATGCTGCCGAGCTCGGATGCCGGCAGTGCGGACAGCGCGCCGCTGAAGCTGCCAACAGGCGTGCGCGCCGCGCTGGCGATTACGATCGATGAATCGGTCATGGGGTTTAAGCCTCCCGGATATTGTCCCCCGGCAGGAGCAGCCGAAGGTTGGTCGGATCGCCAGTCGCCATGGCGGATACGCGACCATGGCAGGCATTCGCGAAATCAGTGCGACATGTTTTTCGCCACACGGCAAGCCCCACGAATGGATTGGCGGCGAAGTGGAGTCAATTCTGCAAAGTGATTAGGGTCAGGACTCATTGATATCATCCATTCGGCGGCAGACCATTTCGTTCCTGACAAGGCAGCGGGGTGCAGGAAACCTCATGGTTTTCAAGTCCCCGCTAACGCCGTCAGGGGCGGAATGGACGCCGCCCTGCGGGTGTCGCTGGGGAGCGCCTGCGTGCCACGCAAAGCCTGCTCGAAAAGGCAGGAAGCCTGATCTTGCGCGGCTTTGCATCCATCAGACACTCTCCAGCGACACCGAATTGCATGAGATTAATGAGTCCTGACCCTAAATGGCGCGCTGTCGCCGCTTCGGCGAGGGACATTTCGCGGCGCACAAGAATCCGCTGGCAAGCGTCGTGCGATGCCCCTATCCTCACCGGTGTTCGCGACGGCGTAAACGCATGAGCATCAGGGTTCTCGAGCATGGCCAAGTCCGACAAGGGAAACGATACGGGCGACACCGCGGCGGCGTCCGACAAGGCACCGATCACCATCAAGAAGTACGCCAACCGGCGGCTCTATAATACCGGCACCAGCACCTACGTCACGCTTGACGATCTGGCCGACCTGGTGAAGGCGGGTGACGAGTTCATCGTTGTCGACGCCAAGAGCGGCGAGGACATCACGCGCTCGGTGCTCACCCAGATCATCTTTGAACAGGAAAGCCGTGGCGGTAACATGCTGCCGGTCAGCTTCCTGCGCCAGCTTATCGGGTTCTACGGCGACCAGATGCAGAGCCTGGTGCCCAGCTACCTCGATTTCACCATGCGTTCGCTGACCCAGGAGCAGGAGACCCTGCGGGCGCAGATGACGCGCGCATTCGGCTCCAGCGCCGTGGAAGCGATGGAAGAGCAGACGCGGCGCAATGTGGCGATGTTCGAACGCGCCATGAAGGTGTTCTCGCCGTTTGCTCCCACGGCCACCGCCGACGGGGAACAGGACACCGCCGCCGGGACCGAGGCGAAAGCCCAGGATGGCGGAGACGACAGCGAGATCGACGATCTGAAACAGGAGCTTGCCGACCTGCAGGCAAAGCTCGACAAGCTGTCGCGCGAATAGCGCGGACTTTACTTCGCTCACGCCAGTTCGCCGGTCCATTCCGTTCACGCCGAGCTCACTTCGTTCGCCGGCTCCACGGGGGCGCCCTGACCGGGCGACGCGCGGTCGCGCTTGCCGGCTTCGCCGGATTTACTTCCCCCACCGAGGGATCGCTTCGCTCCCCGCCGACAGGGCATGGTTGTACGTAGGGTTCCTCAGGCTCAATCTGTGCAGGATGATGCCGTGAGCCCCGAAAAGTGGGCACCGGTTTTGGACAAGCCGAGCGGCCGGGAACAATGAAACCGGCGCAACCGGCAAGCCGACCATGCCCAAGGCGCACTGCTCACGATGAATTGTCGTGGACGCGTTCAGGTTAATGGACGGTGGTGCCTTGCCGTGCGGCCGCGAGTTCGGCGATAAATCGGGTTTACGCAGCGTCGTCTCGGCAACCACCGTGACAAGGCGCGAAGCGTAGATGGGGCAACACCATCATCCAGGCAACCATGGGGGCAACACCATGATCCGGCGATTTGCACAGTTGTTCACGCTTGTGGCCGCGATGGTCATCGGCGCCGCGTTGCTGGCGCCTGAGTCCGCCGAGGCGCGCCGCGAGGTCAACATCTCCTCGAAGTATGCACCGGGCACCATCGTCGTGCGCACCGGAAAACGGCGGCTCTACTACGTTACTACCCGCGGGCGGGCGATCAGCTACCGCGTTGGTGTGGGTCGGGCCGGGCGGCAATGGTCCGGCGCGACGCGCGTCAAGCGCAAGTACGTCAATCCGTCGTGGGTCAATCCGTATGACCGCAAGAAGCGGGTCGTTCCGCCTGGTCCGCGCAATCCGCTTGGTGTGCGCGCGCTGGAGCTTGCGCACGGCCAGTATTCGATCCACGGCACCAACAACCCGCGCTCGATCGGCGGGGCGGTGTCGCTTGGCTGTATCCGCATGTACAACCGCGATGTGCTCGATCTTTATGGTCGCGCGCGGGTCGGCACCAGGGTGATCGTCACGCGCTGACGGTCAGCCGGTTCCATGAGTGCCAAAACGCGGGGCCTTCGGGTCCCGCGTTTTTGTTTGCCGGTCCTCGATCAGTGGCCGCTGACGCCCGCGCCGGGGCGGCGCGGATCGGAGGCCCCGGCCAACAGACTTTCGTCGGTCACCTCAATCGACTGAACCGAGCCCGATGCGCGGCGCTCGGTAACCTCGTGCCCCATCGCCCGCAGCAGGGCCACCGTGTCCGGGCTGACGCCGCGTTCGAGCTGCAGCACATCCGGCAGCCATTGGTGATGCATGCGCGGGAAGGCGGCCGCCTCGGCCGGGTTCATGCCGAAATCCACCATGTTGACGATCGTCTGGGTGACGATGGAGATGATGCGGCTGCCGCCGGGCGAACCGGTGACCAGGCGCAGGTCGCCGTCCCGGAAGACAAATGTCGGGCTCATGGAGGAGAGCGGGCGCTTGCCGGCGGCCGGCGCATTGGCCTCGCCACCGATCAGCCCGTAGGCGTTGGGTACGCCGGGAGCCGCGGCGAAGTCGTCGAGCTCGTTGTTGAGCAGCACCCCGGTGCCCGCCGCCACGAGCCCGAGCCCGTAGGAGAAGTTCAGCGTGTAGGTGTTGGAGACCGCGTTGCCGTCGGCGTCGACCACCGAGTAGTGCGTCGTCTGGGGGCTCTCTTCGCCGGGCAGTTCGCCGGCTGCGATGTTGCTTGAACGCCCGGCGCGGTCAGGGTCGATGTCCTGTGCGCGTGTGGCCAGATACGTGTCGTCGATCAATGCAGCGACCGGCACATCGGTGAAGTCGGGATCACCGAGATAGGTGGCGCGGTCAGCATAGGCGCGGCGCATGGCTTCGGCCAGCAGGTGATAGTGGCCGGCCGATCCCGCACCCTTCGCCGCCAGGTCGAACCCCTCCAGCATCTTCAGTATCTGGATGACGTGAACGCCGCCGGAACTGGGCGGCGGCATGGAGACGATCTCGTGGCCGCGATAGGTGCCGCGCACGGGTTCGCGAAGCTTCGGCCGGTAGGCGGCAAGGTCTTCGGCGGTCATCACGCCGCCGGTCTCCCGCACGGCAGCGGCTATGCGCTCTGCCACCTTACCTTCGTAGAACCCGCGCGGTCCGTTCGCCGCGATCAGCCGCAGTGTATGGGCGAGATCGCGCTGCACCAGCGTCGCGCCGGCTGCTGGTGGCGCGGCCTTGGCGCCGGGATAGAAGATCGCCGCGGTCGCCGGGAAGCCGGCGAGGCGGGCCTGCGCACGGGCCAGCGACATCGCCAGATCGTCGCTCACCGTGATGCCGCCCTCGGCCAGTGCGATGGCTGGTGCGATCAACTCGGCCAGCGTGAAGCTGCCCGAACCGTAGCGTTCATGGGCCAGTGCAAGGCCGGCCACGGTGCCCGGCGTGCCGACCCCCAGACCGGTATTGCGCGACAGGTTCGCGTCGGCCTTGCCATCCGGTCCAAGAAACATGTCGCGGGTGGCGGCGGCCGGCGCGGTCTCGCGGTAATCGATGGCGATCTGCTCGCCGGTTGCCGCGATATGCACCAGCATGAAACCGCCGCCGCCGAGATTGCCGGCGCGCGGCAGGGTCACGGCAAGCGCGAAGCCGACGGCGACGGCGGCATCCACCGCGTTGCCGCCGCGACGCAGGATGTCGGCGCCGATGCGGCTTGCGACCTGCTCCTGGCTGGCGATCATTCCGCTGCGCGCATGGACCGGATGGAAGCGTTCATAGCCGGAAATGATCGGCAGCGTCTCGGCGCGGGCGGGCGCCGGGGCGAGGATGAACTGTGTCGCTGCAACCAGGGAAGCGACCATCAGGAGGCGATTGAGGAGTTGTTCGAACATCCGCGCACGCTAGCGCGCGAAGGCACATAACGAAATGGGCGGCCGTGCGGTTGGTGTTGCTTGCTTAAACGGTTCCAGCCCTCACCCCCTCCCGACCACCCATGCAGCATACTCCCGTGGGTGGTCGGGAGGGGGTGAGGGCCGGTGCAGCAGGAAAGCAAGAATGAGCAGGTGGGAGTAGGCTGGCCATCGCCGGGAAAGGCGCGCTCCTGGCGGGGGCGGGCGATCTCCTAGTAGGACAGGCGCAGGTTGCGGATCTCGTTGGCGATCTGCTCGAAGGCATCCTTCAGCGCGCCACCGGTCGAGGTCTCGAAATAGTGGTCGGTCTCGCTCGTGGCGCAGTGCCTGAGCGTGTTCTGCGCGGATTGCGGCGCCTGGAAGGCGACCGAGTAGATGATCACACCTTCCTGCTTGGCTTCCGTGCAAAGGGTCCGCGCCTGCTGCGTGGAGTTGCCGATGCCCGACTGGTACCAGGTGTTGAACTTGCCGTCGGTCATCAGGACCATGACCTTGAGCAGATCGGGCTCGTTGTAACCTGCCGGGTCCGAACCCGAGGGCCAGACCGGCGACCAGTCCGGCGACAGTACGTACCAGCCCCAGGCCGCGCCGATGTGACCGGCCGTCCAGCCAGAGGCGGAATAGCTGTTGATGCTGGAGATCAGCTCGGAGCGATCGTCGGACAGCGGCTTGATCACCGCCGTCGGGCACGAGCCGGTGGTCGGGAATTCCATGGTGCTCGGCGGGCTTTCCGTGAAGCTCTCCGGGTCCGGTCGCTCGGTGACGCAGACATCGTCGTCATCGCCGGTCACGTCTTCGGCAAAGGAATCGACGTTCACCGAGTTCGCGTAGGGAACCAGGGCAATACGCATCTTGTCATTCTCGGAGCCGCCTTCCGGGATCAGGATGTTGACCAGGTTCCTGGCCGCATCCTTGAGGTCGGCGATCTTCTGTCCGCCCATCGAACCAGTGACGTCCAGCACCATGGCCAGCTCGACCGTCAGCGTGTTGTAGCTGACGGACGCATTGGTGCCGATGTCGATGGCGGGCGTGCCCAGAATGCCGCCGAAGGCAGCCATGCTCTGGCCGGTCAATGTGCCGGAGATGATGCCGTCGGCCTGATTGACCACGGTGGCCACAGACAGGTTCTGGGCACTGCTGAGGCCGGCCTCGGCGACCATCGCGTCGAACAGCGCGGCGACCCGGCCCTGAACCTCGCCCTCTGCGATGCCGCCGATGGACAGTTCGCGCCCCGCCGTCAGCAGGGCTGAATCCAGCATCGTGGCGGCGACCGTGCGCACCTTGGAGGCGCGGCCATAGTCGATGGTCATGCCGACGATGAAGATCAGGACCGGCAGCGTGAACGCGAAGATGAGGACCACGGCGCCGCCCTGCTGTGCACCAAGCGCGCGCAGTCGATTGATGAGACCCGAGCCGAACATTGGACTTTTCCCCTCGACGGAATTCGACCGCCAGACCGGAGCCAGCGGCGATACAAACCTATGGTTGCGTACACAGGGCGGGGAAAACCGCCCAAAGTCGAGCCGATTTGCGACCGTCGGTTATCAATGGGTAACCGCGATTGAAGAGGGGTCCGCAAAGCCCTTGATTCATAAGATTGCGGTGAGCGCGTTAACGCCTGGGCAGGATTTGCTTCCAGGGCGTTGAATTCGCCCACGCAAGATTATTGCGCCACCAGTCCGCCGGGAATCGGGGGTGTTGACGCAGAGACGCGCAAAGAAAACGGGCGGCTGTGCGCGACAGCCGCCGGTCTTCGGGCCGTGATCGGTGAGCCTGTGTCGGCTGCCTCAGGACGACAGGCGCAGGTTGCGGATTTCGACGGCGATGGCCTCGAAGGCATCCCTCAGCGCACCACCCGTGGAGGTCTCGAAGTAGTGGTTGTTGCGGGTGGTGGCGCATTGGCGCAGCAGATTGCGCGCCGACCAGGGTGCCCGGAAGGCGACCGAATAGATGATGATGCCTTCCCGCTTGGCCGCGGCACACAGGTTGCGTGCCTGATAGCTCGAGCCGCCAAGCCCGGACTGGTACGACTGGTTGAACTGGCCGTCCGTCATCAGCACCATGACCTTGACGTGGTCGGGCTCGTCGCGTCCGACCGGGTCGGAGCCTGTCGGCCAGACCGGCGCCCAGTCCGGCGACAGCATGTACCAGCCCCACGCCGTGCCGAGGTGGCCGGCCGTCATGCCGCGGGCCGAGTAGCTGTTGATGCTCGAGATCAGAATGTCGCGGTTGCCGGTCAGGGGGCGGATCGTTGCGCTCGGGCAACTGCCGATCGTCGGGAACTGGGCGGTGCTCGGCGGGGCGTCCTTGAAGGCATTGGGCTGCGGTCGTTCGACAACGCATCGGCGGGTTTCGATGCCGGTCACGACTTCGGCGAAGTCACCGACATTCACGGAATTGGAGTAAGGCGCAAGCGCGATGCGCACCTTGCCATTCGCCGAACCATCCGCGGGGAGCAGGATGTTGATGAGGTTGGTGGCCGCGCTCTTCAGGTCCCGGAGCTTTTGGCCGCGCATCGAGCCGGTGACGTCGAGCACCAGCGACAGCTCCACCTTCAGCGTGTTGTAGCTGACGGAGGCGTTGGTGCCGACCTCCAGCGTTGGCATGCCCAAGATGCCGGCGAAGGCGTTTTGCGTCTCGCCGGATGCGACCGCGTTGATCGTGCCGGCGGCCGGGTTGACGGTGGCGACCACATTGAAGCTGCTGCCGCTCACGCCGGCCTCGGCCATCATCGTGTCGAACAGTTCCCGCACCCGGCTTTGCACCTGGCCCTCGTTGATGCCGCCGACCGAGAGCTCGCGGCCAACGGTCAGCAGCGCGGTGTCGAGAATCGTCGATGCCACCACGCGTGCTTTCGACGCGCGTCCGAAGTCGATGCTCATTCCGACTAGCATGATCAGAATGGGCAACGCGAAAGCGAAGATGAGGACCACGGCGCCGCCCTGATCGGAGCGCAGGGCGCATAGCCGCTTGATGAGACCCGAGGCCAACATGGGACATTTCCTTCAACAAAAACCGACCGCCAGGCGGCAGCCATTTGGCGAGCCGAACGCGTGCGTACCGGGAAGGGGTGGGGAGATGTGCTGGGAGTCGAGGCGATTTAGCACCTGCGGTTACCAACAGATGAGCACAATCGAATGCCGGGGCTCGAAGCGCTTTAGTCAGAGCGTCGAGCGAAGTTCGTTAACGTGCAGTAAGGCTTTATTGCCAATGAATTAAGGTGCGTTACGCAATAATGTTACGCAGGCTCCGGATCAGAAATCGCTGGCCTTACCGTCGACTTCCCAGTCGCCGAAACGTATCGGTTCAGGCCCCTTGCGGCCGTCGATCTCACGCGGCATTGCCTTGGCTACGGCGTCGATCTTTTTGCGGCGGCTTTCGGCTTCCGCCCTGGCGCGCGCTGCGGCTTCGGCGATGCGCTGGCGACGCGCCGTCTCCTTGTCGGAGCCCTCGTTGTCGGAACCTTCGCGCTTCTTGCTGCTCACGATGTCGTCCATGGCGATGATCCGGGCTTGCGCAATTGGCCTGCATGTTGGCAGGCCGAATGCGGCTCACCATATAGGGTGGCACGTGAGCGACAAAGCGCTGAGGATTTCGATCCTCGGCCCGAATGGCGCTTCTGCGCCAACCGTATGGATGCGATGAACTACTTCAAGACCGGATTGCTGATTGCCGCCATGACGGCGCTGTTCATGGGGGTCGGCGCCTTGCTGGGCGGCCAGTCGGGCATGCTGATCGCGCTTGTCGTGGCGATCGGCATGAACGCCTTCAGCTACTGGAACAGCGACAAGATGGTGCTGCGGATGCACGGGGCGCGCGAGGTCGATCAGCGCAGCGCGCCGGAGCTTCACGGCATGGTCGCCGATCTGGCTAGGAACGCCGATCTGCCGATGCCGAAGGTCTACATCATCGACAACCCGCAGCCGAACGCGTTCGCCACCGGACGCAACCCGGAAAACGCCGCCGTCGCCGCGACCACCGGTATCCTGCAGACGCTGACGCGCGAGGAGCTTGCCGGCGTGATGGCGCACGAACTGGCGCACATCAGGAACCGCGACACGCTGATCATGACCGTGACCGCGACCTTTGCCGGCGCCATCTCGATGCTCGCCAACTTCGCCATGTTCTTCGGCGGCGCGCGCAACAACAACGGCATCGGTATCCTCGGCACCATTGCGATGATGATCCTGGCGCCGCTGGCGGCGATGCTGGTGCAGATGGCCATCAGCCGCACCCGCGAATACGCCGCCGACCGGCTCGGCGCGATGATCTGCGGCAACCCTGCCTGGCTGGCTTCCGCGCTGCAGAAGATCGCCTCCGGGGCGAAGCGCGTTCCCAACATGGCGGCCGAGCGCAACCCGTCGACCGCGCACATGTTCATCATCAACCCGCTGTCGGGAGCGCGCGCAGACAAGCTGTTCGCCACCCATCCCGACACCGGCAATCGGATTGCGGCGCTTGAACGCCTTGCCCAGGAGATGGGTCAGCCTTGGGGGAGCACCTCCGCCGCGCCGGGTTCAGCTCCCGCCGGACCCTGGGGTTGATCTGCACGCCTGCATTGACGCGGGCCTAGCTGTGCTGTCTTTCTCTCCGGGACTTCAGCCGGGCCGGAATGCAATTGCCTGACAATCAGGACAGATCGAAACGTCGCCGCGGCGGCAAAGCCGCTGGCCGTGAGGTGCAGGGCCTAGCCGTGCGCCGCGTCGCGGCCGAACTGGTCGACGGCGTGCTGCGACGCCACAAGCCACTCGATGAAGCGCTGGAGGGTCCCGATGCCCATGGCGTTCTGCGCCAACTGAACCGGCGCGACCGGGCTTTCGTCACCATGCTATCGCAGACCACCCTGCGCCGGCTCGGCAGTTTGCGGGCGGTGCTGGCGCAAAAGCTCCAGTCGCCGCTGCCAAGACGCGCCGGGATGTGCGAGGCGATCCTGCTGACCGGTGCGGCGCAGATACTGTTCATGGAGACCGCCTCTCACGCCGCCGTTGACCAGTCGGTGCGGCTGGCCGCAGCGGACCGCAACGCGCGGCACTTCCGCGGTCTGGTCAACGCGGTGCTGCGCCGCATCGCCGATGACGGTCCGGCGCTGCTGGACGACATCGACCAGGTGGCGGCCGATACGCCGGACTGGCTGATGGCGCGATGGAGCGAGCAGTACGGCACCGACGTGGCGCGCGCGATTGCCGCCGCGCATGGCCAGCCGCCGCCGCTCGATCTGACCGTCAGGTCCGAACCGGATGTGTGGGCCGAACGGCTCTCAGCGGTGCTGTTGCCGACCGGCAGTGTGCGGCTCGACCGTCCGGGCGCAGTGGAGCGGCTGGATGGCTACGACGACGGCGCGTGGTGGGTGCAGGATGCGGCCGCCGCGCTTCCGGTACGGCTGCTGGGCGATGTCGCCGGGCTCAGCGTTGGCGATCTCGCTGCGGCTCCCGGCGGCAAGACCGCCCAGCTTGCGGCGGCCGGCGCCAGGGTTACGGCGGTCGACCGTTCGCCGAAGCGACTGGAACGCCTGGCGGAGAATCTTGCGCGACTGGACCTCTCCGCCGAGACCGTCACCGCCGATCTCGGCACATGGCAGCCCGGCAAACCGTTCGATGTCATCATTCTCGATGCGCCGTGCTCGGCCACCGGCACGATCCGCCGGCACCCCGACATTCCCTGGCTGCGGCGGCCGGACGACATCGCCGCGCTTGCGGCGCGCCAGACCGCGATGCTGACACGCGCGCTCGATTGGCTGAAACCCGGCGGCCGGCTGGTCTATGCGGTGTGCTCGCTTGAACGCGAGGAAGGCGAGGACGTGGTCGCCGCGGCCGTTGGGTCGCGTGACGATGTCCGTGTCGATCCCTTGGCGATTGATGAGCTGCCTGGATTGTCTGGTGCGGTGACGCAAACGGGCTTCCTGCGCACCCGTCCAGACATGGCGTTCTGCGGTTCTGACGGCATCCGCGCGCCGGGCATGGACGGTTTCTTTGCCGTCCGCCTCATTCGCACCTGACTTTCCACCATCATTCCGCGACGCGAATCGGTTACCGCACTATGATTCGGGCCGTTTGGCCGGAACGGTGCGGCGGACCAACAAGGGGGAGGCCATCGACCGGCATGTCGGTGTTGAGACCGGTCAACTGGTCGGCGAATTTGCTTGTGTTTCGGCTGGTATCGCTGCTGTTCGCGGCGGCCGGCCACGATCTGCGTCGCCTGCGCCGAAGGATATGGCGAAGCGGAATGCCGGGATTGCTCGCCGCACGCCGCGCCGAGCGCATTTCCATCGCCCCGCCGGACATTCGCGCTGCCGATCCTCTGCGGGCGCCGGAAATCTATGCCGGGCGTTTCGCGCTCGCCGGACAGATCGTTGTGGTCGGCGGCGAGGATCGCGTCTTTGAGATGCCGCAGGCAAGCGCCGACTGGCGCCGCGAACTGCACAGCTTCTCATGGCTGCGGCATTTGCGTTCGGCCGGCACGGAGGTCGCCGCCGTCAAGGCGCGTAGCCTGGTGGAGGAGTGGCTTGGACTGCGCCGGGGCGGCGAGCCGCTGGCCTGGGAGGTGGAAACGCTGACCCGGCGGGTGATCGCTTGGCTCAGCCATGCGCCGATGTTCCTGGAAGGCGCGGACAGCGGCTTCTACGCGCGGTTCATGCGCAGTCTCAATGTTCAGCTTGCCTTCCTCGAGCGTGCCGGTTCGGGCGGACCGCATGACCTGGCGCGGTTGCGCGCGGCGATCGCGCTGGCCATGGCGGCACTTTGCCTGCCTCGTCGCAAGGGGGCCGTGCAGCGCGCCGGGCGCCGGCTCAGCGCGGAGCTCGATGCGCAGGTGTTCGCGGACGGCGGTCACATCAGCCGCGACCCCGGCGCGATCCCGGAAATCCTGCTCGACCTGCTGCCGCTGCGCCAGACCTATCTGGCCACCGCCACGGACCCGCCCGAACGGCTGATCAGCGCGGTTGAACGGATGATGCCGATGATCCGCTTCTTTCGCCATCGCGACGGCAGCCTGGCGCACTTCAACGGCATGGGCGCGACCAGGACCGGCGAGCTGGCCACATTGCTGGCCTATGACGATGTGCGCGGCGAACCGCTCAAGACCGCTCCCCATTCAGGCTTTGAACGTCTGACGGGGCTCGGCGCCACGGTCATCATGGATACCGGCCGTCCCCCGCCGACGCGGCTGTCGGCGCGTGCCCATGCCGGTTGCCTGTCGTTTGAATTTTCGACCAATGCCGGCGTCATCGTCACCAATTGCGGCGGCAGCCGCAGGCTGGATTCCCGCTGGACCGAGGTGTGCCGCTCCACCGCCGCGCATTCCACGGTGACGCTGAACGATGCGTCGTCCCTGCGCTTCGCGGCAAGGCCATGGATCGTCGAGCGCCTCGGCCCCGTGGTGATGGCCGGACCGCGGGCCATTGGTGCGGAGCGCGCCGACGACGAGGAAGCCCAGGACATCGCCGCGAGCCATGACGGTTATTCCAGGCGTTTCGGCATCGTGCATGACCGCCGCTTGGTCCTGTCCGCCGACGGTGGCCGGCTTGACGGCCAGGACAGTTTCATCGCCGAACGCGCCAGGCGAAAGCGCAAGGATGACCGCTTCGCGATCCGCTTTCACCTGCATCCGCTGGTCCACAGCGCGATGACAGCCAGCGGCAACAGCGTGCTGCTCAGGGTCGGCAGTCAGGAAGCCTGGGAGTTCTTCGCCGAGGGTGCGCAGGTTTCGCTGGAGCCCAGCGTCTACGTCAACGGACCAGAACCGCCGCGCCGCTGCCAGCAGATCGTGCTGGCCGGCACCTGTCGGCAGCAGAAGATCGTGGTGTGGTCGTTCATCCGCTTCCACCAGCCGCCCGATGATGGTGACGCGACGACGCCCGAGAGCGCACCGCCCGAGCCGGGCTGGGGCGATCTGTTCAAAGGGTGATTTTGTCCCTGGTACTGGTTAGGGTCAGGGCCGTCCCCACCAACGACGTTCTCCAGTATTGACCGGACCACACAGCCCATGACCGACCTCGTGAAAATCAGGCGCGCGCTCATCTCCGTCTCCGACAAGGAGGGATTGATCCCCTTCGCCAAAGGACTGGCGCAGAGCGGCGTGGAAATCCTCTCCACCGGCGGCACCGCGCGCGCCATCGCCGAGGCGGGCGTCGCGGTCAGAGATGTCGCCGACGTCACCGGTTTCCCGGAGATGCTGGACGGGCGGGTCAAGACCCTGCACCCCAATGTCCATGGTGGCATCCTCGCCGACCGGCGCAAACCCGCTCATGTCGAGGCGCTGGAGGAACACGGCATCGGTGCGATCGACCTGGTGGCGGTCAATCTCTATCCCTTCGAGAAGACCATCGCGGAGGGTGCGGATTTCGCCACCGCGATCGAGAACATCGATATCGGCGGGCCGGCGATGATCCGTGCCGCCGCCAAGAACCACGCAAGCGTCGCCGTGGTCGTCGATCCGGTGGACTACGTGGCGATCCTGTCGGAGCTCGCCGAGGAGGGCGGTATCAGTTCCCGGACGCGCCGGCGTTTGGCGCACAAGGCGTTTGCGCGCACCGGCGCCTACGACGCGGCGATCTCGAACTGGTTTTCGGAGGCGCGCAAGGACAAGGTGCCGGCCTGGCGGGCGCTTGGCGGACAGCGCGTCGATACGCTGCGCTACGGCGAGAACCCGCATCAGGATGCGGGCTTCTACCGCGCCGGTGCGGTACGCGAAGGCGTTGCCACGGCGCGCCAGCTTCAGGGCAAGGAGCTTTCCTACAACAACATCAACGACACCGACGCGGCGTTCGAACTGGTGGCCGAGTTCGGAGCCGACACCGGTGCCGCGGTCGCGATCATCAAGCATGCCAACCCTTGCGGCGTGGCCAGCGCGGAGGCGCAGGTCGACGCCTATCGCGCGGCGTACGATTGCGACCGCACCAGCGCCTATGGTGGCATCGTCGCGCTGAACCGCCCGCTGGAGGCGGACGCCGCGCGGGCCATCACCGAGATCTTCACCGAAGTCATCATCGCGCCCGGCGCCAGCGAGGAGGCGGCCGCGATCATCGCCGAGAAGCCCAATCTCAGGTTGCTGGTCACCGACGGACTGCCCGACCCGGCCGCGCCCGGCGTCATGGTGAAGACGGTGGCAGGCGGGTTTCTCGCCCAGTCACGCGATAACGGCGTCATGACGGCGTCTCAGCTCAAGGTGGTCACCCAGCGCGCGCCGGATGGCGCGGAGCTGCAGGATCTGCTGTTCGCCTGGCGGGTCGCCAAGCACGTCAAGTCGAACGCCATCGTCTATGTTCGCGATGGTGCCACGGTGGGTATCGGCGCGGGCCAGATGAGCCGCGTCGACTCAGCGCGCATCGCCGCGCGCAAGGCCGAGGATGCCGCCGAGGCCGCCGGCTGGGAGGCGCCGCGGACGCACAACTCGGTGGTGGCGTCGGATGCGTTCTTCCCGTTTGCGGACGGATTGCTGACGGCGATCGAGGCCGGCGCCAAGGCGGTGATCCAGCCGGGCGGTTCGCTGCGCGACGAAGATGTCATCGCCGCCGCCGACAAGGCCGGCATCGCCATGGTTTTCACCGACATGAGACACTTCCGCCATTGATGGCGGGTCTTCTCCATGAACGCGGGAGCATGTGCATGATCCTCACCACAACCAACAGTCTCGATGGCTACAAGATCACCGCCTATGGCGGCATCGTCACCGGAGAGGCGATCCTCGGCGCCAACATCTTCCGCGATTTCTTCGCCTCGATCCGCGACATCGTCGGCGGGCGTTCGGGAGCTTACGAGAAGGTGCTGCGCGAGACGCGGGAGACCGCGATCAACGAACTGGCCGAGGAGGCGAAGGCCATGGGCGCCGATGCCGTGATCGGCATCGACATCGATTACGAGACGGTCGGCCCCGATGGTGGCGGCGGCATGCTGATGGTGACGGCGTCGGGCACCGCCGTGCGCATCGAGGCGCTTTAGGCTCTTTCCCCTCCTCGGCACCAGCCCTCACCCCCTCCCGACCACCCATGCAGCATACTCCCGTGGGTGGTCGGGAGGGGGTGAGGGCTGGTGCCGCCTGAACAAGAAAGGGTGGTTGGGCAGGGGGAGCGGGCTGGCTATGGCCTGAGCCAAGAATCAGTCAGGGGAGCAGGCTGGCTCTGGTCCGAGCAAAAACCCGTCAATCCCGCAGGTCTGGTATCTGGCGCAGCAGCCAGAACCCGGCGATGAGGAACACCAGGATCGCCGCCATGCCGATGCGCTGGCTGTCGAAGGTCGATGTCAGCGCGGCCACGGCGGCGGGCGCGGCGAATGCGGTGATCTTGCCGGTCAGCGCGTAGAAGCCGAAATACTGGGTGATCTTCTCGCGCGGCGCCAGGCGCACCAGAAGCGTCCGGCTGGCCGATTGCACCGGGCCGGCGAAGAGGCCCAGCACCAGGGCGATGGCCATGTAGACGCGCTCGGCAGTGGAGGCGAACAGTCCGTCCGCACCCGCCCCCACGGGTATGCCGAAGAACACCGAATCCGCGGTGACCGACAGGATCAGCCCGCCGGTCAGCGTCAATCCAAGTATCGAGATCAGCACCGTGGTCTTGGGGCCGATCAGATCGTCGGCATGGCCGCCGATCCAGGACCCAAGCGTGGCGGTCACGATGATCATGATGCCGAACAGGCCAAGCTCGGTCGTGCTCCAGCCGAACGTGCCGGCGGCATAGATGCCGCCGAAAGCGAACAGGGCGTTGAGCCCGTCCTGATAGAGCATGCGCCCGAGCAGGAAGCGCAGCATGGGGCCGCGTTCGCGCGCCAGCTCGCGCATGTCGCCGACGACCGACTGGACCAGAGTTTGCCTTGGGGGATGCAGGCGCTGGTAGCTGCGCGCGGCGATCATCGGCATGGCGAGGAAGAGCGGCCAGGCGAAGGCCACATACCACAGCGCGGAGAGGGGACCGGCGGCGCGCGCGCCCGCGCCCGTCTGCGGATCGAGCCCGAACAGCGGTTCGATGCCGATCACTGTGGTGCCGGGGTCCGGCTCGGCGACGAAGAAGGCGAGCATCAGCGCCAGCGCGATCAGTCCGCCGAGATAACCCAGCGCCCAGGCACCGCCGCCGAGCCGGCCCATGGCGCCCTGTCGGCTGATCGCCGGCAGCATGGCGTTGGCCAGCACCAGCAGGCACTCGCCGCCCAGATTGGCGACGATGACGATGGCGAGGATCAGCCAGACAGGCTCAAAGCCCGGCACCGCGATCCACAGGCCGCAGGCGCCGGCCAGCATCATGACGGAGAACAGGGCCAGCAGGCCGGTGGTGTCGCCGCGCCGGTCGGCATAGGCGCCCAGGAACGGTGCCAGCACCGCGACACCGAAACCGGTGATCGAGATCGCCCAGCCCCATTGCGCCTGGCCGGTCACCGGATCGGTGGCGACGCGGCTTGCGAAATAGGGCGCGAAGATGAAGGTGTTGATCAGCGCGAAGTAGGGCTGGCCGGCCCAGTCGAACAGCGCCCAGGCACGGCGCAGGCGCGGGCCGTGCGGATCGGGTTCGGTGGTGGTTTCGATGTCGCTCACGGCAAGTCTCGCTTTGCTCGACGCCTGCGCGGGCGCGGCCTACCGGCCGGGCACGCAGTCGCGTGCCTGGGTGCAGACCGAACCTCAAGCGCCAGCCGGATGATGCCGTGAGCTCCGAAAAGTGGGAACCGGTTTTCGGACAAGGCGAACGGCCAGAGAAAAAGTGAACAGTTCCTAATCCCGCGCCAGGTCGGAGAACAGTCCGGCGGCGACGGCCAGCTTGGCGACGGTGAGGTCCGACTTGGTCAGGTCGGCAAGCGAAGACTGCACGCGCTCGATTGCCGTGCCGTGTTCCGCCTGCCAGGCCTCGATCGCTGCGGCCCCCTTCTTGCCTCCGCTGACCAGCGCACCGGTGATGCGCCGTTGGGCGATCGACATGGCGTCGACGGTGCGGCTCAGCGCGATGCGCTCGTAGTAGTCGTTGAGGCGCAGATCCTGGGCCTGGGTGATCAGCGGGCCGATGGAGAACATCTCGCCGAGCGCATAGAAGGTCTCCGCGGCGGCCTTCAGATTGGTGTCGTTGTCGTCGGCGATGCGGATGATGTCGGGCGCACGGGACAGGAACATCAGCCCCGACATCTGGTCTGCGAGGCCCTTGGGCACGCCCGCCCCCACCAACTTCTCGTGGCGGTGCTCGACCATCATGCGGAAGGCTGGAGGCAGCACGCTGTCGAGAGACTTGGCGATCGCGGCAATGCCCTTGCGGTAGTGCGCCACCTTCTCCTTGAGACCACCGATGGTCTCTTCGTTGCGCAGGAACCAGACGACGCTGCCCATCAGAAGATCGCGCACATCGGAGTAAAGCTCGATCTGCACGGCGCCGGGGATCTTGTTGTCGAGCGCGTCGATCTCGCCGTTCATGTCGGTCATGCCGAAGCCGTCGCGGGCCAGCGCGAAGGCGCCGGAAATCTCGTCGAAGGCGGCACCGGTCTCGTCGCGCACGCGCACCAGGAAAGTCGGTCCGCCCCGGTTGACCATCGAGTTCGACAGCATGGTGGCGATGATCTCGCGGCGCAGGCGGTGGGTGTCGACGGCGTCCGGGTACTTCTTCCACAAGTCGTCCGGCATGTAGCGGTTGAGCTCGCGGCTGAGATACGGGTCATCGGGAATGGCGCTGGACAGCAGGCTCTCGTAGAGGTCGATCTTGGCGTAGGCGAGCAGCACGGCCAGTTCCGGCCGTGTCAGCGCCAGTCCCTTGTCGGCCATCTCTGCGATAACAAGGTCCTCGGGCAGGTATTCGACCTCGCGGTCGAGCTTTCCGCGTTGCTCCAGGTCGCGCATCATGCGCTGGGCGAAACCGAGGTTCTCAGGTCCGCGCCGCTCGGCCAGACTGAGCGCCAGGGTCTGCAGATAGTTGTTGCGCAGGCACAGCGCGGCCACGTCCTCGGTCATGGCGGCAAGGAACTTGTTGCGCTCGGCGATGCCGAGCTTGCCGGCGCGCATCACCGAAGCCAGCGCGATCTTGATGTTGACCTCAAGGTCGGAGGAGTTGACGCCGGCGGAGTTGTCGATGGCGTCGGAATTGACCCGTCCGCCCTTGCGCGCGAACGCGATGCGGGCGGGGTGGGTGATGCCGAGATTGGCGCCCTCGCCGACGACCTTGACGCGCAGGTCGTCGCTGGTGACGCGGATGGCGTCGTTGGCGCGGTCGCCGACCTCGTCGTCGCTTTCGTGGGGGGCGCGCACATAGGTGCCGATGCCACCGAACCACAGCAGGTCGGCGTCCGCCTTGAGGATCGCCTGCATCACCTCGTTGGGCGTCGCGGTCTTCGCCTGGAGGCCGAGAAGGGCCTTCATCTCGGCCGAAACCGGGATCGCCTTGTCCTGTCGCGAGAACACCCCGCCGCCCTTGGAGATCAGTTTGGTGTCGTAGTCCTTCCAGCTTGAGCGCGGCAGCTCGAACAGGCGCTGGCGCTCCTTGTAGCTCGTGGCCGGGTCGGGATCGGGATCGATGAAGATGTCGCGGTGGTCGAAGGCGGCCAGCAGGCGGATCTTCTGCGACAGCAGCATGCCGTTGCCGAAGACATCGCCGGACATGTCGCCGACGCCGACGACGCTGAAGGGTTCGCTCTGGATGTCGATGTCCATCTCGCGGAAGTGGCGTTTCACCGCTTCCCAGCCGCCGCGCGCGGTGATGCCCATCTTCTTGTGGTCGTAGCCGGCCGAGCCGCCCGACGCGAAGGCATCGCCCAGCCAGAACTCGTGGCCTTCCGAGATGCCGTTGGCGATGTCGGAGAAGGTGGCGGTGCCCTTGTCGGCGGCAACGACGAGGTAGGGATCATCGCCGTCATGGCGCACCACCTGGTTGGGCGGCGTGATGTCCTCGCCTTCGATGTTGTCGGTGATCTCCAGCAGGCTGCCGACGAACAGCTTGTAGCAGGCGATGCCTTCGGCCTGGATCGCCTCCCGGTCGCCGCCGACCGGCATCTGCTTGGGAACGAAGCCGCCCTTGGAGCCGACCGGCACGATGACCGCGTTCTTGACCTGCTGCGCCTTCACCAGCCCGAGGATCTCGGTGCGGAAATCCTGCGGCCTGTCGGACCAGCGCAAGCCGCCCCGGGCGATTTCCCCGAAGCGCATGTGCACGCCTTCCACGCGCGGCGAATAGACGAAAATCTCCGCGTAGGGGCGCGGGTCGGGCATCGCCTCGACACCGCGGCTGGAAATCTTGAAGGCGATGGTCTCCACCGGCAGGCCGTGCGGATCGACCTGGAAGAAGTTGGTGCGCAGGGTGGCGCGGATCAGGTTGGCGAAGCGGCGCACGATGCGGTCGTCGTCGAGGCTGGGCACGGCTTCCAGCGCCGCCTCGATGTCGCCCATCAGGGTGTCTTCGGTCTTGTTGCGGGCTTCGTCGACGCTGAGACCGCCGTGCGGGTGGGGCTTGAAGCGGGCGTGGAACAGTTCCACCAGCTTTGCCGTGATGGCGGTGTGGCGCAGCAGCGCTTCCCACATGTAGTCCTGGGAATAGGGGATGCGCACCTGGCGCAGATAGCGGCTGACGGAGCGCAGCATGGCGACATCGCGCCAGGCGATGCCGGCTTTCAGCACCAGCGCGTTGTAGCCATCGTCCTCGGCGCGGCCCTGCATGATCGCCATGAAGGCCGCGGTCAGCAGTTCGCCGCGCGCTTCGATGTCGACTGTTTCGCTGTCATTGCGTTGCAGCACCATCTCGTGCAGGTGAATGCGCTCCGCCTCGTGCTCGGCATGGCGCGCGATCTGGAAGGAGCGCTCCGAGATCACCCGGAAGCCCATGTTCTCCAGCATCGGAACGCGTTCCGACAGCGGGATCGGCTTGTCCAGATTGAACACTTTCAGCGACAGCCGACCGTCGTCGCCGGAGGGGTGCGGCAGGAAGGCGATGGCGAGGGGATGGCCGGCGTCGATGCGGTCGATGATGACGATGTCGTCAACCGCCTGCTTGGCGGAGAAGGTCTCTTGATAGGCCACCGAAAAGGCGTCGGCGTAGCGCTCGCGCACGGCGACCGCCGCGAGCGGTTCGTGATGCTCGGCGAGCGCGTCGTCCAGGGCGTCGTCCCAGGTGCGCGCGATCTGTGCGACCTCGGCCTCGAGCATGGCCTGGTCGGGTGCGGGGGTTTCGCCTTCGTTGCGGCCGATGATGTAGTGCACCCGGGCGAGCGCACCTTCGGGAAAGTCCGGGTAATAGGCCGACACCCGGCCGGCGAAGACGCGCGCCAGGTAATCACCGACGCGCACGCGCACGTCGGAATTGTAGCGGTCGCGCTGCACATAGACGATGATCGACACGAAGCGGTCGAACTTGTCCGGCCGGTACAGGACGCGGATGCGCGGGCGCTCCGAGAGACCCTGAATGGCGATGGCGAAGTCGTGCAGCGTCTCCGCTTCAATCTGGAACAGTTCGTCGCGCGGGAACGTGTCGAGGACGTTCTGGAGGCCCTTGCCGGTATGGCTTTCAGGGTCGAAGCCCGACATTTCCATCACCTGGGCGGCCTTGCGCCTGAGATAGGGGATGGAGGTGACCGACTTGTTGTAGGCGGTCGAGGTGTAGACGCCGATGATGCGCAGTTCGCCGATCAGCTTGCCGTCCGCGTCGAAGCGCTTGACGCCGATATAGTCGAGGTGGACGCGCCGGTGCACCGTCGACTTGACGTTGGCCTTGGTGACGATCAGCGGCACCGGCTGCATCAGGAAGGTTCGGATTTCCGGCGTATAGGTGACGAACTCGCGGCCGCGCCGCAGCACCTTCACATTGGCGTCGCGCAACAGGCCAAGCCCCGCAGCCTCGCCACCCTCGACGCGTTCCAGCCGCGCCTCTTCGCCGGCCCCGACGAAGTCGTACTGGCGCATGCCCAGGAAGGTGAAGTTGTTGTCGCGCAGCCATTCCAGGAACTGGACGGCTTCGGCGATCTCCTCCACGGGGATCGGTGGGGGATTGTCGCGGAACTCGGCGATCGCCTCGTCGACATGGCCAAGCATCGCCCGCCAGTCGGCGACGCAGGTGCGCACGTCGTTGAAGATGCCGGTGAGCGTCCTGGCAAGGTCCTTGCGCACCAGATCGGAATCGATACGCCCCACGTGGATGTGGATGAAGCTGACGGGTTGAGTGCCATCCTTGGCCGCCCGGGTGCGCGGCGCCACGTCCTTCAGCTTGCCCTTGCCGTCGCGCGTGACCGCCAGAATGGGATGCAGCACCATGCGCACGTCGAGCCCGCGCGCGGTCAGTTCCGCCATCGCCGAATCGAGCAGGAACGGCATGTTCTGGTTGACGATGTCGATGACCGTGACGCGTTCAAGCCCGCTGCCGTCCTCGCCGTCCGGATTGAAGACGCGCAGGGTCGTGGTGCCGGGCTTGTGGGTCTTCAGGCAGGTGAAGCTCTCGGCGGCGAGTTCGGCCAGCTCGTCCGGCGCAAGGGCGTGGATGTCCTCGTAGGGCGCGTTGGCGTAGAGCGCGGCGGCGAAGTCATCGAGCAGCGCGGCTGCCTTGCCGCCTGCGTTCAATGCCTTGACCATGGCCGCGACGTGAGAGTCGCGACGCTCGTCTTGTCGCTGGAGCATGGAACCCGGCCCTCCTCGCCGCCGTTCTCGCCGCCCTGGCTGACATGCGCATGACGGCGAACGCCCGCTGGCCGTCCGCGCGCCATCGCATCGATTTCCCAGACTCGGCGATTCCCCTGTTCTGCGCGGCAGTGTCGCGCGATCCTCCGGGCGTGTCGAGATGGCGCTTGCCCCTGTGCGCGCCTATTGTCGGGCAACAATGATCACTTCGCCGCGATGCGCGCGGCGACATCAGCGCGAGGACGGAATCTAATGGCAAGCAAGCCCCGGATACAACCCGTGATTGCACTGACGCTGGCGCAGGAAGCCCCGCTCACCGAAGCGCTGGAGGCCTATTTCGCCAAGTGCGAGGAAAAGCTCGGTATGGTGCCAAACGTGCTTCGCGCCTACGCCTTCAATCCGGTCAAGCTGCAGGCTTTCGCCGACATGTACAACGACCTGATGCTCGGCGATTCAGGCTTGAGCAAGCTGGAACGCGAGATGATCGCGGTGGTGGTGTCGGCGGCCAATCGCTGCTTTTACTGCCTGACCGCCCATGGGGCGGCGGTGCGCCAGCTCTCCGGCGATCCGGAACTGGGCGAACTGATGGTGATGAACTGGCGCGCCGCTGATCTCGACGCGCGCCACAGGGCGATGCTGGAGTTCGCCTGGAAACTGACCCGCGAACCGGACGCGGTGGAGGAGGCCGACCGGCAGGCTCTGCGCGATGCCGGCTTCACCGACCGGGACATCTGGGACATCGCCTCGGTGATCGGTTTTTTCAATATGTCGAACCGCGTCGCCACCGCCACCGACATGCGCCCGAACGGTGACTATCACGCACAGGCGCGCTGAAAGATCGAATCGAGTTCGGCCAAACCGGCCGCGTCGGCGGCAAAGGTGAAAGTGCCGTCGTCTTGGATTTCGCGTGCCGCTTTCATCACCGCGCCGAAGGCCAGCCGGGCGAAGGCGGAACCGACCGAGATGCGCTTGACGCCAGCGTCCTCAAGCTCGCGCACGCTCAAGGTCACGCCGGGCAGGCCCATTACCACGTTGACCGGTATGCCGACGGCGGCGCAGACCTCGCGAATGGACGGAAGATCGAAAAGTCCCGGTGCGTAGACGACATCGGCGCCGGCTGCCTCAAAGGCTTGCAGCCTGGAAATCGTGTCGGCGAGGTCATCGCGGCCCCACAGGTGGTTTTCGCAACGCGCGGTGAAGACGAAGTCGCGGTCGAGCGCGCGGGCGGCTTCTACGGCCGCCGCGATGCGTTCCACCGCCAGGCCGAACGGGTAGATCGGGTTGTCCTTGTCGCCGGTGTGGTCTTCCAGCGAGCAGCCGGCAAGGCCCGTTTCCGCCGCGGCGCGAATGGTCTGTGCGGCGGCTTCGGGCGAGTCGCCGAACCCTTTCTCCAGATCGGCGGAAACGGGAATTGACACCGCTTGCACCAGCTCCCGGCAGTGGGCCAGCACCATCTCGCGGTCCGCGGTGCCTTCGGGGATACCGTTGGAGAAGGCGTGTCCGGCGCTGGTCGTTGCCAGGCAGGAGAAGCCGAGGTCGGCGAGAATACGGGCGCTGCCGACATCCCAGGGATTGGGGATGACGAAGCAGCCGGGTTGATCGTGCAGGGCACGAAAACGTGTGCCCATGTCGATCGACTGTTCGGATTTGCTCATGTGCGCTCCGTTGGCCACGCGCACCACCTGCGGCGCAGGGGTCTGGGTATTGTTCGCAGTGGCGGGAAAATCCTGCGCCGGCCGAAGCGCCTGAGCAAGTCATCCAGCGCATGGCGCCAACCCGTTGGGCGCGGGGCGTGCGGGCGGCATCGGCGGTAGGAGAGCGGCGCTATTCGGCGGCAGCCGGCACGGCCGCCATGCGGCGCTCATCGAGCGCCTGGCGGGTGATCTGCAGCGACGACCACAGGAACAGCATCGCCATCAGCGCCGCGACGGCGAGGTCGGGCCACGCGGTGCCGGTCAGGGCAACGCCGCTGGCGGCTCCCATCACGGCGATGTTGCCGATGGCATCGTTGCGGCTGCACAGCCATACGGAACGCACGTTGGCGTCGCCGTTGCGGTAGCCCATCAGGACCAGCACGCTGGCGACGTTGGCGGCCAGCGCCAGGAAGCCGATGACGCCCATGACCGGGGCGTTCGGCACGCCGAGAACCAGAACCTGGTAGGCGGTCGCTCCCAGTACCCAAAGACCCATCGCGGCCAGGCTGATGCCCTTCAGCAGCGCGGCGGTGGCGCGCACCTCAATCGACATGCCGAGCACGAACAGGCTGATCGAATAAGTCAGGGTGTCGCCGAGAAAGTCGAGCGCGTCGGCCTTCAGCGCCTGCGAGCCGGCCAGCGTGCCCGCGGCCATCTCGACGACGAACATCGTCGCGTTGATGGCTATGACGATCCACAGCGCCCGGCGGAAGCCATGTGACAATCCATCGAACGTCGGCTCGTTGCAGCAGCCTGCCATGCGGGGCCTCTCGCCAGCGACGGGTGGACAGGGAGAAGATAGAACCTACAGTCACTGTAGGTTCAAGGGACGTTCCGGGAGAGACGGCGATGATCACCATCGGCGAGGCTGCGCGCGCCGCCGGATGCAAGGTACAGACGGTGCGCTACTACGAGCAGATCGGGCTGCTGCCGGTGCCGGTGCGCTCGCAGGGCAATCAGAGGCTCTACGACGCGGCGGCGGTGGACCGGCTGGCCTTCATCCGCCGGGCGCGGGAGATGGGTTTTCCGCTGCCGGCGATCCGCGATCTTTTGGGTCTCGCCGACCGGCCCGACCAGCCCTGCGAGGCGGTGGACGCCATCGCGCGGGAGCAATTGGCCGAGGTCGACCGGCGCATTGTCCATCTGGAAGCGCTGCGCGGCGAACTCAAGCGCATGATCGCGCAGTGTTCCGGCGGACAAATCGCCGATTGCCGGGTGATCGAGGCGCTGGGGTCCTGACCCGCGGGCCCTCGCACGGCTGGAATGATAAAGAGAAACTGGAGCGGGCGATGAGATTCGAACTCACGACCCTTACCTTGGCAAGGTAATGCTCTACCCCTGAGCTACGCCCGCGTCCTGAAGCGCTTTTCGCAGCGTCGAACGGTAGTTCAATTGGCCACCCGGCGAAAAGCGAACGCCTATATGGCGCATGGCCACGCGGAATGCAACAGCGGTTGCCGCACGCCCCGCATGCGACTAGAACGCGCCCGAATGCAAGGAAGGACCGGTCGATGAGCGAAGGCGGCGAAGCAATGGACGGATCGACGGCGGACGGGCTGCCAACGAGCCCGGACGCGCTGTTTGCCATGCTGGCCGAGCAGGGCATCGATGTCGTCACTGTCAGCCATCCCGCGCTGCACACGGTGGAGGAGTCGCGCGCGTTGCGCGGCGAGATTCCCGGCGGCCACATCAAGAACCTGTTCGTCAAGGACAAGAAGGGCAGGGTATTTCTGATCGTCGCCGAGGAGGATGCGCAGATCGACCTGAAGGGCGTCCACGCGCTGATCGGCGGCCGCGGCCGGGTATCGTTCGGCAAGGCCGACCAGTTGATGGAGCTGCTTGGCGTCAGGCCGGGCGCCGTGACGCCGTTCGCGCTCGTCAACGACACGGACGCCGTCGTGACCTGCATATTCGACGAAGCGCTGATGCGTCACGAGGTGCTGAACTGTCACCCGCTGGTCAACACCATGACGACCACGATTCATCGCGACGACCTGTTGCGCTTTCTGGACGCGCATGGCCACAAGCCCCAGATAGTCGCCGTCAGCACCACTGCATCCGGTGACGCCGAGGGCTGAACCGGCAGGACAGCCATGCCGGGCTTCCTTTTGTTGCCGCGCCGCACCATCTAGAGCATGTCTTGCTCTGATTGGAGCGATTTGATGGATGAAATTTTTCGTGCCCCACAAGCAAACACCGCAGCGCGATGCAGCGCATCGGGCGAGGATGTTTACGCAGTGGGTGCGGAAAAGACCACCAAGCCGGAGGTGGTAGTAGGCTGATGAGAAACACCCTTTGGCAATCGTCCGAGCTTGTTCTTTTCCGCCCCGGACGGCGTCGCGCGACGCTAGCGGTGATCACACCGCGTCGCCTCACGCGCCTTGCCGGGACGAAAAACTCCGGCGCTCAAACGATTCAATCAGAGCAAGACATGCTCTAGGATCACGACCCCACGCGCGGAACGTGCTAAACCGGGAGCCGATTTGCACCGGCCGCAAGCCGTGCCGGCAAACACCGGAATTCTTGGAGACGGATGATGAGCCTCGACGATGGACTGATCGGTGGCGGTGCCGCGCCGCAGTCAGGCGCTGGCGACCTGATCAAGGACACCACAACGGAAGCCTTCGTGGCCGATGTCATCGAGGCCTCGAAGGAGCAGCCGGTACTGGTCGACTTCTGGGCGCCGTGGTGCGGCCCGTGCAAGACGTTGACGCCGATCCTTGAGTCGGCGGTGCTGGCCGCCAAGGGTGCGGTCAAGCTGGTCAAGATGAACATCGACGAGCATCCGCAGATCGCCGGCCAGCTCGGCGTGCAATCGATCCCGGCGGTGTTCGCCTTCAAGAACGGCCGGCCGGCGGACGGCTTCATGGGCGCGCTGCCCGAAGGCCAGGTGAAGGCCTTCATCGACCGCCTGCTGGGGGATGCCGCCCCCGGCGCCGATCTGGCGCAGATCCTGGATGCAGCCGATGCAGCCGCCGTGGACGGCAAGCTCGACGATGCCGGAGGGGCTTACTCGGCGGTGCTGCGCGAGGAGCCGGAGAACCTGCGCGCCATTGCCGGGCTGACCCAGGTCTTCGTCGCCAAGGACGATCTCGACAACGCCCGCAAGGTGTTTGCGATGGTGCCCGAGGGCGCCGCCGGGGATGCGGCGATTGCCGGTGCCAGGGCAGCGCTTGAGCTGGCCGAGAAGGCGGACGAACTGGGCGAGGCCGGCGAGCTGATGGCGCGGGTCGAAGCCAGCCCGGACGATCATCAGGCGCGGTTCGATCTTGCCATGGCGCTGAACGCGCGCGGCGAGAAACTCGAAGCCGCCAAGGCGCTGATCGAGATCGTGCGCCGGGACCGGGAGTGGAACGAGGACGGCGCGCGCAAGCAACTGCTTCAGTTCTTCGAAGCCTGGGGGCCGAAGGACCCGGCGACGCAGGAAGGCCGGCGGCTGCTCTCGGCCGTGCTGTTCGCCTGAACGCCAAGCCGGGCAAGGACAAGCGACCTCCATGGCCATCAACGAACCCTACCTCAGCGCGCAGGACCTGCCCCAGGTAATCCCGCTGTTCCCGCTCAGCGGGGCATTGCTGCTGCCGCGCGCCGAGATGCCGCTCAACATCTTCGAGCCGCGCTACATGCGTATGATCGACGATGCGATCGCCGGAACGCGCGTCATCGGCATGGTGCAGCCGGCGGCGGGAACCGATGACGACGATGTACCGGTACTGTCGCGCACCGGCTGCGCGGGGCGCATCACCGCGCTGCAGGAAAGCGGCGACGGGCGCTATCTCATCACGCTGACCGGCGTGGCGCGCTTCGACATCATGGAAGAGACCACGCTGGACACGCCCTATCGCATGGCCCGGGTCGACAGTTCCGGCTACGGCATCGATTTCGCCACGCCGAAGGGCGATGCTGGGGTTGACCGGCCGCGCCTGCTCAAGACGCTGGAAGCCTATCTCAAGGCCAACAATCTCGATGCCGACTGGGAGGGTATCGACGAGACCTCCTCGGAGTTGCTGGTCAACATGCTGGCGATGATGAGCCCCTATGGCCCGCGCGAGAAACAGGCGCTGCTGGAAGCGCCGACCGTGCGCGAGCGCTCCGAGATGCTGATCGCAATCACCGAGCGCACCCTGCTCGACGAAGGCCCCGGCGAGACGCTGCAGTAAGCTCTGCCGGAGCACCTGACTGTCGATACAGCCCAAGCCGGTCAGACGAGGTAGACGAATGAGTGACGAAATGCGCCGCCGCCGAATGGATGAGATTAATGGGTCCTGACCCTAAGCTGCTGGAAATCCTGGTCTGTCCGGTGACCAAGACGGTTCTGGAATACGATGCGGACAGCCAGGAACTGATCAGCCGGGCGGCCAAGCTCGCCTACCCGATCCGCGACGGCATCCCGATCATGCTGGCGGAGGAAGCCCGCGCGCTGGAGGACTGAGACGGGGCGCCGTGCGACCGTAGGCCTGTGATTTAGCCCACGAACGCCTTCTCGACCACGAAGTGGGCCGGGCGCGAGTTGGATCCCTCGACCAGACCGTGGCGCTCGCAGGCCTCGCTGACGTCCTTGATCATGGCCGTCGAGCCGCAGATCATGACGCGGTCCTTGTCCGGGCTCCACGGCGCCTCGCCGACCTCCTTGAACAGGGTGTCGTCGTCGATCAGCTTGGTGATGCGGCCGGTGTGAATGTAGTCCTCGCGCGTCACCGAGGTGAAATGCGTCAGCCGGTCGCCGACAATCTCCCTGAGCGTCTCGTCCTCCTCGATCACCTTCATCAGGTCGAAGCCGTATTGCAGCTCGGCCACCCAGCGGCAACTATGGGTTAGGATCACGCGCTCGTAGCGCTCGTAGGTCTCCGGATCGCGGATGATGCTGGCAAACGGCGCGATGCCGGTGCCGGTCGAGATCAGATAGAGCGTCTTGCCGGGCAGCAGTGCGTCGAGAACAAGGGTGCCGGTCGGCTTCTTGTTCATGATGATCTCGTCGCCCTCCTTCACCTTCTGCAGGCGGGAGGTGAGCGGGCCGTTCGGCACCTTGATGGAGAAGAACTCCAGCGTGTCGGCCCAGTTGGGGCTGGCGATGGAGTAGGCGCGCAGCAGCGGCTTGCCGTCTGTCTCAAGGCCGATCATGACGAATTCGCCGGAGCGGAAACGAAACGATGGCGGCCGGGTGGTGGTGAAGGAAAACAGCGTGTCGGTGTAGTGACGCGTGTCGAGCACGGATTCGCGGTACATAAGAACTGATCTGTCGGGTTGAGGGCCCGGTGCGAGGGTCGCAGGGGCGAATTCGGGGTGGGGTTAGCGGTTTGAAGGCTGCCTGTAAATGTCTTCGATGGCCGCAGGCCGCCGACGGTCTCACATGAGGTGTCACACGATATGCGCGCCGAAGTTGCGCCGGGTGTCGTGAAACACGGCGTGGAGATGCAGGGGCTGGTTGTGCAGGCTTGCGAACTCGATCAGCAGATGCTCGCCGGTGAGCCGATAGTAGATCGATCCGTCCAGGTCCTCTCCGCCCCAGGCGAACAGCATCGCAGCCATGTTCTCGGCATCCAGAAGGGTTTGCTGCTTTGCGGCCAGCGGAGCGGGCAGCACCTCGGTGGTGTAGATCTCCACCAGGCGCACGGCCATATCGAATTGTGATCGGGTCAGCGCGCCGAGCGGTACGCCGGCGGCTTCCTCGGCGACGCGCCGCTCGGCGCCGCGGTTGGAACGGATGTTGCCAGGCGAGCGCGGCCAGACCAGCGCCCGCTGGCGGAGCGAACCGTCCAGGTCGCCGAACAACCGGCGGCCCCGAACCTCCTCCTCCTTCAGCACCACCAGACCGCGATGCGGGCCGGAGGGCACGGTGTTTGGCTCGGACGAGAATGAACTGGGGGTGGTGGAGACGATCTCGTCGTCGTGCAGTGTGAAGGTCAGGGAGAGATGATGCCCCTCCCAGCGCCATGACCAGGTGCCCGTCCCGGCCGGCGTGCCGTAGATCTGCAGGGAGAACCGCTCCCGGTTGCGGTCGGGCGAACCCTTGCCCCACTCGTCGCGCAGGATGTCCTGTTGCAGCATGATGTTGATGGCCTTTTGCAGCCCGGTTTCCGAGGTGCCACTGGCCAGAAGATCGAGGGCGAGGTCCTTCTGCGCGGCGGTCATCTGCTCCAGGGCGAGCCCCGGCGCGCGGCGCGAGCCGAGCATGAAGTTCCAGGCAGTGCGTCTGTCGCCGGCGAAGGCAAACAGCGCCGCATCGCGCTGCGCCTCGTCGAGGGTGGCGATCAGCGTGTTCGCCCGCTGGCGCATCACGGCGCCGGGTGAGGAGCTGTCAGCCGTTGCCGCGCGTGGAAGCGCGGTGGAAAGGCCGGCCGCGGCGCTCGCGGTCAGGAAGGTGCGGCGATCCATCGCCATGTCGCAGACCCCGTGGTGGTTCGTTCGCCCCTATCTGGGGATGCAAATGCCTCGCGCCAATTCAAACTCTCGCGAGCGGGTCGCGTAAGGCGCAGAAACACATTTTGGAGGCGCGCGATTTTGGGTATTTGTGTGGCCATGTCCGTTGTTTCGGTCGCCTTGCGCGTTGCGGTCCGGCTGATGGTTGTGGTGGGTGCCTTTTCGAGTGCGGCCGCCGCGGCTGATCTCGATGTCATCGTGAACCGCCATGACGGCACCATCGAGCTCTTCGTATCGACACCGGCGGAGAACTTCGTGTCCGTGTTCGGGCTGCCCGCCGAACGCCTGGTGGAGCCGGACGGTACGGTGGATTTCGCGCCGCTGCGGGCCAACGGCACCTTCGAGATGGCCGACGAGATGATCGCCACGACGTCTGCGACGCTCGACGGCACACCGATGGTGTTCGAGGGGTTGTCGCTGATGCTGCATCCGCTCGACGAGAAGCAACCTTTCGGGACACCGTTCGAGGCGTTTCTGGCAATCGCCGTGTGCACCTTCAACGATCCGGCGACCAGGCTGACGCTACAGCAGCTTCACGGCTACGCGGGTTTTATCGCCGATGTCGGCGATATCGACGGCATGGTGCGCCTGCGATTGCCGCGGACAGGTCACGATGAGCTGCGGGTGTTGGTGCGCGATTTCCGCTCAGGTGCCGCGGCGCTGCCCTACGAGGTGCGTGTCGGCGACGGTAAAGCGTTTGAAATCAGGGGAGATTTCAGCACCCCGTTGTCGTGGCTTTGGGTCTTGCTGCTGCTGTCGGGTGCCTTGGGAGCCGGCGTCGCCTTGCGGCTGCGGCGGATCGGGTCGACAGGCGCGTCGGCCGTGCGGCGTGGTCCGGTCAGCGGGGCTACAACGGCTCCCCGATGAGCAGCTTCGGCGGTGCGCCGGTGATGCCGGCGGCCTCGCGCATGATCATGGACTTCAATGCACCGGTGCGGTTGACAATGCCAAGCCCGATATCGCGCAGAGCGCGCAAGGGGCCAAGGTCCGGCGCGAACAGGCGGTTGAGGGCATCGGTGGCGACCGCCATCTGCACCACGTCGAAGCGCCGCCAGCGTTCGTAGCGCTGCAATTCGGTCTGGGCGCCGGGATCGATGCCGAGCCGGCGTGCGCCGACCACCACTTCCGCCAGGGCGGCCACGTCCTTCAACCCCATGTTGAGGCCCTGTCCGGCGAGCGGATGGACCCGGTGTGCGGCGTCGCCCAGCAGCGCCAGGCGCTGGGTGACGAAACCGCGCGCCACCAGCAATTCCAACGGAAAGCCCTGTGGTCTGCCTTCCAGCGCGAAGTCGCCGAGCTCCGGCCCTGCGGCCAGCGCCAGTTCGTCGGTGAAGCTTGTCTCGTCCAGCGCAAGGGTGCTCTGTGCGGCGGCTTCGGACTGGGTCCACACCAGCGAGGAGCGGTTGCCTGGAAGCGGTAGCAGGGCCAGCGGGCCACCCGGCAGGAAGTGCTGAAACGCCCGTCCGTCGTGGGGATAGTCATGCCTGAGCGTGGCGACGATGCCGGTTTGCCCGTAGGGCCAGCCGACGTGCCGGATGCCGGCGAGCTTGCGCATGCGCGAGCGCAGACCATCGGCACCGACGACAAGCTGGGCGCGGCGTGTCTCGCCGTTCGACAGGGTCAGCGTTGCGTAGGCACCGTCGGTATCGAGAGCTTGCGCCGAAACGCCGGACACGGCCGCGATACCGGCCTCGGCGGCCGCCTTGCGCAGGGCGTCGTGCAGCGCGCCGCCGGGGACGATGTGCGCCACCGGCGCGCCGTCCGGTGCCGATTGCTCGCCGAATGTCAGCAACGGCTGGCGCAGCGCGTCGCCCATCGGGGTATCGGAGATCACCATGCGCTCGACGACACCGCTGGCCTCGCGCACGTGTTGCCACACGCCGATCGCGTCGAGCAGCCGGCGCGGTCCCTCGACGATGGCGATACCGCGCGGGTCGCCGGACGGGCCGTCCGGCACCGCCTTGTCGACGACGGCGATGTCGAGATCGACGCCATCGGCGAGGCGCAGCGCCAGCGATAGTGCCAGTCCGGCCGGTCCGCCGCCGACGATGATCACGTCATGGGTCTGCATAGCGCAGCGCTCCAGTTACTTGCCGCGTTCACCGGCATGATGCCGCTTACGAGCCCGAACGCAAATGCGATGGCTGCGGCGCAGCCGCGCATGCGCAGAATGGATAACCTGATTGAGTCCGGACCCTAGGCAGCGGCGGTGAAAGCTGATTGGTTGGTGCGGCATCTTTCTCGCCCATCGATCCGGACACCGATCATGCCGACGGCCGTCGAAACCCTGCTGGAAACCCTCGATCTCGAAGCGCTGGAAGTGAACCTGTTTCGCGGCCGCTCGCCTCAGGTGGGCTGGCAGCGCGTGTTCGGCGGTCAGGTGATCGGCCAGGCGCTGGTGGCGGCCTCGCGCACCGTCGAAGAACGTCAGGTGCATTCGCTGCAGGGCTATTTCATGCTGCCCGGCGACCCAAGCGTGCCGATCATCTACGAGGTCGACCGCATCCGCGACGGCAAGAGCTTCACCACGCGGCGGGTCGTGGCCATCCAGCACGGCAAGGCGATCTTCTCCATGTCCGCCTCGTTCCAGCGTGCCGAGGAGGGGCTCGATCATCAGGTAGACATGCCGCATGTGCCGGCGCCCGAGCAGCTTCCCTCCGAAGCCGAACTCAAGGAGCGCTTCCTCGACGTCATGCCCGAGCCGGTGCGCCGCTACTGGGAGCGCGAGCGGCCGATCGAGATCCGGCCGGTCAATCTGGAGCGCTATGTCAGCCGCAAGCCGATGAAGCCGGTTCAGCACGTTTGGATCCGCACCACCGGCGCGCTGCCGGACTCAGCACCGCTGCACAAGTGCGTGCTGGCCTACGCGTCCGACATGACGCTGCTCGATTGCGCGCTGATCGCCCACGGACGCTCCGTGTTCGACCGCGATATGCAGGTCGCGAGCCTGGATCATGCACTGTGGTTTCACCGGCCTTTCAAGGCCGATGACTGGCTTCTGTACAGCCAGGACAGCCCCAACGCGTGCGGTTCGCGCGGCTTTGCGCGCGGCAGCATCTACGACCGCGACGGCACGCTGGTGGCCTCGGTCGCGCAGGAAGGGCTTGTCCGCCTGCGCGGCGAATGAGGTTTCATGACTATTTATTAGGCAAATAAGGAAACGCCTGCGATTTGTGCAGAAAATTTGTGCAGATTCGTTGTGCGATGCACAATCGCCGCCGCCGAAGACTATGATTTTTCAATAAAATCAAATGCATGGACTCCCGGTGCGAGTCTGGCACGCGTCTTGATTCCGTTAACAACAGGTTTCCAGGGCCGTGGTCGGCCACGCGCCAATCGGTGCGCGCATCAGCCGACGTCGGAATCAGGAACCCGTGGCGGAAACGGTCGATGGCCGTCCGCTGCTGTGAAACAGGAACGGGGTAACAGGCATGAAAATCGTCATGGCGATCATCAAGCCATTCAAGCTCGACGAGGTTCGCGAGGCGCTGACTGGCATCGGCGTGCAGGGGCTGACCGTGTCGGAGGTGAAAGGCTACGGCCGCCAGAAGGGCCATACGGAAGTCTATCGCGGCACCGAATACGCCGTCAGCTTCCTGCCCAAGCTGAAGGTCGAGGTCGCGGTCGACGCGAAGCTCGCCGAGCAGGTCGTGGAGACGATCTCGAAGGCGGCGCGAACGGGCCAGATCGGAGACGGCAAGATCTTCGTCTACGGCATCGATCAGGTGGTGCGCATCCGCACCGGCGAAACCGACGCGGAAGCGCTTTGAGCGCCTGCGTCACGCACTCAGACAGGGATTAAGACACATGATTACTTCAAACCTTCCCGCAAGGTTGGGCGTGGGGCTCGCCGGTGCTGCGGCGCTGGTGGCGCTTACCGCGCTTCCCGCCGCCGCGCAGGATGCCGCCGTCACCGAAGAGACCATCAAGGCGGCCATCGAGGCGGCAACCGGCGAGACCGCGTACATCTTCAACACGCTGCTGTTCCTGATGGGCGGCTTCCTGGTGATGTGGATGGCCGCGGGCTTCTGCATGCTGGAGTCGGGACTGGTGCGCACCAAGAACGTCTCCATGCAGTGCCTGAAGAATGTCGGCCTCTATTCCATCGCCGGCATCATGTTCTGGGTCATCGGCTACAACCTGATGTATGCCGGCGTCGGCGACAACGGCGGCTGGTTCGGCACGCCGAGCCCGAAGGGTTTCGAGGATGTCGGCGGCTCCGATCTGGAGACCGGCTATTCGGCCGCCTCCGACTGGTTCTTCCAGATGGTGTTCTGCGCCGCCACCGCCTCGATCGTCTCCGGCGCGGTCGCCGAGCGCGTCAAGCTGTGGCCGTTCCTGATCTTCACCGCTGTGCTGACCGGTGTCTTCTACCCGATCTCCGGTTCCTGGCAGTGGGGCGGCGGCTGGCTCAGCGAGATGGGCTTCTCCGACTTCGCCGGCTCGACCATCGTGCACTCGGTGGGCGGGTGGGCGGCGCTGACCGGCGCCATCATCATCGGTTCGCGGGCCGGCAAGTACGGCGCCGACGGTTCGGTGCATGTCATGCCCGGCTCGTCGATCCCGCTGGCCACGCTCGGCATGTTCATCCTGTGGCTCGGCTGGTTCGGCTTCAATGGCGGCTCGCAGCTTGCCATGGGCACGCTGGGTGACGTCACCGACGTGTCGCGCATCTTCGCCAACACCAACCTGGCCGCTGCCGGCGGTGTTGTCGCGGTGCTGATCCTGACGCAGGTGATCTACAAGAAGGTCGACGTGACCATGGCGCTGAACGGTGCGCTGGCCGGCCTGGTGTCGATCACCGCCGAGCCGCTGGCGCCGAGCGCCTTCATGGCCATCCTCATCGGTGCGGTTGGCGGTGCCATCGTGGTGTTCACCGTGCCGCTGCTCGACAGGTTCAAGATCGACGATGTGGTGGGCGCCATTCCGGTGCACCTGTTCGCCGGCATCTGGGGCACGCTCGTGGTGCCGGTTTCCAACTCGGACGCCAGCTTCGTGACCCAGTTCATCGGGGTTGCGGCCTACGGCATCTTCACCGTCGTCGTCACCGCGGTGCTGTGGTTTGCGCTGAAGCTGACCATCGGTGTGCGCGTGTCGGAGGAAGAGGAAGCCCTCGGCCTCGACATGTCGGAGGTCGGTGTGGAGGCCTATCCGGAATTCGGAGCCGGCAGCCAACGCGTGTGACCACGCACGGATACGACAGGCTGGCGGGTTCGCCCGCCGCTCGAACAAACGTCGGCCCGGGCCTCGCGCCCGGGCCTTTTTTGTTGGCTTTATTCCGCTCACGGCGAGTTCGCTATCGCTCACCGCCTCCGCGGGGGCGCGCTTTCGCGCGGACACGCAGTCGCGTGTCTGGGCTCGTTCCTCGCACCGACAGAGCGTTTGGTACCCAGGCGCACGACCGTGCGCCCGGCCGGTCAGGCCGCCCCCGTGGAGCCGCGAGCGTAGCGAGCTGGCGTGAGCGAAATAGACGGTGCAGGCCGTCGAGGTTAACGGGGACTTAACCGCACCACGCGTAGCTTTGCCGGGCCACGTTTATTCCCTGGAGTCCGCCCGTATGCGCGTCACGCGACCGATCAACGATGCTCCGCTGGTCGAACCAGCCCCCTTCGGTGCCGGGCGCACGTTGATCGATGCCATGGGCAAGGGCCTGCGCGACCTTGTCCGCTTTGCCGTGGCTGTGGGTCTCGTGGCGCTGTCGGTGTGTTTCGTTCTGGCGCTTGCCACCTGGTCGGTCGGTGATCCGAGCCTCAACCACGCCACCGATGCCGACCCGGCCAATCTATTGGGGCGTCCCGGCGCGATCATCGCCGATATGGCGATGCAGGTGCTCGGGCTGGCCGGTGTTCTCGCGGTGTTGCCACTGGCGACATTTGCCTGGCGCTTCGCGCGCCGGCAGACGATGACCCGCAACGGCGTGCGCCTTGTCGCTGCCGTGGGCGGTCTGTGCGCCGCCGCTGGCATGTTCGCTGCCTGGCCGCAGCCGCAGTCCTGGCCACTGCCCATCGGCCTTGGCGGCTTCGTCGGCGAGGGGCTTATCGCCGCCCCGCGCTTCATGCTGTCGTCGCTGCTGGGCGCGTTTGCCGGGCTTCCGGCCGCTGTTTTGTTCGCAGCCGCCGCGTTCGCCGGTCTCGGTTGGGGTTGCGGTTTTCTCTGGACCACGCCGCAGGCGGTGGCCGATCCGCAGGTCGAGGACGAGCCGCCCCATGACCACGATGCTGTCGATCTCACTGGCGACAGCGACGAAGAGGAGCCGGTCGGCCGTCTTGGCACGATCGGCCTGGGCTTCGTCATGCACGGTGTTTTGTCGGCGCAGGCGGCGGTGGTGCGCCTGCTGACAAATGCCACGGTGCTGCGGCGGCTGATGCCGCGGATCGGCGCGCACGACGACGATTTCGCCGAGCTGGAGCGCCGTCTCGAGCCGGAACTGGCCGAAGCGCTGCACGCGTCCATCGAGGACCGCCCCCACGACGAGATATATGCCGACGAAGGCTATGCCGATGACGGGTATGCCGAGAACGATGCGGTGCAGGGTGGGCCGATCGGCATCATGCCGCCTGATACGCAGGACGCGCCGTCCGGCCGGGTTCAGGCCATGCGCAGCGAACTCAAGCAGGGCAAGCGGGTGCGCCGCGAGGCGCAGACCACGCTGCTGCTGAAGGACACTTTCGAACTGCCGCCGCTGTGTCTGCTGGCCGAGCCGCCGAAGGAGAAGAAGACCAAGCTCAGCGCCAACGCGCTGGAGCAGAATGCCCGTCTGCTGGAGGGCGTGCTCGGCGAGTTCGGTGTGCGCGGCGAGATCATCAACGTGCATCCGGGGCCCGTCGTCACGCTGTATGAACTGGAGCCGGCGCCGGGCACCAAGTCTGCCCGGGTGATCGGGCTTGCCGACGACATCGCCCGCTCGATGAGCGCAATCGCGGCGCGCGTCGCCGTCGTGCCCGGCCGCAACGCCATCGGCATCGAACTGCCGAACGCCAAGCGCGAGACGGTGTTCCTGCGCGAGCTGTTGGCGTCTGAGGATTTCGAGAAGAACAAGGCCAAGCTGCCGATGTGCCTCGGCAAGACCATCGGCGGCGAACCGGTCATTGCCGATCTCGCCCGCATGCCGCACCTGCTCATCGCCGGCACCACCGGCTCGGGCAAGTCGGTGGCCATCAACACCATGATCCTGTCGATGCTCTACCGGCTGCCGCCGGAGAAGTGCAAGTTGATCATGATCGACCCGAAGATGCTGGAGCTGTCCGTCTATGACGGCATCCCACATCTGCTGTCTCCCGTCGTCACCGATCCGAAGAAGGCGGTCGTGGCGCTGAAGTGGACGGTGCGGGAGATGGAAGAGCGCTACCGCAACATGTCGAAGCTGGGCGTGCGCAACATCGACGGCTTCAACGCGCGCGTGGCGGCGGCCGCCAAGTCCGGCGAGACCATCACCCGGACGGTGCAGACCGGTTTCGACGCGGAAACCGGCGAGGCGATCTACGAAACCGAGGAAATGCGCCTGGAGCCGATGCCCTATCTCGTCGTCATCGTCGACGAGATGGCCGACCTGATGATGGTCGCCGGCAAGGACATCGAAGGGGCGATCCAGCGGCTGGCGCAGATGGCGCGTGCCGCCGGCATCCATATCATCATGGCGACGCAGCGACCCAGCGTCGACGTCATCACCGGCACCATCAAGGCGAACTTCCCCACCCGCATCAGCTTCCAGGTGACCTCGAAGATCGACAGCCGCACGATCCTGGGCGAGCAGGGTGCCGAGCAACTGCTCGGTCAGGGCGACATGCTGTTCATGGAAGGCGGTGGACGCATCACGCGCGCGCACGGTCCCTTCGTCACCGACGGAGAGGTTGAGGACATCGTCGGCCATCTGAAGATGCAGGGCGTTCCGGCCTATGTCTCCGAGGTGACCGAGGAGTGCGCCGACGATCCGCTGATCGGCACCGATGGCGGAGACGCAGGTGGCGGCGGCGGCGATCTCTACGACCAGGCGGTGGCCATCGTGCTGCGCGACAAGAAGGTTTCCACCAGCTACGTGCAGCGGCGGCTGTCGATCGGCTACAACCGCGCCGCGACGCTGATCGAGCGCATGGAGGAGGAGGGCGTCATCAGCCGTCCCAACGCCAAGGGCCAGCGCGAGATACTGGTCGGCGGCGAGGAAGTCTGACGTGTGCCCGGTCGCGGTTTCGCCATAGACGCGTGCTTGATGCGAGCTTCAGTCTAGGGTCAGGACCCAGGCGGCAAAGGGGATGTTGCTCGCCAGGGGGCGCCAAGAAACGGATACGGCTTTCGAGATGATCTTTGATTCAACGCGCATCACCCTGAACAGGACCCTTGGACGCGCCTGCGCGGCGCTGGCGCTGGCTGTAGCGATGACGGCCGCCATGGTGCTGCCGTCAACCGCCGAGGACCTGGCGGTGCAACACAGCGACGTGCTGGCGCGCGCCAATGCCTCGCTCAACGACATGCAGAGCGTGTCCGGCGATTTCATCCAGGTCGGGCCGAGCGGCGAGCGCGCCGAGGGCAAGTTCTATCTGCTGCGGCCGGGCAAGCTGCGGTTCGAATATAACGCGCCGTCGAACCTGCAGATCATCGCCGACGGCTTCTGGGTCGCGATCCAGGACCGCAAGCTCAAGACCACGGAAAAGTATCCGCTCGCGACCACGCCGCTGAAGCTGATCCTGGCCCGCAATGTGGATCTTTCGCGTGACGCGCATGTGCGCGATGTGCATGTGCAGGAGGGCTTCGTCACGGTGACGCTGGAAGCGCGGTCGGTCGATGCGGTCGGATCGCTGATCCTGATCTTCGATTCGGAAAGCTACGACCTGCGCCAGTGGACGGTCACCGATGCTCAGGGTCTGGATACCTCGATCGCGCTGACCAACCTGACCAGCACCGACGCGCTTGAACGCAAGCTGTTCCGCATCATCGAGGACAACACGATCGACGTGCACCGGGGCGGCCGCTAGGCTGTATCGACATTTAGGTTTCGGGCGTGGCGCGTGTCGGATTTTGGTCCTGACACGGCAGCGGGGTGCAGGAAACCTGCCTGGTTTTCAAGTCCCCGCTAACGCCGTCAGGGGCGAAATCTGCCGCGTCCCGAGAGGGATATGGCCAAAATCGCCCATTTCGGCGTTGCAAAGCGCTAGAAAGGGATAACCCTTGCGTCGGCTTTGCGCCTGGAACTGAACGATTTTGGCGCATACCACGCTCCAAATCCTGAATGTCGATACAGCCTAGGGTCCTGACCCCAGGCCGGACACGCGGATTTTACCGGCTCCCTTCGGTTTTTGCCGTGGGCCTATTGAATTCGGTTTTGCGAATATCCAATTCAGTAGCAGTATTGCTTGCTTGCATTCCCGGCACACCCCCGTCCGACCCCGTGCGAGCGAAGCAATCTGCTGCGTTACGGCTTAACGCGTCGCGCTTGCCCCCAACCTGGCGCGGCCAAGCCGGTATGTAACGCTATTGCGGCGATGCCCGGTCCTGCCCCCGTGGACCGGGCATCGCTTGCTTTTGGGCCGTATTTCGCGCAAAGCACCTGCCGCTGTCGGTCTGCTCGACGGCCGATGACCGACAAGCCGCGAGGACCCCGGTGCGCATCGTTTCCTGGAACATCAACTCGGTTCGGCTGCGCATCGGTCTGGTGGCGCAGCTTGCCGGCGAGCTGAAGCCCGATGTCCTGTGCCTGCAGGAGACCAAGTGTCCCGACGACGCCTTTCCTGCCAAGGCCGTGCGCCAGATGGGCTTCGTTGACCACGCCACCGTCGGCCAGAAGGGCTATCACGGCGTCGCGATCCTCTCGCGGCTGCCTCTGGACGAGGTGGCGCGGCGCGATTTCTGCGGCAAGGGTGACGCCCGCCACATTGCCGCGCATGTCCGCGATCCCTCGTCGGGGCGAACCGTCCGGCTGCACAATTTCTATGTGCCCGCGGGCGGCGATATCCCCGACCCGGCGGAGAACGACAAGTTCGCCCACAAGCTGAACTTCCTGGACGAGATGCAGGGCTGGTTCGCCAGGCCCGACGGCACGCTGGCGGCCGCCGACGGCGCGCTGATGCTGGGCGATCTCAACGTGGCGCCGCTGCCCGACGACGTGTGGTCGCACAAGCAGTTGCTGAAGATCGTCAGCCACACCCCGCAGGAGACCGAGCGGCTGGCCGCCGTTCAGGACGCCTTCGCGTGGGTTGATGTGGTGCGCCGGCATAATCCGGTGCCCGAGAAGCTCTATTCGTGGTGGAGCTATCGGGCGCGTGACTGGCGCGCCGCCGACAAGGGCCGCCGGCTCGACCACATCTGGGCAAGCCCCGAAGTGGCCGAGCGCTGTTCGGCGGCGATGATCCTGAAGGATGCGCGCGGATGGGAGCGTCCCTCGGACCATGCACCAGTGGTGGTCGATATCGATCCGTAGCGGTGCGTCTGAACCCTGGGGTCCCCTGACACTAGTTCAGGGCGCTGGGGCTTTGCTCGAATACCTTGGTCGAGGCAAGGTCCTGGCTGAAGCGGGACAGCCGGTCACGCAGGTACTCCTGCAACTCCAGCGCAATGTCGGGATACTCCTGCAGCACCCGCCGCAGCAGGTCGCGGGTGATCACCAGGAACGAGCATTCCGAGCGGGTCACCGCCGTGGCCGGACGGTCGGTCTGCGTCAGCAGCGCAAGCTCGCCGATCAGCGCGCCACGTCCGTAGATCGCCCGCTCGACGTCCTCGCCGTCGCTGGTTTCGGTCATCAGCACCGAACCGTCGCTGATCAGGTAGCCGCAATCGGCCGTTTCTCCCTCGCGGAACAGCACGGTTCCCTCGGGACAGGTCTCGTGACGCGCGGAAAAAGCGATCAGCCTGAGTTGCTCGTCGCCAAAACGCTCAAACAAAGGCAACGAGCGCAACAGATCCACATCGCTGTTCAGCATGACTGTACTCCCCATGACAACTGGGGGTCCCGACACCTGCGGTTCGCCACCGGTGGTGGCCATGTCTCCGCGGACCCGTTCCTACTACTCGCCGGTCCCCCTGCTGGGGATGTCCCCAAAAACCGGCGCGGCTGATTCGGCTAACAGCCGAATAAGGCGAGCCCGCGGCAGTCGGGTGGCGACAGTCGATCAGGTCCATCCAACCGCATTTGCGGTCGGCATTTCAAGGCAAATACAGCCTAGGGCACCAGCTTGTAGCCGCCGCCTTCCGTCACCAGCAGCCGGGCATTGGAGGGATCGGACTCGATCTTCTGGCGCAGCCGGTAAATGTGCGTCTCCAGCGTATGGGTCGTGACGTTGGCGTTGTAGCCCCATACCTCGTGCAGCAGGACGTCGCGGGTCACCGCCTTCTCGCCGGTCCGGTAGAGGTACTTGAGGATCGACGTTTCCTTCTCGGTCAGGCGGACCTTGGCACCATCCTCGGTGGTCATCAGCTTCTGGCTGGGGCGGAAGGTATAGGGGCCGATGGTGAAGACCGCGTCCTCGCTCTGCTCGTGCTGGCGCAGTTGCGCGCGCAGGCGCGCCAGCAGCACCGCGAAGCGGAACGGCTTGGTAACGTAGTCGTTGGCGCCGGCGTCCAGCCCAAGGATGGTGTCGGAATCGGTGTCGTGGCCGGTCAGCATGATGATCGGGCTGGAAAAGCCGGCCTTGCGCAGCAGCCGGCAGACCTCGCGCCCGTCCATGTCCGGCAGGCCGACGTCGAGGATCATCAGGTCGATGCGTTCGCTCTTGGCGAGCTGGATGCCGTCGGCAGCCGTCGCGGCGGTCGCCAGTTCGAACTCCTCGTGCAGTTCGAGTTGCTCGACCAGCGTGTCGCGCAGGGTCTCGTCGTCGTCGACGATCAGAATCTTGCGGGCACTGCTCATGTGCCAACCTCCGAAGTCGTTTTTCCGCGCCCGGCCCGCGTCCGTTTGCGACTCATCCAACATGCCGGCCAGATTACCACAGGCTCGTGGCGGTCGGTGTTCTGCTACGATCGATCATGGTTGCAAGCGCGGGTTGCATCGCGCGCAGTATGTCGCGGCGTTAAGGATCAATTTCAAGCCGCGTGTGAAATCACGCTGACGTGTGGAGGACGTGATGAACCTGTCGGGGCGGGCTGCATGGAGACCTTGAGCGAAGTGCGCGTGCGCGCCGTGGCACCCGATTCCACCCGGGGCGTGCTCGTCGCCGGCGAACACACCTTTCAGGTGGCGCTTGGCCGTGGCGGCGTCAGGCTGGAGAAGACCGAAGGGGACGGCGCGACGCCGGCCGGCTGTTATCCGTTGCGCTGCATCTTCTACCGCGCCGACAGACTGACACTGCCGGAGTGCGGCCTGCCGATGCGGGCGAGCGATCCGCTGGATGGCTGGTCGGACGATCCGCGCGACCCGTACTACAATCGCCTCGTGCAGCACCCCGAGCGGGGTCAGCGACAGTGGTCGGCGGAACGGTTGTGGCGCGACGATCATATCTACGACGTCATCGTGGTGATCGGTCACAACGACGCACCGCCGGTGCCGGGGGAGGGCAGCGCGATCTTCATGCACCTGGCCCGCGAGGGCTACACGCCGACGGAAGGCTGCGTGGCGCTGGCCCGCGACGACCTGATCGCGCTGCTGGCGCGGATCGGACCGCAGACACAACTGGTGATCGAGGGGTAGGAGAGCGGCTCAGCCACCACCGGACGCGGTGGTATCAGGGGCTGGCGATTGCGATTGGGCCGGCCCTTGATTGGGCTCGGTCAGGCGCACCGTCCAGCTCGACTGTTCGCCGGTGTCGACTTCCATGAAGCCGTTGCGGTGGTAGCCGCGTTCCTCGCAGCGCTCGTTGTCGCGGATCAGGAACACCTCGTCCTTGGTGCACATGAAGTCGCCGCCGCTCCACTCGCCGCCCTGGTCGTAGTCGATGGCGTAGAAGTAGTAGAAGCGCGCGATCAGCGGACCTTCGACGAGGATCTCGCAACTGTTGCCCTCGACGTTCCACCAGCCCTCGGAAATCCACTCCGAGCCGTTGTGATAGCCGATGGCGACACCGACCCGGCTGGGGGTCGAGTTGCACATGCGCAGTTCGGCCGCGGCGGGTGCCGTGCCGATCAGCAGCGCGCCGAGCGCGCAAGCCGCGGTGGTGATGATCAGGCCCTTGGACATGAAACGGTTTCCTGCCGGAGACTGAGTCGCGTGACGGCCTATTGCAGTCGGAAGTGGTTGATATTTGGCAAACTATGCCCGCTTTCACCCGACCGTCATCACTGCGTTATATTGGCGGCAGATTGCGGCGAGGCTTTGGCACGGCGTGGGCGGGCGATGTAGATGCCCGCGAAGATCGCAAAGCACCCTGTGAACTGCAGCAGCGTCAGGCGCTCGTCGAGAATGAGCCAGCCGAACACCGCCGCCGCGACGCCCTCGATCAGGATGACGATGGACGAGAACGCCGCCGGCAGATGCCCGAGCGCATAGGTCAGCAGACCCTGGCCACCGGCATGGCTGAGCAGCGCCAGGCACAGCAGCATGACCACGCCCTGTCCACTGGCCGGCAGGATGCGCTCCTCGAAAGCCAGTGCCACGACCAGCAGGATCGCCGCCGTCACCAGCGTCGAGCGGAACACCACGACGCCGGCGGGCATGTAGCGGCGCGCCGGGCGGACGGCGAGGAAGTAGGCGCCGAAGAACAGCGCGGTGATGATGCCGTACATGTCGCCGGTCAGGTTGGCCGGGGCGAAGCTGTAGCTGGAGCCGAGCAGGAAGCCGGCGCCGCATAAGGCCATCACCAGGCCGAGGAAGATGCGCCCGGTGATCGGTTCGCGCAGCAACGTCCACGACCCAAGCAGCACGGTGATCGGCGCCATGGACGCCAGGAATGTCGCGTTGGCGACGGTGGTGCCCATGATCGCCAGATGCCAGAAGAACAGATCGCACGCGAACATCACTCCGGCGATTGCCGCAAGGCGCCAGTCGCGACGGGTATTGCTGGTTTCGTAGCCGGTGCGGCGGGTGTCGAAGACGGCCCAGGCATAGAGCAGCGGCAGCGCCAGGGCGACGCGCCAGAACGCCGAGGCGAAGGGGCCGACATCGGCAAGCCGCACGAAAATCGGCGAGATGCCCATGGCGAGCGCCCCGATCACCACGCAGAAGAAGGCAGTGACGACGCGCTCCCTGCCCGGACTCGGGGCTTCGGCTTCGGCGGGCTGAGCCAATGCACATCTCCTCCCGCGACGGCGGTTGCGATTGCGCCGCGCGTCAGCTTCGCCTAAGACAGGGGTTGCCCGCTGACAAGCGCTTTTCTTGGATGCGGCTCCCCTCATTTCGTCATGACCTGGCGCGGCACCCGCGCCGGACGGGGTGATTTGCCTTGTGAGCGTGTTGACAGAAAGCCATCCCGAACCGCCCGTCAGGTCCGATGAGGATCGCGATGGCGGCTTCGTTCCCGTGGAACGCATCGCCGGCGATGTGTCGCGCGGGCTGCTGCTGATCTGCGACCACGCCAGCAACCGGTTGCCGGACCGTTATGGGACGCTCGGCCTGCCTGCCGACGAACTGGAACGCCATATAGGCTATGATATCGGCGTCGAGGGTGTCACCCGGCGGCTGGCCGCGATGCTGGGCGTGCCGGCGGTGATGACGCGCTATTCGCGCCTGCTGATCGACCCCAACCGCGGTGTCGAGGATCCGACGCTGGTCATGCGGGTGTCCGACGGTACGGTGGTGCCGGGCAATGCCGCGATCGACGAGGCCGAGATCGCCTACCGCAAGGCACGTTTCTACGCGCCCTACGAGGATGCGGTCTGCGATGCCATCGGCGAGGGTGTCGCCATCGGGCGGCCGCCGGCCTTGCTCTCGATTCACAGCTTCACGCCGATCTGGAGGGGCATGGAACGGCCCTGGCATGTCGGTGTGCTGTGGGACCGCGACGGGCGGCTGGCGCAACCGATGATCGCCGGCTTTCAACGCGACGGACGTCTCGTCGTGGGGGACAACGAGCCCTATACCGGTGAATTGGTGGGCGATACGATGAACCGGCACGGCACGGCCAAGGGTCTGGCGCATGCGCTGATCGAAATACGCCAGGACCTGATCGCCGACGAGGCGGGTATCGCCGAGTGGGCCGAACGGCTGGCCGGGACTGTCGAGCCGCTGTTGGCGCTTCCGGGCCTCAACGACATCCTCCCCGCCGCGAACGGAACGACCGGACAAGGAGACGGGTCATGACTGAGCTGACCGAGCAGCAGCGCACCGAACTGGAGGCGGCGGCATTCCGGCGGCTGGTCTCGCATCTGCGCGAGCGTACCGATGTGCAGAACATCGACATGATGAATCTGGCGGGTTTCTGCCGCAACTGCCTGTCGAACTGGTATCAGGACGCGGCCAACGCGGCCGGCGTCGAGATGGACAAGGCGGCAGCGCGCGAGATCGTCTACGGCATGCCCTACGAGGACTGGAAGCAGCAGCAGCAGACCGAAGCGACGCCCGAGCAGCGGGATGCCTTCGCCAAGAGCCACAACCACGGCTGAGCCGCGCCCGCGGTTTGGCTTCAACAAGCAACGAGGACGTGAGTATCGCCATGGCAGACACGACGGTCGCCCGTGATCAGCTTCGCTCGATCGTGGAACGCATCGAGCGGCTAGAGGAGGAGAAGCAGGCGATTGCCGGCGATATCCGCGATGTCTATGCGGAAGCCAAGGCGAACGGCTTCGACGTCAAGACGCTGCGCAAGGTGGTGCGGCTGCGCAAGCAGGACAGCACCCAGCGCGAGGAGGAGGAGGCGATGCTGTCGCTCTATCTCCATTCGCTCGGCATGGTGCCGGACTTCGAGGCGGCCGACGGCGAGACCCGCGCGGCGGTCTGATCCGCCCAGCGGTCACCTCCATCTGCAAGGTTTGGTGAGCTCAGGTCGATCGGCCCGGCCGGGACCGCGCTACGTCAGCGGACCGGCAGCGAGGCGGTGCTGATAAAGCCGCTGACGTGGCGCGCGCGCACGGGAACCACGGCGCGGCCCGCGAATTGCTGGAAGCCGGTGCGCACCACCACGGGGCCGCTGAAGGTGCCCAGCACGACCGGTTGCTCAAGGCCCATCAGCGCCTGGTAGTCGTCCTGGGAGGGATGCGCCATGCCGCCGAAGGTGCCGCCGGTATAGACGGTGTTGATGCCGATCAGTTGGGCGATGGTGCGGTCAGACGACATCTCGCGGGTCCGCATGGCGAGCGCCTGGGCCAGGGCCTGGCGCGCATCGGAACCCGATGAGGGATCGATTGTCAGCGCATCGGGAGCACGGCTGCGGGCAAGCGCGCTCAACTGGCTCTGCTCGCCCTGCAATTGTCGTGCGAACTGCGTGCCGTTGCCGGCGACATCGGCGATCAGCGGCCGGTTGCGCGGCATCGGCGCGGCGGCAATGGTGATCGGGACGGTTTCGGTGTCCTCGCTGCCCGGACGGCGGCGCGGCAGGGGCAAGTCCTGCGGCGCGGTCCAGTCGGTGAGCGCGGCGATCGTCTCTGGCGCGCCATCCTGGGTGGAGTCCGCGGCGGCGACCGTTTCCGGTTGCGGCGCCGCGCCGGGCTGTTCCTGGGCACGCCGGGTCAGGCGGGCCAGCAACGGCGTTCCATCGTCGCCGCCGCCGGCGTCGGCGACCGTGACGCGGCTCGGGTCTCCACCGGCCTGTTGCGAGCCACCGCCGCCGCGCGGCGCCCTGTCGCCACCGTTGTAGGTGGCGGCGAGCTGTCCGCGCTGGGCCTTGCGCTGGGCGCGCTGGTAGCCTGGCAATGGTGCGCCACTGGAGGGCAGGTGAAGTGTTTCGCCGTTGGGAAACAGTGCCAGAAGTTGTCCGCGCGTCATGCGCGGCCAACTGCGCACCCGCGACACATCGAGATGCACGAAAGGCGAGCCGGAGCGCGGGTAGTAGCCGACACCGCCGCGCTGCATGCGCATGGCCGTCTTGCGCAGGCGGCTCAGCGGCACGTCGGGAATGTAGAAATCGAGCGCACGGCCGAGCGTGTGCTGGCTCTTGCGGGCGACGCCGCGGCTGCGCCGGCGCAGCATGGCGTTGGTGACCGGCGAGCGATAGCCCGACAGGACGTGGATCGCCTTCTTCGACCCGGTGGCGCGGTGCACCTCCCAGAGCAGGTCGATCAGCTTGGGATCCATCTTGACCGACTCGTTACGGCGCCAGTCGCGCAGGATGTAATTGATGCGTTTCATGGCGGCGCGGTCGTAGCGGCCGTTGCGCTTGTAGGTGACCGTCAGCGTCTCGCCGGTGTGCATCTGCTTGAAGGAGAGCGTACGCGTGCCGCTGGCTTGCGCCGTTTGCTGCGGCAGCGTGGTCATGGTCATGGCCGCGCTGAGCACGGCGATCAGGCCCAGATGCAGCATGCGCCACAACGACCCGGCGAGCCATCCGGCCCGCGCGCCGTGCTTCGCACCGACTGTGTTGCGTGGTCCCCGCGCCATCAAACCCCTAACCGAACTCTTACACGTTCTGGCTCTTGTCCGATCAGCCATCCGGCTGATGGTCTTCCGTCCGGCCTTACGGCCGGTTGTCCTTGGCGCCAGCGACGCTCGGCGCCGCCGTCTCCGGGATTCCCAACTGTGCCCCCGCAAGGTTAAGGGACGCTTTCGAAGATGCTGTCCCTAGGCCCGAAACGTGGCGCAAATGAGCCACTTGGCGGAGGCTATATCAGATTTCGAAATAACTTCGATATCAAGGGGAACAATTGGTTACCGTTGATTTCGCTTGCCGGTTTTACTCCGCTCACGGCAAGTCTCCCCCGGATCAGGCACATTGTGCCATCCGGGGTCGACGCCTCCGCGAGGGCGCGCTTTCGCGCGGACACGCGGTCGCGTGTCTGGGTTCATTCATCGCGCCGACGGAGTGTTTGGCACCCAGGCGCACGACTGTGCGCCCGGCCGGTCAGGCCGCCCCCGCGGAGGCGGTGAGCGGAACAAATCGGCGGCCGGACACCCGGACGTCTTAGTTTCTCCATTCCGGCGAAGCCGGCAAGCGCGACCGCGCGTCGCCCGATAGGGCGCCCCCGCGGAGCCGGCGAACGTAAGTGAGCTCGGCGTGAGCGAAATAGAGCGACAGCGAACTCGCGGTGCGGGAAGAGAGTCCCCTACAACCCGAGCATCTGTTTCATGCGGCGGTCGTGGCCGTAGACGTCGCGCAGCTTCTTCACCGCGCCATCCGCGCCGGCGATCGCGGTGAAGTAGGTCAGATGCACCGGAATCTCGGTCTTCAGGTGCACATAGCGCTCGCCGCGTGCACCGATCATGCGCTTCAGACCCGTGCCGCTCAGGTCCGGCTCCAGCCGCAGCAGCGCATCGGCGAACTTGAAGGGCTGATGCACGCGCACGCAGCCATGGCTGTAGGCGCGGCGCGAGCGCGAGAACAGCGAGCGCGCCTGGGTGTCGTGCAGATAGACCGCATGCTGGTTGGGGAACATGAACTTGACGTTGCCCAGTGCATTGCCGCGCCCCGATGGCTGGCGGAAGCGATAGGGCATCGAGGCGCGCGAGTAGGACGCCCAGTCGATTTCGTTGGGGTCGAGCACGCGCCCGCCGCGGCCGAGCACCTGGATGTTCTTGCGCGACAGATAGGTCGGGTCCTGCTGCAGGCGCGGCAGGTACTCCTTGGTGGCTATGGAGCGGGGGACGTTCCAGGCCGGATTGACGACGATGTGCTCCATCGTGTCGGAGAAGATCGGCGTCTGGTTCTTCACCTTGCCGACCACCACGCGGGTGGTGTGGATGACCTCGCCCCTGCTGACAACGCGGACGAGGTATTCCGGCACGTTGACCTTGACGAAGTGCTTGCCGAGATCGCGCGGCAGCCAGCGCCAGCGCTCCATGTTGACGATGATGTCGCTGCGCGAGCCGGTTGCATGGCCGTTAAGGACGCCGAGCGTCAGCTTGCCGACGAAGCCTTGCGAGGGCAGTCCGTGCCGCTTCTGCAGCCTGACGACCGCGTCCGCGAGGACCTTGTCATAGAGCAGCGCGTCGCCTGCCGGATCGGCGAGGTCGAGGCGCGCGCGCAGCAGCGGGATACGTTCGTCGCGCATGCCGGGCTTGATCAGCTTGCCGGCGGGCACGTGCACCTGCTCGGCGCCATCGTCTTCCGAGGCATAGCTCAGCGCGAGCGCCTCGCGCAGGGTGATGAAGCCGTCGTGCTGGGGATGCAGTCCGTCGAGCAGTTTGGCCGGGGCAGCGCTCTCGGCGATCCGCGTCAGCGCGAGAGGAACGTCCGGGCGCTCCGGTTGGATGGTGATGAATCTGGAGACCGAGCCCGGCGCGATCCGCCCCATCGCCGCATGGCGCACATAGCGCGAGAGGGCTGTCGACATGGCGATCTCGAAGTCGACCAGCGCGGCGATGGACCCGAAACGCAGCAGCCCGCCGGAGGCATCGACGTCGTAGTCGGCCGGGTCAAGGCCATCGAGATGGGCCCTGGACAGGCGTTCGATCGTCTGCTTGGCGGCGAGCGTCACCTGACCGCTGTCGGTCCAGGCCGGCCGGAAGCCGCGCTCCTGATAGAAGTGCAGCACCTCAGTGAGGTCCTGATCGGCGGTGTCGGCCGCGACGGCGGCTTGCAGCCCCTCTTCGAGATGTGAGGCGACGAACTGGCGGTCGACCAGCGGCAATGCGGCAATCGCCGCCGCGGTGGCGTGCTGGGCGCTGGCGAGCTTGGTCTCGTGGCGCTGCTTGGCCGCCACATGGCCGCGGGGAATGCCGTGCGGGGCCTCGGGGACCGGCATCAGGATGAGTGGAGGCACGGCGTCCGTGCTGGCGGCGGCCGGCGGTGAATGGATCGCCAGTGCAGCCACGCATAGGGCGATCCCCGCCAAGGGAATCCCCGTCATGCCGGACCGCGCAAGTCCGGTTCGATTTTGCCTCATGCGCCGCATCGTTGTTGCCTCGATACGCACAGCGTGCCGTATGCACTGGTTATGCCGAGCGCCAAGAACTCAGTTCAACGCAAATCGGCGTGAAGGCCCCGCTTTGCGGCAGTGTGTTGCGCCTGTGTGACAATCCCCACCACCGCATTCACCAGTATGATCGCATCGACGCGCCGCCATCACGCGGCTGTATCGATGCCCAGATCGCGTACCCGGCGGTACAGCGTCGAGCGGCCGATTCCAAGCCGACGCGCGATCTCGCTCATGCGTCCGTCATAGCGTTCCAGCGCCACCCGCAGCACCTCCGTCTCGATGTCCTCAAGCGTGCGCATCTGCCCGTCGGGGGTCAGCGCGGCGATGGTCCAGGCGCGCATCAGGGCAGCGGTTTCGGCGATCTCGTCATCGGCCTCGAGGACCGATTCGGGCCGATGGGGCCCCGGCGTCGCATCGGCAGTTTCCGTTTCCACAGCCGTGGCCGTGGTTTCGGGCGCATCGCCGTCCGGCGCACGCTGCACCGAGGGCAGGTGCGGAAAGTCGTCGCGGCTCAGCAAATCGCTTTCGCACAACACGACGGCGCGGAAGACGGCGTTTTCGAGTTGACGCACGTTACCGGGCCACTCGCCGGCCTGCAGTGCGGCCAGCGCATCGGGGGCGATGGCGCGCACGCGCTTGCCTTCTTCGGCGGCGAAGCGGGCCATGAAGTGGCGCACCAGCACGGGGATGTCCTCGCGGCGCTTCCTCAGCGGCGGGATCAGGATCGGGAACACGCTCAAGCGGTAATAGAGGTCCTCGCGGAACCGCCCGGCCCGCACCGCCTCGGCGAGATCGGTGTTGGTGGCCGAGATCAGCCGGATATCCACCTTGCGCGCCTTGCGTCCGCCGACGGGATCGACCTCGCCCTCCTGGATGGCACGCAGCAGCTTGACCTGTGCATCCAGCGGCAATTCGCTGATCTCGTCGAGGAACAGCGTGCCGCCGTCGGCCTCGGCGAACTTGCCCTCGCGGCGCTCGGTGGCGCCGGTGAAGGCGCCCTTCTCGTGGCCAAAGAGCGTGCTCTCGACCAGGTTCTCGGGGATGGCGCCGCAGTTGACTGCGACGAACGGCTTGGCGGCACGTGCGCTCTCGCCCTGGATGGCGCGCGCCACCAGCTCCTTGCCGACACCGCTTTCGCCTTCCAGCATAATCGGGATGTTGGAGCCGGCGGCCTTGGCGGCGAGTTCCAGCACGCGGCTCATTGCCGGGCTGGTGGTGAGGATGTCGGCAACGCGCATGCGCCCCGTCGCCTGGCGTTTGACGCGGCCGATCTCCTGATCGAGCGTCGCCGCCTTGAGCGCGTTCTTGACGGATACGTCCAGCCGCTCGGGACTGACCGGCTTGACGACGAAATCGGTGGCGCCGGCGCGCATGGCGCTGACCACGGTATCGATGCCGCCATGCGCTGTCTGCACGATGACCGGCAGGGCCCTGCCGCGTTCGCCGAGACGCTCCAGCACGCCCATGCCGTCGAGGTCGGGCATCACCAGATCGAGCACGACGAGTGCGATGTCGCTGCTCTCACGGCCGCACAGCAGCTCGAGCGCCTGCTCGCCGCCGTCGGCTTCGCGCACCGCATAGCCGAGCTTGTCGAGCTGGCCGGTCAGCACCCGGCGCTGCACAGGATCGTCGTCGACGATGAGTATGGTCTGACGCATGGTGTCTGGATGCCCTGCCCGGTGTGGCGACGTTCGGCGGTGTCGCCTGCGAACTGTCCCGTTTTGACCCCACAGTGGTCGGCCCGGGTTAACCGGCGATTAAGGCAGTCGCGTCCCGCAAACGTCTGCCGGTGTGGACACGGTGCAACAGCTTTCGGCTTTTCGGGACACCGCAGAGGCGTTATCTACGCGGGAACGCATGATGGGGAGTGACACATGACGACACCCAGTTGGTCGGCTGATGGTCTGAGGAGCTTCGCGGCGGCTGGTGGCGGGGCGGCGCGCAAGGACGAGGACGCCGACCTCGGCGCGATGCCCGAATGGGATCTCGGCGACCTCTATCCGGCGCCGGATTCGCAACAGGTGCGGGCCGACCTGGAGCGTGCCGACGAACGCGCCAAGGACTTCGAGAGCCGCTACAAGGGCAAGCTCGCTGAGCTGTTTTCCGGTGCGGATGGCGGGGAGAAGCTGCGCGCCGCGATCACCGAGTACGAGGAACTCGACGACCTGTTCGGCCGGCTGTGGTCCTATGCGGGACTGCTGCACGCGACCGATGTCAGCGACCCGGCCAAGTCGAAGTTCTACGGCGATGTCAGCGAGAAGCTGACGGCGGCTGGCGTGCATCTGCTGTTCTTCACGCTGGAGCTCAACCGGCTCGACGATGTCGCGCTTGAGGCTGCTATCGCCAAGCCACCCCTCGATCACTACCGACCGTGGATCGAGGACGTGCGCAAGGAGAAGCCCTACCAGCTCGATGACGACATCGAGCGGCTGTTCCACGAGAAGTCGGTGACCGGGCGCGGCGCCTGGAACCGACTGTTCGACGAGACCATCGCCGGGCTTCGCTTCACCATCGATGGCGAGCAACTGCCCATCGAGCCGACGCTGAACAAGCTGCAGGACAGCGATGGGGCGACGCGCAAGTCCGCGGCGATGGCGCTTGCCGAAACGTTCTCGAAGCACACCTCCACCTTCGCGCTGGTCACCAATACGCTGGCCAAGGACAAGGAGATTTCCGACCGCTGGCGCGGGTTCGAGGACATCGCCGACTCGCGCCACCTGGCCAACCGGGTCGAGCGCGATGTGGTCGATGCGCTGGTCTCAAGCGTCGAGGACGCTTATCCGCGCCTGTCGCACCGCTACTACGCGATCAAGGCGAAATGGTTCGGGGCTAAAGAAATCGATTTCTGGGACCGCAACGCGCCGCTGCCGGATATCCCGCAGCGCCATTTCCGCTGGCAGGAGGCGCGCGACACGGTGCTGAACGCTTACGGCCAGTTCTCCGGCGAGATGGCCGATGTGGCGTCGCGGTTCTTCGATGCCGGTTGGATCGACGCGCCGACCAGGCCCGGCAAGGCGCCGGGCGCCTTCGCGCACCCAACCGTGCCGAGCGTCCACCCATACGTGCTGCTCAACTTCCAGGGCAAGGCGCGTGACGTGATGACGCTGGCGCATGAGCTGGGCCACGGCGTGCACCAGGTGCTGGCGGCGGTGCAGGGTCCGCTGATGGCGCCCACACCGCTGACGCTGGCCGAGACGGCAAGCGTGTTCGGCGAGATGCTGACCTTCAAGGCGCTGCTGGCCGAGGCAGCCGAGCCGCGCGAACGCAAGGCCATGCTCGCCGGCAAGATCGAGGACATGCTCAATACAGTGGTGCGGCAGATCGCCTTCTACCAGTTCGAGCGCAAGGTCCACACCGAGCGGCGCGAGGGCGAGCTGACCGCCGACAAGCTGGGCGAGTTGTGGATGTCAGTGCAGGGATCGAGCCTTGGCCCGTCGATCCGTCTGTCGGAGGGCTACGAGACCTACTGGTGCTACATCCCGCACTTCATCCATTCGCCGTTCTATGTCTACGCCTATGCCTTCGGCGACTGCCTGGTGAATTCGCTCTATGCGATCTACGAGGACGCCGCCGACGGCTTCGCGGACAAGTATCTCGACATGCTGCGCGCCGGCGGCACCAAGCATCACTCCGAATTGCTGCAACCCTTCGGGCTGGACGCGCGCGAGCCGCAGTTCTGGTCGATGGGGCTGAAGGTCATCGAGGGCTTCATCGTCGATCTGGAGGTGCTCGAGGCGCAGGGCTGATGCGCCCGGCACACGCGCCCTATGCCGACGGCAAGCCGGCCTTCGGCATCGGCCTCAGCCCCCTCGACCTTGCCGACTGGATCGAGCCGGACGCCGAGCTTGGGCGGTATCTCGACGAGAAGCGTACGCTGCTGGCCGGGCAGCCGGATGAGGTGTGGTACGCCGAGGACGACACGCTGGGGTCCCAGCGCGAGGTGCTCGACGCGCTGATCGCGCATCTGCTGGTGCACCATGGCGACATCTATCGCCGCGACGGCAATGTGATCCGGATCGCCGGTGTCGAAGGCGATGCTGGCCGTGTCACGTTGGCCGACGACGATCCCGCAGCCTTGAAGACCGCCTCGCTGCTTGTGCAGGAGGACCTCGTTGTGATGCGCAAGGGCGATGACGGCTGGCGGCTGGTGGCGGGAAGCGTGTGTTTCCCGTCCTCCTGGTCGTTCAGGGACAAGGCCGGCATGACGCTCGACGGGTTGCACGATCCGGTGCCGGGCTATGCCGACAAGCTGCGGGTGCGCATGGCGCGCATCTTCGACAACCTGCATGTGGAGCGTCCGGTCTACCGGCTCAACTGGTCGCCCTATGGCGATGGCGCGCTGCATCACGCGCATGCTCATGATGCGATCGACTTCGCGATTGCCGACGTTGACGACGATACCGAGTGGCTTGAGGCGGTGCACATGCGTGTGGAACGCCAGACCCTGCGCAAGATGCCCGTCTCCGGCGATATCGTGTTCACCATCCGCATCCATGTGGACCGGCTATCGGCGCTGGCCCATCATCGCGACGCGCCGCGTCTTGCGGCGGGTTTGCGTGATGCGTTGCTGGCGCTCGATGATGATCAGACCGACTACAAGGGCATCGTGCATGAGCGCGCGCGTCTTGTGGGGGTGCTGGAGCGATTGGCCGCAGGCGGCACGGCCGGCAAACCTCTTGAACATGCGTCCGGGATGCGCATCTCCTCGTAAGCAGCTCACTAGCATAAGCAGCCCGGTGCATCACGAAAGCTACGGACAACAGCCTTGGCCGAGGACGAGCAGGACACTGGCAGCAGGCGTCGCCGCCCGCCACCGCGGCAGTCGCCTTCCGGCGAAGATCGCGAGCGCAACCGCCTGAGCGCGCGGGTCGGGCGCTATGCGCGCGTCGGCGCCAATGTTGGTGGCGTTGCGGCCAAGGTCGCCGGCGCCCGGCTGATGGGCCGTGAGCACGATCGCGAGAGCGGCGCCTCCGATCTGGCCGCGGCGCTGGGCGGGCTCAAGGGCCCGATCATGAAGGTGGCGCAACTGCTCGCCACCATCCCCGAGGCATTGCCGGCCGAGTATGCCGAGGAACTCTCGCGGTTGCAGAGTGACGCTCCGCCGATGGGCTGGGCCTTCGTCAAGCGCCGCATGGCAGCCGAACTGGGTGCCGGGTGGCAGTCGAAGTTCGCAGACTTCGGGCACCATGCGGCGGCTTCCGCCTCGCTTGGACAGGTGCACAAGGCCACCTCCCATGACGGGCGTGCGCTTGCCTGCAAGCTGCAATACCCGGACATGCAGTCGGCGGTGGAGGCCGACCTCAACCAGCTTGAGATCATCTTCGCGCTGCACCGGCGCATGAACCCGGCCGTTGACACCACCGAGATCGCCAAGGAGATCGGCGCGCGGGTGCGCGAGGAACTCGACTACGACCGCGAGGCGCGTCACATCGCGCTCTACGACGAGATACTCGCCGGCAATGATGCGATCCGCGTTCCCGAGACGCTGCCGGAGCTGTCCACCCGGCGGCTGCTGACAATGACCTGGCTGGAGGGCCGCAGGCTGCTCGACCACAAGGATGCTTCGCTGGAGGTGCGCAACCGGCTTGCCACCGCGATGTTCCAGGCCTGGTGGTACCCGTTCAGCCACTACGGCGTCATTCACGGGGACCCGCATCTCGGCAACTACACGGTGTTCGAGGAGGACGGCGAACCGGCCGGCATCAACCTGCTCGACTACGGCTGCATCCGCATCTTCGAACCCTCCTTCGTCGGTGGCGTGATCGACCTCTATCACGGCCTGCGCGAGAACGATCAGGACCGGATCGCCCATGCCTACGACGTGTGGGGTTTCAAGGGCCTGACCCGCGAACTGCGCGACATCCTCAATGTCTGGGCGCAGTTCATCTACGGGCCGTTGCTCGATGACCGCGTGCGCACCGTCGCCGACGGGGTGGCGCCGGGGGCCTACGGTCGCAAGCAGGCGTTTCAGGTGCACAAGGCGCTCAAGGAGAAGGGGCCGGTAACGATCCCCCAGGCGTTCGTGTTCATGGATCGCGCGGCGATCGGGCTTGGCGGCGTTTTTATCCACCTGCAGGCGCAGCTCAACTACTTCAAGCTGTTCAATCAGGCGATTGCCGATTTCACCGTCGATACGATTGCGGCGCGACAGACAAGCGGGCTTGAGACCGCCGGGCTGGCGGACATGCCACGGGCCTGACGGCAAATTGCCGCGCGCCTTTTCCACCCGTCGACGTGGGGTGGGACAGTTCCACACGTTGCCCGCCGCAGCGCAATCGGCTAGATAACCTCTCGACGGGGGCGTTGGTGCGCAACCATGCGCACTCAGGAAACCGGGGGTTCGACTGTATGGCCGACAGCAAAGACAGCGCGGAAGCGCCGACGATGGACTATGCCCAGCACGAAGGAACCTACTCGGGTTTCATCGACGTATCGAAGGTGGGCACGGTCGCGTGCGGCAACATCCTGCTGGCGCTGGTCTTCGTCTATCAGGACGCACCGGTCCAGGCCTCGCTGTTTACCATCGCGTTGATCATCACCACCGCGATCGGATTGGCGGTGCGCCCCGCCGGGCTCTACCTGTGCATCGGCCAGTTCCTGTTCGGCGCGCTGCTGATGGCGTTCAACGCCGCCTGATCCGTCCTTAAGCACAAGACCGTAGAGCAAGGCGCTCGACCCTCCATCCGAACGCCTGCCACGCAGATCACCTCTCACCTGTAGTCTGATTGCCATGTCCTTCTCGATCGCCATTCCCGCCGAAGACGGCAAGAGCGAACCGCGTGTCGCGGCAACGCCGGAGACCGTGAAGAAGTTCATTGCGCTTGGCGCATCCGTCACCGTGCAGGCCGGCGCTGGCAAGGCGTCGTCGATCCCCGATGACGCCTACAAGGAAGCCGGTGCGTCGATCGCGCGCGGGCTTGAGTCCGCGGTCAAGGGAGCGGACATCGTGCTCAGGGTGCGTCGTCCCGCCGTCAGCGAGGTGCCGAAATACAAGAAGGGCGCCCTGCTGATCGCCATCATGGACCCCTACGGCAACCAGCGGGACCTGACCGCGATTGCCAAGGCCGGCGCGGTCGGCTTCGCCATGGAACTGATGCCGCGCATCACCCGCGCGCAGGTCATGGACGTGCTGTCGAGCCAGGCCAACCTCGCCGGATACCGGGCCGTCATCGATGCCTCGGAGACCTATGGCAAGGCGCTGCCGATGATGATGACGGCGGCCGGTACGGTGCCGGCTGCGAAGGTGTTCGTCATGGGTGCCGGCGTCGCCGGTCTGCAGGCGATCGCCACCGCGCGCCGGCTCGGCGCGGTGGTGTCGGCCACCGATGTGCGCCCCGCAGCCAAGGAGCAGGTGGAATCGCTCGGCGCCAAGTTCATCGCCGTGGAGGACGAGGAGTTCAAGCAGGCCGAGACCGCAGGCGGTTACGCCAAGGAGATGTCGAAGGAGTACCAGGCCAAGCAGGCGGAACTGGTCGCCGGTCACATCGCCAAGCAGGACATCGTCATCACCACCGCGCTGATCCCGGGCCGTCCGGCGCCCAAGCTGATCAGCAAGGCCATGGTGGAGAGCATGGCGCCGGGTTCGGTGATCATCGATCTGGCGGCTGAACGCGGCGGCAACTGCGACGTCGCCAAGCCCGGCGAGATTGTCGACCACAAGGGCGTCTCTGTCGTCGGTCATCTCAATGTCGCCGGGCGCATCGCGGCAACGGCGTCGGCGCTGTACGCGCGCAATCTCTATGCCTTCGTCGAGACCATGATCGACAAGGAGGCCAAGACGCTTGCCGTCGACTGGGACGATGAGCTGGTGCAGGCGACGATGCTGACCCGTGACGGGGCCATCGTCCATCCCGCGTTTTCCGGCAAGGGGGAGTGATCCCATGAGCGAACTGACACCGGCGCAGATCCTGGAGCGTGCCGAAGCGGCCGCCCAGGCCGCCGAGGATGCCGCGCGCGCCGCGCGTGCCTATGCCGACAGCCTTGCCGATGGCGGCGTGGCCGATGTCGCGGGCGCGGCTGCTGCCGCGGCGACTGGCGGCGCCATCGATCCGACCGTGTTCCGGCTGGCCATCTTCGTGCTGGCGATTTTCGTGGGCTACTACGTGGTGTGGAGCGTGACGCCTGCGCTGCACACGCCGCTGATGTCGGTGACCAACGCGATCTCCTCGGTGATCGTCGTCGGCGCGCTGCTGGCGGTCAGCGTCGATCTGGTGGCGGAAGGCTCCGGCATGGCGCGGACTTTCGGCTTCATCGCCCTGGTGCTTGCAAGCGTCAACATATTCGGCGGCTTCCTGGTCACCCAGCGAATGCTGTCCATGTACAAGAAAAAGCAGTGAGGGCGCGCGTATCATGAGTGCCAATATTGCAGCCCTGCTGTATCTCGCCGCCGCCGTCCTGTTCATTCTGGCGCTGCGCGGGCTGTCGAGCCCGGAAAGCTCGCGGCGCGGCAACTATTTCGGCATGGCCGGCATGGCCATCGCCATGGTCACCACGCTGCTGCTGGCCACCCCGTCTCTTGCCTCCGCCGGGCTGATCCTGGTCGGACTGGCCGCCGGCGGCAGTGTTGGCGCGCTGATCGCCAGGCGCATCCCGATGACTGCGATGCCGCAGCTTGTCGCGGCGTTCCACAGCCTGGTCGGCATGGCCGCGGTGCTGGTGGCGGCGGCTGCGCTCTACGCGCCGCAGGCCTTCGGGATCGGCGAGGTCGGCTCCATCAAGGCGCTGAGCCTGATCGAGATGGCGCTGGGTGCTGCCATCGGCGCGCTGACCTTCACCGGTTCGGTGATCGCCTTCGCCAAGCTCGACGGACGCATGTCCGGCGCGCCGATCATGCTGCCCATGCGTCATGCCATCAATATCGGCCTGGGTGCTGCGCTGGTGATCCTGTGCATCATGCTGGTGGCGACCGAGAGCCATTTCGTGTTCTGGCTGATCGTCATCGCCGCGCTGGTGCTCGGTGTGCTGATCATCATCCCGATCGGCGGTGCCGACATGCCGGTCGTGGTGTCGATGCTGAACTCCTATTCGGGCTGGGCGGCTGCCGGTATCGGCTTCACGCTGGGCAACACCGCGCTGATCATCACCGGCGCGCTGGTGGGCTCGTCTGGCGCTATCCTCAGCTACATCATGTGCAAGGGGATGAACCGCTCGTTCATCTCGGTGATCCTGGGCGGCTTCGGCGGCGAGACGGGTCCCGCAAGCGATGAGGAAGAAACCCGTCCGGTCAAGCAGGGTTCCGCCGACGATGCGGCCTTCCTGATGAAGAACGCCTCCAAGGTGATCATCGTGCCCGGTTACGGCATGGCGGTGGCGCAGGCGCAGCATGCGCTGCGCGAGATGGCCGACGAGCTCAAAGCGGAAGGCGTGGAGGTCAAGTACGCCATCCATCCCGTCGCCGGCCGCATGCCCGGCCACATGAACGTGCTGCTGGCGGAAGCCAACGTGCCCTATGACGAGGTGTTCGAGCTTGAGGACATCAACTCGGAGTTCTCCACCGCTGACGTGGTCTATGTCATCGGCGCCAACGACGTCACCAACCCGTCGGCGCGCACCGATCCGGAGTCGCCGATCTACGGCATGCCGATCCTGGATGTGGACAAGGCCGGCACGGTGCTGTTCGTCAAGCGCTCGATGAGCTCCGGCTACGCCGGCATCCAGAACGAGCTGTTCTTCCTCGACAAGACGATGATGCTGTTCGGCGACGCCAAGAAGATGACCGAGAGCATCGTCAAGTCGCTGTAGAGACACTCGGGTCTTCCGGCTTCGGCAATCGGCGAAGCCGGTCTTCAGCCATTAAGACGTCTGCCGCAGCGCGGATAGCGCCCAACCGGGCGCAGCCGTCGGCTTGCCGCAGAGTTTTCATCCAGAGAGTTCATCCAACAAGCCCGGCATGGCGGCGCGGCCGCCACGAGCCAGGATTGCGGAGATCATTACTATTCTTCGGTGGGCGGCGGCTCTGGCGGGCGCTCCTCTGGAGTCGGCGTGCTCGGCGCGGCGGGCGGATCGACCACAACGATCGAGTTGACCATCGTCAGTGGCGGGTCATCCTCGCGATGCCGTGCGATGAGGCTCTTTTCATCGCCGAAATAGAGCCGAACGCCGCCGAAGGCTGCCCAATCGTCGTTGTCGCCGGCGCGGCCTTCAGCGAACACCGAGACGCCGTGTCGAGACGGGGTCTGGAGCTGATATTCGAAGCCGAAGGCGCCCATGCTGATATCCGCGATGAAGCGGTAGCCGCCAAAGATCTTCAAGTCCGGCGTGACATAGTAGGCCGCATTGGCAATGACATAGCCTTCGTCATTGATGGCGGGTCCGTCGTCGACCTGCCAGCCGCCGTTTATTTCGAAGGTCCAGTTGTCGACATAAAGTGCGCCTTCCACTCCCACATGGCCGATCGTGTAGTTGGAGAAGTCGTTGTGCACGACATCGGCGTACAGGCCGAGCAGGTAGCGGCCGGGATCGCGCCTGAACAGGTGGATCGCACCACCGGCCACGACATCGCCGCCCAGCGTCCCGACGATCCCGTCGAGCTGCAGGCCGAAATCATGGGACAGCGGAACCGAGAACGATCCGGTTGCCAGGCCCAGACCTTCGTCCTCGACAGCGCCGCCGAGGCCGGAGATCTTGGCGTTGACCCCGGAGACCGCCGGAAGCGACGAATAATCGTCCGCTGTCGCGGGACCGGCGAGCGGCAAAGCCACCGCAATCGCGATGCTCGAAATGCCGGTAAGGAAAGGACGTGACAAACGATTGGCCAGCATGGCCGTACCCACCCGTTAACAAACCACCAACGCGTCGGACCCTAACAATCCGGTCGATCCGAGGCGAGTCCGTAACCCGGCGGATTCTCACCGATGTAAGGACTTCCAGGCATTCAGTTGGTCAGCGTTGCCATCCTGCAACGTACGGTGTGCGGTTCTGCTCCAGCCGCGCATCTACGCCCATTCACGTACAACCAATTGCCGATGGCCGGACGATCACGTCTGCCCCAAGGCGCGTTGCGCCTTTACGGCTCGTTTGCAATCGTCAGTGAAACTGATTGCGTCCGCGCAATCGCAGTTGCATTTTTCCCGGAAAACAACTTCCAGTCGTGTACGGGGGACAGACACATGGGCACGCAGAATGCCGCCAATACCAATGCGCAGGCGTCGCGGGACGAGACTGCCATTGATCCGGAGATGACCGGTGCCATAGCCGATATGCACGCACCCGACGGTGTCGACGCTGGTGCGGACGTGGCACAGAGTCTCGCGGAAACGCGCAACGATCCGGAAGCCATCCGGCGGGCCTTCGAGAGCGGCTCCTATCCCTACAAACGCAAGATGGCGCGCAAGGCCTACGAGAAACGCAAGGCCGCGCTACAGGTGGAGCTTCTGAAGGTCCAGGAATGGGCGCAGCGCACCGGCGAGCGGGTCGTGATGCTGTTCGAGGGGCGCGATGCGGCCGGCAAGGGCGGCACCATCAAGCGCTTCATGGAGCACCTCAATCCGCGCGATGCGCGGGTGGTGGCGTTGCAGAAGCCGACCGAGCGCGAGCGCACCCAGTGGTTCTTCCAGCGCTATATCGAGCATCTGCCGGCGGCCGGCGAGATCGTGCTGTTCGATCGCTCCTGGTACAACCGCGCCGGCGTGGAGCGGGTGATGGGCTTCTGCCCGCCCAATGACTATCTGGAGTTCATGCGCCAGTGCCCGGAATTCGAGCGCATGATCACGCGCAGCGGCGTCCGGCTATTCAAATACTGGTTTTCGGTAACCCGCGACGAGCAGCGCCGACGCTTCAAGGCGCGCGAGCACGAGCCGCTGAAGCAGTGGAAGCTGTCGCCGATCGATCGCGCGTCGCTCGACAAGTGGGACGACTATACGGAAGCCAAGGAGGCGATGTTCTTCTACACCGACACCGCCGACGCGCCGTGGACGATCATCAAGTCGAACGACAAGAAGCGCGCCCGCCTCAACTGCATGCAGCATTTCCTGTGGTCGCTGCCCTACGACAACAAGGATCGAAGCGTGGTGCGTGATCCCGATCCGTTGATCGTCGGCTCCAGCGCCCATGTGATCGGCCGCAGCAGCCACATCCTCGGCGCCAGCATGCATCCGGAACTGCGCCGCAGAAGTTAGCGGGGTCGGCGCCGGTTTCATTCCGCTCACACCAGTTCACTGCGCGAACAGCTCCGCGAGGGCGCGCTCTTCGCGCGGACGTCCGGCCGGACGCCGGGGTTCGTCTTTTCTTGCCGCTCGCCTTGTCCGAAAACCGGTTCCCACCTCACACGACGTGTGTTTCGGGCCTCACGGCATCGTCCTGCATGAACTGAGTGTTAGGAACCCAGGCACGCGACTGCGGGTCCGGCCGGTCAGGCCGCCCCCGCGGAGGCGTGAGCGCGGACATTGTCCGGGCGGACTCGCCGCGAGCGAAACAAACTCGATGCGGCAGACCCGAAACACACGTCGTGTGACGTGGGAACCGGAGTCCGTGGTGCGGATGCGGCGTATGATCCGCTAACAGATTTACTTGCTGAGGCTCAGCATGGACCCCGGATCAAGTCCTGGGTGACGCAGAGGATGGCGATGCGTCATTAGCGAGCATACCCCGAACTTCCGACGAGATGACTCATGCATCCGGCCGCGTCAGGGTTGGCCGAAGGCCGCCGGCGTTTAGCGGCGACCCTTGGCGCCAAGCAGGCCTTCGCGCTGGGCGCGCTTACGGGCCAGCTTGCGGGCGCGGCGAACGGCCTCGGCCTTTTCGCGGGCGCGCTTCTCGGAGGGCTTCTCGTAGAAGTTCCTCAGCTTCATCTCGCGAAACACGCCTTCGCGCTGAAGCTTCTTCTTCAAGGCCTTGAGGGCCTGATCCACGTTGTTGTCGCGGACGATTACCTGCACGTGTCGTTCCTTTTCATCAGTCGCAGCCGACCGTCTCTGCGCGGCTGCGATACGGCCGTGGTCTTCCGGTCTGTCCCGGAGTGCTGGCCAGTGTCGGTGTCAGCCGACGTGTCGCGTGCGGCCCCGGCGACGCATATGTGTCGCGAAGACCTGCGCCCAACGCATCGGATTGATTCGCTAAGCAAAAACAACGCGCCCCCGGGATCATGCAAGTGCCGATCACAAGGCCACGTCGTTCTTATTGCGCGCGCTTGTAGCAGAATCGGGCCGCCAAGTCCATGCGGACAGGTCGATGTGAACCAGCGTTGATGCTCATGCCCCGGATTGTCTGCCGGGTGCCGCGATGCGGTTGACGTGTCCCATCTTGCGGCCCGGCCGCGTGTCGCGCTTGCCGTAGAGATGCAGCGCCGTACCGGCCTCGCCGGCGTGGATTCTCCAGCGTTCGACATCGGCGCCGATGAGGTTGGTCATCACCACATCGCTATGGCGCGCCGGATCGCCGAGCGGCCAGCCGCAGATGGCGCGGATATGCTGTTCGAACTGGTCGCTCGCGCAGGCATCCATCGTCCAGTGGCCGGAATTGTGCACGCGCGGGGCGATCTCGTTGACCAGCAGGCGCGTATTCCCGTCCGCCTCGACGACAAACATCTCGACCCCGATGACGCCGACATAGTCGAGGGCATCGGCGATGGTCCGCGCGATGGTGCGGGCAGTGTCGGCCGCGCCCGGGTCCAGCGACGCGGGCACGCGGCTTTCGGCGAGGATGCCGTCGCGGTGAACGTTCTCGGCCGGATCGAAGGGCGCGAAGCTGCCGTCCAGCGCGTGCGCGGCAACCACCGAGACCTCGCGCGAAAACGCCACGAACCCTTCCAGGATCGCCGGCACCTGGCCGATCGCCCCGAAGGCTGCGGCGCATTGCTGCGGCGTCTCGTTGCCCTTCAGGCGCACCTGGCCCTTGCCGTCGTAGCCGAGCCGGCGGGTCTTCAGCACGCCGGCACCGAAGCCCTGTGCCATCAGTGTCGACAGGTCTTCGGCGCTGTCGACTGGCTGGTAGGGCGCGACGGCGATGCCGAGACCGGCAATGAAGCGCTTTTCGGTCAGGCGGTCCTGCGCGACTTCGAGCGCCCGCTCGCTGGGATACAGCATCGTGCCGGCGGCAACCGTGGCCGCCGTCTCGGCGGGGACATTCTCGAACTCGTAGGTCGCCACATCCACCGACGCGGCAAAGTCGGCGAGGGCTGCCTGGTCGTCATATTCGGCAACCGTCGAACTGGCCGCCACCTGGTGCGCCGGGCCGTCACGGTCGGGTCCGTAAACATGAACCGCCATGCCCAGACGGGCGGCGGCGAGTGCCAGCATGCGGCAGAGTTGGCCGTCGCCGAGAATGCCGATGCGGCTGCCGGGCGGCAACGGCGTCATTAGCTGCTCGCTGCGCTGGTGTCCGGGCGTTCGGCGACGGCGTCGCTCTGGCGCTGGCGCCAGCCATCCAGCCGCCCGGCGATGCCCTCATCCGACAGTGCCAGCACCGCTGCCGCCAGCAGCGCGGCGTTGATCGCGCCCGGCTTGCCGATGGCCAGCGTGCCGACCGGAATGCCGGCTGGCATCTGAACGATGGAGAGCAGGCTGTCCTGCCCCGCAAGCGCTTTGGATTCCACCGGCACGCCGAACACCGGCAGCGGCGACATGGACGCGGTCATGCCCGGCAGGTGCGCCGCACCGCCGGCGCCGGCGATGATCACCTTGAAGCCCTGGTCGCGCGCCGACATGGCGAACTCCGCCAGCCGCTGTGGTGTGCGGTGGGCCGATACGATCCGGGTGTCGTGAGGGATGCCGAGTTCATCCAGGGTCGCGGCGGCGTGGTGCATGGTGGCCCAGTCGGACTGGCTGCCCATAATGATGGCGACCGCCGGCGTCTCGTCAGCCATGCGCGTTGATCCTCCCCTCGCCCGGCAGCGCAATCGGGTGCCCCCGATCGGGATTGCTCCCGCGCTGCGGAAAGCGGCGGATTATAGGCAGGCGGTGCGCCCCTGCAACCGCTCAGGCGGCGATTTGGTGAAGAGCGTGATGATCGCGACAATTGTGCTTATCGTGTTGTCGACCGCGTAACCGGTGCGTGGCAAAACTCAACTTCCGATTGAAGCCTCCCTGGCTGTATTGATGTACATTGGTGGCCATGGCTGTATCGACATTCAGGATTCGGAGCGTGGTATGCGCCAAAATCGTTCAGTTCCAGGCGGAAAGACGACGCAAGGGTCATCCCTTGCGAGCGCTTTGCAACGCCGAAATGGGCGATTTGGGCCATATCCCTCTCGGGACACGGCGGATTTCGCTCCTGACGGCGTTAGCGGGGACTTGAAAACCAGGCAGGTTTCCTACACCCCGCTGCCTTGTCAGGACCAAAATCCGACACGCGCCATGCCCGAAACCTGACTGTCGATACAGCCATGAGCACACGCAACGACGACACCGATCAGGCGCAGGAGATCGCGGAGTTGAGGGCCAAGCTGGCCGCGGCGGACCGCAAGATCGCCGCGCTGACGGCGTGCGCCAACGAGGATCCGCTGCTCGGCATCCTCAACCGTCGCGGCTTTCTTGCCGAAATCGATCGGGCGATTTCGTTCGCGGCGCGTTACCGCGTCCCCGTCTCGCTGCTCTACGGCGATGTGGACGGCTTCAAGGTGGTGAACGACCGTTATGGACACGACGTTGGCGATCAGGTGCTGCAGCACGTGGCGATGGTGATCGAGTCGAACATCCGCGGGTCGGACAGGATCGGGCGAATCGGTGGCGACGAGTTGGCGATCCTGCTGTGGTACACGGATCATGAGATCGGCGTTTGGAAGGCCAGGGTGCTGACCGCCTTGCTGTCGAAAACGCCCTACGAGCGGGCGGGCCTATGCGTCCCCGTGCAGGTGTCCTTTGGCGTCACGCAGCTCGACGACAACGACATCTCCCGCAATGCGTTGGCGCGCGCCGACCGGGCCATGTATGCGGCCAAGGATATGGTCAGGTCCGTGCAGGCGGTGGAGATGCGATAGCCCATGCAGCCTACGCGATGATATCGGGCGTCAGCTTGTCTTCCAGGAACGTGATGCGGTCCTTGAGCGCCAGTTTCTTGCGCTTCATGCGCTTGATCTGCAGCGTCGCGCCCGGCCGGGTCTCCTCGAGCGCGGCGATGGCCGTGTCGAGGTCGCGATGTTCCTCGCGCAGGCGTGCAAGCTCGCTGCGCACCGCCGCTTCGTCAGTGTCGACCATGGTGCCGCCGTCGCCAGTCCTCGTTGTTGTCCTAGAGCAACCTGCGCCGGGAACGGCGCAGACAAGTTGCTCTACTCTTTTGGTGTAGATCATCTTTTCTGCGTTGGGTTGATTCAATCCAAACGCAGGATGATCTAGGCGCCGGCAACGACCGGCGCGTTCACAGCGCGCAGAATTATCCGCCCTGCGGCAAAGATCATCAAGCCCGCGTGGCTTTGGTCTTTCCACCGATGGCCGATGAACCACGCCTGAGCCAGGCGGTGACGTTCGACAGACCATTGCGAATATGAGACACTTTGCGTGCGACAAATAAGGAGGAAGAGCCGATGAGCCTCGAACTGCATCTGGACGAGTTGGTCGAGAAGCACCGTGCGTTGAAGCGGACCATCGAGGAAGAAATGAGCCGGCCCTACGCGGACGATCTGCGCATCGCGGAGCTCAAGAAGCGTAAACTCCAGTTGAAGGACGAGATTTCTCGTCTGCAGTTAGGTGACCACGCCGAGCAGTTGCACTGATCGGTGTAAGGCGTAACGCCTGAAGGGTCGTCCGGCACCCAAGGCCAGGTGCCGGCGGCCACAGAGACGAAAGACCCTGTCCCGGAAGCGCGGCGCCGCCGGGAAACCTAGAGGTCTTTTGCCATTTCCCGCAGTTTGAATTTCTGGATCTTGCCGGTCGACGTCTTGGGCAGGTCGGTGAACACGACCACGCGCGGACACTTGTAGCCGGCCAGATGTTCGCGCGACCAGGCGATGACGTCGTCTTCGCTCAGGTCGGCGTCTGCGTTGACCTCGATGAAGGCGCAGGGCGTCTCGCCCCACTTGTCGTCGGGCTTGGCGACGACGGCGGCTGCGGCGATGTCGGGGTGCTTGTAGAGCGCATCCTCCACCTCGATGGAGGAGATGTTCTCGCCGCCGGAGATGATGATGTCCTTGGAGCGGTCCTTGAGCTGGATATAGCCGTCGGGGTGCATCACGCCGAGGTCGCCGGAGTGGAACCAGCCGCCGGCGAAGGTCGCGTCGCTGGCTTCCCGGTTCTTCAGGTAGCCCTTCATGACGATGTTGCCGCGGAACATCACCTCGCCGATGGTCTCGCCATCGCGGGGTACCGGCAGCATGGTCTGCGGATCGATCACGTCAAGCGCCTCCAGCGCGGCGTAACGCACGCCCTGACGCGCCTTGCGGGCGGCGCGCTCGGCGCCTTCCAGGGCCTCCCAGTCCCGCTTCCAGTCGTTGACCACCGCCGGTCCGTAGGTCTCGGTCAGGCCGTAGAGATGGGTGACGTTGAAGCCGGCATCGGCCATCGCCGCCAGCACGGCTTCCGGCGGCGGGGCCGCGGCGGTGAGGAACTCCACCGTGTGATCGAGCTGGCGCTGGTCCTCCTTCGGTGTCGACAGGATCGTCGACATGACGATCGGCGCGCCGCACAGGTGGGTGACGCGGTGGTCGGCCAGCGCGTCCCAGATCGGTTTCTGGCGCACCCAGCGCAGGCACACATGGGTGCCCGCGACAACCGACAGCGACCAGGGAAAGCACCAGCCGTTGCAGTGGAACATCGGCAGCGTCCACAGATAGACCGGATGCTTGCCCATGGAGGCGGTGATGACGTTGCCCTGGGCCAGCAGATAGGCGCCGCGGTGGTGATAGACGACGCCCTTCGGGTTGCCTGTCGTGCCGGAGGTGTAGTTGAGGCTGATCGCGTCCCATTCGTCGTCCGGCATCGACCAGGCGAAGTCGGGATCGCCGCCGGCGATGAAATCCTCGTAGTCGAACGTACCCAGCCGCTTGCCGTCCTGGGGGAACTCCGGGTCGTCGTAATCGATCACCAGCGGTTTCACCTTGGCGAGCTTCAGCGCTTCCTCGACGGTGGATGCGTATTCGCGGTCGGTGATCAGCACCTTGGTCTCGGCGTGGTCGAGCGTGAAGGCGATGATCGCCGCGTCGAGGCGGGTGTTCAGCGTGTTCAGCACCGCGCCGGTCATCGGCACGCCGTAGTGGGCCTCCAGCATCGGCGGGGTGTTGGCCAGCATGACGGAGACGGTATCGCCGCGCTTGATGCCCTTCTGCGCCAGGGCCGAGGCCAGCCGCCGGGCGCGGGCGTAGAAGGTGGCGTAGTCGATGCGCCGGGTGCCGTGCACGATGGCCAGTTGATCGGGGAAGACGCTGGCCGAGCGCTCCAGGAAGGTGAGGGGGGTCAGCGGCTGATAGTTGGCCGGGTTCTTGTCGAGGTCGGTGTCGTAGAAGGTCTTGCTGGCAGGCATCTGATTGGCACGCTCCCCTTGCGTCCGGACCCTGTGTGTCCGGTCCAATCAAACCGATGCAACCCGGCGAGGCAAGCGGAACGGTGGTCGACTATCGCAGTGGTGCGACCTGGGCCGGCGCCAGCGGGGCCGGTTGCTCACCCTTCGGCGCGGACGCCGGCAGGCTCCTCACGAAGGCGATGGTCGCGATGGTGATCGCGCCGCCGGCGATCAGATCGACAAGGTAGTGGCCCCCTTCCAGCACCGTGCCGGCGAGCACGGCGATGTTGAGCGCGACAGTCGGCCAGCGCAGCCAGCTTGTGCGCCACATGGCCCATACGGTGAGGATCGCGAGAGCGGTGTGGAAGGAGGGGAAGGTGACAATGCCCTCGACAGTCGAGATGTCGAAGGTAGTGAAGGTGCCGTCGCGCAGGGCCAGGATGTGGTCCATGTGCCAGACGCCGGCCTGTGCGGTCATCGCCGTCTGATTGGCCGAGGGCTGGTGATAGACATAGGCGCCGAGCGCCGGAAACAGGCCCGAGATCACCACCACCATAATGGCGCTCAGCATGTAGGCGCTCAGGAAGCGCCAAAGGCGGTCGCCCTGGCCGGCAAGGCCTATGATTGCGATCATCAGAACGAGTTGTGGGCTGGAGAAGCGTTTTATGGTGGAGGAATGGTTTAGGACTCTGGCGCCAAGCTTACCAATCCATGGTGCTGCGCTCACATCAGCGCCGTGATGCCGTCCCACATCAGTTTCACCCCGACAATCAGCACGCAGGCATAGGTGAGCTTGTAGAACGGCTCCATGGGGATGCGCTTGACCAGCCACACGCCGGCCCAGATCGACAGCGGCGCCAGCGGAGCGAGCACCAGGGCGGTCAGCAGGTTGGCCCGGTCGAACTGGCCGAGCGCGAAATAGGGGACCAGCTTCACGGCGTTGATGACGGCGAAGAACATCACGCTGGTGCCGACCAGCACGCGCGGCGAGAACCGCAGCGGCAAGGTGTACATCTGCAGCGGCACGCCGCCGGAATGGCTGACGAAGCTGGTGAAGCCGGCGACCGTCGACCAGAAGCCGCCCTTGGCGACGTTGTGCGGCTTGGCCTCGCGCACGCTGCGTTTGCGCAGCCAGTAGTCGAGCGAGAAGCTGACCGCGATGACGCCGATGATCAGCCGCACGTGGGCATCGTTGACGTAGGCCGCCGTCAGCCAGCCGATGCCGACACCGACAACACCGGCCGGCAGCGCGATCTTGAGCGTGGTCGCGTCGAAGTCGCGCCGGTAGGAGGCCACCGCCGTTGCGTCCATGGCGATGATGATCGGCAGCATGATGGCGGCCGCCTGCAACGGGGAGACGTGCAGGCTCATCAGCGGAACCGAGGCGATGGCGAGTGCTGCGCCGAGTCCGCTCTTGGACAGGCCGAACAGGATCACCGCGGGGATCGCGAGGGCGTAGAAGGCGGGGTCCTGGATCATGCGGTGACGGGGCGTTGTCGGGCCTGAGGGGGCGGGCTTAAGGAGTGGATCATGCGGCTTTCGTCGACTTGACCAAAGTCATATCGCCCCGCCCTTGCATCTGCGAGCATGATGGCGACAATCGCGCGAACCAAGTGCGGGTTGCCCAGCCGCTCACGGCTGTGGCGGGGAGGGACAAGAAGATGGCACAGGGCTATAGCGCGGCCTATGCGTCGTGGCAGGCCGATCCCGAGACATTCTGGGCCGAAGCGGCCAAAGACATCGACTGGGACCGGCCCTGGGACAAGGTGTTCGATCCCGATCGGGGTGTCTACGGGCATTGGTTCGCAGGCGCCATGTGCAACACTTGCCACAACTGCCTCGACCGGCACGTCGCCGCCGGGCGCGGCGACCAGCCCGCCATCATCTACGACAGCCCGATGACCGGGCAGGTGCAGACCTTCACCTATGCCGAACTGACCGACCAGGTCGCGGTGCTTGCCGGGGTGCTGGCCGAGAAGGGCATTGGCAAGGGCGACCGGGTCATCGTCTACATGCCGATGATCCCGCAGGCCGCGATGGCGATGCTGGCCTGCGCGCGTCTTGGCGCGGTGCATTCGGTGGTCTTCGGCGGCTTTGCCGCGAGCGAGTTGGCCACCCGCATCGACGATGCCCAGCCGAAGGCGATCCTGACCGCATCCTGCGGCCTGGAACCCGGCCGCACCGTTGCCTACAAGCCGCTGCTCGACGAGGCCATCGAACTCTCCGTGCACAAGCCGCAGACCTGCCTGGTCTTCCAGCGGCCGGAACTGGAAGCCTCGCTCGTCGACGGCCGCGACCATGACTGGACCGCCATGACCGATGCGGCCGCCGCGGCGGGCAAGCGCGCCGAGTGCGTGTCGGTTGCCGCCACCGATCCGCTCTACGTCCTCTACACCTCCGGCACCACGGGAATCCCCAAGGGCGTCGTGCGCGACAATGGCGGGCACATGGTGGCGCTGAAGTGGACCATGCCGAACATCTACGACACCGAGGCCGGCGATGTGTACTGGGCGGCGTCCGATGTGGGCTGGGTCGTGGGCCACTCCTACATCGTCTATGCGCCGCTGCTGAACGGTTCCACGACGATCCTGTTCGAGGGCAAGCCGGTCGGAACGCCCGATGCCGGCACCTTCTGGCGCGTCATTCGCGATCACGGGGTCAAAGTGCTGTTCACCGCCCCGACCGCGTTTCGCGCCATCAAGAAGGAAGACCCCGACGCCGAACACCTCGGCCGTTACGACATCGGCTGCCTGAAGGCGCTGTTCCTGGCCGGCGAGCGGGCCGACCCGGACACCATCCAGTGGGCCGAGGAAAAGCTCAAGGTCCCGGTCATCGACCACTGGTGGCAGACGGAGACCGGCTGGGCGATCGCCGCCAACCCGATGGGTCTGGAACTGATGCCGGTCAAGCATGGATCGCCGGCGGTGCCGATGCCGGGCTATGACGTGCAGATCCTCGACGAGGCGCACAACCCCGTCGGTGCCGGCACCATGGGGTCGATCTGCATCAAGCTGCCGTTGCCGCCGGGCTGCCTGCCGACCTTGTGGAACAACGATGCGCGCTTCCGCCAGAGCTACCTGGAGGAATTCCCCGGCTACTACATGACGGCGGATGCGGGCTATTGCGACGAAGACGGCTACCTCTACATCATGGCGCGCACCGACGACATCATCAATGTCGCCGGCCACCGCCTCTCCACCGGCGGCATGGAGGAGGTGCTGGCGGCCCACCCGGACGTGGCCGAGTGCGCCGTCATCGGCATCGCCGACAAGCTGAAAGGCCAGGTGCCGTGCGGCTTCGCGGTGCTGAAATCGGGTGTCACCCGGGAAACGGCGGAAATCGAGAAGGAAATCGTCTCGCTGGTGCGCGAGAAGATCGGTCCGGTCGCCGCCTTCAAGCTCGTGCTGACCGTGCCGCGGCTGCCGAAGACGCGTTCGGGCAAGATCCTGCGCGGCACCATGCGCGCCATCGCCGATGGCGATGATTACAAGATGCCTGCGACCATCGATGATCCGGTGATCCTTGACGAGATCACCGGGGCGCTTAAAAGCCGGGGTCTGGCCGCCGGCGGCTGAACCGGGAAGCGCTGCTCTTTCCGTTTCGCTGCCGTGGCACCAACCACGCAGGAGCCGACATCATGTCGCTGAACGGCAAGGTCGCTATCGTAACCGGCGCGGCGATGGGCATTGGACGGGCGGTGGCCGAGCGCTTTGCGCGCGACGGCGCCAAGGTGGTGATCGCCGATGTCAACGCCAAGGGCGAAGAGACTGCCGCCGATATCGGCAATGCCGGCGGCGAGGCGATCTTTGTCGACTGCAACGTCGCCGAACGGCTCGACGTGCGCAACCTGATCGCCCAGACGCTCGATGCGTTCGGCCAGCTCGACATTCTCGTCAACAACGCCGGCATCACCCATGCCGCGGACTTCCTCGAACTGGAGGAGGCCGACTACGACCGGGTGATGGGCGTCAATCTGAAAGGCGCGTTCCTGGCCGGCCAGGCGGCCGCCAGGCAGATGGTCAAGCAGATCGGGGAGGGCGGGACGCCGGGTGCGATCGTCAACATGTCGTCGATCAATGCGGTCGTCGCGCTGCCCAACCAGGTGCCCTATTGCGTGTCCAAGGGCGGGCTCTCGCAGCTCACCAAGGTGATGGCCCTGGCATTGGCGCCGCACGGCATCCGCGTCAACGCCATCGGTCCGGGCTCGATCATGACCGAGATGCTGGATGCGGTGGTCTCGTCGGATGTGGAGGCCCGGCGCAAGGTGCTGATGCGCACGCCCGCTGGGCGGATCGGCGAGGCTTCCGAGATCGCCTCGGTTGCCGCGTTTCTGGCCAGCGACGAGGCGAGCTACATCACCGGCGAGACGGTCTATGCTGACGGTGGCCGCCTCGGCCTCAACTACATCGTCCCGGTCAAGGAAAGCTGACCCGGCGCATCTCGTTGATCATGCCGGGGTGTCTTCGTCCGATCCTGGCGTGCTTTCGCCGTCGCTGACGCTGTCGCCGGTCATGCTCTGCAGACGCGCCAACACCGCATCGGGATCGAGCTCGTCGTCCTCGGAGGGTGCGCTTGCCGCCGCGGCGGTGGTCTCTTCGGCCGGCAGCAGGCGGGGGCCGTCTTCTTCCGGGCTGGGCAGCGGCGCGTTGCGCGCGGCGCGCTGGACTTCGTGATCGAGCTCAAGCTGCGAGCACAGCCCCAGCGTCACCGGATCGATCGGCGTCAGGTTGGCGGCGTTCCAGTGGGTGCGCTCGCGGATCGCCGTGATCGTCGTCTTGGTGGTGCCGACCAGGCGCATCACCTGGGCATCCTTGAGCTCGGGATGGTTGCGCACCAGCCAGAGGATGGCGTTGGGGCGGTCCTGGCGGCGCGATACCGGCGTGTAGCGCGGGCCGCGGCGCTTGGTCTCCGGAAGCGCCACCTTCGGCGTGGAGATCTTCAGCTTGTATTTGGGGTCCGCCTCGCCGGCCTCGATCTGCTCGCGGGTCAACTGCCCGGTCTGGACGGGATCGAGCCCCTTGATGCCCTTCTCCGCCTCGTCATCGGCGATCGCCTGCACTTCCAGTTCGTGCAGGCTGCAGAATTCGGCGATCTGCTTGAACGACAGTGCCGTGTTTTCGACCAGCCAGACGGCGGTCGCCTTGGGCATCAGCAAGGTGGTGGCCATGTACTTTCTCCTCGTGGCGCAACCCGCTTGGGGAGCGCGGCCGGCGCCGGCAGGGCCGGAACGCGGACAATTCGTCGAATGACGGGAATTGATCGCCTTATAACGCGCAAGCGACGCGACGCAAAGGCTTTCCGCCGCTGACATTTGCCCACTGACAGTCGTATCCTGCTCTCCGACAGGCAGGAGAGACGCCCCATGGACCTTGATGAACCGCGGCCGAAGCCGCCCGCCCACGAGATCGGCATGGACCTCGACACCTTGTCGGTGGATGAGTTGCGCGAGCGAATCGATATCCTGCGCGGCGAGATCGCGCGCCTGGAGCAGGCGGTTGCCGCCAAATCGGGCCACCTCGCTGCCGCCGACTCGCTCTTCAAGTCATAAGGCGCGTTCGCCTGCCGGCCGCTGCCAGGTTGGCGTTTCGATTGCCGCGCATGGGAAGTTACACGCTAGGGTTGATTAGCTCTGGGCGCGTTAACCTTTTCTTAATTCCCCTGGATTAGCTTTTGTTCATCCAGTTTTCTGGATCGCGAGTGGCTCCTGTCCACTCTGTTTGACGCCTCCCTGTTAACTCTCCGAGCCGCCTTTCCGGCGGCTCGTTTGTTTTTTGCGCGACATCGCGGTCGTTTGGCGTCAGTATCCCTCGCACAGCCCGGTCGATGCTTGTCGCATGCGGTTACCGATTTCGTTCGGTATTGCCGCTTCGCGTTAAGCGTGCAGGCCGGAAAACCCGTCAGGCACGGCATGGCAACAATGAAAACAAGGCCATGACGTCGTTGGTATTGCGTAGAGACGGACAGGGCATGGCTAAGAAGACCACAACCGAGACGCGAGTTCTCGTCGAGCGACCGATCTCGTTCGGCGAAAAGGCGTTGTCGTCGGAAGCGTTTCTGGCGCTGTTTCGCGAAGGCATGACATTGCTGGAGGAAACCGCCGATTATCTGGACGGTCCCGGGCGCACGGAGTCGAAGGACCTCACCCGCATCGCCAGCCTCGCCTATGCGGCGGAGAGCATGAAGCTGACCACGCGGCTGATGCAGATGGCCTCCTGGCTGCTGCTGCATCGCGCCGTCAAGGAAGGCGAGATGAGCCAAAAGCAGGCGATACGTGAGAAGGCGAAGGTGAAGCTGCAGGATCCCGGCGGGCCGGAACGTTCGGCCGGGTTCGACGGGCTGCCCGATGCGCTGAGGGTACTGATAGAGCGTTCGGTGCGCCTGCAGGCGCGCATCCGCACGCTGGACGGTCAGGTCTATGACGACGAGACGATCGACACCGCGTTGGCAGCCGAGCGGCCGCTGGAGGATCAGCTCGACCGGCTGAGCGCGGCACTCGGCGCAGTGCGCCAGCGCGACTGAGTGGTCGCTGTCTGCCGAAGACTGAATTCGTCGTGAGATGACCCGGCTGCCCCGGTTTGATTTCGCTCACGCCAGTTGCGCTGGCGCGCATCTATTCCGCTCACGCCAAGCTCACTTACGTTCACCGCCTCCGCGGGGGCGCCCTATCGGGCGGCGCGCGGTCGCGCTTGCCGGCTTCGCCAGTTTTATTTTGCTCACGGCAGTTGCGCTAACGCACAACGCCTCCGCAGGGGCGGCCTGACCGGCCGGGCGCACAGTCGCGCGCCGGGGTGCCAAACACTCCGTCGGTGCGAGGAACGAGCCCAGACACGCGACCGTGTGTCCGCGCGAAAGCGCGCCCCCGCGGAGCCGTGAGCGGAGCGAACTGGCGTGAGCGAAATGACTCCGCGACCGCGCACCGCCCGGCAATGATGCAAGGAAGATTGGGCGATTTTCGCCGCGCCGCGTGATCAGCCGAGGAAGTCGAACTTCTTCTTGAAGCGGCTGACGCGGCCGCCGCGATCGATCAGATGCTGGCCACCGCCCGTCCAGGCGGGATGCGTTGTCGGATCGATATCGAGCTGCAGCGTCTGGCCCTGCTCGCCGTAGGTCGAGCGCGTCTCGAATTCGGTGCCGTCGGTCATCACCACCTTGACGGTGTGATAATCGGGATGGATGTCCTTTTTCATGCTCGTCTCGCGATGCTGGCGGGATCGCGCGTGCGGCGCGGCTCTCTCGCTCAGGTCATTGTCAGCAAAGTCGCGGCTCTATATCGCATGCGGCGCCGGGAGACAAGCAGACCGCGAGCCGTTAAGTATCGCGACGTCCGAAGGGTTTGCGCAGGCCGTTGCGGCACGGCAAAGTGCGTTGTTGGAATAGTTCAAACCGGGCGAATTCGGAAACAAAAGCAGGCAGATGTCACGAGGCTTGGACGACACGCAGCCGCGCAGGGCTGTCGGGGAAGTGCCCGATCGCGGCATCGCGCTGCGCCCGCTGGCCATGCTGGTGCCGTATGTGCTGCGCTATCGCGGCCGGCTGCTGGCGGCCCTGGTGGCGCTGCTGACGGCGGCCGCGGCAACGCTGGCGCTGCCGATGGCGGTGCGGCGGATGATCGATTACGGCTTCAACGCCGATGACGGCAGTTCGCTGATCGATCTGTATTTCGGTGTCCTGCTGCTGGTCGTGGCCGTTCTCGCGGTGGCCAGCGCGACGCGCTACTACCTGGTGACCTGGCTCGGCGAGCGGGTGGTCGCGGACCTGCGCGGCGATGTGTTCACCCATCTCACCAAGCTGTCGGCGGGCTTCTACGATCAGACCCAGAGCGGTGAAATCCTGTCGCGGCTGACCGCCGACACGACGCAGATCAAGGCCGCCGTTGGCGCCTCCATGTCGATCGCGCTACGCAACCTGGTGCTTGGCATCGGCGCCACCGTGCTGATGGTGATCACCAGCCCGCAACTGGCGATGTATGTGCTGATCGCCATTCCCATCATCGTGCTGCCGCTGGTCGGTTTCGGCCGTGCCATCCGCCGGCGCTCGCGCATGGCGCAGGACACGCTCGCGGAAGCCGGCGCTTTCGCCGGCGAGCAGCTCGGTGCGGTGCGCACCATGCACGCCTTCACCGCCGAGAAACGGGTGGCGAGCAGGTTCGTCGACGCGGTGGAATCCGCCTTCGCGGCGGCGCGTGCCTCCACCGCGGCACGATCCGTGCTGACGGCGGTGGCACTGTTCCTGGTGTTCGGTTCCGTCGTGCTGGTGCTGTGGGCAGGCGCGGAGGAGGTGCTGGCCGGCACCATGACGCCGGGCCGGCTCGGACAGTTCGTGCTCTACTCGGTGTTCGCCGCCGGGGCGCTCGGCGAGTTGAGCCAGGTGTGGGGCGAGGTGCAGCAGGCGGCCGGCGCGGCCGAACGCCTCGACGAGTTGCTGACCGTGGAGCCGGACATCGTCGCGCCGGCCAATCCGGAGAGCTTCAGCGAACCGGTACGCGGGGAGATCGCCCTGGAGGCGGTCGGCTTCGCCTATCCGGCGCGCCCGCAGACACCGGTGCTGGATGATCTGAGCTTCACCGTGTCGCCCGGCGAACGCGTCGCGCTCGTGGGTCCGTCCGGGTCCGGCAAGTCATCGGTGTTCCGGCTCATCCTGCGGCATTACGATCCGCAGTCGGGCCACATCCGGCTCGATGGAACGGATGTGTCCCGGCTCGATCCGACCGAGTTACGCAGTCAGATCGCCCTGGTGCCGCAGGAACCGGCGGTCTTTGCGGCCAGCGTGCGCGACAATATCGGTTACGGCATGACCGGTGACGATGCGGCCATCGTGCGCGCTGCGCGCGCTGCGCGGGCCGATGAGTTCATCATGAACCTGCCTCAGCAATACGACACCGGGCTTGGCGAGCGCGGTGTGACGTTGTCGGGGGGACAGCGGCAGCGTATCGCCATCGCGCGCGCGATCCTGAAGGATGCGCCGGTGCTGTTGCTCGACGAGGCGACCAGTTCGCTGGACGCTGAATCCGAAAAGCTCATCAACGAGGCGCTCGGCGAGCTGATGCATAACCGCACCACGCTGGTCATCGCGCATCGCCTGGCGACGGTGCTGAATTGCGATCGTACGCTGGTGATCGATGAAGGCCGCATCGTCGAGACCGGGACACACGAGGAACTGCTGGCCAAGGGCGGGCTTTATGCGCGTCTGGCAGAGTTGCAGTTCAACGTGCCCGCGCCGGCGTTCACCGCGGGCGATGGCCTCGAAGGTGCAGTCGAAGAACCGGCGAGCCATTCCGGGAAACCGGCGGCCGAAACCAAGGCCGACGGGCCTGAGACGCTCAGCGTTCCGTCAGCTTGAGCTCGATGCGCCGGTTCTGCGCGTAGGCGTTGTCGTTGGCTTCATCGACTAGCGGCTGGAACTCGCCGAAGCCGGCGGCGACCAGCCTCGTGGGCCCAACACCGCGCGCCACCAGATACTGCACAACCGAGATGGCGCGCGCCGCCGACAGATCCCAGTTGGAGGCAAATCGCCCGCCACCGCTGATCGGCTGCACGTCGGTATGGCCGTCGACACGCAGCACCCAACTGATCTCGTCGGGAATGTCGCGCTCAAGTTCCAGCAGCGCGTCTGCGAGCTTGTTGAGTTCGGCGCGCCCGGCCGTGTTGATGGTGGCGGACCCGACGGAAAACAGCACTTCCGACTGGAACACGAAGCGGTCGCCGACGACACGAATGTCGGAGCGCTGGCTGAGTATCTCGCGCAGACGCCCGAAGAAGTCGGAGCGGTAGCGGGCGAGTTCCTGCACGCGCTGGGCCAGCGCCACGTTCAGCCGGCGGCCGAGATCGGCGATCTTGGACTGGCTTTCGCGGTCGCGCGCCTCGGATGCCTCCAGTGCCGCTTCGAGAGCCGCGAGCTGGCGGCGCAGGGCGGCGATCTGCTGGTTCAGCAGTTCGATCTGCGCCAGCGCCTGCTGGCTGATGTCGCGCTCTGTCTCCAGCTCGCCGCGCAGGCCGGCGATGGTGGCATCGGCGCTGTCGCCGATGCCGGCGCGCTGTTCCAGCAGGCTCTGCAGCCGGTCGCGCTCGCCCTGGGCGCCGGACAGGCTGTCCTGCAGGCTGGCGAGTTGCTCTTCCAATGAGCGCTTGTCGGCACGCTCCAGCGCCAGCAGTTCGGTCAGTTCGGCGATTTGGCTGTTGAGACGGTTGAGCAGGGTGTCGCGGCCGGAAATCTCCTGGCTCAGGAAGAACTGCGCCAGCATGAACACCGACAGCAGGAAGATGATGACGAGCAGCAGCGTCGACAGGGCGTCGACGAAGGATGGCCAGTAGTCGACCCGGCGGGTCTCACGACGGCGGGAGCTGATCAGCGCCATGTCAGCGCTCCTTGCGTGACGTGCCCATGCGGTTGATCAGGTCGCGCAGGTCATCCTGCTGGCGGGCCTGGTTGGCGACCAGTTCGCGCAGCACGTTCTGCTCGGTGCGCAGATGCTGAACGAGGCCCTGGACGCCTTCGGCGAGATCGGCGAGCGCCTGGGTGGTGGCGCGCCCGCCAGTGCCTCCGCCGCCGCTCTGGGCGATGATCCGCGACAGCCGGTCGATGCTCTGCTGCACTTCCAGCCCCGGCGCTGCGGCTGCTGCCGCGGGTTGGGCGCGGTCGGCCTCGCCGACGGAGACGTCGGTGACGCTCGACAGCCAGTCCTCGACATCGGTGTAGAAGCGGTTCTGCGCCTGGCTTGCCTGCAGGTCCAGGAAGCCGAGCACCAGCGACCCGGCAAGTCCGAACAGCGAGGAGGAGAAGGCGGTGCCCATGCCGCCGAGCGGCGCGGCAAGGCCGGATTTCAGGTCCTCGAAGATGACGCCGACATCGTTGGAACCGACATCGAGCTGCTGGATGGTGTCGCCGACGGCGGCGACCGTCTGCAGCAGGCCCCAGAAGGTGCCAAGCAGGCCGAGGAACACCAGCAGGCCGATCATGTAGCGGGAAATCTCGTGCGCCTCGTCGAGGCGGATGGCCAGCGAATCGAGCAGCGAGCGCATCACCTGGGGGGTGATCGCCATGCGGCCGATGCGGTCGCGCAGCATGGCCGCCATCGGCGCCAGCAGGACCGGCTGCCGGTCGAAGGCGAGGCCCGGATCGGCGAGGCGGAAGTTGTTGACCCAGTTGACCTCGCGAAACAGCCGCACGACCTGCCGGAAGGCCATCAGGGTGCCGATCAGCAACACGCCGACGATGAGGCCGTTGAGGCCGGGATTGGCCATGAAGGCGCCGGTGATCTGCGGCGCCAGGATCATCACCACGAAGCCGGCGATAATCAGGAACACCAGCATGCGCGCCAGGTAGACGCGTGGACCAGCCACCTTGCCGGTGTCGATACGCGTCTCCGCTACCGGCTCCTCGGCGGGGTCGTCGCCGGTAAACAGTCCTCGGGTGCGCGACATGAAGGAGTCGCGCTCGGTGTTGTCAGGCGACCCGGGCGGCGGAGACTGTGTCGATGAGCTCATGGTGGACCTCTGGATTTGCCGCCACGACCTCGCCGCTGGTCAGGCTCAGATCGCGATTGCGCGTATCCGTAACATATCCGCCGGCTTCGCGGACGATGACGATCCCGGCCGCCACGTCCCAGGCGCTCAGGCCGGTCTCGAAAAACCCATCGAAGCGTCCCGCCGCGACCCACGCAAGGTCGAGCGCCGCCGAGCCGGTGCGGCGGATGCCATGGGCGCGCGCCATCACCGCGCGCTGGATGGCGATTGCATATTCGTGGTCGCCACGGCCGCGATGGGGAATGCCCAGGGTGACGACGCAGTCTTCCAGACGCCGGCGCGCGGCGACGCGGATGCGCCGGTCGTTGAGGAAGGCGCCCTTGCCGCGCTCGGCGGAAAACAGCTCGTCGGAGACCGGATTGTAGATCACGCCGGCGACCAGCTCGCCGTCGCGCTCCAGCGCGATCGAGATCGAAAACAGCGGGATCGCGTGCAGGTAGTTGGTGGTGCCGTCGAGTGGATCGATGATCCAGCGGTGCTGCGGATCGCTGCCGCTGATCGCACCCGACTCCTCCATCAGGAAGCTGTAGCCCGGCCGCACCCGTTCCAGTTCGCGTTGCAGCACCTGTTCGGCGCGCCGATCCGCGTTGGAGACGAAATCAGCGGGACCTTTCTGCGATACCTGCAGGTTCTCCACCTCGCCGAAGTCGCGCGTCAGGCCACGGCCGGCCTTGCGCGCCGCGGCGGTCATCACGTTGATCAGGGCGGAGCGGGTCACGGGCTGGACGTCCCTTTCCAACTCAATGCGCGGCTCAAGGCCGGTTTGACTTGCTTGCAGCGGGAACGGGTAAGAAAACCGGTATCCACTTTTCCTGAGCCCGCTCTAGTCCGCTCGCCGGACATAGGTGATTTCGCTGGTATCGACGATGATGCGTTCGCCGGACTGGACGAATGGCGGCACCATGACGCGCAGTCCGTTCTCCATCACCGCGGGCTTGTAGGACGATGCCGCGGTCTGTCCCTTCACGACAGGGTCGGCCTCGGTGATCTCAAGCGTCACCTGGCCGGGCAGGGTGACGCCGATCGGCTTGGCCTCGTGCATCTCCACGGTCACCGTCATGCCATCCTGCAGGAAGGCGGCGCGCTCGCCGACGAAGTCGGTGTCGAGCTCGATCTGGTCGTAGCTCTCCATGTCCATGAACACCAGCCGGTCGCCTTCGGCATAGAGGTACTGGAAGTCCTTCTGCTCCAGCCGCACCCGCTCCACCGTCTGGTCGGCGCGGAAGCGCTCGTTGAGCTTGCGCCCGTCGAGCAGGTTCTTCAGCTCCACCTGGTTGAAGGCGCCGCCCTTGCCGGGCTTGACGGCCTGCGTCTTGACCACCGCCCAGATGGTGTCCTGGTGCTGGATCACGTTGCCGGGGCGGATTTCGTTACCGTTGATCTTCATTGCGTCACGTGGGGTGTGTTCGGGGTTGGCGCGAGTCGGGCGGAACCTATCAGGTCTGCTGTGGGGTGCCAGCCCCGCGCGATCACTGCAGACGGATGAAACCGGTGCGCCAGGTGCCGGCGCGTTCGTCGACCGCCTTGCGTTCGTCGTCGGTGAGCGAGGCGAGCAACGCCTCAAGGCTGGCGTCGTTCAGGCCCTGCTCGCGCGCCAGCGTGTACCAGAAAGCTGCCGAAACGCTGTCGATATCGACGCCCTGGCCGGCGGCGTAGAGCTTGGCAAGCTGGGTCTGGGCCACGGCGTTGCCGCTGCGCGCGGCGCGTTCGAACCAGGCGGCGGCGGCTTGCTCGTTCTTCTCCACGCCCTCGCCGCGTAGCAGCATGCTGGCATACTGCACTTCGGCCAGCGGCAGCTTGAGCAATGCGGCGCGGCTCATCAGTTCGGCGGCCTTGACCGGATCGCGCCCCACGCCCAGTCCTTCGGCGTAGAGCAGCGCGAGATTGTAGATCGACTCCGGGTGTTCGCGCTCGACGCCGAAGGTGAACAGTTCCGCGGCACGGTCGAAATCGCGCGGCACCACCTCGCCCTCCAGGTAGAGCAGCGACAGGTTGTAGTGCGCCTCGATGTGGCCCTGGGCGGCGGCGGCCTCGAACCAGCCCTTCGCCTTGTTCTTGTCCTGCACGGTTCCTTCGCCGCGCGCCAGCATCAGACCGAGCGCGAACTGGCCTTCCGGATCTCCGGCAAGGGCGGCGGTCGAGTACCACTTGATCGCCTTGGCCAGATCGAGCGGCACGCCGATGCCGTTGTGATAGAGCAGCGCCAGCAAAGTCTGCGCCGGAGCGGAGCCTTGTCCGGCAAGCTGGGATGCCTGTTTGTGGGCGGAGAGATACAGGCCGCGCTGGAAGGCCGAGAAGGCGGTCTCCGGGGTCGGGTTCGCCTCCGCCTCCTTGTCGACGATGGGACCCTGATAGTTCTGATTGGGCGCCAGCGTCTGGGCGTGGGCGCCAGCCCCGAGCATCACCAGCGCAAGGCCCGCCGCCAGCAGGCGTATCGGTTGTACGCGTCTCATCCGACGGCCTCGATCTCGGCAGGCTGCGCCTCGGCAAGCGCCTTGGCCAGTGCCCGCAGGGCTTCGGCCGGATCACTGTCCCGCCAGAGCAGATTGTGCACCGCAACGAAGTCGGCGCCTGCGTCGACCAGCGCGCGCGCTTCGTCCACATCGGTTGCAAGCGCCACGCTGGCGATCTCGAACAGTTCGCTCCACCAGCCGATCAGCTCCGGGTCGGCGGCGCGATCCGGGCGCTCGCCGGCGCCAACGCGGCCGAACAGAACGTAGTCCGGCAGGCCCTCGCCCAGCATCATGGCCTGATGGCGTGTCGCCGCGCTGCCGACGCCAAGACTGGTGTTGGCGGTAAGTTCGCGGCGCGCGGTCTTGATCGCGTCCGCGTTGTCAGCTTCCAGATGCAGCCCGTCGAAGCCATGCGCGGATGCCGTATCGCCGGCCACCATCATGGGACAGCCGTCGGCACGCACCGCGTTGGCAGCGTTGGCGTTGAGGCTGGCCGTATCGCCTGCGATCACCACCGCTGCGGCAAGCCCGCATGCGGGAGCGACCGCGCCAAGGCGTGCAGCCGGCGCGAACACCACGATGGGCGGGACCTGATGATCGGGCCGGGCCTGGCTCAACATTGATCTCCGGGCGAAGACAGCGAATCGGTCTTGACTGCTGCGGGAACCTAACGCAATCGCGATGCGATGAGAATCGCGCGAAGTTATGGCGGTGGGTTTTCAGCTTAGGCGGTTCCAGCCCACTCCCCCCTCCCGACCACGTATTCTTGCTATGGCCGGTGCCAGCCCACTCCCCCGGCCCAACCACCCTATCGAGGGTACGCCTATCGGGTGGTTGGGCCGGGGGAGTGGGCTGGCCATGGCATCAGCACAAGAAGTGCGCGCGCCGGAACCGCTGGAAGCAGGAAACCCCGCTCAGGCGGCCTGTTCCAGATCGGCCTGCCAGGCGCCGGTGGCGGCAAGTCCGTTCATCCGGGCGCGGTGGGCAAAGGCGGCCTGTGCGGCGGCAACGTTCTCTGACCTGCCGCCCCACGCCTTCAGCGCCGCGGCCTGCAGCGCGCGACCGTAGGAGAAGGTCAGCGGCCAGGGCATGTCCTCGCCGCGCTGGTTCATCAGGGAGAGGTGACGGGTCGCGTCCTCGTCCGACTGGCCGCCGGAGAGGAAGGCGATACCGGCGACGGCTGCGGGAACCGTGCGCTTCAGGCAGGCAACCGTCTTGTCGGCGACCTCTTCGGCGCTTGCCTGCTGACCGGCGTTCTTGCCGGCAATCACCATGTTGGGCTTGAGCACCATGCCCTCCAGCGAGACGCGCGCGTCGAAGAGTTCGTCGAAGACGGTGTTCAGGGTCCAGGTGGTGACGTGCAGGCAGTGGTCGACGTCGTGCGCCGCGACCGGGCCGTCCATCAGCACCTCCGGCTCGACGATCGGCACGATGCCGTTTTCCTGGCACAGGGCGGCATAACGGGCGAGCGCGTGGGCGTTCGCCTTGATACAGCCCTTGCTCGGCGTGTGGTCGGCGATGTCGATCACCGCGCGCCACTTGGCGAAACGCGCGCCGAGCCCGTGATACTCCTTGAGCCGGTCGCGCAGGCCGTCGAGCCCCTCGGTGACCTTCTCGCCGGGATGACCGGCGAAGCCTTGCGCGCCCTTGTCGACCTTGATGCCGGGCACCGCGCCGGTGCCTGCGATCAGCTCAACCAGCGGCGTGCCGTCGGCGGCCTTCTGGCGCAGCGTCTCGTCGAACAGGATGACGCCGGAGATGCAATTCGTCATCGCGTCCTCGGCGCGGAACAGCATCTCGCGGTAGTCGCGGCGGTTGTCTTCTGTCGACTCAACGCCGATGGAATCAAACCGCTTCTTGATGGTGCCGGTGCTTTCGTCGGCGGCCAGAATTCCCTTGCCCGGCGCGACCATCCGCGTGGCGATGTCCTCAAGTCGTTCGCTCATGATGTCCCTCTCCCGTCAAATCCTGATCGAAAAATAGCGCGTCAGGCACGCAGCGCCTCGACGCCGGGCAGTGTCTTGCCCTCAAGCCATTCCAGAAACGCGCCACCTGCGGTAGATACATAGGTGAACCGGTCGGCCACGCCGGCCTTGTTCAGTGCCGCGACAGTGTCGCCGCCACCGGCGACCGAGATCATGCTGCCGGCATCGGTCGCCTTGGCAACGGCGGCGGCAACCGCGTTGGTGCCCGCATCGAAGGGCGCCAGCTCGAAGGCGCCGAACGGACCGTTCCAGACCACCGTGCGGATGTCCTTCAGCCGCGCCGTCAGGCCTGCCACGGTTGCCGGGCCGATGTCGAGGATCATTTCCTCTGCGCCAACCTCGTCAAGCCCGCAGGCGCGGTGCGGTGCGTTCGCTGTGAAGCCCTGTGCCGCCACCACATCTTCCGGCAGCACGATCTCGCAGCCGTTCTGCACCGCCTGTCCGGTGATGGCGCGGGCGGTGTCGAGCAGGTCGGCCTCCATCAGCGATGTGCCGACCTCATGCCCGCGCGCGGCGAGAAAGGTGTTGGCCATGCCGCCGCCAATGGCGATCTGGTCGACGCGCTTCGACAGGTTGCCGATCAGTTCCAGCTTGGTTGAGACCTTGGCGCCGCCGACCACTGCGAGGACTGGGCGTTCGGGACTGCCGAGCGCCTCTTCCAGCGCCTCCAGTTCCGCCTGCATCAGCCGTCCGGCACAGGCCGGCAGCAGCCGGGCGACGCCCTCGGTGGAGGCGTGCGCCCGATGGGCGGCGGAGAAGGCGTCGTTGCAGTAGACATCGCCGAGCGAGGCAAGGAATTTCGCCATGCCGGGGTCGTTTGTCTCCTCGCCCGGCGCGAAGCGGGTGTTCTCGATCAACACGACACCGTCCGCGGGTGCTGCTTCCAGCGCGGCGCGGTCGGGCCGCTCGATGAAGGTGACCGGCTGACCGAGCGCGGCTTCGAGTGCCGGCACCGTCACCCGCAGCGACATCTCCGGCACGTACTGGCCCTTGGGGCGCCCGAAATGGGCCAGCAGCACCGGCTTGCCGCCGGCCGCCCGGATGTCCTTCAGGGTCGGGACGATGCGGGTGATGCGGGTCGCGTCGCTGACCTTTCCGTCCTCGACAGGTACGTTGATGTCGACCCGGGTGAGCACGATCCGGCCCGCCAGATCCATGTCGTCGAGGGTGCGGAACGCGCCCATGTCGACCGTCCTCTGCCTGCTTACAGGAGCGCGCCCATCGCCGCGGTGGTGTCCAGCATGCGGTTGGAGAAGCCCCATTCGTTGTCGTACCAGGACATGACGCGCACGAACTTGTCACCCATCACCTTGGTCTCGGCGACCGAGACCGTCGAGGAGGCCGGGTTGTGGTTCAGGTCGCTGGAGACCAGCGGCTCATCGGTGACCGCGAGAATGCCCTTGAGCCGGCGCGAGCGCGACGCCTTGGTCAGGATGTCGTTGACCTTCTCCACGTCGCACTTGCGGCGCACGTTGGCCTTCAGGTCGATCAGCGAGACGTTGGCAGTGGGAACCCGCACGGCAACGCCGTCGAGCTTGCCGTTGAGCTCCGGCAGCACTAGGCCGACGGCGCGCGCAGCACCCGTCGAGGTGGGGATCATGTTCTGGGCCGCGGCGCGCGCCCGGTAGGGGTCCTTGTGGGCCTGGTCGAGCACGTTCTGGTCGTTGGTATAGGCGTGCACCGTGGTCATGAAGCCGGTGTGGATGCCGAGCCGGTCGTTGATCACCTTGGCCACCGGCGCCAGGCAGTTGGTGGTGCACGAGGCGTTGGAGACCACCTTGTCGTCGGCGGTCAGCGCGTCGTCGTTGACGCCGTAGACGACGGTGCGGTCGACACCGGAAGCCGGCGCGGAGATCAGCACCCGCTTGGCGCCTGCGGTGAGATGCGCGCTGGCCTGGTCCTTGCTGGCGAAGATGCCGGTGCATTCCAGCGCGATGTCGACGCCGAGCTCCTTCCAGGGGAGCTTGCCCGGATCGCGCTCGGCGGTGACGCGGATGGGGCCTGCGCCGTAGTCCATCGTGTCGCCGTCCACCTCGACCTTGCCGGGAAAGCGGCCATGGACCGAATCGTAGCGGAACAGGTGGGCGTTGGCGTCGACGGGCGCCAGATCGTTGACGCCGACGACGACGATGTCCTTGCGCCTGCTCTCGGCAAGCGCGCGCAGGACCAGGCGGCCGATGCGCCCGAATCCGTTGATGGCAACGCGAGTGGTCATGGTGCGGTTTCCTTCTCTGTAGGGTCGAGACCCTCGTTCAGCGCGGGTGCCGACCTGCCCATCGGTGTCGCGCTGGTGATGCAGCAATCGGAATCGTTCGCGGGCGTTTCCGCGTCAGTCGTTTGGAAGGCTTGCGAGTTTCGCTTTCGCGGCGGCGACCACCGCGTCCGCGGTGATGCCGAAATGGGTGTAGAGGTCCTTGTAGGGCGCCGATGCGCCAAAGCCGGTCATGCCGATGAAGGCGCCGTCGGTGCCGATGAAGCGGTCCCAGCCCATGCGCACCGCCGCCTCGATGCCGACGCGCACTGGGGCGTCGCCAAGCACGATGCTTTGATAGCTCTCCGGCTGCGCCTCGAACAGTTCGAAGCAGGGAACCGAGACGACCCGCGCGGAGATATTCTCCTCCCGCAGGGCCTCGGCCGCGGCAAGCGCGATTTCCACTTCCGAACCAGACGCGAAGATCGACACTTCGGCGTTGCCGTTGGCCTCGCGCAGCACGTAGGCGCCGCGCGCGCAGAGGTTCTCGTCGCTGTGCTCGGTGCGCACGGTGGCGAGGTTCTGCCGGGTCAGTGCGATGACGCTGGGCGAGTTCCTGTCCGCTACGGCAAGCTGCCAGCACTCCGCGGTCTCCACACCGTCGGCGGGGCGGAACACGTTGAGGTTGGGCATCGCGCGCAGCGAGGCGAGGTGCTCGACCGGCTGGTGCGTTGGGCCGTCCTCGCCAAGGCCGATGGAATCGTGCGTCATCACATGGATGACCCTCTGGCCCATCAGCGCGGCAATCCGGATGGCGGGCCGGCAGTAGTCGGCGAAGGCCAGGAAGGTGCCGGAATAGGGCACGATGCCGCCATGCAGCGCCATGCCGTTCATGGCCGCCGCCATGCCGTGTTCGCGCACGCCGTAGTGGATGAAGCGGCCGGAGAAGTCCTCCGCCGTGATCGGTGCGGTGTCGGCCGTGCGGGTGTTGTTGGAGCCGGTCAGGTCGGCGGAACCGCCCACCATGGTCGGCAGTGCCGGAACAATCCCCGTCAGCACTGTCTCCGAGGCCTTGCGGGTGGCGACGGACGGCCGCTCGGTGGCGAAGTGCAGCTTTGCCGTGGTGATGGCCTTGTCGAACTCGCCTGGGATTTCGCCGCTGAGCGCGCGCTCGAAGGCACCGCGAAGCTCGGGCTCTGCGGCCGCCAGCCGCTCCTTCCAGTCGCGCCGGGCATGACCGCTGCGCAGACCGGCTATGCGCCAGGCGTCGCGCACATCCGCCGGCAGTTCGAAGGTCTCCGCGTCCCAGCCGAGTTCCTTGCGGGCGCCGAGAATCTCTTCCGCGCCCAGTGGTGCGCCATGGACGCCGGCGGTGCCGGCCTTGGTCGGGGCGCCGTATCCGATCGTCGTCCTGCAGGCGATCAGCGAGGGGCGCTGCGAGGACTGCGCCTCGGCGATGGCGGTGGCCACGGCGTCCGGGTCATGCCCGTCGACGCTCGCGGTATCCCAGCCGGCAGCCTCGAAACGGGCAAGCTGGTCGCCGGACTCCGACAGGCCCAGCGGACCGTCGATGGTGATCTGATTGTCGTCGAACAGCACGATCAGCTTGCCGAGCCCGAGGTGTCCGGCAAACGAGATCGCCTCGTGGCTGATACCTTCCATCAGGTCGCCATCGCTGGCCAGCACATAGGTGTGGTGAGACACTAGGTCATCGCCGAAACGCGCTGCCATCAGCCGCTCGCCCATGGCCATGCCGACGGCCGTGGCGATGCCCTGGCCGAGCGGACCGGTGGTCGTTTCAACGCCGGCGGTATGGCCGAATTCCGGATGGCCGGGGGTGGCCGAGCCGAGCTGGCGGAAGTTCCTAATCTGCTCGATGCTCATCTGCTCGTAGCCAAGCAGGTGCAGCACCGCGTAGAGCAGCATCGAGCCGTGTCCGGCCGACAGCACGAAGCGGTCGCGGTCGGGCCAGTCGGGCGCGGCGGGATCGAATTTCAGGAAGCGCGTGAACAGCACCGTGGCGATGTCGGCGGCGCCCATGGGCAGGCCCGGATGGCCGGACTTGGCGGTCTCGACCGCGTCCATCGCCAGGGCGCGGATGGCGTTTGCCATCTGCCGGTGAGAGACCTGAGGGCTGCTATCGTTCATGTGAAGGCCTTGGCAACGGGCGGCGGGATCGGCCCGATTCGCAGGTTTAGGGTCAGGACCCTGGAGTGACGCGTGGCGGCGTATGTTGTCGTCGCAGGGGCGGAGCCGGTTGTCGCGGCGTGAAGCGGCAGTGCTTCGTCACGCGTGATGGACCGGCAGCCACAAGCGGCAGAATACGCCGTCTGACGGCGGAAAGCCCGGTCCCTTAACCACACCTGTTTGAGGCAAGTCAACGTGGCTTGAGGGCGATTGGGGGCAAACAGTTGTGACAAGCCCGTTGACCACAAAATCGCCCCACGCCTAAGCTCCGATGTTCCTAATCGACAAGGACAGGCACCGCGCGTTGAGGCATTGCCGCCGTGCGGCACATGTGTAGCGGGCCGGGTGGGGGAGTACCGTCATGGATCAGACGGGGGCGGTGGAGCGTGCCGAGCAGCGTCTCAGGATGGCGCTGGAAGCGCTTGAAGCGGCAATAAACCGCAAGCTGGCGGAGACGGAGAGCGTCAGCGGATTGAAGGCGGAGGCCGAGGCGCTGGCGGACGATCGCGCCATGCTGGCCGCCGATCTGGACAAGGCGCTCGGTCGCGCCAGCACCCTGGAAGAGGCGAATCGGCAGGCCATCGGCCGGATCGACAGCGCCATGGACACGGTGCGCGCCGTCCTCGAACGCAGGACGGTGTGAACGCATGGCCGAAGTCACAGTGACCATCGCCGGACGCCCCTACCGCATGGCCTGCGGCGAGGGCGAAGAGCAACACATCGTCACCCTTGCCGCCGATCTCGATCGCCGGCTGGCGGCGCTCAAGGCGCATTTCGGCGAGGTCGGCGATACGCGCCTGCTGATCATGGCCGCGCTGACGGTGGAGGACGAGCTTGCCGCCGCCAAGCAGCGCATCGGCGAAGCCGAGCAGCAGGCGCAGGTGTTGCAGGCAGCGCAGCGCGACGCGATCAGCCGCTCCAGCCAGTCGCAGGCCGAGATCGCCGACCAGATCGACAATGCGGCCACCGCGGTCGAGCGGTTGGTGGAAACCCTCAACAGCTCTCCGAAATCGGCCTGAGCAGGCGCCCGGATTGATTTGCATTCGCGTCGCGCACCACTACATTTGCGCCGGCGGTGCTGCGCGTCGCGTCAGGATCATCTATCCCCGGGGCCTTATCGATCCTCACGGGAGCTGTCCCTGTTCGGGCTCGTGGGCCCTTACACACGGCGCCCACCTACACTGGTAGGTTCCCGGGATCGAACACATCCAACGGACGCGCGGCCCGCAGCTTGTCGGCCAAGCCGTTTTCCGACTATCGGGCGATTGCCTCGAGAGGCGTGGCATGGTTGTGATGCGCGCTCCGGCAACCGCAATCTCGCTCATCCATGATCGGCACTGCTGACAACACTGCGCGCAAGCGCGCCCAGCGCACGGCAGCGCTGTCGCGCCGCGATGCGCTTTATCACGGCCATCGTGCCCGCGCGTCGGCTGCCGCGGGCGACTTGCTGCAGGCATTGCTGGAGAGCACACCCGCAGGCCGGCCGGTATCCGCCTTCATCGCCTCGCGCAGCGAGATCGATCTGGCCGGTGTGGTGCGCTGGTTGCAGCGGCGCGGCACGCCGGTCGGCATGCCCGTCGTCGTCGGCAAGGCCGAGCCGCTGGTCTTCCGGCGCTACCGTTACGGCGACGCGTTGATCTCGGGCAGTTTCGGCATCCCCGTGCCGCGGGGCGATAGCGAAGTGATCATGCCGAGCGTTTTTCTCGTACCGTTGGCAGCCTTTGACCGGCGCGGTTACCGCATCGGCTATGGCGGCGGCTTCTATGATCGTACGCTGGCGCGCGCGCGCGCCGAACGCAGCGTGCTGGCGATCGGTGTCGCCTTCGCCTGTCAGGAGGTCGGCCGGGTTGCCAGCGATGCCTACGACCAGCCGGTCGATCTCGTCGTCACCGAACGGGAGGTGATTCCATGCCGGTAGACGAGGCCGCGATGCGCATCCTGTTCCTGGGCGATGTCCTCGGCCGGGCCGGACGCAAGGCCGTGCAGGCGTGCCTGCCGGGTCTTGTCGAGCGCTTTCGCTTCGACTTTGTCGCGGTGAATGGCGAGAACGCTGCCGGCGGCTTCGGCATCACCGAGACGATCCATCAGGACCTGTGCGATGCCGGCGCCGACGTGGTCACGCTGGGCAATCACGCCTTCGACCAGCGCGAGGCGCTTGTCTTCATCGAGCGCACGCCCAACCTCATCCGCCCGATCAACTTTCCGGCCGGCACGCCGGGCGCCGGCAGCGGACTGTTCGAGAGTCGCTCCGGCAAGCGGGTGCTGGTGATCAACGTGATGGGGCGGCTGTTCATGCAGGCGCTCGACGATCCCTTCGCGCTGGTGACCAGGGCCGTGGCCGATTGCCCGCTCGGCGAGGAGGCGGATGCGATCGTCATCGACATGCACGCGGAGGCCACCAGCGAAAAGCAGGGCATGGCGTATCATCTGGACGGGCGGGTATCGCTCGTTGTCGGCACCCACACCCATGTGCCGACCGCCGATGAACGCATTCTTCCCGGCGGCACGGCGACGCAGTCGGATGTGGGCATGTGCGGCGACTACGATTCGGTCATCGGCATGGACAAGGAGGAGCCGATCAACCGGTTCCTGACCGCCGTGCCGCGCGGCCGCTTCGAACCGGCCATGGGCGAGGCGACGCTCTGCGGTGTGGCGGTGGAACTGGGCGCCGACGGCCTGGCGCGGCGGATCGCGGCGATCCGCCAGGGCGGCGTGCTGGGCGAGACCCTGCCGGACTGGGACTGACCAGCCCGGCTGGATTTCGCAGCACTTGCCGCCTATAAGCGGCCAATTCACGGGCAATCAACGGACGAACCGGGGCGCTGTCGGTGCGCCGGCAATGGGGCAGGGCGATGGCTGGGCATTCGCAATTCAAGAACATCATGCACCGCAAGGGCCGTCAGGACGCGGCGCGCTCGAAGCTGTTTTCGCGGCTGTCGAAGGAGATCACCGTCGCCGCCAAGGTGGGCGGACCGGACCCGGACGGCAATCCAAGACTGCGGCTGGCGATCCAGAACGCCCGCGCCCAGTCGATGCCCAAGGACAATATCGAGCGTGCCATCAAGAAATCCGAGGGCGGCGACGCGGACACCTACGAGGATATCCGCTACGAGGGCTACGGTCCCGGCGGTGTCGCCATCGTCGTCGAGGCCCTGACCGACAACCGCAACCGCACCGCCAGTTCGGTGCGCTCCATCTTCGCCAAGCATGGCGGCAATCTTGGTGAGACCGGCTCGGTCTCGTTCATGTTCGACCGGGTCGGCGAGATCGTCTACGCGACGGAATCGGGCGACGCGGACTCCATGCTGGAGGCTGCCATCGAGGCGGGCGCCGAGGACGTCGTTAGCGACGAGACCGGCCATACCATCACCTGCGGCTTTGAGGATCTCGGCGACGTGGCCGCGAGCCTGGAGGCAGCACTTGGCGAACCGGACTCGGTCAACACGGTGTGGAAGCCGCAGAACACGGTCCCCGTCGACGAGGACAAGGCGCAGACGCTGATGAAGCTGATGGGCGCGCTGGACGAGGACGACGACGTGCAGAACACCTTCGCCAATTTCGAGATCGACGACACGGTGATGGCCAAGCTGACCGCGGCGTGAGCCGTCAGCGCAACACCGCGTCGAACAGCGGCAGGCTGATCAGCACCGCGCAGGTGATGAAGCCCAGCGCCATGCGGCGGAAGGTCAACTCGCTGGCCAGCGGGAACAGCTTTCCGCCGGCCAGAATGCCGATGACATAGACCGGCATCACCGCGATGCCCCACAGCACCGCCTTCAGCGTGAACAGCCCGGCCACCGCCAGGCTGGTGATCGACACCGCTGTCAGCAGGCTCAGATAGACCATCATGTTGGCGCGCACGCGCTTTGCGTCCGACTGGCCCGACAGCCAGAACAGGATCACCGGCGGACCCGACAGCGCGGCCAGTCCGCCGAACACGCCCGACATGGTGCCGGCGGCCACGGTGACCGGAAGCCCCGGTTTCCTGGTGTAGCGCCCCCCCGATGCGATGGCCGCCACCAGTAGCAGGATCAGCCCGGCAACCATCCAGCGCACGGTGATCGGATCGGCGGTCTTGAGGATCCATACGCCGAGCGGCACGGTGAGGGACGCCGCTGCCATCAGCGGGAGGATCTCACGCGGCGCGCTGTCCCGCCAGTGGCGGATGACCAGCGGCACGGAGGGTGCGGTATCCATGATTTGCATGGCGATCAGCGCGAAGACCGGATTGGTGGCGGCGCTGGCCACCGGCATGAACGCCATTGCGGTGCCGAAGCCCGAAAAGCCGCGAATGAGGCCGGCGGCGAAGGCCGCCGCCATCAGGGCGAAAAGCGCCGGCCCCGGATCGAAGGCGGCGGCAAGCGTGGCCAGCGGATCGGCGGGCATTGCGGGGACAGGCCTCGATTGAACGGGTGAGCGCACCATCAGGCACTCGACAGCGCGCGCAAACGGCGACAGCTTGATCCTAGAATGCGTGATCCGATTCGCATACTTGGCATCGATCCCGGTCTTCGCCGGACCGGCTGGGGGGTTATCGAAACCGCCGGCAGCCGGCTGTCGTTCATCGCCTGCGGGGTGATCCGTCCGGACACCGCAATGCCGCTCGGCGACCGCTTGTGCGAAATCCACTCGCGCCTGATCGATATCTTCGCGACCCACAGGCCGGACGCGGCCGCCGTGGAGCAGACCTTCGTCAACAAGGATGCCGACGCGACGTTGAAGCTCGGGCACGCCCGCGGTGTGGCGCTGCTGGTGCCGGCGCAGGCGGGCCTGCCGGTCGGGGAGTACGCGCCCAACGCGGTGAAGAAGGCGGTGGTCGGTGCGGGTCACGCCGACAAGCGCCAGATCAGGCACATGATCGCCATGCTGCTGCCCAAGGCGGATGTCGGTAGCGACGACGAGGCGGACGCCCTGGCGATCGCCATCTGCCACGCCCATCACAGCGCCACAGCGCTGCGGGTCACGGGAGCCGTGGCGTGATCGGCACAATCCGATGATTGGAAAGCTCAAGGGCTTGGTCGACGATTACGGCGACGACCACGTCGTGGTCGATGTCAACGGCGTGTGTTACGTGCTCTATTGCTCGGGCCGCACGCTGTCCGCATTGCCGGGCACCGGCGAGGCGGCCACCGTCTTCGTGGAAACCACCATGCGCGAGGACATGATCCGCCTCTACGGGTTCGCCACGGCGCTGGAGCGCGAGTGGTTCCGCCTGTTGCTGACCGTGCAGGGCGTCGGCGCCAAGGTCGCGCTGGCGATCCTGTCGACGGCCTCCGTCGGCGATCTATCAAGCGCGATTGCCATGCAGGACAAGGCGCTGGTGGCGCGCGCGCCGGGCGTCGGGCCGAAGGTCGCGGGGCGCATCGTCAGTGAGTTGCGTGACAAGGCGCCGGGCTTCATCGAGGGCGACGCGGGCGCTTTCGCCGCCGTCTCCGGTGCGGTGTCCGCCGGCGCCCCATCGGCGGCACGCGATGCCGTGTCCGCGCTCACCAATCTTGGCTATGGTCAGGCGCAGGCCGGTGCTGCTGTCGCCACCGCCGTTTCGGAAGCCGGTGACGACGCCGGGGCCGAAACGCTGATCCGCGTGGCGCTGAAGGCGCTGGCGAAGTGACGTTTTGGGAGCCGCGGGTGGCCTGAATGGCTGATACGGAAAGCGCACATCACGGACGCCTTGTGGAGGCGCTGGAGCGTGACGAGGACCAGGCGTCCGGCTCGCTGCGCCCGCAGGCGATGGACGAGTTCGTCGGCCAGGCCCAGGCGCGCGCCAACCTGAGCGTCTTCATCGAGGCGGCGCGCACGCGTGGCGAAGCGCTCGATCACGTGCTGTTCGCGGGGCCCCCCGGTCTCGGCAAGACGACGCTGGCGCAAATCCTCGCCAAGGAGCTTGGCGTCGGCTTTCGCGCAACGTCGGGTCCCGTCGTCGCCAAGGCCGGCGATCTCGCCGCGCTGCTCACCAACCTGGAACCGCGCGACGTTCTGTTCATCGACGAAATCCACCGGCTCAATCCGGCGGTGGAGGAGGTGCTCTATCCGGCGATGGAGGACTTCAAGCTCGATCTGATCATCGGCGAGGGTCCGGCTGCCCGCTCGGTGAGGATCGATCTGGCACCCTTCACGCTGGTCGGTGCGACGACGCGCTCAGGGCTGCTGACGACGCCGCTGCGCGACCGCTTCGGCATCCCGGTGCGGCTCGATTTCTACACCGTCGAGGAACTCGACACGATCGTGCGACGGGGCGCGCGGCTGATGGGGGTGGAGATATCCGATGACGGCGCGATGGAGATCGCCCAGCGTTCGCGCGGCACGCCGCGCATCGCCGGGCGGCTGCTGCGCCGGGTGTGCGATTTCGCGCTGGTTGAGGGCGGCGGGCGCATCGAGCGGACCATCGCCGACCGGGCGCTTGCCGAACTCGATGTCGACCAGCGCGGCCTCGACGGCATGGACAAGCGCTATCTGGTCACCATCGCGGAGAAGTTCGGTGGCGGCCCGGTCGGTATCGAGACCATCGCGGCGGCACTGGCCGAGCCGCGCGACGCCATCGAGGACATCATCGAGCCGTTCCTGATCCAGCAGGGTTTCATGCAGCGCACGCCGCGCGGACGCATCCTCACGCCGCATGCCTTCAAGCATCTGGGGCTTGCCGTGCCGAGCGACAACGTGGCGCAAATGGGATTGTTCTCCGATCCGGACACATGATCGCCGCACTGGCCGGCAAGAAGCCGCGCCATGATCACCAGACGCACTTTGCTGAAGCTGTTCGGCGCCACCGTGCTGAGCGGTGTGGCGCTGGGCTCCTACGCCTTCGGCATCGAGCCGGGCTTGCGGTTGCGGGTGCAGCGCTACGCGCTGACGCCGGCGCGCTGGCCCGAGGCGCTGAAGCTGCGGTTGGCGGTTGTCGCCGACCTCCATGCCTGCGAGCCCTGGATGCCGGCCAGCCGGATTGCCAAGATCGCCGACCTGACGAATTCGCTGCAGGCCGATGCGATCCTCCTGCTCGGAGACTATACGGCCAGCCACCGGTTCCGAACCGGAACCGTTGCTTCCGCCGACTGGGCAGGGGCGCTGGGCCGGCTTGCGGCGCCGCTTGGCGTGCACGCGGTGCTCGGCAATCACGACTGGTGGGACGACCGGCGGGCCCAGCGCGAGCGGCGCGGTCCGGTCCATGCGCGGCGGGCGCTCGAGGGCGCCGGTATTCCCGTCTACGAAAACGATTGCGTTCGGCTGGAGAAGGACGGTCAGGGCGTCTGGCTTGCCGGACTTGCCGACCAACTCGCCTTCATCAACAATCGCGCCGACCGGCGGTGGCGGTTCATGGGGCTGGATGATCTGGACGGGACGCTTGCGAATGTCACCGACGATGCGCCGGTCATCCTGATGGCGCACGAGCCGGATATCTTTCCAGATGTGCCGGATCGCGTGTCGCTCACCATCAGCGGCCATACCCATGGCGGACAGGTGCGCCTGTTCGGCTATTCGCCGATCGTGCCGTCGTCCTACGGCAACCGCTTTGCGTATGGCCATGTGGCCGAGGCCGGACGCGACCTGATTGTGTCGGGCGGGCTTGGATGTTCGATCCTGCCGGTGCGTTTCGGCGTGCCGCCGGAAATCGCGCTCATCGAACTGGGGGGCGACACGTGAGCGGTGGCGAGAAGAAAACCGATCCGCTGCGCGATCCGAATGCTCCGGATCCTGTGGGCCTCAGCGATGACTGGCCGGATCTCGCCGGGCGCATCGATGAGGACGGCGTGCACCGGCTGGGCGTACGGGTCTATTACGAGGACACCGACTTTTCCGGCGTCGTGTATCACGCAAGCTACCTGCGCTTCATGGAGCGCGGCCGCTCCGACTTCATGCGCTGGACCGGGCTCGACCACGGTGACCTGATGCAGGCTGACGGCGGGCTTGCCTTCGCGGTGCGCAAGATGACGGTCGAGTTCCATTCCGCCGCCAGCATCGACGATGTGCTTAGCGTGGAGACCTGGATGGGCGACATGCGCGGGGCGTCCATGCTGGTGAAGCAGCGGGTGTTGAACGATGGCGCACCGGTCGTCACCGCCGACGTCAAGGTTGCTCTGGTGACGCGGCGGGGCAAGCCGCGGCGCATGCCGTTGTGGCTGCGTCGCATCTTCGCGCTGCATGCGCCGGAAGGCGCGGACACCGACGGCCCCGATTGAGCGGCCGACGACGGCACGTTCTGACCTCCCGCCAACACTTCGTTAACCCTATTCCATCATTGGGTAGGGGTGGCGAAACGGGCGTGGCCGCGCCCTTGTTCGGCCATAATGGGTGGCAAGAAGCGCGGCACCTGCCGGCAGGCCAGCGCGACCCCGCGCGCAGGAACCGGCCACCGCGCATCGAGGATACAAGTACATGGAAGGCGTTGAGGTTCTCGGAGTTGAAGCGCATGGCAGCGATCTTTCGCTGACCGCGCTGTTCCTGCAGGCCCATATCGTCGTCCAGATCGTCATGATCGGCCTGATCCTCGCCTCGGTGTGGAGCTGGGCCATCATCGTCGACCGGGCGATGGTCTATGCGCGCTCGCGCCAGCAGATCTCGCGCTTCGAGAAGGTGTTCTGGTCCGGCCATTCGCTGGAGGACCTCTACCGCACGCTGTCGGCGCGCCCGGCCACCTCGATGGCGGCGATGTTCATCGCCGCCATGCGGGAATGGAAGCGCAGCCAGGAAAAGCAGGCGGGCAGCTATGTCGGCCTGCAGATGCGCATCGAGAAGGTGATGGATGTCACCGTGTCGCGGGAGATCGAGCGGCTCGAGCGCAGGCTGATGTTCCTGGCCTCGGTCGGCTCGACGGCGCCCTTCGTCGGGCTGTTCGGCACCGTGTGGGGCATCATGACCAGCTTCCAGGCCATCGCCAACTCGGAGAACACCTCGCTGGCGGTCGTCGCGCCGGGCATCGCGGAAGCGCTGTTCGCCACCGCGCTCGGCCTGCTGGCGGCGATCCCCGCGACCGTCGCCTACAACCGGTTTTCCAACGAAGTTACGCGCCAGACGGCCCGCCTGGAGGGCTTCGCGGACGAGTTTTCGGCCATACTTTCGCGGCAATTGGATGAGCGTATGTGACCGCCGCGGCGACCCCGCAGGCTACCCGGAGATTGACACCGAACCATGGCAGCATCGCTGGCACAGATGAAGGCCGGTCGGCGCGGACGCCGCGCCCGTCACCAGCCGATGAGCGAGATCAACGTGACGCCGTTCGTCGACGTCATGCTGGTGCTGCTGATCATCTTCATGGTGGCCGCGCCGCTGCTCACCGTCGGTGTGCCCATCGACCTGCCGGAGACCCGGGCCAAGGCGCTGCAAAGCGACCGCGACCCGCTCACCGTGTCGGTCGCCAGCGACGGCAAGGTCTACCTGCAGGACCAGGAGATCGCGCTGAACGAACTGGTCGCCACGCTGACGGCAATCGCCGAGCAGGGCTTCGACGAACGCATCTTCGTGCGTGGCGACGATCAGGTGGGCTATGGCGCGGTGATGAAGGTCATGGGCCGGCTCAACGCCGCCGGTTTCAAGCGTATCGGCCTGGTCACCGACCAGGAGAGCGACGGGTAGGCGCCAGAAGCCATGCGCGTCGGCCTCACCATCTCATGTTGTGCGCACGCCGCCGTGCTGGGCTGGACCATGCTCAGTTTCAGCTCGACGGAACCCCTGGCGGTCTCCCCGGAGGTGGCGCTGCCGGTCGATCTTGTGTCGGTGGAGGAATTCACCGAACTGACGACGGGCCTCAAGGATGGCGACATCGAGGAGCCGCCTGCCGTGCCGGATGCGCCCGAAGAGATCGATGCCGCGCCCGATCCCGAACCGGAACCAGAGCCTGAACCGGTCCCCGAACCGCCGCAGCCGGCCGAGGCGCCGCCTCCGCCTCCGGAGCCTGAACCCGAGCCCGAGCAGGCCGAAGCCGAACCTGAGCCTGAGGCCGCGCCCGAGGAACCGGAATACGTGCAGCTTCCGCGCCAGGTGTCGATGCCGCGCCGCCCGCCGCGTCCGCGCCCGGTGCAGCAGGTGGCGTTGAACGATCCCGCGCCGGAGCGGCCCAACGAGCAGGAGCGCGACTTCGATCCGGACGATATCGCCGCCCTTCTCGACAAGCAGGAGCGCGACGAAGCCGCTGGTGGTGCTGTCGGCGGCACGCCGGACGCGGCACCCTCGCTCGGCGCGCCCACCGGCCTGGCCAACCGGCTGTCGATGAGCGAGATAGACTACCTGCGCCAGCAGATATCGCGCTGCTGGAACCCGCCTGTCGGCGTGCTCGATGCCGCTGGGCTGGTGGTCAAGCTGGACCTTGAACTGACACCGGACGGATCGCTGACGCGCCCGCCGATCGTCGCCAACACCAGCTTCGATCCGATCTTCACCATCGCCTCGGAAGCGGCCAAGCGCGCCGTGGTGCAGTGCCAGCCCTACGTTCTGCCGCCGGAGAAATACGACACCTGGCGTCGGATGATCGTCAATTTCGACCCGCGCGAGATGCTGGGCGGTTGACGTTGGGTAGCAGACTCACTCAGGAGAGCGGTTCGATGATGCCGGCGGCTGGAACGATGACGAGGAGCACGGGCATGCGGCTTGATGTCATGCGACATGTCACGCGACGCGCGGCCCTCATGCTGATGGTGCTGATGGCGGCGGTCATGGTGCTGTCGCGCCCGGCCCACGCGGTGCTGGAGGTCGATGTCACCCGCGGCACGGTGCAGCCGCTGCCGATCGCGCTGCTCGAATTCACCGGCAGCCAGCCCGATGAGGTGCAGGCCGGCGCCGACATCGTTCAGGTGATCACCTCCAACCTGCGCAATTCGGGGCTGTTCGCGCCGGTCGATCCGGCCGCCTTCATCGAGCGGCAGATCAACTTCGAGGGCACGCCGCAGTTTCCCAACTGGCGCGTCCTCAACGCACAGGCGCTCGTCAACGGCCGCGTCACCCGGCAGGCGGACGGGCGTTTGCAGGTGGAGTTCCGCCTCTGGGACGTCTTCGCCGGCAAGCACATGACCGGCGCGAAGTACTTCACCATGCCGGTCAACTGGCGCCGCGTCGCGCACATCATCTCGGACGCGATCTACGAGCGGCTGACCGGCGAGAGCGGCTATTTCGACACCCGTGTGGTCTTCGTCGAGGAAAGCGGACCCAAGGACCAGCGGGTCAAGCGGCTGTCGATCATGGATCAGGACGGCGCCAACCTGCGCTATCTGTCGTCGGGGCGCGACCTGGTGCTGACGCCGCGCTTCAGCCCGTCGAGCCAGGAAATCACCTACATGTCCTACGCCAGCGGTTCGCCGCAGGTGTATCTGTTCAACATCGAGACGGGGCAGACCGAACTCGTCGGCAATTTCGACGGCATGACCTTTGCGCCGCGGTTTTCGCCGGACGGGCAGCGCATCGTCATGAGCCTGCAGCAGGACGGCAACGCCAACATCTTCGCCATGGACCTGCGCACGCGGCGTACGACGCGGCTCACCAACACCCCCGCGATCGATACCTCGCCATCCTATTCGCCGGACGGGCGGCGCATCGTGTTCACCTCCGACCGTGGCGGCAGCCAGCAGATCTACGTCATGGGCGCCGATGGCTCGAACCCGCAGCGCATCAGCTTCGGCAACGGCAACTATTCCACACCGGTGTGGTCGCCGCGCGGCGACCTGATCGCCTTCACGCGCCAGGGCCAGGGGCGTTTCGCCATCGGCGTGATGCGTCCGGACGGGTCGGGTGAGCGCATTCTCACCGAGGGCTACCACAACGAAGGTCCGACCTGGGCGCCGAACGGGCGGGTGATCATGTTCTTCCGCGATGTGGCCGGAGCCGGCGGAGGGCCGCAGCTCTGGTCGGTCGACATCACCGGCTACAACGAGCGGCGGCTGCCAACCCCCAACTGGGCATCGGACCCGGCCTGGTCGCCCTTGATCAACTGAGGCTATCTGAGTAGGTTCCGCCGCGTCGAACGGGGGCGTCCGACTGGCTGGCTTGCGGGCCGGCATGGTGAACCGGGAGCGCCCGAGCGCGGCAATCAAGTACATGTGCGCGATGATGAACTGGCGGAGCAGCCGCATCGCCGACACATTTCGTTAAGCATGTTTCTGAACGCGCAGTTAACGGCGCGGCTGGTAGTAAACACACCGTGTATCCGGTCGATAGAAACGGAGTAACCGGGATGCTTGGACTGAACCATGGAACCCGCGTGTTGCGCGTTGCCGCCGTCGTGGCGCTGACGCTGGTCGTTGCCGCGTGCGCGCAAAACAGGGGCCTTCAGCCCGGCGCCACCAACGTGGTTCCCGGATCGGCTCAGGAATTCGTCGTCAACGTCGGCGACCGGGTGTTCTTCACCACCGACTCCTCGCAGCTCACAGACGTGGCGCGCGCCACGCTGCAGCGCCAGGCGCAGTGGCTGAACCAGCACCAGCGCTACAGCTTCACCGTCGAGGGCCACGCCGACGAGCGCGGCACGCGCGAGTACAACATCGCGCTGGGTGCGCGGCGCGCCGCGGTGGTGCGCGACTATCTTGCGAGCCTGGGTGTGGCGCCGACGCGCATGCGCACGATCTCCTACGGCAAGGAGCGCCCCGTTGCGGTGTGCAACAACGCTTCGTGCTGGAACCAGAACCGCCGCGCGGTCGTGGTGCTCAACAACGCCACCAACTGATTGCCGCACTAGGCTGTATCAAGCCAATCAACTTGAACCAGGCGGGCCGGCGTTCCAGCGCCGGCCCGTTTGCGTTGGCAGACGCCGCGCCGGTTGCTTGCAATTGCGGCCTCACTTTGGGCCGAATCCGCGCTATGTTGGCGGCGATTTCCGCAACGCGCCAACCTGGATCGCCAGATGATGCTCCGGCTTCTTGCCGTCCTTGCCGTGATCGCGACCGTGGTGGCGGCCTCTCCGGCCACCACCCGGGCGCAGCCTGCCCCGACCGTGCCGCAGTTGCGCGCCGAACTGAACGGCCTGCGCATGGAGGCCGAGGTGCTGCAGGCGCAGGCGGCAGGCGCCATCTCCGCACCGCAGTTGCAACTGGTGGAAGAGCAGCTTCGCGTGTTGACCGGCAAGATCGAGGCCTTCGAGTTCCGGCTGCGGCAACTGGAGCAGGGCGGGGTGGCCGGTGTGCGTGCGCCCGCTGGCGGCCAGCCTGCTGATGCGCCGACACCCGGTCAGGCCGTCCCCGGTCAACCTGGTCCCGGCCAGGCTGGCCCCGGCGATCCGCCGCGCATCCTGGGTCAGATTCGGGCCAATGAAGGCGGTGCGCCGCTCGACCTGACCAATCCCAACCTGCCCGGTTCCGGCGGTACACCGGTCGCGGGCGCGCCGAGCGGGCAGCCGGGGACCGGTGCGGCTCCGGCGCCCGGCCAGCAGGCTGTCGCCACGCCCGGTCCGCCGCCGCGCGATCTCTACGACATGGCTTATGGCCTCGTACTGCGCGGCGAGTATGCGAAGGCCGAGCAGGCGTTTCGCGACTTCGTCACCCGCCATCCGGGCGACGAACTGGTGCCGAACGCGCGTTTCTGGATTGGCGAGACGCATTTCCAGCGCGGCGACTTCCAGGCGGCTGCGCGCGCGTTCCTCGACGTTTCGCAGTCCTATCCCGCCGCACCCAAGGCGCCCGAGAGCCTGCTGAAGCTCGGCCAGTCGCTCGCCAAGCTGGATCAGCGCGATCCGGCCTGTTCGACGTTTGCCGAGATGTTGCGCAAGTATCCGCGCGCCGAAGCCGGGCTGCGTGACCGCGTCCAGGCTGAAATCCGTGCGCTGGACTGCTGAGCCGGCACATCCGGCCGGGCCGGCCCGCGCCGCGTCCAGCGGCATTCCCGATGCCTGCTTCACACCGCTGCTGACCCGCTATGGCGCGCACGCGCGCATCGGCCTTGCGGTGTCCGGCGGACCGGATTCGCTTGCGATGGCCCGTGTTTTCGCCGATTGGCGGACCCGTTGTGCGCCGGGCATGCAGGCAACCGCCATCACCGTCGATCACGGCCTGCGGGCGGACAGCGCGGCTGAGGCAAGGCAGGCGGGCGAACTGGTGCGCTCCATCGGCCTCGATCACCGCATCCTGACCTGGCGCGGCGCACGGCCGGGCGCGCGGGTGCAGGAACGCGCCCGAATCGCGCGCTACGATCTGCTGCACGCGGCAGCGCCTGCGCACGGCCTCGATTGCGTTGCGACCGCCCACACCGCCGATGATCAGGCCGAGACCGTGCTGATGCGCGCGGCGCGTGGCGGCGGGCTCGACGCGGCAAGCGGCATTCCCGCCGACGGACACTGGATGGACCTCGATATCGTACGTCCGCTGCTCGGCGTTTCGCGTGCTGATCTCGTCGCCGACCTGTGCGCCGCGGACCTTCGCCCGATTGCCGATCCGAGCAACGAAGATGCGAGCTTCGAGCGGGTGCGCGCGCGGCGCCGGCTTGCCGCCGAGCCCGACCTGCGGGTGGCGCTGCTGGAACGCGCCGCCAGTGCGCAGCAGGCGTGTGGTATCGACGATGCCGCCGCGCGCGATGTGTTGCAGGGCCATGGCCATGTCGATGCGGCTGGCTTTGCGCTGCTGCGGCGGGACGTCTTCGCGGAACCGCGCAACATTGCGACCCGCCTGCTGCGGGCGCTCATCATGCGGCTTGGCGGCGGTCTGTATCCTCCGCCGATCGCGGCGACAGAGCGGCTGCTCGACCGGCTTGCGGATTGGCCCCCGGGCGGCGGCTGGACCTTGGGCGGGGTGCAACTGGAAACTCTCGCCGACACGCTGGTGCTGACCCGCGAACCGGGGCGGATGGGTTCGCCAGGACCCGATATGGGCGTGTTCGACCGGCGTTTCGTGCTGGACATGGATGCGGACGCCCGCGCGCTCGGCATGTCCGGCCTGCACGCGCTGACGGCTGAGACACGGTCGCGCCTGCCCGGATACGAAACGCTTGCTGTGGCCCTGAAGACGATCGGCAGCGAGGCCCGTGCGTCGCGCCGGATCGCCGCACGTATTGATGGGACGCTGCCGGTCGTTGCCGGGAAGGGCCATGTGCACGTTTGTCCTGCACGAGCGATCGCGCCGCGTCTGGGTGGCCGGAGAGTACCGGTTTTCGTGTGATTTTGCGGTGCACTGAACCGCGCCGACGGCGCTTGCGTAACACTGGTCGCGCGGTCGCATTAACCTAGCGGCCGGGCATTGCTTGAAACACCGCGCGGTGCTTCACATTGTGGCCGACGCGACCTATGTTGAATGTCGAAGGCAGTTTGGGTGGGCAGCGACCCCGTGACACGGGCGTGAAATCGCCGTTTTCACCGTCTTTCCTGTCGAAAGAGATTTCAAGTCGAGCACCTGATGCCGAGGTCGGCATGATGTCGGTGCGACGAGGAACCTGCGCATGAACTCCAATTTCCGCAATCTGGCGCTGTGGGTGGTGATCGGCCTGCTGCTGATCGCGCTGTTCAACCTGTTTCAGAGTCCGACGCAGCGCACCAGCGCCACGGAGATCAGCTATTCGCAGCTTCTCAGCGAGGTGGATGCGGGCCAGATTCGCTCGGTCACCATCTCCGGTAACGAGGTCACCGGTCAGTTCAACGATGGCCGGGTGTTCCAGAGCTACGTGCCCAACGATGCCGGGCTGGTGGACCACCTGCGCGACCGTGGTGTGGCGATTACCGCGCAGCCGCCGGCCGATCAGGCGCCCTCGCTGCTCGGCATACTGATTTCCTGGTTCCCGATGCTGCTGCTGATCGCCGTGTGGATCTTCTTCATGCGGCAGATGCAGGGCGCTGGCGGCAAGGCGATGGGCTTCGGCAAGTCGAAGGCCAAGCTGCTGACCGAGGCGCATGGCCGGGTGACGTTCGAGGATGTCGCCGGTGTCGAGGAGGCCAAGGTCGATCTCGAGGAGATCGTCGAGTTCCTGCGCGATCCGCAGAAGTTCCAGCGCCTGGGCGGCAAGATTCCGCGCGGTGTTCTGCTGGTCGGCCCGCCCGGCACCGGCAAGACGCTGCTGGCACGCGCCATCGCCGGCGAGGCCAACGTGCCGTTCTTCACCATCTCCGGCTCCGATTTCGTCGAGATGTTCGTCGGTGTCGGCGCATCTCGCGTGCGCGACATGTTCGAACAGGCCAAGAAGAACGCACCCTGCATCATCTTCATCGACGAGATCGACGCGGTCGGCCGTCACCGCGGCGCCGGTCTTGGCGGCGGCAACGACGAACGCGAGCAGACGCTGAACCAGCTCCTCGTCGAGATGGACGGCTTCGAGGCCAACGAAGGCATCATCCTGATCGCCGCGACCAACCGGCCCGACGTGCTCGATCCCGCGCTGCTGCGGCCCGGCCGTTTCGACCGTCAGGTGGTGGTGCCGAACCCGGACGTGGTGGGGCGCGAGAAGATTCTCAATGTGCATGTGCGCAAGGTTCCGCTGGCGCCCGATGTCGACCTGAAGGTGGTGGCGCGCGGCACGCCCGGTTTCTCCGGTGCCGATCTCGCCAACCTAGTCAACGAGGCGGCCCTGCTGGCGGCCCGGCGCAACAAGCGCCTCGTCACCATGGCCGAGTTCGAGGACGCCAAGGACAAGGTGATGATGGGCGCGGAGCGGCGCACCCTGGTGATGACGGAGGAGGAAAAGCGCCTCACCGCCTATCACGAGGCCGGTCACGCCATCGTCGCGCTGAATGTTCCGGCCTCCGACCCGGTGCACAAGGCAACCATTATTCCCCGCGGGCGGGCTCTCGGCATGGTCATGCAGCTTCCCGAACGCGACAAGCTGTCGATGTCGTATGAGCAGATGACCTCTCGGCTGGCGATCATGATGGGTGGCCGCGTCGCCGAGGAAGAGATTTTCGGCTGGGACAAGGTCACCTCGGGCGCTGCGTCGGACATCGAGCAGGCGACCAAGCTCGCCCGCATGATGGCGACGCGCTGGGGCTTCTCCTCGGAACTGGGCACCGTCTCCTATGGCGAGAACCAGGAAGAGGTGTTCCTGGGCCATTCGGTGTCGCGCCAGCAGAATGTCTCCGAGGAGACCGCGCAGAAGATCGATGCGGAAATCCGCCGCTTCGTCGAGGAAGGTTACGCCGAGGCGCGGCGCATCCTGACCGAGAAGGCTGCCGATCTGGAGACCCTTGCCCAGGGGCTGCTGGAATACGAGACCCTGTCGGGCGAGGAAATCCGCAACCTGCTCGACGGCAAGCCGCCGATCCGTGATGTCGATATCGAGAAGCCGCCGTCACGGCCTTCCGCGGTGCCCAAGACCGGCAAGAGCAAGTCCTCCAAGGACGGCGGCGGCGAGCCGGACGCCGGCGGCATGGAGCCGCAGCCTTCATAGGACCGAGCTTGAGGCATCTGAACGACATTCCCGAAGGGCCGGAGCAGTTTCCGGCCCTTTCGTTTTGTGTGACCGTGTGCAGCGCATGAGCCTTGTTGTCCAAACGCGTCGGCGTTGTGCGGAGCTGGCGAACTTTCTCGAAGGCGTCTGCGAGGCGCCGCTCGATTTCACCAGCGAACACCCGCTCGACCATTCGCGCTTCAATCACGTTCATCTCTGGGCGCTGGAATACTGGGCCGACCGGCACGGCTGGATCGATCTTGGTTATCGTGTCGACTTCGTCGAAGCGATCCTCACGCGCTGGACGCAGCGCCTGCGCGGCTACCGGCCCTACCAGGAGCAAGGCTATCGGCTCTATCTCTATGCGGACTTGGCACCGACGGTTTCCGTGGTGGCCGAAACGCCCCATGGCTGCCCCTATTCCGGCAATCTGACCTTCGTGGAACGCACCGTGGATGTGCTGCGGCCCTACGCGAACCGTAGCTGGGCCGACAACTTCACCGACGATCCTTATGCGCTGGGGCCGGACCGCATCCTGGATGCGGTCGCGCGGCATGCCGGATCCATCAGCCACGCGACCGCCCGGTCGCTGGGTGTCAGTCGTGGACGGTTGCGCTCGATGATCGACGTCTTCGATCTCGGCGAGGAGGTCAACGCGATCCGCAAGCGCAATCGCCGCCGGCCCGCTGCGTTTCGCGATGTTCCCTTGAATGACCGCAATGTCGCCGTGCATGAACGTCTGCTGGCGCCGGGGTATCGGTAGCGTCGAAGAGCGTTAACGCTTTCAGCGATTTCCGCGTCGCCGTCTACAAATTCCGAACGGTGTTTGTGTTACGCCATTGCCACGCAATGTGATCGCAGGACTGCCGCATCAGCGGTTAAAACGCCGATGTAGTGGTATCTGGGGCTTTGGGGTCATCCGATGACGCGTACCTATTTCGGCACCGACGGCATTCGCGGTCGGGCAAACCGCTTTCCGATCACACCGGATATCGCCATGAAGATCGGCATGGCCGCGGGCATTGCTTTTCGCCGCGGTCAGCATCGCCATCGGGTGGTGATCGGCAAGGATACCCGGCTGTCGGGCTACATGATCGAGTCGGCGCTTGTCTCCGGCTTCACGTCGGTGGGCATGGACGTGTTCCAGCTCGGACCGATGCCGACGCCTGCCGTCGCCATGCTGACGCGCTCGCTGCGCGCTGATCTGGGTGTGATGATCTCCGCCTCGCACAACACCTACGAAGACAACGGCATCAAGCTGTTCGATCCCGATGGCTACAAGCTATGCGACGAGACCGAGCGGCAGATCGAGGCGCTGATCGATACCGACCTGACCGAGTATCTTGCGTCTTCGGCCAAGCTCGGCCGCGCCAAGCGTATCGATTCAACCCATGCCCGCTACACCGAGTTCGCGAAACGCACGCTTCCGCGCAGCATCACCTTCGAGGACCTTCGGGTCGTCGTCGACTGCGCCAACGGGGCGGCCTACAAGGTGGCGCCGGAAGCCCTGTGGGAACTGGGCGCGGAGGTGTTCGAACTCGGTGTTGAGCCGAACGGCTTCAACATCAACAAGGAGTGCGGCTCCACCTCGACCGACGCGCTGGTTGCGAAGGTGCATGAGGTGCGTGCCGATATCGGTATCGCGCTGGACGGCGACGCGGACCGGGTGATCCTGGTGGACGAGAACGGCCAGGTGGTCGACGGCGACCAGTTGATGGCTGTGGTTGCCCAGTTCTGGCATGCGCAAGGGCGGCTGGCGCGCGATGGCATCGTTGCCACCGTGATGTCCAATCTCGGCCTTGAGCGCTACCTCAATTCGGTCGGCCTGGAGCTTGCTCGTACGCCGGTCGGCGACCGCTACGTCGTCGAGCACATGCGTCAGCACGGCTACAATGTCGGCGGCGAGCAGTCCGGCCATATCGTGCTGTCCGACTTCACGACGACTGGAGACGGCCTGGTCGCCGCGCTGCAGGTGCTGGCTGTCGTCAAATCCACCGGCAAGCCGGTCAGCGAGGTATGTCAGCGCTTCGAGCCGATGCCGCAGGTGCTGCGCAACGTGCGCTACGACGGCAAGTCGCCGCTGCAGGGCAAGGCGGTGGCGGGCGCCATCGAGGAGGCCAAGTCGCAACTGGCCGGCAGCGGCCGGCTGGTGGTGCGCGCGTCGGGCACCGAACCGGTGATCCGGGTGATGGCCGAGGGCGAGGACGCCGCACTGGTGGAATCCACCGTGGGCGAGCTCGTCGGCATCATCGAGAAGGCGCGGTAGGGGATTTCCTGCTGGCGCTGAGATTCAATCTGCACCCAGGCGCACTACGGTGCGCCCGGCCGGTCAGGCCGCCCCCGCGGAGGCGGTGAGCGCGGACATCGTCCGGGCGAACTCGCCGTGAGCGATGATTGAAGCCTCACACCAGATCGTCCAGGCTCACGGCAAGAATCCCGGCGATCTTGCGCATGACCCGTATACCGCCGTCCTTCTTACCGTTCTCGATTTCCGACAGATAGCCAGCACTGATTTGCGCTTCTCTCGCCAACGAGATCGCCGTCATACCTCGGCGTTTGCGCCAGAAAGTGAGCGGCCCGGTCTGTTCAATCTCGGCAAGATCTTCGATGCTCAGCAGGTCATTGGGACGCTTGGCCAGTTCGGCCAGTGAGGCGCGTGCGGCCGCAACATCCTGTGTATCGTCTGCGGCGCTTGCTAGTGCCTCAAAACGTGTCTGCGGTACCAATACGAACGTCTCGCCCTTGACGGTGATCGTGTCGAAGTCCTTCATCGTAGCCTCCGGATCATGCCCATACGTGGGCGGTTGAATGCTGGCCTGGTCAGCGCGGCCACCTCCCGTAAATCTCGCCGCGGTGGCCAATATCGAGAACAATCACCACATCTGTCGTCTCGCGGAAGATGACGCGGAAGGCGCCGGTGCGAAGGCGTCTTGCGTCAATGCCCGCCAATGGCGCAACGACGTCGGCGAAAGCGGTTGAATCGTCGGCATAGGCATTGAGGTCGGCGAGAATGTCCCCTCTGGCCATGGCTGGAAGTTGTCGCAGAGCGCGGGCAGCCGCTGGCGCGAAGCGAATTGTCTTCATGCCTGTATATTAGCTTATAGAGAATATGTATCAAGTTTATTTTATCAAATAGCGAACAAATGTAGCCATGAAGCCAATCTACCCCTCCGCCAGACACGCCTTCAGAGCGGTGAAGAACGCGACCACATCCGCATCGTTGTTGTAGAGATGCGGTGTGACGCGGATCGAGCTGCCGCGCACGCTGACATGGACGTTGCGCGTGGCCAGCCGGGCGACGAGGTCGTCGGGCAGTCCGCGCTCCGCACGTAGACCAAGGAAATGCCCGGCGCGGCGCTCGAGGGGTTCGCTGGAAAAGCCCAGTGCCGCGGCTTCGGCGGCGATCTGTGCGGTCATCGCCGACAGGGTTTCGGCGATGCCGGCGATGCCCCAGCCGTCGAGCTGGTCGAGAGCCGCTTCCAGCATCGGCATCAGGTGAAAATTCGACCGCTCGCCCATGTCGAAGCGGGCCGCACCGGGCTGGTAGGCGTCGCGGTAATCGACCAGCCTGGCGAAGTCCTGCGAGTTCTCGCGTGCAATCCAGGTTTGCTCCAGGGCCCGGCCGGACTGATGGCGCGGCGCCACATACATCAGTCCGAGCGAATAGGGGCCGGTCAGCCACTTGTATCCGCCGATCACCGCGAAGTCCGCATCGAGCGCGGCGACGTCGACAGGCATTGCACCGGCCGACTGCGTCAGGTCCAGCACAAGTGCCGCGCCGACCTCTCGGCACCGGGCGGAGACCGTGCCCAGATCGACAAGGCTGCCGTCCGTCCAGTGACAATGGGGCAGGGCGGCGATCGCCGTGTCCTCGCCGATCGCCTCGACGATTGCGGGCGTCCAGTCGCATCCCGCGTTCGACCTGCGCGCGGCATCTCGACTGACCGTCACCACCTCGCCGCCGGCATCGTTCGCCTGCACCTGCCAGGTGTAGACATTGGAGGGGAACTGGTCCTCCAGCACGACCACCTGCCGCCCGGCGCGAAGCGGCAGGTTCGCCGCCGCCGTGGCGATGCCGTAGGAGACGGACGGGATGATCGCGTAGTCGCCGGCGGTGCCCCCCAACAGCCGCGCCGCCTTGGCGCGGACCCGGTCGGTATCGGTGAAGAAATCGGCGGCCGAGACCGTCCAGGGCTCGGCCTTGCGCGCCACGCCGGCATGTCCGGCGGCCACGACCGCGTGCGACAGCGGGCTCATGTAGGCGCAGTTCAGATAGGCGACGTCGGCGGGAATCGCGAAGGCGTCGCGCTGACAGGGGATGCATGAGGCAGAGCCAGTCATCTTGTTTTCTTTAGATCCTGTTAACTTCTGGACGGGGCATGATTAATACTGCGTTAATAGTTACAACCTGATTTGTTGCATATTTGCCGCGTTATTCTCAGTTTCTGATGCAGGTTTGTTGACTTCATTGTATTTTCTCGAATCGTGATCATGTGGATTACGGTTAAATTGCGTGGTTAAGCGTGAATTAACCCTCGCGGGGCATAGTCGTCGCCGATGTTAACGATCCCGGTCCAGGGGATGTGACCAGGGTTCCCAGTAAAGGTGACGACAATGACCAGCGCCAGCAACGCTAAACTCGCGATCGCGGTGATCGCCGGTCTGGCAGTGACCGGCTCCGCCCATGCGGCCGACCTTCTTCCGCCGCCGCCCGAACCGCCGGCCATCCATGTTGGTGGCGGCTGGTATCTGCGCGGCTATATCGGCATGACCAATCAGGATGTCGACGAACTGGAGAACGCCCTGTTCGCCACGGCCGGTGCGGTCGAGTTCATTGGCGATCCTGGATTCGATTCCGCGCCCATGGCCGGTGGCGGCATCGGCTACAAAGTCAACGACTGGCTGCGCGTCGATGGCACGGTCGAGTATCGCGGCAAGGCGACCTTGCATGCGCTTGACCGTTTCGACAACGCTCCGCCGGATGGCGTGTGGGACGGCACCAACGAATATGGCGGCACCAAATCGGAATGGTTGTTGCTCGCCAACGCCTATTTCGATCTGGGCACCTGGCATGGCATGACGCCTTATGTGGGCGCGGGCGTCGGTGCTTCGCGCAACACGATCTCGAATTTCACCGACGTCAATGTGCCGGGCGGTGGCGTTGCCTATGCCGAGGACGATTCCAAGTGGGATTTCGCCTGGGCGCTGCACGCCGGCTTCGGCTTCGAGGTGACCGAACAGCTCACCCTCGACTTCGGCTATCGCTACACGCATCTCGGCGATGCGCAGAGCGGCGACATCATCACTTACACCGGCACCAACGCCGTCGTGAACCCGATGATCTTCAAGGATCTGACCTCCCACGACGTGCACCTTGGCCTGCGTTGGAACTTCTACCAGCCGAAGGTCATCGATCTGCCGGCCCCGGTCTACAAACCCTGAATACGGCATAACCGAGGTACCCGGCTCCTCCCGGTAGTTCCTCGACCTCCCCGTTCCCAACTGGCGTCGCCGGCCTCCCCGGCGGCGCCTTTTTGGTTTGCCTGGAGCATGTCTTGCTGTCGGCATCCTCTTTTGGTCGCACTTGACCTGACGACGGCAATCGGTCATCCCCGTCCGTGGGACACCCCTCCCCAACGAGGGGCGCCTATCTGGAAGGGTAGATGACATGAGCATACCGACACGACCGGCCAGGCGGCCGGACAATCCCCGCTTTTCCTCCGGACCCTGCACCAAGCGGCCAGGCTGGTCGTTGCACGCGCTCGATGGCGCGTTGCTGGGGCGTTCGCACCGCGCCAGGCCCGGCAAGGCCAAGCTGCGCCAGGCCATCGACCTGACCCGCGCGGTACTTGAGGTTCCCGATACGCATCGCATCGCCATCGTGCCGGCGTCCGACACCGGCGCCGTGGAGATGGCGATGTGGAATTTGCTCGGCGCGCGCGGCGTCGACATGCTGGCGTGGGAGAGCTTCGGCGCCGGCTGGGTGACCGACGCGCTCAAGCAGCTCAAGCTCGCCGACTGCCGGGTCATCGAGGCGCCCTACGGCGAGTTGCCGGACCTGTCGCAGGCCGATGCCCGCGACCGCGACGTGGTTTTCACCTGGAACGGCACCACGTCGGGCGTGCGCGTGCCCGACGCGGACTGGATCGCCGCCGACCGCGCCGGGCTGACCATCTGCGACGCGACCTCCGCTGCCTTCGCGCAGCGCCTGGACTGGGCCAAGCTCGATGTCGTCACCTACTCCTGGCAGAAGGTGCTCGGCGGGGAGGCCGCGCACGGCATGCTGATCCTCAGCCCGCGTGCTGTCGAGCGGCTCGAGACGTTCGTGCCCGATCGACCGCTGCCGAAGATCTTCCGCCTTACCAAGGGCGGCAAGCTGATCGAGGGCGTGTTCGTTGGCGAGACCATCAACACACCCTCAATGCTGTGCGTGGAGGACTATCTCGACGCGCTGCAATGGGCGACGTCGCTCGGCGGGCTGGATGCGCTAATCGCCCGCGCGGATGCCAATCTTGCCGTGCTGGCGGACTGGGTTGGTCGCACCCCCTGGATCGGTTTCCTTGCCAGGGACCCGGCCACGCGTTCCAACACGTCGGTGTGCCTGTCGATCACCGATCCGCAGGTGGCGGCGCTTGCGCCCGATGCGCGAGCCGCCTTCGCCAAGGCGATCGCGGCACGGCTCGATGCGGAAGGTGTCGCTTTCGACATCGGCAGCTATCGCGATGCGCCACCGGGCCTGCGGATCTGGGCCGGCGCGACCGTCGAAAAGTCCGATCTTGAAGCGCTGACGCCGTGGCTCGACTGGGCCTTTGCGGCCGAAATCGCCGATCTCGCATCCGCCGCCTGAGTGCGGCGCCTTTCCCGTTTTCACGTCATCCAGCCGGCCAACCGCCGGCGCTGCAGGAGTGCACACCCATGGCACCGCAAACCGACAACGCGCCCCGCGTGCTCATTTCCGACAAGCTTTCGCCCGCCGCCGCCGACATCTTCACCGATCGTGGCATCGACGCCGACTACCTGCCCAACCTCGGCAAGGACAAGGACGCCCTTACCGCCGCGATTGACGGATACGACGGCATCGCCATCCGTTCCGCCACCAAGCTCACCCAATCCGTGCTGCGCGGCGTGGAACGGCTCAAGGTCATCGGGCGGGCGGGTATCGGCGTCGATAACGTCGACGTACCGGTCGCCAGTGCCAAGGGCATCATCGTGATGAACACGCCGTTCGGCAATTCCATCACCACCGCCGAGCACGCCATCTCGATGATGATGGCGCTGGCACGCCAGATTCCGGAGGCCGACCGCTCCACCCAGGCGGGTAAGTGGGAGAAGAACCGCTTCATGGGCGTGGAACTGACCGGCAAGACGCTGGGGCTGATCGGCTGCGGCAACATCGGCGCCATCGTCGCCGACCGGGCGCGGGGCCTGCGCATGAAGGTGATCGCCTTCGATCCGTTCCTGTCGGAGGAGCGCGCGATCGAGATCGGCGTGGAGAAGGTGGAGCTCGACGCGCTGATCGCCCGCGCCGACCTGATCAGCCTGCACACGCCGCTGACCGACCAGACCCGCAACATCCTGTCCGCCGATACCCTGGCGCGGACCAAGCCCGGCGTGCGCATCGTCAATTGCGCGCGCGGGGGGCTGATCGACGAGGCCGCCCTGAAGGAGGCGCTGGAGTCGGGCCATGTCGCGGGTGCGGCGCTGGACGTGTTCGCGGAAGAGCCGGCCAACGACAACCCGCTGTTCGGCGTGCCGAACCTCGTCTGCACGCCGCATCTGGGGGCAGCGACCCGCGAGGCGCAGGAAAAGGTGGCGCTGCAGATCGCCGAGCAGATGGCCGACTACCTGCTGACCGGCGCGGTCTCCAACGCGCTCAACATGCCCTCGATCAGCGCGGAAGAAGCGCCGAAGCTGAAGCCCTTCGTCAAGCTCGCCGAGTCACTCGGGTCTTTCGCCGGCCAGCTCACCGAATCCGGCATCAAGGGCGTGCGGCTGGAATACGAGGGCGAGGTTGCGCAGATGAACCTGAAGGCGCTGACGGCCGCCGCGCTCACCGGCGTGATGCGTCCGCTGCTGCAGGACGTCAACATGGTCTCCGCACCGATCCTGGCGCGCGAACGCGGCATCCGGGTCGAAGAGGTGATGCGCGAGCAGCGTGGCGCCTATGAGAACTACATCCGCCTGACGGTGATGACCGAGCGCCAGGAACGCTCCGTCGCCGGCACGGTGTTTTCCGACGGGCGCCCGCGCATCATCCAGATCAAGGGCATCGCGCTGGAAGCGGAGTTCTCACCGCATATGCTCTACACCACCAACGAGGACAAGCCGGGCGTCATCGGTGGATTGGGGACGATCTTCGCCAATGCCGGCGTCAATATCGCCACCTTCCATCTTGGCCGCGACGAGCCGGGTGGCAATGCCATCTCTCTGGTGGCGGTGGATGCCGCGGTGCCCGAAGACGTGCTTGGTGCGGTGCGCGCGCTGCCCATGGTGCAGCAGGCCAAGCCGTTGGCATTCTAACTGGCGGACGGGTCCGGGCGGAAAACCGGAAGCCACTTTTCCTGACCCGCCGGGCGCTGCCGGACAGAGTTCAGCCGGTGGGGAACTCGCTGCGTGCCAGCTTGCGGCGGGCGGAGAGCTCGGCCATGGCAATGCCGCCGATGACCATGGCAAGGCCCAGCATCTGATACGGGCGGAACTGCTCGCCGAGCAGCGCGACGGCCAGGGCCGTGGCGAAGACAGGGACGAGGTTGATGAACAGGCCGGCCCGGTTGGCGCCGATCAGTTCCACCGCGCGCAAGAAGAAGACCTGCGACAACAGCGACGGGAAGATGATGACGTAGAGCATCACGGTCGGCGTGACCCAGTTCGCTGCCGGCAACCGTCCCGACACGAGGTCGAGCGCCAGCCCCGGCAGGGATGCGATCGCCCCCGACAGGGCAAGCGCGAACATGAACGGTTGCCAGGGCATCTTTGGCTTGTGGCGCAGCGACACCGAATAGGCCGCATAGGCGACGACGGCGATCATCATGATCGCATCGCCGACGTTCATCTCCAGGCGCACCAGTGCGCCGAGATCGCCATGGGTGGCGGTGACCAGAACGCCGAGGATGGTCACCGCGACGCCCGCCATCTGAAGCCGCGTGACCGGTTCGCGGTAGATCAGATACGTCGCCAGGATGATCACCATCGGCATGCCGGACTGCTCGATGGCGACGTTGATCGCGGTGGTGTAGTTCAACGCGCCGTAGAGCGCGAAGTTGAAGATCGTGAAGCCGGTTGTGCCGACCGCGAACAGATAGAGCCAGCGCGCCTTGAGCACCGGCCAGGCCTCGGCGAGATAGGGTCTGGCGAGCACATAGAGGATCGCCGCGGTGAAAATCCAGCGCAGCGATGTCAGCGTCAGGGGCGGGATGGAGCCGGCGGCGAACTTGCCGGCGACCGCGTTGCCGCCCCAGAACAGCATCGTCAGCACAAGCAGCAGATAAGCGTTCGAAAACAGTCCTCCGCCGGCTGCTGGGCGGGTGTCGTCGCTCATCGCGGGCGGGCCGGTTGGAACACGGACATGGCAAGCGCGTATCCGGCCTGCGCCGGCCTGTAAAGGGTGGCGTGCGGGTGGCTCCCATGCGGCACATGCCTCACCGCGCCTTGCTGGTCGCATTCGCCGGTCAATGTTGCTACTGTCCGCCGCCTTCTCGGGCACGGCGGGATTCGCGGGCGAACAGTCGGGCCATTCACACGACAATCGGGGGTGCAGGGGCTCACATGGCGAATGTGGTTGTTGTCGGCTCGCAGTGGGGCGACGAAGGTAAGGGCAAGATCGTCGACTGGCTGTCGGAGCGCGCCGATATCGTGGTGCGCTTCCAGGGCGGCCACAACGCCGGCCATACGCTTGTCATCGACGGCACCGTCTACAAGCTGTCGCTGCTGCCCTCCGGCGTGGTGCGCGAGGGCAAGCTGGCGGTGATCGGCAATGGCGTCGTCATCGATCCGCACGCGCTGGCCGAGGAGATCGAGCAGCTCACCGGACAGGGCATCGAAATCTCCCGCGACAAGCTGCGCATTGCCGACAACGCCTGCCTGATCCTGTCGGTGCACCGCGATCTCGATGCGCTACGCGAGAACGCAGCCGACGCTGGCGCGCGCATCGGCACCACCCGGCGCGGCATCGGGCCGGCCTACGAGGACAAGGTGGGGCGGCGCGCCATCCGCGTGATGGACCTGATCAATCTGAAGACGCTGTCGGGCAAGATCGAGCGGCTGCTGGCCCATCACAATCCGCTGCGCCGCGGGCTCGGTCAGCCGGAGATCGCCCGTGAGACGCTCTACGAGGAACTGGCCAGCGTCGCCGGGCGGCTGCTGCCCTACGTGGATACGGTCTGGCGGCTGCTGGACGAGGCGCGCCGGGACGGTCGGCGCATCCTCTTCGAAGGCGCGCAGGGAACCATGCTCGACATCGACCACGGCACCTATCCCTTCGTCACCTCCTCCAACACCGTTGCCGCCCAGGCGGCGTCCGGTGCCGGGGTCGGGCCAGGCACGATCGACTACGTGCTCGGCATCACCAAGGCCTACACCACGCGCGTCGGAGAGGGGCCGTTCCCCACCGAGCAGGACAACGAGATCGGCGCGCATCTTGGCGAACGCGGCCACGAACTGGGCACGGTGACCGGACGGCGGCGGCGCTGCGGCTGGTTCGACGCGGTGATGGTGCGTCAGGCGATGGTCACGAGCGGGGTGTCCGGTATCGCCCTGACCAAGCTCGATGTGCTGGACGGAATGGACGAACTGCAGGTGTGCGTCGGTTACGACTTGGATGGCGAGCGAATCGACTATCTTCCCGCCTCGCAGGGGGCACAGGGGCGCGTGACACCGGTCTACGAGACGCTCGATGGCTGGCAGGAGAGCACGGCGAGTGCGCGGTCCTGGGCGCAACTGCCGGCCCAGGCGATCAAGTATGTGCGGCGTATCGAGGAGTTGATCGGTACGCCGGTGGCGCTGTTGTCGACCAGCCCGGAACGCGACGATACCATCCTTGTTCACGACCCATTCGAGGATTAGGGTCACGACCCTAGGCAAGCGCTCTATATCTCCTTGTGGCGCTGAGAAACGGCATCATTCGACGGATATTCCAGAGCCAGGTAGCATCCAGCACAACGATCCATGACCGATTTCTACTCCGTTCTCCGCCGCGCGGTTGGCAATCTCGAGGCAAATACCGTTGAGGCACGCCGTGCGCTGTATGCGCGTGCCGAGCATGCGCTGGTGGCGCAACTGCAGAAGAACACGCCACCGCCCGGGCCCGAACAGATCGCACAGATGCGCGAAAGCCTGCGTGCGGCGGCAAGCAAGCTGGAGGGCGAAGAGGTCGCGTTGGCGGCTCCGGCCACTCCGCGCGAACAGCCCGCCGCACCGGCGATGCCGGAGGAACCGGCCGCCCCGGCCGATGAGGCTTCCGCGCCGTCACCGGCTTCGGCGGCAACCAGCTACGTCTCGCCGTTGCGTAAGCGTTTCGAGGAGCGCCCGCCGGTCGGTACGACGCACGATGCGTCCGTGGACCCGGCCTTCGACCCCGCGCACGACCTTCCGGTGTCCGAGGCCCCGCAGGCCGAGGCGATCGCCGATGAGGTTGCCGCTGACGAGGTCGTCACCCAGGACGAGGTCGTCACCCAGGACGAGGTCGCTATCCAGGACGAGATCGCCGACGACGAGGACACGCCGCCGGCTTTCCTCGACGATCCCGACAGTGATGACTGGCCGGAACCGGGCGCCTTCGAGCTCAAGCCGCGGCGTAGCCCGTGGGGCTGGATCATCACGGCAGCCGTGGTCGCCGGCCTTGCCGGCGTCGGTTACTGGCAGCGCGAGACGATCCAGGAGGCGGTCCAGCCGCTGGTCGAGCTGGTGCGGTCGGATGCCAACGAGGAGCCGAAGGTCGACGTGCGCATGTCCGAGGGCGAGGAGGTCGCCGAGGCGGAGCAGCCCCCGGCTGACACGCCGGCCGATCCTCCTGCCGAGACACCGGTTGAAACGCCTGCCGATGCCCCTGCCGATACGCCGGCCGTCAGCGAGCCGGCTGCCGCGGTGATCGAGGCCCTGCTGGTGGAAGAAGGCGACACGCCGCAAACGCCGCCCACCGAGACGCCGGGCTCCGTCAAGTGGACCCTGAAGCGCGTCAACGGTCTGCCGGTCATCGAGGGTCAGGCGCAAATCCCGTCGCGCAATGTCAACCTGACGCTGATGATCCACAAGAACATCGATCCGGCCTTCCCGGCCACGCACACGATCGATTTCATCTTCACCGTGCCGCCGGAGTTCGGCGGTGGCGGCATCAGCAATGTGCCGGGCCTTCTGGTCAAGTCGACGCCGAAGGCCCAAGGCGGTCCGCTCGCCGGCGAGGTGGTCAAGGTCGATCCGGGCATCTTCCTGATGGCGCTTTTGGGTGGCGGCATCGACGCGCAGACCAATATCGATGGGCTGTCGACGCGCCCCTTCATCGACGTGCCGGTGGTCTATACCAACGGACGGCGGGCGATCATCACGCTGGCCAAGGGTCCCGAAGGGGAAAGCGTGTTCGCGCAGGCGTTCAGCGAATGGGCGCAGCCGACCGGGGGCGAGCCGGCTCCCGAACCCAGCCAGTAGCCGGTCCGCCGCGTGGCCGCCATGCAGCCGTCCGCTTGCTTTGTGCGCCGGGCACCGTAATCTAACGCGCATTCGCCGTTCCGAGGGGTGTCCCGACAGGGACTGAGATGGTCGCAAGCGGCGGCCGAACCCTTTGAACCTGATCCGGATCATACCGGCGAAGGGACGGAAGCGAGCCCGGCGGCTCCCGCGCCGGGCGGTACCTTCCCAACCAAGCCGGGTATGTCTGTCGAAGAGACGCCTGGCCGCCCGTGTTGCAATCCGCTCCGCAGCAGACCGTCTCGCCGCGCCGGCAAGCTGCCCGCCGGCTCACCGCCCTGATCGCAAAGATCGCGATCTGGTGTCTGGCGCTGGTCGCCATCTGGTGGCTGGCGCACCGGGCCTTTGCGCCACCGGATTACATCTTTCCCGGTCCCGGTGCGGTGTTCGCGGCGATATTCGAGCAATGGCGGTTTCTCGCCTATCACGCCGGCATCACGCTGATGGAGATGGTGCTGGGGCTTATCGCCGGCACCGTGCTCGGCGTGGCCACGGCACTGACCATCACCGCCGTGCGCCCGGCGCGCCATGTCGTGCTGCCCCTGCTGGTGGCGAGCCAGGCGCTGCCGGTTTTCGCCATCGCGCCGCTGCTGGTGATCTGGCTTGGCTTCGGGCTGGCCTCGAAGATCGCCATGGCGACGCTGATCATCTATTTCCCTGTCGCGTCGGCCTTCTATGACGGGCTGCGGCGCACCGAACCCCACCTGCTTGACCTGGCCCGGCTGTATCGCGCCGGACCCCTCGCCACAACGGCGCTGATCCGCGTGCCGGCCGCGCTGCCGGCGCTCGCGTCGGGTCTCAGGGTGGCCGCGACCGTGGCGCCGATCGGCGCGGTGGTCGGTGAATGGGTGGGGGCCGCCGCGGGCCTCGGCTTCGTCATGCTGCAGGCAAATGCGCGGGTGCAGACGGACATGGTGTTCGCCTGCCTGCTGGTGCTGTGCCTGGCGGGTCTGCTGCTGCGCGCCGTCGTCGAGGTGGCGACCCGGCGAATGACGTACTGGATGGACGAATTGCCGGCCTGAGACAGGCTGTCGGCCTGACGCCGGCTGCCGGATACAAGACCAAGAAGGACCGATACCGACATGCGCAAGACGCTTCCCCTGATCGCCATGCTGGCGCTGATGCTGGCTGCCGCGCCGGCGCGCGCTGCCGACAAGCTCACCGTTCTGCTTGACTGGTTCGTCAATCCCGGTCACGCGCCGCTCGTGGTGGCTGCTCAGAAGGGCTATTTCACCGATGCCGGTCTTGATGTGGAGCTGGTGCCGCCGGCCGATCCGGCCGCGCCGCCGCGGCTGGTCGCGGCAGGGCAGGGCGATATCGCCATCTCCTACCAGCCGAACCTGCACATACAGGCGGCGGAAGGACTGCCTCTGGCGCGCATCGGCACGCTGGTGGAGACACCGCTCAACACGCTGGTGGTGCTGGCCGACGGGCCGGTCAAGTCATTGGCCGACCTGAAGGGCAGGACGGTTGGCTTTTCGGTCGGCGGTTTCGAGGATGCCTTGCTGCAGACCATGCTCTCGGGCGTCGGCATGAGTCTCGATGACGTCACGCTGGTCAACGTCAACTTCGCCCTGTCGCCGGCGCTGATCGCCGGTAGGGTCGATGCGGTGATCGGCGCGTTCCGCAACTTCGAGCTGACGCAATTGCGGCTGGAGGGGCACGAGGGCCTGGCGTTCTACCCGGAAGAGCACGGCGTGCCGGTCTATGACGAGCTGATCTTCATCGCCCACCGGGACAACACCGGCGACGACCGGCTGCCGCGCTTTCTGGAGGCCATCGAGCGGGCGGTCATCTGGCTGACCAATCACCCGGAAGAGGGATGGGCGACCTTCCTGGCCGCCCATCCCGATCTCGACAATGAGCTGAACCGGCAGGCGTGGACCCTCTCGCTGCCACGTTTCGCCAAGCGGCCGGGCGCGCTGGACGTGCCGCGCTACACGCGCTTCGCCGCCTTCATGCAGCAGCAGGGGCTCATCGAGCGCTCGCCGCCGGTTTCGGACTACGCTGTTGCGCTGGGGGCGCGGTAGCGAGACCCTGCCGCTCAGGCAGCCGCCGCGTCGTAGCAGCTTGCTTCGCCGCGCGCCGGGTAGTCCTTGGCGAGCACGAAGTCGATGGCGCCAAGGATGTCCTTCAAGGGCGGGCGGGCGAACGGCATCGTCTGCACCGATGCGAAGTAGACGGTGTTGTCGGGCCGGATCAGGAACAGGCCGGGCTCGCTGAACTTGGCGGGTTCCTCAACGCCGATCGACGTCTTGCCCTTGCCGGCCGACAGGTAGAGGCCCCACTTGCAGGCGACATCGAGGTCGAGCCCGTAACCGATCGGCAGTTTGTCGAGGCGCCACTCCTCGACCGTCTTGCTGGCCCGCTCGGCGGTGTCGGAGGAAACCGCGATCACCTTGACGCCGCGCTTGTCGAACTCCGGCAGCATGCGCTGCAGCTCGCTGAGCTGCGCCCTGCAGATCGGGCAGTGCAGGCCGCGGTAGAACACCACCATGGTGAAGTTCTGCGGATGGCTGTCGGCCAGCGTCCAGGGGCCGCCGCCGACAACGGGAACGGTCAGGGCGGGGGCGGTGCCGCGTGGCAGCACGGGAGTGGTATCGGGCATGGCAAGATCTCTCAAAGCTTGGTCGCCACATCGGTGTGGCGCGCGGCCGCCTGCCGCGCAGTCCGCTCATAGATAATCAAAGCCGTGCCGATTGCGACGCACGCCCGGTCACCGTCGCGTGAGCGGAACAAAGCTGGCTAAGCCGCGCCTGCCTCCAGCGCGGGTGTGCGTTCCAGGTCGCGGGCGGCGGTGCGCATCGCCTTCTGCACCTTCTCGAAGGCGCGCACCTCGATCTGCCGAACGCGTTCGCGGCTGACGCCGAACTCCTCCGACAGCTCTTCCAGCGTCAACGGGTCTTCCGACAGCCGCCGCACCTGGAAGATGCGCTTCTCGCGATCGTTCAGCGTTTCCATCGCCTCGTCGAGCATCTTGCGGCGGATGTCCAACTCCTCGCTTTCGGCCAGCAGGGTCTCCTGGTCCTCGCTTTCGTCGACCAGCCAGTCCTGCCACTCCGAGGCGCCCTCCGTGTCCGCACGCAGCGGCGCGTTGAGCGAGGCATCTCCGCCCAGCCGGCGGTTCATCGATACCACCTCGTCCTCGCTGACACCCAGGCGCGTGGCGATCTCGCTGACCTGCTCGGGTCGCAGATCGCCTTCCTCGAGCGCGGAAATCTGCCCCTTCACCTTGCGCAGGTTGAAGAACAGCTTCTTCTGGTTTGCCGTGGTGCCCATTTTCACCAGGCTCCAGGAGCGCAGGATGTACTCCTGGATGGCGGCGCGGATCCACCACATGGCGTAGGTGGCGAGCCGGAAGCCCTTGTCCGGCTCGAAGCGCTTGACCGCCTGCATCAGGCCGATGTTGCCCTCCGAGACGATCTCGTTGATGGGCAGGCCATAGCCGCGATAGCCCATGGCAATCTTGGCAACCAGGCGCAAATGGCTGGTCACCAGCTTGTGGGCGGCGGCGCGGTCGTCGTGCTCGCGCCAGCTCTTGGCGAGCATGTACTCTTCGTCCGGTTGCAGCATGGGAAACTTGCGGATCTCGTCGAGATACCGCGACAACCCACCATCCGGACTGATCGTCGGTAGTGCCGTAACGGCCATCAGACAGGTCTCCCCAACAATCGGCTCCCGCCGTCCACCCCGCGCTTCAAAAGCGGCCAGGCTGTCATGACTGCATGTTCACGAACGCGCATGACCGCACGCAGCGGCCGGTCGGCAGGACCAGGACACAGGCTTCCTGATATGGGAACGCCGGTGTCGAAACGCAATCGGGCGCCTGTTTTGCGGCCCGAATCGCTCTTCTTACGTATAGGTAAGGATACTAGACGCCATTTGTGCCGAAAAGACGACATTGACGCGGATTCATGGCAAATCGAATGTGAATCCTATGGCGTATCAAGGGCATCGGCGAGCCGTGACATATCGTTCGGCAGGGTCGATTCGAAGCGCATCACCTTATCGTGACCGGGATGGCGAAAGCTGAGCAGAAACGCGTGCAGGGCCTGACGGTTCAGTGCCTCCAGCGCATCGCGGGCCGGCTCGTCGAGCAGCGCGGCTTTGGACTTGAACCCTGACGCGTAGACGGGGTCGCCCATGACGGGATTGCCGATGCTGGCCATGTGCACGCGGATCTGGTGGGTTCGGCCGGTTTCCAGCCGGCATTCGACCAGGGCGGCGACGTCGCGTCCGGCCTGGGTGAAGTGCCGGTCGCGGCGCCAATGCGTCACCGCGCGGCGGCCGCCCTTGCGGATGGCCATGCGGATGGCGCTGCGCGGGTCGCGCCCGAGCGGCGCGTCGATGGTGCCGGAGGCGCGCGCCGGAACCTCCCAGACGAGCGCCTTGTAGGCACGTTCCAGCGGCCCGGAACGGCCGTGATCGGCGAATTGCGCCGAGAGTGCCTTGTGTGCCGCGTCGTTCTTGGCGATCACGATCAATCCGCTGGTGTCCTTGTCCAGGCGGTGCACGATGCCCGGCCGTGCAACACCGCCGATGCCGGACAGACTGTCGCCGGCGTGATGCAACAGCGCGTTGACCAGCGTGCCGCTGTGCGTGCCGGCACCGGGATGCACAACGAGGCCCGCGGGCTTGTCGACGACGATCAGGTCATCGTCCTCGAAAACCACATTGAGCGGGATCGGCTCGGCCGCCGGTTCGGCCGGCTCCGGCGGCGGCACGGTGACGCTCAGATTCGCTCCGCCGGCAACGCGCGCCGAAGGGTCGCGGATCGCCTCGCCATCCAGCCGCACCTGCCCGTTGCGGATCAGGCGCTGGAAGCGTGCCCGCGAAATCTCCGGCCAGGCAGCGGCCAGCGCCGCGTCGAGGCGCTTGGGCGGATCGCCGTCAGCGAGCGTGATGTCGAGCCTTTCCATGGGCTGTGGCTGTAGCACTGCCGTGCCGGCGACGGAAAGCGCGACTTGATCGGGAGCCTGCAACATGCTTTGCCCTCACGGCCCCTGGCGATGGACCCGCGAGCAATGTCCGCACAGACCGATCTTCACGACGACGAGCCGCCGCTCGACCCGGCGGTGGAGCGGATTCGCCGCAAGCTCACCTGGCTGCTGATCGGCTCGATGGGCGTGATGATCCTGGGGGTCGTCGCCGTTTTCGCGGTGATCCTGTATCGCATCGGGGCCTTTTCCGACGGCGATACGCCGGCGCGGGTGGATGTCGCGGCCGATGTCGCCGAGAGCATCGCGTTGCCGGCCGGTGCGCGCATCGGAGACATGACGCTCGATGAGGGCGTGCTTGCGGTGCGTATCGATCTGCCGGACGGGCGTCAGGAGGTGCGGCTTTTCCGCATCGGCGAAGAGGCCCTGAGCGGTCGCATCGAATTTGTCCCTGGCGGCGAGTGATGCTTGCCGGCGTGGCGCGCTGCTTGCGGAGAAACCGCGAAATCGCTATATCCCTGCATCCGGCGCGAGCGATCTGCGCTCCCATCGTCTAGTGGTCTAGGACGCCGCCCTCTCACGGCGGAAACAGGGGTTCGAGTCCCCTTGGGAGTGCCACTCGCAGCCGTCTTCCTGATCTTTTCCAGATGTTTTTCGCGCACCACCCGGGCGCGGCTGATAGGCTTGCGCCGGTCTTAGAGCAAGACATGCTCTAGGCTGACAGGGTGTGCTGCGATGAATCTCGGGAAATTCGAACGTTACGCGTTGACTTTCGGGCCGACGCCCATCGAGCCGCTGCCGCGCCTGAGCGAAGCGCTTGGCGGCAAGGTCGAGATCTGGGCCAAGCGGGATGATTGCAATTCCGGCCTTGCGCTCGGCGGCAACAAGCTCAGGAAGCTCGAATACATCGTCCCCGATGCCATCGCGTCGGGGGCCGATACGCTGGTCTCCATCGGCGGTGTGCAGTCCAACCACACCCGCATGGTGGCGGCGACGGCGGCCAAGATCGGCATGAAATGCGTCGTCGTGCAGGAGAAGTGGGTGCCCCATCACGACGCGGTCTATGACCGGGTCGGCAACATCCTGCTGACCAGGCTGATGGGCGCCGACAGCCGGCTGGTGGAGGACGGCTTCGACATCGGCATCCGCCAGAGCTGGGAAGATGCCATGCAGTCGGTGCGTGATGCCGGCGGCAAGCCTTACGGCATCCCCGCCGGTGCATCGGTGCACAAGTATGGCGGGCTTGGCTATGTGGGCTTCGCCGAAGAGGTGCGCGCGCAGGAAGTCGAGCTCGGCTTTTCGTTCGACTACATCATCGTCTGCGTTGTCACCGGTTCCACCCAGGCTGGCATGATCGTCGGCTTTGCGGCTGACAATCGCGCGGAGCGGGTCATCGGCATCGATGCCTCCGGCACGCTGGAGCAGACCCGCGCGCAGGTGCGCCAGATCGTCGACAACACGGCGGAACTGGTGGAACTTGGCCGGCCGGTGGATGAGGAGGAAATCCACATCAACCCGGACTATGCCTATCCGGCCTACGGGGTGCCGAGCGAGGAGACCAATGCGGCGATCCGGCTTGCGGCGCGCACGGAGGCGATGATCACCGATCCGGTCTATGAGGGGAAATCGATGCAGGGGATGATCGACCTGACCCAGAAAGGCTTCTTCCCGGACGGATCACGCATCCTTTACGCGCATCTTGGCGGTGCGCCGGCGCTGAATGGCTACAGCTACTATTATCGGGACGGCTGAGCTGGGAGAGACGCCTAACCTTCGGCCCCCACGCCGACGCGGGCGCGGTGCGGCGCGAACAGGCAGGCAAGTCCGAGGATCACGCCGGAGACGGTGGCGATCATGCCTGCGGCGCTGACGGCATCCTCGGCCCCGAACCACAAGGGTCCGTAGCCGGCGAACACATAGCCCAGCACGGCGGAGATGGTCGCGAACAGGACCGACCACCAGACCTGCGCCTCCAGCGAATTGGTCATCAGCCGGGCCGCCGCCGGCGGGCAGATGAACATGGCGATGACGATGATCGAGCCAACCGCGTCGAAGGCCGCGACCGCGGCGACGGCGGCCGTCACCACCAGCGCGAAGCCGAGGGCGCCGGTCGGGATGCCAACGGCATTGGCAAAGCCCTCATCGAAGGTGGAGATCTTCAGCGGCCGCCAGAACACCACCGTCAGCACGGCGATGATGGCCGCGACAACGGCCATCCTCGGCAGTTCCGGTGGCAGGGCGGCGAGTGCCTCAGCGTCGAGCAGGGAGTGCCAGCCATCGGCGGCGAGCCAGATCAGGCTCTCCAGATTGCCGTAGAGCGCGTGCTGCACGTCGAGATGCACGTTCGAGGTGTCGCTTTGCTCCAGCAGTAGCACGCCGCCGGCGAACATGGCGGTGAAGGCGACACCCATGGCGGCGCCCGGCTCGATGCGCCCGAGCCGGCGGATGGTCTCGATCAGCACCACCGCGACGATGGCTGCGCCCGCGGCACCCAGCAACATCGGCCATGTGCTGACCGCGCCGGTGATCAGGAAGGCCACCACGATGCCTGGCAGCACGACGTGGCTGATGGCATCGCCGATCAGTGCCTGACGGCGCAGGATCAGGAAATTGCCGGGCAGGGCGCAGGCGATCGCCGCGAGCACGCCGATCAGCAGCGGCGTCAGGCTGAGCTGGACGAAGTCCGCACCCATCACGATGCTTCCCCGACCGGTTGCGGCCCGCCCAAGCGGTGGTCGATATCGGCGATCTCGTCGCGCGTCAGCACCGTCTCGATCGGTGTCAGGCCGTCGTAGCGGCCCACCACCGTGTCGTCGTGGTGGATCTGGCGGGCGATCTCCCAGCGCTTCTCGTCGCGCAGCGCCTTGGCGGCCTGGGCGCGCCCGGCGTCGGTGGCGACGCCATCCTTGCGGATGAGGCCGCTGCGGCGCAGCACCGACAGCGTCAGCGGATCGAAGATCGGTTCACCGCGCGCCAGCGCCAGCAGTCCCTGGCGGTGATGCACGCGGACCTGAAAGCGGCGATGGCGCAGCAGCGCGGCCAGCACGCCGCGCCCCGGCGCCAGCATCAGCGACACCGCGAAGAGTGCAAAGCAGGTGAGCACGATGATCGGTCCGGTCGGCAGCGCCGGCGTGGAGGCAGACAGCGCCGCGCCGACATAACCGGAGATGCCGCCGAAGATGCCGGCGAGCACGATCACCTGATCGGTGCGCTCGGTCCAGAAACGTGCCGCCACTGGCGGGATGATCAGCATGGCGACGACGAGGATCAGCCCGACGATCTTCATGCCGATCACCGTCACCGCCAGCACCAGCCCCATCATGGCAAGGTCAATGCGGCGCACGTCGATGCCGGTCGCCGCTGCGTAGCCGGGATCGAACGCAACCAGCGTCATCGGCCGGCGCAGCACGATGACGGCGAGCACCGCCAGTGCGCCACCGAGCGCGATGATGATGGCGTCCTGATAGAGCATGCCGGCGGTGGAGCCGAGCAGGAAGCTCTCCAGGCCCGCCTGCTTGCCCCGGCTCATGGTCTGGATGACGGTGAGCAGCACGATGCCGAAACCGAAGAATACCGACAGCACCGCGCCGATGGCCGCGTCCTCGGAAAGCCGTGTGCGGCGGGCGATCCACTCGACCAGCAGCAGGCCGATACCCGCCGTCACGGCGGAGCCGGCGAGCAGGCCGATCAGGTTGCGCCCGTCTGCGCCGAGCAGCGCCATGGCAATGAAGGCGAGGCCGATACCGGGCAGCGTCGCGTGCGCCACCGCGTCGCTGACCAGCGCGCGCTTGCGCAGGAACAGGAAGGTGCCGGCGGTGCCCGCGGCGGTGCCGAGAAGGGCTGCTCCGATGGCGACCAGCGTTGCGTTGTAGCCGAGCTGCAGGAGCAGCGCGTCGACGAAGGTATTCAGCATGGCGATGCGCCGGCGTTTCTACGCGGCGGGCAGCTTGAGCTGGTCGATATGGGTCGTGGCCAGCCGGCCGCCATAGGTCGCTTGCAGGGTCTCGGCGGTGAATGCCCTGGCCACCGGCCCTTCGGCGACCTTGCGCACGTTGATCAGCAGTACATGGTCAAAGTAGTCGGCGACGGTCGCCAGATCGTGATGCACGCACACGACCGTGCGGCTCTCCGCCTTGAGCTGCTTGAGCACGTCGATGATCGCCTTCTCGGTGGCGGCATCGACGCCAGCGAAGGGTTCGTCCAGCAGATAGAGGTCGGCGTCCTGGGCGAGCGCGCGGGCAAGGAACACCCGCTGTTGCTGACCGCCGGAAAGCTGGCCGATTTGCCGCTGCGCGAAATCCGCCATGCCGACGCGTTCCAGGCAGGCCAGCACGGTGTCGCGATGACGCTTGCCGGAGATGCGCAGCAGGCCGAGATCGCCGTAGAGACCCATCATCACCACGTCGATGACGCGGGTCGGGAAATCCCAATCGACGGAGGCACGCTGCGGCACATAGGCGATGCGCCGCCGGCTTTCCGCGAAGGTCCTGCCGAAGATGTGCACGCTGCCCGACAGCGGCGTGACGATGCCGAGCGCGGCCTTCAGGAGCGTCGACTTGCCGGCGCCGTTGGGGCCGACGATTGCCGTCATGCTCCCGGTCACGAAAGTCGCGTCGACTGAGAACACCGCCGGCTTCTCGCCATAGGAAACGGTCAGGCCGCGCATGTCGAGCGGGCAGGTCTCGTCGGGTTCGGGACGAAGGGCCTGCCCGCCGTCGACGGCAAGTTCAAGCGAGGCGTTGGCGTCGCGCAGCGCCAGGGTGGAGTCGTTTCTCATGACCCCGCCGCCAGCCGGCCGTTGAGGCCGCGATCGGGGGCCTCGCCGCCCAGCGCCTGGGTGATGACGGTGGCGTTGTGGTCGATCATGCCCAGATAGCTGCCCTCATAGGTGCCATCGGCGCCCATGGCGTCGGAGAATAGCTCGCCGCCGATGATGACCTCGTGGCCGCGCGCGGCAGCGCCTTCGACAAGGGCGCGGATGTTGCGATCGGAAACGGAGGACTCCACGAACACGGCGCGGATGTCGCGGGCGACCAGCATGTCGACCAGTTCGCGGATGCGGTTCAGGCCGGCTTCGCTTTCCGTCGAGATGCCCTGGATGCCCAGCACCTCGAAACCGTAGGCCGAGCCGAAATAGTTGAACGCGTCATGGGCGGTCAGCAGCACGCGGCTTTCCGGCGGCACCGAGGACAGCACCTTCGTCGTGTAGTTGGCGAGTTCGCCGAGTTCGGCCAGATGCGCCTTGGCGTTGGCGCGGAAGGCATCGGCGTGCTGTGGCGCGACTTCGCTCAGCGCGTCGCGCACGCTCAGCACCACCCGCGACCACAGGTTCGGGTTCATCCACACATGCGGGTCGAACTTGCCGGCGTAGTCGTCATGGCCGATCAGCATGTTGCGCGGCAGCGTTTCGGCAACGGCGACCACCGGGCGGGTGTCGTCCAGTTCGAGAAGGAATTCCTCCATCTGGGCTTCCAGATAGAGGCCGTGCCACAGCACCAGGCCCGCCTTGGTGAGCGCGGCAATGTCGGTGCGGGTCTGGCGGTAGGCGTGCGGATCGACACCAGGGCCCATCAGCGCCTTGACCTCGACCAGATCGCCGCCGACCTGACGCGCTGCGTCAGCGATCATGCCGGTGGTGGCGACGACACTGACCGGTTCGTTCGCCGCCTTCGCCGGCGCATCGGCCAGTACCAGGGCGAACACCGCGGCGATCATGGCCATGAAGGAACGTTTGCTTAGCTGCATTGTCTGTCCAGTCGTTCTTGTCGCTATCGCTCGACGCTCGCCTGCGGGGCAGCCGTGCATCGCGCGGATGCGTGAGATCGGGAAATTCGGCGTCAGCATCCGGCTTGGAATGCTCCTGCGAATTGATTGCAACAGGACTATAGGGGATGCCGTGGCGCGAAGTCAATGCACATGAGAATGATTTGCAACTAGGGAGGCCAGATGCAAACGGGTTTGCGTGCGTTGGTGCTGGCCGCCTCAAGCGCGGCACCGACCGGTCAATCCTCAGGCCTCGTCCTTCGAGGCTCGCGACCGATACCCTCATCTGCGAGGTGCGCGTGAGACGCACCTCGAAGGATCGATCGTTTTCTTCGTATTGGGGTCGGGGCAGCCCGAACACAGATGATCTGGGAACGAATCTGCATTAACTTTCGACCATGGCCATCGCGACCAGTCCCTCGAAATCGCTCGAAGACGCCCTGCGCAAGCGCGGCGTGCGGGTGACGCGGCAGCGCGCGGCGATCCTCAAGGTGTTGTCGGGGGCCGACGATCATCCCGACGCCACAGAGCTGCATCGCCGCGCCAAGGTCATCGACGATTCGGTATCGCTGGCCACGGTCTATCGGACGCTGTCTGTGCTGGAGGAGGCGGGCATCGTTCACCGGCACGTCTTCGACGGCGAGCCCTCACGCTTCGAGACGGCCGATGCGCCCCATCACGACCACATCATCGATCTGGACACCGGTGACGTGATCGAGTTCCGCTCGCGCGAGATCGAGGAATTGCAGGAACGCATCGCGCGCCAACGCGGCTACGAGATTGTGTCGCACAAGCTGGAGCTCTACTGCCGCAAGCGTTAGGCTGCATCGACAGCCTAGGGCGCGGGGCTGATCGTTCGCGACACCGTTAAAGTTGCGACGAATAGACGGACCGGCGGGCAGATCGGCTATTGCCGGGCCACCTGGTTCTGCAGCGCGCGGATGCGGTCGGCCAGCGTGCTGGTGGTGCGCTCCCCCGAGCCGTTCGTGTCCGTCTCGGTTTCGTCGACCACGTCGCGGGGCGGCGGTGTGGCGACCACGCCTTCCTCGCCGTCCAGGGTGGCGGTCAGGTTGACCACCTCCGCGGTGAGATCGTTGAGGCGCTCGCGCAACATGGCGTTTTCGCGCTTCTCGGCCTCCCAATCGGCTTCCGATACGGGCTTTTGCTGTGCATCGGCAGGTGCCGTGCCGGCCGGCCCGGCGGGCTGGCCGTGTTTGCCTGCTTCCTGGCTTTCGGCAACCGCCTGCTTGAGGCGCTCCTCGGCGCGTACCCGGTCCTTGTTGGCTTCGGCGAGTTGCGCGGCCAGGCGGCCGGCTTCGGCGTTGCGTTCGCGCACATCCGCCTGCATCTCGGAGATCGCCTTTTCCTTCTCGGCAACGGCGGTGCGCTCGGCAGCCAGCGCGCGCTTGAGGCCAGCGGTGTTGGACTCGTTCTCCGACAGGGACTGCGCCTGCTTGTCGATCGAACCGCGCAGCCGCTTGATGTCGGCATCGCGCGCGGCAAGCTCGGTGTCGCGTTCCGCCAGCATCCGGTCGAGCGCATCGATGCGCTCGTCGCGCGCGGCGATCTCGCTGTCGCGCGACTGTACCGAGACGTCGCGGTCCTCGATGGCCGCGTTGAGGGCTTCGGCACTGGTCTTCAGCGCGGCGATCTCCGTGCCGCTGGCGGCGAGCTCGGTGTCGCGTTGCGACAACGCCCCGTCCAGCTCGGCGATGCGCTGGTCGCGTGTATCGATCTCGGCGTCGCGCGCCTGGATCTTGGCGTCGCGATCCTCGATGGCTGCATTGAGCGCCTCCGCGCTGGTCTTCAGTGCGGCGATCTCCGCATTGCGCGCATTCAGCTCGGCGGTTTTCTCCGCCAGTATCCCGTCGAGCTCGCTGATGCGTCCGTCGCGCTCGACGAGTTCGCCCTCGCGCGCCTGGACCTTGGCGTCGCGGTCCTGGACGTTGCCGCTCAGCGCTTCGTTGCGGGATTTCAGCGAGACGACTTCCGCGTCGCGTGCGTCGAGTTCGACGGTGCGTTCCGCCACCGTGCGTTCGAGCGTATTGATGCGCTCGTCGCGCTCGCTGACCTCGCCGTCGCGCGCTTGAACGGTGGCGTTGCGGTCCTCGATGGTGGCGTTGAGCGCGTCGACGCGGGTCTTCAGGGCAACGATCTCGACGCGGCGGGTATCCGCCAGCGCATTGGCTTCGGCGAGTTCCGTCTGGCGCGCACTCAGTTCCGCCTCGCGCTCGCTCAGCGTCGTGTCCCGCTGGACGATCGTCTCTTCGCGCTGCTGGATGGTCTTTTCCTGCTTGGCGGCCTTCGTCTCCAGGCTGTCGAGGCGGGCCAGCAGGTCTTCTTCGGTGTGCTTGTGACCGTTGATCTCGGCTTTCAGGGAGCGGATCAGGTCGTTGCGCTTGTTGATTTCCGTCTGATGGTTGGCGGTGCGTACCTTGAGCTCGTCGATGCTGCGCTCAAGCCGGCGCGCCGACATGGCGAATTCGGCACGCATCTGGTCCTTGTCGGCCTGGATCTCGCTCATGGAGACCGGCAAGGCGCCGCGCATGCGCCGCCCGGTTATGGCGACGGCGCGCCGCCACACGGTCGGGATCGCCAGCAGTGCAATCACCCCTGCGGTGCAAAACCCCAGGGCAAACAACATAACCCACTCAATCATCGGCCGTCCTGCCGCTTGCTAAGCCTGATATCCCCGACGGTTCGTCGTCTCCGACCGATGCCGCGCGAACCAGTGCGGCGTTGCCGCCGTGCGCCGCTGCCAGCGGTCGTTTTCGGCATCCTTACACGGAGGTTGGCGACATTCCAGATTTACCGTTCATCAAGGATAACGCACGCACGGCGAAGGTTGGATCGCGGCAAAGAAAAAGGCGGCCGGGGACAAACCGGCCGCCTCGATGAAGGTCTGCCGCTGCTGCGGCGTGATGGTCAGAACGGGTTCCAGGTCGGCCGGGCGGTGAGCTTCAGATAGCCGGCATTGACGCCGAGGCGCGCGCCCACGCCGGAACGGATCGGCGCGAGGATGACCCGGCGGTTGGCGAAGAAGGAAACGCCAAGGCCGGCGATGGCATAGGCCGAACCGTTGACGCCGCCGTAGTAGCGGTACAGGTCCTGAACCGAGTTCAGATTGTAGACCAGCATCATGGTGCGGCTGCCCTCGCCGCCGAAATCCCAGCCAATCGAGGGACCCTGCCAGTAGGAACGGTGGATGCCGGCGTTCTTGGTATAGAGCGTGCCCTCGCCGTAGCGCAGGCCGGCGACGATGGCGCCGCTGCCCTCCTCGCCGAGGATGTAGCCGTTCGGGCGGCCGGCGCGCTGGAAGGTGTACTCCACCGTCTTGGCCATGCCCTTCGACAGGGCGCCGAAGAAGCGGTGGCCGGTGTCGATCAGTTCGTCGGACGAGTAGCTGGCGTCCGGAGCGGCGAACTGTGCCAGGGCGGTGAGGGGAAGGGCGGCGGTGCCGCCGACGGCCGTCAGGCCGGTCATGAAGGCGCGACGCGTCAACATCACTTCATTACTCCACAACGTGATTACGCGCGTGCTCGAACGGTTTGGCTTTTGAAGTTCCTTAACGCGCGCGACCACATAATCGGCACAGGAACCAACGCAAAAGAGCACGATCTCGGCGGATTATGGGATCGATAAGGTTAAGAAAATGTCGGTGATCCGGCGAAATCCGGGTTTTTGCGCGAGTGTGCTTGCCTGGGCCTTTGTGCTGGTCATGGCGACGGACATCCTCGCGCAGGACGCAATCGTGGAGGACCTGACAGACGGACCGCCGGCTCCGGTGTCGCGCGACTACGTCACCGGTTTTGCCATCGACGGTTTCGATCCGGTCAGCTATTTCACCGATGCGCAGCCAAAGAACGGCGAAGTCGGCTATGAGCTGCGCTGGCGCGGCGCGGCCTGGCGCTTCGCGAACTCCGGCAACCGCGACGCCTTCCGCGACCATCCTCAAATCTACGCGCCGCAGTTCGGCGGCTTCGCGGTCGTGTCGCTGGCGCGTGGCCAATTGGTCGACGGCGACCCGCAGGTCTTCCTGGTGCGCGACGGCAAGCTCTATCTGTTCTTCTCCGCCTTGCAGCGGGCGGTGTTCGAGCAGGCCCCGGAGGTGGTGATTGCCAAGGCGCAGAAGAACTGGCGCGAGATCAACAAGCTGCCCGCGCCAGTCCAGGTGGAAGCGGCCAAGCCAGATGTGCCGGACGGGCCGCTGGTGCCGATCTTCGATTGAAGCGGTGAAGAGGTGGGCGATGTTCTGTTTCGCAGAACACACCAAATCCCAACTTGTCTCTTACTGGAAATTTGTGGTGCGGGGTCGATTATCAAATCAATCCGTTGCGCCTGTGCGCTGTCACATCTCCAAAGATCAGCGTCTCAAAGCCGGGAGTCGGGTGATTGCTGGAATACCTGTTGTGGGCTGTAGCCGCCGTTTTTGCGCTGCTGGGTGTAGCTGCCTTTTTTGTATTGATTGGGTGGTCCCTATTTTTTTATGCGGGCCTATGGCTCGCGCTCGTACTGCTGGTCCGAGAGCATTGGGTAGGCGGTTTTTGCTGGCCAATCCGCATCGGGGTCGTGGTCTTGGTCGCCTTCGGTGTCCCGGTCCTCCTGAACTGGGATATGCGACGTACCGTAGACGAACTCCGCAGCCAAGACGTTCTGACTGGCTTCAAGGTATCCAAGGACGATCGCATCCTCCTCGACTCGCACCGCGCATTCGATGGATATGATCGTCCGTTTCTCCAAACTCCGTGCGGGAAGATCTGCCAACACCTGCTTTACAACGATGCCGTTGCGGCGGTTTATGCGCGCGTCAATGTTGAAGGGGGCGAAGAGTACTGGCGTTTCCGCAAGGAGGCCCGGACCGATTGCCCTGCGGTCTTCGGCCTGGAGCGGTCTGTTCTGTACCGGGTCGCCGCAGGTGAGTGTCTCGTCACGGACAGGGCGGTCAGTCCGACACCGACCTGGCGCCTGGACATCAACAGGGCAACCGAGCACAACATTGATTCATCGCCTTTCCGGCCGCGATACACGTCCTACGTGACGGAGTTGATCCGCCTCGAGGCTGGTGAGGAGATCACGTTCCATCGACGTACTCGCGTTGATGCATATCCGATCTTCATCCCCCTGCTGGTCGGCGTCCGCGACCTCAAGTCTGGCAAGGTGTTCCTGTTCGGGCGGGGCATTCGGCATTTCGGCGAAAGGTTGGTTTCGATAGATCGAATAGCTCGCGATCTGCTTGGGCCAATTGTCGAAGAACCGGCCCGTCCTACGGATGATCTATTCCCGATCGCCGAAGCCGCCTTGACCGATCCGGAACGGCCGGCTTCGGCCGCACACAATCTCATCTTTGACCTTCTCTCCGACAGGGACTATCTCCCCGGTCCAGTGGACGCGAAGTATGTTGATCTCGTGGTTGCAGCAATCGCCGACGACAGGGTCAGCAAGGTCTTCTCGGGGAACAAACTTCCGTCCGGTGGTCTGTTGCACCTATTGGCGGGGAGCAAAGACGCTCCGGTGTCGGAGTGGCTCCCTCTGGAACTGGCTGAGGTTGCGGCGGACCGCATGCTTCGGGAGCCAGAGAAATACTGGAATGTCCGCACGCTCGACTCTACTCTCTGGCGTTTGCCAGCCGACAGGATTGCCACGATCGGTGCCCGGCTGCGTCAGATGGCCGATGAGCCCAGCCTGCGGCTGGCGGCGGCACGCAGTATCCCGAGGCTGGCGGACATCGATCCGGAGAGCGTCGACTTCTTTGCCGATATGCTGCGCCGGTTCGTCGCCACGCAGGCAGATGGTGAAAACGGGGGCGATGAGAATGCTGTCAAGTACCTCGATCGGCTTGGCCTTCGTGGCTTGTGTCGCCATGGACCTGCCGCATCGGACCATTCAGATTTGGTCATGCAGTACTACTTCGGAATAACTCCGCGTCGCTACTTACCTATCCGATTGGTCTCGGCAACCATGATCCGGCTGGGACGTGGTGCGGAATTTCGTGCTCGGCTCGACAATGACAACATTCAACGCGAACGCGACGAATTCGATTGGGTTGTAGAAAAGCTGGAACGTCTGCAATCCAAGGAGGTGGACATTTGCTGGTGACCTATTGGCTGGCGCCGGAGGTGGTGATTGCCAAGGCGCAGAAGAACTGGCGCGAGATCAACAAGCTGCCCGCGCCCGTCCAGTTGGAAGCGGCCAAGCCAGATGTGCCGGACGGGCCGCTGGTGCCGATCTTCGATTGAGGTGGCCCGCTGGAGCGCGGTGGGCTGCGTGCCCCAGGACCGGACGCTGCTCTCGCAGCCCGCCTCCTCGAATGACCATTGCGATCCGGATCGCGGTCAGTTGACCTTGGCGAATGGGGCTTCAGCACCCCACAGCTCGATGATCCGGGCATCGCGTCCGCAGGCCTTGCGATAGCGTTTGTAGGCTTGCGACCGCGTTATGAAGCCGAAGCGGGTCAGGATGCGCTGATTGCTCTTGTAGTAGTTCTGGTGGCGTGCTTCGGCTTCATGGAACGTTCCAGCGCTCAGTATGGGCGTGACAATCTTCTGGCCGAGCGCTTTTTCCGCCCCGGCCTTGGCACGCTCCGCGAGCGCTCTTTCGCTGCCATCGCCGACAAAGATCGCCGTTCTGTAACTGTCTCCCCGGTCGCAGAACTGGCCGCCCGCGTCGGTCGGATCAATCGAGCGAAGGAACATGGCCAGCAGTTCTTGCCGCGTGATCCGGTCCGGGTCGAAACGGATTTCGACGGCCTCGTAGTGGCCCGTGCCGCCCTGGGTGACCTGCCTGTAGGTCGGGTTCTGGACATCGCCCCCGGTGTATCCCGACACCACCTCGCTGACGCCCGGAACCGACTCGAAATCGGATTCAACGCACCAGAAACACCCGCCGGCAACGATCAGCTTTTCGGTCGCCGCTGCTGCGGGGGAGCCAAACCAGGCTGCGATGACAATGGCGGCAGGTAGTGCGAGGAGCGTCAGCTTCTTCATCATTCGGACGGCCTTTCCGGGGCTGTGTGCGCAACATGCCGTCATTTGGGCGTGGGCCAATGCCGAATCCGCCGGTTTCACCGGCACGTGAATGATTGTGTGCGGGAGGCGACTGTTGGACGCGTTTTGCCCGACAAGGCCCTCGACGGGTGTCCCTAATCCGCCTTGCCGCCGCCCCAGGCGATGAAGGCGCCGTTGGTGTAATCGCCGCGGGTGCGGCCGTAGACGAGCGGGGTGCCGGCCTCGTCCAGCACCTTGCCGCCGGCTGCGCGCAGCACCGCGTCGCCCGCCGCGATGTCCCACTCCATGGTCGGGCTGAAGCGCGGATAGACGTCCGCCGCGCCGCATGCCAGCACGCAGAACTTCAATGAAGACCCGGCCACCACCGTTTCGGCGGGCGCCAGACGATCCAGAAACGCTTCCGTCTGCGGGTCGCAATGCGACCGGCTGGCCATGGCGATCACACGGTGCTCGTCGAGCATGCGAACCTGTAACCGCCGCCAGTGCTCGGGTGCCGGCACGTGCGTTGCGTTGGCCACATCGCCGATGTCCGCCTCGAAAGCACCGAATACGGGGTCGGCGAAGCACAGCCAGCCCGCCTCCTTGCGGAATGCCGGCGCATAGACGACCCCGGCGACCGGGCTGCCGTTCTCGATCAGGGCGATGTTGACGGTGAACTCGCCGTGCCCGGCGATGAACTCGCGGGTGCCATCGAGGGGATCAACGAGGAACAGCCGGTCGGTGTGCAACGGCATGTCACCAGCGGTGATGCGTTCCTCGGCGACCACGGGGATATGCGGGAAGGCCCCGGCCAGCCGTTTCAGGATGACCGCCTCGGCGGCATGGTCGGCCTCGGTCACCGGGCTTGCGTCGTCCTTGCGCGCAACGGCGACCTGCCCGGCCCGGTAGATGTCGAGGATGGCAGCCCCGGCTTCGATGGCGATCACCGCCAGCGAGGCGCCCAGACCGCGCGTGGCGGCTTCCGGCAGGCTGTCGTCATCGCGCACGGGGTCTCTCCAGGAAGCCGTGTCGGCCGCGTCATGCCATTGCTTGGCAGGGACAGGTGAGCGTTGTATCAACCGCCGGATGATTTGCCGAGCCGGCAATGGCGATTCGCCCGGCTTTCCGGCGACCGTATGCATCCCAGCAACGAGGCCTAGCGATCATGACGTCACACGCAGCTCCGGGCGCGATGGAACTGGCAGCCCTGCTGACCAGCAAGGTGTGCCACGACCTGGTCAATCCGGTCGGCGCCATCAACAACGGGCTTGAGGTGCTGGGCGACAAGTCCAACGCCGACATGCACGACTTCGCCATGGAGTTGGTCACCAAGAGCGTCGGCCAGGCCAGCAACAAGCTCAAGTTCGCGCGCATGGCCTATGGCGCGGGATCGTCGGCGGGCAGCGAGATCGATCTCGGCGAGGCCGGCGAGGTGGCGCGCGGGGTGATCGAGAACGAGCGCACGACGCTGACCTGGAATGCCGGCCCCGGCGGGCTGGCCAAGGATCGCGTCAAGCTGCTGCTGAACCTTCTGACCATCGCCAACACGATCATTCCGCGCGGCGGCCAGATCACCGTCGACGTGGATGCAGGCGCCGGCACCTTCGCCGTTGTCGCCCAGGGCACCAACGCGAAAATCCCCGCCGGCGTTGCCGAGATCGTCGCCGGCGCGGTTCCCGAAAACGGCGTCGACTCCCAGACCATCCAGCCCTACTACACGCGCCTGGTCGCCGCCGACGCCGGGCTGGCGGTCGCTTTCGACATGGGCGAGGAACGCTGCACCATCGCCGCGACACCGGCCTGAGCCAAGCGCCTGGCCCGACTGGCCGATTTCCCGATCCCACCTGTGCGATAACGCCATTCGCGACGGCACGGCGCGCCGCCGCGTCAACCTTAACCCTTTGCAAACACTATCGGTGATAGTTGTAAGTTCGAGTTTACAACTATGACGTGTGCAGACGGGTGCCGGCGCATGGACGATCTCCTAAGCGAATTCCTCACCGAGACATTCGAGAGCCTCGATGTGGTCGACGTCGAACTGGTAAAGTTCGAGCAGGAGCCCAACAACGCCGAGATCCTCGACAACATCTTTCGGCTTGTCCACACCATCAAGGGGACGTGCGGCTTCCTTGGTCTGCCGCGCCTTGAGTCGCTTGCCCATGCGGCGGAAAGCCTGATGGGCAAATTCCGCGAGGGTGCGGCCGTGACCCCGGAGGCGGTGTCGCTGATCCTCAATTCCATCGACCGCTTGAAGGAAATCCTCACCGGGCTCGGCGAGACGGGGTCGGAGCCGGAAGGCTGTGACGACGACCTGATCTCCGAGCTCGACCGGATGACCGAGGCGGGTGACGCGGGCGCGGAGGATGGCGATGGCCAGGCGCCGGTGGACGCTGGCGGCGAGGACGCGGCCGCCGAAGTTGCCGCGCCTGACGGCGAACCCGGCGAAGAACCTGAGGCGGCCCCGGAGCCTGAACGCGAGATCAAGGCCGGCGAGGTTTCGCTCGACGAACTGGAGCGCGCGTTCCAGGAAGCCGAAGGGCCGGAGCTGCACCTTCCCGATCCCGTCGCGTCCACTGATGGCTCGGACGATGCGGCCACTGCGGAAGCAGAGACGGCGGACGCGGAATCTGCCGAGGCGGCGAAGTCATCCGAGGCCGCGGCTTCGGACGAGGAGGCCAAGGCTGAACCAGCCAAAGCCGATCCAGCCAAGGCTGACGCAGCCAAGCCGGCGCCCGCCAAGGACCAGGCCGCCGCGCCGAAGACCGACGCGCCAGTGCAGCAGGCCTCACTGCGGGTCAATGTGGACACGCTGGAGCATCTGATCACCACGGTCAGCGAACTGGTGCTGACGCGCAATCAGCTGCTGGAGATCGTCCGCCGGCACGAGGATTCCGAATTCAAGGTGCCGCTGCAGCGGCTCTCCAACGTCACTGCCGAGTTGCAGGAAGGCGTCATGAAGACGCGCATGCAGCCGATCGGCAACGCCTGGCAGAAGCTGCCGCGCATCGTGCGCGACCTGTCGCGGGAACTGAACAAGGATATCGAACTGGAGATGGTCGGCCAGGAGACCGAGCTCGACCGCCAGGTGCTGGAACTGATCAAGGACCCGCTGACCCACATGGTCCGCAACTCGGCCGATCACGGCCTTGAGGATACCGATGAGCGCGTCGATGCCGGCAAGCCCGCCAAGGGCGTGATCCGGCTCAGCGCCTATCACGAGGGCGGCCACATCATCATCTCGATCGCCGACGACGGGCGCGGGCTGAACGTGGAGAAGATCAAGAAGAAGATCCTCGACAACGGGATCGCCACCGAAGCCGAGCTGGAGAAGATGTCGGAGACGCAGATCCAGCGCTTCGTCTTCGATGCCGGATTCTCGACCGCCAAGGAAGTGACGTCGGTGTCCGGGCGCGGCGTCGGCATGGACGTGGTGCGCACCAATATCGAGCTGATCGGCGGGTCCATCGATCTGAAATCGGTTCAGGGCGAAGGCACCACCTTCACCATCAAGATCCCGCTGACGCTTGCGATCGTCTCGGCGCTGATCGTCGAATGCGCCGGCGAGCGTTTCGCGATCCCGCAACTGGCGGTGGTCGAACTGGTCCGCGCCCAGAGCGATTCCGAACATCGCATCGAGCGCATCAAGGACACACCGGTGCTGCGGCTGCGCAACAAGCTGCTGCCGCTGATCTCGATGCGCGACATTCTCGGTATCGACCATGTCGAACCACCGGCGCAGGCGGATGCGCCGGAGCCCGAGGAGGTGGCTGCGGACGGCGACGCCACGCCGTGCGAAGCCGAGGAGGTGCGCCCCGCGCAGGAACACCCCAAGCCGGATGACGATGCCGTCGAGGAGGACGGATTCATCGTTGTCACCCAGGTTGGCGGCAACATCTTCGGGATCGTGGTGGACGGCGTCTTCCACACCGAGGAAATCGTCGTCAAGCCGATGGCCAACATGCTGCGCGACATCTCCACCTTCTCGGGCAACACCATTCTTGGCGACGGCTCGGTGATCATGATCATCGATCCCAACGGCGTCGCCAACACAATCCGCGCCGAGGTGGCCGAAGCCATCGAGCAGGATGCCGAGCACGGCACCGAGCACACTGCCGCGCGCGAGTTGACCAGCCTGTTGCTGTTCACCGCCGGCGGTTCGGAACCCAAGGCGGTGCCGCTGTCGCTGGTCACCCGCCTGGAGGACATCGACATCGAGAAGATCGAACGCTCCGACGGCCGCGATCTTGTCCAGTACCGGGGTGCGCTGATGCCGCTCGTCTATGTCAACGAGGACGTGGCGCAGCGCGAGAGCGGCACCCAGCCGATGCTGGTGTTCACCGATATGGGCCGCTCCATGGGTCTGGTCATCGACGCCATCGTCGACATCGTCGAGGAGGAACTCTCCGTCGAGGTCAAGTCGGCGGCGCCCGGTGTGCTTGGCTCTGCGGTGATCAAGGACAAGGCGACGGAGATCATCGATGTGGGTCATTACCTGCCGCAGGCCTACGAGGACTGGTTCCTGCCCAAGGAGGGCGGTACGTCCGCGCCGGCGCGCTCGGTGATGCTGGTCGACGACTCCGCCTTCTTCCGCAACATGCTCACGCCCGTGCTGACGGCGGCGGGCTATGCGGTGAAGACCTTCGACAACGGCAAGGCGGCGCTGGACGCGCTGGAAGACGGCGAAGATGTCGACCTGATCGTCAGCGACATCGAGATGCCGGGCATGGACGGCTTCGAGCTGGCCGAGCGCATCAACGCGTCATCGCGGTTCTCCGACAAGCCGGTAATCGCGCTGTCGTCGCACGCCGCGCCGGGCATCATCGATCGCGGTCGCCAGGCCGGTTTCCACGACTTCGTGGCGAAGTTCGACCGCCATGGTCTGCTCGCCTCCATCGACGACCTCGGCAAGTCCAGCAGCGGAGCGGCGGCATGAGCAATTCGCAGCTTCACGATGGTGAGACGGGCAACGCCCGCGAGTACATCACCGCCATGATCGGCCGGCAGTTGTTCGGTATGGCGATTGACGATGTGCACGACGTGTTCGTGCCGCAGAACATGACCCGGGTGCCGCAGGCGCGCCCGGAGGTTGCCGGGGTGCTGAACCTGCGTGGGCGCATCGTCACGGCAATCGACATGCGCCGCCGGCTCGGCCTGGCGCCGCGTTCCGACAATGCGGTGCCGATGGCCGTCGGCATCGAGTTCAACGGCGAATCCTACGGGCTCGTCATCGATCAGGTCGGCGAGGTGCTGCGATTGCCGCCGGAGGCGGTCGAGACCAACCCGGCCAATCTGGACCCGCGCTGGGCGGAAGTCTCCGCCGGCGTGCACCGGCTGGAAGGCCAGTTGATGGTGTTGCTCGACGTCGAGCGCATCCTGGCCATGACCACCACGAATGCCATGGTGAATGCCGCTGCGTAAGGGTTTGGCAAGTACAATGACGTAGAGTGAATAGAGTTTGATGTGTTTCAGCGTACGGGGACTGCCCGATGAAAACCTGTCTAGTCGTTGACGATTCCAGCGTGATCCGGAAGGTCGCACGCCGCATCCTCGAGGAAATCGGTTTCAGCGTCAGTGAAGCCGATGACGGCGACACCGCGCTCGAGAAGTGCACCGAGACGCTCCCCGACGCCATTCTGCTGGACTGGAACATGCCGCGCATGGACGGCCTGTCCTTTCTGCACGAGGTTCGCAAGATGCCCGGAGGTGCCTCGCCGAAGGTCGTTTTCTGCACCACGGAAAATGACATCGGCAAGATCGCCTGCGCGCTGCGGGCGGGCGCCGACGAATACATCATGAAGCCGTTCGACCGCGAAATCATCGAAGCCAAGTTTCTGCAGACCGGTCTGCTCAACTGATCGCATCTGCCGTTGCCGGCGCGTTTCGCGCCAACGCCGTGCCGCGCGCGCGAACCCTTTCGCGTGCCTGAAATGGGGGATTGCAGCCGTGCCCGTCGCAACACTGGCAAAGCCGGCCGCCGCCGAGCCGCAGGACATCCGGGTCTCGATCATCGACGATGCCGTCGTCGTGCGCGGGCTGGTGTCGCGCTGGATCGAGGACGAGGACGGGTTGCGTCTGGTCAGCAGCTATCGCAACGGCAAGATGGCGGTCGAGAAAATCGCAGCCGACCGGCCGCATGTCATCGTGCTCGATGTCGAAATGCCGGAAATGGACGGCCTGACCGCGCTGCCGCTGCTGTTGAAGGCCTGCCCCGGCGCGCGCGTCGTGATGTCGTCGACGGTGACGCGGCGCAACGCCGAGATCAGCCTCAAGGCCCTTTCGCTGGGTGCGGCCGATTACATCACCAAGCCGGAATCCGACAATGGCGTTTCCGGTTCGGCGGACTTCCGCCGCCAACTGGTCGCCAAGGTGCGCGCGCTGGGGGCGCGCGCGCTCGCCCGCGCCGCCGGCACCACGGCGCGCCCGACCACGGCGGCGCCGGCCATCGCCAGCGCTCCGGAGTCCGGCGACACCGCCTTCAAGCTGCGCGCGCCCTCCGGCGTTGCGCCGGCCGTGCTTGCCTTCGGCTCTTCCACTGGCGGACCGATGGCGCTGAGCGCGGTGCTCGGCAACATCGACAAATCACTGTTCGCGCGTTGGCCTGTGGTAATCACCCAGCACATGCCGCCGACCTTCACCGCCATGCTGGCCAAGCATCTGACCCAGGCGACCGGTATTCCGGCCGCTGAGGCAGGCGATGGCGAGACGGTTGCGCCGGGGCGCATCCTGGTTGCTCCGGGCGGTCGGCACATGGTGATCGAAGGGACCCGTTCCGCGCCCCTGATCCGGCTGACCGACGATCCGCCGGTGCATTTCTGCCGCCCCGCGGTCGATCCGCTGTTCCGCTCGCTGGCATGCGTGTTCGGGCCGACAGTGCTGGCGTGCGTGCTCACCGGCATGGGTAGCGATGGCGCCGATGGCGCCGAGGCAATCGCCGCTGCCGGCGGCACCGTGCTGGCGCAGGACGAGGCCAGCAGTGTGGTGTGGGGCATGCCGAAGGCGGCGGTTCAGCGCGGGGTTTGTTCAGCGGTCCTCTCGATCAGTGATTTACCTAATAATATCAATAAATTGGGTGGAGTTCGCGTATCATGACGCCGGCCGATTTCACATTTCTTCAGACGTTTTTGAAGACGCGTTCGGGGCTCGATCTGGCCGCCGACAAGCAGTATCTCGTCGACAGCCGCCTGACACCCGTGGCCCGCCAGCATGGCCACGAGGATGCCACGGCCATGGTGGCCGCTCTGCGCATGGGGCGCGAAAAGGCGCTCGAAGAGGCCGTCATCGAGGCGATGACGACCAACGAGTCCTTCTTCTTCCGCGACAAGACGCCCTTCGACGAGTTCCGCGACCGGATCGTTCCGACCTTGCGCGAGTTGCGCAGCGAGCAACGCAAGCTGCGCATTTGGTGCGCGGCCGCCTCCACCGGCCAGGAGCCTTATTCGCTGGCCATGATCTTGAAGGAAATGGCGCCGCAACTGCCCAACTGGCACACCGAGATCATCGGCACGGACCTTTCGAAGGATGTCATCGAGAAGGCGCGCACCGGCTTCTACAGCCAGTTCGAGGTGCAGCGCGGTCTGCCGGCGCAATTCCTGATCAAGTACTTCAGCCAGCAAGGCGAGATGTGGCAGATCAACCCGTCGATGCGCGGCATGGTCAACTACCGGGTCATGAACCTGCTCGACCCGTTCACGGCGCTCGGCCAGTTCGATGTCATCTACTGCCGCAACGTGCTGATCTATTTCGATGCTGAGACCAAGCGCGACGTGTTCGACCGGCTGGCCCGGCAGATGGCGCCGGACGGTTATCTGGTGCTGGGCGCGGCGGAGACTGTCGTCGGGCTGACCGACGCGTTCGTCCGGGTGGAGGGCGCGCGTGGCATTTATCGCCCCAATGTCGAGGTCGATTCAGCCCTCGACGATCCGACACGTCTGCGCCGGCAGGCGGTGGCATCGGGACGAGACATGGCCGTTCAGCGGGCGGTCGGGACGCCCGCGGCGGCCGCGAGCGCCAAGGTGTTGCCGATCCGTCGCTAGCGGTGCTCATCCTGGCCCGTCACACGCTCGGCCGGGGAGATGCCGGGCGCCCTTGCCGGGCTCAAGACAAGCTAGTGTGTTGATTTTTCCGGCATTTCATTGATTGCGACATGCCGCAAAGAAAAACCCGCGTCGGTCAGGCCCGGCGCGGGTTGTCTTGAATTCTGCGGTTGAAGGTAGGCGCGTCAGGCCGCCTCGTCTTCGGGATCGCGCAGCACGTAGCCGCGGCCCCAGACCGTCTCGATGTAGTTCTTGCCGCCGGTCGCCGTCGACAGCTTCTTGCGCAGCTTGCAGATGAACACGTCGATGATCTTCAGCTCCGGCTCGTCGATGCCGCCGTAGAGATGATTGAGGAACATCTCCTTGGTCAGCGTCGTGCCCTTGCGCAGCGAGAGCAGCTCGAGCATCTGGTATTCCTTGCCGGTCAGATGCACGCGCTGGCCGCCCACCTCGACCGTCTTGGTGTCGAGATTGACGGTGAGATCGCCGGTGGTGATGACCGACTGGGCGTGACCCTTGGAGCGGCGCACGATGGCGTGGATGCGCGCGACCAGTTCGTCCTTGTGGAACGGCTTGGTCATGTAGTCGTCGGCGCCAACGCCCAGGCCGCGGACCTTGTCCTCGATGCCGGAATTGCCGGACAGGATCAGGATCGGCGTCTTGACCTTCGACAGGCGCAGTGTCTTCAGAACCTCGTAGCCGCTCATGTCGGGCAGGCCGAGATCGAGAAGAATGATGTCGTAATCGTAGATCTTGCCGAGGTCGATGCCCTCTTCGCCGAGATCCGTCACATAAACGTTGAAGCTCTCGGACTTCAGCATCAGTTCGATGCTTTGTGCCGTGGCGCTGTCGTCCTCGATCAGCAAAACCCGCATGCCAGTCCCCTTCCGCTGCCAATCCCGACACGGCTGCCGCGACCCCAATCGTGCGGTGCCGGCCGATACAGCTTGCGAATCTGATTGTTAAGCCGCAATGGTTAACAAAAGCTGATTCGCGTCAACCTTTGTCTTACACTTTCCGTTATGCGAATCGCATCATAACACTGAAAATGCGGAATAATTCGCGTATGGAAAGCCTGATAAAGTGGTTTAAGAAGCGTGGTTAACCGATTCACCCGACTCGCCGTTTCGAACGCTGATTCGCAGCGTGGCGAAGGCGTTTACCGGCCAACCGGCACTTAAACTCCAGGACCCAGTATTTTCGAGGCTCGTAAACGAATGGTTACGAACGAGACCGAACTGCAACACGATCTTCACGCATCGGCGCGCGAGGAGCGCATGCGCTCGCTCAGCGCGGACATCGAGGCGGTCGGCGAGGTGGCGCTGTTCGGCCGCGTCACCGCGTTGCAGGGCCTGCTGGTGGAGGTCGCCGGGCCGGTGCGCCAGATGCGCGTGGGCTCGCGGCTCAAGATCACCGACGGGTGCCCGCATCCGGTGCGCTGCGAGGTCGTCGGGTTCCGGGGCGAGCGGGCGCTGGCGCTGCCGCTCGACAGCCTGGACGGCGTGCGCATGGGTTGCCCGGCGCTGGTCGAGACGCAGGAAGCGGCGATACGGCCGACCAATGGGTGGCTCGGCAGGGTGATCGACGGGCGCGGCAAGCCGATCGACGGCAAGGGCGCGCTGCCAGGCGGTCCGCAGGCTTACCCGCTGCGCGCCAAGCCGCCCGCCGCGCACAGCCGGGCGCGGGTCGGCGCCCCGGTCGATCTGGGGGTGCGCGCGCTCAATACCTTCACCACCTGCTGCCGCGGCCAGCGCATGGGCATCTTCGCCGGTTCGGGGGTCGGCAAATCCGTGCTGTTCTCGATGATCGCGCGCAACACCGATGCGGATGTGGCGGTCATCGGGCTGATCGGCGAGCGCGGCCGCGAGGTGCAGGAGTTCCTGCAGGACGATCTGGGGCCGGACGGCATGAAGCGGGCGGTGGTGATCGTCGCCACCTCCGATGAACCCGCACTGGTGCGCCGTCAGGCGGCGCTGCTGACCATGAGCGTGGCGGAGTACTTCCGCGACCGGGGCAGCAATGTGCTGTTGATGATGGATTCGCTGACCCGTTTCGCCATGGCGCAGCGTGAGATCGGCCTGGCGAGCGGCGAGCCGCCAACGGCCAAGGGCTACACGCCGACGGTGTTCACCGAATTGCCGAAACTGCTGGAACGCGCGGGTCCAGGCACGGTGGGGGCCGGCTCTGTAACCGGCCTGTTCACCGTTCTGGTGGAGGGCGACGACCACAACGAACCGATCTCGGACGCGGTGCGGTCCATCGTCGATGGACACATCGTCATGGAGCGCGCCATCGCCGAGCGCGGCCGCTATCCGGCCATTAACGTTCTGAAATCAGTTTCGCGTACCATGCCTGATGCGGCGGATGCCAACTACCTGCCCGCGATCACCAAAGCGCGGGCGTTGTTGGCAACGTATGCGGACATGGAGGAACTGATACGGCTTGGTGCCTACAGGAAGGGAAGCGACCCAAAGGTCGACGAAGCGATTGCGCTCAACGACCCGCTGGAAGCCTTCCTTGCCCAGGGCAAGGCCGAGACGACGTCCATCGACGCGGGGTACCGGGCGCTTGCGGCCATCGTGGATGGGGCCCGGAAAGATGAGCCTATTGAGTAAGGAGTGAGGCCATGAAATCGCGAGACAGCCTGATCCGCTTCCAGCGGTTCCAGGTCGACGAGAAGCGGCGGCAACTGGTGCAGATCGAAACCATGATCGCCGACTTCCACCGCATGGCGGAGGATCTGGACCGGCAGATCAAGGACGAGGAGGCCAAGGCGGGCGTCGACGATGTCGCCCACTTCGCCTATCCCACGTTCGCGCGTGCGGCCATGCAGCGCAAGGACAACCTGATGGCGTCCGCCGATGAGCTCGGCGGCCAGCTTGCCGAGGCGCAGGATGCGTTGTCGGAAGCCATCGAGGAGCTCAAGAAGGTCGAGATCCTCGAGGAGCGTTCCGGCGAGCGCGAGCGCGCCGAACAGGCCAAGCAGGAACAAAGCGAGCTCGACGCCATCGGAGGCCGGCTGGCCTTCCAGAGCTGAACCTCGACGTCAGCAATCCAGCGCCGACGGGCCTCGCCGCGACATCCGCGGCGGGTGCGGCTGCGCTTGTTCGCGCGCACCGGTCGAACTAGGCACCGCGGGCCGGGATCAACGGCACGTGGGGTGCGCTGTCGCGCGGCGCGAGACCGGCGAGCCGGGGATCGTCGGCCACCTCGATCTGGCGCTTGTAGGGCGTAAAGCCCGACGCGATGTAGAAGCCCAGCGCGGCCGGGTGGTCGAACGTGCAGGTATGTACCCACAAACGCCGCTGGCCGCGCGCGAAGCCAAGTGCGATGGCATGGCTCATCAATGCCCGGCCCAGCCCCTTGCCCATCTGCGCTGGCGTCAGACCGAAGAAGGCAAGCTCGACGTCGCCATCGGTGCGGAAATCGAGCTCCAGCAGCCCGGCGTCGCCCTCCGGGCCTGCAAGCGCATGGGCTTCCACGTTGGGGTCGCCGATCGTCTCGGCGATCTGGTCATTGCTCCAGTCCAGCCGCGAAAACCACAGCCATGGCGTTCCGATCCCCACGAACAGGTCGCGGTAGCGCCGCGCGTCGTCCCCGGTCAGCGCATCGAGCAGATAGCCGTCGGGAAGGACCTGCGGGGCGTGGCCGGGTGGCGGGGCGCACATCTCCAGGCAGGTCGCCACATTGGCGATCTTGCCGGCGGGCAGATCGGTGAAGCCGTTGAGTTTGAGGGGGAGGGTGTCCATTCGCATGACCCCGCGTGAGTGTTGCGGGCTACATGCGGCGGCGGTGGTGGCCGCGTCAAGCGCGGCGCCGGCCGGTCAGGGGAGTGACACAACCACAGCCTAGAGTCCTGACCCTAGTCCCAAAGGTCGATTTCGAATTCGTGGCTGAGGCCGATGCCGACGGTGAATTGGTTCTCGCTGCCCGGACCGGCCACGAAGGGGCTGTCGGCGGCATCGCCCAGCAGGTGTTCCCACTCGGCGCGCAGGTGCACGTTGGTACGCTCGGTGAGCGCGTAGACCGCTTCCGCCTCAAGCCCGGTGCTCTTGATGCCGCCGTCCGGGTCGAACGCCGCATAGGCGGACGTGACCGCCTCGGCGGGGCTGACGCCGAAATAGGTGTCCATGTAGTCGTCGGAAACGATGGTCAGGCGCGGGCCGCCGGTCAGGGTCAGCCGGTCCATCGGCCTGGTGGTGAAGTCGAGGCCGATATCGGCGACGATGCCTTCATGCCCGCCGATGCCATGACGCACGGCGGCGAAGGCGGTGGCGATGCGGCTCTCGTAGCCGATGACCGCACCGAGCTCGACGGTGAAGTCCACATCGTTCAGGCCCGTGAGTGCTGGATTGTCGCCGGCGTCGCGATCGGAGACGAAGCCGACCGAGGGGCGGATGAAGAAGCCGCGCGGTCCCAGGTCGTCGGGTCGGCTGACGCCGATGATCGGGAAGAAACCGGCCTCGTAGTCGTCGGAACCGATGTAGTCCGGCTCCGCCTCCACCCCTGCGCCCAGCGTCAGCACGAAGTCGGTGCCGTCGCGCCAGGTGGAGTGCTGATTGGCGCTGGCGGTGGCGGGCAGGGTCAGTGCGAGACCGGCCGCGAGCAGGACAGGGGCCAGGCGGCCGGAACAACGTGTGGGAAACATGCAAACCTCGGGAGTGGGGGACCGTTCGGAAACTATGGTCGCGGTCGGGCAAGACAATGGCCGCGCCCGCGGCAAATCCTCGCGATGTGTGCCGGCTGGCATACGTCGCCGCTGCCTTGCCGGATTGCCTCCAGACTGGCGGCGAAACGTTAAATGTTCCCCAGCGTCTTCAGCCGGGCGCGCGGGTGCACCTCGTTCTGGGACAGCACGATGGTCTGCGGGCGGAAGCGCTCGATGATGGAGCGCACGTGGGGGCGGTTCGCCGCACTGGTCATCAGCACCGGCAGCTCGCCCTGCTGGGCCGCCTGCTCGAAGCCCTCGCGGACAAGTTGCACGAAGCTCTGCAACTTGGAGGGAGCCATGGCAAGCTGGCGCTCCTCGCCCTCGCCGATCAGCGATGACGTGAACGACTGCTCCCAGTCCGGCGACAGCGACAGGATGGGCAGGTAGCCGTTCGGCGAGGTGTGTTGGGCACACAATTGGCGGGCCAGGCGGGAGCGTACGTGCTCGGCGATCCACTGCGGCGCGCGGGCAAAGGCAGTAGCTTCCGCGATGCCTTCCAGGATGGTCGGCAGGTCACGGATCGAGACCCGCTCGGCCAGCAGGTATTGCAGCACGCGCTGGATGTTGGAGACCGTGACCTGGCTCGGCACAATGTCATCGACGAGCTTCTGCTGTTCCTTGGGCAGGTCGCCGAGCAGCTTGGAGACCTCCGCGTAGCTCAGCAGCTCGGGCATGTTGCCCTTCACCGCCTCGGTGAGGTGGGTGGAGATGACGGTCGCCGGGTCGACGACCGTATAACCCTTCATCTGCGCCTGGTCGCGGCGGCTCTCGTCGACCCAGGTGGCCGGCAGGCCGAAAGCCGGTTCGGTGGTGTGGAAGCCAGGCATGTCGATCTGCTTGCCGGCCGGGTCCATCACCATCACCTGGTTGGGATAGACGACGCCGCTGCCGGCATCGACCTCCTTGATCTTCACCGTGTAGTTGTTGGCTTCGGACTGGACGTTGTCGAGCACGCGCACCGGTGGCATGACGAAGCCGAGTTCCTGGGCGAGCTGACGGCGCAGCGCCTTGATCTGACCGGTCAGGCGATCCTCGCCGTCGACGCCGTTGACCAGCGGTAGCAGCGCATAGCCGATCTCCAGCTTGATGTCGTCCATGGCGAGCGCGGCGGAGATCGGCTCTTCAGTGGGTTCGGTCGGCTCCGCCTCCGCCGTTTCGCGCAGGGCCGTCTCCGCGGCCGCCTGCTTGCGCTGCCGGTCGACCGAATAGGCGAGGATGCCGGCGCCCGCCGAAAGCCCCAGGAACGGTAGCATCGGGATACCGGGCAGCAGTGACAGCCCCGCCATGACGGCCGAGGTCATGCCGAGCGCCTTGGGGTAGCTGGCAAGCTGGGTGACGAGCGCTGTGTCGGAGTTTTCGCTGACGCCGGCCTTGGAGACCAGCAGGCCCGCGGCGGTCGAGACGATGAGCGCCGGCACCTGTGATACCAGCCCGTCGCCGACCGTCAGCAGGGTGTAGGTGGCGCCGGCCTCCGCGAAGCTCAGCTCCATCTGGCCGACGCCGATGATGATGCCGCCGATGATGTTGATGAAGGTGATGATGAGGCCGGCGATGGCGTCGCCGCGGACGAATTTCGAGGCACCGTCCATGGCGCCGTAGAAGGCGCTTTCGTCCTCCAGGATGCGGCGGCGTTCGCGCGCCTCGTCCTCGCTGATCAGACCTGCGGAGAGGTCCGCGTCGATGGCCATCTGCTTGCCGGGCATGGCGTCCAGCGTGAAGCGTGCGGCGACCTCCGCGATGCGGCCGGAACCCTTGGTGATGACGACGAAGTTCACCGTGATCAGGATGGCGAAGACGATCAGGCCGATGACGAAATTGCCGCCCATGACGAAGTTGCCGAAGGCCTCGATGACGCGGCCGGCGGCATCGGTGCCGGTGTGCCCGTCGGCGAGGATCAGCCGCGTGGAGGCGAGGTTGAGCGCCAGGCGCAGCATGGTGGCGACCAGCAGCACGGTCGGGAAGGCGGAGAACTCCAGCGCCTTCCTGATGAACAGCGCCGTCATCAGGATCAGCACCGAGAAGATGATCGAGACCGCCAGCAGGACGTCCAGCGCGTAGGGCGGCATCGGCATGATGAGGACGACGAGGATCGTCATCACGCCGAGCGCCAGGGCGATATCGCCGCGCTTTATGAAGGCGAGCGCCTCCGCCGGAGTTGGCAGAGTAAATCCGCGCGTGCCGACTGCTCCGTTGCCGGAGGTGTCCGTCATGAGCTGGTGTCCCGGGGCGCAGTGCCGACAGATACTGACCCGGCAATTTTTGCCGGGTGTATGGTTAACCGGCAGTTAATTGTGGTGGGCACACGCGCACTTGTGCGCCGCGCCATGGACCCGCTCGGTGGCTGCCGCCATACTGCGCGCGATGTAACTGGAACCGATGCCGGAAATCGAACGCATGAGACGTGTCCGTGGACTGCTGTCGATCATCGCCCTCTGCCTGCTGCCAGGCATTGCGCTGGCCCAAAGCGCCGGCGACCCGACAGCCTACGATCCGGAGCGCCAGTTCACCATCCTTGAGCATGGCGCAGCACTCGGCGATCCGGCGCTGTTCATCAACGTCAACACCGGCAAGGACGGCTTCACCGTGGTCACCACGAGCCTGAGCGGTGGCGGATTCCAGGCTGTTCTCAGCCTGATCGAGCCGGCGCAGGACGGCGCGGCGGGCGGCGGTCACGTCATCATCCTCGATGCCAAGGAGGCGCGTGCGATGATCGAGGTGCTGCGCAAGGGGCCGATCTGGGTGGCGATGCCGCGTGGGTCCGGAGATGCGGCGTTCAACAAGTCGGTCGGCTATGTGCGCGGTGCGCCGGGCGGCGGCGAGATGATCGCCGCACAGCTATCGATGACCGAGGGCGATCCGCGCGTTGAGCTGGTGCATGCGGTTGGCGGCGGCACGCTGCGCTTCCAGTTCCTGATCCACGCGGCGCAGAAGTTCGCCAATCAGATCGAGCACCACCTGAACAAGGGGCTCACCGAAGCCGGCATTTCGCTCGACGGGCCGGTGGAGGGCACGGCGAAGAAGTAAGTGCCAGCGGGATCAGGAAAAGTGGGAACCGGTTTTCCGCCCGGATCCCGCTCAAACCAAAAATGCTGATCAGGCCACGGACCGCGCTTCGCCGGGCTGGGGAACGCTGTGACCGTCGCCGGCATACTGGTTGAGCTTGTTGCGCAGGGTGCGGATCGAGATGCCCAGGATGTTGGCCGCGTGGGTGCGGTTGCCGAAGCAATGATCGAGGGTATCCAGGATCAGATCGCGCTCCACGTCGGCCACAGTGCGGCCGACCAAGCCGCGGGTTGCGGCTTCCGCGGTGATGGCCGCGCGCTGGGCGGTATCGATGCCGCCGAAGGCGCCACCGTCGGGCATGCGCAGCGCCTCAATGCCGATTTCCTCGCCGCCGGCCAGCAGCACCGCGCGATGCATGGTGTTTTCAAGCTCGCGCACGTTGCCGGGCCAGCGGTTGCGCAGTAGTTCCTTGCGCGCTTCCGTCGATAGCGGCCTGGAGGGCAGGGCGTTGGCCTCCGCGTATCTGTTGGAGAAGTGCTCGGCCAGCGCGAGGATGTCTTCGGCGCGCTCGCGCAAGGGCGGGATCTTCAGGCTGACGACGTTCAGCCGGTAGAGCAGGTCCTCGCGGAACGTTCCCGCGCGCACGGCTTCGGCCAGGTCGCGGTTGGTGGTCGCCAGGATGCGGATGTCGACGGGCACCGGCCTGGTGCCGCCGACGCGGTCGATGACACGCTCCTGGATGGCGCGCAGCAGCTTGGCCTGCAGCCGCACGTCCATCTCGGAAATCTCGTCCAGCAGCAAGGTTCCGCCGTTGGCTTCCTCGAACTTGCCGATGCGCCGGCCAACCGCGCCGGTGAAGGCGCCCTTCTCGTGGCCGAACAGTTCCGATTCCAGCAGCGCCTCGGGGATGGCGGCGCAGTTGATCGAGATGAACGGCTTGTCGGCGCGGCGCGACTTGCGGTGGATGTGGCGGGCCAGCACCTCCTTGCCGGTGCCGGACTCACCGTTGATCAGCACGCTGGCATCCGCCGGTGCGATCTGCTCGGCCAGGCGCACCGTGGAGGCCATCGCCGCATCTCGGAAGACCAGCGCATGGCTCTCGTCGGCGACGGCGGCCAGAACGGCTGCGATCAGCTCCGGGTCGGGGGGGAGGGGAATGTACTCCTTGGCGCCGGCACGGATCGCGCTGACCGCCGCACGGGTGTCGCTTTGCGTGCCGCAGGCGACCACCGGCACGTGAATGCGCTCCGCGTCCAGCCGGCCGATCAGCTCGGCGATATCCAGCGCCACGTCGATCATCACCAGATCGGCGCCCTGGCCGGCGCGCAGCGCGTCGAGCGCCTGGGTCAGTGTTTCCGCATGGACCACCTTGGCCCCGGTGCCCATCGCGATCTTGGTGGCCGTGGAGAGTTGCCCGTTCAGGGTCCCCGCGATCAGCAATCTCATGTCACTTCTCCTTGCCCGCCGGCATCCGCGCCGGCGCGGCTCAACCGTGTTCGTCCTTGATGATCTCAGTCATGGTGACGCCGAGGCGGTCTTCCACCAGCACCACCTCGCCGCGCGCCACCAGACGGTCATTGACGTAGATATCGATCGCCTCGCCGACCTTGCGGTCGAGTTCGACGATGTTGCCTTCCTCCAGCTTCAGAAGCTGGCTCACCTCCATGCGCGCGCGCCCGAGCACCGCCGACACCTTGACCGGGATGTCGAACACCGCCTCGAGTTCACCGGCGGTGTGCGCGGTTGCCTCGTCGGCTGCCATAGTCGGCGTCCGGTCGGGCACATCGGTCATCTCCTCGAACGGCGTTTCAACGTCGTCGGACATGGCTCACATCTCCTCTGGCGTCTCGGGCGCGGGCGTGTCGGGCACGTCCGTGTCAGGCGCCGGCTCGTCGGGCACAGGTGCTCCGGGCTCGGCCGTCTCAGGCTCGAAGGTGTCGGGCGCGGCCGTCTCCCTGATGGTTCGCGGCTCTGGTGGCGTGGCCGTTTGTTCGGCGCCGCTCTCCGTGTCGCTCATGGGCGCGTCGTGGCCGGGGCGCTGCTGTGGCTGGCGCAGGGCAAAGCGTTTGACCGCTTCCTCGATCTCGGCTTCCAGCGTGGCAGCCTCGCGCACCATCCCGCCATCGGCCCATTCGAGCCTCGCGTCGCCCGGCACGATGTCGGGGTCGCCAAGTACGATGACGCGGCCCTCGATGCCGGTCTCGCGGGTCAGTCCGTCGATGCGCTGGGATAGCGGCTCGGCCAGCGACTCGTGCACACGCAGCGCCACATGCGGAACCGAGCGGATTTCCTCCACCGACTGGCGGAACAGATCGACGATCTCCACCAGCGGATAGCGGGCGACCAGCGCGCGTGAGAGCTTGCGGGCGGTCAGCACGGCGATATCGACAATCGCCGTCTCGCTGTCGCGCACCTTGTCTTCGGCCGCTGCCATCAGAGCCGGCAGTGCCTCTACGATCTTGCCGCAGGCGATCGCCGCCTGCTGGTCGGCCTCGGCAATCGCCGCGGCGCGGCCGGCTGCGATGCCCTCCTGGCGGGCCGCCTCGACGGCGGCCTGCAACTCGGGCTCTTCGTAGCGTTTTGGCTCGGCCTCGCGGGCATGGGCGAGCGAGAAGACGCTGTCGAACTGGTAGCGGGCGGGCTCAGCCATGGCGGGCCTCGCGCGCTGTCGCAGCGGATATGTTTGTCTTGCCGTGCATCAGTAGACCAACTCGTCCTCGCCGCCCTTCTTGGCGATGACGATCTCGCCCCGGGCGGCCAGGTCCTTTGCGGTGTTGACCAGTTGGCTTTGCGCCTCGTCGACTTCCTTGAGCCGCACCGGCCCCAGCACTTCCATGTCCTCCTTGAGCATCTTGGCAGCGCGCTGCGACATGTTCTGCATGAAGAAGTCGCGCATTGGCTCGCTGGCGCCCTTGAGCGCGATGGCCAGCTTGTCCTTGTCGATGCCGCGCAGCAGGGTCTGCATGGCCGGCGCATCGAGGCGGCCGAGGTCTTCGAAGGTGAACATCAGCTCGCGGATGCGGTCTGCGGCGTCGCGGTTCTGTTCCTCCAGCGCCGTCAGGAAACGGGTCTCGGTCTGGCGGTCGAGATTGTTGAAGATGTCGGCCATCAGCTCGTGGGCATCGCGCCGGCGGGTCTGGGACAGGTTGGCCATGAACTCGGTGCGTAGGGTCTGCTCGATCTTGTCGAGGATGTCCTTCTGCACCGCTTCCATGCGCAGCATCCGGTTGATGACGTCGAGCGCCAGGTCTTCGGGGAATACCGCCAGCACGCGCGAGGCATGTTCGGAGCGGATCTTCGACAGCACCACCGCGATGGTCTGCGGATATTCGTTCTTCAGATAGTTGGCGAGCACGTCCTCCTGAACGTTGGAGAGCTTCTCCCACATGGTGCGGCCAGCGGGCCCACGGATTTCCTCCATGATGGTGGAAACGCGGTCCTGGGGCAGGAACTGGTGCAGCAGCCGTTCGGTTGAATCGAAGTTGCCGACCACCGCGCCAGCCTTGCCGAGCTCCATGATGAACTGGGCGAGCAGCAGTTCGACGATCTCGGGGGCCACCTTGCCGAGCCTGGACATGGCGACCGAAAGCGCGCGGACCTCTTCGTCGTCGAGGGATTCCCAGAGCTCGCGACCGTGTTTCTCGCCGAGCGCCAGCAGCACGATCGCGGCGCGTTCCGGACCGCTGATGGTCTCAAGCGGCGTCGAAGCGTCGATGTCGCGCAGTTCGGTGGGCCGTGGCGGCTGCATGACGGCGAGCTTGTTCATGCCGCCTCCTGCAGCCACTGGCGTACGATGCCGGCGGCTTCAACCGGATTGGTCTCGACCATCTCGCCGATCTGCTGCAGCGCCACGGTCTGCACCTCGCCGGCGGCGCGGGCCTGTTCGATATGCGCAGCGACCTGGGACTGCTGCGACGGCAGGCCGGCTGCAGGGGTTACGGCGGCTGTGCCGGGCACGCCGGGCGCCAGCAGCGCCGCCGCCTCGCCCGCCGTCTCGCCGGCTTCAAGCTTCACCGGGTTGCCGTCCGCATCGCTGACGGTGATGGCCGCTGCCGCCTCGCTCTCGGCAAGGATGCGGCGCACCAGCGGCCGCACCACCAGCAGCAGCGCCAGAATGCCGACGACGAGCAGCACGATCACCTCGGCGATGTAGAAATAGTCGCGCTTGTCGAGGCTCAGGAAGCCCGCTTCGGTGGCTCCGACCGGAGCGGCAATCGGCAGGTCGGCGAAGCGAAGGTTGACGATCTCGACGGTGTCGCCGCGCTCCTCCTCGAAGCCGACTGCGGTGCGCACCAGGGCGGCGATGCGGTCGAGTTCCTCCTGGTTTCGCGGCGCATAGGTGACGTCGCCGTTCTGGGCCTGCGTGTAGACGCCATCGACCACCACGGCGACCGAGATGCGCCGGATGCTGCCGGCTTCTAGCACCTGGGTGCTGGTGGTGCGCGAGATTTCGTAGTTGACCACCTCCTCGGTGGTGGTGGCGGCCTGGGTGGCGCTGCCGGCGTCGGCGCCGCCCTGACCGGCTCCGGGCAACTCGTTGCCGATGGTGACGCCCTGATTGCCGCTCGGCTCGCTGGCGTTGGATTGCTCCTCGCGCAACTGCGTGGAGCGCACCACGCGGCTTTCGGGATCGAACAGGTCCTTGGTTTCCGTCACCCGGCGCATGTCGAGGTCGGCGGAAACGCGCACCCGCACCCGGTCGTTGCCGACCACGCTGGAAACCAGTGACTGCACCTTCTCGATCAGCCGATGCTCGATCAGCGCCCGGCGTTCCTCGATGGTCGAGGTGATCCCCTGCACATCGTCGGATGCGGCGCTGGCAAGCAGCCGGCCGCGCTCGTCGACCACCGAAACCCCGCCCGGCGACAGGCCTTCCACCGCGGAGGCGACGAGATGCTGGATGGCGCGAATCTGCGCCGTCTCCAGACTTCCGCGCGATTTCAGCACGATGGAGGCCGATGGCTCCGGACGCTCGCGGGCGAAGAGCTGGCGCTCCGGCAACACCAGATGCACACGCGCGGACTGAACGCCCTTGATGGTGCGGATGGAGCGGGCGAGCTCGCCTTCCAGCGCGCGCAGGTGGTTGATGTTCTGCACGAAACTGGTGGCGCCGAGGCTGTCACCCTTGTCGAAGATCTCGTAGCCGACACCGCCACCGGACGGCAGGCCAGCCGTGGCCAGGTCCATGCGCAGCCGCAGCACCTGCTCCTGCGGCACCAGGATCACGGTGCCACCCTGGCGGATTTCGTAGTCGAGCGCGCGCGCGTCGAGTTCGCTCAGGATGGCGTTGGAATCCTCGAATGTCAGATCGGTGTAGAGCGGCGTCATCGGCCCGGTGGAGATTCGGGTCACCACGAAGATGAGAAAGCCGGCAAGGAACAGCGCCACCGCGCCCATCGCCGCGATGCGCGGGGCGCCGAGCGTCCTGAGGAAATCGAACAAGGGTTTCACGCGATGGCCGCCGTCTGCAGTTCGGTGTTGCATGGTCGCGCGGCGGCTGCGCTGGCAGGGAGCAGAGGGAAGGGGAAAAATCTGCCTGCCGGGCGCAGCCGCCGGTGGGCAATAATTTCCTACCGTGGTGGTAAATGACTGGTTAACGGTTGAGGCAGTTCAGGAAAAAGCTGCCCGCGCCTCTCGTTGCCGGCGCAAACAGCACAAAACCCCGCGCCGCGGAGAGCGGGCGGGGCTGGAGGCCTTCGAGGTCTGAAAGGCTGCTTAGTGGCGGTATTGCTGGATGCGCGTGGTGCGCAGGCCGGCAAGGCCGTGACGGTCGATCGACTGCTGCCAGTTGAGGAACTCCTCCACCGTCAGCGTGTATCGCTTGCAGGCTTCCTCAAGCGACAGAAGACCACCGCGAACCGCGGCGACGACTTCCGCCTTGCGCCGGATGACCCAGCGCTTGGTGTCCGCCGGCGGCAGATCGGCGACGGTCAAAGGAGAGCCGTCAGGACCTATTACGTACCTGACCCTTGGCCGAGTGTGGTCACTCATCGGAACTCCAGAACATACGCATACGCAACTAACTAACGGGGTGAGCGTACGCCGCCCCGCTTAAAAATTGGCTAAAGCAAGGCAGGGATTCGGGGCTGTTCCGGTAAGGTCCGGGTAAGGATTGGTGGCTGCGATCGTTTGTCGCGAATGGCAGTCACGGCATTGTTCCGCGCCTTTCCGGGCCTACTTTTCCCGTTGAATCGACGCGCCCGCGACGTGCGTCAGGGGCCGAACGATGGAGGGTCCAGGTGAGCGATTGGACACTTCACTGGCTGGAGGCCGAGGGCGATCTTGGTGTTTGGCGTGAGCAGATCGCGCACGAAATCGAGGTCACCCGCGCGACGGTTTCGCATCATCTGGCACCACCGCGTCTTGACGTGCTGGTGCAGCGATTGCCGGGGATGGTGATCCAGGAGATCGGTCTGGTCGGCCATGCCTATCGGCACAGCCTGTTTGCCCTGCAATGCGACCCGGACAACGAGAGCTTCGCGGCGAGCCTTGCGAATGGCACGCTGCGCCGGCAAGTGGCCCATGAGGTCCATCATTGCCTTCGGATACGCGGCCCCGGCTACGGTCGCACGCTTGGCGAGGCGCTGGTCAGCGAGGGGCTGGCGGGGCATTTCGTGAAATTGCTCTTCGACAATCCGCCGGAGCCTTGGGAATGCGCCCTGAGCACGGACGAGCTCGATACCTGCCGTCCAACTCCCGCGGCATTGGAGGCAACCGGATACGACCACGCCGCCTGGTTCTTCGGAGCTGGCGGGCAGCGTCCTCGCTGGACCGGCTACACGCTTGGCTATGCCGTGGTCGGACAGTGGCTGGATGCGACGCCGGACGCGAGCGTCCACGACATCGTCCACGTTGCGGCCGAGCGCGTTCTTGCGCAATGGGATACCGTTTCCGGTGTCCCGCAGACCTAGGTTTCTGACTTAATCGAAGATGCGCGAAACGTCGCTCATCAGGATGCGCGTGTCGCCGGCCATCAGCACCGGCTCGCTGCCCGAGAAGTCGACGCCGTCGATGCGTGCGTTGGAGGAGATGCCGACGGCAATGGCGATGCCATCGGAATCGCGCGCCTCGATGGTCAGAGAGTAGGTGCCATCGGCGACCTGGTTGCCGTCGTTGTCACGACCGTCCCAGTTGAACGACCCCTGGCCGGTGACCACCTCCCGGCTGCCCTGCCAGACGATGTTTCCGGCGGCGTCGCGGATGGTGAAGGTAGAATCGGACGAGGCCTTTTCGGAATCGTACTGCCAGGCAGCAGCACCATCCGACAGCACGGCCTGCGTCGTCTGGACGCTGACGGTCTTGCCGATGAAGCCGACCGCGTTGGTGGCCGCCGCCGCGGCTGCAAGCTGCACCACGCTTTCCAGGTTTTCGTTGGTCTTGATGGACTGCTCAACCTGGGAGAATTGCACCAGTTGCGCGGTGAACTCGTTGGTATCGAGTGGCTCCAGCGGGTTCTGGTTCCGCAACTGCGTGGTCAGGATGCGCAGGAAGGCGTCGAAGTCGTCGGCGATGGCGGCGCCGTCTGTGGCCGACGCGGCCCCTGCGGTGGCGTTCGATATGGCGCTGAGGATCATCCGGTTACTCCGTTACACCTGGATATCGACGAGGGCCGCGGGCGACAGCGCCCGGTAGGCGGCGAGCGTGTCGGGGGCGTCGTCGTCGCCGTCGGGCACCTGGGCGCTCCAGGGCTGGTCGGGGGCTGCGTCGCGCTGCTGGGCGTCGCCGTCGTCACGCAGCGAGAACTGGATGTCTCCGCCCTCGAGTTTCAGCCCCGACTGCTGCAACGCGCGCTCCAGGTGACGCGCGTCGCGGTTGAGGGCATCCAGCGTCTCCGGGCGATCGACGGTCAGATGGGCGTTCAGCGTGCCGTCGCGCGACAATTCCAGGCGTACATCGATGCGACCGAGCTCGGGCGGATCGAGACGGATCTCGAAGCGCTGGGTTCCGGCGCGGGCCTCCCGCACCATGGCGAGCGCGATCTGTGCGGTGGGCAGCGATGCGCCGCCGCCAAGCGGGGTGCTGGCGCGTACGAGATGCGGCGTCGTGATGTCGGCTGCGCGCTCGCCCGTCGTCGGCAGATAGGCATCGGGTATGCCGTCGGCTGCGAACTGCAACGCGTCGGCTCCCCCGGCGACGGCGAGCAGGATTGGCGCCTGCGGCGGGGCGGCAGTGTTGGCGCGTGTGCCCACGGCGCCGGCAGCGCTGCCGGCCGGCGCGTGGCCGGTCGATGTCGGCCGATTGGTGACGGGCGTCTCGCCCGAGGCGCGGGTGTTTGCCGCCGCGAGCGTTTCCAGCAGGCCGCGCGGGGTGCTCCCGACCAGCGATCGCTGCGGCTGTGTCGGCGGGGCCGGGGTTTGGGATGCGCTCTGGGGACCGGCTGCCGGCTCGGCCTGGGTAGGCGTCGCCTGGGCAGGTGTGGTCCGGGTCGGTGTGGCCTGTGTCGGTGCAGGGTGTCCGGCTCGGTGCGCGATGTCGGGCCGTACCGCTTCGCTGATCACCGTCGGGGCCGCGTTGGCGGTGGGCGTTGCGTTGCTGCGCGCCTCGGGCGCTGCGGGGTTCGCGTTGCCGGCCCGATCCGGTGTCGCGGCTGCGGTTGCTCCTGGCTGGGCGGCGGCCCGATCGGTTGGCGCAGGTGTGGCTGGCACGGCAGGTTTGCCCGTCACGGCGGGGCCGGGCGCGGCAGATGTCGCGGCATCTCGTGCTGGCGCTTGTGGCGTTGGCGTCTGTGTTGCCGGATCCTGCGAGGCCCCTGTTCGGACGAATGGTGCGGTGACATCCGGGTCGACGGGCGTGTGCTGCCCTGTCGCGGCCGGCCGGGCGGGTGGGGCGTCCTCCGCGGTGCCGCCGGTGGCAACTTGCGGCGGCGCGGGCTTGCGGCTGGCGTGCGATGGGTGTGCGAGACCGTTCGGCGGCGGACTGGTGTCAGCCTTGCGGCCGTTGGCGGGGGCGCTATCGGCGTTGTCACCGGCGGACGCCTGTCCAGGTGTGGCCTGCAGCGTTGCGGGCGGTCGCGGCAGGTGAGGTGGTCTGTCGGTGATCCCCGGCGCTGCCCCGGCGCCGGCAGGGACCATGGAATCCGGGGTGGGTGTTTGCTGCGGAGCGGGGCTGAGCATCGCGAGCAGTCCGGCGAAGGGATCGCCACCCGATGGCGCACCGTCTCCGGCGCCCGGCGGCCGGGTCCGGCCAGCGGGTGTTTCGCCAGGTGTCGGTGCGATGGCGTTGGCCATGTCGCGCGCTGTTTCCTCGTCGTCCGCGTTGGGGAGGCGTGCAGGCACACTGCTCCCCTCGCGGGAGAGATCAGCAAGTGCCGGGCCAATCGATACGGGTTCGCCCGTACGCCAAGCAAATTCTTGATTTTCATATGAAAAATCGATTTTTGCCCAATCCGTGTCCAGTGGCCACTGCAGTGCGCAGGCGGCAGCCATTGCCACCGCCGGCGGCAATTCTTGCCGGCTGTGCGCAAGTCCTGTCACTACCTGCCACTGGCGCGCGCGTGCACGCGGCCCTAGATTGCGCTGTACGGAAATCGGCGCCGATACGCTTCGGACGCATTCGCGGATGACGCCATGACACGCTTCGATCTGGAATTGCCGGGCTCGCCGGAGACCACCCGCGTGGTTGTCGCCATGTCGGGTGGTGTCGATTCCTCCGTCGTGGCGGCGATCCTGAAGAATGCCGGCTATGACGTGGTCGGCGTGACGCTGCAGCTCTACGACCATGGCGCGGCGACCCATCGCGCGGGCGCATGCTGCGCCGGCCAGGACATCCACGATGCCCGCCGCGTCGCCGACACGCTGGCCATTCCCCACTACGTGCTGGACTACGAGCAGCGCTTCAAGGCGGCGGTGATCGACAGCTTTGCGGAGAGCTATATCGCCGGCGAGACCCCGGTGCCGTGCGTGAGCTGCAACCAGAAGATTAAGTTCCACGACATGCTGGACACGGCGCGCGAGCTGGGCGCCCAGGCGCTCGCAACGGGCCACTATATCGCCAGCCGCGCCAATCCCGACGGGTCCGGACACCGGGCGCTCTACCGCGCCCACGATGCGGACCGCGACCAGAGCTACTTCCTCTATGCAACCACCCGGGAGCAGGCGGACTTTCTGCGTTTCCCGCTTGGTGATCTGGGCAAGGACGAGGTCCGCGAGATCGCCCGGCGGCACGGGCTGGCGGTCGCCGAGAAGAGCGACAGCCAGGACATCTGTTTCGTGCCGACGGGGCGCTACACCCAGGTGATCGAGCAGCTTCGCCCGGATGCGGCGGAGCCTGGCGACATCGTTCACGTCGACGGGCGGGTGCTCGGGCGGCACGACGGCATCGTGCGCTACACGATCGGTCAGCGCCGTGGCATCGGCATCGCCGCCGGCGAACCGCTCTACGTGGTGGCGCTCGACGCCGACAACGCCCGCGTCATCGTCGGGCCGCGCGCGGCGCTGGAGACCCGCCGGGTCGTCCTGCGCGACGTCAACTGGCTTGATGACGGGGCGCTCGATGCGGCACTTGCCGCAGGCAGGGAGATCGCCGTCAAGGTGCGTTCCACGCGCCCGCCGGTGCCGGCGCGGATGATGCGTCTGGAGACGACGAAGGGACCGGCGGTCGCCGTCGAACTGCTGGAGCCGGAGACCGGCGTCGCGCCGGGCCAGGCCTGCGCCTTCTTCGATCTCGCTGACGGTCGCGGCCGGCTGCTGGGTGGCGGCACCATCGACGCCACCCACGGCGTCTTCGAGGGTATTGTCCCGGCGCGCACGTCGCTGCCGCGCGAGGATGCGCTGGCCGGCTGATGCCGACCGGGCACTTTCTTGCGCTTGCTTGACACCGGCTCCGCGCGACCCGTATATCCGGCGCGCTTCCAGCACCATGGCGGAGTAGCTCAGCTGGTTAGAGCAGCGGAATCATAATCCGCGTGTCGGGGGTTCGAGTCCCTCCTCCGCTACCAGTCTTCTCAATAACCTGCCCTGATCGAGACCAGGGTCCTGATCCTATCGCCTGACCGACTCGGTTGGCGTCTCGGCGGGGTCGTGCGCAGGTTCGGATGGATTGGGGGCGGCGATCGGATGACATGACCACCGCCCCCGCGTCTTGGGTATTGTTGCCTCAGGCTGCGGAGAACTTTGCCGCCTCTTCCGAACCGCCGGTGGCGTCTCCCTCGCTGTAGGACCTGGCGCCGACGCCGGCGAGCTTGCCGCCCTGGACGATGAGGTATTCGTCGCGGATCGGGCGATCCTCGAACCAGCACTCCAGGATTTCGCGCACGCCTGCCGCATAACGCGCCTGCGCGGAAAGCGACGTGCCCGAGATGTGCGGCGTCATGCCGTGATGGGGCATGGTGCGCCACACATGGTCGCGCGGTGCCGGCTGCGGGAACCAGACATCGCCGGCGTAGCCTGCGATCTGGCCGGATTCGAGCGCGGCCGCGATCGCGTCGCGGTCACAGATCTTGCCGCGGGCGGTGTTCACGATGTAGCTGCCGCGCTTCATCTTCGAGAGCATGTCCGCATCGAACAGGTGTTCGGTCTCTGAATGCAGCGGGCAGTTGATCGTCACCACGTCGCAAACCTTGACCATGTCCTCCACCGTCTCGTGGTGGGTGAGGTTCAACTCCTGCTCCACCTCCCTGGGCAGGCGGTGGCGGTCGACATAATGCAGGTGCATGTCGAAGGGCTTCAGCCGACGCAACACCGCAAGGCCGATGCGTCCGGAGGCTACCGTGCCCACGTGCATGCCCTCCACATCGTAGGAGCGCGCCACGCAGTCGGCGATGTTCCAGCCGCCTTTCGTCACCCACTGATAGGAGGGGATATAGTTGCGCACCAGACCCAGGATCATCATCACCACGTGCTCGGCGACGCTGATGGAATTGCAGAAGGTCACCTCAGCGACCGTCAGGCCGTTGTTGATGGCGGCATCCAGATCGACATGGTCGGAGCCGATGCCGGCGGTGATCGCCAGCTTCAGATTGGGCGCCTTGGCCATCCGCTCGGCGGTGATGTAGGCCGGCCAGAAGGGTTGCGAGATGACGATGTCGGCATCGACGATCTCCTTTTCCAGCACCGAATCCGGCCCGTCCTTGCTCGAGGTGACGACAAAGCTGTGGCCGTTCGATTCAAGATACTTGCGCAGGCCCAGTTCGCCGCTCACGCTGCCGAGCATCTCGCCGGGCGTGAAGTCGATGCCGCTTGGTGTGGGCGTCGTCTGCCCATCCGGGTATTGCGCAATGCGGGGAACGTCGTCGCGGGCATAGGACGACGGAAAGCCATCCTCGGGGTCTTCGTAGAGAACACAGACAACCTTTGCCATGGTTCTTGTCTCCCTGTTTCAAAACAAGAACCCGAATAATTCAAAAATGGAGACATGCGATCTGGAAATAATCCAATCATGGATTGGATTATATATTGTATATCCCCATTCTTCCGGAGTTTATGCTGCGTATGCTAACGCATAACCTCAAGTATTCAGGTCCGGGGAAATCATGGCAATAACCAAAACAGATTGTCCAATCGAAAATTGAGCGCCTTGTGATAATCTGTATCTATCGTGCAGCCGCATTCCATGGTGTGACGGGATGAGGCTTAGCGCCCTGCCGCGCTGAGGATCGGTGCTACCGTCTCGATGCTGGCCGCGCACGCGTCGCGGTCGATGAACGACTGCCCGATGCGGCAGGCCCCGACGAAGAAGCGGTAGCCGGTGACCTCGCTCGCCTGCGCGGTGCAGGGCGCATTGGGCGTCTCGAACATCGCCGTCACGCTTGCGCCCGGCGCCACATTGAGGAACGAGGCGCCCTTGCTGCGTCCCACCTCCTGACCGTCCACGAAGGACAGGAAGAAGCCGTTGATATCGGCTAGGGTCCATACTCAATCAGGTTACCCATTCTGCGCGTGCCGGATTTTGGTCCTGACAAGGCAGCGGGGTGTAGGAAACCTGCCTGGTTTTCCAGTTCCCGCTAACACGGTCAGGGCGAAAATCCGCCGCGCCCTTCGGGTTTGCGATAAGCCGCCCATCTGCGGCGCGAAGCCTCCTCGAATAGGCTTAGGCCTGTCCGTCGTCCGCTTCGCTTGCACCTGAACGGCCTATCGCAAACAGAATGGCGTGACCTGATTGAGTCCGGACCCTAGCGGCTTGCCGGACAGATTCTCCAGCGCGACGGTGATCGTACAGTAGTAATCGCGTTTCCCGGTCTCGGTCACCGTCATGCGGTAGTCGGCCGCGATTGCTTCCGCGGCCTGACCGATGCCCAAGCCCGCCACACATAGCAGTGTGACCAAGACCCGTCTTGTCATGACATGCTCCGTTGTTGACTTGGCCGGCACTGAATGGACTTGGATAGTTGGGGCGCGACCCATCATTCACCAATTGAATGAAATATATTCATGAACATTATGATTTGATTTGAGCAAATGCATGTTAAGTGACTTTTCTTGATTCTTTAGCTGACTATATTCATGCGTTCCCGCCTCATTCGCCCAGCGGAATATTCACTCAATGAATTTGCGAAAGCTGGACCTGAACCTGCTGCTCGTTTTCGACGCGATCTACGCCGACCGAAGCGTAACCAACGCGGCGCACAAGCTCGGCATGACGCAGCCGGCGGTTTCCAACGCGCTGAAGCGGTTGCGCGAGCACCTTGGCGACGCGCTGTTCGAACGCTCCGGCCAGGGTGTCGAGCCGACCCAGGAGGCGCGCCGCCTGGCGCCGGTGATTCGCTCCGCGCTTGAGGATATCGAGCGCACCTTGTCGCTCGGCGAGGATTTCGATCCGGCGACCAGCAAACGCGAATTCGGCATGATCGTGCCCGATGCCATCGAGACGATCATCATGCAGCCGCTGGTGACGCTGGCGCTGGAGAAGATGCCCGGCATAAGATACGCCATGCGGCCGCTCGACCTCGACAGCCTGTCCCGGTCGGTCGTCTCGAAGGACGTGGAACTGGCGTTTTTCGTCGCGCCGATCCACGAGCCGCATGTGTCGAGCGTGTTCCTGATGAGCGAAAGTTCGTGTGTCATCGCGCGTGCCGATCATCCGGTCTTCGGTGAGCGCGATGCCATCACCGAGGACGAGTTCTTCACCTGCGGCTTCGTCGCGCTGCCTGCAGAAATGCGCCGGATAACCCATCTTGAACGCGAAAGCCGTGCGCGCGGGCGCTCGCGGCGCATCGTGTGCACGGCGAAACGTCTGTGGTCGATCCCCTTCATGGTGGCCTCGACCGATCTCATCGGCGCCCTGCCGCTGAGCATGGCGCAGTCCATCGCGCCCAAGCTGAATCTGAAGATCTTCGACCTGCCGCTGAATGCACCGCCGGACAACTGGTACATGATCTGGCACAGCGACTACGATCACGATCCGGCACATCGCTGGCTGCGGGAGACGATCCGCGCCGTGGCGGCACGACGCTGACCGCAGCGGTTACATCAACCGGGTCGCGACGCGAGGCCCGGCGAACAATCGATGACATCGATGGGTCCTGACCCTATTATGCCGGAAATGCACCAAATGGGGAGACGACGCCATGGGGGAGGCAGCCGCTCGCAATGCGCCGCTGAGTGACATCGAGATTCACACGGTCACGGTGCAGGACATCACCGGTGCCTTGAAGGCCGGCCTGTCGGACTTCAAGCGTGCGCCGCTGATGGGCCTGTTCTTCGGCGGCATCTACGTGCTCGGTGGATGGCTGATCCTCGGCCTGCTGAATGCCTACGGCCAACCATGGATGATCATCCCGCTGGCAATCGGTTTCCCGCTGGTGGGGCCGTTCGTCGCCGCGGGACTGTATGAAATCAGCCGGCGCCTGTCGGCCGGGCGCAGCTTCACCTGGGGGGATATCCTCGGCGTGGTGCTGCAGCAGCGCCAGCGCGAGTTCAGTTGGATGGCATTTGTCGTGCTGCTGATCTTCTGGTTCTGGGTCTATCAGGTGCGGCTCTGGCTGGCGATCTTCCTGGGGTCGAAGTCGGTCGGCTCGGTCGACAACTTCGTCACCGTGGTGACGACGACGCAGGAAGGCATGCTGTTCCTGATGGTCGGCACCGTGGTTGGCGCGTGCCTGTCGCTGGTGCTGTTCTCCACCACGGTGATCGCCATGCCGACGCTGCTGGATCGCGAGCTCGACCTGATCTCGGCGATGATCCTGAGCTTCCAGACGGTGTTGAAGAGCCCCGTGGTGATGCTTGGCTGGGGCCTGGTGATCGCCGCGCTGGCCCTTGCCGCCCTGCTGCCGGCCTTCCTCGGCCTGCTCGTCGTGTTGCCGGTGCTGGGCCATGCCACCTGGCACCTCTACGACCGGGCGATCGGCGGCGCTACCGCCGGTTGACGGTCTCGCCTGCGGCGATGCGGCCCCGTGCGCCGGCGCCGGGCTTGGCTATGATCGCTGGCGGAGCAGAGGCTGGCACACGGGCAGGCGTGAGCGGCGATGACGGCACTGATCGCTACGATCGACGCATTCAACCGCGTCATGGGCAGGCTGGTCGCCTGGTGCGCGCTGGCGATGCTGCTGTTTCAGGCGGCCGCTGTCGTGCTGCGTTACGTGTTCAGCTACGGCCTGATCGCGTTTCAGGAGGCAGTGGTCTACTGCCATGCGGCGCTGTTCCTGCTCGGCGCCGCCTACATCCTGCAACTCAACGACCATATTCGCGTTGACGTGATCTACGACCGGTTGGGCATGCGCGCGCGCCGCCTGATCGATGTGATCGCGCTGGCGCTCTTCGTGCTGCCGGTGGCCGCTGTCATCGCCTGGACCGGGTTTCCCTATGTGCTGCGTGCCTGGGCCAGCCTGGAAGGGGCGCGTCAGCCCGGCGGCCTGCCCGCCGTTTTCCTGCTCAAGAGCTGCATCCTTGTCTTCGCGGTATCGCTGGCGCTGCAGGGGCTGGCTATCCTGTTGCGGGTCGTCGCCGGCGCGCCGCTGGAGAGCTGGCATCAACCGGCGCGACGGATACGCCTCCCAGGCCGGCCGGACCGGCGCTGAAGGATGGGCGGCACCGACGCTTTGCTGGTGGCGGGACTGTTCGTGGCGGCCTTCGGCGCGGTGCTGGCCGGCGTGCCGGTTGCCTTCGCGCTCGGCGGCGCGGCGCTTCTGACGGCGGCTGCCGCGACGGCCGCAGGGCTGTTCGATCCGGCCTTCCTCGGCGCCATCCCCTCGCGCATCTATGGCACCGCCATGTACAACGAGGTGCTCACTGCGGTGCCGCTGTTCATCCTGATGGGGGTGCTGCTGGAGAAGAGCCGGGTTGCGGAAGACCTGCTCGACAGCATGGCCCGCGCTTGCGCCCGGATACCGGCCGGCCTCGGCGTTTCCGTCACGCTGGTCGGCGCACTGCTCGCCGCCTCCACCGGCATCGTCGGCGCGACGGTCGTGGCGATGGGGCTGATCAGTCTGCCGACCATGCTGCGGCGCGGCTACGATCCGGCCCTTGCGTCCGGCTCGATCTGCGCGGCCGGCACGCTCGGCCAGATCATTCCGCCGTCCATCGTCCTGGTCATCCTTGGCGATCAACTCTCCTCGGCCTATGTGGAAGCGCAGCGCGCAGCCGGCAACTTCGCGCCCGATCCGGTCTCCGTCGGTGACCTGTTCGCCGGTGCGCTGATCCCCGGTCTGGGGCTCGCCGTGCTGTATATGCTCTACCAGCTCGCGGTCGGTATCTTCCGGCCGCAGGCCGCACCTCGTCTGCCCAAAAGCGCGCATGAACCGCTCGACTGGCGCGAGCTTGCCGTCAGTCTGGTGGCGCCGGTGGCGCTGATCCTTGTGGTGCTCGGATCGATCCTTGCCGGTGTGGCGACACCGACGGAAGCCGCCGGCGTCGGCGCGCTCGGCGCGGCGCTGCTGGCCGGGCGCAAGGTCGCTTCCGAGGGCGGGGGCCTGTCGTTGCTGCTGGTCAATGCCGGTATTGTCGCCGGCCTGTCGCTGCCGCTGATCCGCGCCGCTGGCGACCTGCGTGCGACGCTTGAGACCATCACCGTCTGGAACGGGATGCTGATAGCCCTGGCAATGCTGGCGACGACACTGCTTCTGGTCGGCACCATTGCCGCGCTTGCCGTTCTGGCCCGGCGTGGACTGCTCGGCGAGGCGGTCTATTCCACCATGCGGATCGCCACGCTTGCCTTCACCATTCTCGTCGGCGCGACGATCTTCACGCTGGTGTTCCGCGCCCTTGGGGGTGACGCGATTGTTGCTGCGGCGCTCGACTGGATTCCCGGCGGTCCGCTCGGCGCGGTGATCGCCATCAACCTGCTGGTGTTCGTGCTCGGCTTCTTCCTAGACTTCATCGAGATCGTGTTCATCGTCATGCCGATCGTGGCGCCGGTGGTGCTGCAGGCCGGCGTCGACCCGGTCTGGTTCGGGGTGCTGATCGCGCTCAACCTGCAGACCTCGTTCATGACGCCGCCATTCGGTTTCGCGTTGTTCTATCTGCGCGCGGTCGCGCCGGAGGAGATCGAAACGCGCCATGTCTATCGCGGCATCGTTCCCTTCGTTGCGATCCAGGTGCTGGCGCTGGTCCTGCTGTTTGCCTTTCCCGGCCTTGCCACCTGGCTGCCGGCGCAACTGGGGCGATAGCTTGCCGGAGTCCGGATTGACAATCCCGGGCAGGTCATCACAGTCGCGCCGATGGACTGGCGGTTTCTGTATCGGGGTCTGAAGGCCCGCTATCGCGATGAGCGTTGCGAGATCAGCGCGCTTCTGGCCGGGTTGCGGCCCGACGATGTCGCCGTGGACATCGGCGCTCACAAGGGCAGCTATATGTGGAGCCTGGCGCGCGCCGTGCCGCGCGGCCATGTCTATGCCTTCGAGCCACAGCCGTTGATGGCGGACTATCTGCGGCAGGTCTGCGCCGCCGGCCGCCTGCGCAATGTCACCGTGGTCGAGGCGGCCGTGTCCGATCACGCCGCACGCTCGGTCCTGCGCGTCCCTGGCGAACGCGAGATTTCGCATGGTGCTTCGCTCGAAACATCCGTCGATGGCCGCGAGATCGAGGTCGAGGTCATGCGCCTTGACGACTATCTGGCCGATCCGCCCGGCCGCGTCGGTGCCATCAAGATCGACGTGGAGGGTCACGAACGTGCGGTCATTCTCGGCGCGTGCGATGTGATCGAAGAGCATCGGCCTGTCATCGTGCTGGAGTGCGAAACACGCCACCTGCACGGGTGCACGACCGGTGATGTCTTCGACGCGTTGTTGGCAATGGACTATTCCGGCACGTTTTGCTCGTGCGGCCGGGAACATGCCCTGAGCGACTTCGATCCTGTGATTCACCAGGCACCGGTCGGCGAGCGCTTCTGGGACGCACCGGGCTATGTCAACAACTTCGTATTCCGGCCCTCGCGCGGCGGGGCGGACTGATTGACAACGCTGCCGGCCTTCGCGCACCGTCGCGGCCATGACCGGTCCCCGTGACATCCAGCGGCGGCTTGCCGCCCGCATCAAGGAGACCCGCAAGGGCAAGGGCTTGAGCCTCGATGCGGTGGCCAAGCTGTCGGGCGTGTCGCGCTCGATGCTGTCACAGATCGAGCGTGGTGAATCGAGTCCCACGGTTGCGACCCTGTGGAATCTGACGCAGGCGCTGCAGGTGGACTTCGCCGGGCTGCTCGACGCCGAAACGACCGGCGCGGGCGCGGTCCTCGACGTGATGCGGGCGGAGCGTACGCCGAGCATCGACAGCCGCGGCGATGGCTGCCGCATCCTGATCCTCAGCCCGCCGGAAGAGGCCGGCAAGCACGAGGTCTACGACATCCACTTCAAGGCGCGCGGGGCGCTGGTCAGCGAACCGCACCGGCAGGGCTGCCGCGAACAGCTCACCGTGCTGGAGGGCGAACTGACGGTCACCTGCGATGAGCAGTCCACGCTGGCGCGCGCCGGCGACACCGTGCGCTATGCCGCCGACCGACCGCATGCCATCCGGGCCGGTGGCGCGCGGGCCCGCGCGCTGCTGGTTGTGCATGATCCGTAGAGTCCGAGCCCTGGGCCGTCGCATTGTAACAATCCGTGATAACGAACATAAATCCGCTATATTGATTTTATCCGTTATATTGGATTATTGAACGATCGGGATAGCCACGCGGGAGGGCTCGGCGATGGGTGCGACGTTCCTCGATCACGTTGCAAGCGAACTGGCCGGCATAGAGCAGGCCGGGCTTTACAAGCGCGAGCGGGAAATCCGGTCGCCGCAGGGCGCGCGCGTGTCGGTGGGCGCGGACGGCGCGGCGCGCGAGAGCGTCATCAATCTGTGCGCCAACAACTATCTCGGTCTCGCCGACGATCCGCGCCTGATCGCGGCCTCCAAGCAGGCGCTGGACGAGCGCGGCTACGGCATGGCGAGCGTACGCTTCATCTGCGGCACGCAGGACGCCCACCGGGCGCTGGAACGCCGGCTGGCGGATTTTCTCGGCAAGGACGACGCCATCCTGTTCGCCGCCTGTTTCGATGCCAATGGCGGGCTGTTCGAGCCGCTGCTCGGGCCAGACGATGCCATCGTTTCCGATGCGCTCAATCACGCCTCGATCATCGACGGCATCCGCCTGTGCAAGGCGAAGCGCTATCGCTACGCGAATTCCGACATGAGCGAATTGGAGGACCGTCTGAAGCAGGCGCGAAGCGAGGGCGCACGCTTCGTGATGATCGCCACCGACGGCGTTTTCTCCATGGACGGCTATCTGGCGAAGCTACAGGAGATCATCGCGCTTGCGGCGCGCTACGACGCGCTGGTGATGGTGGACGATTGCCATGCCACCGGCTTCATGGGGCCGCAGGGCCGTGGGACCCATGCCCATCACGGCGTCGTCGACGAGGTCGATATCCTGACCGGCACGCTCGGCAAGGCGCTGGGCGGTGCCATCGGCGGTTACATCGCCGGGCCACGGGGCGTCATCGACCTGCTGCGCCAGCGTGCCCGGCCCTATCTGTTCTCCAACGCGCTGCCGCCGAGCGTCGTGGCGGCGAGTATGGTGGCGCTCGATATCGTGGAAACCGGCGACGATCTACGCACGCGGCTGTTCGACAACGCCACCTATTGGCGCGCGGGGCTGGAGCGCATCGGCTTCGAACTGCTGCCCGGCGAGCACCCGATCGTTCCGGTGATGCTTGGCGATGCCCGGCTGGCGCAGCAGATGGCCGCCGAACTCGACAAGGCAGGCGTCTATGTCGCCGGCTTCTTCTATCCCGTCGTGCCCCAGGGCCAGGCGCGCATCCGCACGCAGATGAACGCGGCGCTGACGCGGGACGATCTCGACTTCGCGCTGGACGCCTTCGCGCGCGCCGGCAAGGCCACGGGAGTGTTGCGATGAACGAGCAGGCGGGATCGGCAGCGGCCATCGCGGTCTATGAGGAGAAGGCGGCACATCTTGCGGCGCGCTATGACGCGATCCCGAACGAGACGCTGTATGCCCCCGTGCTTCACCTGATCCCGTCGCGGCCCTGCCGGGTGGCCGATATCGGCACGGCGACGGGGCGCGATGCGCGCTGGTTCGCCGACATGGGCCATACGGTCACCGCGGTCGAACCGGTCGCGGGGTTCCTGGATCAGGCACGCTCGACGGATGCCCGGGTCAACTGGTTTCAGGACGCACTGCCGGACCTACCCCGGCTGATGGCGCGCGGCGATGCGTTCGATTTCATCAATGTCATGGGCGTCTGGCAGCATCTTGACCCCGGGGAGCGGGCCCGCGCTGCGCCTGTCCTTAGGCGTCTTGCCGTGCCGGGAGGTCATTTGTGCCTTGCCCTGCGCATAGGCCCCCTGCCGCCTGGCCTGCCGGTCCATGAGATCGACCCGTCGGAAACGGCGGGGCTTTTTGCCGAGGCGGGATTTGAAGAAATTTTCTGCGTCGCTTCGCAATCGATACAGGCGGAGAACCGGGCGGCCGGCGTGCACTGGGTCTGGCTTGTGCTGCGGGCGGGAGGAGCGACATGTCAAACGAAATGAGAGCCTTGGCCAAGACCGCCCCCGCTTCAGGGTTGGAGATGATCACCGCGCCGGTGCCGGAGATCGGTCCTGACGAGGTGCTGATCAAGGTCAACAAGACCGGCATCTGCGGCACCGACATCCACATCTGGAACTGGGACGAGTGGGCGCAAAGAACCGTGCCGGTGCCGATGGTCACGGGGCACGAGTTCGCCGGCGAGATCGTCGCGCTGGGTCGCGACGTTGCCGACCTCACTGTCGGTCAGCGGGTCTCCGGCGAAGGCCATCTGGTGGGTTCCACCAGCCGTGCCAGCCGGGCCGGGCGGTTCCATCTCGATCCCGAAACCAAGGGGATCGGCGTCAACGTGCCGGGCGCCTTCGCGGAATACCTGCGGCTGCCGGCCTTCAACGTCGTGGCGTTGCCCGGCGAGATCGACGACGATATCGGCGCCATCCTCGATCCCCTCGGCAATGCGGTGCATACCGCGCTGTCGTTCGATCTGGTCGGCGAGGACGTGCTGATCACCGGCGCCGGGCCGATCGGCATCATGGCCGGCGCGGTCGCCCGCCATGTGGGCGCGCGGCATGTGGTGATCACCGATATCAACGCCGACCGGCTGGCACTGGCCGGGGAGGTCGCGGACGTACGCCCGGTCAACGTCGCCCAAGAAGACCTCCGGTCGGTGGCCGATGAACTCGGCATGAAGGAGGGCTTCGATGTCGGCCTGGAGATGAGCGGCTCGCCGGTCGCCTTCGAGCAGATGGTCGAGGCGCTGATCATGGGCGGGCATATCGCCATGCTCGGCATCCCGCCCGGCAAGACGCCGGTCGACTGGTCGCGCATCGTGTTCAAGGCGCTGACCATCAAGGGGGTCTACGGGCGCGAGATCTTCGAGACCTGGTACAAGATGATCGCCATGCTGCAGAACGGCCTCGACGTCAGCCGCGTCATCACCCACCGCTTTTCCGCCGATGACTTCCAGGACGGTTTCGCCGCAATGCTGTCGGGGTCAAGCGGGAAGGTCGTGCTCGACTGGCGGTGAGGGCGCCTTCCCGCCGAGCGCACGGGTGATCTTGCTGGCGGCGGCGCACACGGTCTCGCCGATGTCCGCATCGCGCTCCGGCGTGACGCGGGTGACTGGTCCCGACACCGAAATGCCGGCAATCGCTTCGCCGAAGGGATTGAAGATGGGTGCCGCGATGCAGCGCATCCCGTCGGTGCGCTCCTCATCGTCGACCGCCCAGCCGCGCGCGCGGATGGCGCCGAGCTCGGTACGCATGGCAGCCGGATCGGTGATGGTTTTCGCCGTGTAGCCGGTCAGGCCGCCCGACGTCAGCAGGGCATCGACCTGGGGCTGCGGGAGATAGGCCAGCAATGCCTTGCCGATACCGGAGGCGTGGATCGGGCTTCGCGTTCCTGGACGGAAGAAGGCGCGGATCGGCTCATGCGTCTCCACCTGGCTGACGAAGACGATTTCGCCGCGGTCGGCAATGGCCAGATTCGCCGTCTCGCCGGTCGCCGCCATGATCTCCTGCATGACGCCGCGGCTGATCTCGACAATGCTGGTGCGCCCCAGGAAGGCGCTGCCGACGCGGAAGGCCTCCGCGCCCACATGCCAGAGCTGGACCGTCTCGTCGAACTCGACGATGCCGTGCCGCTGCAAGGTGATCAGCACCCGGTAGGCGCTCGATGCCGGCTGGCCGGACATCTCCGCGATCTCTGTCAGCGACATGCCCTTGCCGGCCGCGACCACCTTCAACAGCACCATGGCGCGGTCCAGCGACCGGATGACGGAGCCCTGCGCGGTGTCGTTGAAGGAACGGGGCCGGCCGCGGCTGCGGGAGGCTTGTGCGGGCATCTGTCTCTCCGATCCGCTGGTGGCCGAAGTCGTCTATCGCGTGTGCAGCCCTTGATTCAGAAAAATTTTCCGACTGACAGAAAATATATAACATGAATAAAATCAGAATGATAGATGCAATATTCCGTATAATGAAAAAATTTTTCGAAAAAATTGCAAAAATGTGGTGCAGGCGGCATCCTGTGATCAATCACGGTGCTATCAGTCACGCTGTGACCTGTCACAACAAGCCGACCCGGCAGCTTCGCTGACGCCGGAAATCTGGAGGAACGGCCATGTCGACACAAAATCCGGTCTTCATTCCCGGTCCGACCAATATCCCCGACCGCCTGCGCGCGGCGATGAACATCCAGACGGTGGATCATCGCGCGCCGGATTTCGTCGGTTTGCTCAAGCCGGTGTTGGCCGACCTGAAAAAGGTGTTCAAGACCGAGACCGGCGAGGTGATCACCTTTCCCGCCAGCGGCACCGGCGGCTGGGAGGCGGCGATCACCAACACGCTGTCGCCCGGCGACAAGGTGCTGGTGGCGCGCTTCGGCATGTTCTCGCACCGCTGGATCGACCTGTGCGAGCGCCACAATCTCGATGTCGAGGTGATCGAGTGCCCGTGGGGCACCGGCGCGCCGGCGGCGCTCTACGGCGAGCGGCTTGCCGCCGACACCGACCACGAGATCAAGGCGGTGCTGGTCACCCACAACGAGACCGCGACCGGCGTGAAGAGCGATGTGGCAGCGGTGCGCCAGGCGATGAACAGCGCCGACCACCCGGCGATGCTCTATGTCGACTGCGTCAGCTCGCTCGCCTCGATGGATTTCCGCATGGACGAGTGGGGTGTCGATCTCGCTGTCTCCGGTTCGCAGAAGGGCTTCATGCTGGCCACCGGCATGGCGATCATCGGCGTCAGCCAGAAGGCCATCAAGGCGAGCGAGACGGCCAGGTGCCCGCGCTGTTTCCTCGACTTCCGCGATATGCGCGAAGCCAATGCCAAGGGCAGCTATCCGTATACGCCGCCGATCTCGCTTCTCTACGGGCTGCGCGAGAGCCTGGACATGTTGCTGGAGGAGGGGCTGGACAATGTCTTCGCGCGCCACTTCCGCATCGCCGAGGGCGTTCGCCGTGCTATTGATGCCTGGGGATTGAAACTGTGTGCCCGTTCATCGGACCTTTATTCCGACACAGTGAGCGCCATTTATGTACCGGAAGGGTTCGACAGCGACACGTTGACCAACCACGCGTTCAACGCGTATGGGGTTTCGTTCGGTGTCGGATTGGGGCAGATGGCCGGCAAGGCGTTCCGGATAGGACATCTGGGGTCGCTGACGGACGTGATGACCCTGTCGGGACTTGCCACCATCGAGATGGCGATGCGCGACCTGGATTATCCGGTTAAGCTGGGCGCCGGCGTGGCGGCCGCGCAGGACTACTATCGGCAGACCAGGGCCAACGGACACAAGCTCGCAGCGTGAAGGCGGGCATATCGATGTCCCGGGAAAAGCGTCAGGGAAGGCGCATTGAGGGGAGCGACGAATGGCCGATGCGGCATTGAAGCAGGACGAGCTTTACATTCCGACCTATGACGACGTGGTTGCCGCACACGAGCGCATTGCGCCGTATATCCACAAGACGCCCGTGCTCACCTCGAGCTACTTCAACGAGCTGACCGGCGCGGAACTGTTCTTCAAGTGCGAGAACTTCCAGAAGGCCGGCGCCTTCAAAGTGCGCGGCGCGTGCAACGCGGTGTTCGGGCTCGATGACGAGAAGGCGAAGATCGGCGTCGCCACCCATTCGTCCGGCAATCACGCGCTGTCACTGTCTTATGCTGCCGGCCGTCGCGGCATTCCCTGCCATGTGGTGATGCCGCGCACCGCGCCGCAGGCCAAGAAGGATGCGGTGATGGGCTATGGCGGCCAGATCACCGAGTGCGAGCCCTCGACCTCCTCGCGCGAGGCGGTGTTCGCCGAAGTGCAGGCGGCGACCGGCGCGGAATTCGTGCATCCCTACAACGATCCGCGCGTCGTTGCCGGCCAGGGAACCTGCTCGCGCGAACTCAACGATCAGGTCGGCGATCTGGACGCGGTGATCGCGCCGATCGGCGGCGGCGGCATGGTGTCTGGCACATGCCTGACCATGTCGAACATCGCGCCGCAGACGAAGATTTATGCGGCCGAGCCCAAGAACGCCGACGATGCGTACCGTTCGTTCAAAGCCGGCCACATCATCGCCGACGACGCGCCGCAGACGATCGCGGACGGCCTCAAGGTGCCGCTCAAGGAACTGACCTGGCACTTCGTGTCGAACCATGTCAGCGACATCTTCACGGCAACCGAGGATGAGATCGTCGATGCGATGAAACTGACATGGAAGCGGATGAAGATCGTCATGGAACCGTCCTGCGCGGTGCCTCTGGCGACCATCCTGAACAACAGGGACGTCTTCGCGGGCAAGCGCGTTGGCGTCATCATCACCGGCGGCAATGTCGACCTCGACAAGCTGCCATGGATCACGGCCTGAAGCGGCCGAACTGTATCAAACGCGACTTGCGGAGGAGGTGAACATGAACGCACCGGTAAAATTCGACGACCTCGAGGTCGGCTATGACGTCCCCGCCGCCGTTGGCATGGACGAGGCCGATATCCAGACCCCCTGCCTGGTGCTCGATCTCGATGCACTAGAGCGCAACATCAAGAAGATGGGCGACTACGCCAAGGCGCATGGCATGCGCCACCGGGTGCACGGCAAGATGCACAAGTCGGTGGACGTGGCGAAGCTGCAGGAAAAGCTCGGCGGTGCGGTCGGCGTGTGCTGCCAGAAGGTGTCGGAGGCGGAGGTCTTCGCGCGCGGCGGCATCAAGGACGTGCTGGTGTCCAACCAGGTGCGCGACCCGGCCAAGATCGACCGGCTGGCGCGGCTGCCGAAGCTCGGCGCGCGCACCATCGTGTGCGTCGACGACATCGACAACGTGGCGGAGCTCTCCGAGGCCGCCCAGAAGCACGGCACCACGCTTGAGGTGTTCATCGAGATGGACGTGGGCGCGGGGCGCTGCGGCGTCATCGGCGCCGACAAGGTGGTCGAGATCGCCAAGGCGATCGACGCGGCGCCCGGTCTGAAGTTCAGCGGCATCCAGGCCTATCAGGGCGCCATGCAGCACATCGACAGCTACGAGGGCCGCAAGGAAAAGCTCGATATCGCCATCGCCATGGTGCAGGAGGCGGTCGAAGCGCTGAAAGCAGAAGGCCTCGAGGCGGAACTGGTCTCCGGCGGCGGCACGGGCTCGTACTACTTCGAGAGCAATTCCGGCGTCTACAACGAGCTGCAGTGCGGCTCCTACGCCTTCATGGATGCCGACTACGGCCGCATTCTCGATCAGGACGGCAACCGCATCGACCAGGGCGAGTGGGAGAACGCATTCTTCCTGCTCACCCAGGTGATGAGCCACGCCAAGGCGGACAAGGCGATCTGTGATGCCGGGCTGAAGGCCCAGTCCGTCGATAGCGGCCTGCCCTTCGTCTACGGCCGCGACGATGTGGAGTACATCAAGTGCTCCGACGAGCACGGCGTCATCTCCGACCCGCAGGGCAACCTCAAGGTTGGCGACAAGCTGAAGCTGGTGCCCGGCCACTGCGACCCGACCGCCAACGTGCACGACTGGTACATCGGCGTGCGTAACGGCAAGGTCGAGGCGGTCTGGCCGGTGTCGGCGCGCGGCAAGGCCTACTGAGCCAACCTCACGTCTTTGCGGCGCGGGCGGTTCCTGCCCGCGCCCGTTTCAAGAACACGGAAAAAACAGCAAACGCCAGGCGGGCGTCGTGTGAGCGCGCGCCGACAAGGAGTTGATGCATGAGTGCGGACGCGGGGCAGGTTATCATCGTTTCGGAAGGCGAGTGCGAGGAACTCGTCGGCCGGGCGCAGGCTTTCGAGGCGGTGCAGGACGTGTTCGGCGCGATGGCGCGGGGAGATGCCTACAACTTTCCCGTGGTGCGCGAGGCGATCGGCCATGCGGACGCGCTGTACGGCTTCAAGTCGGGCTTCGACCGTGCCGGCATGGTGCTCGGCGTCAAGTCCGGCGGCTACTGGCCGGGCAACCTCGCCAAGGGTCTGACCAACCACCAGTCGACGGTGTTCCTGTTCGATCCCGACACAGGGCGGCTGACCGCGCTGGTCGCCGGCAACTACCTGACAGCCGTGCGCACGGCGGCTTCAAGCTCGGTCTCCATCGCCCATCTGGCGCGCAAGGACGCAAAAGTGCTGGGCATGGTGGGCGCTGGTCATCAGGCCGGCTTCCAGTTGCGCGCGGCGGCCGAGCAGCGCGACTTCGAGAAGGTCGTGGCCTGGAACCCGCACCCGGAGATGCTGCCCAAGCTCGCGGCCGTCGCGCAGGAGATCGGCCTGCCGTTCGAGGCGGTCGACCCCGAAGAACTCGGTGCTCAGGCGGATGCCATCATCACCATCACCTCGGCCTTCGAGCCGTTGCTGATGAAGGGCTGGATCAAGCCCGGAACGCACATCGCCTGCATGGGCACCGACACCAAGGGCAAGCAGGAGGTCGATGCGGAGTTGGTCGCTGCCGCAACGGCCTTCACCGACGAGGTGGCGCAGTCGGTGACCATCGGCGAATGCCAGCACGCCATCGGCAGCGGGCTGATCAAGGAAGGCGACATCGCCACCATCGGTGCGGTGATCAACGCCACCCACCCCGGCCGCACGTCGGACGACGAGATTACCCTGTTCGACGGCACCGGCGTCGGTTTGCAGGACCTGGCGGTGGCTTCCGTCGCCGCCGATCTGGCGGCCAAGGCCGGCAAGGGCCAGCACGCGACCCTCTGATCGAACGCCTCACAGGATCTGGCTGAGGAATTCCTTGGTCCGCGGGTCCTTGGCGTCGTCGAAGAACGTCGCCGGGGGGCCGTGCTCGACGATGACGCCGCGGTCGGTGAAGTAGATGTGGTCTGCGACCTCGCGGGCAAAGCCCATCTCGTGCGTCACCAGGATGCAGGTCATGCCGTCCTGGGCGAGGTCCTTGATGGTGACCAGCACCTCTTTCACCGTTTCGGGATCGAGCGCTGCGGTGACCTCGTCGAACAACATGACGTCAGGCTGCATGGCAAGCGAGCGGGCAATCGCCACGCGCTGCTGCTGGCCACCCGACAGCTCGCCTGGATAGCTGTCCTCCTTGCCGTCGAGACGAACCTTGGCCAGCAGTGAGCGGGCGCGTTTCTCAACCTCCGACTTCGGTTCCTTGAGCACCTTCAGCGGCGCCATCATGATGTTCTCAAGCGCCGTCTTGTGGGGAAACAGGTTGTACTGCTGGAACACCATGCCGACCTTCTTGCGCAGTTCCAGCTTATCGAGATCGGGGTCGTGCACCTCCTGTCCCTCGACCAGGATGGAGCCCTTCTGGATGTCGTTGAGCGCGTTGATGCAGCGGATCAGCGTCGACTTGCCGGAGCCCGACGGGCCGATGATGCAGATCACCTCGCCCTTCATGACGTCGAGCGAGACGCCTTTCAGCACCTCCAGCTCGCCGAAGGACTTGTGCACGTCGCGCACCGAGACAAGGGGCTGTTCAGGGGTCCAGTCGGCCATGGTCTTTTCTCACAGTTTGACCGCGTAACGGCGTTCCAGCGCGATGGTGAAACGCGCGATCGGGTAGCAGTAGGCAAAGAAGATCAGCAGCGCGAAGCCGAAGAACGGCACCAGCAGTTCGGGGTGGTTGTCTTCGGCCTCGATGGCCTGGCGCGACAGGTTGATGATCTCGTCGACGCCCAGCAGCGAACACAGCGGCGTCGCCATGGTGAGGATGGCGTACCAGTTCATCCACGGCGGGATCATGCGCTTGAAGCACTGCGGCAGGATGATCTCGAACAGCGTCTGGCGGCGCGAGAAGGCGAGCGATTCGGCCGCCTCCCACTGGCCCGACGGCACCGACTGGATCGCCCCGCGCACCACTTCGGAAATGTTGGCCATGATCGGCAGCGACAGGCCAAACACGGCCTTCATCCAGGCGGGCAGGGGGATGACGAGGCCGAACAGTTCGATCTCGAAGGGGAAGGCCAACAGCACGATGAACAGCAATACGAGCCAGGGCGAGTTGCGGAAGAGCTGGGTGATGAAGATGGCCGGCAGGCGGATCGCCGATGTTGGCGAAATCTGCATCAGGCCGAGGATGATGCCGACCGCCGTGCCGATCGCCATGGCGAAGAAGCTGATCAGGATGTTGAACAGGAAGCCTTGCGTGACCAGGAAGGGAATCCACTTCCACAGCGCCGCGAACGCCTCGCCATAGGTGTAGCGCGACTGGGCGTAGGCAAGCGTCGGATAGACCAGCACGACGAGCGCAAACAGGGCCGCGTGGCGCCAGTCGAGCCGTGCGACGAAGCGCGAGAACAGCAGTTCGTCATGGACGGTGCGGCCGGCCGGATCGAACGGTTTCAGGACGGCGAGGTCCGTGCTCGCGGCAGCACCTATGCCGGGGATCGCGCGTCTGGTCATGCGCGCGCTCCGTAGCCGGGAATCTGCATCGCCTTCTCCCAGCGGTGCATGCCGAGCACCAGGATGCCCACCAGACCGATATAGACGCAGAACAGCATCAGCATGGTCGGGTACTGGGCGCTTGGGAAATCGTTCCAGATGGTGACGCTCTGGTAGAGCAGTTCCGGCACCGCGATGGCGAAGGCCTGGGTCGTCGTCTTGACCAGGTTGACGAGGTTGTTGTTGAGGGCGGGCAGCGAGACGCGGAAGGCCAGCGGCAGCACCACTTCGGTGTAGGTCTGCAGCCGGCTGAAGCCCAGCGACTCCGATGCCTCGCGCGTCGACTCCGGCACCGCCTCGATACCGGCGCGGAAAATCTCCACGTTGAACGCGCCGGCGAAGAACGACAGCGAGATGATCGCCCAGCCGACATTGGAAATGATCGGCACCTGCAGCCAGCCGTCCGGCGAATAGGTCGGCGTGAACTGGCCGAGCGCGAAATAGAAGAACAGCAGTTGCACGAAGGGCGGTGTGTTGCGGAAGAACTGGATGTAGCCCTGAACGATGGATCGCAGCAGGCGCGAGGGCGAGCCCTGCGCCCAGGCGCCGACGATACCGATCACCACCGAGAAAATGACGCAGGCCACCGACAGCAGCAGCGTGTAGTACAGCCCCTCCACCACGCGGGCCCACTGGCGCGCGTCGTAGAAGAAGATGAAATTCCAGCGTGGCTGGTCTTCGGCAAGCTGGATGAAGAACTCGCGGAACAGATCAAGCATGGCGCCCCCGATGCCGCGCCGGGCGGTGCCCGAACCGCGGCCAGGAAACCGGAGCGCCCGACGTGCGGGCGCTCCGGCTTCGTGTCACGTTACTCGGCGAGCCAGTCCTTGTACCTTTCCTTCTTGTCCTGAAGGAATGCGGTCGGCTGAATGCCCCACTTCTCCTCAAGCGCGATCAGCGCGCCCGATTGCAGCCAGTTGTACTGCATGCCGGCCATGAAGCGGCCGAAGACGCAGTCCTTCTCGGCCAGCGGAACGGCCAGACCCCAGGGATTGTCGTCCTCGGAGCTCAGCGGCATCTCGTAATCGTCCCAGTTGCCGGAGGCGAGGTCCGAGCCGATCGAGGAATCGTCATAGACCCAGGCAACGCACTTCTTGTCGCGCAGTGCCTGCTTGGCTTCCGCATTGCCGGTGAAGGCGATGATCTTGGCACCGTAGCGCTCCTCGACGATCTGGTTGTAGAACGCGCCCTGCTTGCCGCAGACCGGCTTGTCGCGCAGTTCCTCCCAGTCCTTCAGTCCGAGCGCCTTGGGCGACATGATATTGGTGCCGGAGGTGTAGTAGTTGGGACCGACGATGCCGACGATCTCGCGCCGGTCGGCGCGGTCCGACATGGTGGCGATCATCAGGTCGATCTTGCCCTGCTCGAGGAACTGCATGCGGTTGGACGACTGCACCGCGATCAGCTCCAGATCGACGCCCAGCGTGGCGGCGACGTCGGCGGCCATGTCGGCCTCCATGCCGACGATGCTGCCGTCGGAATCGCGGAAGCCCCACGGCTTGTAGTCGGCCTTCACGCCGACCACGAGCTTGCCGCGCTCCATCACCCGTTTCCAGGTCTCGTTGGTGCATTCCGCGGCGATGGCGGTGGTTCCCATGGCCGCGACCGTCACCGCGGCGACCGTCGACTTCAACAGTTGTTTGAACATTGTTGCTCCCCTTGCTCAACTCTCACTGATAGCGGCCGCTGTAGATCGATCGCGGGATCGTCCGCGGCCTGCTCGTTCGTTCTCTTCCCGTCGGATGCGCTCCGGCCCACCCGATACTCGAACATGGCGCTAGCCGGTACGCAAGCCCGGCGTCGGCCTGCAAGGCTTGACGCGGCTTCGCCTGCTTCCGAAAGTGCCCGGCGTTTCCGCGTTCAAAGGGCTTTCCATGTCGCTGCTGTCGCGCCCGATCGATGATCCCAGGACTGTCACCGTTGCTGTTGCCGCCGTGGTCGCGGTCGGGCTGTGGCTTGCCCTGTGGATCGGCATGTCGGACATGGATATGTCCGGTATGGACATGCCGGGCATGGGTGGTGGGGCGATGCCCCTGTTGCCGGGTATGGTCGCCGCGACCGCGCTGATGTGGGTGCTGATGATGGCGGCGATGATGCTGCCGGCCATGACGCCGGTGATGGCCGTCTACGCCAGCGCTGCCGCCCGGGAAGATCGCGGCATGCGGCTCGCCGCGCGCATCGCGCTCTTCACGCTCGGCTACCTCGCGGTCTGGACCGTTGCCGCACTGGCGCTGGCGCTGTTGCAGCTTGGCCTTCGCGGCAGCAGTCATTTCGCCATGGGCGGTACGCTCGCCGGGCCGCTTGCCGCCGGTGTGCTGACGCTGGTCGCCGGTGCGTATCAGTTGACGCCGCTGAAAGAGACCTGTCTCAAGCATTGCCGGCATCCGCTGACCTATCTCATAGCCCATTGGCGCGAAGGTCTTGCCGGCGCATTCCCGGTCGGCTTCGGTCACGGTCTCTACTGTCTTGGATGCTGCATCGCGCTGATGGGTTTGATGTTCGTCTTCGGCGCCATGAACGTGCTCTGGATGGCGGTGATCGCGGTCTATCTGCTGGCCGAGAAGACCCTACCCAAGGCGGACCGGTGGGGTCGTTTCGTGGGCGTCGCGCTGCTCGTCATCGGCAGTCTTCAGCTTGGTCGCGTCCTGCTTGGGATGTGACGCGGCACGTCATGTGGGGATCGACAACATGAACGACATTCCGTCCTGGTCGATGAAGGGGGAGCTGGCGCTCAACTGCAGTTGCGACCTGTTCTGTCCCTGCGTGGTGTCGCTGGGCGCGGCGCCGCCGACGCAAGGCTACTGCCAGACCTGGCTGGCGGTGCGTATCGATGAAGGTCATTTTGGCGAAGCGCCGCTGAGTGGTCTGAATGTCGCCATGCTGATCGACATTCCCGGGCGCATGGGTGAGGGCAATTGGACCGCGGCCGGCTACTTCGACGAACGCGCGACGTCGGAGCAGTTCGCTGCGCTGGAGGCGATTTTCACCGGGCGTGCGCGTGGCACCACGGGGCTGTTCCGGCTGCTCGTCGGCACCTATCTGGGATCGCGCCGGGAGCCGGTCGAGTACATCACCGACGGCAAGGCGCGCCGCGTCGTGGTTCCGAAGATCATCACTGCCGAAGTGGCCCCCATCGACGGCGCCCGGCCGGACGAGCATGTGGTCATCAGCAACACGCAGTACTGGATGGGGCCGGAGGTGATCGTGGCCCAGGCGGGCAAGGCCAAGGTGCGTGATTTCGGGCGGGTTTGGAACTTCGACAACAAGTCGGCCGAACTGTGCGAAATCGACTGGTCTGGGCCCTGATGCACATGCCGGGTCCGCTCAGTTGCAGGCGTTCCCTTGCGCGGCGTCTTGCCGATCGCGAGCTCATCTGAAGCGTCGTTTCAGCTTGCCGTTCAGAATCAGATTCCGTTGAGGAACTGAATCAACAAGGCGTGGAAAGACGAGTCATTCCAGTGTGTTGCGTGGCGGTGCTGAAAGATCGATTCCCGAACGTCGACACGACGTGAGCTTCACCTTGAGAATCTGATTCACGCGGGCGTTCAGACGTGATGCGAAGCGCTTCAACAAAAAACCCCGGCACGGTGGCCGGGGCTGGTGATGTGCGGCCGACCTGGTGCCGGCGCTACTGCATGCGCGACTTGATCTCGGCGATCGAGGAGGCGACCTGGGTGTCGGCGGCCTTGCCGGTGACCTTGGCTGCGAGAATGCGTTCCGCGGCAGCGACGGCCGCATCGGCAGCCGCCGCGCGGACGTCCTGCATGGCCTGTGCTTCTGCCTGGGCGATCTTGGTCTCGGCCATCTTGGTGCGCCGGGCGATCAGCTCCTCGAGCGCCTGCTTGGCGTCGGCGGACATGCGCTCGGCGCTGGCCTCGGCCTGGGCGACGATGTCGGCGGCTTCCTGCTCGGCGTCGCGCTGCTTGCGCTGATACTCGGCGAGAAGCGCCTGCGCTTCCTCGCGCAGCTTGCGGGCCTCGTCGAGCTCGTCGGAGATGCGCTTGGCGCGGTCATCCAGCGAGCCGGTGATCATGCCCGGCACCTTCAGGTAGGCGAGCAGGGCGAGAAACAGGATCAGCCCGATCAGTGACCAGAAGGAAGCGTCCATGTGCCTTGTCCCCGCCTACTGAGCGCGCACGTCGCCGACGGTCTTTGTCAGCTCGGTCTTGGTGACTTTCACGCCGCCGAGGGATCCGATCAGCGCCTGGGCGGCGTCGGCGGCGATTGTATCGACCTCGGCCAGGGCCTTGGTCCTGACCTCGCCGATCCGCGTCTCCGCCTCGGCGAGTTTGTCGGCAAGTGCGGTCTCGGCCTCGGTGCGGTCGGCCTCGATTGCTTCCTGCACCCGTTCGCGGGTGGATCGCGCGATGTCGCCGGCCTTCTGGCGCGCCTCGGTCAGCGCCTGCTCGTAGGCGGCGATGGCGGCGTCCGTCTCGTTCTTCAGCCGCTCGGCTTCGGCGAGATCGCTGGCGATGCGGTCGTGACGCTGTTCGAGGGTCTGCGCGATGCGCGGCAGGATCATCTTCGACATCAGGTAGTAGAACAGGCCGAAGGCGATCGCCAGCCACACCAACTGCGACGCGAAGGTGGTGCTGTCGAAGGGCGGGAAGACGTCGCTGCCGTGATCGTCGGCGCCGCCATGGGCCTGCGTCTCGGTGTGCAGTTCGCCGTCCGCGGGTGACGCATGTTCGCCACCGGCCGGAGCAGCGTTCTCTTCGCCCCCCGACGAGGGTTGCTCGTCGACCTCAGGTGAGGCCTGCGCAGGCGAGGCCTGGTCACCGGCCGCCGGTGAAGGCTGTTCCTGGTCGGAGCTCGTCGGCGCCGCCTGGACTGTGTCGTCGGTGTCGCTGGCCATGATGCTCAACTCCGCACTTGGTCACGGCATGCGCGCATGCCGCCTCGGGCGTCGTCCGTCGCAGTGATGCCGCAAGCGCCGCGCGCGTCCACGCACGGCGCTCATGGCGTTCGACTGATCAGGTGAACAGCAGCAGCAGCGCGATCAGCAGCGCGAAGATGCCGAGCGCCTCGGTCACCGCGAAGCCGAAGATCAGGCGGCCGAACTGGCCGTCGGCCGCGCCCGGGTTGCGCAGCGCGCCCTGCAGGAACTGGCCGAACAGGTTGCCCACACCGATACCGGCGGCACCGGTACCGATGGCGGCGAGGCCGGCACCGATCATCTTTGCTGCTTCAGCTTCCATGACTTTCAAACTCCTTCGAGACTGGCGTGTTCCTCACGCCGAATGTGTCGGGGCGGACATCCGCCGGTCGATGGTTGGTCGAAACGCCTTGCGTGCTCCTAGTGCTCGTCCGGGTGCAGGGCGTCGTTGAGGTACATGCAGGTCAGCATCGCGAATACATAGGCCTGCAGGAAGGAAACCAGGAACTCCAGCGCCGTGATGCCGATGGTCATCACCAGCGGCAGGATTGCTCCGGCGATACCGATGGCGCCAAGCGAGCTCAGCGAGACGATGAAGCCGGCGAATACCTTCAGCGTGATGTGGCCGGCCAGCATGTTGGCGAACAGGCGCACCGAATGGCTGATCGGGCGGGTGAAGAACGAGATCACCTCGATCAGCACGACGAAGGGCAGCACGGCGGCTGGAACGCCCGAGGGGACGAACAGCTTCAGGAAGCGCAGCCCGTTGCGCGCAAAGCCGGTGACCAGCACGATTGTGAAAACCAGCAAGGCCAGCGCCGCGGTGACGATGATGTGGCTGGTGAAGGTGAAGAAGTAGGGGAACATCCCGAACAGGTTGCCGATCAGGATGAACATGAACAGCGAGAAAACCAGCGGGAAGAACCTCAGCCCTTGCGACCCGGCCGCGTCCCGCAACATTCCGGCTATGAATTCGTAGGCGATCTCGGCGATCGACTGCAGCCGCGAGGGGACTAGGCCGCGCCCCGATGTCGCCAGCGCCAGGAAGCCGGCGGTGGTCGCCACGGTCAGCATCATGAACAGGGCGGAATTGGTGAACGACAGGTCCAGCCCGCCGATCTCCAGCGGAATGATCGGCTGGATCTTGAACTGCGAGATCGGATCGTTTGCCACGCCCCGGAATTCCCCTGTCTCATCCGCCGTCCGCGCCTGTCGCGAACCGCACCCTGCATGTCGCCCGCCGCCGCGCCCGGCCCTTGGTCGGCCGGTTGCCCGGTCAGCTTCGCTCGCGGCGTTCGCGTTCTTCGCGCGCCAGCCGCTCGCGCGGGTCTTCGACCACCTTCGCTGCGCGCAGGACGTTGAGAACGCCTGCCGCGAAACCGAGCATCAGGAAGACGATCAATCCCCACGGCGTGGTGCCGAAGACGTAATCGATCAGCCAGCCGATGCCGGCACCCAACAACACGCCGGCGATGAACTCGGAACTCATCCGCATCGCCTGCGCATAGCCAGCCCGCGCTGTCGTGGCGGCCTCGCCCGTGTCTTCGACAGGGCGTTGCGCCTTTTGACGGGCGATCTCGGCGTCCAGCCGGTCGAGACGTCCGTCCCGCTTGGGACCGGGGCCATCTCCTGGCTGATCTGCCTGGCTCGCCATCGCGTTCCGCGCCGGTGCAGCTTGGTGCCCCCAGACACTGCGACCTGAGGCCGCATGCCTTGGAAACCCCCGCAAAACCGCGCGCAACATAGAGAGCGGGCCGGAACGTGTCAAGGACGGCTGCCGGCCAATTATCTCTTTGTTTTATATGATAAAAATGTCGATTGTGCGGTGCGATATATGCGAATTCCGCACAGGTTGTTGCGGCCTAGCCGGCCTCGCGCATTTGCTGGGCCTCGGAAAGGTCCACAGAAACCAGTTGGCTGACGCCGCGCTCGGCCATGGTGACGCCGTAGAGGCGATCCATCCGCGCCATGGTGATCGGGTTGTGGGTGATCAGCAGGAAACGGGTCTCGGTGGAGCGGACCATTTCCTCCATCAGGGCGCAGAAACGCTCCACGTTGGCGTCGTCGAGCGGCGCGTCCACCTCATCCAGCACGCAGATCGGCGAGGGATTGGTGAGGAACACCGCGAAGATCAGTGCGGTCGCGGTGAGTGCCTGCTCGCCGCCCGACAGTAGCGTCAGCGTTTGCGGGCGTTTGCCCGGCGGGCGGGCGATGATGTCGAGGCCGGCCTCCAGCGGATCGTCGGAGCCTTCCAGCGCAAGCTCCGCCGTGCCGCCGCCAAACAGCGTCGTGAACAGCCGCTGGAAATGGCCGTTGACCACCGAGAAGGAGGCAAGCAGGCGTTCGCGGCCTTCCTTGTTGAGGCTTGAAATGCCCTGACGCAGGCGGCCGATCGCCTGTTCCAGATCTTCGCGTTCGGTAGTCAGCGCGTCGTGCTCGCCTTGAGCCTCCTTGGCCTCGATCTCCGCGCGCAGATTGACGGCGCCCAATCGGTCTCGGTCGCGCTTGAGCTGCTCGAGCTTGTGTTCCAGTTGCCGGGCGTCGGGCAGGGTGTCGTCTTCGCCGTAGCCGGTGAGCGCGAAGGCCTCTTCGGGGGCGCATTCCAGCGTCTCCTCGATGTGTCCGGCGATGTCGGCAAGGCGCTGTTTCAGGCCTTCCAGGGTGGCTTCGCCGCGCGCCTGCGCCTCGCGGGCCTCGCCCACCGCGCGATCGGTCTCGCGCGCCGATGTATCGGCCTCGCGCAGCGCCGTCTCGGCCTCGGCGAGGCTGTCGGCCGCGGTCTTGCGCTTGGCCTCGGCCGCATCGATCTGCTCGTTGAGCCGGTTGCGCTTGTCACCGATTTCGTCGGGCATGCGGGTCAGCAGCTCCGCCTCGCGGGCCAGCTCTTCGGCGCGCTCGGCAAGCGCTTTCTCCTGGGCCTCGGCATCGCTGCGCCGCTTGGTCCAGCGGGTCGTCTCCTCGGCGATCGCGGCAAGGCGGCTTTCGCGCATCGCCGCCTCCCGGGCCGCGCTCTGGGCGGCGGCGCTGGCCTTGGAATACTCACCGCGGGCTTCGGCGACGGACTGACGCAACCCGGCGACCTGCGCGTCGAGCGCGGCATCGTCGCCAAGCGCATCGAAGCCGGTGACTGCAGCGTCCTTGGCGGTTTCCGACTCGGTGATGCTTGCCTTCAGCCGCTCGGCGGCTTCCTGAAGTGCCGAGAGCCGGGCGGTCTCCTGGGCGGATACCCGCTCGGCGCGGGCGTGGGCGTCCTGGGCGGCGGCGAGTGAGGCTTGCGCGGCGCGGCGTGCATCCTGTGCCGCGGTTTCGCGCTCGCGGGCGCGTTCCAGCGCGGCGCTCGTGCGATCGAGTTCGCCACGGGCGGTCTCCAGCGTTGCTTCGGCGTCCGCGATCTCGCTGTCGAGCTCGGCCAGACGGTTGCGCTGCTCCAGCCGCTGGGCTGACGGCGTCTTGGCCTCGGCCGCGGCGGTGAAGCCGTCCCAGCGCCACAGGTCGCCCTCGCGGCTGACCAGGCGCTGTCCCGGCTTGAGCTTGTATTGCAGCTTGGCGCCTTCGGCGCGTTCGACGATGCCGATCTGGCGCAGCCGGCGGGCGAGCACCTTGGGCGCGCGCACATGCGTGCTGAGCGGCTCGCAACCCTCCGGCAGGCCGGCATCGCCGTCGGCGACCACCAGCGTCCAGTGGACGGCCGCGCCTTCGTCGGAGGGCACCGCCAGATCGTCGCCGAGCGCGGCACCCAGCGCTGCTTCGTAGCCGGGGTCCACCGTCACCGTATCGATGATCGGTGCGAACATGTCGCTTTCTTCCACCGCCAGCACCCTCTGCAAGGTGCGGTGCTCGGCCATCAGCGATTGCAAGGCCTGTTCGGCGGCGCGCAGGGGTTCGCCGGCGTTGCGCCGCGCGTCCTCTGCATCGGAGACAGCGCCACGCGCGGCTTCGCTCTCGCGCTCGGCCGCCTCAAGCAGGGTCTTCGCTTCGCTGACGGTGGCTGCGGCGTCCTCGCCTCCGCTGGTTGCCTCGCCGTTGCGCGAGACAATCGTCGCGGCTTCGCCTTCGATCTCGGAAAGCTGGCCCGTGAGCCGGGTCAGCCGTTCGCTCTCGTCACGCACGACGCGTTCGAGCTGGCTGCGCCGGGCGGCGAGATCGGCCGCCGAACTGAGTGCTTCGGCCAGTTCGGCCTCGATGGTGCGCAGGGCGACCTCGGCGCGTTCCTCCGCCTGCTTGAGCGCGGCACCGCTTTCCGCGCCATCCTCGGCCGGTTGCGTCAACGCGCCGGATTCTTCCGCCAACCGCTTCAGGGTTTCGCCGGCATCGGCGATCGCGGCACGCTCGCGCTCGCGGTCGCGCTGGCTTTCGGCGATACGCGCAGCCATCTCGGCGCGGCGCTCCTCGGCGCGGGCGGCCTCCTGGTCGAGCTGGTCGCGCGTCACGGTCAGGTGGCGGACGACGGCGGCTTCCTTGGCTTCCGCGTCGCGCAGCTCGGGCAGGCGCTCCTGGGTGGCAAGGCGCGCGGTCTCGGCCTGGGCGGCGGCGCGCATGCGTTCGCCGACGGCGCGCACGGCCGCCTCGAGCGTTCTCTGGCATTCGGCGCGTTCATCCTTCGCCAAGGTCCAGCGCAGATGCAGCACGGTGGCTTCCACCTTGCGGACCTGCTCGGATACCGTGCGGTAGCGGTTGGCCTGTCGGGCCTGGCGTTTCAGCGATTCAAGCTGACCGGCGATCTGAGCGATGACATCGTCGAGCCGCTCTAGGTTCGATTCAGCCGCGCGCAGGCGCAGTTCGGCCTCGTGACGGCGCGCGTGCAGCCCGGCGATCCCGGCGGCGTCTTCCAGAATGCGGCGGCGGTCGCGCGGCTTGGCGGCGATCAGTTCGCCGATCTGGCCCTGACGCACCAGTGCCGGCGAATGGGCGCCGGTCGCCGCATCGGCGAACAGCAACTGCACGTCGCGCGCGCGCACATCCTTGCCGTTGACGCGATAGGCCGATCCGGCCTCGCGCTCGATGCGGCGCGAAACCTCCAGTTGGTCGGTGTCGTTGAACACGGCCGGCGCCTGGCGCTCGGCGTTGTCGAGCAGCAGTGCGACCTCGGCGGTGTTGCGGGACGGCCGCCCGGCGCTGCCGGAGAAGATGACGTCGTCCATGCCGGAGCCGCGCATCGACTTGAACGAGCTTTCGCCCATCACCCAGCGCAGCGCCTCGACGAGGTTCGACTTGCCGCAGCCGTTCGGACCGACGATGCCGGTCAGCCCCGACAGGATCGGCATGTCGGTGGGGTCGACGAAGCTCTTGAAGCCGACGATGCGCAGGCGTTCGAACTTCATGCGGCCGCCAGGGTCAGGTGATGGCGATCACACGCATAGGCGCGGCCCTCTAGGCAGTCAGCCTCAGGACGTGAACCCGGCGTTGATCTTTTCGCGGAATTCGGCGAGCGGCAGGTTGCCACGCACGATCTCCCCGTTGATGAAGAATGTCGGCGTCGAACGCACGTCAAACTCCCTTGAAGCGCGTTCCTTGACCCAGTTCACACCATCAAGCACTGCCTGATTCTGCAAGCAGGCATTGAATTCCTCTTGTGAAAAACCCGCCTGCTGGGCGACGCGCTGCAGGTCCTCCACCGGCTGACCGGAGAACGCCCAGCTTGTTTGCAACTGGAACATGGCGCCGATCAGGGGGAAGAAGGACTCCGGTCTGGCGCAGCGCGCCACCATGGAGGCCATGGTGGCGACGTTGTCGAGGGGAAACTCCCGGAAGATCAGCCGCGCCTTGCCGGTATCGATGAATTCGGTTTTCAGCGCCGGCAGGGTTTCGATGTGGAAACTGGCGCAATGGCCGCAGGTCATCGAGGCGTATTCGATAATGGTGACCGGCGCGTCGTCGCTGCCCAGTACCTTCTCGCCGAGAGGTCCGGCAACCAGCAATTGCTCCGAGGCAACCGAGCCACCGCCGGCCTGTCCACCACCCTGGGCGTCGGGGTCGAGGCTCTGGTTGCCACCGTTGCCACCCCCCAGGAAATAGTAGCCGGCGCCTGCCGCGACGACCACCGCCGCGCCACCCATGATCAGGTTCCTGCGATCCATCCCGCTTGGCCCCCGTGTTGTTTGCTTGATGTGCGTCTCATGGCGCATGCGCCATGAGACGCACCGCAGTCAAGCGTCGTTTTAGCAGTAAATCGGGCTTTTGCGCGGCATCGTGTCGCCGTGCCGCAGAATTTCGCGGACACGTTTGCGTCAGGTCGCATCGTCGCCGTCGGGATCGTCATCGCGATTTTCGTCGCGCGCGGCGTCCACGTGGCGTTTCAATTCGCCAAGCGCACCGCGCAGTTCCGCGTCGGTGACGCCAAGCAGCGCGGGATCGTCATCGGTGCTGGTGATCGGCGGCTGCGGAACTTCGCCGAAACCGGTTGGCGGCGTTTCGACCGGCCCGGCAAGCGTCTGGCGCACCACCACGCGGCCGATGGCGCGGTAGCCGAAATAGGCGTTGAGACGCTCGGCGATGAGGTTCGTCTCGTGGCGGATTTCCAGGGCATGCTGCGGCGGGCTGCGCAGATGCAGCGTGGCCGGCGGGGCCTGCGTGTCGTCATCAGCGGTGCGTCTGGGCCAGGCGATCTTCTCCGGGGTGCAGCGGGCGGCGATCTCCGGTCCGGCGACTTCGGTCCATTGCGCCAGCAGATCGGCCGACGAGAACCCATAGCGTTTCGCCGCCGGCGCGATCAGACCCGGTACAAGCTGGGCGATGGCACGCGGACCCTTGCTGCGGCGCACCGGCTGTCCGCCGGACATCGCGTCCCTTATCGATTTGCCTTTCGCGGCGCTCATGCCAGATGATTCATCCTCCGGTGGCGCGCGAATCGTATCAGGTTCGCGTGCATCGCCCCAGCCCGGACAGGTGCCAGCCCGGACAGGTCAATGAAGCATCCCCACGACCAAGCCCGTGACGCCGTCCTCGCCTGGTACGACCGCCATGCGCGCGTGCTGCCCTGGCGCGCGCCGCCGGGCGCGCCGTACGATCCTTACCGCGTCTGGCTCAGCGAGATCATGCTGCAGCAGACGACGGTGCAGGCGGTGAAGCCCTATTTCGAGGCCTTTACCGCGCGCTGGCCGTCGGTCACCGACCTGGCGCGCGCCGATCTCTCCGAGGTGCTCTCGGCCTGGGCGGGGCTTGGCTACTATTCGCGGGCGCGCAATCTGCACAAGGCGGCGCGGCAGGTGGCCGAGGCAGGCGGAGCGTTCCCGGATACGGCCGCCGGATTGCGGCAGTTACCGGGAGTCGGTCCGTATACCGCCGCCGCAATAGCCGCCATCGCCTTCGATGAGCCCATTGTGCCCGCCGACGGCAACATCGAGCGGGTGACCGCGCGGGTGTTTGCCATCGATGCGCCGCTGCCGGGCGCCAAGCCGCTGCTGCGCGAGAAGGCACAGGTCTTTGCCGGTAGCGAGCGGCCCGGCGATCTCGCCCAGGCGCTGATGGATCTCGGTGCGACGATCTGCACGCCGCGCGATCCCGCTTGCGCGCTGTGCCCGGTCAATGACGTTTGCGAGGGGTTCAAGAGCGGCATCGCGGCCACGCTACCGGTCAAGGCGGCGAAGGCGGAGCGTCCGCGCCGGGCCGGCGCCGCCTTTGTTGTCACCCGCGCGGGCGGCGAATTGCTGGTGCGTTCACGCCCGCCAAAGGGGTTGCTGGGCGGCATGAGCGAGGTGCCGACCAGCGCGTGGCGCAGCGATTTCGATTGCGACGGCGCCTTGAGTGCCGCGCCGCTGGACGCGGAATTCTCCAGGCTTTCCGGCAGCGTGCGTCATGTGTTCACGCACTTCGCGCTCGACCTGACGGTCTATCGCGCCGATGTGGCGGCGGGCACGAAGGCGCCGGGTGACGCGCGCTGGGTGGCTCCGGACGATATGCGCCGCGAAGCGTTTCCGACAGTGATGAAGAAAGTGCTGGCGCACGCCGGCATATCCGGCGCCGGCGGCTGATCAGCCGGCCGCAGCGCGCGCCCGAAAGACCTCGCGCAGATCGTCAATCGGCTTTCGTCCGGCGGCGTCTTCCAAATGCCAGAAGGTCCAGCCGTTGCAGGCCTCAAGTCCCTGCACATGGGCGCCGGCCTTGTGGATCGAGCCGGCGAAGCCGCCCGTCTCCAACGTGCCGTCGACGCGCACAATCGCGGAATGTCGGCCGCGCTTGTCGCTGAGGGTCGTGCCCGGCTCGATCAGCCCGCATTCCACCAGCGCGCCGAAGGCAACGCGCGGGGCGGCGCGCTTGCTCATGGCCATTTCAAGCGCTTGCGCCGGGGCCGGCTCGACCGCCGCGATGCGCTCGCCGGCGATCCGTGCGTAGCTCGTTTCGCGCTCGAAGCCGATGAAGTGGCGCCCGAGCCGCTTGGCCACCGCGCCGGTGGTACCGGAGCCGAAGAAGGGATCGACCACGACATCGCCTGGCTTGCTGCTGGCCAGCAGCACCCGCGCCAGCAGCGCCTCGGGCTTCTGCGTGGGATGCGCCTTGTCGCCGTTCTCGTCCTTGAGGCGTTCGGCGCCGGTGCACAGCGGAAACAGCCAGTCGGAGCGCATCTGCACGCCATCGTTGAGGCTCTTCATCGCCTCGTAGTTGAAGGTGTAGCCCTTGGCGTTCTCGTCGCGCGAGGCCCAGATCAGCGTCTCGTGGGCGTTGGTGAAGCGCCGCCCGCGAAAATTCGGCATCGGATTGGTCTTGCGCCAGATGCAGTCGTTGAGGACCCAGAAGCCGAGATCCTGCAGCGCGGTGCCGACGCGGAAGATGTTGTGGTAGCTGCCGATCACCCACAGCGTGCCGGTGGGCTTGAGCACACGGCGGCAGGCGAGCAGCCAGGCGCGGGTGAAGGCGTCATAGTCGGCGAAGCTGGCGAACTTGTCCCAATCGTCGTCGACGGCATCGACGCGCGAATTGTCCGGTCGGTGCAGCGCGCCTTCCAGTTGCAGGTTGTAGGGCGGATCGGCGAACACCAGATCGACGCTTTTTTCCGGCAACCGGCTCAGCTCGGCGATGCAGTCGCCGACATGGATGCGGTCGAGATGGGGAGCGAGGTCTGGATCGGGAGAGGCGCCGGCCGGCAAGGGGCCGGCGGCCGCCGCTTTCGCGAGCGAACGCATACGCTACTGACCTTTATACGCAACGCGGAACTGACTGACGGTCAGCCTACGGGCACGTGGTAAAGGCGAGCTTAATCGCGCGGCGGTTGCCGCAGGAGACGTGCGACCGGCGCGAAGGTGACCCGGTGCAGCGGGCAGGGGCCAAGCCGGCGCAAGTTGGCAAGGTGAGCTGCGGTTCCGTAGCCCTTATGGCTCGCGAAGCCGTAGCCGGGGAACGCGTCGTCGGCCCTGCACATGATCCGGTCGCGGGTCACCTTGGCGATGATGGAGGCAGCCGCGATCGCGGGATGGCGCGCATCACCGCCGATGACCGCGATCGACGCGGTTTCGCGGCCGGGCAACACATCGCGCCCGTCCACGAGGATGGTTTCGGGCGGTGTCGCCAGAGCGCCGACGGCCCGTGTCATCGACCACAGCGTCGCGGCGCGGATGTCTGTCACCGCGATGCGGTCAACGCAGGCGATTGCGACCGCGACGTCGGCGCGCGCGCAGATGAGAGCGAACAGTTCGTCTCGGCGTTGCGCCGACAGCGCCTTGGAATCGTCGAGGCCTTCGGGCACGCGTTCGGGATCGAGGATCACCGCGGCGCTGACCACCGGCCCCGCGATCGGCCCGCGGCCGGCCTCATCGACGCCGGCAAGACCTGTCTCGACGCCGGGCAGGGGATCGCCCTTGCGGCGGATGTCGCGGAACAGGTCGCGGGAGGTGTCGGGAGTGCTGAGATGGCGGGCCATAAACCGAATGCGCCAGAATCGCCGAGTGAGCGCAAGGTTGTTAGTTTTCTCCATCGGTTCCAGCCCGCTCCCCCAGCCCAACCACCCTATCGAGGGTACCCTTGGGGTGGTTGGGCTGGGGGAGCGGGCTGGTGCAGCTCAGAACAAAGCCAGTTGATCGCCGCGCGCGAGCGGTTTCTCGAACAGATCGGTGCGTAGCTTGAGCCGCTCCCGGTTGAGCCGGTTCTTCTGCGCGGCGATCTCGAAGCGCCGGCCGATGGACCAGGCGAGCGGGCCGGTGCCGCGCATGCGCTGGCCGTAGTCGGCGTCGTAGTCCTTGCCGCCGCGCATCTGGCGGATCAGCGAGAACACCCGCTCGGCCCGGTCGGGCACATTGCAGTGCAGCCAGTCGCGGAACAGGTCGCGCACCTCAAGCGGCAGCCTGAGCATGACGTACCCGGCCTCGCTGGCGCCGGCAGCCGAGGCCGCCGAGAGGATCGACTCGATCTCGCTGTCGTTCAGGCCGGGAACGATCGGGGCCACCATGACAGCCGTGGGGATGCCGGCTTCCGTCAACCGGGTGATCGCCTCGAGCCGGCGTTCCGGCGTCGCCGCGCGCGGCTCCATCTGCCGGCTGAGCGTGCGGTCCAGCGTGGTCACCGACAGCGCCACCTTGACCAGCCCCTTCCCGGCCATGGGTGCGAGCAGGTCGATGTCGCGGGTCACCAGATGCGATTTGGTGACGATGCCGACCGGATGGTTGCAGCGCTCCAGCACCTCCAGAACCGACCGCGTGATGCGGTGGGTGCGTTCGATCGGTTGATAGGGATCGGTATTGGTGCCCATGGCGATGGTGCGCGGCGTGTAGTTGGGGGCGGCAAGCTCTTTCTCGAGCAGTGCGGCCGCATTCGGCTTGGCGAACAGCCTGGTCTCGAAGTCGAGGCCCGGCGACAGACCCAGATAAGCGTGCGTAGGGCGTGCGAAACAGTACGAGCAGCCGTGCTCGCAACCGCGATAGGGATTGATCGAGCGGTCGAAGGAAATGTCGGGTGAGGTGTTGCGCGTGATGATGCTGCGTGGCGTCTCGATGCTGACCTCGGTCTTAAGCCCCGGCAACGCGTCGAGACTACCCCAGCCATCGTCGAGGCTTTCCAGCGTGAAACGCTCGTAGCGCCCGCTCGTGTTGGTGGCGCTGCCACGGCCGCGCCGCTGGTCGGGCCGTAAGAGATCCGAACGGGCGGATACCAGACGCGACCGTGCGCCGGCGCGGCCATGATCTCCGGATTTCAGCGAATCGCCTTGCATGAATGAGAACATAACAGGAACATACAGCCGGAACAAGATGCTGCCGCTTATGACGGTCGGACGGGGTTTTTGTGCACTGCAACATCATGCTATAAGCTGGCGCCATGTTGAGTGTCGTGATCCCCACCCTGAACGCGGAGCGCAGCCTGCCGGCGAGCCTGTCGGCGCTGGTGCCGGCGGCGGCTGACGGCGTCGTCAGCGAAGTTATCGTCGCAGATTGCGGCTCCACCGATCTTGGCCCGACCATCGCCGACGAGATGGGCTGCGAGATCGTCCAGGCGCCGCGCGGGCGCGGCCAGCAGCTTGCCGCTGGTGCCAGGACGGCGAGCCGGGGCGGCTGGCTGATGTTCCTGCATGCGGACACGGTGCTGGAGAAGGGCTGGCATATCGAGGCGCGCTCGTTCATGGAGAAGGCGGACGCCTCGGCGGAGCACCATGCGGCGGCTTTCGCCTTCCGGCTCGACGATTTCGGTGGCCGGGCGCGTTGGCTTGAGCGCATGGTGGGCCTGCGCTGCGCGCTGTTCGCGCTGCCCTATGGCGATCAGGGGCTGATCATCTCGCGCCAGCTCTATCGCGAGCTCGGCGGCTATCGCGAGATGGAGCTGATGGAAGACGTCGATCTGGTGCGGCGCATCGGCCGTGGCCGGCTGACCATGCTGCGCTCCGGCGCGGTGACCAGTGCCAAGCGCTACCGGGAAGACGGCTATCTGCGCCGCTCGATGCGCAATCTGGGCTGCCTGACGCTCTACTTCGCCGGCATTCCGCCGCGCGTCATCTCCCGTATCTACGGCTGATATCGCCGATGCCCGGCCGGGCGCGCCGTCTCGTCATCATGGCCAAGGAACCGCGCATGGGCCGCGTCAAATCGCGGCTGGGGCGCTTCGTGGGCGCGGTCGCGGCGACGCGGTTCCAGCGGGTGGCGCTGGAGAGGCTGGTCAGGCGCATGTCGGCCGATGCGCGCTGGCAGACAATTGTCGCGGTGGCGCCGGATACGGCGGTCACCTCGATGCTGCTGCCCGATGGCGATCGCATGCCTCAAGGTGACGGGACACTGGGCGATCGCATGGCAAGAGCTTTCGGGGCTTTCCCATACGACACGGTGCTGATTGTCGGCGCGGACATCCCCGGCATGATGCCCCGTCACGTGGCGCGCGCGTTCTCTCTCGCCGAGCGCCACGGCGCGGTGCTCGGCCCCTCCGGCGATGGCGGCTACTGGTGCATCGGGCTTGTCGGCGGACTGCGTCCGCCGGAGCTGTTTAAAGGCGTGCGCTGGTCCACCGAGCATGCGCTCGAGGATACGCTGGCGAGGCTGCCGAGCGGGCGGGTGGCCCGCGCGGACGAACTCACCGATGTTGATGACGAAGACGCGTATGCGGACTGGCGGCGGGCTAAAGGTTAGGCCCGTAGCTTGCCGCGTTTCAGATGCTCGTCCAGCCGCGGCATGATCTCCACGAAATTGCAGGGCTGATGGCGGTAGTCGAACTGGGGCTTGAGGATGCCGTCCCAGGCATCCTTGCAGGCGCCGGGCGAGCCGGGCAGCACGAAGACGAAGGTGGTGCCGACCAGCCCCGCGGTGGCCCGGCTCTGCACCGTCGAGGTGCCGATTTTCTTCGCCGACAGTTCGTGGAATAGCGCGGAGAAGCCCTCCATGCGCTTGTCGAACAGCGGCTCGACAGCCTCCGGCGTCACATCCCGGCCGGTGAAGCCGGTGCCGCCGGTGGTGATCACCGCATCGATATTCTCGCGCGCCGTCCATTGCGAGATCTGGGCGGCGATCTTGTCCGCGTCGTCGGTGATGATGGCGCGCTCGGCGAGTGTGTGACCGGCAGCCTCGATGCGCGCGGCAAGTGTACTTCCCGACCGGTCTTCTTCCAGCGAGCGGGTGTCGGAGACCGTCAGCACCGCGAAGGCGACGGGGATGAAGGGGCGGGATTCGTCGATGCGTGTCATGAGTGTCCTGTTACTCAGCTTGCGGTCGCGGCGCCGTTGGTTCCGGCGGTTTCGGCCAGTTTGTCGCGGATGGCGCGAAAGTCCTTCCAGGCGAGCTTCTTCTGGCCAGGCTGGCGCAGCAGGTAGGCCGGGTGCAGCGTCGCCATGGCGGGCACGACGCGCTTGCCGGTATCGAAGGTGCGCCAGCGCCCGCGCAGCTTGAGGATGCCGTCGCGGGTCTCCAGCATCTCCTTGGCCGCGACGCCGCCGAGGAACACCAGCACGTCCGGGTCCATCAGCTCGATCTGGCGGCGGATGAAGGGCCGGCAGGCCAGCATCTCCTCCGGGTTCGGATTGCGATTGCCGGGCGGGCGCCAATAGACGGTGTTGGCGATGTAGCAGCCGGTACGATCCAGATCGATCGCCGCCAGAATGCGGTCGAGAAGCTGCCCGGCACGACCCACGAACGGCTTGCCCTGCAGATCCTCGTCGCGGCCTGGCGCCTCGCCGACGAACATCAGGCGGGCTTCAGGATTGCCGTCGGCGAAGCACAGGTTCGTCGCGGTCGCCTTCAGCGCGCAGCCATCGAAGGTCTCGAGCGCGGCACGCAATTCGTCGAGCGTCTCGGCGCCGTCCGCCTCGGTGTGTGCGGTGGTCGCTTCGGCCGGCGCGGACGGCGTTGGTGCGGCGCGCGTCGGTTCCGCCAGTGTTGCTTGTGGTGGAGGCGGCGCCTCGTTGAAGCGGTCCGCCGGCATGTCGGTCACGGCCACGTCGACGCCGAGACCCGCATGATAGTCGATCAGCGTGGCGGCGGCGCGGCGGCGGTCATTTGCGGGTGCGGGCATTGGCGGGTCTTCTGCTGCGTCGGCGAGCGGTCGGCATGTCGATGATAACGCCGGATCGGGCGCGCATGGAACCGTGTCTGCGGTGGAAATACCGGAGTATCACCATCCGCGGTTCGCCGGTTCGCCGCGCCGTCACGCTTGACAAGCAGCGGGTATTGCAACGAAACCGGGTACAGGCCCATCCCCACAACGGGGCCGAAGCAGGAGACCATCGACCATGACCGCCAACGGCGAACTGCCGCCTCGCGAAGCGATGGATGTCGATGTCGTGATCATAGGTGCGGGGCCGGCTGGCCTGGCGGCGGCGATCCGCATCCGCCAGCTTGCCGCCGAACGCGGCGAGGACATCTCCGTCGTGGTGCTGGAAAAGGGCTCCGAGGTCGGGGCGCATATCCTGTCCGGCGCCGTCATCGATCCGATCGGCCTCGACCGGCTGCTGCCGGAATGGCGCGACGAGGACACGCCGATCAAGACGCCGGTGACGGAGGATCAGTTCCTGTTCCTCGGGCCGGCGGGGAGTGTGCGGCTGCCCAACTTCATGATGCCGCCGCTGATGAACAACCACGGCAACTACGTGGTCAGCCTCGGCAATGTCTGCCGGTGGTTGGCGGAGAAGGCGGAAGGCCTCGGCGTTGAGGTGTTTCCCGGTTTCGCGGCAGCCGAAGTGCTCTATGACGACAACGGCGCGGTGAAGGGCGTGGCCACCGGCGACATGGGTATCGGGCGCGACGGCGAGCCGACGGCGAATTTCATGCGCGGCATGGAACTGCACGCCAAATACACGCTGATCGGCGAGGGCGTGCGCGGTTCGCTGGCCAAGATGCTGATCGCCAGGTTCGGCCTCGACGAGGGGCGCGAGCCGCCGAAATTCGGCATCGGACTGAAGGAGCTCTGGCAGATCGATCCCGACAGGCACCGGCCCGGACTGGTGCAGCACTCCTTCGGCTGGCCGCTCGACATGAAGACCGGCGGCGGTTCGTTCCTGTATCACCTGGAAGACAATCAGGTGGCCGTCGGTTTCGTGGTGCACCTCAATTACACCAACCCGCATCTGTCCCCCTTCGACGAGTTCCAGCGCTTCAAGACGCATCCGGCGATCCGGCCGACATTCGAGGGCGGCAAGCGGATTTCCTATGGCGCGCGCGCCATCACCGAGGGCGGCTGGCAGTCGGTGCCCAAGCTGACATTCCCCGGCGGCGCGCTGATCGGCTGCTCGGCGGGCATGGTCAACGTGCCGCGCATCAAGGGCAGTCATAACGCGATGCTGTCGGGCATGCTGGCGGCCGAGCACGTGGTGGCGGCACTCGGCGAGGGGCGTGCCAACGACGAGATCGCGGGCTACGAGCAGGGCTGGCGGACAAGTGACATCGGCCGGGATCTCAAGACGGTGCGCAACGTCAAGCCGATGTGGTCGAAGCTCGGCACCATCGGTGGCGTCATGCTCGGTGGCCTCGACATGTGGACCAACACGCTGGGCTTCTCGCTGTTCGGCACCCTGTCCCACGGCAAGCCCGACCACGCCACGCTTCAGCCGGCGGCGAAGTGCCCGAAGATCGACTATCCCAGGCCCGATGGGGTGGTCAGCTTCGACAAGCTGTCATCGGTGTTCCTGTCGGCCACCAATCATGAGGAAGACCAGCCGGTGCATCTCAAGCTCGCCGATGCGGAGCTGCAGAGGGCCAGCGAACTGGATGTCTTCGCCGGGCCGTCGAACCGCTATTGTCCGGCCGGTGTCTACGAATGGACCGGGGTGGAGGAGGGTAACCCTTCCTTCGTCATCAACGCGCAGAATTGCGTGCACTGCAAGACATGCGACATCAAGGACCCGAACCAGAACATCAACTGGACGGTGCCAGAGGGAAGCGGCGGCCCTAACTATCCGAACATGTGAGCGCGGCGGCATGGCGCCCACCTTGCGGCGATTTGCCGGGCCACCATGATTCAGTCATTGTGCCCGCGTATGGCTTGGCGATCTGCAGCCCGGCGGCCGCGGCATCTGGAGGCTCGTGGGAGGACACATGAGACGCACTGGCAGAGCGGGCCGGAGCATCCGCGCAGGGCTTGTCCTGGCGCTGGCGGTCGGCGTCATGCTCGCCGCCGTACCGTCCTCGGCGCATGCCACTGACGGTGAGGACGAGGTCAAGCCGTCGCACTCGTTTACCGGCAACTATCTGGCCGGCCGTTTCGCAACCCAGCGCCGCGACAAGGGCGCAGCGGCGATCTTCTTGGGTGCGGCGCTGGAGCAGAACCCCGACGACATAACGCTGCTCGACCACGCCTTCGTGGCAGCACTTGCGGCCGGCAAATTCGAGGAAGCAATCGACCGCGCCGCGACGCTGGCGCGCGCCGACAGGGAAAACTGGCTGGCCCGGATCACCGTTACCGCCGACCTGCTGCGGGCGCGGCAATACGCACAGGTTGCCAAGGCCAACGAGGAGGGCTTCGAGAATCCGCTGGCGCGGATCACCGGGGCGTTCCTGGCCGCCTGGTCGTCGGCGGGCCTGCGCGAGTTCGAGCTGGCAATCGCGACGGTCGAGGAGATCGACGATCTCGACAATGCCGACATCCGCCGCATCAAGGACTACGTGCTGGGGATGCTGGCGGAATACAGCGGTGACGAGCAGGTGGCGCTGGCGGCCTTCCAACGCTCGCTGGACATCGCACCGGGCAATATCCGCGTTGTGGAGGCGGTGGCCCGGGTCCGGGCCAAGCTGGAGGACCATGCGGCCGCCCGCGAGCTGCTTGAGGGGTTTCAGGACCGCGCGCCCGGGCAGCCGATCATCGAGGCCGCGCTGGAGGCGATCGAGGCCGGTCGTGCGCCGGCATCGCCTGCTGCCTCGCCGCAGGCCGGTGCCGCCGAGGCGGTGTTCACCATCGGCGCCGCCCTTGGCCGCGAGGCCAGCGACGAGATGGCGGTGATGTTCTACCAGATGGCGCTGCTGTTGCAGTCCGATGCGCCGATGGCGCTGCTGGGCCTGGCCGGTTACTACGATGCGGTGGACGATCACGATGCCGCGCTTGAAGCGCTGGCGCGCATGCCCACCGATTCCGCGCAACACATCAGCGCGCAGATATCGACCGCCCGCGTGCTCGACCGGATGGACCGGTTCGACGAGGCGATGGAAATCCTCGACGCGCTGGTGATCGCCGCGCCCCGCCGCGAAGTATTCCTTGCCCGTGCCACCATCCTGCACAATCGCAAGCGCTATCTCGACGCGGCGGAGGAGTATACCCGCGCCATCACCACCGCCGGCGAGTCGCGGCCCGGCGACTGGTACCTGTTTTACTACCGGGGCATGGTGCGCGAACGCGCCAAGCAGTGGCCACGGGCGGAAGCCGACTTCAAGCGCGCCCTGAAGCTCAATCCCGACCAGCCCAACGTCCTCAACTATCTGGGCTATTCCTGGATCGACCAGGGCATGAACCTGGATGAGGCGCTGAAACTGGTGAAGCGCGCCGTCGAGCTCCGGCCGAAGGACGGCGACATCGTCGACAGCCTCGGCTGGGCTTACTACCGGCTCGGCCGCTACGAGGAAGCCGTCAAGACGCTGGAGCGCGCGGTGGAGCTCAGGCCCGAGGAGCCGGTGATCCAGGATCACCTGGGCGATGCCTACTGGAAGGTCGGGCGGCGCATCGAGGCGCAGTTCCAGTGGCGTCACGCGCTCGATCTTGAGCCCGACGACGCGGATCTGGTGACCACCATCAAGCGCAAGCTGGAAGACGGGCTGCCCGAGGAAGAGCCCGCCGAGCGCGCCGCCCAGGTCACCGAATAGGTATCATCGGTGGGGCGCGAGGAGACCGAACAGGGCATCGCCGCGCCTGATCCGCAGGCTCCCGTCTCCGAGACAGCCCGCGCCAAGGTCAATCTCACCTTGCACATACGCGGCCGCCGCGACGACGGTTACCACGAGTTGGAGAGCCTCGTGGCCTTCGCCGATGTCGGCGACGCGCTGACGCTGTTTCCCGGCAACGTGCTGCTGCTGGACGCGGCCCGCACGGACATCGCGCTGCCGCCGGACCTGCTTGGCCCCGACAATATCGTGCTGCAGGCGGTGCGCGCGGCGCAGGCGCGGCTCGGGCCGTTGCGCGCAGGACGCATCCGGTTGGAGAAACGCCTGCCCGTGGCGGCCGGGCTCGGCGGTGGATCGGCGGATGCGGCCGCGGTGCTGCGCATGCTGGCACAGGTGAACGGTCTTGACCCGCGGATGCCGGAGCTTCTTGAGATTGCCGCAGGGATCGGCGCCGATGTGCCGGTCTGTATGGTGAGCCGGGCTGCCTGGATGACGGGAATCGGCGAGGTGGTGACACCGCTTGTCGATTTCCCCGCGCTCGACGCGGTGCTGATCAACCCTGGCGTGCCGATCGCGACGGCGCGGGTGTTCGAGGCGCTGGCCATGACGCCTGGCGAGTCGGTTGGCAAACCAACGCCGGTTCCCGATGGTGACGATGCGATCCGGCACGCGATCCGTGCGGGCCGCAACGACCTGCAGGGTGCCGCAATCGACCTGTGTCCGCAGATCGGCATTGCGCTGGCCGCGCTCGATGCGGCCGGTGCCGGCGTCAGCCGCATGTCCGGCTCCGGCGCCACCGTGTTCGGGCTGTTTGAGGGCACTGGCGCTGCGAGAGTTGCTGCCGAGCAGATCGCCGGCGAACATCCCGACTGGTGGGTGAGGCCGGTCAGGCTGAGCTAGGTCTCGCCCTCGTACTTCGAGACGATGCTGCGCATCTCCTCAGGATGAGGTTGATGCGGGGCGCCATTCCGGCGAAGCCGGCAAGCGCGACCGCGCGCCGCCCGGTCAGGGCACCCCCGCGGAGGCGTCGAGCCCGGACATAGTCCGGGGGAGACTTGCCGCGAGCGATATAGAAAAACCGTCAGACTTCCCGGCCCTCGGTGTTCAACGCTCGAAACGATTCACTGGATCGTTTCGTCCGCTTCGCGGCACGCGTCTCACTCTCGGGCGTTCGGCCCTACGATTGGTCCACCGGACCAATCGTCGAGACGGGCCTCACCCTCCGCGGGGGCGCGCTTTCGCGCGGACACGCAGTCGCGTGTCTGGGTTCGTTCCTCGCACCGGCGTTGCAGTCTGCACCCAGGCGCGTGACTGTCGTGAGCGGAATCTAAGTCACCCTGGCGACGGCGAAGTCGGTTGCTTCGGCAAGCGCGTCGCGGATCGGACCTGCCGGCGCATGGGCCAGCGAGTGCTTCGCATCCGAAGCGTAGTGCCGTGCGCGGGCCAGCGTTTCGGCGATGGCGCCGTGGCGCTCAAGCAGTTCCATGGCGCGGCCGAGATCGTCCTCGCTGACATCGCGCTCGGCCAGGCAGCGCGTCCAGAAGGCGCGGTCGGTATCGTCGCCGCGCTGATAGCTGACGATGACGGGCAGCGTGATCTTGCCCTCGCGCAGGTCGTCGCCGACGTTCTTGCCGAGTGCGGCGCGGCTGCCGGAATAGTCCAGCGCATCGTCGACGAGTTGGAACGCGATGCCCAGCGAACGGCCGAAATCGCGCATCGCGACCCGCGCATCCATGCCGGCGCCGGCGACGATCGGGCCGACCTCGGCGGCGGCCGCGAACAGCGCCGCCGTCTTGGCGTCGATGACCTTCAGATAGTCAGTTTCCGTGGTGGCCAGATTCTGTGCCGTGACGAGCTGCATGACCTCGCCCTCGGCGATGACCGCGGACGCCTCCGACAGCACCTGGAGCGCATCGAGCGAGCCGACCTTGACCATCATCTTGAAGGCCTGACCGAGCAGGAAATCGCCGACCAGCACGCTGGCCTGATTGCCCCATACGAGGCGGGCGGCCGGCTTGCCGCGCCGCAACGCGCTCTCGTCGACCACGTCGTCATGCAGCAACGTCGCGGTGTGCATGAACTCCACCGACGCGGCGAGCAGCACATGGTCGCCACCGTCATGGCCGTAGGCTTGCGCCGTGGCCAGCGTCACCATGGGGCGCAAGCGCTTGCCGCCGGAATCGATCAGATGCTGGGCCAGTTCCGGAATCAGATCGACGTCCGATCCGGTGTAGGACAGGATCAGGTCGTTGACCCGGCCCATGCCGGTGCGCACTGCGTCCATCAGCGGTTCGATCCGCGGAACGCCTGCGGACTCGATCTTTGCAGCGGCTTCTGCCACGGCTACCTCGTTGGGGTCGTGACCCTGATTGTCCCCCGTCGGGCGGCCCCACGCCCGGCAATCGCGCGCAGTGTTTGCAACATGGCGCGACCGTGCACAATAGGTGCGCCGCAAATCAGCGGCAACCGGCTACGCGGTCGCAACCGGTTTCGCCGCCGACAGGTTCAGGGAAACGCGGACGTGCTCGAATTGCTGCGGACCAACGATGTCGTGGCGCTGTCTTATGCGACGGCGCTGCTGCGCGATGCGGAAATCGGCCACATGGTGATGGACGAGAACATGAGCGTGCTGGAAGGCTCGGTCGGCGTGCTGCCGCGCCGGCTGCTGATCGAACGCGAGGCGTGCGCGCAGGCGGTACGGTTGCTCGACGATGCCGGTCTTGCGCATCTGATCGGCGACCAGGCGCGCACCGCCTGACGCTCATGGGCGAGGACGCAACCGCAGCCGACGTCAGCGAGGACGCCTTTCTGGGCGGGGCGCTGAGGCTTGCGCAGCCGAAGTCCGGACATCGCGGCGGGCTCGACGCCGTGTTGCTGGCTGCTTCGGTGCCCGCGCAGGCCGGCGATACGGTGCTCGATCTCGGCGCGGGCGTCGGTACGGCGGGGCTGGCCGTGCTGGCGCGGGTGCCGCAGACACGCGCCCTGCTGGTGGAGCGCGATGCGCGGCTGATGACGCTCGCCGCGCACAATATCGCCGCCAACGGCATGGAGGCCCGCGCCGAGGTGTTGTGCTGCGATATCGAGGCGCCGGGCGGTGCGCAGGGTGCGGGGATCGATCAGGCAAGCGTCGATCACGTGCTGGCCAACCCGCCCTTCTATGCCGCCGGTCAGGTGCGTGCCTCACCCGATGCCGGGCGTAAGGATGCCCATGTGCAGGCCACGGACCTGGGCGGGGGTCTCGCGCGCTGGTGCGCCTTTGCCGCCGGCGCGGTGAAGGCCGGCGGCACATTGACGTTGATCCATCGCGCCGAGGCGCTGGTCGATGTCCTCGCGGCGATGGACGGGCGCTTCGGAGAACTGTCGGTGCGGCCGATCCAGCCGCGCCCGGGCGAGGACGCGATCCGGGTACTGGTGCAAGGCAGGAAGGGCTCGCGTGCGCCGCTGACAATCGCGCCGGGGCTGACCCTGCATGGGCCAACCGGCAGCGACTATCTGCCCGAAATAGAAGCTCTGCTGCGCGCGCCCAGGGCGCTGTGACGGAGCGTTGTGAGTGCTATGCACTCTTGTCTAGGCCGCGACGCGGGGCCACATTGCAGCGCAACACAGGTCTTTCAACAACTACCGGGCTCACCCGTTCATGGTTCTCGATCGCCTTCGTTCATTGCTGCCGGCCTCGATCGCCGGCGACGTGCCCGTCGTTCCGGTGGTGCGCCTGGTCGGGCCGATCGGTCTGCCGCCAAGCGCCTTTCGCCAATCGTTGTCGCTGACCGGCGTCGCCGGCGCCCTGCGACGCGCCTTTTCCAATAAACGGGCGCGGGCGGTGGCCATCACCATCAATTCGCCTGGCGGCTCGGCGGTGCAGTCGAACCTGATCTACAAACGCATCCGCCAGCTTGCCGACGAAAACGACAAGAAGGTGCATGTCTTCGTCGAGGACGTTGCCGCTTCGGGGGGCTACTTCATTGCCTGCGCGGGCGACGAGATTGTCGCCGACCCGTCCTCCATCGTCGGCTCCATCGGTGTCGTCACAGCCAATTTCGGGCTTGACCGGGCGATCGAACGGCTGGGCATCGACCGCCGCGTGCACACTGCCGGCGACAAGAAGGTGACGTTCGATCCCTTCCAGCCGGAAAAGCCAGAAGATGTGCGTCGCCTGAAGGCGGTCCTGAAAGACATGCACGCAACCTTCATCGACGTGGTGAAGGAAAGCCGCGCTGACCGGCTCGACGGCACCGATAAGCAGTTGTTTTCCGGCGAGTTCTGGACCGCGAAGAAGGGTCTTGAGCTTGGCCTCGTCGACAAGCTCGGCGATCTGCGCTCCGTGCTGCGCGAGGCCTACGGAGAGAAGGTGCTGCTGCCGATCGTCCCGACCCAGCGGCGCGGCCTGTTCGGCATGACGCGTGGCGCTGCGGGCGGGTCGCTCGGCGCCGGCACCGGCATCGCCGCGGCGGCCGCGGCAGGGCTGCTCGAGCAGATCGAGGAACGCGCCCTGTGGGCGCGCTACGGCCTGTAGCAGGGAAACCTCAACATGCTGCACCCGGTCACCATACTCGTCGCCATCGGGGCCATTGTTGCCTATCGCTGGTGGTCGTCGGAGAAGAAGCGCGTGGCGAGCGAACTTGAGCGCACCCGCGCATCGAAGGACGTGGTGCCCGTCGAACTGCAACGCGACGACAGCGGCGTCTATCGGCCGAAGGACGACTAGCGTCCTGACCCTCGAGCAAGACGTGCTCTGGCAACCGGACCGGGCGCGGCCCTTGACGCGGCGGCTGCGCTCTTCCATGAACCGCTCGGCCTTCCAATGACCGCCGGGCGCACTCCTGCATGACCGCCGAGACCAACGCTTCGCTCGACCCGACACGCTCCTTCCAGGGGCTGATCCTGACGCTGCAGACCTTCTGGGCGGGGCAGGGCTGCGTCTTGCTCCAGCCCTACGACATGGAGGTGGGCGCGGGCACCTTCCACCCGGCGACGACGCTGCGCTCGCTGGGGCCCAGGCCATGGAACGCGGCCTATGTGCAGCCCTCGCGCCGGCCCAAGGACGGCCGCTACGGCGACAACCCCAACCGGTTGCAGCACTACTACCAGTTCCAGGTCATCCTGAAGCCCTCGCCGCCCGACATCCAGGACCTCTACCTGCAAAGCCTCTGCGCCATCGGCATCGACCCCAAACTGCACGACATCCGCTTCGTGGAGGACGACTGGGAGAGCCCAACACTCGGCGCCTGGGGGCTTGGCTGGGAGGTGTGGTGCGACGGCATGGAGGTGTCGCAGTTCACCTACTTCCAGCAGGTCTGCGGCTTCGACTGTGCGCCGGTCTCAGGCGAGCTGACCTACGGGCTGGAGCGGCTGGCGATGTATGTGCAGGGCGTCGACAACGTCTATGACCTCAACTTCAACGGTCGCGATGGCGCCGACAAGGTCACCTACGGCGATGTGTTCCTGCAGGCGGAGCAGGAATATTCGCGACACAATTTCGACTTCGCCGACACCGACATGCTGTTCGAGCAGTTCAAGAAGGCGGAAGCCGAATGCGCCGCGCTGCTGGCCCAGGGCGAGCAGGGCGATGGCGTGCGGCATCTGTGCGTGCTGCCGGCCTACGACCAGTGCATCAAGGCGAGCCACGTCTTCAACCTGCTCGACGCGCGCGGCGTGATCTCGGTCACCGAGCGGCAGAGCTACATACTGCGCGTGCGCGACCTCGCCAAGGCCTGCGGCGCGGCGTTCCTCAAGACCGACGCGGGCGGGGCCGCCTGACCTGATCGAAGGAGGGTGTGCGATGCACCTTGTCTATCTCGCATTCGCCATTGTCGCCGAGGTGATCGGCACCAGCGCGCTGAAGGCGGCCGACGGCTTCACCAAGCTGGTGCCCAGTCTCGTCGTGGTGGTCAGCTACGCGGTCGCCTTCTTCCTGCTGTCGCTGGCGATACGCTCGATGAGTGTGGGCATCGCCTACGCGATCTGGGCGGGGCTCGGCATCGTCCTGATCACGGCCATCGGTGTTGTCTATTTCGGTGAACGGCTCGACGCGCCGGCCTATCTCGGGCTGGCGCTGATCATCGGCGGCGTCGCGGTCATCAACCTGTTCTCGAAGACCGTCGTCCACTGAACGTTTCGGCATCCGACCGGGAGCGGATGACTCAATCCGATTGGAGCCCTAGTCTGTAACGCATCGAAACAGGCCGGGCCGCTCGGGGACACGCCGCCATGATGTTCATGATCCTGCTCGCGATCGTTGCGGCGATCGCGCTCTACGCCATCGTTCTCTACAACCAGCTCGTCAGGAAGCGGCAGATGGCGCACGAGGGCTGGAGCGGCATCGAGGTGCAGCTCAAGCGCCGCGCCGACCTGATCCCCAACCTGCTGGAATCGGTCAAGGGCTACATGGCCCATGAAGCCGATACGCTGGCCGAGATCACCGCGTTGCGCACGCGCGCCCAGGCGCTGGGCGAGGACCAGGCCGCCGAGCGCGGCCGCGTCGAGGGGATGCTGTCGGGCGCGCTGGGCAAGCTGTTCGCGCTGGCCGAGAACTATCCCGACCTGAAGGCGAGCCAGAACTTCATCGATTTCCAGGACGCGCTGGAGGAAACCGAGAACCAGCTTGAGATGGCGCGGCGTTACTACAACGGCACCGTGCGTGACCTCAATGTCATGGTCGAGCAGTTTCCCTCCAACCTGATCGCCGGCATGTTCAACTTTGTCCAGCGGGAGTTCTTCGAGCTCGAAGACGAGGGCGACCGGGCCGTGCCGCAGGTGAGTTTCCAGGGCTGAGCCGGGCATCGTGCTGTCTCAGGTGATGCGCCAGGTTCGGGGTTTTGCGGTCGCTGTCGCGGCGCTGCTGCTCGGTGTAGTGTGCCTGGCCGCGTCCGCGCAGGCGGCGCCGGAAGACATCCGGCTGTTTGAATCCCGCGTCGTGGTCGGTGCGGACGGCGTGCTGACCGTCACCGAGATCATCACGGTCAATGCGCGCGGGCGGCAGATACGCCGCGGCATCTTCCGCGATTTCCCGACGCGCTACCGCGAGCCCTCCGGGCTGCACCGCACAACGTCGTTCGAGATCCTCGGCATCACCCGCAATGGCCAGCCTGAGCCCTATCACACCGACCGCATGGACGGCGGCGTGCGCGTCTATATCGGCAACGAGAAGATGTTCATTCCCCATGGCGTGCACACTTACGTCATCGAGTACCGCACCGACCGGCAACTGCGTTTCTTCACCGACTATGACGAGCTGTTCTGGAACGTCACCGGCAACTTCTGGTCGTTTCCGATTCGCCATGCGCGCTATCAGTTGACCTTGCCGCCGGGCGCGGAGGCGTTGCAGTGGTCGGTCTATACCGGGCGGTCGGGCGCGCGCGACGAGGATGCGCGCCTGGTGGCGCAAACGTCGCGCACGCTGACCTTCGAGACGACGCGCGCGCTCAACCCGCGCGAAGGCCTGTCCGTGGCGGTCGCCTTCCCCAAGGGCCACGTTCCCGAACCGACCAGGGGCGACCTGCGCTGGCGCGCCGCGCTCGACAACGCCGGACTGCTGATCCTGCTGGCGATGGTTTCGGGCGTCCTGAATCATCTGATCGCCTCCTGGCTGATCGTCGGGCGCGATCCGCCGCGCCAGGCGGTCATCCCGCGCTTCGAGCCACCGCGCGGCATGTCGGCCGGTGCGCTCAGCTATCTCTACTATCGCGGCTTTCGCTCACGCTTCGGGGCCGGCGCCTCGCGCGCCTTCATCGCGGCGCTGACATCGCTCGGCGTCAAGGGGCGGCTGCGCATCGACGAGACGGAGGACAAGCTCGCGGTGGAGGCGGCGGGGGCGGGCTACAACGCCATGAGCCCGGACGAGCAGGCGCTCGACACGAAGCTGATGGGCGGCATGGACCGCACCGTCTTCACCAAGGCCAATCGCGGCCGCATCGAGGGCGCCAAGGCCGCCTTCCGCAAGGCGATCACCGACAGCTATTCGGAAGTCTACTACACCCGCAATATCAGCCGTGTCGTTAGCGGTGTCGTCTTCAGCGTCATCGGTGTCGTTGCCTTTCTCGCCATCGACCGGCCCGATGAGCAGATCGCGGTGCCGCTGATCGTCGCCGGCCTGTTCGGCGCGGTCGCCTTCTTCCTGGTGTTGCAGGGCATTGTGGGGCTGGCCGGCGGTGCACCGGGACGCAGGCGCCTGGTCTCCGCCCTGCTGCTGATCCCCGGTCTCGTCATTTCGGTGATACCCATCGTAATGCTGGCGCTGGTTTCAGGTATTGCCATGCAGCTTGCGGTCGCCGCGGTGCTGCTGATCGCTGGCGCCAATGTGCTGTTCGCCTGGCTGATGCCGGCGCCCAGCGTGGAGGGGCAGCGGCTGGCCGAGGAGATCGAGGGCTACCGGCTCTACCTTTCGGTGGCCGAAGCCGAGCGGTTCAACATGGAGGGCGCTCCCCCGGTCACGGTGAGCGCGTACGAACGCCATCTGCCCTATGCCATCGGGCTTGGCGTGGAGCGGCAGTGGTCACGCGCCTTTTCCGAAGCGCTGGCGGCGGCCGGAGGGAGCGCGGAAACCTACAGCCCACGCTTCTACAGGGGATCGAACTGGAGCGGCGCCAATCTTGAATCCGCTGCGCGCGGTCTGGTTTCGTCCGTCGGCTCGTCGGTTGCCGGTGCCACACCGTCGTCATCCTCGTCCGGGTCCGGTGGCGGCGGGTTCTCCGGCGGAGGCGGAGGTGGCGGCGGTGGAGGAGGATGGTGAGATGAACACCGAACCCAAGGCCAGGCTGCTCGAGCAGGCACCGGTACTGCTGGTGCGCGATCTGATGGCGAGTTTCGACCACTGGCGCGACTGCCTCGGCTTCGAGGGGCGCACCTGGGGCAATCCGCCGGGCTTTGCGATCATGCGGCGCGATACCTGCTTCGTCATGCTGTCGAGGGCGCCTGCCGATCACGCCAACCAGCCGAACTGGAAGATCGTCGACAAGATGTGGAACGCCTATTTCTGGGTTGATGACGCACGCGCGATCTACGACGAGTTTGTGGCCAACGGCGCGAAGATCGACTACACGCTGTGCGAACAGCCCTACGGGGTCCTGGAATTCGGCATTCAGGACCTCGACGGCCACGACATCGCCTTCGGCCAGGACCTTGGCTGAGTGCCTAGAGCAACCTGCGCCGGGATCGGCGCAGATAAGTTGCTCTAACCCTATAGAATCGATCATCTTTTCTGTGTTTGGATTGACTCAACCCAAACACAGGATGATCTAGACCCGACATATCGAATTCATGCCCGATCTGCTGCTCGAACTGTTCTGCGAGGAAATCCCGGCGCGCATGCAGCCGCGCGCCGCCGATGACCTCAGGAAGCTCGTCACAAACGCCATGGTGGACGCCGGGCTGACCTACGAGGCGGCGCGTGCCTTCGCCACGCCGCGCCGGCTGGCGCTGTCGGTGACCGGCGTGCCGGTGAAGAGCCCGGACACGGCCGAGGAGCGAAAGGGACCGCGCGTCGGCGCGCCGGAACAGGCGCTCGCCGGTTTCCTCAAGGCGGCGGGGCTCGATTCAGTCGATCAGGCCGAGGTGGTCGAGGACCCCAAGAAGGGGGCCTTCTATGTGGCCCGCACGAAACGGGCCGGCCGGCCCGCGCCGGAGATCATCGCCGAGGCGCTGCCCGAGGTGATCCGCAGGTTCCCCTGGCCGAAGTCCATGCGCTGGGGTGTGGCGTCGGCCAGCTCAGGCTCGCTACGCTGGGTGCGCCCGCTGCAATCGGTGCTGGCGACCTTCGGGCCGGAGACCGAGGACCCGGAGGTCGTCTCCTTCGAGGTGGATGGAATCGCTTCAGGCAATGTCACAAAAGGCCACCGCTTCCTGGCGCCGGAGCCAATCGCGGTGAAGCGCTTCGACGATTACGTGGCCAAGCTCGAAGCCGCCAGGGTGGTGCTCGATCCTGAGCGCCGCGCCGACATGATCCGGGCCGATGCGCAGACGCTTGCCTTCGCGCAAGGGCTTGAGGTGATCGGGGACGAGGCGCTGCTGAAAGAGATCGCCGGTCTGGTGGAGTGGCCGGTGCCGCTCATGGGCTCGTTCGACGAAGTTTTTCTCGACGTGCCGGCCGAAGCGGTGCGCGCCACGATCCGCACCCACCAGAAGTGTTTTGTCCTGCGCGACCCGAAGACCGGCAGGCTCGCCAACCGCTTCATCGCGGTTGCCAATCTGGAAGCCGCCGACGGCGGCGCGAAGATCACCGCCGGCAACGAGCGCGTCATCGCGGCGCGGTTGGCGGACGCGAAATTCTTCTGGGACACCGACCGCAAGACGAAGCTCGCCGATCACGCGAAGAAGCTCGGATCGATCGTCTATCACGAGAAGCTCGGCACCCAGGCGGAGCGGGTCGAGCGCATCGCGGCGCTGGCGAAGGAACTGGCGCCGGTCGTCGGTGCCGATCCCGACAAGGCCGAGCGCGCCGCCCGCCTCGCCAAGGCCGATCTGGTCACCGAGATGGTCGGCGAGTTCCCCGAATTGCAGGGGCTGATGGGCCGCTACTACGCGCTCGACCAGGGTGAGGATGAAGACGTCGCCGCGGCGATCGAGGAACACTACAAGCCGCAGGGGCCGTCCGACACGGTGCCGTCCAACCCGGTCTCCATCGCGGTTGCGCTCGCCGACAAGCTCGACCAGCTCGTCGGTTTCTGGGCCATCGACGAGAAACCGACGGGATCGAAGGATCCCTATGCGCTGAGACGGGCAGCGCTAGGTGTGATCCGGCTCGTTCTCGAAAACGGCTTGCGTTTGCCGATGGCGGCGTATGGTCAGGACCTCCTCGCCTTCTTTGCCGACCGCCTCAAGGTCCAACTCCGCGAGGAGGGCGCGCGGCACGATCTGGTGGACGCCGTCTTCGCCCTGCCGGATCAGGACGATCTCCTGATGATCACTCGCCGTGTCGAGGCGCTGGGTGCGTTCCTCGATACAGATGACGGGGCGAACCTGCTCACGGCTTATGCCCGTGCCGCCAACATCCTGCGTATCGAGGAGAAGAAGGACGGCACTGCGTATCCGGCCACACCGGAGCCGGATGCCTTCGCGCAGTCGCAAGAACAGGCGCTGCTTGATGCCCTGGAGACCGCGCGCGGCGAAGCGGAGATGGCGCTGGAGCGCGAGGACTTCGCCGACGCCATGACGGCGCTGGCAAAACTGCGCGGGCCGGTCGATGCCTTCTTCGACGAGGTGACGGTCAATGCGGACGATGCCGCCTTGCGCGCCAACCGGCTGAAGCTGCTCGCCGCCATCCGCGACACCATGGACCGCGTCGCGGTGTTCGCGAAGGTCGAGGGGTGAGCCGTCAGGATCGGGGTGCGATCGCGCCTATCGACCGACCTCGCCCTTCGAGGCTCGCTCCGACACCCTCATCCTGAGGTGCGCGTGAAACGCGCCTCGAAGGGTCGAGGGTGTCGGGCTCGCACCTCAGGATGAGGTCGGTCGTTGGTGGCACGGCGCTGGCGGACCTGCGCACCGGCTCACACAATCCCCGTAACCACTCATTACCGCGTTGCCAGCTTTCTGCCGCCGTGGTCTGCGAGCGTTAAGCGTAAGCGTCTATCCTTGTGGCGATTCGCAGTGCGCACCGGCGTTGAGGCCGACCAAGCGGGAGCTTGAGCCATGGACCAGCAGACCTGGCCTGCGACCCATTGGGGTGCCCCGCCGCACGCCCATGCGATCACCTTCACCGGCACCACGCGCGACTACTTCGGCATCTGGATCGTCAACGTCTTCCTGTCGATCGTCACGCTCGGCATCTACACCGCCTGGGCCAAGGTGCGCTGGCTTCGCTATTTCTACGGCAATACCCGTCTCGACGGGTACAGCTTCGAGTATCACGCGCGGCCGGTGCAGATCCTGATCGGCCGGCTGATCGTCGTCGCGGCGCTGGTCATCTTCAACGTCGCCTCGCAGTTCACGCTGTTCGTCTGGGTGCTGGCGGTTCCCTACCTGATCGCGCTGCCGTGGATCTTCAACAAGGCGATCGCCTTCAACGCGCGCATGACGAGCTACCGCAACGTGCGCTTCGCGTTCGCCGGCAACTACTGGCATTCGCTCGGCATCTTCGTGCTGATGCCGTTTGGCGTAGCGCTGACGGGCGGGCTGCTGGCGCCGGTGATGTCGCGCATGTACGCGATGTATATCGGCGGCAATCTGAAGTTCGGTGCCGCACGGTTCCACACCGATACACCGCTTGGTCCGCTGTACCGCAACCTCGGTGCGACGGTGGTATTCACCATCGTGGCCGGCGCGTTGTGTGCGGCCGCCGGCGCCGGCATCGGGGCTGGCGTGGTCTGGGTTAGCTCGGTCACCGGCCTGGTTGAACGACTCGATCCGCAGGTTCTGCTGCGCGAGCCGGGGCAGGTACTGATCATCGGCGCGACCGTCGGCGGGGTTGTCTCGCTCTACCTGACAGGTGCCCTGTCCTTCCTGTTCTACCGGGCGGGCGTGCGCAACATCGCCTACAACCACACCGCGCTGGAAGGCGGCCACAGCTTCGTCTCCGACCTGTCGCGCAGCCGCTATGTGTGGATCATATTCACCAATTTCCTGGCGATGATCTGTACGCTGGGGCTGGCGCGGCCATGGGCGATGATCCGCACCTGGCGCTACCTTGCCGCCCACACCGTGCTGCATGGGCCGCAGACGCTCGACGGCTTCGTCGAGGCGCAGGCGCAGGATGGCCAGGTGGCGGCAGCGGAGTTCCTCGACATCGAGGGCATCGATTTCGGGCTGTGACGCAGATGAACGGGACACGCGATCCGATCAGGGGGCGCTACTTCGCCACCGGGGCCAGCGCCAGCATCGACGCCGAGCTCACCGTGGATGCGGTGCGCCAGGTGTCGCTGCGCTTCGCTGAAACCGGCGAACGGCGGCGGTTCGACGTGACACGGATCAGCGACCGCCTCGCCGGGGTGACGCGCAAGGTGACCTTCGCCGATTCAAGCGTCTTCGAGACCGGCGACGACGATGCCGTTGACGCGGCCTTCGCCAAGGCGCGCAGCTTCTCTTCCAGGCTGGCGCGGCTGGAGCGTTCGCTGGCCTTCGCGGCGGTGACGGCCGTGGTGACGCTGGCGCTGATCGTCGGCGTCTTTCGCTACGGTCTGCCGGTGGCCGCGCACGGTGCGGCCTATGTCACGCCGGTCAACGTGACCCAGGCCATGGACACCGCGCTGATGCAGACGCTCAACAATGCGGTGCTGGGCGAGATGTCGAGGCTCGACATCACCCGGGCATCATCGCTGCACGCCATGTTCGACGAGCTGCACGAGGCGTCCGGCTTCACCGACATTCCGCTGCGGCTCGTCATCCGTGATGGCGGACGCATCGGCCCCAACGCGCTGGCGCTGCCGGGCGGCACCATCGTGCTGACCGACCAACTCGTTCGTCGCGCCCGCGGCGACGACGAGATCGCCGGCGTGCTGGCGCACGAGATCGCCCATGTGGAGCTGCGCCATTCGCTGCGGCAGCTTTACCGGGTGCTCGGCGTCGGCTTCATGATCGCGGTAGTCGGCGGCGATACGGGGCAGATTTTCGAGGATGTGGTCGGCATGGGCGTCGTCGCCGGCAGTCTGTCCTATTCGCGGGCCTTCGAGATCGAGGCGGACATGCGCAGCGCCGAGATCATGATCGCGGCGGGCCGCGATCCGCTCGCCTTTCTCGATCTGCTCGACCGCATCGTGCCTGGCAGCGGCGAGGCGTCGGTGCTGGATATGCTCAGCACGCATCCTGCCAACGACAGCCGGCGCGAGGCGGTGGAACGGCATGTGGAGACGTTGACGCAGGGGCGCTGACCCGACGCCTTCAGGCGCTCATCATCTGCGGCGCGGTGGGGCTCAATCTCCATGCCGTCAACGGCATCGCACCGGACATCGAACTGGGAACCATCCTGCTTGGCTCATTGCCCTTCGTTGGGTGTATGGTGTCGGCGATCCTGATCCTGTGCGTGTTTCCGGGACTGGCCACCTGGCTGCCGGACGCGCTGATGCGTCCGGTACGATGACCTCGTTCTTCAACGATATCCTGACCACCATCGCCGAGCGCGGGCGGGCACTGATCGATTTTTCGGGCCGCGAGCGCGCCGCGCGCGGCGGCGACCTGACCGAACTGTTCGAGGCGCTCCTGTCGGAGCGCGGCGAGGCCTCCGGCATGGCCATCGCGCAGGAGATTTTCGAGCGATACGACGCGCTCGACGAGGATGCCCGGCACCAGGCGCTCGATGTGCTGGCCAGCGCCTTCGGCGTCGACCTGGAGGTCAGTCGCGCCGCCGCCGAGACATTCCTCGATGCACCCGACGACGCGACCGGGCGGGCGCTCAACATCGCCAGTGAGCCGCGCCGGCAGGAGCTCTTCCGCCGGCTCAACCTGGCGCCCGACGGAACCGCCCGGCTGGTCGCCATGCGCGAGGACCTGATCGACGGCCTGGGCGGGCACCCGCAGTGGCGGCCGATGGATGCCGACTTCGCGCACCTGTTCTCGTCCTGGTTCAACCGCGGCTTCCTGGTGCTCAGGCGCATCGACTGGCAGACGCCGGCGGCGATCCTGGAGAAGATCATCCGTTATGAGGCGGTGCACGAGATCGCCGACTGGGACGACCTGCGCCGGCGCATCGATCCGCCCGACCGCAGGCTGTATGCGTTCTTTCATCCGCGCCTTGTCGACGAACCGCTGATCTTCGTCGAGGTGGCGCTGACCGGCGACATTCCCGCCGCCATCGGGCCGGTGCTCGCCGACGATCGCGAACCGATCGATCCGCGCACCGCGACAGTTGCGACCTTCTACTCGATCTCCAACTGCCAGCGCGGCCTGAAGGGCGTCACCTTCGGCAGCTTCCTGATCAAGCAGGTGGTGGCGGAACTCAGCCGCGAACTGCCGAGCCTGCGGACCTTCGTCACCTTGTCGCCGATCCCCAGTTTCGCCGACTGGCTGGCCGGACTGGCTGGCCAGGACGACGAGGCAGAGGGCGAGGTGGCGATCGGCGAAAGCGAACGCGCCAGCATCGCCGATGCGTTGGCCGCGCGCGAAGACGCGCGCTCGCCGGATGCCGGGCTGGAGACATCTTTGACCCAGCTTGCCGCCGCCTACCTGCTCACCGAGCGCGACCGCAGGGCGCGTCCGCGCGATCCCGTGGCTCGCTTCCATCTTGGCAACGGCGCCATTCTGGACCGCGTCAACTGGGCCGCGGACGACAGTCCGCGCGGGCTCGGCCAGAGCTTCGGCCTGATGGTCAATTATCGTTATGAGCCAGACGAGATCGAGGCCAATCACGAGGCCTATGCGCATGACGGGACGGTCGCCGCCGCGCCGCGCGTGCACCGGCTGGCGCGCGGGCGCGGGGTTGCCCGCCGCGAGCGCACCACTGCTTGAGGCCAACGCGGAGCCCAACCACACGATGTCCGAGGCCAATCACCTCTTCGGCCTGATCCGCCAGGCGATGCCCGCCGAACCCGGCAGCGTGCGCTTCGCCGAACTCGAGGACGGACGCCACTACACCTACCAGGACGTGCTGGATGTCTCGGCGTGGTTCGCCAACGCGCTCGTGACGCTCGGTGTGCAACCCGGCGACCGGGTCGCGGTGCAGGTGCCCAAGAGCATCGAGGCGCTGATGCTTTATCTGGGCGCGGTGCGGGCGGGCGCGGTCTTCCTGCCGCTCAACACCGCCTATACCGACAATGAACTCGCCTATTTCATGCGCGATGCGGAACCGGCGCTGTTCGTGTGTGCGCCGGAGCGCCTGGACGGGTTGCGGGCGGTGGCGCGGGAGGCGGGTGTGCGGCGGGTGGAGACGCTTGATGCCCTGACGCGAGATCATTCTCCCGACTTCGCCGATGTGCCACGGGCGGCGGACGATCTGGCCACGATCCTCTACACCTCGGGCACGACCGGGCGCTCCAAGGGGGCCATGCTGACCTACGGCAATCTCGCCTGCAACGCGCTGGTGCTGGCCGGGCACTGGCGCTTCACGGCCAAGGACGTTCTGATCCACGCCCTGCCGATCTTCCACACCCATGGGCTGTTCGTCGCCTGCAACACGGTGCTGATGACCGGCGGTTCGATGATCTGGCTGCAACGTTTCGATGCTGACGCAATCATCGCCGCCATGCCCCGCGCAACGTCGATGATGGGCGTGCCCACCTTCTACACCCGGCTGCTCGCCGATGAGCGTCTCGACGCTGAGCTGACCGGGAAGATGCGTCTGTTCGTTTCCGGCTCCGCACCGCTGTCGGCGGAGACCCACAAGGAATGGCAGGTGCGCACCGGCCACGCCATCCTGGAACGCTACGGCATGACCGAGACCGGCATGAACACCTCCAACCCCTATGACGGCGAACGCCGGGCGGGGACGGTCGGCATGGCCCTGCCGGACGTTAGCCTGCGCATCTGCGACCCCGACACCGGCGTGGAGCTGGCCCAGGGCGAGATCGGCGTCATCGAGGTGAAGGGTCCCAACGTCTTCACCGGCTACTGGCGCAACCCGGAGAAGACGGCGGAGGAGTTCCGCGACGACGGCTACTTCATCACCGGCGATCTAGCCTTCATCGATGCCGACGGCTACGTCAGCATCGTCGGGCGCGGCAAGGACCTGGTGATCTCCGGCGGCTTCAACGTCTATCCGGCGGAGGTGGAAGCGGCGATCGATGCCTTGCCGGGGGTTGCCGAAAGCGCGGTGATCGGCGTGCCGCACGCCGACTTCGGCGAGGGCGTCACCGCCGTGGTGGCGCCGCGCGCCGGTGCCGTGCTCGACGAAGCCGACATCCGTACAGCGCTTGAGGCGGACCTTGCCCGGTACAAGCTGCCCAAGCGGGTCTTCATCGTCGATGCGCTGCCGCGCAACACCATGGGCAAGATCCAGAAGACCGTGCTGCGCGAGACCTACAAGAACGCCTATTCCGGCGACGCCGCCTGAGCGCTATCGTTGCGCCCGGACCGGGGTACGGGGGCATGGCGTGACGGAGCGACAACAGCCAACCATCGGCGATGCACTGGCGCGCGGCCTTGACGGACGCACCGTCCTGGTGTGCGGCGCTTCGTCGGGCCTGGGCGCGCATTTCGCGCGTGTCTACGCGCGTTACGGCGCGCACGTGATCGCTACCGCGCGGCGCCGGGACCGTTTGGACAAGCTCGTCGCGGAGATCGGGGAGGCCGGCGGATGGGCCAGCGCGTTCGAGATGGACGTCGCCGACAAGGCTTCGATTGCGCGGTGTTTCGCCGACATCGCGGCGGCCGGTCGCGTGCCCGACGTGCTGGTCAACAATGCCGGCATCGCGGCGCGTGAACTGGCGCTCAACCTCGCCGACGACGACTGGGACGCGACCGTCGATACCAACCTGAGCGGTGCCTTCCGTGTTGCGAAGGCCACCGCCAGTGCGATGATCGCGGCCGGCAAGGGCGGTTCGATCATCAACACCTCGTCGATCCTGGGCCTGCGGGTCTCCGCCGGCGTTGCGCCTTATGCGGCCTCCAAGGCCGCTCTGGTGCAACTCACCAGGGCGCTGGCGCTGGAATGGGCGCGGCACGGTATCCGGGTCAACGCGGTGGCGCCAGGCTACTATGACACCGACATCAGCGGCGACTTTCTCGCCACCGAGCACGGCCAGGCCATGGTCAAGCGCATTCCCCAGCGGCGTATCGGCCGCCTGCAGGACCTCGACGGGGTGATGCTGTTACTTGCCAGCGATGCCTCGTCCTATATGACCGGGACGGTGATCCCGGTCGATGGCGGACACCTTGTTTCGGCACTGTGACCACAGGGCTCTTTGAACGCATGAAGGACAGTCGGGCCAGATGAACTTCGCGCTTCCCCCTCACATCGAGGATGTCCGCAACAAGACGCGCGCCTTCGTCGATGAGCACGTCTTGCCGCTGGAAGCGGACCGGGAGAACTTCGACGAACACGAGAACATCCGTCTCGATGTCCTGGGGCGGCTGCGCTCCAGGGCCAAGAAGACGCGGTTGTGGGCGCCGCAGATGCCCATCGAACGCGGCGGGATGGGGCTACCGCATATCGGCCGGGCGGTGATGTACGAGGAGGCCAACCGGGCGCTGTTCGGTCCGCTCGCCTTCAACTGCGCGGCCCCCGACGACGGCAACATGAGCGTCCTGGAGAAGATCGCCACGCCGGCGCAGAAGGAGCGCTGGCTGACACCGCTGATCAGCGGTGAGGCGCGCTCCGCCTTCGCCATGACCGAGCCGGCACCCGGCGGCGGCTCCGACCCGTCGATGATCCAGACCACCGCCGAGCGCCGCAACGACCGCTATGTCGTCACCGGCCGCAAGTGGTTCATCACCGGGGCGCAGGGCGCCAGGCACTTCATCCTGATTGCACGTACCTCCGACGATGCCCGCAAGGGGCTCACAGCCCTGATGTTCGACCGGGACGATCCTGGCTGGCGCATCGAGCGGCGTATCCCGATCATGGGACCGGAGGAACATGGTGGCCACTGCGAGATCGTCTTCGACGGGCTCGAAATCCCGATGGAGAACCGCCTGATGGAGGAGGGCGACGGGCTCAAGGTGACGCAGATACGGCTAGGTCCGGCGCGCCTGACCCATTGCATGCGGTGGCTGGGGCTGTCCCGACGCTGCATGGAGATCGCGCAAGAGTACGTCGACCAGCGCGAAGGGTTCGGCGTGCGCCTGGCCGACCGGGAAAGCGTGCAGATGTCGCTGGGGGCGGTGGCGGCGGATATCGAGATCGGCCGGCTGCTGGTGATGAAGGCAGCCTGGTTGCTCGACCAGGGCGACCGCGCCAGGACGGCTGTCTCGATGGCCAAGGTGCATGTTGCCGACACGCTGCACCGGGCCGCCGACACGGCCATCCAGCTCAATGGCGCGCGCGGTTACTCCAAGGACACTGTGCTGGAATGGATCTACCGCTACGCGCGTCAGGCGCGTCTGGTCGACGGCGCTTCGGAAATGCACCGCATGGTGCTCGCCGACGCCTATCGCGAAAAGGCCAACGACTTCTGGGCCTGGGGCGTGCCCGAGCGCCTCACGTGACGTCGGTCACCTCGTGACGTCGATGATCTCGGCGCCCGTCGCCTCGGCGAGCGCTTGCGGGTCGACGGGAAAGACGTGGGTGTGGGTGCCGGCGGCCGCCCAGACCACCTCATGGTTCAGCAGGTCTCGGTCGATCAGTGTGCGGATGTCGCTCGCGTGGCCAAGCGGCGGAATTCCGCCGATGGCATAGCCCGTCGCCGCGCGCACGAAGTCGGCATCCGGCCGGCGCAGCTTCTCGCCGATCAGCCGTCCCACGGCCTTCTCGTTCACACGGTTGTCGCCGGAGACCAGCAACAGATAGGGCGTGTCGCTGTCGCGGCCGGCGAAGATCAGCGATTTGACGATCTGGCCAACGGCGCAGCCGCAGGTGGCTGCCGCCTCCTCGGCGGTGCGGGTCGAGGCCGGCATCTGCTGCACGTCGATGGCCAGACCGAGTTTCGCCGCGGCATCCGTGACACGGCGCGCGGGCGCTGGAAGGGTGTCGGCCATCGTCGGCGCGCTCCGTTCGTATGCTTGTGAACAAATGGCGAATTCACTAGCTTCTACCCAGAATCGCGGGGGGCGACCACCCACGGATGACGCGCATGTCCGACGAAATGCAAGTGGCAGACAAGGACCGGGCCGAGCCGACGAAGGCCAAGGCGCGCGGGACGGGCGATGAGGCTCCCCGGCGGGCGGCGGTGCGCGAGGCCGTGCCGGCGCGACCGAGCCGGCTGCGTGATGCGATGCGCCGGGCACGGCTCAACGAGGCCGAACGCCGCGATGTCGTGACCTCGTTGCGCGAGAGCGAACTGGCGCGGCTGGAACTGCTGCAGGAGGCGATCGCCGACGTCTTCGCCGAATTGCCCGAGGACAGCGACCTGTTCGGCGCCCACATCGTCCCCGGCTCGCCGCCAAGGCTGTGGATCGACGTGCTCGCCTATGTGGAGATGGCACGCGACCGGCAGACCTATCGCTTCGTGCAGGAGGCGCGGCACGGCCGCCACATCCTGCTGGAGGCTGCGAGCGTCGAGGATATGTCGGCGCGTATCACCGACTACGTCGCCCACCGGCTGCTGGAGCGCAAGCGCGCGCTGGCTGCTGAGGAATTGGCGCTGGCCCAGACGCGCCTCTATGCGGAGCGCGGACCGGAGGATGCACCCGCTGCCAAGGCAGACAAGGCCGCCCCGGCTACCAGCGAACAGGCGACGACTGCGCCGAGCGAGGCGCCGCCTGATCCGGTCGTGTCCGCGCCCGGCCGCCGCGGTGCCAGCGTACCGGAGATGATCGCGGTGTTTCTGCTCGGCATGCTGACCGGTGCGGCGATCCTGTTCGTGTACGCGCTCAGCCAGTTTCCCGACTGAGCGGGCCGAACGCGCATCTTATAAGTGCATTAGATAATCAATACAATTTATGGTATTTTTCTTCTTGATATCTAAAGAGTGGGAACGATGAGGACAGTTTTTCTTTCTCTGATTGCGTTGTCCCTGATCCTGCCTTCGATCGCCAATGCACACGGTGGTGGATGCAGGAAGAACTCGCCACCTGGCCAGTGCTGCCATATGGATAACCGAACAGGAACGGTCCACTGTCACTGAGCCGACGCCGGTTTGCTTGCGCAGTTCTTCTTGCGGATCAATCGGTCAGGACCTGGCGCGAGAGCTCGTCGAACGCGATCGGCCCGCCTGGCGCGTGGTCGTCGGAGATACCGCGTCGCACCAGCGTCATCTTGCGAGCCTTCGTCTCGCCGCCGACTTCGATCACGGCGTAGCCGGCGCCCGGTTTCCGCCCATGGGGGATGGCGGATGCGGACGGCACGCCGACGATCGGGATGGGGCCGTCGCGCCCGGGCATGGTCGCAAGGGTGGCGGTGTGGTTGTGCCCGTGCAGGATCAGGTCGACGGGTTGTCGGGCCAGAACCTCGCCCAGCGCATCGGCATCATCCAGTCCGCGCCGCCCGGCGGCCAGCAACTGCGTTGGCGGATGGTGGATCAGCAACACCTTGCAGGTTCGCGTGGCCCCGATCTCCGCCAGCAGCGCGGCAAGACGCGCAAGCTGCGCTTCTCCCAGGCGGCCGCTGGCGATGAATGGCGGCGTGGGAAGCGCCGTCGACACGCCGATCAGCGTGACTGGTCCGCGCCGGCGCGCGAACGGATAGGTCGGCGCGCTTTCGCCGTGTTGGTGCTCGCTGGCGACGTAGGGCGCGTAGACGCCGCGCATGCCCTCAAGCCCGGCGCTCACATAGGCATCATGATTGCCCGGTACCGCGGTGACCTGCTCGGGCGTGCCGAGGGAGCGCATATAGGCGTGCGCCGCCGGCCATTCGAAGGCGGCCGAGATGTTCACCAGATCGCCGGTCATGGCGATATGGTCGGCGCGCTGGGCTCGCAGGTCGGCGACCAGGGCCTTGGCGATGTCGGCACGATGGATGGCCTGCCGGCCGCGCAGCCAGTTGATGTGGCCGATGGCGCGCTTGCCGATCAGTTCCGCGACGGCCGGGCCGCCGGGGGCATGCAGATGCGGGTCGGAAAGGTGGGCGAGACGAAACATGGCCCGCGACGATAGCACCGTCACGGGCCATGCAGAGGAACTTGTTGCGACGATCGGCGTGGGGCGTCAGTTGCCCGCGAACGTCAGCAGCGCGCAGACCGTGCGGCCATCGCGCATCTCGACCGACGGGCGCCAGACGTAGGGGGCTTCCCGGGTGTCGCGCCGGCGACCCAGACCGGCGAACGCTTCCGCGACGATGTCATTGGTCCAGCGGAACGAGTCCTGAAAAGCGGTCAACATGATGCACCTGTAACTGTCTTGCAGAGGGGGATAGTGTGACGCGCCGGGCGCGTCCGAATCCGATGGCGCCTATATGATATGCTGCACTGCAAAAAACCAGATGCTGCACTGCAAATCAGACCTGCGGGCCCTGCATGGCCGGTTACCGGATCATGAACGCATGCACGGCGTGTTATCGGCAGGCCATGGCTGCGTGAACCGATGAGCGGATTGATCAACCGATTATTGCTGCGGCCGTATTGGCGACTGACGCGGTCGATGACGCTCGGCGTGCGCGGTCTGGTGCGCGACGAACGGGGTCAGGTGCTGTTGGTGCGGCACAGCTATACGCCGGGCTGGCACCTGCCGGGCGGTGTCGCCCCCGACGAACCGCCGCACCTGCACGGTGTCTTCGTCAATCCGCGCTTTCCCGGCGATCACGTTGCCCTGTTCGTGGTCGGTCGCTGGCATGCGGTGCCATCGGATCATGGCTACGAGATACTTGCAGCGCAGTTCCACGCGACGGATGCCCTGCCGCAGGGAACCACCGACGGGACGCGCCGGCGCGTCGCCGAAGTCTGCGACGGCGCGCCTGTTAGTGAGGTCTGGTCCGACAAGAACGAGTGACCGTCGCCTCACGCCGCCAGTGTCAGGCTGGCGATCTCCGCGCGGGCTTCTTCGATGGCGCTCTCGCCACGCACGGCCTGGCCGCTGCCGTCGATGAAGGTGATGTCGCCGATGCCGATGAAGCCCAGTATGTGGCGCAGGTAGCCGCTGAGGAAATCGGCCGCGCTGCCCAGCGGGACACCGCCGGACACAACGATCACATAGGCCTTCTTGCGCTCGAGCAGACCGACCGGCCCGTCCTCGGTATAGCGGAAGGTGACGCCGGCGCGGCAGATCTGGTCGATCCAGGCCTTCAGCGCGGCAGGCAGGTTGAAGTTGTAGACCGGCACGGCGAGGACGATCGTGTCGGCGGCCCGCAGTTCCTCCACCAGGGCATCGGACTCGGCAAGTACTGCGCGGTCGGCGTCGCTGCGGTCCTCCGGCCTGGTGAAGTTGGCGCGCACCCAGCGGTCGTCGACAATGCTCGCCGGGGTGGTGGCCAGGTCGCGACGGATCACGCTGGTTTGGTCCTGGGTATCCAGGCGCCGCATCAGCGTATCGGCGAGGTTGCGGCTGATGGAGGCGTCGGTGCGGCTGGATGCATCGATGCGCAGGATCGTGTCGGTCATCTGGGTCTCCGGTATCGGACAGTTGGGTTGGCGATATCGCGGTCGGCGCCGCGTTCAGCCGTGAGATAGGTGTTCCATTTCCGCGCCGGGACAGGCAATCTCGCAACAGTTTGTTCCACCTCAGGCAACAAAGGGGCGTTGCGATGGATCGCTTCGCGGAGGTCGAGGTCTTCGTGCGCATCGTGGAAACCGGTGGCATCGGCGCGGCTGCCCGGCGCATGGGCATCGCCAAGTCCGTCGTCAGCCGGCGCCTGCGCGATCTGGAGGACCGACTGGGCGGACGGCTGATCAACCGCACGACGCGGCAATTCGCGCTGACCGAGACCGGGCGGGCCTATTTCGAGCGGGTGTCGCGGGTGCTGGAGGACCTTCAGGAGGCTGACCAGACCGCCGGCAGCGATGCCCGCACGCTGGCCGGCACCTTGCGCATCGCCGCACCGATGACCTTCGGAACCATGCATCTGGCGCCGCTGGTCAACGAATTCCTGGAGCAGCACACGGCGCTGCGCGTCGATCTCGATCTCAATGACCGACATGTCGATCTGGTGGAGGAAGGCTTCGACGTGGCGATCCGCATCGGCCGGCTTGAGGATTCAAGCCTGATCGCGCGCAAGCTCGCCACGCTGTGCAGCGCGTTGGTGGCAAGTCCCGGTTTTTTAGCCCGGCACGGCGAACCGCGCAGCGCTGAGGACCTCAATACCCTGCCGGGGCTCTTCTACACCGGCGTGCCGGAGCGCAAGGCCTTCGCATGCGTCACCCCGGCCGGTGCGACGGTGACGCCGCTTCCGGTCCTGCGGGCACGGGCCAACAACGGCGAGATACTTGCCCGCATGACCGAGGAAGGTCTTGGCGTCAGCGTCGGTCCCACGTTCATCTCCGGCGAGGCGATCCAGTCCGGGCGGCTCAAGGTACTGTTGGCCGATCACACCTTTCCGGAGGTCACGGCCTATGCGGTTTATCCGCCGGGCCGGCACCTCTCGACCAAGGTCAGGACCTTCATCGATTTCCTTGTCGAGCGGCTGAAGCAACAGCCATGGGACATCTGCCTGCGCGATCTTGTAGAGGCTAGCGCTTGAGCATGCGGAGTCGACAGCCGCTTTGGCCTCTGATAGGCAGCGCTGCATGATCGCGACGATGACCATTACCGACGGGGCCGCCGCCTGGCGGGCGCACCGGCTGCGACGACGAGCGGCTGGCGCGGCGCGCCTTGCGGCCGCGTTCCGTTCCGCCTCGCGTTGCTGCATCCCGCGCTAGCGCCGTTCGCGTCATCGTGACCGCGCGCGGGCAGCGCGCTGGAGGCGGGTCTCGACCACCTCGTTGCGATCAAGACCACCGACATGACCGATTCAAGCGAAACCCTGACCTTGCGGGAGACCGCGGGCGCTGCCGCGCAAACGGCCGTCATCCTTGCAGAGACCCCGGCGCATGCCGAAGCGGTCGAGGCGCTGAATGCGCGCACCTTCGGACCGGGGCGCTTCACCCGAACCGCCTATCGGCTGCGCCGCAACAACCCGCCGGTCTATGCCTACAACCGTATCTGTATGCTCGACGAGCAGCTTGTCGGCGCGGTGTGTTTCTCGCGCGTCGTCATTGGCGCGCAGCGCGCGTTGCTGCTGGGGCCGCTCGCGGTGCATCCCGATTACAAGCACCGCGGCATCGGCCATGGGCTGATGCGGATCGGCATCGACGCGGCGCGGGCCAGCGGCGAGGAACTGGTCGTGCTGGTGGGCGATGCGCCTTACTACGCGCGGTCCGGTTTCGTGCCGGTGCCGCGTGGACAGATGCGCATGCCCGGCCCCGTCGATCCGGATCGGCTGCTGGCGCGGGAACTCGTTCCGGGTACTCTGGAAAAGGCGGCGGGGTTGATCCGACCGGGCGGGTAGGGGTTTTTTGCCTTCTGACTGCACAGGCTCGCTCTCCTCTGCTTGTCCTAGCCATAGCCAGCCCGCTCCCCCGGCCCAACCACCCCAAGGGTACTCTCGATAGGGTGGTTGGGCCGGGGGAGCGGGCTGGTGCAGCCAGAAAGCAGGAGTGGGCAGGGGGTGAGGGCCGGAACCGCCCGAGCAAGAAAGTGTGGTTGGGCCGGGGGAGTGGGCTGGTGCGGGCGGCACAAAGAAAACCCGCTAGAGCAACCTGCGCCGTGAACGGCGCAGGTTGCTCTAGCACTTTGGAATCGAGCATCTTTCTGTGTTTTGATTGAGTCGATCAAAACACAGGATGCTCTAGCGCCCTTCGCGATACCAGGTCGCGGCCAACGCGCCGAGCAGCGCCAGCAGGCCGAGCAGGCCGCCGAGCAGGGCCAGCGCATCGACGCCGCGCAGCACCGAGGCCGAACTCGGCTTGATGCCGATCCAGCCGTTGCCGGCGAAGGTGTTGCCCGAGCGCACCGGCAAGATGCGCGGCACGCTGACATCGTCGGCGGGGCCCGTTTCGGTGATGGCGCCGCCGGTCGCTTCGACGATCGGGCTCAACGGCAGCGAGGTGCGCGTCACCTCGGCAAGCTCGCGCGGATCGAGCGGCCCGATGCTGGCCAGCGCGGTCAGTTCGCCGTCGCTGATGCGAAACAGGCCAAGGTCCTGCGCCGCGAACTGGCCTTCGTAGACGCCGGGCCGGACCTCGCTCAGCGCAACGTCGCTCGCTGTGCCATCGGGGCCGGTGACCCGCACGCGTTCGGGGGCTTCGCCCATGGTGCGCCGGGTGATGGTGACGGCGCGGCCGCGTGTGCGGGTGGTCAGGGCTTCCTCCTCCAGCGCGGGTTCGCGCATCAGCCAATGCGCCAGCCGCCGCAACAGTCCGACATACGGGCCGCCGCCTTCGAAGCCTCGTGCCCACAGCCATGCGTGATCGGACAGGAACAGCGCGACACGGCCCTCGTCCTCGCGCGACACCACCAGCAGCGGCTTGTCGGCTGGTCCCGACATCAGGATATCGCCGCGATCGACCGTCGCATCGACCTGGCGGAACCAGCGGCTCCAATCGGGGTCTTCGTTGGCGCGCGCGCCTTCAAGTTCGGCGGTGATCGGGTGGCGGTCGCCCGGGTCCGACAGGCGCGGCAGGAAGGCCTCCTCCACCAGCGAGCCGGTGGGTGAGGCCGGCAGCACCTGCGATAGCGGCGTGCGGAACAGGCTGCCCGGTCCGGCATAGTCGGGTCCCGCCGCGACCAGCAGCGCACCGCCGTCGCGCACGTAGCGGGCGATGTTGTCGAAGTAGATGATCGGCAGCACGCCGCGGCGGCGATAGCGGTCGAAGATGATCAGGTCGAACTCCTCGATCTTCTCCTGAAACAGCTCGCGGGTGGGAAAGGCGGTCAGCGAAAGCTGCGAGATCGGCGTGCCGTCCTGCTTCTCCGGCGGCCGCAGGATGGTGAAGTGCACCAGATCGACGGCCGCATCGGACTTGAGGATGTTGCGCCAGGTGCGCTCGCCGGCATGTGGTTCGCCGGAGACCAGCAGCACGCGCAGGTTCTCGCGGATGCCCTCGGTGACGAAGACGGCGCGGTTGTTGGACTCGGTTATCTCCCGGTCGGCGGCCTCGGCCTCGATCTCGATGATGTTGGCGCCGCCATGGGTGATCTCGATGTTGATCGAGGTGGTTTCTCCCGGCGTCACCCGGCGGGTGGCGATGTCCTGTCCGTCGCGGCGGATGGTCACCTCGACGCGCCCGCCGCCGACGCTTGCAGCCGGGTCGGCGAAGGTGTCGACGACGCGGAAGTCGACACGCTTTTCCTCGCCGACGATGGCGAAGCGCGGCGGGTTGTGCAGCACGACGCGGCGGTCGCGCTCGTCGGGACGGCCGGTGAGAAGCACATGGACCGGCGCATCGAAGCCGAGCGCGGCGGTGTCCTCGGGCACGTCGTGGACGCGTCCGTCGGTGATCATGACCACGCCGCCGATGCGCTCGGTGGGCACATCGGCGAGGCCGCGCGCCAAGGCCTCGAAAGCTCGCGTGCCGTCGGCGTCGAAGCCGGCGCTGGCCTCGATCCAGCGCACCTCCACATCGCGCAGGCCGGCAAGGCGTTCCGCCAGTTCGGCGCGGGCGGCTTCGCTCTGCTGCGGGCGTGCGTCGAGGCCCTGGCTGGTGGAGCGGTCGAGCACCACGGCGACGACGCCGGGCAGCGGCTCGCGGTCCTCCTGCCTGAGCGAGGGGTTGAGCAGGGCCAGCACGAACAGGCCGAGCAGCCCGGCGCGCAGGACGCTGCCGGGGCCGCGCGCGAGAAGGGCCGCCAGCGCGGCCAGCCCCGCCAACCCGCCGAGCACGATGAGCCAGACGGGATCGAGCAGCGGCGCGAAGCTGATCGATAAATTCATTGTCTACTGCCCCAGACGTTCGAGCAGGGCGGGGATGTGCACCTGGTCGGCCTTGTAGTTCCCGGTGAGCGCGTACATCACGATGTTGATGCCGACCCGGTAGGCGATCTCGCGCTGCCATTCGCTGCCCGACGAGGTCGGGAACAACGGCCTGCCGTCGACCTGCGTCGCCCAGGCGCCGGCCAGATCGTTGGAACTGATCAGCACGGTGGACACGCCATCTGCGTTGCCGGCGGGCCGTGGCGGTGCGTCGGGGTCGCGTTCGGTCTCCTCCACCCACAGCGGTCCGTGGTCGAACCGGCCGGGGAACTCCTGCAGCAGGTAGAAGGCCTTGGTCACCACGTGGTTGGCGGGCACCGGCTCCAGCGCCGGTATGTCGAGGCCGTCGAGCACCCGGCGCATCCAGGCCTGGCCGGCCGAGGCACCGCCGAGTTCGGCCGCCCCGGAAACCCCGTCGCGGGTATCGAACAGGATGGTGCCGCCATTGCGCAGGTAGTTGTTGAGCCGGTCGATGACCTCCGGCTGCGGTGCGGCCATGTCCGGATCGATCGCCCAGTAGATGATCGGGAAGAAGGCCAGCTCGTCGCTGGCGATGTTGACGCCAATCGGTGCGCCGGGTTCAAGCGCGGTGCGCTGGGTCAGCACCGTGGACAGGCTGCGCAGGCCCGCTCGGGTGACGTTGTCGATGGCACTGTTGCCGGTCTGAACGAAGGCAAGCCGGGTGACCAGGCTGGCCTGCAGCGCGAAGGCGTCCGGATCGCTCGCGGGATCGGGGTTCTCCTGGGCGGCGAGCGGCGCGGCGGCAAGCGCCGGCAGCAGGGCGAGCGCCAGCACCAGTGCGCCGCGTTCACGCAACAGCCTCGGCCGCCGGCCGGTCAGCAACAGGATGGCGATGGTGTCGACGATCAGCAGCACGAGCGCGGCTGCCAGCAACAGTGGCGTCAGCGCGAGCGGATTCGCTGTTGCGTAACCCTCGCGCGTGACGCCGTCCGGCAACTTGCCGATGGGCGCGTATCCCTCGCCTGGCGTCAGGTTCAGGGACCGGAAGCCGTCGTCTGAGCCGTACAGCCCCGGCGGATGGGCTCGTGAGGGAACGGTTTGTGCGATCAGCCCGGTGGCCAGCGGCTCCGCGTAGGCGTTCGGTGCCACCAACTCGCCGCGCCCGTCGATCATCCGGAACGGCCGCAGCACGGGACCGGCCGCTTCGGCTGCCGGGATGCTGTCGGCCGTGCCCTCGCCGGGGCTGGCGGTAACGCCGCCGCCAAGCGCGATGACCCGCCGCAGCATGTCGACGAAGACGCCGGACAAGGGCAGGTTCGACCAGGCGGTGTCGGCGGTGACGTGAAACAGGACGATCCAGCCGCGCCCGCGCTGTTCGGCGGTGACCAGCGGTGTGCCGTCGGCCAGTTGCGCCCAGATGCTCTCGCTGAGGTCGGCGGAGGGCTCCGCCAGAACCTGCCGGCGCACAGTGACGTCTTCCGGCGGCGCAAGGCCGGCGAAGGGGCCATCGGACAAGAAGCCGGCCAGCGGCTGCGGTTCGGTCCAGGACAACGTGCCGCCGAGGCTGCGCTCGCCGCGGCGCAGTTCGACCGGGATCAGCTCATCGGCCGATGCGGCCAGGCGCGGCCCCGCAAAACGCAGCAGCACGCCGCCGGACTCCACCCAGGCCTCAAGCGCTGCCTGGGCGCCGGTGAGTGCGCCAATATCGGCCAGCGCGATGACCGAGACGCGCTGGTCGATCAGTTCGGTGACGGTCTCGGCGAGGGTTTCGCGATTGGGCTCGCGCAGATCGGCGAAGGGCGTCAACGCGCGGGTGATGTAATAGAGCGGCGACAGCAGCGGCTGGGCGCGCTCGCGGGTCTCGCCGGACACCAGACCGACCGTGCGGCGGCGCCAGCGGTCATCGAGCAGGTGTACCGAGGCGGCCGTCCGGGCGCCTGAAATCTCCAGCCGGGCGATCTCGTTGCGCAATTCGACCGGCAGGTCGATCTGCGCTTCCGCGATGTCGGCACCGGCGGCGAAGGCGAACGGCACCTCTGCGACGATGCCGCCCTTCAGGTCGCGGGCGCGCACGATGCCGATGCGTCCGCCGGCGGCCTGGGCGGCACGAACGCTGACCTCCAGCGCGCTGGCGCCGTTGACGGGTGTGTCCAGCGTCAGCGGCAGCGTGGCGGTTTGCGGCACGAAGACCGAGACTTCGCCGTCGCCGGCCAATCCGGCGAGCGCCAGGGCGAAGCCGGCGGCATCGCCGTTGTCGATCCCGTCGGAGAGCCACAGGATGGAGCCTGGCGTTGCGCTGGCCAGCGCGGTGCGGATGCGGGCGATCAGCGCGTCGCGCCGCGGCGCGATGGGCTGCGCCATGATGGCTGCGAGGCGTTCGCGGGCTTGGGCCGCGTCGAAGGGACCGACGGGTGCGCCGGGTTCCGCCGGAGCGGTGGCGGCAAGCACGATCGGCTGCCCGGCGGCCTGTGCGGTGGCGATGGCCGTCTCCGCGGTGTCGCGCATGACGTCGGCCTGGGGCGCGGATGACCAGCCGCTGTCGACGACGATGACCACCGGGCCATCGCCCTCGATCTCCACGGTCTGCGGATTGAGGACGGGGCCGGCCATGGCGAAGATGACAAGCGCCGCGATCGTCATGCGCAACAGCGTCAGCCACAGCGGGCTCTTGGCGCGGGTCTCGTCGCGGCGGACCAGCTCGGCGAGTATGCGGGTCGGAGGAAACGCCTGACGGCGCGGGCGCGGCGGCGTGAAGCGCAGCAGCCACCAGATCACCGGCAGGCTGAGAAGCCCGGCCAGCACCAGCGGCTGGGCGAAACCGATCGCCGGCAGCCAGCTCATGGGAAGGCTCCGGTGGGGGTGAATTCGCTGAGGCGCTGATGCAGCGCCAGAAGGCATTCCGCCGCCGGGCGGTCGGTGTGGTGCACCGTCAGGCTCCACTCGAGCCTGTCGCACAGGGCGCGAAGGCGGTCGCGGCGCGAGCGCATGCGCGCGGTGAAGTCCTCGCGCAGGGCTTCCGCCTTGCCCAGCACCAGCTTCATCGCGGTTTCCGGATCGGCGAACTCGATGCGCCCGTCATAGGGAAACGTCTCTTCGGCGGGATCGACGATCTTGACCAGATGGCCGCGCACGCCACGTGCGCCGATGCGTGCGGCGATCTCCTCGATCCCGGCCACCGGATCGAGCAGGTCGGAGAACACGATCAACTCGGAGAAGCGGCCCATGCCGCTCGGTTCGGGCAGCGACGGCATCTCGCGCGCGTCTCCGTCGCGCGCATAACCTTCGGCTGCGCGCTCGGCGACGTTGCGGTTGGCGCTGGGAGGGAACAGCCCGACATAGCCGACGCGTTCCGCACCGCGCACGGCCAGTTCGCCGAGCGCCAGGGCGAGCACCATGGCGCGGTCGATCTTGGCGCGCTGGGCCAGATCGGAGGCGAAGTACATCGACGGCGACCGGTCGACCGCCAGCCACATGGTATGGGCGGCTTCCCACTCCTTTTCGCGCACATAGAGATGGTCGTCGCGCGCCGAACGGCGCCAGTCGATGCGCTTGGCGGGTTCGCCCATGTTGAAATGGCGGAACTGCCAGAAGGTCTCGCCGGAGCCTGCCCGGCGGCGCCCATGCAGACCGTGGGCGACGGTGTTGGCGACGATGCGCGATTCCAGCAGCAGGTCGGGGATGCGTGCGGCCAGCCCGACCGCGTCGCTCAGACGCTCAAGCGCCGCGCGGTTCGTCGCCCGCGGGTTGTTGCGCGACAGTGCGTCGGCGAGACTCACATCGCGGCTCCGATAAAGCCGCTGATCGTCTCCGACACGCTCTTGCCTTCGGCACGCGCGGAGAATGTCAGCGCCATGCGGTGCTTGAGCACCGGCTCGGCCAGCGCCTCCACGTCATCGAGCGAGGGAGCAAGCCTGCCGGCGACCAGAGCGCGAGCGCGCACGGTCAGCATCAGCGCCTGGCTGGCGCGCGGCCCTGGACCCCAGGCGATATCACGGTCGACGGTCTCCTCGCCGCTGCCCGGACGCGCGGCGCGTACCAGCTTGAGGATCGCCTCGACCACCGAATCGCCGACCGGCACCCGGCGGATCAGCCGCTGGGCGGCGAGCAACTCGTCGGTGGAAAGCACCTGACGCGCGCCGCCTTCGCCCGCGCCGGTGGTCTCGAACAGCATGCGCCGTTCGGCATCAAGGTCCGGGTAGCCGACGTCGATTTGCATCAGGAAGCGGTCGAGCTGGGCTTCGGGCAGCGGATAGGTGCCTTCCTGCTCAAGCGGGTTCTGCGTCGCCAGTACATGGAAGGGGCGCGGCAGGTCGTGACGATGGCCGGCCACGGTGATGTGGTGTTCCTGCATCGCCTGCAGCAGCGCGGACTGGGTGCGCGGGCTGGCGCGGTTGATCTCGTCGGCCATCAGCAACTGGCAGAACACCGGGCCGGGAATGAAGCGGAACGAGCGCTTGCCCTTGCTGTCTTCTTCCAGCACCTCGCTGCCGAGAATGTCCGACGGCATCAGGTCCGGGGTGAACTGGATGCGGCTTGCATCGAGCCCGAGCACGGTGCCCAGCGTGTCGACCAGCTTGGTCTTGGCGAGACCGGGGACGCCGACGAGCAAGGCATGGCCGCCGGATAGAATCGTGACAAGGGCCTTCTCGATCACGTCGTCCTGGCCGAAGATGACGTTGGCGATGGCCTCCCGCGCCGAGGCGAGACGCTGCGCGAGCTGATCGGCCTCGGCGACGATGTCGGCCTCGGCAGGTGCTGCGGATTGCTTGGTCTTGGTCATGGGCTGACTATATGCCTCGTCGCTTCGCCGCAGAAAGTATCCAACACGCACTTTCGCGCGAAAATCATGGCCGATGTATGATTCCACATGGTACGGATGTTCGTGTCGAGATGATGCAAGACGGTTCAAGATCAAGTGCGGCCGCAGGCGGGCCGGATGCTGCCGGTAAGGGTGGCGACGACAGCCCGACGGCTGGCCTGGAAGGGCTGATCGCCCAGGCGAAAGCGGTCAAGAAGCGCGGGCCAGCGCCGGTTCACCTTTGGAATCCGGACTATTGCGGCGAAATCGACATGCGAATCGCCGCCGACGGCACCTGGTTCTACATGGGCACGCCGATCGGCCGGAAGCCGCTGGTGCAGCTCTTCGCCAGTGTGCTCAGGCGCGATCCGGAGCGCTTCGTGCTGGTCACGCCGGTGGAGCGGATCGGCATCGCGGTGGATGATGCACCTTTCGTTGCCGTGGAGATGGCTGTGGAAGGATCGGGACATGATCAGCGAATCGCTTTCCGCACCAATGTGGAGGATGTGGTCGGTGTTGATTCGGAGCATCCGCTGCGCTTCGTGGTCGACGAGGCGACCGGCGGGCTGAAGCCCTACGTGCTGGTGCGCGGCGGGCTGGAGGCGCTCGTCAACCGCGCGGTGTTCTACGATCTGGTGGCGCTGGGCGAGGAACATGACGTCGACGGCGAGGTCTATTTCGGCGTGTGGAGCGCCGGTGCGTTCTTTGCCATGGCGCCGGCCAGCGACATCGCCGCATACCGGTAGACCGGACGACATGGACGAGGCTTGCGGACAGGACGGACCGGTGACCGGTTTCGCACTCGCCGACGTCGAGACGCGGCTTGAACGGGGCCTGCGGGTGGCGGTGCCGGACGGCGGGCATGACGATGCGGTGCCTGCCGAGCGTGGCGATCATGATCTCAATCCGGGTTTGCCGGCCTACCGGCCCGATGAGCCGCCGCGCCGCGCGGCGGTGCTGGTGCCGCTGATCGAGCGGGCTGGCGAGGTGCATGTGATCCTGACGCGGCGCACCGAGCATCTGCCGACCCATGCCGGCCAGATCAGCTTTCCTGGCGGCAAGGTCGATGATGCCGACGAAGGTCCGCTACAGGCGGCGTTGCGCGAGGCGCGCGAGGAAATCGGGCTTGCCGCCGCCCATGTGCAGGCGCTTGGCTATCTCGATCTCTACCAGACCGCGACAGGATACCGCATCGTGCCGGCCGTCGGCGTGGTCCGGCCGGATTTCATGCCGGTCGCCGATCCAGGCGAGGTTGCCGACGTTTTCGAGGTGCCGCTCGCCTTCCTGATGGACCCGGCCAACCACAAGCACCACTGGCGCGAATGGCAGGGTCGGCGACGGCACTTCTATGCAATGCCCTATCAGGCGCACTATATCTGGGGCGCAACCGCCGGAATCATCCGCAACCTTTACGATCGGGCCTACCGCTGATGCTCAGGATCATCGCGATTCAGACACTGCTCTTTGTCGCGCCGTTCATTGTCACCGCCGTGTACCTCTACTTCACCGGTCAGGGCTTCAATCAACCCGAGACCTGGCGGCCGAAGGTCGCGTGGCTGGTGGGGGCGGGCTTTGCCTGCACGCTAGCCGGCTTCCTGGTGCTGGCCGTGTTTGGCGGGTCGTCGCCGCAGGGCACCTACAAGCCGGCGGAGTTCCGCGACGGCGTTCTCGTGCCGGGCACGATCGAGTGATCGTCGCCGCCGACGCGATTGCCACCGAATTCGGCCCTCGGGCGGCCAGTCGCGTCGCGGCGCTTGTCGGCGAAGAGCCAGGCGCCACCGTGCTTGGCGTGTTCAACCGCCCGCATGAGGGGATCGAGACGCGCATCGTCGGCGGTGCGGTACGCAACGCGTTGGCAGACCGCGCCCCCGGCGATATCGATTGCGCCACCACCGCGACCCCCGACCAGGTGTTCGAGATCGCCAGGGAGACAGGCTTGCGCGCCGTGCCCACCGGGGTCGAGCACGGCACCGTCACGGTGATTGCCGGTGGCCACCCCGTCGAGCTGACCACCCTGCGCCAGGACGTGGAGACGCACGGGCGCCACGCGACGGTCGCCTTCGGCACCGATTGGGACGTGGATGCGCGGCGGCGCGACTTCACCGTCAACGCGCTTTACGTCGATGTGGCCGGCAATGTGCACGATCCCGTCGGCGGCGGCGCCGACATCGCCGACAAACGGCTGCGCTTCATCGGATCGGCGCCCGAGCGCATCCGCGAGGACTATCTGCGGACCTTGCGCTTCTTCCGTTTCCTGGCGCGGTTCGGCGGCGAACCCGATGGCCAGGCGCTCGATGCGATGATGCATGAGCGGCTGGGCCTCAGGCAGCTATCCGCCGAACGGGTGCGCAAGGAAGTGATGCTGTTGCTGGACGCCGACGACCCGGTGCCGGCGCTCACCTTGATGCAGACGCATGGACTGCTGACCATGGTGCTGGGAAGCGCGCCGGTGGTGCCGCGGGTTGCGCGCCTGCTGCGGCTGGAATCCACCGCCGGGCTGGAGCGCGATGCGCTGCGCCGCTTCATGGCGCTGGCGCTGCACAGCGCGGACGATGCGCAGCGGTTGCAGGATCGGCTGCGGTTGAGCAACGAGGAGGCTGATCGGTTGAAACAAGCAGCCACCGGCTGGTGGACGCTGTCGCCGCAGATCGGCGCGATCCAACTGAAGGGTGCGCTCCACCGGCTTGGCCACGCAGCCTTCACCAACCGGCTGGCGTTTTCCTGGTTGCACACCGGCCAGGATTCACCGGACGAGGCCTGGCGCGAGGTCTTCGCGTTGCCTGGCTTGTGGACGCCGCCGGCCTTTCCGGTCAGTGGAGACGACCTCAAGGCAGCAGGCATCGCACCGGGACCGGCCATCGGCGAGGCGTTGGCGCGGCTTGAGGAAATCTGGATCGAGAGCGATTTCACGCTCGGCAGGGACGACCTGCTCAAGACCCTAGAGGATTAGGGCCACTTCACCAGCGGTGGCATCGAGGAGAGGATCGAGGCGACATTGCCGCCGGTCTTCAGCCCGAAGATGGTGCCGCGATCGTAGAGCAGGTTAAACTCCACATAACGGCCGCGGCGGATCAGTTGCTCGTCGCGGTCGGCCTCGCACCAGCCCTGCGCGAAGTTCTGCCGCACGAGTTCGGGATAGACTTCGAGGAAGCTGCGGCCGACGTCCTGCAGGAAGGCGAAATCCGTCTCCCAGTCGCCGGTATTGACGTAGTCGAAGAAGATGCCGCCGATGCCGCGCGGTTCGTCGCGGTGCTTGAGATGGAAGTACTCATCGCACCACGCCTTGTAGGCCGCGTAGTCGCGCCCGTGCGCGTCGCAGGGGGCCTGCATCGCGGCGTGGAAGGCGATCGTGTCGGGGTCGTCCTGCACGCGGCGGCGGTCGAGCACCGGGGTCAGGTCCGCGCCGCCACCGAACCACAGCCGGCTGGTGACCACCATGCGGGTGTTCATGTGCACCGCCGGTACGTTGGGATTGTGCATGTGGGCGATCAGCGAGATGCCGGCGGCCCAGAAATTGGGGTTGGTGTCGGCGCCGGGAATCTGCTTGGCGAATTCCGGCGCGAAGCTGCCGTGCACCGCGGAAACGTGCACGCCGACCTTCTCGAAGACCCGGCCGGTCATCAGCGCCATGGTGCCGCCGCCGCCCGGCGCGCCGGTATGGTCGGTGCGCTGCCATGGCGTGCGCGCGAAGCGACCGGGATCGTCGGCGCTTTGCGGCAGGCCGGCGGGACAATCGTCCTCGATGGCCTCGAAGGCTGAACAGATGTCGTCCTGCAAGGCCGTGAACCAGGCATGCGCGGTCTCTTTTCGCGCCTCGATATCTGCCGGCAGCGGCCGCTCCGGCGGCGTGCGGTCGCTCATGTGTTCGTGTGTCCTTGTTGCGGTTATCCGTCTAGCCGTCCGAGCTGGCGCAAGGCTTCGCCGGCGACCATCGCAGCGGCGAGCGCCACGTTCAAGCTGCGCAGACCCTGCCGCATGGGGATTTTGATCCGCGCGTCGGCCGCCTCGTGCACCGCTTGCGGCACGCCGGCGCTTTCGCGGCCCAGCAGCAGCACGTCGCCATCGGCGAAAGCGAAGCGGGTGTGCGGTGTCTCGGCTTTGGTGGTGAGGAGAATCAGTCGGCCCGCGGACTGCGTCAGAGAGCTGAGAAAGGTGTCGAAGTCGGCATGGCGCACCATCTCGACATGCTCCAGGTAATCCATGCCGGCGCGGCGCAGGCTTGCATGAGAGAGCGGAAAGCCGCATGGCTCGATGATGTCGACCGGCAGCCCCAGACACGCGCCGAGCCGAAGAACGGCGCCGGTATTCTGGGGAATGTCGGGTTGGAAAAGTGCCAGTCGCATGGGCGTTTGATGACGATGGGAAATGATGATCCGGCAGTCCGTATTGCCGAAATCTACGTAGCACGGAGCCATGACTCAATGCGCAGGACGCTGCCTGTCTGCACAGGTGCGCGACAATCTGGCGCTTACACCGGTGCACCACTGGACAAGTTTGACCTGAGAATGCAAAAAGCCGTGCTTGAGATTGGAATAATTCCGGCTTTGCAGCACGCGATGCGATGCGTGCCGAAGACGGGTCTGCTGGACCGCGCCGCGCAACCCCCTGCGACGAACCGGTTCTGGATTGCAGCGTCTGCCCACCTGCACGGCAGGGCGCCAACGTAAGGACCGACCTTTCGTGACCACCAGCGAAACACCCGAACCGACACGCCGCGATTTCATCTATATCGCCACCGGAGCCGTCGGTGCTGTCGGCGTGGCGGCCGCGGCATGGCCGTTCATTCATCAGATGAACCCCGATGCCAGCGTTCAGGCGCTGGCGGCCATCGACGTCAATCTCGACGCCATCGAGGAAGGCCAGAGCGTCACGGTGATGTGGCGCGGCAAACCGATCTTCATCCGCCATCGCACGGCCGGCGAGATCGAGGAGGCGCGCGACGTGTCGCTTGACGACCTGCCCGACCCGTTCGCGCAGATCCTCGGTGGGGATGAATCCCTGTCGGCCGCCGACGAGAACCGCGCGGAGCGGCCCGAGTGGCTGGTGATGGTGGGCATCTGCACCCACCTGGGCTGCGTGCCGCTTGGCGAGCAGGGCGAATACAATGGCTGGTTCTGCCCCTGTCACGGCTCGCACTACGACACGTCAGGGCGCATCCGCCGGGGTCCGGCGCCGCGCAATCTCGACATTCCGCCGTACGAGTTCACCTCGGACACGGCAATTCGCATCGGCTGAGTGCAGCAGGAACAAGAATAATGGGCGGTAACTCCACCTATCACTTCAAGAACCCGGTCGTGCGCTGGTTCGACAGTCGGCTCCCGATGGTGTCGATGGTGCGCGCGCAGCTCGTCGATTTCCCGACGCCGAAGAACCTGAACTACTGGTGGACGTTCGGCGGTATCGCCGCGATCATGCTGGTGGTGCAGATCATCTCCGGCGTCGTGCTGGCGATGCACTACACGCCGCATGTCGATCATGCCTTCCAGAGCGTGGAACACATCATGCGCGATGTGAACTACGGCTGGCTGATCCGCTACATCCACCAGAACGGCGCGTCGTTCTTCTTCATCGCCGTCTACATCCACATGTTCCGCGGCCTCTATTACGGCTCCTACAAGGCGCCGCGCGAGATTTTGTGGATGCTGGGCGTGATCATCATGCTGCTGATGATGGCGACCGCCTTCATGGGCTACGTGCTGCCGTGGGGCCAGATGAGCTTCTGGGGCGCCACCGTTATCACCAACCTGTTCTCCGCCATTCCCTTCGTGGGACCGGCCGTCGTCGAGTGGCTGTGGGGCGGTTTCTCCGTCGATAACCCGACGCTCAACCGCTTCTTCTCGCTGCACTACCTGTTGCCGTTCGTCATCTTCGCGGTGGTGGCGCTGCATGTCTGGGCGCTGCACGTGCCCGGCAACAACAACCCGACCGGCGTCGACGTGAAGAGCGGCAAGGACACGTTGCCCTTCCACCCCTACTACACGGTGAAGGACCTGTTCGCGATCGTCGTCTTCCTGGCGCTGATGATGGCCTTCGTGACCTATGCGCCCAACGCGCTCGGACACCCGGACAACTACATTCCCGCCGATCCGCTGGTGACGCCGGCGCACATCGTGCCGGAATGGTACTTCCTGCCGTTCTACGCGATCCTGCGCGCGGTGCCCGACAAGCTCGGCGGCGTGCTGCTGATGTTCGCGTCGATCTTCGTGCTGTTCCTGCTGCCCTGGCTGGACACATCGAAGGTGCGTTCGGCGACCTTCCGTCCGCTCTACAAGATCTTCTTCTGGGTGCTGTTCGTGGTCTGCCTTGGCCTTGGCTATCTCGGCGCGGCGCCGGCCGAAGGCTGGTACGTCATCGCCTCGCAGATCCTGACCGCCTACTATTTCGCCCACTTCCTGATCATCCTGCCGCTGCTCGGCCTGATCGAGACGCCACGACCATTGCCGGCGAGCATCTCCGAATCGGTGCTAGGCAAGGGCGGTGGCGCGGCGCCGGCTGCTGCTGCGGCCGCGCCCGAGAAGCGGGGCTGACACGATGCGCATTCGGGAGCGTTTGATGACCCACACCGGCATGATATCCGTCCTGCGCCGTGCTGGCCTGGCTTCGGCGGTCGCGGGCGGCCTGCTGTTTGCTGGCGCCAACCTCGCCCAGGCTGCCGGCAAGGCGCCCACGCCGCCGTCGCAGGACTGGACCTTCTCGGGAATGTTCGGAACCTTCGACAAGGGCCAGTTGCAGCGCGGCTTCCAAGTCTACAAGGAAGTCTGCGCGAGTTGCCATGCCATGTCGCTGGTGAAGTACCGCAACCTGTCGCAAGACGGCGGGCCGGGTTTCACCGAGGACCAGGTCGTGGCCATCGCCGCGGAATACACCGTCATGGACGGACCCGACGAGTTCGGCGACATGTTCGAGCGCGAGGCCAAGCCCTTCGATGCCTTCGCCAGCCCGTTCGAGAACGAGCAGCAGGCACGCGCCTCCAACAACGGCGCCTATCCGGTCGACCTTTCGGTGATCGCCAAGGCGCGCAAGAACGGTCCCAACTACCTGTACGCGCTGCTGACCGGCTATGTCGATCCGCCGGCCGGCGAAGAGATGCGCGAGGGGATGAGCTACAACGCGTATTTCCCCGGCTACCAGATCGCCATGGCAGCACCGCTGTTCGAGGAAGGTGTCGAGTACACCGACGGTTCGCCGATGACCGTGGAACAGTACGCCGCCGACGTGACCGCGTTCCTGATGTGGACGGCCGAGCCGAAGCTCGAGCACCGCAAGCGGCTCGGCTTCCAGATACTGATGTTCATGCTCGTCTTCTCCGGCCTGCTCTATCTCAGCAAGAAGAAGCTGTGGTCGGAGGTCGATCACTGATCTCACAGCGCTTCCACGGCGCGGAAAATGACGTTACGAACGGCCGGTGCTGGTTCACCGGCCGTTTGCTTTTGAGAGGCTTCACATGACCAAGGCCGTGCTCGGTATCATCGGCGGTTCGGGCCTCTACGACATGGAGGCGCTGGAGGATCGGCGCTCCGAGACGATCGAGACGCCTTGGGGCACGCCATCGGACGCGCTCGTGTTCGGGCGCATCTCCGACACGGATGTGGTGTTCCTGCCGCGCCATGGCATCGGCCATCGCATTCCGCCGGACGGCATCAACTACCGCGCCAATATCGATGCGCTCAAACGGGTTGGCGTCACCGACCTGGTGTCGATCTCTGCCTGCGGCTCGTTTCGCGAAGAGCTATCGCCGGGGACGTTCGTGCTGGTCGACCAGTTCATCGACCGCACCACCTCGCGCGCCAACAGTTTCTTCGGCGAGGGCTGCGTTGCCCATGTGTCGCTGGCCTTTCCGGTCAGTCCCGGTCTGATGGCCCGTGTCGAGCGGGCTGCGCGCGCCTGCGGCATCGAAGCCGTTCGCGGCGGTACCTATCTGGCGATGGAGGGGCCGCAGTTCTCCACCTATGCGGAATCGATGCTCTACAAGTCGTGGGGCTGTGACGTGATCGGCATGACCAACATGCCCGAAGCGCGTCTGGCCCGCGAAGCGGAGCTCTGCTACGCCAGTATCGCGATGGTCACCGACTACGATTGCTGGCATTCCGACCACGGCGAGGTGGACGTGCCGGAGATCCTGGGGGTGCTCGGCGCCAACGCCAACAACGCGCGGGCGCTGGTCAAGGCGCTTGCCGGGGACTTTCCCGCCGAGCACGAGCCGTGTCCCAACGGTTCCGACCGGGCGCTTGACACCGCGATCATCACCGCGCCGGACAAGCGCGATCCTGAGCTTGTCGCCAAGCTCGATGCGGTGGCGGGGCGGGTGCTCGGGGCCTGAGGTGCTTGGGTTCTGACTCTTACGCGACGCCGAAGCGGCGCAGCAACTCCTCAAGCCCGCCGACGCCGCCAAGCAGCATCACCAGCACGATCCCCATGGCGGCGAGCACCGCGTAGACGGCCATCATGGCCGGGATCATCGCCAGAAACAGCTTGATGAAGAAGATCACCATCCGGCCGAATGGCATATCGATATCGCGGACCGTGACGGTCGGTGACTGGGTGGACATGGCGCTTCCTTTCCGCTCTTTACACGCTCACGAGCGTCCGGACAGGGAACGGCGAATGTGTGGCAGGTCAGAGCGCGTGACGGCGCGGGGAGGGGTGCGGTGAACCTGATCGAGGCGGTGCGGACCATTCCCGACTATCCCAAGCCCGGCATCCAGTTCCGCGACATCACCACGCTGCTCGGCAACGCCCAGGCGTTCCGGCGTTCTGTCGACGAACTGGTCCAGCCCTGGGCCGGCGCGAAGATCGACAAGGTGGCCGGCATCGAGGCGCGCGGCTTCATCCTCGGCGGTGCGGTGGCGCATCAGCTTTCCGCCGGCTTCGTGCCGATCCGCAAGAAGGGCAAGCTGCCGCACGAGACCGTTTCCATCGCCTATTCGCTGGAATACGGCCTTGACGAGATGGAGATGCATCGCGATGCGGTGCATGCCGGCGAGAAGGTCATCCTGGTCGACGACCTGATCGCCACCGGCGGCACGGCGGAAGGTGCGGTCAAACTGTTGCAGGATATCGGCGCGGACGTGGTGGCCGCCTGCTTCATCATCGATCTGCCCGACCTCGGCGGTGCAAAAAAGGTCGAAGCGCTCGGCGTGCCGGTGCGCACGCTGATCGAATTCGAGGGCGAGTGAGGGTTTTGTTCCCCTCACGGCGAGTTCGCTCGGACAGTTCACTCCGACAATGTCCGCGCTCACGGTCATGCGCCCGGGTTGCTTCCTCGCTCAGGCCGCCGGTGACGCAGAATGCGCGGTATGGCCGTAGCCTCGCCGTTATCCGCGTTGTTTCACCAGCACATCCCCGTCGAACGCATACGCCAGCTCGCCGTCCTGATTGCGGCCGGTACCGTGCCAGGTCACTTGGCCCCACTGCGTGGCGCCAGTTTTCTGTTTGGTCGCAAATCCGGACGGAAAACCGGTGTCCACTTTTCCTGGATTTGCTCCGCTCTCTTGGCCAGCGGCAACCAACGCCTTCACCGTTGCGGCGAAGGTCAGCGTGTCGCCGGCGCGCACGGGCAGTATCCAGCGCAGGTGGTGGAAGGCGCGCCACGGACCCAGCGTGTCCGCGCCGCCCGGTTCGCTTGCCCAGACATCGTCGAAGCAGCGAATGAATGTGGCCACGGTGTGCCAGCCGCTCGCCGACAGGGTGCCGAACAGGCTCTGCGCGGCCGCTGCTTCATCGAGATGGAAGCTCTGCGGATCGTAGCGCGCCGCGAAGGCCTTGATCGTCTCGGGCGTGAACGTCACCGAGCCGAGATCGAGCGTCAGCCCCTCGGCCAGGTCCTCGAAGTGCCGGCTCATGCGGGCACCTCGCGGGTGGAAAACAGTATCCAGTTGCGGCAGGCGAGCTTCAGTTCGCCGGCCGCGTTCAGCACCTCGAAGCGGAAATGCACCAGGCCCAGATCGGGCCGGCTGTTGGAGCGGCGCGCGTTCAGCACCGTACGACGCATGCGCAAGCGCTCGCCGGCGCGCACGGGGGCGTGCTGCACGATTTCCTCAACGCCCGGCGCGCCCTGGCTGGTGGCGTCCAGCAGGAAGCCCTCGCACATCATGCGCATCATCATGGCGCAGACGTGCCAGATCGAGGTGACGTCCGTCTCGCCATGCCGCGCCGACAGGGGATGAAACTCGCCGGCGTACGCGTCGATCTCGTCCTGGATTACGTCGTAGCCGCCGAAGCTGACCGTCTCGCCGACATGGAAGTCCTCGAAATGCAGCATCGCGATCGTGATCTGCCTCAGTTGGCGAAGCGGAAGTGCATCACGTCGCCGTCGCGCACCACGTACTCCTTGCCTTCAAGGCGCATCTTGCCGGCATCCTTGGCGGGTGTCTCGCCGCCGACGGAGACGAAGTCGTCATAGGTGATGGTCTCGGCGCGGATGAAGCCGGCCTCGAAATCTGTGTGGATGGTGCCGGCGGCCTGCGGCGCGCGGGTGCCTTCGGTGATCGTCCAGGCGCGCGCTTCCTTGGGTCCTGCGGTGAAGAAGGTGACGAGGCCGAGCAGGTCGTAGCCAGCGCGGATCAGCCGGTCGAGGCCGGGCGCCTCGAGGCCGATGGCCTCCAGGTACTCGGCGCGCTCACCTGCCGGCAGCAGCGCGATTTCCGCCTCGATCTTGGCGGAGATGACAACGGCCTGCGCGCCTTCGGTCGCGGCCCGTTCGGCGACCGTTGCCGCGTGCGCGTTGCTGTCCGCCGCGCTCGCCTCATCGACGTTGCAGACATACAGAACCGGCTTGGAGGTGAGCAGGTTGAGTGCCCGAAAGGCGAGTTCTTCCTCCGCCGTGCGCGATACCAGTCGGGCCGGTTTGCCGTCCTGCAAGAGTGGTAGGGTGCGCTCGATCAGCGCCAGCGTCAGCTTGGCCTCCTTGTCGCCGCCGCGGATCTTCTTTTCCAGCGCGGTGACGCGTTTCTCCAGGCTTTCCAGATCGGCGAGCATCAGCTCGGTCTCGATGGTCTCCGCATCGGCGATCGGATCGACCCGGCCGTCCACATGGGTGACGTCATCGTCCTCGAAACAGCGCAACACGTAGGCAATGGCGTCCACCTCGCGGATATGGGCGAGGAACTGGTTGCCGAGGCCTTCGCCCTGGGCAGCGCCGCGCACAAGCCCTGCGATATCGACAAAGGTCAGCCGCGTCGGGATGGTCTCGGCGGACTTTGCGATCCGGGCGAGTTCATCAAGACGCGGATCGGGCACCGCCACCTCGCCGACATTGGGCTCGATGGTGCAGAAGGGATAGTTCTCCGCTTGTGCGGCGGCAGTCTGCGTCAGGGCGTTGAAGAGCGTCGATTTGCCCACATTGGGCAGGCCGACGATACCGCATTTGAACCCCATTGCCGGGTATCTCCGTTATTTGGTTGGAGTGGGATCCGGGCGGAAAACCGGTTTCCACTTTTCCTGATCCCACTCGTGTGTGCCGGCGCGCGTCAGTCGGTCTCGTCGCGCATCGCCAGCGCGATGCGGTTCATGAAATTCGACGGCTCGCGCGTTGCCAGGCAATCGGCGTTGTCGGCCATCGCCTCCAGCAGCGGGTCGAGCCAGGTGCGGTCGGCCTTGGCGAAGTCGCTCAGCACCCAGCCCTGCACCCGGTCCTTGTGGCCGGGATGGCCGATGCCGATGCGCACCCGTGGGAAATCCGCGCCGATATGCGCGATGATCGAACGGATGCCGTTGTTGCCGGCAGCTCCGCCGCCGCTCTTCACCCGCACCTTGCCGGGCGCCAGATCGAGCTCGTCGTGGAACACGAAGACGTCGTCCGGCGTCAGCCTGAAGTAGCTCATGGCCTGCGACACCGCGTCGCCCGACCGGTTCATGTAGGTGCCGGGCATCAGCGCGAACACGCGATTGCCGCCGATGCGCCCGTCGGCGAAGGCGCCGGAAAAGCGCTTGCGCCAGGGGCCCAGTCCGTGCTGTTCGACAATCGCCTCAAGCGCCATGAAGCCGACGTTGTGCCGGTTGCCGGCATAGCTGTCGCCCGGATTGCCCAGGCCGACAAACAACGTCGCGTTGGCAGACATGGCGGTAGGGTCGTCGGTTGCCGGCGTGGCTTTGTCGCGTAGACCGAAGAGACGCCGCAGTCGTATCGCCACGGCGCCCTCGTGCAACTACTCTTCGGCCTCGCCGCCCTCTTCGGCGGCAGCCTCGGTCTCCGCGACGGTGGGCACCTCCGCGCCTTCCTCGAGTTCCTCGTCGCCTTCTTCCTCGTCCTCGTCCTTGAGGCCGGCGGGCGCGGCGATGGTGGCAATCGTGAAGTCACGGTCGGTGATGGTCGGCTCGACGCCGTCCGGCAGGGTGACCGCCGAAATGTGCAGCGAGTCGCCGATATCCAGGCCGCTGAGATCGACCTCGATGCTGTCGGGCAGCGCTTCGGCCGGCGCCGACACCTCGATCTCGTGGCGCACCACGTTGAGAACGCCGCCACGCTTCAGGCCCGGCGACTCTTCCTCGTTCTGGAACAGCACGGGGATAGCCACCACGATGGTCGCGCCCTTGGTGATGCGCAGGAAGTCGATGTGCATCGGCGTGTCGCGCACGGGGTCGAGCTGGAAATCGCGCGGGATCACGCGGGAACTCTCGCCGTTGACCTTGACGTCGTAGACGGTGGTCAGGAAGCGGCCGGATTCCAGCTCCTTGATCACGTCGCGCACGGAAAGGGCGATGGTGCTGGGGTCTTTCTTGTCGCCATAGATGACGGCCGGCACCTTGCCGGCGCGGCGGATTGCACGGGCGGCCCCCTTGCCGACCTTCTCGCGCGCTTCCGCCTGCAGTTCGATGTTCGCGGACATGTTTGTCTCCATGAGAGGCGCCGATGCGCCCAAGCAAAAACGCCGGCGGCTGTTCATGCCCGCCGGCCGATCGTTTCGACCGGTTTCCTCCAGGGGGGTGAACCGGCCGCGCGCCTTATAGCCGCGCGCGCCCGGCAAGGCAACACGGGTTGAGCGCCAGCGCGTACCGTCACCAGGCGCTCAAATGAACGTGTAGAGGGCTTGTTCGCTCGGCCCGCAGTGCCCAAATGCCCGATGACTCCTGGGCCTAGGCCGGCCGCGATCCTGTTGCGATCAGGTCATGCCCGCGCCGGAGCTTGCTGAAAAATGACCGCTGGTGCGAGGGGCGCGCACGCGAACAGCCGATGAGCCAACGGACAATGACGATGTCGGAACAGTATCACTACGAACGTATCGACCTGGAACAACGCACCAAGCCGGGCCAGGCCACGACCGGCTGGGCGCTGTTTGCCCTGGTGCTGGGTGGCGTGAGCGCCGTGCTCGCCTGAGCCCGGATCGGTCCTGGCCCGGTTCAGTCGAACAGGCTTGAGACCGACTCTTCCAGTGCTGTGCGCCCGATGGCTTCGCCCATCAGCGGCGCGATCGACAACACCCGCATGTTGCGCGCAACGCGCACCGCTTCCGTCGGCTGGATCGAGTCCGTAATCACCAGTTCCTTGAGATTGGACGCGGCAACGCGCGCTACTGCGCCGCCGGACAGCACCCCGTGCGAGATGTAGGCGTAGACCTCGGAAGCGCCGCGCGCCAGCAGCGCGTCGGCGGCGTTGCACAACGTGCCGCCGGAATCGACGATGTCGTCGAGCAGGATGCAGATACGCTCCTCGACATTGCCGATCACGTTCATCACTTCCGATTCGCCTGGCTGCTCGCGGCGCTTGTCGACAATGGCCAGCGGCGCATCAATGCGCTTGGCGAACCCGCGGGCACGCACCACGCCACCGACGTCGGGCGAGACAATCGTCACCTTCTTGGTGTCGAACTTCTCCTTGACGTCGCGCACCATCACCGGGGCGGCGTAGAGATTGTCGGTGGGGATATCGAAGAAGCCCTGGATCTGGCCGGCGTGCAGGTCCAGTGTCATCACCCGGTCGGCACCGGCGTGGGTGATCAGGTTGGCGACCAGCTTGGCGGAAATCGGCGTGCGGGGCCCGGGTTTGCGATCCTGGCGGGCGTAGCCGTAATAGGGCACCACGGCGGTGATGCGGCGCGCCGAGGCGCGGCGCAGCGCATCGATCAGGATCAGCAACTCCATCAGGTTGTCGTTGGCGGGAAACGACGTCGACTGGATGACGAAGGAGTCCTCGCCGCGCACGTTTTCCAGTATCTCGACGAACACTTCCATGTCCGCGAAGCGGCGGACCTGGGCCTTGGTCAAAGGCGTGTTGAGATAGGCGGCAATGGCCTCGGCCAGCGGCCGGTTGGAGTTGCCCGCGACGATCTTCATGGACCCAGCCCCCGGTATCCTGTCCGGTCGGTCGACCGGTCCTTCGTGTGACGATGTCTCTCGTCTTTTACGCTGCGGGCGCTGTTCGATGGACTCAGTCGCGGGCGCCCGACGGATGGCGTTGTAACAACCAGGCAAGGTGCGCGCAAACGGCTAAGCCGTATCGACCCTCAGGATTTGATGGGCTGTGGATCAGTTGCCTGCCGCCAGGGCGATGAGGCCCGGTGCCGCGGCATCGGCGGCATCCTCCACATGGCCCTGCCAGGTCGAGGCAAGCGCGCCCCGCGGCACGGTTTTTTCCTGACGCACGGAGCCCAGTCGGTTGCCGGACTGGTCGTGCAGCGTCCACACCAGCGTGACCGTCTCCAGGTCTCCAGTGCCTGCCGCCACGCGTGCCTCGCCCGACACGACGTGCGTCGCCGCACCGTCGGCTGCGAGTGTCGCGCCGTTTCGTTTCAGCGCATCGCTCATGGCGCCCGGCAGCACGCGGCTGCCGTCGCCGCCGGAGGCACGCACGGTGCCGATGGCGAAAGCGGTCTGCCGCGGCACTTGTGGTGTTTCGAGCGTATCGATGCGCCCGTCGGCCATGGCCAGCGCGGCGCGGCTTTGCGGACGCCGGGCCGGTTCGGCCGGTGCTGCTTGTGCGGTCGGCGAGGCCTGCGAGGCCTGCGAGGCCTGCGGGGCCTGTGAGGCGGGCGCGGGGGGTGCGGTCTCGCTGCCGGACGCGGCCTGCGTTCCGGTCGCTGTGGCGATCTGATCGATGGTCCATCGGGCGATGGCGCGCAGCATCTCCTGATCGACGGTGCTCCAGGGGTCGTCGGCGCGCTTGTCGATGATGCGCTCGCCCTGGAACCGGGTCTTGCGCTGCCCGGCGGCGTCGAACAGGTCCCAGACATAGGTGATCCGGGTGCCCGTATCGATGGTCTCGGCGGAGAAATAACCCTTGGCGCGGTGGGCTGCGCGTGCGTCGTCGCGGCCGACCACCGTCAGCCGTTGCCCGGTTGCCGCAGCGGTGAGTTCGGCGGCCAATGGACCGGCAAGTGCCGCCGGGATGCCGACGACCGGCTCGAAGGCGATGGTGCCGGCGGTGGCGGGCGTTGCGGTCGTCGATCCCGATCCGGGGAAGACGTTGCCGAGATTGATCGGGGTGGAACACGCCGCCAGCACCGATGCGCCAACCGCAACCGCGAACACCTGCAACAGACGCCAGACCGACATGGAACCCTCATACTCAAGCAAAAAGGTCGTTGCCCCCCGACCCCTGCCGTACCACTGCCTCGACCGGACCGACTGGCCGGGCGCACGAATTGGGTAGCGCTATTTGATCACCAGGTCCAGCGGCGTGGCCGACAGCGGCTCCGGCGCGCCGTCGGTGATGATCGAGGTGCGCCCCAGGCACATGGCGGTGCCGGTGTCGGAGTCCATGATGATCATATGCGCGAACATCACCATGTTCGGTTCCAGCACCCACGGGTTGCCGGCATAGAACATCGGCCAGTCCATCCAGCACGGCGTGAAGTGCGCGCCCAGCGAATAGCCGCAGGCGTTGAGCTGGTGCTTCTCAAGCCCATGGGCATCCATCACGCGGGCATGGGCATCGAAGACCTCGCCGGCGGTGCGTCCGGGCATGAATGTCGCCTCGACCGCGGCGAGCGCTTCGGTTGCAGCGGTGTGCAGTTCCAGATGGCGCGGCGTCGGCTTGCCGATGACGAAGGTGTGCATCAGCGCGGCGTGGTAGTGGCGGTAGACGCCGGCGTATTCGAGCGTCAGTTGGTCATTGGCGTCGAGCTTGCGGCGGCCGGACTTGTAGCGGCACAGCAGCGCATCGCGGTCGGAGCCGATGATGAATTCGTTGCCAGGATAATCGCCGCCGCCTTCGAAGATCACCTTGTGCTGGGCGGCCAGGATGACGCCTTCGTCGACGCCAGGCCCGGTGACGTCGCGGGCGGCGTAATAGGCCGCGTCGGCCAGCTCGCCGGCACGGCGCACGTAATCTAGCTCGGCCGGCGACTTCACCGCGCGCAGTCGCGTCACTGTCTCCGGCGCCGGCACGAGCGTCACGAACCCGTCGAGCGCGGCATGGACGGCGGCCCCGTTCTGATAGGTCAGTCCCTGCGTGCCGGTCTCGATGCCGAGCCGCTTGCCTTGCTGGCCGAGGCTCTCGAGCATGTCCTTGAGCTGGCCGGCAGGTGTCGCGCCGGCGCCATCGGTCCAGATGCGCAGGTCCTCGATATTGGAGGTGTGCTGCGCCTGGCGCATGTCGGCGGAGCGCGTCAGCAGCGCCAGCGTGCCGTCGTTACCGAAGTACAGGCACTGAAAGAAGCAGAAGCCGAAGGTGTCGTAGCCGGTCAGCCAGTACATGCTCTCCTGGGCGAAGATCAGCAGTCCGTCGAGGCCGTCGGCCTCCAGCGCGGCGGCGAGCCTGTCGCGACGCGCGGCGAACTCGTCGGCGGAAAAGTGCAGTGCCATGGGTGGTGTTCCGTCAGTTGGTGGCGGGCGCGATGGCCGCGATGAGACGGCCATAGTCGTGTTCGCCGCGATGGGTGGTGCGGCGGTAGCTGAAGAAGGCTACTTCGTCCGCGTAGGTGCACCGGGCGAGATCGGTGAAACCGGCGATACCGGCCCTGTCCATGCGTCGGGCGATGTAGCCGGGCAGGTCGAAAAAGGCGTGGCCGTCGCGCGTCGAGGCGCGGAAGAAATCCGCGTTGGCGGGATCGTCGTCGTTGAAGCGGGTGACGAACTCCGGACCGATCTCGTAGGCCGCTGCGGAAATCGTCGGTCCCAGCGCCGCGATGATGGACTCGCGCCGTGCGCCGAGTGTCTCCATCGCATCGACGGTCGCTTCCGCGATGCCGGTGAGTGCGCCCTTCCAGCCGGCATGCGCCGCGCCGACGATTTTTCCGTCCCCGCTCGAAAACAATAGCGGCCCGCAGTCGGCGGTCAGCACGCCGATGGCGATATCCGGTTCGGCGGTGACCAGGCCGTCCACCTTCGGGCGTGCGTCATTTGTCCAGTGTTGCGTCACGACCAGCGTGTCCGCGCTGTGCACCTGATAGGCGCTGACCAGGCGGTCCGGCGCGACGTCAAGATACCGGGCGACCCGGGCGCGGTTTTCCGCCACGCTGGCAGGCTCGTCGCTAGAGCCCGCACCGCAATTGAGCCCGGCAAAAAGCCCCTCCGAAACACCCCCGGAGCGGTCGAAGAAGCCGTGCCGCGCACCGCTCGCCGTCAGGGTGTCGTCGGTCAGCGGTGCCAGCGGGGCGGGGGGAGCAGGTGCGTTCATGGCCGGCGAGGGTGGCGAGGGTTCAGCCGCGGGTCAATCGTGAATTCGCGCAAATCACAGTCCCGGCGGCTGGCCGGTGCCCGGCGGACAGCCAGCGCCTGGACTGGTCAGCGCCAGCACCTGGAACAATGCCCCCATCTGATCGGGCGAGACCAGGCGGGCGAGTGCGCCCTGCACGGCGGCGGTCTGGTTGCCACTACTCTGCATCAGCGCTTTGGCGCGTCCGGCGATACCAAGCTCGCTCAGGAAGCGTGCCTGGGGCACGGGGCCGTAGGCATCGGCTCCCGCCCCGGTTGCCGCCTCCGCCAGCGCGCCGAAACACACATGCGCGGTCAGGTCCGCCTCGCCGACATGGGACAGCACATCGACCGGCTGATGGCGGCGCACCGCCTGCAGCGTGTCGCCCGGTGCGGCTGCACCGTAGCCGTAGTCGATGATCAGCCCGGCGCCCGGCGCAGCCGTCAGCCGTGCAGCGATGTCCGAGGCGATGTCACGGGCGGCCGGGCAGCTTTCGAAGATCGTGCCGGGTGTTGCGTTGGAGAACGCGGCTGGAACCGGTTCCACCGGATCGCCGTCGGCACGGAATGTGAGCTTGTCGCCGTCGATGCCGACGACGCGCTGCCGCCAGCCCTGCGTCGTCATCACCGCCTGCTCGACCGGCAATGCGTCGAAGAACTCGTTGGCGACCAGCAACAGCGGGCCGCTCGGCACCGTCTCCATCGACCCATGCCAGGTTGCCTCTGTGTCATCGTTCAGCGTATCGGCTTGCTGTCGGCGCAGGCGCGGGCTCGCCTCCACCAGATGCACCCTGAGCCGTCCGGCAAGCTCCGGGCGCAACTTCGCCACCCGCAGGATGTCGGCCATCAGCGTGCCGCGCCCGGGGCCGAGCTCGACGAGATGGACCGGTCCGTCGGGAACCGTATTCGCGATCGCCTCGCCGATGCCGACCAGCCAGGCGCCGGCGATCTCGCCGAACATCTGGCTGACTTCCGGCGCGGTGATGAAATCGCCCTTCGCGCCAATTGCCTCGCGCGTCGTGTAGTAGCCGTGTTCCGGATCGGTGAGCGCACGCGCCATGAAGGCGTTGACGGGCATGTCGCCGTCGCGGGCGATCTCCTCGCGCAGGCGTGCTTCCAGCGGGGTCATTTCACGCGGCGGTGGTGTCGAGCGGTTTGCGCTGGCGGGCCCAGGCGATCAGCCCCATCCCGATGACGACCATCGGCAGCGACAGTGCCATTCCCATGGTAACGCTCCCAAACAGGAAGCCGATTCCCGCATCCGGCTGGCGGAACTGCTCGCCGATGATGCGCGCCACGCCATAGCCGGCGACGAACACGCCGGTGACAAGACCGGGCCGCCGCAGTGCGCCGAAGCGGTGCGTCATCAGCCGTAGCAGAAGGAACAGCACGATGCCTTCCAGTGCCGCCTGATAGAGCTGGCTTGGATGGCGCGGATCGGGTCCGCCGCCGGGGAACACCATGGCCCAGGGCACATCGGAGACGCGTCCCCAAAGTTCCGCGTTGACGAAGTTGGCAATGCGCCCGAAGAACAGCCCGATCGGCACGGCGGCGGCGCACAGGTCTCCGAGTGCCATCGGTGTTACGCCACGGCGGCGCGCAAACAGCACGACCGCCGCGACAAAGCCCAGGAAGCCGCCGTGGAAGGACATGCCGCCGCGCCATATCTGCAGGATCTCGGCCGGGTGCGCGGCGTAGTAGTCCGGCTGGTAGATCAGCACGAAGCCGAGCCGGCCGCCGACAATCAGTGCGAATGTCGCAAGCAGCAGGAAATCATCCACGTCCTTGTTGGAGATGGGGCCGGGCGCGCTGCCGTAGAGCGCCTGGTTGCGGGCCAGCCGCAGCATGTACCACCAGCCCAGCAGGATGCCGGCGATGTAGGCCAGCGCGTACCAGCGCACCGCCAGCGGTCCGATCTCGATGGCCACCGGATCGATGACGGGGAAGGGCAGGGCGAACAGTTGCAAGGGGGCGGGCTCCCGCGATTATGGTCCGTGCACGGGGCGCAACTCGCGCGCGGGCGCCTGCAATGTCAAGGCTACCGGTCAGGCGGCGGCGAGGTTTGTCTTCCACAACCGCCCGAAGCGATCGTTGCCGCCAGAGATGCGGGCAAGGCGCATCATGTGCCAGGCGAGCGCCTGGTTGGAGCTGATGATGGGCACGCCGAGTTCCGCCTCGGCGCGGGCGATCAGCGGCAGGGTGCGCAGGTTGGTGCAGGACAGGAACACCGCGTCGCAGCGGCTCTGGCGCGTCGCGTTGCGCGCTGCCCCCAGGGTCGAGGCCGGATCGATGCGGGCCACGGTCGCGTCGTCTGGCTCCTCGAAGGAGATGAAGCCGGCAATCTCCAGGCCGTGATCCTCCAGCCGCCCGCGCATCGCTGCCGACACATCCTTCGCATAGGGCGTGACGAAACCCAGCCGCTGCACGCCAAGCGTGTCGCAGGCCGCCAGGACAGCCGTCAGCGGATCGGTGACATGGTGGGTGCTGCGCACCGAGCGGACCAGTTCATCGACCCGGTCGGGGCCGATGAACGTGGCCCCGGACGTGCAGCCGTAGGCGATCACGTCGAACTCCAGCGCCGATGGAAGCAGTCCGATGGACGCGGGCAGGGTCTGCTCCATATCGGCAAGCGTCTGCGGCGTCACAAGCGAGTGGCAGGGTATGCGGGTCGTGTAGAGCGCGATGCCGGTGTCGTCACCCTGTTGGCCGATCATGCGGGAGACATCGGGTTCGATGGTCTCGTCGGTGGACAGCGCGACGAGGCCAAACGTGGCCCGCGCGCCGATCGGTCCGGTCAGTGCGTAATCCATGCGGCTCATGCGCGGCGACCCCGTCGGTTCAGCAAACAGCGAACAATCTAGCGCAGATCAGCGCTGCGCCTCGACGTCTTTCAGCCCAAGCAGCCCGGCAGCCGCGATCATCAGCGAGCCGGAGATGCGGTTCAGCAGCCGGGCGCGCGGCCGCAGCGCGCCGAAAAGCCGTTCGGCAGTGCCGCCCCAGACCAGCAACAGCGTGCCGTCGACGACCAGATAGGTCGCGCCGAGGATCAGCAATTGCGGCAGGATGGTGCTGGCCGGATCGAGGAACTGGGGAAACAGCGCGGCGAAGAACACCACCGCCTTGGGGTTCGCGGCGGATGTCAGGAAGCCCTGCATGAACAGCCGGCGGCGGTCGGTGCTGCCGGGGGCCGCGGCCGCGAGGCTCGGCGCCGGCGCGAGGAAGGTGCGCACCCCGACCCAGACGAGATAGGCGACGCCGGCCCATTTGATCAGCGTCAGCGCGCCCGCCGACGTGGCGATCAGCGCCGCAAGCCCGAAGGCTGCCGCCGTCATCTGCAACGCGTTGGCGCTCAGGTCGCCGGCCATGGTGGCGGTGGATGCCCTGACGCCGTGGCGCAGGCTGTTGGAGACCATCAGCAGTTGGCTCGGCCCCGGCGGTGTCGCGAAGAACACGGCCACGGTTGCCAGATAGGCGAGATAGGTTTCCAGCGTCATGTCATCCTCGCTTGGCCAAGGTGTCGCATCAGGAGGCAAAAGTCTTGAACGCGCAAGTGCGTGGTACCATTGTCTGGTATGCGCGGGGGTATGGCAGGTGCGTGGATGCACAACGCGCCGGCCCTTGATGCGAAGGAGCCTTCGATGACCCAGACCAGCAATCGCCTGCTCGACGACATGGCACGGCTGATGACCGATGCGGCGGGCATGGCGCGCGGTGCGCGCGAGGAGGTCGAGGCGTTCATGCGCACCCAGGCCGAGCGCGTCCTCAACGACCTCGACGTGGTCAGCCGCGAGGAGTTCGAGGCGGTCAAGATGATGGCCGAAGAGGCCCGCGCGGAGAACGCGGCTCTGGCAGAACGTATCGCTGCCCTGGAAGCGGCCGGCGCCAAGCCGAAAAAGCCGCAGGCGCGCAAGGCCGGCAACTGAGCCGTTTCCGCACCACGCTCCAAATCCTAAACGTCGATACAGCCTAGGGCACCGCGATCCATCCACAGGACGGGCAGGCTTAATGTCTCGTTAACGGTTTGCGCACAACACTTAGTGGCGCGACGCAAAAAGGGCGGGATATATTGCCCCAATGATGCGATTCGGTTCACAACGCCCGCAGTTTCGATGCGCTCCCGATCAGCGCGCTTGGCGTCGCATTGCGCGCCGCACCACCGCCGGCTTTCGTGCCGGCGGTTTTGATTCCCACCAGTCCCAAAGCCGTCCCCATGCGCCCCGCGTCCGGCCGCATGCGGGCGTCGAGCGGCTAGGTTCTGGACTCATAAATCGGACGAACATGGCGCGGCAAACGGCAAGAAGGGTCAAGCGAACGAGCGTCATGCGGGCTTGCTGCCCGGACAAGACCGTTCGCGCCGGCCATTCGCGGCCCGTTTCCGCGTCCTGCGGATCGGGCCGATTTACCCGGCAGCGGCGTTGCGGCCCCTTGAAAACCAGCAGGTTTCCGCGCGGGACCGCGCCTTGTATCCGACCAAATCGGTCACCGACCATGTCCGCCCCATTTATGAGTCCAGAACCTAGGTCGTCCATCAGCTTGAGCGAGGAAGTGCCATGGCATTCGTCGATTTCGAAACCGACCGCCTGACCAATCCCGTCGATATCGTCGAGACAATCGCCTCGAGCAACGACTGGTCGTTCGATCGCTCCGGCGATCACGAGATCACCATCAGCGTCGATGGCCGCTGGACCGACTACCACGTCTCCTACACCTGGATGAGCGATCTGGAGGCGCTGCACCTGGCCTGCGCCTTCGACCTGAAAGTGCCCGAGCGGCGGGTGCGCGAGGCTGCCGAGCTGGTCGCCCGGATCAATGAACAGCTCTGGGTCGGCCACTTCGACATGTGGGTCAAGGAAGGCGTGGTGATCTTCCGCCAGGCGCTGCCGCTGGCCGGCGGCGCAGAAGCCTCGCAGCGCCAGTGCGAGGCGCTGCTGGAATTCGCGGTGGAGGCCTGCGAACGCTACTTCCAGGCGTTCCAGTTCGTCTGCTGGGCCGGCAAGAGCGCCGAGGAGGCGCTGGAAGCCGCCCTGTTCGACACGGTCGGAGAGGCATGACGCTGGAGACCACCGGCCGGGTCCTGCTGGTCGGGGCCGGCCAGATGGGTGGCGCCATGCTGGAAGGCTGGCTCGCCGGGGGACTGCCGCCGGCGAACGTCGCCATCCGCGATCCCGGACCGCCGCCGCGCATCGCCAGCCTGATCGAACGCCACACGATCTCGCTCAATCCCGACACGTTGGCAGCGCCCGATGTCGCTCTGATCGCCGTCAAGCCGCAGATGATGGCCGATGTGCTGCCGGGCGTCGTGCCGCTGGTCGGGCCGAAGACGCTGATCCTGTCGATTGCCGCCGGCACGACGATCGCCAATCTGGCGGCCGTGTTCGGTGCGGATCAACCCATCGTCCGCGCCATGCCGAACACGCCATCGGCGGTCGGGCGGGGGATGACCGTGCTGTGTCCCAACGCGGCCGTCTCCCCGCAACAGATGGATGCGGCGCGCGCGTTGGTCTCGGCCATCGGGGATGTCGCCGATATCGCCGACGAGGCGCTGATGGACGCGGTGACGGGGGTCTCGGGCTCCGGGCCGGCTTACGTGTTCCTGCTGGCGGAGTGCCTGGCGGCGGCAGGCGAGGAGATGGGCCTGCCGACCGAGCTTGCCGCCCGGCTTGCCCGGCAGACGGTCGCTGGTGCCGGCGAACTGCTCCATCAATCCGATCTCGACGCGGCTACCTTGCGCGAGAACGTCACTTCGCCGAACGGAACCACGGCGGCGGCGCTTGGCGTGCTGATGGGCGAGGACCGCCTGCGCACGCTGATGACGCAGGCGGTGGATGCGGCGACGCGCCGCTCCCGCGAGCTTGCCGGCTGATTGCCACAGCCCTAGTCTGATCCGTAAATCCACGCGATTGCAGATCGGACCCCGACCGATGGCGAAGAAAGCCAGCAAGACACAGGAATTGGACGCCCGCCGCGACGCGGTCATCAACGCGGCAATGGCGCTTGCCGCCGAGCATGACTGGGACGAGGTGCGCCTGTCGGATATCGCGGCCCAGGCCGGCGTCACGCTGGCGGAGATGCGCGCGGCCTTTGAATCCAAGACCGCGATCGTCTATGGCCTGATGCGTCGCACCGACAAGGCGGTGCTGGAGGGCGACGATCCGGAGATGGCCGGCGAGCCGGCCCGCGACCGGCTGTTCGATGTGCTGATGCGCCGCTTCGAGGCGCTGGCTCCCTATCGTGCGGCGCTGCGCTCGATCATGCGCGCCTACCGCAACGATGTCTTCGCCGCTTCCCAGTTCAACGCCCGCGCCCGGCGCTCGATGAAATGGATGCTGGAATCCGCGCAGATCGATGCCACCGGGCGGATGGGTGAAGTTCGCGCACAAGGGCTGGTGCTGGTGTGGATGCGCACCATGCGCGTCTTCCTGCGCGACAAGGATGAGGGACTTGCCCGCACGATGGCCGAGTTGGACCGCGCCTTGCGTGACGGCGAGCGCGTCATGCGCAACATCGGCGGCGGACTGCGCGCGCTCGGCATGGTCGGTTCGGTGCTGTCGGGCTTGCGCGACGGCGCGCGGCGGGCGCGGCGTCGGCGGCGCTATCGCGATGACGACTACGACGAGGACGAGCGGCGCTACTACGACGATCCCGACGATGCCATGCCGGACGAGCCCTATACCGGCGGCCCGCATTAGGTCATGGACTCATAAATCGGACGAACATGGCGCGGAAACGGGCCGATTTACCCGGCAACGGCGTTACGGCCCCTTGAAAACCAGCGAGGTTTCCGTGCGGGACCGCGCACAGAGCAACCTGCGCCGATCCCGGCGCAGACAAGTTGCTCTGCTGTTTTGAAGCGATCATCTTTTCTGCATCTGGATCGGTTCGATCCAAATGCAGGATGATCTTGTATCCGACCAAATCGGACACCGACCATGTCCGCCCGATTTATGAGTTCATGACCTAGTCTGGTTTGCCGCAAGTCCTTGACGGAAAAACAGTTCCCACTTTTCCTGGACTTGCGCGCGTGATGCGGCCAGTCCGAGCAGATTGAGTTGACGAATGACGGAAGATTCCGGCACGCCCGCCGAGACGATTTCCTATGACGACTTCCTGAAAGTCGACATCCGCGTTGGCACGATTGTCGACGCGCAACCGTTTCCGGAAGCGCGCAAGCCTGCAATCAAGCTGTGGGTCGATTTCGGCGAGCCGCTCGGCGTGCGCAAGTCGTCGGCGCAGATCACCAGGCACTACGCACCCGAAGACCTGATCGGCAAGCAGGTCATGGCGGTGGTGAACTTCCCGCCGCGCCAGATCGGCAAGTTCATGTCGCAGATGTTGGTGCTCGGCTTTCCCGATGCGGATGGCGAGGTGGTGCTGGCGGCCATCGACAAGAGCGTGCCGAACGGCGGGCGGCTGTTCTAGGCGTTACTACACCGGAACCTTGACGGTAGCGCGCAGGCCGCCGAGCGGCGACTGGTCGAGCTTCAGGTCGCCGCCATGGGCGCGCGCGATGTCGAGCGCGATGGAAAGCCCCAGCCCCGTACCGCTGATGTCCTGATTGCGGGCGTCATCAAGGCGATGGAACGGCTTGAACACGCTGTCGCGCTGCTCGGGGGGAATGCCGGGTCCGTCGTCGTCGATATGCACCGTCAGCCAGGAGCCGTCGCGCACCGCGCCGATGCGTATGTCGTCGCCGAATCGGCAGGCGTTGGAGACCAGGTTCGACAGGCAGCGCTTGAAGGCGTTGGGCTTGAGGACAACCTCCGGATGGCCGCGGAAGGTCACCTCGGTGTGGTGGCCGAGGCGTTCGGCATTGGCGCGCAGTTCCTCGAACAGCGCGACGATGTCGACCGTGCCCGCCTGCTCGCCGGTATCGCCGCGGGCGAACGCCATGTAGTCCTCGAGCATGTGCTGCATCTCGTCGGCGTCGCGGGTCAGTTCCTCGGATGTCGCCTTGTCGCGAACCAGCGCAAGCTGCAGCTTGAAGCGGGTCAGGATGGTGCGCAGATCGTGGCTGACGCCGGCCAGCATCGACGTGCGCTGCTCGATCTGGCGTTCGATGCGCTGACGCATCTCGATGAAGGCGGCCGCGGCGCGGCGCACCTCGCGCGCGCCGGTCGGCTTGAAGTCGTCGGGTACGTCGCGGCCCTTGCCGAAGGCTTCCGCGGCGTCCGCCAGTTGCTGGATCGGGCGCACCTGGTTGCGCATGAAGATGACCGCCACCGCCAGCAGCACCAGCGATGTGCCGAGCATCCACAGCAGGAAGATGTGCGAATTGGAGGCGTAGGTCTGACTGCGCCGCGCAAACACCCGCAACACTGCGTCTTCGAGCTTGATGCGGATCTCGACCAGGTTGGAGCGGCCCACCGTGTCGATCCAGAAGGGCCGGGCGATCTGCCTGGAAATCTCCTGCGACAAGGTGCGGTCGAGCAGCGAGAAGAACGGCTTCTCGGTCGGCGGTGGCAGCGGCTCGGTCGGCAGGAAGGTGATCGTCAGGCCGAGCCGCTCGCCGGCGATGCGGGTCAACGTCTGGCGGTCGGCGTCCTGGGGATAGCTCTCATAGACATCGATGATGCCGGCAATCGACTGGGTCACCGCCGAGGACAGCCGCCAGGTCACCGTTTGCCAGTGACGCTCCATGAACACGAAGGCAACGACCGATTGCAGCAGCACGACCGGGATGACGATGATCATCAGCGAGCGCGCATAGAGCCCCTTGGGCATCTGCGCCGACAGGAAGTCGAGCGCGTGGCGGATGCCCGGACGGGTGCGCAGGTACCTCAGCGCGCGCCGTATCACCTGGCGCGAGCGGCGCGCCTGGCGGGTCAGTTGTCCGCCGACGCCATTGCCGAAATCATGCAGCGAGACCATTGCCCATCTCACCTCATCCGGCGTTGAGCCGGTAGCCGATGCCGCGCACCGTCTGCAGGATCACGGGATTGGCCGGGTCGATCTCGATCTTGCGGCGCAGCCGGTTGATCTGCACGTCGACGGCGCGCTCGCTGACCTCTTCTCCGGCAAGCTCCATCCGCGACACCGTCTCGCCCGGCGCGCGCGCGAAGATCGCCAGGAACGTGCGCTCGCGCTCCGTCAGCTTCACCGGCTCGTCGTTGCGGGTCAGCTCGCCACGGTCGATGTCGAAGGCGAACGGGCCGAAACGCAGCGTGTCGGCGAGGGGCGCTTCCGGCGCGCCGCGGCGCAGGATGGCGGCGACGCGCAGCAACAGTTCGCGCGGCTCGAAGGGTTTGCCGAGATAGTCGTCGACCCCAGCTTCGAGGCCGGCGATGCGATGATCGGTCTCCGCGCGCGCCGTCAGCATCAGGATCGGCACATCCTCGCTGCGGCGCAGCGCGCGGGCAAACTCCAGGCCGGTCTCGCCCGGCATCATGACGTCGAGAATGATCAGGTCGAAGGTAAGCCCGCCGAGCGATTTGCGCGCCTGGGCGGCGTTCTCCGCCGTCGTCACCCGGTAGCCGTGCTCGTGCAGATAGCGCGACAGCAAGGTGCGGATACGCCGGTCGTCATCGACGACCAGCAGATGCGGCGCGTCATCGACCGGTGCGTCGGACACGCTGGCGGCGCTTTGCGCCTTCATCTGCGTTTGTGTCATGTCGCCCATGGAGCGGTCCTCGCGAAGCGTCCTGCCCGCCAGCTACGCCGCCGACAATACACCGAAACCGGCAGAACCTGTTACCTCGTGTCGCCATGTGCGCGGGCGCGCTCGACCAGCGACAGCACCTGGGCGCGCTCCTGCGGATTGATCAGCCGCAGCAGGAACCCGGCCGCCATCTCGCGTTCCGCCGCGCTCATGTCGGCCAGCGCGCGCTCGAAGCGTTGCGACTGCAGGGCGGCAAGCTGGCGTGCCAGGCGTTCGCCCTGTGGCGTTGCGAACAACAGCCGCTGGCGGCGATCGCGCTCGCCGGCGCGCTGGGTCACGAAACCGCGGTCGATCAACTGCTTCAGAACGCGGGCGAGCGACTGCTTGGTGATTTTCAGGATTTCCAGCAGGTCGGCGACGCTTAGACCGGGATTGCGGTCGACGAAATGCAGCACCCGGTGATGCGCGCGCCCGAAGCCGTAGCCATCGAGAATCGCATCGGGCTCGCTGATGAAGTCGCGATAGGCGAAGAACAGCAGCTCGATCAGGTCGTAATGGTCGACCGCCGGATCGCCGGAATCATCTGCGGACGACGAACCGTCAGGCCCCGGGGGCGATGAAAAATTTATGTCAGTCATGTTGACATTTTCTTTGCAATCGTTACTCATGCTTCGCGCATCGCGTAACAATCATTCAATTACCGGGGCGTTTCCGGTCGAATGGTGCGCAGTGTCATCGTTTGCGGTCGAAGGGTTTGTGGCAAATCGCCATCGCCGCGGCGAACGATAGCGGGAGTTTGGTTGCGGTGCAAAACGCGGGCCGTGCGCGTGTCGCACCCGCTGAGCGGCCGCAAGGGTTGGAAGCCGCCCTAGGTCATCCTGTGTTTGGATTGATTCAACCCAAACAGAGAAAAGATGATCGATTCTAAAGGGCTGGAGAAACTTGTCTGCGTCGGTGCCGACGTAGGTAGCTCTAGGGCGCGTTTGGAGAGGTTGTGAAGTCATGGCCGGTGTTTCGTTCGATCAGCTCGATGGTGTCATCTGGATGAACGGGGAGATGGTTCCCTGGGCCGATGCCAAGGTGCATGTGCTGACCCATGGGCTGCACTACGCAAGTTCGGTGTTCGAGGGCGAGCGGGCCTATGGCGGTGAGATATTCAAGCTCACCGAGCACACCGAGCGGCTGCACGAGTCGGCGCGGCTGCTCGGCTTCGAGATTCCCTATTCTGTCGCCGAGATCGACGAGGCCTGCCGTCAGGTGCTGGACCGGCAGGGCTTTTCCGATGCCTATGTGCGTCCCGTCGCCTGGCGCGGCAGCGAGATGATGGGTGTCTCGGCGCAGAACAACCGCATCAACCTCGCCATCGCGGTGTGGGAATGGCCGAGCTATTTCGATCCCGAGCAGCGGCTCAAGGGCATCCGCCTCGACATCGCCGAGTTCCGCCGGCCGGACCCGCGCACCGCGCCGTGCAAGTCGAAGGCTGCGGGTCTCTACATGATCTGCACGCTGTCCAAGCACGCCGCCGAGGCCAAGGGCTATGCCGATGCGATGATGCTCGACTGGCGCGGCTATGTCGCCGAGGCCACCGGCGCCAACGTGTTCTTCGTCAAGGACGACGTTATTCACACGCCGACGCCGGACTGCTTCCTCGATGGCATCACCCGGCGCACGGTGATCGGGCTTGCGCGGACGCGCGGGCTTGAGATCGTCGAGCGCCATATCCAGCCAGAAGAGATGACCGATTTCTCCGAGTGCTTCATCACCGGAACGGCCGCCGAGGTGACGCCGGTCTCCGAGATCGGTCCCTACAGCTTCAAGCCCGGTGCCATCACCCAGCAACTGGTGCAGGCCTATATGGATGCCGTGCAGCCGGCGCCCGCGCAGGTGCAAATGGCTGCGTCAGTCTGACGCGGATTTCCTATTTTAGAATTGATCTAACTCAAATCTGATGGCGCTCCTGCTTGTCAGACTGCCTGTGCGGACGCGGTCCGCGAACGGCAAACTGGCAACAGAGAGGGCTTGCAATGAACCGGACCCTCAAACGGTTTTTGACATATTCGGTGTCGCTTGTGCTGATGAGCGCCCCGGCCCAGGCAGATGAACTTCTCGAGCAGGCGAGAGAAATCTTCCAACCACTGCCGTCGACGGTTCCCCCGTTGGCCGGAAATCCGATCACGCCGGAGAAGGTCGAGCTCGGCAAGGCGCTGTTTTTCGATCCGCGCCTGTCGGCGTCCGGCATTTTTTCGTGCAACTCCTGCCACAACCTTGCAACCGGCGGCGATGACAACCTGGAGACGTCGATCGGCCATGGCTGGCAGAAGGGGCCGCGCAATGCGCCGACGGTCCTGAACGCGGTGTTCAACATCGCGCAGTTCTGGGATGGTCGCGCGGATGACCTCAAGGAACAGGCGAAAGGGCCGGTGCAGGCCGGTGTCGAGATGGCCAACACGCCGGAGAACGTGGTGGCGACGCTGACATCGATGCCGCAATACGTGTCCTGGTTCGAGGATGCCTTCGCCGGCGAAGACGATCCGGTCAGCTTTGACAACATGGCCAAAGCGATCGAGGCATTCGAGGCGACCCTGATCACGCCGGCGCCGTTCGACGCCTACCTGAACGGTGACGTTGCCGCGCTCGGCGACGATGAAAAGGCGGGCTTGGCGTTGTTCATCGACAAGGGATGCTCGTCGTGCCACGCCGGCGTCAACGTCGGTGGCGAGGGCTACTATCCGTTCGGGCTGATCGAGCGCCCCGGTGCGGAAATCCTGCCCGAGGGCGACAAGGGCCGTTTCGCGGTTACCGAGACGATCGACGACGAATATGTGTTCCGTTCGTCACCTCTGCGGAACATTGCTGTGACCGCACCCTACTTCCACTCCGGCAAGGTGTGGGACCTGAAAGTAGCTGTGCAGATCATGGCCGAGTCGCAGCTCGGCGCAGCCCTGAGCGACACGGAAGCCGATCAGATCGTCGCGTTCCTTGAAAGCCTGACGGGCGAGGTGCCGGAGATCGTCTATCCGATCCTGCCGCCGGAAACGGCCGATACGCCCCGTCCCCGCGCGGAGATCGTGCCGAACTGACCGTCGACTGCGATCATCAGAAAAGCGCGGAACCCAGGTTCCGCGCTTTTTTCGTCGTCCGGCTCTCTTTTGTCGTCCGAACGTCTGGGGCAAGCGGCGCCGGGAACGGCGCAGCTTGCTGTTGTCGTCAGCTTGCCGCCGACAGGCACGTCTTGATGGATGCCGCCATCTGGCGGATCAGCGTGAAATAGAGTTCCGGGCCGTCGGCGAGCCCGGCACCGAGCGGGTCGATGGTGCCGGCGCGTGCCTGGGTCCCCTCGATCACCGTGTCCACCAGCTTCGGCTCGAACTGCGGTTCGGCGAAGACGCAGGTCGCGCCCACGTCCTCCAGCTTGTGGCGGATTTCCGAAATGCGCTCGGCACCCGGCATCACCTCCGGCGAGACCGTGATGGAGCCCACGGCAGTTACGCCGAAGCGGGCTTCGAAATACCGGTAGGCGTCATGGAAGACGACGAAACCGCGGTCCCCCACCGGGGCGAGCGTTTCCTTGACCTCGGCCGTCAGGGTATCGAGCCGTGCAGCGACCTTCTTCGCGTTGGCGGCGTAGCTGTCCGCGTTGCCGGGATCGGCCTCGCTCAGCGCTTCGGCGATCTCGGCGACCATCGCCTTCGCATTGGCCGGATCGAGCCAGATATGGGGATCGACACCCCCATGCGCGTGCCCCTCATGCCCGTGTTCATCGTGGCCATGCTCGTCATGGGCGTGCTCGTCGTGATCGTGTTTCTTGTGGGCGTCATGGTCATGACTGTCGTGATCGTGGCCCTCGTGACCGGCTTTGGCGTGATCCTCGTGGCCATGCTCGTCGTGGGAATGCTCAGAATGGCCATGGTCATCATGGGCGTGCTTGTCGTGATCGTGCTCATCATGGGCGTGCCCATCATGAGCGTGATCGTCGTGGCCCTTCTCGGCATGATCATCATGATCGCCATGGCCGTCGTGATCGCCATGGTCGTGACCTTCGAACGCACCACCTTCGCGGAAGTCCAGACGAACGAGGCCGTGCGCGTCGATCAATGCAACTGTCTTCGCGTCTGCGGCGATGCTGCCCAGCGGCTTGGCCAGGAACGTCTCGAGCTTCTCGCCCACCCAGAACACCACATCGGCGCGTTCCAGCATCCGTGCCTGCGAGGGCTTCATGGCATAGGTATGCGGCGAGCCGGCACCCTCGACGATCAGACCCGGCGTGCCGACGCCCTCCATCACCGCGGCGACCAGCGAGTGCACCGGCTTGATCGAGGTGACCACGTTGACCTCAGCCTTCGCGGCAAGGGCGGAGCCGGCAAGAAAAGTGCAGGCCAGGAGGGTGGAAGCGATGCGGGTCATGGGGCGCGATCCTGTTACGATATAACATCATGTTCGTTGCGTAACGGTATAACGTCTGGCATACCCCATGGCAACGTTCTTTGGCGGGCAGTGCCGTCCATTTGGCGCCAAGACCGCCCGGCAGATGAGGCAATATGCGCGAGGCGACATGCTGAAGACGCCCGCTCCGCTGGTGACCCTCGACCAGGCTGGCATCCACCGCGCCGGTCGCTGGCTGGTACGCGGCGTCAGCCTTGCGGTGGAGCCGGGCGAAATCGTCACGCTGATCGGGCCGAACGGCTCCGGCAAGTCGACGACGGCGCGCATGGCGCTCGGTGTACTGGCGCCTGACGAGGGACATGCCGGCCGCCGCGACGGGCTGACCATCGGCTATGTGCCGCAGAAGGTCACGGTCGACTGGACGCTGCCGCTGGACGTTGCCCGCTTCATGCGGCTGACCGGCAAGGCCAGCAGCGCCGATGTGGACCAGGCGATGTCAGCGACCGGGGTTGCGCATCTGGCACAAGCCGAGATGCGCACCTTGTCGGGTGGCGAGTTCCAGCGGGTGTTGCTGGCCCGCGCGATTGCCCGAAAGCCCGATTTGCTGGTGCTCGACGAGCCGGTCCAGGGCGTCGACTTCTCCGGCGAGGTCGCCCTCTACGAACTGATCGGCAAGGTGCGTGAGGAGTTGCATTGCGGTGTGCTGCTGGTTTCCCACGACCTGCATGTGGTGATGGCGGCGACAGACCGTGTGATCTGCCTCAACGGGCACGTGTGCTGCTCCGGCACGCCGACGGCCGTGGCCAGCAGCCCGGAATACACCGCACTGTTCGGCGCGCGTGCCACGGCGGCGCTTGCCGTTTACCAGCACCGTCACGACCACACTCATCTCCCCGACGGGCGCGTCCAGCACGCGGACGGTTCGGTGACGGATCATTGCCATCCCGGCGACGGGCACCACACCCACGATGATCATGGTGGTCACGATCGTCATGATCACAGCCATGACGATGCGGAGGATCGCCGTGCTGGATGATTTCTTCCTGCGTGCGCTCACCGCCGGGATCGGGGTCGCGCTGGTTGCCGGTCCGCTCGGCTGCTTCATCGTCTGGCGCAGGCTTGCCTATTTCGGCGACACGCTGTCCCACGCGGCACTGCTCGGCATCGCGCTGGCGCTGCTGCTGCAGCTCGACGTTACGCTGGGTGTCTTCGCCGTGTCGGCGCTGGTGGCGATGGCACTGGTGGTGTTGCAGCGGCGGGTGAAGGTATCGGGCGATGCACTGCTTGGGCTGCTGTCCCATTCCTCGCTGGCGATCGGTCTCGTCGTGCTTGCCTTCATGAGCTGGGTGCGGGTCGACCTGATGGGCTTCCTGTTCGGCGATATTCTTGCGGTCTCGACACGTGATATCGCCATCATCTGGCTCGGCGGTGCGGCCGTTCTCGGCATGCTTGCGGCGATCTGGCGGCCGTTGTTCGCGGCAACCGTCAGCGCCGAACTGGCCCATGCCGAAGACATGAAGCCGGAACGTGCCAACCTCATCTTCATGCTGCTGATGGCGGCGACCATCGCCATCGCCATGAAGATCGTCGGCGTGCTGCTGATCACCGCCATGCTGATCATCCCGGCGGCAACCGCGCGGCGGTTTTCGTCGGGTCCCGAACAGATGGCGCTGCTGGCCGCCGGTATCGGCGTGGCTGCCGTTGTGGCGGGCCTGTTCGGTTCGCTGCAATGGGACACGCCGTCTGGCCCCAGCATCGTCGTCGCAGCGTTCGTCTTCTTCCTTGCGGCCATATCGCCGCTGGCCGGATCGCTTGGCCGGCGTGCGTCTGTGGCCACCGACGGTCGGGGGTGAGCGCCATGGCAGGACACGCACATAACGCACCGCAGCTTACCAAGAACCAGGCGCTGGTGCTCGGCACGCTCGAGAGCGCCGGCGCGCCCTTGAGCGCCTACACCATCCTCGACCATCTGCGCGGGGAGGGGCTGCGTGCGCCCCTGCAGGTCTATCGCGCGCTCGACAAGCTGGTGGCCATCGGCATGGTGCACCGGCTGGAGAGCCTCAACGCCTTCGTCGCCTGCCGCCATCCGGGCTGCGGCCATCACGAGACGGTCGCCTTCATGATCTGCGAGGCTTGCAGCAACGTCGGCGAGATCACCGATGCGTCGCTGGAGGATCGGCTGAAGCTGGCCGCCGAGGACGCGGGCTTCGCGCCGAAGCGCTCGATCATCGAACTGCGCGGCACCTGCCGCGACTGCCAGAGTTAGGCTCAGGCCCTTAGTCTCGCTGGACGAGCCCGATCAACCCGAACGCGAGCCAGCAGCCAAGGCCGCCAAGCAGCAGTGCAAGGGCGATGAACGCCCGGGTTCCCAGGTTCACTCGGCGGCCTTGCGCTCGGTCCAGCGGGCCGCGGCGTGATCGTCGACGTCCCTGGCCTCGACCCAGTCGCCTTCGCTGTCGTCGATCCGGTGCTCTTTCTTCCAGAACGGGGCGCGGGTCTTGAGGTAGTCCATCAGGAACTCCGCCGCTTCGAAGGCCGCCTGACGATGGGCGGACGCGGTCACCACCAGCACGATGTCCTCGCCCGGCGCGATACGCCCATGACGGTGGATGGCGGTGACACCGGCAAGCGGCCAGCGCTTCTCCGCTTCTTCCACGACGCGGGCGATCTCGGCTTCCGCCATGCCCGGATAGTGTTCAAGCTCAAGGGCGGCCAGGCTGCCGGCCTCGTCGCGGCAGATGCCGGTGAAGGTGACGACGGCGCCGATGTCCGTGCGTCCCTTTGTCAGGGTCGCGGCTTCGGCGGCCGCATCGAAGGCTTCTGCCTGAACGTGAATGGTTGCCATGGCGCGCCGTGCCTCAGCCGCCGGTCATCGGGGGGAAGAAGGCGATCTCGCGCGCTTCGCCAATCGCCGTCTCGTGCGGCACGTGGGTCTGGTCGATGGCCGCGCGGATGACGTGCGACTGTTCGAAGGCGTGGGCGTATTCCGGCCCGCGCGCCTTGAGCCAGGCCAGCAGGTCGGCGACCGTGCGTACATCGGCGGGTGGCGCGACGGTCTCTTCGCCGGCGCCGATGCGCTCCCGCACCCAGGCGAAATAGCGAAGGGTTATCTCACTCATTGGCTTGCTCGCACGGGTTCACCTCAGGCGATCCCCGCAGCCGCTCAACTATCGTCGTCCATCACGTAGCGGTAGCCGGCGCGGAAGTAGTCATACCCGGTATAAAGGGTCAGGATCGCCGAAATCCAGAGCGCGGCCGCGCCGATCCAGGTGATCGGCTCGCCGGGAAACAGCGCGTCACCCGCCGGGCCGGCGACGAGGAAGCCGATTGCCGTCATCTGCAGCGCCGTCTTCCATTTGGCCAGTTGCGTCACCGGCACGCTGACGCGCACCTCGGCCAGAAATTCGCGCAGGCCCGAGACGAGGATCTCCCGGCACAGGATGACCAGCGCGGCCCACAGCAGCACGCCGCCGATGGTGCCGACATAGGTCAGCACCAGCAGGGCTGCGCCGACGAGCAGCTTGTCGGCGATGGGGTCCAGCATGCGGCCGAGCGAGGATTGCTGGTTGTAGATGCGCGCCAGATAGCCATCGAGAAAGTCGGTGAGGCTGGCGGTGACGAACAGCGCCAGAGCCAGCCAGCGGCCGAGATGGCCGTCGATGAAGAAGCAGGCGACGAACAGCGGCACCGCGGCGATGCGGCCATAGGTCAGCAGGTTCGGCAATGCCGAAAGCTGCGCCCGGCCGCTCATGCGGCCGGCCTCTGCCGGCTTCATCGTCTCGTGGTTCATGCTCATGGAGGCCAAACTGCGCGCCAATACCCTTTGCGTCAACGTACAATGCAATTTCGACCGAACCGCGATTTTATTCCGCTCGCGCCGCTTTATTCCGCTCACGGCAAGTTTCGCTGCGCGAAACGCCTCCGCGGGGGCGGCCTGACCGGCCGGGCGCACGGTTGTGCGCTTGGGTGCAAGTCGCACCGTCAGTGCAGGATGATGCCGTGAGCCCCGAAAAGTGGGAACCGGTTTTCGGACAAGCCGAACGGCCGGCAAGAAAGCCGAACGGCCGGCAAAAAGACCTAGTGAAAGAAATCGTAGATATGTTGCGCCATCTGGCGGCTGATGCCCGGTGTCGCCTCCAGGTCGGCGAGGCCGGCCCGGCCGACCGCCTTGGCCGAACCGAAATGCATCAGCAGGGCGCGCTTGCGCGTCGGGCCGATGCCGGGAATCTCGTCGAGCGGGTTCTTGGTGATCGCCGTCTTGCGCCGGGCGCGGTGGCTGCCGATGGCGAAGCGGTGCGCCTCGTCGCGCAGACGCTGCAGGTAGTAGAGCACAGGGTCGCGTGGCTCCAGCCGGAACGGCTCGCGCCCGGCAATGAAGAAGCGCTCGCGCCCCGCGTCCCGGTCGAAGCCCTTGGCGACGCCGACGATGGCGATGTCGTCGACGCCCAATTCCGCCAGTACCCCGGTGACCGCGTTGAGCTGCCCCTTGCCGCCGTCGATCAGCAGCAGGTCGGGCCGTGAGGCGATCGCGTCCGCATCGTCGTTGCCCGCGCCGCCATCGGCCTCTTCCTTCAGCAGTCTGGTGAAGCGTCGGGTCATCACCTCGCGCATCATGGCGTAGTCGTCGCCGGCGGCGATGTCGGCATTCTTGATGTTGAACTTGCGGTACTGCCCCTTGTCGAAGCCGTTGGGCCCTGAGACCACCATGACGCCGACAGCGTTGGAGCCGGAAATGTGACTGTTGTCGTAGACCTCGATGCGCCGCGGTGGCTCCTCGAGCCCGAAAGCCTCGGCGACGCCCTGCAGCAGCTTTGCCTGGCTGGCGCTTTCCGCCAGGCGGCGGCTCAGCGCCTCGCGGGCGTTGGCGGCGGCATGCTTCACCAGGTCGCGTTTCTCGCCGCGCTGGGGCCGCTTCACGGCGATGCTGCGGCCGGCATGCTGGGTGAAGGCCTCGGCGATCAGCGCTTCTTCCGGCAGCGCGTGCGAGGTCAGGATCAGCCTGGGGATCGGCTTGTTGTCGTAGAACTGGGCAATGAAGCTCTGCAACACCTCTTCGGGCTCGATCACGCTGTCGGCCTTGGGGAAATAGGCATGGTTGCCCCAGTTGTGCCCGGCGCGGAAGAAGAACACCTGGATGCAGGTGCGTCCGCCCTCGGCGTGCAGGGCGAAGACGTCCGCCTCATCGACGTTGCGCGGGTTGATGCCCTGATGGCTCTGAATGGCCGACAGCGCGCCGATGCGGTCGCGCAGCAATGCGGCCTTTTCGAAGTCGAGGGCTTCGGCGGCCGCCTGCATCTCTTCCGCGATCCTGGTGCGCACGGCCCTGGAGCGGCCGGACAGCACCGCCTTCGCATCGGCGACCAGCCTGCGATAGGCCACCAGATCGATTTCGCCGGTGCATGTGCCCGCACAGCGCTTGATCTGATAGTTCAGGCAGGGCCGTCCCCCCTTGGGCAGCACGGTCGGTGAACAGGTTCCGAGCAGGAACGCTTTCTGCAGTGCATTCACCGTGCGGTTGACCGCGCCGGCGGAGGCGAAGGGGCCAAAATAACTGCCTTTCCGAGTCCTTGCGCCGCGATGCTTGATCATCTGGGGAACTTCGTCGTCCTCGGTGATCAGGATGTAGGGGAACGACTTGTCGTCGCGCAGCAGCACGTTGAAGCGCGGCCTGAGCCGCTTGATCATGTTGGCTTCAAGCAGCAGCGCCTCGGTTTCCGTAGCCGTGGAGACGAATTCCATCGACGCGGTCTCGGCGATCATCCGCGCGATGCGGTTGGTGTGCCCGCCAAGGCGCGTGTAGCTCTGGATGCGTTTCGCGATGCTGCGCGCCTTGCCGACGTACAGGATCTCTCCGTCGGCATCGAACATGCGGTAGACGCCGGGACCGGCGGGCGCGCGCTTCTGCGCCGCGGCGATCACCGCGGGTCCGGCTGCATCCGGGGAATCTGTCAGCGAGTCGGCCATCGCGCACAGATAATGCCGCCGGCAGGCGGGGCCAAGCAACGCACTGTATGGACTATTCGCGGATGCCGGCGATGTCGGGCGTCTGCCAGGCGAGATGCTGGCCGCCGTCGAGTGCCAGCATCTGGCCCGTCATCGATGGCGTCTCGGCGATGAAGCGCACCGCGCGGGCGATTTCCTGCGGGCTCGGGCCGCGCTGAAGCGGCACGGCCTCAACCTGCGCGGCGAAGTCGCTCTCCGACTGGCGCGCATTGCGCAGCGTCGGGCCCGGGCCGATCGCGTTGACGCGCACCCGCGGCGCCAGCGCCTGTGCCATGGTGCGCGTGGCGGTCCACAACGCGGACTTGGCCAGCGTATAGGTGAAGAACTTCGGATTGAGCCGCCACACCCGCTGGTCGATCAGGTTGATGACGCAAGCCTGGCGATCCTCCGGCAGGGCGCCCGCCATGTCGCGGGCCAGCGTCACGGGTGTTTCCATGTTGACCCGCATATGGGCGTCCAGCAGTTCGGGTGTGAAATCCTGCGCGGTATCGGGTTCAAACAGCGAGGCGTTGTTGACCACCAGCGTAACGGGACCAGCGGCAGCGGCGGCGGGAAGCAATGCCGCGACATCATCGCGGTCGGTCAGATCGCCGGCCAGCGGGATGATGCGGGCGCCTTGTTTGCCGAGCTTGTCCGCCAATGCGGACAGGTCGGGATCGTCGGCGCTTCGCGCATGCAGGGCGAGCGTGTATCCGGCCGCCGCGAGCTCCTCGGCGATGGCCGCGCCGATGCGCCTGGCCGCACCGGTGACAAGCGCGGTGCCTGGGGTGGAGTGTGTCGCCATGTCCGCCCGTTCCATGAGTTGATGACCTATCCGGCCAGCGCCACCGAGCCCTTCTCGAACACCGTCCAGCCATACAGCAGATAGGCGATGACAAGGGTTGCGCCGATCCGCTTGCCGATGCGCAGACGCACGCCGACGAAGACCAGTACCAGCAGGGCCGTCGCCAGCATCACCCAGATGTCGAGATGCATGACCTGCTCGGGGATCGGGATCGGCGACACCAGAGCGGTCAGGCCCATGATGCCGAACAGGTTGAAGATGTTGGAGCCGATGACGTTGCCGATGGCGATGGCCCCCTCGCGCCGGATCGCGGCCATGACCGTCGCGGCCAGCTCCGGAAGCGACGTGCCCAGCGCGACGATGGTCAGCCCGATGGCTGCCTCCGAGACGCCCCAGGACATGGCGATGCTGCGAGCGGAGTCGACCATCAGGCTGGCGGCGATCGGCAGGCCGATGACGCCGCCAATGGTGAATGCCACCGCGATGCCGAGCTTCTTGGCCGGGCCTTCCAGGTCGGCGATCTCCTGCTCGAGCTCGCTGGTGCCGTTGCGCGAGCCGCGCACCGATTCCCACAGGAAGATCAGCAGCAGTGTGAACAGGATCGCGCCGAACAGCCGGGTCACCTCGCCGCTGAAGCAGATGCCGATGAACAGCATCGTGGCGCCGATCATGTAGATGGTGTTGCGCACCGCATCGCGGTCCTGGGTCACGGTCGGGGCGATCAGTGCGGGAACCCCCATGACCAGCAGGACGTTGGCGATGTTGGAGCCGACGACGTTGCCGATGGCGATGTCCGGAGCGCCATCGAGTGCTGCCTGCACGCACACCACCAGCTCCGGCGCCGATGTGCCGAAGGCCACTACGGTGAGGCCGATCACCAGCGGTGGGATCGACAGACGGTCGGCGATGCCGACCGCGCCGCGTACGAGCAGATCGCCTGCAATCAGCAAAAGCGCCAGGCCGGCGGCAAAGGTGATGTAGTCAAGCATCGCGCCTCAATCGGGCCTGGGGATTGGCGCTCCAGCGCCGCGTCCACCGCTATTGTCGGTTTCCGGTGGCGGAGGTGCCGGTTCGGCTTTGCCGAAGCGTATCCGGCGCCGCGGCGGCAGGTCCCGGACATATATCCATTCGCGCGCCGAATGGAAGGCGCATTCACGCCGGTTTCATACGCTGTTGCGTGAAATCAACATCATCAAAGCGCCACATTGTCGCCGCGATCACGAACGGAACGCGTCACATTTGCCGGCTTAGGTCTTGGCCGACACGCAGAAGGCTCCCCCCTCGACAAGCGCTCGGTGCTGCCGGTGTGTCGGATAGCCTGTTGGTTTGAAATTCTCGAAGGAGTGTTCGCGATGCGAACGATGATAATTGCTGGTCTGATCGGCGCCGCGGGTGCATTCCCCGCGCTCGCCGCGGATCCGCCCGGACCTGTCCCGACTTTCACGTCCTCCAGCTTCGACTGGACCGGTTTCTATGCCGGTCTGCATATCGGTTACGGCTGGGGCGACGTCGATATCGCCGGTGGCGCGATCAACGTCGACGTGGACGGAATTCTTGGCGGTGGCCAGATCGGCTACAACTGGCAGACCGATCAGTGGGTCTGGGGTATCGAGGGCGACATCTCGGCGGCCGGTATGGATGGCGCGACGGGTGCTGTCACCGCCGACGAGGAGTGGATCGCGACCATCCGGGGCCGGGTCGGTTACACCTGGGATCAGTGGCTGCTGTTCGCTTCGGCTGGTGTCGCGTTCACCGGCGTCGAAGCCGCCGCAGGCGGCATCGCCGACGACAACACGCATACCGGCTGGACCGCTGGTGCCGGCATTGAGTATGGCTTCAATCAGAATTGGACCATGCGCGCGGAGTATCTCTACATCGACTTCGATGACGAGTTCTACGCGGTGGCCGGCGGTGTTCCGGCGGAGAAGGAAGACCATATCTTCCGCATCGCCATGAACTACATCTTCAACACCCCGACCTTCTGACGGCGGGTTGACGATGCAACGGGGCGGCGCGCCGATCGGCCCGCCGCCCCGTTTCTTTTGGCGCGTCGTGCGGGCGCCAGGCGATCTGGCCGCCATATCCGCAGAGACGGATTTGCTTCTTGTCATGACGGATTGGTCGGCTAGGCTTCGCTCGCATCTGGTTGCGAGCGAGGGAGGCACGCATGGGTATCTTCGATTTTCTCAAGGACGTCGGCGAGAAGCTGGGTTTCGGGGACGACGACGATGACGCGCCGAAGGCCGAGGCGCTGAAGCAGGAAGTCGCCAAGCACGGCCTGGAGGCGGACGATCTCAAGGTCGAGGTGGACGGCGACAAGGTGCGCGTTGCGGGCAGTGCTTCGAGCAACTCTATGCGCGAGAAGATCATCCTCGCCATGGGCAACGTGATGGGCGTTTCCAGCGTGGAAGAGGACATCGCGGTCGCCGATGCCGAGCCCGACGCCACCTTCTACACGGTGGTCAAGGGCGACACGCTGTGGAAGATCTCCGAGACCCACTACGGCAAGGGCAACGGCGGCCAGTACAACATCATCTTCGAGGCCAACCGGCCGATGCTGACCCATCCCGACAAGATCTATCCGGGCCAGGTGCTGCGCATTCCCCCGCTGGATGCCGCCTGACGCCGCCGCGGCGCGATTCTACTCCGGCGCGGTCTGCGCATAGGCGGGGACCGCAGCCTCGAAGCGCTCCAGCCAGGCGACGAGGCCGGGATTGCCGGCCCGCCAGTCTCCGGAAAAGCGAAAGTCCAGATAGCCCAGCGCGCAGGCGGTGGCGATGGCGCCGATATGGGGCGGTTCGTCGAGCGGTGGGGGATCGGCTGCGATGGCCGCCAGTGCGCGGGCGACCTTGCCGGCCTGGCGGTCCAGCCAGGGCTGGTGGTGCAGTTCTGCGGGACGATAACGGCCCTCGTAGACCTGCAGCACGCCGGCATCCATCAGCCCGTCGGCGAGCGCCTCCTGCCGCAACACCTGAAACCGCGCCATGCCGCTTGGGGGGATGATCCGTACTCCGCCGGCCAGCGTGTCGAGATACTGCACGATGACGCTGGAATCGTAGAGGGCGGTCCCGTCGTCGAGAACCAGCGCCGGGATCTTGCCGAGCGGGTTCTGGACCCTCAGCGTTTCGGCGGGATCGTTGAGATCGGTGGTTTCCAGCGTGATCTGATCCGACAGGTCGAGCACGCTTGCGGCGATGCGGACCTTGCGGGCGAAGGGTGAGGGCGGCGCGAACCGCAGAATCATGGTCATCACGGGCTCATGGGTTGGATGTGTCGACGCGGCGCCAGTCTTTCGGGTCCTGGCTGTCGCGACAAGTGATGCGCCGGCGTGCCTCGATCAGCGCGAAGGCGAAGCCCCGCCACTGCCAGCGCGCGAAATGCCCGCAGTCAGTCTGCGTGCGTCCGGTGCTCAATGAGGTGAGCGTGGCGGTCTGCGCATCGAAGCGCACGTTCTTCAGTGTGTCGGTGCCCGTCCATCCGAACGCCGCGTCATGACGGGCGAAATACAGTGTCTGGATGCCGCCGATTTCGCCGGTTTCCAGCACATAGAGGCGGTAGGTCGTATCGCCATCCGAAACGGCGCAGGGCAGGGCGTAGAGGCTGGCGGTCGCCGACAGCCGACCGACGATCGGTTCGGCCTGCGCAACCTGTCCGCTGGTCAGGTCCTCGCAATCGCTCTGTGCCTCGTGGCGCGCGATGAGCATCGCCGGAAGGCCGCGCGCGCCTATGCCGCCGGCGACCGGCGGGCTGAGTGCCCTATCGGCGGGAGCGAGATCGGGCGCGTCGATGCGCAGTTCTTGCGTGCTGGTGCCGCCAGCCGAGGCGAGAGCGTTCAGCGCGTCGGCGAAGCCGTCGAGCGGAAAGGTCGCCTCGGATTCCGCGCCCGTGCTGGCGGCGAAAACGCGCAGGTGCGCGCCGCCACGCATGGCGGCAAGAATGCGTCCGGCGAGTCCCGGCTTGGTGAGGTAGATGTCGTCTTCAGACCCGTAGAGGCCGAACTGTTCGCCGGGATGAAAGCTGAGCTTTGGGCCGCCGTCGACACGCAGCACCAGCGGCAGCGACAGGTCCGGCGAGAGCGCTCGCAGCCGCAGGCCGAAGGCGACCGGTGCATCTTGCTGGGTTGCCCGTCTGACGAACACGCCATCGCCATTGTCTGAACCCGCCGATAAGACGCATTCCTGTTGGCTGCAGCGCAACGTCCATTGACCAAATGTACGCTCCTCCAACGCCAGTGCTGGTACACCGCTGGCGACAAGCAGCCAGGCAGCCGCCATCCAGGCGCGCATCGCACTCATGGCGCGACCGGCACGTTGATGTGCGCCAGCGGACAATCGTCCGTATCGACCTCGCGGCAGGCACGGAAACGCAGGTCCTTGTCGAGGCAGATGCGCACTTCCAGGAACCGGCCGCGATGGCACACGGCGGCCATGGCATCCCTGCCCAGGCCGGCATTGGCCGCGATGAATGCCGCCTCGATCGCGGCGGGCGACATATCCACCCCCCTGGCGGGATCGTCGAAGCGATTGGGAATGCGCACGCTGCGGCTGGCGGCGCGGGTCTTGGCGAAATAGCCGTCCGGCGTCAGGCCGGAGCAGCGCCCGTGCTTGCGCCACTGGTGAAACACCAGGCGCCGCGTCGGCATCAGGTCGGCCATCTCGTCGGCGAAGCGGCTGGCAATGCGCTGCGGGCCGATGTCGCAATGGGCCGGGTAGCCGCGCTCGAATTGCGGCCACAGGCCGTGCACCACGAACCCGTTGCGCCGATTGCGACCGCACTGGACGGCGTCGTCCTGACCCTCAAGCAGGCAATAGCTGGGCGACCAGGACAGCGCCAGCACCCAGAAGTCGAAACCGGCCGCGCCGGCGTGTTCCTGTGGTCCGCGCTGAGCGGCAAGAACGCCCATCGCTGCGATTGCGACAGCAGCCGCGACGACAAGCAGCGGGACGGCGCGATTGGCGAAGATATGGCGAAAGTGACGGTGCACTCAGCGCGGCAGCAGAGAGCGGCAGGACGGCGCGAAGGAATAGGTGCGGTCCATGCCGAGCACGCAATAATCGACACCGTAGGTCTTGCCGGCGAAACCCTGTTCGCTGCGCACCCAGTAGACGATGCCGACATTGCGGCCGTTGGACAGCTCCGCATCGGCGCGGCAGGAGCGCGTGGCGATGATGGTCGGGGTCCAGTCGCGGAAGGCGATCTCGCGCGGCCGGCCGATCGCGTCCATGGTCAGGCCACTGTCCCAGTAAGTCGCCTCGGTCCTGTCGAAGCGGTTGCGCACCTTGGACAGGACGCTGGGGTTGTCGCAGTGCGGGCCGGTCCAGCCGCGCGGCCGCTCGGACGAGCCGTGGAAGGTGAAATTGTCGCCACGGTTCAGACCCGTCGCGTCGGCCTCATTCGCGGGCGACACGAGCAGCGCCAAGAGGCCGAGCATGGCGGCGAACAGTCCGAAACGTATCTGTGAGCACGGCATGACGACAAACTCCACTGGCCTGCGAGCGGGCGCGGCGGCCATTTGGCCGGACTCTGGTCCGCCGGCCGCGCCAGGTCAAGCGGTCGGCAAGCTCACTGCATGGGCAGCGAAGGATCGAGCTTCGACAGCGGGCAGGGTGCGTCGGTGAAGGTCCAACTCGTGTTGTTGAGGTACATGCCGCATTGCGCCATGCGGCCGCGGATGCAGACCCGGTCGCCGACTTCGAAGTCACTGCCGTCGAAACGGCAGGTGCAGGGGATGTCCTTGCGCCGGTGCGGCGCGCCGTTGGCAAGCGTGCGGCTCTGTACGCCATCACCGGCCGGTTCGGGACTGCCGGCGACGTCAGCAAGCGCGGGCGCCGAAAGGCCCACCGCGATGAATACTGCCAGGACTGCCATGCGCACGCGATCGACGATCATGGTCTCCACCGCCTAGGCTGTATCGACAGTCAGGATTTGGAGCGTGGTATGCGCCAAAACCGCCCATTTCGGCGTTGCAAAGCGCTAGCAAGGGACGACCCTTGCGTCGGCTTTGCGCCTGGAACTGAACGATTTTGGCGCATACCACGCTCCAAATCCTGACTGTCGATACAGCCTAGAGCAACCTGCGCCGAGATCGGCGCAGACAAGTTGCTCTAACACCCTAGAACCGATCATCTTTTCTGTGTTTGGGTTGCGGCAACCCAAATACAGGATGATCTACGCGTTGCATTGAAGGCCAAGGATAACATGGCCGGCGCGCAGCGGCCAAACCTTGGCGTGGCCAAGCCTTGGCGTGGCCACACGGTGGTGCGGCCACACGTGGCGTTGCGATCAAAAAAGCCCGGGCGGGGTGCCCGGGCTTTGGTGTTTGCGGGATGCCTGCGTACTCAACGGCAGAGCTTGCGCGGCCCGTTGTAGGGCTGGAAGGTGCCGGTCGCCGGATCGAACGAACGGTATTTGGAATCGCAGTAGGCATACCATTCGTCGGTGAAGGGCTCCGGCCTGTAGCTCGTGTGCGCGGGCGTTCTGTAGTAGCCACCCGACGGCTGTGCGTTATAGACACGCGAGCGCGGCACATAGCGGTCCTGCTGGCGGTTATAGGCATCGGCGATGATGGCGCCGAGGGTGAAGCCGATGATCGCGCCGGCAACCACTTCGCCGTCATTGTCGCGATGGCGGTGGTGGTGGCGATAGTGACGCCGCTCCGCCCGGCGCATTTCGCGGCGATACTCCCGGCGCGCTTCGCGGCGTGCCGCACGACGTGCCTCACGGCGATACTCGCGATAGTCGTGATGCGCGTAGCGGTGTTCGCGACGAACCTCGCGACGAACCTCGCGGCGCGCTTCACGACGTGCCTCCCGGCGCACTTCGCGGCGAACCTCGCGTTGGACCGGGCGATGTTCGACGTAACGCCCGCCATGGGCATAGCCCGAGCCGTTGTCACGGTCGCCGGAGGCGGCCTGCGCGGTCGCCGGCAGCAGCGGCAGGGCGATGGCCAGCGACAGGGCGGCGACGCCGATGCGCTTCAGGCCGTTGCGCAGGCGTGCCGCGGTGGCGGTCCGGGTCGCGGTGGTTTCGATCTGTCCGGTCTTTTGTATCTGTCCGGTCATGGGGGGGACCTCCGGATGTGGCGGGGTCTGGCGGCCTGCGGCCGTGTCGCCCCTGAAACTGTGCTGCACCAAAATAAGGTGGAACGGCGGGCGGTGCGATGCCGCGCGTTCCCGTTTGTGCCAACAGGGTTAGCGCAGGGCGGCTGAACGCAGCCTGAACGGCCCTGTCAGGGCCCCGTCAGGGCAGTTGCCAGGAAAGTAGCGGTGCTACGGGGCAGCGGTGCTGCGTTGCAGCCATGCTGCGCCGCCACCGGTATCAGAGCCGGCCCATTGCCTTGGTCTGGGTGGCGAGTGCCCGGCCGGAGGCGTTCACCGCCTGCACGGTGACGGCGTAGGACTTGCCGCGTTCGCACGGCGGCAGATAGCCGGGCGCGTCGCCGGCCGCATTGGCCCGCAGCACGCGCGCGCCGCTGAGGGAAGCGGTCTCGCCGGCAACCGAGGTCAGCAGGATGTTCGGCGCGCCGTTGCCCTTGTAGGCGATGACGCCCATGTCGCCGCGGTTCTTCAGACGCCCGTTCACCGACTGGAAATGCACGTGCAACTCGGCGGTGCCCTCGGGAACGCCGTTGACCGAGAGCATCGGCGTTCTGCCCTTGCCGCCGAGCGCGGAGCACTGCTCGCCGGCGGGAACGCGGCCTGCGTCCCAGCGCGCGTCGGCGAAGTTGATCGACATGATCTTGGAGAGGTTGGGCGAGCCGTCCGGGTTCAGCTTGCCGTCATCGGAGGAAACGCCGGCGACCGGTGCGCCCTCCGGCCGGTCGATGTTGCCCATCAGGGTGACGCCGCCGGGGTTCTCGCACGCGGCAAGCAGCAAGCCTGCCGCCAGCACGGCCGGTATGGCCGCAATGTAATCCCGCGCGCGTCTATACCCGGTACTGGTCACTGAATCCGCCGAACGTCGTCGCCTCGATACACCCGCGCGGACGTTAGCGGATTTTGAAGCCCATGCAACGGGGATGGGTTTTTGCTGGCCGCTCGGTTTTATTCCGCTCACGGCAAGTCTCGCTTGCTTTCTTGCCGGCCGTTCGGCTTGACCGAAAACCGGTTCCCACTTTTCGGGCCTCACGGCATCATCCTGCACCGACTACGCGATTGGCACCCAGGCGTCCGACCGGACGCCTGGGTTTCGTGGTTCTCCACCCGGCGAAGCCGGCAAGCGCGACTGCGCGTCGCCCGGTCAGGGCGCCCTCGCGGAGCCGTGAGCGTAGCGAACTGGCGTGAGCGAAAAAGAGTCATGCTTCTTTGCTTCCCGGTCGCGCCCTGCGGGCACTCCCCGCCTCTTGTTTGCTTCCCGGTCGGTCCTTCGGACCTCCTCGCCTCTTATGCTCTCCCCAGCGTATGCCTGCGTCCGGCGGTCTTCTGCGCCAGCCAACCGGCGAGCCCGCCGAGGCTGTATTTCGTCACCGCCGTCTTGTCGTAGGCGCCCTGGCCGAGGATTTCCCGCGCCGCCATGATGCCGCTTTCGATGCCGGGTCCAAGGCCCTCGCCGAGATCGACGCTGGCCAGCCCCGCGCTGTCGCCAATCAGGTAGCAGGTGTCGCGCTTCACCTCGCCGTCGTGGGTGTAGAGGAAGTAGGGGTGGCCGCCCTCCTTCAGCCCGTCCGCCGTCTGCCGGTCGAGCAGCCGGTCGCGCACGAGATCGTCGATAAAGGCGCGGAAATGGTCGTGAATCTTGGTGCCGGACTTGCGGAAGTATTTCGACTTGCCGCCGATGCCGATGTTCACCATGCCATCCGCCTTGGGCACGAACCAGGCGTAGCCCTGCAGGCCGCGATAGAGGAAGTAGAGGTGGCAGGTGTCGCTGCGCTGCGGGTAGGCGAACTCCTTTTCCAGCGTGGCGATCTGGCGCGATTTCATGCGCGCGTCGGGAAAAAGCGCGCGGCGCACCGGGCACATGGTGCCGCCGGCGCCGACCAGATGGCGGCAGGTATACGTGTCGTCGATCACATAGGTCGCATCGCGACTGACATCGTCGCGGACACCGTCACCGTCGCCCGAGCCTCGATGAGGCTGACGGGTGATGGTCCTGACCTGATGCTGCACGACCGGTGCGCCGGAGCGCTCGAGCAGCCAGGCGTCGAACTCGGTGCGGCGGATGGAATAATTGTCGCCGACGGTGGGCATGCCCGGCAGGGCGAAGGGCAGGCCGCGCAGATGGGCGCGGATGTCCATCTTGAGGATGCCGTGCGGGTAGCTCTGCGGCGTGAAACCGAGATCGGCCATCACCTTCTCGGTGATCCACCCGGCGCAGAGCTTCAGGCGCGGAAACGCGGCCTTGTCGAGCACCAGCACATCGTGCCCGGCGCGGGTCAGCACGCCGGCGCAGGAACTCCCCGCCGGCCCACCCCCGATGATGATGGTGTCGTGGTGTTGCAAGTGGTCTGGTTTCCCTGTCGTGTCCTACGTCTGCCGGCCCTCGGCTAGGGCCTCGGGCGTTCGGCCCTGCGTTTGGTCCACCGGACCAATCGTCGAGACGGGTTTCACCCACGCCTCTTGGTGGTAGCCGATCGCACACGCTCCGATATGTTGAAGTGCACTATGGACCCCGGATCAAGTCCGGGGTGACGCAGAGTGTGTTGCAAGGCCTTGCAACTCTCTCAGGTCGTCACCCCGGCCAAGCGAGGTGAGGCCGAGCGCGAGCCGGGGTCCATGCTGTCCTCGCGACAGGTTCAGCAGTTCAAATTGCCCGAAACGCCCCAAGTGTGTGGCACGGCATTTCGTCAGATAGAAGTCGTCACCCCGGACGGCACAATGTGCCTTGGCACGGTGTGCCTGATCCGGGGTCCATACTGAGAGTGCCAGGCCCTCAGCGATTCAGATCGTCGTACAGGTCTCGCCACTCGGGATTGAGCTTCTGTATTGCCGTGATCTTCCACGCCCGTCGCCAGCGCTTCACCTGCTTCTCGCGGGCGGTGGCAAGCGGAACCGTTTCGTGTCCCTCGAACCAGACAAGTTGGTTCAGACGGTGCCGCTTGGCGAAACCCTCCACCGCGCCGGCCTTATGCTCAGACACCCGCCGCGCGAGATCGTTCGTCACACCGGTGTAGAGCGTGCCGTTGCGCTTGTTGGTGAGGATGTACACCCAGCCGGCCATTGTGTGAGTGGATGTGCCGTATGGACCCCGGGTCAAGCCTGGGGTGACGACTTATATTTGTTGCACCGTCGTGCATCTCTCTCAAATCGTCACCCCGGCCAAGCGAGGCGAAGCCGAGCGCGAGCCGGGGTCCAGTAGAAAGATGTATAGTCGAACTGTTAGCGATTTGACGTCGACGTCCAATTCCCCTTTGAGAGGTGTGAATGTTTTCAAAACCGATCCAAAAATGGACCGCGACTGATGTCGAGACGTTGATCAACAAGAAAGTAAGAGAGTCGCCAAACCTCGAATTCAAGCAAGATTCTCTGGAAGGAAGTAAACCCAAGGAACGTCACTACAGGGACGTTGCCAAGGAACTGATTGCGATGGCGAATGCGTTCGGTGGTTACTTAATATATGGCATTAAGGAATCGCATGGCGGTGCGGCAGAGACCATTACTCCGGTTCTGCAATGCGAAGCAATCGTCGACCAGTTTGCAGATTCGATGCGAGATCGAATCGAACCTATGATTCAAGGGATGACATGCCGCGCTATTGTGACTGAGGAAGATGGGCATTCCGGCATTCTTGTGTTTCACGTACCCAAATCACTGAAGGCACCACACCGTGACTCAAATACCAAGGAGGCCTATCGCCGCGTTGGGAAGTCATCTGCTCCCATATCAATGATCGAAATTCAGGACATGACGCTGTCTCTTCAGCGCAATATTGATGAAATTGCTGCGCGATTTCGCTTGGCAAGGGAGGATTTTGATGAGTCGCACAAGAAATACGAGGCTGAGCTTCGTCAGGAGGCGGGCGATCAGGCAGCCGTCTCGTTCCAGTGTACATCGGTTCCACTTGCGGATTTTTCTATATCGGATGTAGTGACGAACATCCATTATCGACCAGTTATTTCGCGATCAAGCTGTTCTATTAATGGTCAGAATTGCAATTTAAGTGTATCTGATGGTTCCCCAAATTGGCGGCCGAATTTGCGCGGTTTGTATCAGGAAATTTCTGGCGGTCTGGATGTGTTTCGAAAGATCGATGACCGGGGGAGCATTATTGAACGAATGCATGGCTCAGCAAGGCCGAGCCAGAATTCTGAATTTCACAGTGTTTATGCGGAATGGCTGCTTCCGCGCTTTGTCCAGACCCTATTGTGGGCAGATCGGGTGAGATGTGCGGCGGGACAGCCGGATTTGCCTTTTGGTGTGTCAGTCCTTCTTCAGCTTGGGTCAGCGCAATGGAGATTTTTTGTTCTAAATCAAAGATTCGGACATTCCTTTGCTAGCCATCCAGATACAAATGGTAGGTTGTTTGTGTTCCCCGAATATCAATTGGGTGAGCGCGATATCATCAATGATGTGATCCAGCTATTTTTAACCGATCTGTACAACTGTTTCGGGATCAGTGAAGCGCCATCATTATCTTTTGAGCTAGCGCAGCAATTTGAAGAAATCGACAAACTGGTTGACTAGGGTAATGCTGGTTTTGCCGACAACGCTCTCACTTCCTCTCTGTCCGACCCACCGTCATCTCGTCCAGTGTGTTCTTCCGCACCCGGCTCTTTGACGTCGCACCCCGCCGTCTACTCTCTCGGCTGGCATCCCGCTCACTCCCCTGCAGCTTCGCCAGCGGGTCGTCGGCGGTCAACAGTTCCTGTTCTTCCAGCCGCTTGATCTCGTCGCGCAGGCGGGCGGCTTCCTCGAACTCCAGGTCGGCGGCCGCGTCGCGCATCCGCTTGGTCATGTCTTCGATCACCTGGCGCAGGTTATGGCCAACGAGGGTGCCGTCCTTATCCCTGCCGCTTGTGGCAATGCCACCGTCAACGGTCACCCGGTCGCGCTCGTAGACGCTGTCGAGAATGTCGGCGATGCCGCGCTTGATGGTCTCAGGCGTGATGCCGTTGGCTTCGTTGTAGGCGACCTGCTTGTCGCGGCGGCGGTCGGTCTCCTCGATCGCGCGCTGCATCGACCCGGTCACCGTGTCGGCATAGAGCAGCACCTTGCCGTCCACGTTGCGCGCGGCCCGCCCGATGGTCTGGATGAGACTCGTCTCAGACCTCAGGAAACCTTCCTTGTCCGCATCGAGGATCGCCACCAGCGCGCATTCGGGGATGTCGAGCCCCTCGCGCAGCAGGTTGATGCCCACCAGCACGTCGAAGGCGCCGAGGCGCAGGTCGCGGATGATCTCGATGCGCTCGAGCGTGTCGATGTCGGAGTGCATGTACCTGACGCGCACGCCCTGCTCGTGCAGGTACTCGGTCAGGTCCTCGGCCATGCGCTTGGTGAGCACGGTCACCAGCGACCGGTAGCCGTCGCTGGCGACGCGCTTGACCTCGTCGAGCAGGTCGTCGACCTGCGTGCCGGCGGGCCTGATCTCCACCGGGGGGTCGGTCAGGCCGGTGGGGCGGATCACCTGTTCGGTGAACACGCCGCCGGTCTGTTCCAGTTCCCAGCCGCTTGGCGTCGCCGAGACGCAGACGGTCTGCGGGCGCATGGCGTCCCATTCCTCGAAGCGCAGCGGGCGGTTGTCCATGCACGAGGGCAGGCGGAAGCCGTATTCCGCCAGCGTCGCCTTGCGGCGGAAGTCGCCGCGATACATGCCGCCGACCTGGGGCACGGTGACGTGGCTCTCGTCGACGAAGACGATGGCGTTGTCGGGCAGGTACTCGAACAGCGTCGGGGGCGGTTCGCCGGGGCGCCGCCCGGTGAGGTAGCGCGAATAGTTCTCGATGCCGGCGCAGGAGCCCGTCGCCTGAAGCATCTCCAGGTCGAACAGGGTGCGCTGCTCCAGCCGCTGCGCTTCCAGCAGGCGGCCGGCGTCGTTGAGCCCGGCGAGGCGCTCCTTCAGTTCCGCCTTGATCGCCTTGATGGCCTGGTTCAGCGTCGGCTTCGGCGTCACGTAGTGGGAGTTGGCGTAGACCTTCACCTGCTCATAGGTGTCGGTCTTCTTGCCGGTCAGCGGGTCGAACTCGTCGATGCCCTCGATCTCGTCGCCGAACAGCGAGATGCGCCAGGCGCGGTCCTCAAGGTGGGCCGGGAACACCTCGATGGTGTCGCCGCGCACGCGGAAGGCGCCGCGCGCAAAGCCGCCGTCGTTGCGCTTGTATTGCAGCGCGACGAGATCGGCGATGAGCTGGCGCTGGTCGATGCGCTCGCCGCGCGAGATCGGCAGCGTCATCGCCGTGTAGGTCTCCACCGAGCCGATGCCGTAGATGCACGAGACGCTGGCGACGATGACCACGTCGTCGCGCTCCAGCAGCGCCCGCGTCGCCGAATGGCGCATACGGTCGATCTGCTCGTTCACACTCGACTCCTTCTCGATATAGGTGTCGGTGCGCGGCACGTAGGCTTCCGGCTGGTAGTAGTCATAATAGGAGACGAAATACTCCACCGCGTTGTCGGGGAAGAAGCTCTTGAACTCGCCATAGAGCTGGGCGGCCAGCGTCTTGTTGGGCGCCAGGATCAGCGCCGGGCGGCCGGTCCTGGCGATCACCTGGGCCATGGTGAAGGTCTTGCCCGAGCCGGTGACGCCCAAAAGGACCTGCGTCCTTTCGGGTTGTGGGCCTGCGCCCGTTTCACGTGCTTGCCCTGTCACGCAGCGGGCGGTGCCCAGCCCCGCGACCAGTTCGTCGATGGCCGCGGGCTGGTCGCCCCTGGGGTCGTATTCACTGGTCAGGTTGTAGGCGATGCCGCCTTCGGATTTCGCCGGGCGGTCGGGACGGTGCGGTACCCAGTCGGGTGCGTCTTCCTCGACGTAGAACGGGCGTCCGCGGGCGATCAGCGCCTCCAGCTCCTGCTGCGCGGGGATCGAGGGGGGAGAGAACTTGCCCGGCGCTGTGGATTGGGCAGAGGCGTCCGGCTCCATCAGGTCGGTGCCCTCGGAACCGTCGATGCGCGGTGCACGCGCCGGGCGGGCTGCTTTTCCCGGTTTCAGAATTCGACGGCCGATATCGGACTTGACCTTCATTGCCTCGGCCGTCTCGAACGCCGCCTGCGGCGCCTCGCCGAAGCCCTCGGCATCCTGTTTCCTGGGGGATTTCGCCATGGCCGCGAATATGGGGGGAATCGCGGGGGGTGGGAAGCCCTGCATGACGCACGCTTGTCATGCCAGTTCATGGGCAAAGGCTATTCCTGAGTTTGCCGAGTGCGTGCCTCCCTGATGAAGTCTGCCAACGACCAGATTGTCTCGCGTTGTGCATCTGAGTAGCTGGCCTGAATCGATGAAGGAACCACGAGTTCAACGCCATAGGCGCTCATCTGGTCGGTCTGTGAGGCAGATATCGCCGGTTCGAGCGTTGCAAGATGCTTCTTGGGAATCTTGTCCGCCTCGGCGAGAATCTGCCGCCAGCGATCCTTGCAAGTGGATTTGGCGGCCAACATCATCAGTCTCATGTCTCCCGTCCGGCTTGCGGCGTAGGTTTCGTAGTCGGGCAGGAGAAAATCCGGCTTCTGGTTTTGCTCTGTAGTTGCTCCCCGCTCGTATCTGATCGAGTGCTGGTCCAGCGTGGCTGCCAAGTGGTGCTCGAATGACTGACCCATTCGGGATTTGCGACGGTTCTGGACGGACAGGGAGAAGCTCAGAAAACCGTCCACGTCGACCTCATCACCTTCACGAAATCCGCTTTGCAGTCGTTTCCTCACGAATGCCAGCTCAAGACGGCGGAACATCGCTTCCTCGTGTGCCAGCCAGGTGGTCAGGGCGTGGTCCGGGTCCGAAACAGGGTCTGTGGCAGGGCATGTCTCTCGTGCGATGGACGAAAATACCCTTGTCGAGGGGAAGTGCCCCTCAAACTGGCTGATGATGTTGTCAAGCTGATCAGCCTCATCGAGCTCCGGTTCGATGCCGAGCTCATCCAGAATGAACTGACCGGCAAATCCGATTTCGGTCGTGAGCGATGCGGCATCAGCAGCCGAAAACCTGTCGGTTGCACGTTGCAGGCCAAACAGCCAGAGCAACTGCGTTTCGATTGTGCTGCCGCGCGGCGCTACAATGAAAAGAAGGAGGTTCTGATGACTTCGCTTGGCGAGAAACAACGTATCTCCCGCTGACATCAGCTCTGTGACAACATTGCCCTGATAATAGAGCCGCCACTCCGGGCTCCGATGGGGAGCATTCTCACGCGTGTCGTAGTGGGTTGCGGTTCCTTCCGCCGAGATTGCCTCCTCGTTCTCCGCCAGGAACAGATAAGCTACGTTGAAGACATGTCGTTCCTCGCCGAGGAACCCGGTGCGCATCGAGCGCGTTGTACCAATCTCGTGCTGATTGGAACCACTGGGTGTGGCGTCCACCATTGAGAGTGTCTTGACCGAGATGCCCTCGAACAGATTGGCCAGATGTCCGAACTTCATGGTTCTCTGAAAATCTCGTCAGTGGAAAATGTACTGTTCCTTGTCTCGCACTCCCAAACGATCCTGACCTTCCATCTCATCTTCTCTAGGAGAGTGATCTTCTCCCGATCGCGCTCCACGTTGCGATTGATCTTTTCACGCCAGAACTCAGGTCGGGTCTTTGGCCATTTGAAGTATTTGCAGTCGTGCCTGTGCCAGAAACAACCGTGGACGAATATCGCGATCCTGTACCTCGGCAGGACAATATCCGGTTTCCCCGGCAGGTCCTTGCGGTGAAGACGGAACCGGTAACCGGCCCGGTGCAAGGCCCGCCGGACGATCAGTTCCGGTTTGGTGTTCTTTCCCTTGATGCCGGACATCATCCGGCTTCTGGTGGCCTTGTCGACAATGTCCGCCATGTCAGGCGGCAGCCTCCTGGGCTCCGGATAGCACCTTGTCGAGCGCAGGTTTCATGTGCCGGGCCGCTGCCTTGACGGCCGGAACACACACCGAGTTGCCGAACTGACGGTATGCCTGCGTATCGGAGACGGGGATAACGAATTCCTGTTCCAGCGGAGCCTCGAAACCCATGAGCCTTGCGCATTCCCGTGGGGTGAGGCGACGGGGATTTCGACCTTGCTGCCGGATGAGGATTTCCGACCCGTCCTTGTAGTATCGGGCAGACAGGGTCCGGGCGACATCCTCCGGGCCGAAAAGCCCGAAGCCGAAACCGTTTCCCCTAGCCTGGTGCTTCTCGGCGTAGCGTTGCAGATAACCCCACAGATGGTCGGTCAGTGTGTATTTGTCCGATACGCGGCCGATGTTCCCGATCGTATAATGGTTGTCCAGTCGCTCGGTGCTGTCTTCAGGGTGCAGAATGCTCCCGAGTTTCGGTCCATCCGACATGTCCGGACAGGACATGTCATCGAAGGAAAAGCCGACTGCGTCCTCGTGGCGGAAACCGACAATGAAGATGCGTTCCCTGTGCTGTGGCACCCACGATCTTGCGTTGATTATCCTGAAATGGATGTCGTACTTGAGTTCATCCGTCAGGACCCGTCTGATTGTGTCGAATGTGCGGCCCTTGTCATGGCTGATCAGGTTCTTCACGTTCTCCAGCACGAACGCTGCGGGTCGGTGGTGCGCAATGATGCGCTGGACATCGAAGAACAGCGTGCCTTGCGTGTCGCATTCAAAGCCATGGGCGCGGCCGAGCGCATTCTTCTTCGAGACGCCGGCAATCGAGAACGGCTGGCAGGGAAATCCGGCCAAAAGCACATCGTGAGAGGGAATTGCCGCGGCGTCTATCTTCGTGATGTCCCCTGATACCTCGTGTTCATCGTGTGGAAAGTTCGCCCGATAGGTTCTCTGGGCGTACTTGTCCCATTCACTTGTGAAAACGCATCTGCCGCCAATTGCCTCGAATCCCAGACGCAGGCCGCCGATTCCTGCGAACAAATCCGTAAAGGTGAAACCGCCCGACTTCGACACGGCCGGTCGCACCGCAATCATGCCTCTCACTGCCCGGATATCACGTGGCCGGGGTGACGTTTTGCCACTGAGGTAGCGCTGAACGGTGCGGAGACTCACGCCTAGAAGATCGGCAACTTCGTCCGCTTGCATTCCGGATCGGGAGACCGCATCCCTGAATTCACCAACTACGTCCATGTTGCCTCTCTGCTGGGAATCATTGCGACAGATTGACAGTTTGAATCCCTTTAGTAAACAGAAAGTTCATGAAATGTTCTCTCAATTTTTTGAGTTTTCCAGCCTAATATTTGTTGGCATTTGACGCGAAAATGAACGCTTTCGGATTATGCCCGCCGCCGCACCCAACCCCACCTACACCCACCGTCATCACGCCTTCGCCAAAGAGCGCACCTACGAGCTGAAGGATGACGCGCTGGTGTGGCGCGAGGAGGGCAACTGGGTCGAGCAGCGCATGGCCTACGCGGATATCTCGGAGGTCAGGCTTGCCTACCGGCCCTCGCGGGCGCAGACCGACCGCTACATGGCGACCATCGTCTCGCGCACGAGCGGGGCGGTGCAGCTCACCAACACCTCGTTCCAGTCCTTCGGCAGCTTCACCAGCGACAACGCGGGCTACGCGGGTTTCCTGCGCGCGCTGCACCAGCGCCTGGCGGAGGCCGGCAGCACGGCGACGTTTCGCAAGGGCAGCAGCATGCTCGGCTACGCGGTCAATATGGCGATGACCATCGGCATCCTGATCGCACTGATCGCCGCCACGGTCTATCTGCTGGCCAATGGCTCGTTCGGCATCGTCGCGGTCAAGCTCATCGTCGTCGCCGTGTTCCTGCCGACGCTCTACCGCTTCATGTTGCGCAGCCGACCGGGCCGCTACGACCCGCGCGAGCTGCCAGCGGCCGCGCTGCCCGCCTGAGCTTGTCCCGCGGCGCGGGGCGGCCTGTGGGCGCTGGCCTAATGTATTGAAACAACGTCACTATTTTCGATCAAATGCGTCCGTTCCGCATTAACCCTGACGGGCGAACACCGCTAAGTCTGCGATTGATTTAATATCTCGTAAACTCCCTGCCGCAATTGTGCTCGCCCGCAGAGATTTGCCTGATCTGGAGGGCGAAATGAAACGTGATGTCGAGTGGATGCAGACTGGTGGCGTGGATGCCGGGCAGTCTGTCCTGACCGGTTTCAAGCCACAGCATGCCGCACTTTGGGGCAAGCACCCGCTGTGCATCCGCCATGCGCTGGGGAGCACGGGGCTGTTCTCCGACTATGCACTGGCCGAGCTGATCGAGAAGTGCCCGCGCGAGAACTACGACCTGCTGCACATGGGTGCGCAGGGCTCCAAGCACATGGAGACCTGGACCGAGGGCGAGTTCGGCGAGGCCTCGGGGCGCGAAGTGATCGAGGCGATCAAGACCGGCCGGCTGTGGCTCAACCTGCGCCGGCTGCACGAGTTCGATCCACGGTTTCGCGAATTGCTCAAGCTGATGTTCGATGAGCTGGGCGAACTGGTGCCCGACATCGAGACGTTCAAGCACAACATGAGCATCCTGATCTCCTCGCCCGGCGCGCAGGTCTACTACCACGCCGACGTGCCGGGGCAGTCGCTGTGGCAGGTGCGTGGCGCCAAGCGCGTCTACGTCTATCCGCCGCTTGCGCCGTTCCTGCCGGAAGACCAGCTCGAGCGTGTCGTTCTCGGCCTCACCGAGGAGGAGATTGACTACCACCGCTGGTTCGACGACTACGCGGAGATGCGTGTGCTGAAACCCGGCGAGATGATGCACTGGCCGCTCAACGCGCCGCATCGGGTGGAGAACCTGGACTGCCTGAACGTGTCGGTGACCACCGAGCACTGGACCGATGAAATCCGCAACATGTACGCCGTGCGCTACGGCAACGGCGTGCTGCGCCGCTGGTTCGGGATGACGCCGCGTCCGCCGTCCTCACCGTGTTCGCGCGGTCCGGCCTTCTGGGCCAAGGCGGCGTTGGCGGCGACCGTCAAGAAGGCCCGGCTGATGAAGGGTTCGGAGTTCCAGCGCTGGGTGAACTGGCGCCTCGACAACAGCGCCGAGGACGGCATGGCGCCGATCGAGCCCTATCTGCGCTGAACGCTCCGTGCTCCAAGCGCTGCAATCATGACGAAGGCCCTGGCGTATTGCCGGGGCCTTTTTCGTTGCTCACCAGGTCAGGGTGCCGGATATGCCGAAGATGTCGACATCGGTCTCCATGCTGGCGACCAGCGACCCCTGGGCCGGCGAGGTGACGTTGATCGGCGCATCGTCGAAGAACACATGCGCGTAGTGCGCGCTCCAGCGGAAGCGGTCGTTGACCCGGCGCTCGATGCCGAAGCCGATCATTACCCGGTCGGCATCGGGCGACAGCGTGTTGGCACCGCCATCGGACACGGCCGTGTCGTAGTGCGCGCCGGCGCGCAGGATGGTGCGCTCGTCGTGCCGGTAGGCAAATCCGAGCGCGAAGATCCAGCTATCGTCCCAGTTCTGCGGGCGGATATCGCGGAAGGGCGGGCCGCCGAGCGCGATATCGAAGCCGGTGAATTCGGAGAAGTCCTGCCACTGCACCTCGCCGAGCAGCGTCCACCGGTCGTTGATGGCATGGTGCAGGCCGAGCGAGACGATCTGTGGCATCGTCAGGTCGTAGTGCGCCGACACATGCGATAGCGGATTGATCCGCAGACCGGCGGTTCCCGAAAAGTCGTGTTCCATCTCGGAGCGGTAGGCGAGCCCGATGCGGGTCGTCTCGGTCGGCTGCCAGACCAGCCCGGCGGTGAAGCCGACCTCGATATCGTCGCCTTCCAGGAACCCGATGCCGGCGTCGATGAACGTGCCGGGAGCAAAGGGGTTCGGGCCAATCTCCGCCTTTTCGAAGACGCCGTCGAAGTACTGCACCTGGACGCCGACGCCAATGGCCAGCGTCGGGGTCGCCTGCCAGGCCAGCGAGGTGGTGACGTTGATGGTCTCGATGTCGGTCTTTGTCAGGTGGTAGCGGCCGGCCCAGGTCGGGTTTGCATCCAGTCTGGCGGCGAACGGGCCGGAGAACGCGAAGCCGAGCTTCACCCGGTCGTTGATCGGTAGAGACGCAAAGACATTCGGCGCAAAGGCCTCGTCGGCCAGCGAGCCGGAATTGCCGTCGCCGGTGATGTCGGCGCCGCCGAAGGTGGGGCCGGGCACAAATGGTGCGTTGGCCGAGGCCACATTGATTTCAAGCTGGGGGAAAAACGCCTTGGCGTCGACATAGACCTGATGGCCGCTGATGCTGGCATTGGCGGCCGGGTTGAAGAACAGCCCCGATACGTCACCCGTACCGGCGGTGGCGCCGGCGATCGCGGTCATGTTGGCCGTCGAGGACTGGTAGGGCGCGTAGAAGCCGCCCGCCAGCGCCGGAGCGGCTGCCAGCAGTGCTGAGACGCTGGCGCACGCCGCCGCCGCACGGCGCAGGCCCGCCATTGACCCCAGTAGCCAACTGTCTGAAAAAAATTGCGTTTTACGACCCAGCGGATCGACTCTCGCGACAAACATAACGCTCCCCCGTCCCATTCTGACCTACACGTCACCTTGCGTCAGTACAAGGCCGCCGTCGCGCCGCCAGGCAGTGGAAAACCGAAACGTTGCTGTAATGACACATCAGAATTGCGGCTAGGCTCCTGATCCTGGGTCCGATGGGCGGGCCGCCATGACGCGGATGCGGGGCGTTGGGGGACGGTGATGGACAACACACAAGGATCGGGCGTGTTGGAGCGCTACTTCGGGGTGACGGCGGCGGGCAGCACCATGCGCAACGAGGTGCTCGCCGGGGTGACAACCTTCCTGACGATGGCTTACATCGTCTTCGTCAATCCCTCGATCCTCGCCGCCGCCGGCATGCCACAGGATGCCGTCTTCGTCGCCACATGCGTCGCGGCGATGATCGGCACGGCCATCATGGCGCTGCTCGCCAACTATCCGATCGCTCTGGCGCCGGGCATGGGGCTGAACGCCTTCTTTGCCTTCACCATCGTCGGAACGCTCGGCTTCACATGGCAGGAAGCGCTGGCGGCGGTGTTCGTGTCCGGCGTTTTGTTCGTCGTCATCTCGGTGCTGCCGGTGCGCGAATGGATCATCAACGCGATCCCACCGGTGCTGAAGCTGGCCGTCTCGGCCGGTATCGGCCTGTTCCTCGGCATCATCGCGCTGGAGAACGCCAAGATCGTCGTCGATCATCCGGCCACGCTGGTCACGGCGGGCGATCTCGCGGCCGCCGGGCCGATCCTCGCACTGGTCGGGTTCGCACTGATCGCGGGCCTTAACCACCTTAAAGTGCCCGGCGCCACCATCCTCGGCATCATCGCGGTCACTATCGTTGGCATTCCCTTCGGGGTTGCGTCGATTTCCGGCGTGGTATCGCTGCCGCCCGATCCGACGCCGACGCTGCTGGCGCTCGATTTCGCCAAGGTCGCGACCGCCAGTTTCTGGATCGTCGTCCTGTCGCTGCTGTTCGTCGACCTGTTTGATACCGCCGGAACGCTGGTCGGGGTGGCGCACCGTGCCGGCCTGCTCGATCAGGACGGCAGGCTGCCGCGCATGCGCCAGGCGCTGCTGGCGGACTCAACCGCAACCGTCGCCGGCGCGCTGGCAGGCACGTCGAACACCACCAGTTACGTGGAGAGCGCGTCGGGCGTCACCGCCGGCGGCCGAACGGGACTGGCCTCGCTGGTGACGGCGGGTTGCTTCGTGCTGGCGCTGTTCTTCGCGCCGCTTGCCGGATCGATCCCGGCCTATGCGACAGCCGCCGCGCTGCTCTACGTCGCAGTTGTCATGGCGCGTGGTCTCGCCGAAGTGGCATGGGACGACATCACCGAGACCGCACCGGCTGTCGTCACGGCGATCACGATGCCGCTGACCTACTCGATCGCCACAGGCATCGGCCTGGGTTTCATCACCTACGTCCTGGTGAAGCTAGCCGCGGGCAAGGCTGCCGACCTCACCGTCCCGGTATGGGTCCTGGCCGGAGTGTTCTGCATCAAGTTCCTGCTGGCGTAACGCTGAGCTGAGCGGAATGCTCGTCTAAGGGCCGTCACATATCCATGTCGATGATCTCGGCCACCTCGACACTGCCGCCGCGCTTGAGGATCGGGCAGCCCCTGGCGAGGCCGGTCGCGCCGGCGATATCGTCCGCGTTGACAATCGAATAGCCCGACAGCGGGTTGGACCCGCCGTCATGGGCGATGCCCGATGCGCTGACGGTCTTCGACATGCCGACCGGCGCGCCCCCGTCGGCCACCGCGGCGCCCATGTCCTCAAACCAGCCGCGCCATGCGGCCATCTCCGCGTCGATCTCCTCCTGCGTCTCGGGCATCTTGCCGCCGTGATAGGCGAAGATGAACTTGGGCATGGTGCAGGCTCCTTCGGGTGATCGGGGAGGGGCGTTTCAGGCGAATTGGCCTTCGAGCTTGTTGAGGGTCGAGTTCCAGCCGCTCTTGTGGTTCTCGGCGGCTTCCTCGTCCGGCAGGCCGGACTGGGTGAGTGTCAGCCTGGATCGCCCGCCGCCGGCATCGGCGATGGCGATCCTCACCGAACTCTCGTGGCCGCGGGTGTCGGTCTCGTCGTGCCAGGCCCAGGTGAAGCTGACGCTGCGCGGCGGGTCGATCTCGGTCACCACCCCGGAAACCTTGAAGCGTTTGCCCTCGGCATTGGCGATCACCGCGAAGTAGGCGCCGGGGCGCGACATGTCGAGCGCGTTGTCGGCCACATGCATGCCTTCCGGCCCCCACCAGTTCAGCAGGTGCTTCGCTTCGGTCACGTAGGCGAAGATCGTCTCGGGCGGTGCGTTCAGGATGCGCTCCAGGGTCAGTTCATGCATGTCCATCGGGCTCCAGGTCCCTGTCCAGCGCCGCCGCGAGCCGGTCGAGGCTTGCCTCCCAGAAGGCGCGGTGGCTGCCGATCCAGCGGTTGATCGCCAGCACCGCCTGCGGGCGCACTGAATAAAGCCGCCGTTGCTTGTCGATGCGGCGCACCACGATGCCAGCCTCGCGCAACACCTTCAGATGGCGCGACACGGCCGGTGCGGAGATGCCGACGCCGTCGTTCAGGTTGCCGGCGCTCAATTCGCCTTCGGTCAGCAACCGCTCGACGATGGCGAAGCGTGTGGCGTCGCCAAGGGCGGCGAATGTGTCGGGCAGGGTGGGCATCGGCTTCCAATTTCGATGAATGTTAATTAACTAAAATAAAAAATAATAAAATAGTCAAGCCGTATTACCGGCCACCGATTGTCTGGTTGGATCGATGGCGGCCCGTGATAGAAGTCGCGCATGACGGCTGGGGCTGACATCGGCGGGCTGGCGAACAGCTCCATCGCGGGTATCTGCGCTGCGCTGGCGCAGACGTCGGTGCGTTATCGCTGGCTGGTCATCACCATTTGTATCGTCCTGACGCTGGTTGGGGCGCTTGGCGCCATCTCCTTCCGCTTCGACCCGGACTCGCGCGTCTACTTTTCCCGGGATGCGCCCGAGCGCATTGCCTTCGAGGCCATCGGCGAACGCTATGGCAATCGGCGTGATGTCATTGCCCTGGTGCGTGGTGCGGGCGCGAACGCGGACGTGACGGTGGAACCACTGCGCGCGGCGGCCGCGGCGATCATGGCGGACCTCGCCGAACTGGAGGATGTGGCGGCGGCGGGCGAGGCGCTGCCCGGCGGCGATCCGGGCGTCATCATACGAGAGGTGCGCGGGAGGCCGCCGGTCGCCGTCTTCGGCATCACGGTCACCGCCACCAGCGCGACCTCCTGGGCGATGATGAACAGGCTTCAGGCCGCCGCCGATGACGCGGCGCGGCGAGCGGGGGCCTACGAGGTGCTGTTCACCGGCGAACCGGCGCAGGAGGCCGCGTCGATGACCGCGATCCGCAACGATCTCGGCGTCTACGTGCCTATGGAGGTCGCGATCATTGTCGTGCTGCTGCTGATCGCGCTCGGTTCGCTGACGGCGACGCTGGCGCTGTTGAGCGTGCTTTCGGTTGCGGTCGCGGCGACCATGGGCGGGCATGCCTGGACCGGTGCGGTGCTGAATGGAGTCACCAGCGTCGTGCCGTCCTCACTGCTCGGCCTGTCGGTGGCGACCAGCGTGCATATCATTCTGGGCTGGCAGCATGGGCTTCGCCGCGACATGACCAGCGAGGCGGCGCTGATGCGCTCGGTCAGGCTCAACGCCAAGCCGGTGGCGCTCGCCACGGTGACCACGATTCTCTCCTTCCTGTGCCTCAACTTCGCCGACAGTCCGGCGTTCCACACCTTCGGCAATCTGGTGGCGATCGGCCTGGTGCTGACGCTGACGCTGTCGTTCACGCTGCTGCCGGCCGTCATATCGCTGCTTCCGGCCAATCCGGTGCCGGCGCGGGCCGGCTTCGAGCGGTTCATGGCGGAGATCGGCGCAACGGTTTGCGCCTGGAGGCTGGGGCTGGTGGCACTGGCGCTGGTCGCGCTGGTCTTCTCGGCCATCGGATTGACGCACATCGTCTTCCGCGACACGTTCGTTGCCTATTTCGACGATCGCTACAGCTTCCGCCAGGCGACCGTGCTCTACGAGGAGCGCGCCGGCGGCGTGTCGGCGGTCGATGTTTCGGTGCCGGTCGCCGCGGGCGAAGCGATCACCGATCCTTCCTATCTTGCCGACATCGCCAACTTCACCTTGTGGGCGCAAAGCCAGCCCCATGTCAGCGCGGTGGTGTCGCTGGCGAGCATCCTGGAAGACGCCGGCAGGACGGTCGGGCTGGGTGACCTGGACAGGATGCGGCGCGGCGAAGGGGTGCCGCGACCGTTCACGCAGCAGGTGCTGTCAAACGGCAACGACCCGGGGCTTCAGACCATGTTGGGGCAGGGTTTCGCCGAGGAAGCGCCGGGCGAAGGGGCGACGCGGGTGATCGTCGTGCTGCGCGGGGTTCATTCCGGTGACATCCTCGATTTCGCCGCGGCGGCGGAAGCCGAGCTCGCCCGGCTCGGCGAGGCGCGATCGGCCATCGCCACGGGTCTGCCGGTGCTGGCGGCGAACCTGTCGAAGCGCAACGGCGAGGCGATGGTCAAGGCGACGCCGTTCGCTCTGGTGGCGATCTCGCTGTTGCTGGTTGTGGCGCTCGGTAGCTGGCGGCTCGGGCTGATCAGCCTGGTACCCAACCTGATGCCGCTGCTGATGGCCTACGGCCTGTGGGGTTTCGTCATGGGCGAGTTGACCTTCGCCGGCACCATGGTGATCGCCATGACCTTCGGCATCGTCGTCGACGATACGGTGCACATGATGAGCCGCTACCGGCATCTGCGATTGACCGGTGCCCGGCCGGTGCCGGCGATGATCGAGACGTTCCGAACGGTCGGCATCGCGGTCGTGGTCACGACGCTTGCCATCGCCTCGGGCTTCTCGGTGCTGTCGCTGTCCGGCTTCATCGTCAATCGCGATCTCGGCATGATTACCGCCATGACGCTGGTCGGTGCGTTGATCGCCACCCTGCTGTTCCTGCCGGCGCTGCTCGTGCTGATCGACCGGAGGCGATCGGGCAGGGCGTTGGCGCGGGCTTCCACCGGACCCTAGTCCGGCAGACTAGTCTGCCGGATCGAGCCGCAGGATGCGGCCGTCGGGTGAGTCGGTGAGCAGATAGAGCTTGCCGTCCGGCCCCTGACGCACGTCCCGGATGCGTTCGCCCAACTCCGAGAGCATCTGTTCCTCGGCGACGATGGTGTCGCCGTCGAGCGTCAGCCGCGAGACGAGTTGGTCCTTCAACGCGCCGACGAACAGGTTGCCGCGCCAAGCGGGATAGATGTCGGCGGTGTAGAAGGCCATGCCGGATGGGGCGATGGAGGGGTCCCAATAGTGGATCGGCTGTTCCATGCCGGGCTTGGCGGTGCCTTCGCCGATCCGGAAGCCGGAATAGTGACGGCCATAGGAGATCACCGGCCAGCCGTAGTTCTTGCCGGCTTCGGGAATGTTGACCTCGTCGCCGCCGCGCGCGCCGTGCGACACGGTCCAAAGCACTTGCGTCCAGGGATTGAGGGCTGCTGCCTGCGGATTGCGGTGGCCAATCGACCACAGGTAGTCGTCCGCAGGCGCGCCGACGAAGGGGTTGTCCGGCGGCACCTCGCCGTCGCGCGTCATGCGCAGCACGCTGCCGGCGTGATCGTTGGCGTCCTGCGCGCGGGGCCGGTCGCCACGGTCGCCGATGGTCAGCCACAGGGTCTTGTCCGGGGCGAAGACGATGCGTGCGCCGAAATGGCGGCGGCCATTGCTGAGGCGGTTCATGAGGAAGATGCGGTGCCCGTCGACAAGTGCCGGTTCGGCGTCTTGCACCAGTCTGGCGCGCCACACCGCGGTGCCGGCGCCGTCGCTGCCGATGGCCGAGTAGGCGATGAAGACATGCCCCGTCTCGGCGAAGTCCGGATCGAGGGCGATGTCGAGCATGCCGCCCTGGCCGAAGCCGCGCGTCGGCGGCGCGCCCTGAAGGGGTGCGCTCAGGGTGCCGTCCGGTGCCACGAGGCGGACACGCCCCGAGCGTTCGGTCACCAGCATCGAGCCATCGGGCAGGAAGGCCAGACCCCAGGGGTGTTCAAGGCCGCCGGCCACGGTGGCAACCGTGACCGTTTGCTCGTCCGTTTGGATCGTCTGGGCACTCGCGGGTGCCGCCAAATTGGCGAAAGCTACGCAGCCGATGATGACGAGGGCTGCGACAAGCGGCTGGGTTGTTTGCACTGAGGCCATGGGCAGACGGCTCCGGGGGCTGCTCTCACTGTGTCAGAGCATAGGGCGCACGCGCTGCGTGCCCATCACGATCCCGGCAACCGGCCTCAGAACCGGTGGTCGGGATTGCGCCGTGGCAGTTCGGTCTGGCGCGGCAGATCGCGCCACATCACGGCGCAGACGACCGCCGCGATGCCACCCAGGCTACCGACCAGAAGCAACCCGGCCGTCCGGTCGGTGGGTACCAATGCGGCGCCGGGATCGATCGGTGCGGCGTAGGCGTCGACGGCAAGCAGGGCGGCGAAGATGACGGTCAGGACGGCGATGACCACCCATGCCAGCAGCGCGCTGCCGAGCGCACTGATGCCGCGCACGGGGAGGTTCGCGTCGGCCTCGTCTTCGGACTGCGTGTCCTGGTTGGTCTGTGACATCGTTGTGGCCTTACTGTGTACTCGGCGACATCGTGATTGGGTGCGACGTGCCGGCCATTACATTTTGCGACAAGTGGGAACTCCGGCCCGCGATCGCAATCGAAGGGGGCGGCGTTTCCAGCGGTGCCGAACCTCGCTGGTGAATCGGGCCCGGTTTCGATTGAAATCCGGCCGTGAGCTGAAAGATTTGTGGCCTTTACGCGGCAACGTTCATGTTTGTGGCGAAACCTGACTGTCGATACAGCCTAAGGGCAGGCATGCTGCGTTGACCCTTGCGGAGCGATATGGCGCGGGCCTACGCTCCGGTGACCAGTCACCTACCTCGGCGTGCTGCCTCGAAAAGACGGAGATTTTCCAGCAATGGCGTTTCTTGCCGACGCGCTTTCGCGCGTGAAGCCATCCGCAACCATCGCCGTGACCAACAAGGCGCGCGAGCTGAAGGCCGCTGGCCGCGATGTCATCGGCCTTGGCGCCGGCGAACCGGATTTCGATACCCCTGACAACGTCAAGCAAGCGGCGATCCAGGCGATCCGCGACGGCAAGACCAAGTACACCGCCGTCGATGGCATTCCCGAACTGAAAGAGGCGATCGCGGCCAAGTTCGCGCGCGAGAACGATCTCGCCTACGAACCGGCCGAGATCAGCGTCGGCACCGGCGGCAAGCAGGTGCTCTACAACGCGCTGATGGCCACCCTCAATCCAGGCGACGAGGTGATCGTTCCCGCGCCCTACTGGGTCAGCTATCCGGACATGGTGGCGCTGGCCGGTGGCACGCCGGTGGCCGTCGAGGCAAGTCTTGCGAACGGATACAAGCTGACCCCCGAGCAGCTCGAAGCGACCATCACGCCGAAAACCAAGTGGTTGATCTTCAACTCCCCGTCCAACCCCAGCGGGGCGGCCTATACGCGCGAGGAGATCGCAGCGCTCGGCGAGGTGCTCAAGCGTCACCGGCACGTCTGGACCATGACCGACGACATGTACGAGCACCTGGTCTATGACGGCTTCGATTTCACCACCATGGCGCAGGTGGTGCCGGAGCTGAAGGACAGAACGTTGACGGTCAACGGCGTCTCCAAGGCCTATTCGATGACCGGTTGGCGTATCGGCTACGGCGCGGGGCCGGCCGAGCTGATCAAGGCGATGGCCAAGATCCAGTCGCAGTCGACATCCAATCCCAGCTCCATCTCGCAATGGGCGGCGGTGGAAGCCCTCAGCGGCCCGCAGGACTTCATCCCGCAGAACCAGGAGCTGTTCCGCGGCCGGCGCGACCTGGTGGTGTCGATGCTGAACCAGGCCAACGGCATCGATTGCCCGGTGCCGCAAGGCGCTTTCTACGTCTATCCCTCCTGTGCCGGCACCCTGGGCAAGACCACGGCCGGCGGTACCGCGCTGAACTGCGATGAGGACTTCGTCACCGCGTTGCTGGAGGAGGAGGGCGTCGCGGTGGTGCACGGCACCGCCTTTGGATCGTCGCCCTATTTCCGCGTTTCCTATGCGACCTCCAACGCGGCGCTGGAAGAAGCCTGCGGCCGCATCCAGCGTTTCTGCGGCAACCTGCGCTAGGCTTGTCCAGGCTCGATCGGATCACACCATTCTGTGCGTTTCGGATTTCCGTCGCATCGGCCACCTTTGCGTCACGGTCGCGTGCCAGCGTTCGGCACACGACATGACTCAAGCAGTGAGGTGAATCATGATGAGTTTTGTGAGAAACGCGATGGCGGCCGGCGCGGCGATTGCGATGCTGTCGGGCGCGACGGCGGCGCAGGCGCAGGACGCCCGCGTGGAGATTGGCGTGCTGAACTGTACCGTGGCCGGTGGCTCGGGGTTCATTTTCGGTTCGACCAAGACACTCGATTGCATTTTCGAACGCCCCGAGGGCGCTTCTGAGCGCTATCGTGGCGCGGTCCGCAAGTTCGGCATCGACCTGGGTGCGACCACGCAAGGGACGATCGTATGGGGCGTGCTGGCCCCGACCGCCAATGTGCCGCCCGGATCGCTGAGTGGCACCTATGGTGGCGTCTCGGCCGAGGCGACCGTCGGTGTCGGTGTCGGTGCCAATGCGCTGATCGGCGGCTCGCAGCGCTCGATCATCCTGCAGCCGGTCTCGGTGAGCGGTCAGGAAGGGCTGAATTTCGCCATCGGTATCGCCGAGATCACGCTTGAGGCGTCCTACTGAGCCAGTCGGCGCCTAGATCATCCTGTGATTTGATTGATCCAATCAAATCACTGAAAGATGATCGATTTTATTGGGTTAGAGCAACTTATCTGCGCCGATCCCGGCGCAGGTTGCTCTAAGGAAAACCGGGTGCCGCACAAGTAATCCCTGCTGGACGGGTCGCGGATGTCGCCGTGGCCCGTTTTTCATTTCGCGGAATGGCTTTTCTGTTTTCCTTGCAAAGTCGTCGCGACGGGGGGACGATGACCGGCAACGCATGCGGGCATTCGCGGCGGGACCGGCACTCCACGCCTTAGACACCGCGCGCAAAACAACAATCCGGCCGGTTCCGCTCGCCGTGAGGGAGGGGACCAGCCATGGCACAATCGAACAACGGATCGACAGGCGGCGAGCAAGCAGGCCCGCGCGGCGGGCGGGCCATTGCGATCGTCGGGCCGTATCTGAGCGGCAAGACAACCCTGCTGGAGGCCGTGCTGGCGCGCAACGCGACGATCCCGCGCCAGGGAAAAATCTCCGACGGCAACACCATCGGTGATGCCTCCGCGGAGGCGCGTGCCCACGGCATGAGCGTTGAGGCCAACATCGCTTCGAGCGATTTCCTCGGCGACACGTACACCTTTATCGACTGCCCCGGATCGGTGGAGTACCTGCAGGACATGCGCGGCGCGCTGCCGGCGGTCGATGTGGCCATCGTCGTGTGCGAGCCGGACGAGAAGAAGATCCCCGCCCTGCAGGCGATCCTGCGGGAGGTCGAGGATCAGGGTGTGCCGCACATGATCTTCCTCAACAAGGTCGACAAGGCGGAAGGCACGTTGCGCGGCGTGCTGGAAATGGTGCAGCAGGCCAGCACCAAGCCGGTTGTCATGCGGCAATTGCCGATCTTCGAGAACGGCATTGCCACCGGCTTCATCGATCTGGCGCTGGAGCGCTGCTTCGTCTACCGCGAGCATGCGCCCAGCGAAGTGGTGGAAATGGCCGACGAGCAGAAGACCGCCGAGGTCGATGCGCGGTTCTCGATGCTCGAGAAGCTCGCCGACTACGACGACCGGCTGATGGAGCAGTTGCTCGAGGATATCGAGCCGCCGCGCGATCTCGTCTTCGACGACCTGACGCGCGAGATGCGCGAGGGTCACATCGTGCCGCTGCTGATCGGCTCGGCCGAGCACGGCAACGGTATCCTGCGGTTGATGAAGGCGCTCCGCCACGAGGCGCCCGGCATCGTAGAGACAAACGCCCGGCTGAGCGCGCCCGATGATGGCGCCGCCCGGGCGCAGGTACTGAAGACGATCCACACCACCCATGGCGGCAAGCTGTCGGTGGCGCGCGTCCTCTCGGGGCGCGTGAGCGATGGCGCGGTGCTCAAGGACGTGGATGGCAACGATCTGCGGGTCGCCGGCATGGCCAGCGTTTTCGGCCAGGATACCGCCCGCATGGAAACGGCGGCGGCGGGCGATACGGTGGCGCTGGCCAAGCTGGAAACGGCTCAGACCGGCGACACCTTGTCGGAAGCCGGAGGCGAGCAACTCGTCGCGCTGGATATCCCTGCGCCGGTGATGGCGCTTGCCGTGTCGGCGAAGGAGCGCAAGGACGAGGTCAAGCTGACGGCGTCGCTTGCCAAGATCCTCGACGAAGACCCCTCGCTGAAGCTCGATCACAACCAGACCACCGGCGAGATGATCCTGCGCGGGCAAGGCGAGATGCACCTGCGCGTGGCGCTGGAAAAGCTGATGACCCGATATGGCGTGTCGGCCGAGGCGGCGCGCCCGCGCGTCGGCTATTGCGAGACCATTCGCAAGCCGGTGACGATCCGCGGCCGGCACAAGAAGCAGTCCGGCGGGCATGGCCAGTTCGGCGACGTGGTGCTCGACATCAAGCCGCTGCCGCGCGGGTCCGGCTTCACATTCGACGACACGATCACCGGTGGCGTGGTGCCCAAGCAGTACATCCCATCGGTGCATCACGGCGTGGAGGAATATCTGTCGCGCGGGCCGCTCGGTTTCCCGGTGGTCGATGTGGCGGTGACGCTGACCGACGGCTCGTACCATTCCGTCGACAGTTCCGACCAGGCGTTCCGTACAGCCGCCCAGATCGCCATGCGCGAGGGCATGCCGCAATGCGCGCCGGTGCTGCTGGAGCCGATCCTGGCGGTCGAGGTCGCGGTGCCGAGCGAGGCAACCCCGCGCGTCAACCAGATCGTGTCGCAGCGGCGCGGCCAGATCCTTGGCTTCGACGCACGGCCCGGCTGGCCGGGCTGGGACGTGGTCTCCGCGCATATGCCGGAATCGGAGATCGGCGACCTGATCGTCGAGCTTCGCTCAGCGACGGCGGGTGTGGGGGGCTATTCCACCAGCTTCGACCATTGGCAGGAGCTCACCGGCAAGCTGGCCGAGCAGGTGGTCGAGGCCCACGCGGCTTAGGGTCTAGACCCTGGTTTCGCTCGCGCCGGGCTCACTTGCGTTCGCCGGCTCCGCGAGGGCGCGCTTTTGCGCGGACACGCGGTCGCGTGTCTGGATTCATCCCTCGCACCGACGAAGCGTTTGGCACCCAGGCACGCGACCGCGTGCCCGGCCGGTCAGGCCGCCCTCGCGGAGGCGGTGAGCGATAGCGAACTCGCCGTGAGCGGAATGAGCGCGCGGGCGATGGGCTGAATGCGGACGCGCCATAACACACCGCTCGCGGTGCTTTGATTTGCCCTGCGGGCGGTTCACTCTAGCTTGTTGAGTGAGTCGCAAGGCCCGGCCGGCAACGGTGCGGGCCGTTGCCTATGCCCAATTGGAGGCTCACCAGATGCCGATCCGCCGCGAATGCCCCTGGAACCTGCCGGACCGCGAGGCGACGCCCGAAAGCGTGTTCCTCAATCGTCGCGCACTGCTCGCCGGCGGTGCCGCGCTGGGGGCCGGCCTGTTGGCCGCGGGAGGTACGGCGCAAGCGCAAGGTATCTCGTCGTGGTTTGGCGGCAGCCGGACGCTATACGGCGCGCCGGAGGAAGACCCCAGCCACAAGCTCTATCCGGTGGAGCGCAATCCCAAATACACGCTCGACCGGGAGGTGACGGCGGAGGAGCATAACCTCACCTACAACAACTTCTATGAGTTCGGGTCCCGCAAGACCATCGCCAAGGCGGCGCAGCAACTCAAGATCCGGCCGTGGACGGTGACGTTCGACGGCATGGTGGAGGAGGAGCGCACCGTCGACATCGATACGTTGCTCGCCGCGATGCCGCTGGAAGAACGGCTGTATCGGCTGCGTTGCGTCGAGGCGTGGTCGATGGCGGTGCCCTGGTCGGGCTTTGCCCTCTCGGAACTCGTCACTTATGCCAAGCCGCTGTCGGGCGCGCGCTATGTGCGCTTCGAGACTTTCCTTGATCCGGAAATGGCGCCGGGCCAGACCACCGGCAGCTTCGGCTACCCGTGGCCCTATGTGGAGGGCGTGACCATGGCGGAGGCGATGAACGAGCTTTCGTTCATGGTGACCGGCGCCTACGGCAAACCGCTGCCCAAGCAGATGGGGTCGCCGCTGCGCCTGGCGCTGCCGTGGAAGTACGGCTTCAAGTCGATCAAGTCGATCGTCCGCGTCACCTTCACCGACGAGCGGCCGGTGAGCTTCTGGGAGCAGATCCAGCCCAGCGAGTACGGCTTCTGGGCGAATGTGAACCCGGAGGTGCCGCACCGCCGCTGGAGCCAGGCCACCGAACAGGTCCTGGGCACCGACGAGCGCGTGCCGACCCGGCTCTACAACGGCTATGCCGAGTATGTCGCCGACCTCTACAAGGATATGGACGGCGAGCCGCTGTTCATGTGAGCGGTGGTTTATCTCCCTCACGGCATCAGCTTTATCTCGCTCACGCCAGTTCGCGCGGACATTGTCCGGGCGAACTGGCGTGAGCGAGATGAAGCCGAACGGCCAGCAAACAAAGAAAAAAGGCCGGATCCGAAGATCCGGCCTTGAAGTTTGGTCGCTCGCCAAGTGGCAAGCGTATTCCAGAGGGGAACAGCTGACTGCTCCAAGTTCCGAGGGAGGAGGAGATACGGAACTTGTGCCTACAGCTGGGCCTTATATGTCGCGCAGATGGTCATGTTGCAATGCAACATAACGCATGCGAGACATGCATCTGCTGCATATCGTGTCATTTGCTCGTCACAAATGCATACGGGCGCACATTTGTGCATCAAAACGACCAGTCGCGTGCCTTCGACAGCAGGAAGTCGCGGAACACGTTGATGCGTGCGGAGTCCCGCAGCTCAGCGGGGTAGACGAAGTAGGTGTTGAACTCCGGCAGCTCCGCGTCGGGGAGCAGCCGCACCAGGGCTGAATCGGAATCAACCAGATAGTCGGGGATGATGGCGATGCCGATGCCGTGGCGCACGGCGCGGGTCAGGCCGTGGACGTTGTTGATCTGCAGGAACGGCTTGCGCGGATCGGACGCCGGCCGCCCGACGGTTCTGAGCCAGTTGATATCGCGAATATACGCCGGCGAGGGTTCGCCGAAGGTGAGGATGCGGTGATTGTCGAGATCGGCAATCGAGGTCGGTGTGCCATGGATGCGCAGGTATTCCGGCGAGGCGTAGACGTGGAAATGCACCGTGAACAGCCGCCGCTGGATCAGGTCCGGCTGGGTGGGTTGGCGCAGGCGCACCGCGATGTCGGCTTCGCGCATGGACAGGTCGAGTTCCTGATCCACCAGCATCAGTTGCAACTGGATATCCGGATAGAGTTCCAGGAACTCCTTGATGCGTGGGGTCAGCCAGCTCGCGCCGAGGCCGACTGTCGTGGTGACGCGCAGCTCACCGGTGGGTTTCTCGCGGGAATCGGCCAGCCTGGTCTGCACCGACTCCAGTTCGGAGAACACCCGCTGGGCGGAGCGATACAGCATCTCGCCCTGCTCGGTGGGAATCAGGCCGCGCGCATGGCGGTGGAACAGCGGCAGGCCGAGCTCTTCCTCCAGAGCGCCGACCTGGCGGCTGACCGCCGATTGGCTGAGCCCCAGCGATTCTCCGGCATGGGTGAAGCTGCCGGCGTTTGCGGCCGCGTGAAACACGCGGAGCTTGTCCCAGTCCATTGTTTCCCCCATCGGCGGCTTGTCCGCTTCCGCCGTCCGGACACGGCCGCGCCATTGCGCTTGACCGTCAAGGATCGTTGTTGCCGCGCCGGACGCTACTACTCTGCCGCCTCGCGCGCGCCTTGTTCGGCCAGGAAGCGCTCCGCCTCGAGCGCTGCCATGCAGCCCATGCCGGCGGCTGTGACCGCCTGGCGATAGATATCGTCGGTGACATCGCCGGCGGCATAGACGCCCGGCACGCTGGTAGCCGTCGAATCGGGCGCGGTGATGATGTAGCCGCCTTGTTTCATCTCCAGCTTGTCCGTGAACAGCTCGGTTGCCGGCGCATGGCCGATGGCGATGAACACCCCGTCGACCGCGCGTTCGCTGATGGTGCCCGACTTGACGTTCTTCACACGCACGCCGGTCACCCCGCGCGGGTCCTCGGTGCCGACGACCTCCTCCAGCACCGTGTCCCAAAGCACCTCGATCTTGTCGTTGGCGAACAGCCGGTTTTGCAGGATGCGCTCGGCGCGGAACTCGTCGCGCCGGTGAACCACCGTCACCTTGGAAGCGAAATTGGTCAGGAACAGCGCCTCTTCCACCGCGGTGTTGCCCCCGCCGACCACCAGCACCTCCTTGCCGCGATAGAAGAAACCGTCGCAGGTGGCGCACGCCGAGACGCCGAATCCCTTGAAACGCTCCTCGGACTCAAGGCCAAGCCACATGGCCTGGGCGCCGGTGGCGATGACCAGCGTGTCGGCGATGTAGCGCATGCCGCTGTCGCCGATCAGCGTGAACGGGCGGCGGGAGAGATCGACGTCGACGATGATGTCGTTGACCATCGTGGTGCCGACATGCTCGGCCTGGGCCTTCATCTGCTCCATCAGCCAGGGACCCTGGATAACATCGGCGAAGCCCGGGTAGTTTTCCACATCGGTCGTGATGGTGAGCTGGCCGCCGGGCTGCAGGCCCAGGATCATCAGCGGTTCCAGCATGGCGCGTGCGGCATAGATCGCCGCGGTGTAGCCGGCAGGCCCTGATCCGATGATGGCCAGGCGGGTGGTGATGGTCTTGGGGCTGGTGCTCATGGCAGGCATCGATCTCGTGCGGTCGGGGAAATGCGCCGGATGGTTCTTCATCCGGCAGGCGCTCCCGTACCGATTTCAGGGACTCAAGGGCTATCAAGGACTCAATGGGTGGCGCGTGCGGGCCACCGCCCAAGATTAGGGGTGTCCGGTAGGCCAATTCAAGCCGTGCGATGCGTGGCATGTTGATCCGTCAACGGCGTTCTGGGCGATCTGCCGCGCCTGGGGCGAACTGTCACTGAAATTTGCGGTGCATGGCGACAGAATCGGCAATAAAGTGCCGTGTAGATGAAACAAACATGCGATGTCGCGAAAGGTTCGTGCCATGAAGGGCCGACTCGACACGATCGACTGGAAGATCCTGCGCGAGCTTCAGAACGAGGGGCGGATGACGAATGTGGAACTGGCGCGCCGCGTCGGCATTTCCGCACCGCCGTGTCTGCGCCGGGTCCGCGCGCTGGAGCAGGCGGGAATCATCACCGGATATCGTGCCATGCTCGACGCCAAGAGCCTGGGACAGGACGTGATGGCGTTCGCCATGGTGGGGCTGGCCAGCCAGGCGGAAGCCGATCTGGCCGCCTTCACCAAGCGGGTCGAGGCCTGGCCGCTGGTGCGCGAGAGCTACATGCTGTCCGGCGAGGTGGACTTCCTGCTGAAATGCGTCGCCCCGGATCTCGGCACGTTCCAGGGTTTCGTCATCGATGATCTCACCGCCGCGCCCAATGTCGATAGCGTGCGCACCACGCTGATCATCCGCCAGAACAAGAACGCGCCGCTGGTGCCGATCCGGATGTGAGGATCGTCACGGCCAGGCGCAAACCGGAGCTGTCTCCAAACGTCCCGGACGGCCCCACCGCGTTCTTTTTTCAATATCAGTTGTACTTCACCCGGGCGATCTCATAGGCCCGCGCGCCGCCGGGTGCCGCGACATCGACCGAATCGCCCTTCGCCTTGCCGATCAGCGCCCGGGCGATCGGCGAGGAGATGGAAATCTTGCCTTCGCGCACGTCGGCCTCCAGATCGCCGACGATCTGGTAGACCTTCTTCTCCTCGGTGTCCTCGTCGATCAGCGTTACCGTGGCGCCGAACTTGACCTCGTCGCCGTTCAGCTTGCTGACGTCGATCACGTCGGCGCGGCCAAGCTGTTCCTCCAACTCCGCGATACGCGCCTCGTTGAGGCCCTGCTGTTCCTTGGCGGCATGGTACTCGGCGTTCTCCGACAGGTCGCCGTGGGCGCGCGCCTCGGCGATCGCCTGAATGATGGACGGGCGATCGGTCTGCTTGCGGCGGCGCAACTCCTCCTCGATGGCGGCGTATCCGGCAGCGGTCATCGGGATCTTGTCCATACCGTATCGTCCTCCAAAGCGGCGCAGTGGTCGCCCCGCCTGTTCTTGTTCGGGCTCAAACCTGAAGCGTGATTGGCGAATTCGAACCGGTCAAGGCCATGGGCGGATTTTGCCAACAGGCGCTTATGCGGCTCCGGCCACCGGAAACTGATGCCGGCGATCCGCCACATAGGATTGCAGCGGCTCCACGTCCAGGGTTCCAGCACGCATGGCGCGGATGCCCTGCATGGCGGCGACCGCGCCGGAGACGGTGGTGTAGTAGGGAACCTTGTTCATCAGCGCGGCGCGGCGCAGCGACCGCGAATCGGCCAGTGCCTGCGTTCCCTCGGTGGTGTTGAAGACGACATCGACCTCGCCGTTCTGCAAGGCGTCCACGATATGCGGGCGGCCTTCCAGGAACTTGTTGATCTTCTGCGCGGGGACGCCGTTCTCGCTGAGGAAACGCTGGGTGCCTCCAGTCGCAAGGATGGTGAAGCCGAGGTCGGAGAGCGCGCGCACCGGTTCGATGATGCGTGCCTTGTCGCGATCGCGCACCGAGACGAAGACGGTGCCAGACAGGGGGACCCGGGCGCCGCCGGCAAGCTGGCTCTTTGCGAAGGCCAGCGGGTAATCGCGCGACAGACCCATGACCTCGCCGGTGGAGCGCATTTCCGGCCCCAGCACGGTGTCGACGCCGGGGAAGCGCGCGAACGGGAACACCGCCTCCTTCACCGCGATGTGGCCGACCGCGCTGGTGTCCACACCGAAGCCCGCAAGCGGTTCGCCCGCCATGACGCGGGCGGCCACCTTGGCGATCGGCGCGCCGATGGTCTTGGCGACGAAGGGCACGGTGCGGCTGGCGCGCGGATTGACCTCCAGCACGTAGATGTCCTCGCCCTGGATGGCGTATTGCACGTTCATCAGTCCGACCACGTTCAGGGCCAGGGCGAGCTCGCGGGTCTGGCGCTCGATCTCGGCGATGGTCGCCTGGGAGAGCGAATGGGGCGGTAGCGAGCAGGCGCTGTCGCCGGAGTGAATGCCGGCCTCCTCGATGTGCTCCATGATGCCGCAGACGAGCACGTCGCGGCCGTCGCACAGGGCATCGACATCGACTTCGATGGCGTCGGACAGGTAACCGTCAATGAGAACAGGACTCTTTCCGGACACCACCACGGCTTCTGAGATGTAGCGGTCGAACTGGGCGCGGTCGCGGACGATTTCCATGGCCCGCCCGCCAAGCACGTAGGAGGGACGGATCACCACCGGGTAACCGATCGTGTCGACGATGTGGCGGGCTTCCTCGGCGCTCTTGGCGATGCCGTTGACCGGCTGGCGCAGGTCGAGCTTGCGCAGTAGTTTCTGGAACCGGTCGCGATCCTCGGCAAGGTCGATCATGTCGGGCGAGGTGCCCAGGATCGGCACATCGGCGGCCTGTAGTGCCTCGGCGAGCTTCAGTGGCGTCTGGCCGCCGAACTGGACGATGACGCCGTGCAGCGTGCCGTTCGCCTGCTCGGTGCGGATGATCTCCAGCACGTCCTCGGTGGTGAGCGGTTCGAAATAGAGCCGGTCGGAGGTGTCGTAGTCGGTGGAGACGGTTTCCGGATTGCAGTTGACCATGATCGATTCGTAGCCGGCCTCGGCCAGCGCGAAGGCGGCATGGCAGCAGCAATAGTCGAACTCGATGCCCTGGCCGATGCGGTTCGGCCCGCCACCCAGGATGATCACCTTGCGGTTGTCTGTCGGTTCGGCCTCGTCGACCGGCCTGTCGCCGAAGGCGCTCTCGTAGGTGGAGTACATGTAGGGCGTTGGTGAGGCGAACTCGGCGGCGCAGGTGTCGATGCGCTTGTAGACCGGGTGCACCTTGCGTGCGGCGCGCACCGCAGCGACCTCTGCCTCGCGCAGGCCCGTCAGTTCCGCCAGCCGCGTGTCGGAAAAACCCATCGCCTTGATCCGGCGCAGCATGTCGGCGCTGTCCGGCAGGCCGTGGACCTTCAGCTTCTCCTCGACGTCGACAATCTCCTGCAGCAGCGCGATGAACCAGGGATCGATGGCGCAGGAGGTGAAGACCTGTTCGTGCGTGGCGCCATGGCGTAGCGCCTGCGCCACTTTCAGCAGCCGGTCCGGGGTCGGCGTGCCGAGCGCGGCGCGGATGGCGTTCTTGTCGTCGCCGGTGCCAATACCTGGGATTTCCACCTCGTTGAGGCCGGTCAGACCGGTCTCCAGCCCGCGCAGGGCTTTCTGCAGCGATTCCGCGAAGGTGCGGCCGATCGCCATGACCTCTCCGACCGACTTCATCGAGGTGGTCAGCAGCGGTTCCGCACCGGGAAACTTCTCGAAGGCGAAACGCGGGATCTTGGTGACCACGTAGTCGATGGTTGGCTCGAAGGAGGCGGGCGTCGCGCCGCCGGTGATGTCGTTTTCCAGCTCGTCCAGCGTGTAGCCGACGGCAAGCCGTGCGGCGACCTTGGCAATCGGGAAGCCGGTCGCCTTGGAGGCGAGCGCCGAGGACCGCGACACGCGCGGGTTCATCTCGATCACCACCATGCGCCCGTCTTCCGGGTTGATGGCGAACTGGACGTTGGAGCCGCCGGTCTCCACCCCGATCTCGCGCAGCACCGCAATCGAGGCGTTGCGCATGATCTGGTATTCCTTGTCGGTCAGCGTCAGCGCCGGCGCCACGGTGATCGAATCGCCGGTGTGCACGCCCATCGGATCGACGTTCTCGATGGAACATACGATGATGCAGTTGTCGTCCCTGTCACGGACGACTTCCATCTCGAACTCCTTCCAGCCGAGCACCGATTCCTCGATCAGCACCTCGCTGGTGGGCGAGGCGTCAAGGCCGCGCTCGACGATCTCGATGAACTCGGTCTTGGTGTAGGCGATGCCACCGCCGGTGCCGCCGAGCGTGAAGGAGGGGCGGATGATGGCCGGCAGGCCGACGACGGGAAGTGCCTCCAGTGCCTCGATCAGCGCCTTTTCCTGGTAGCGCTTGCGCCGGTCGGGTTCTTCCGCGGCCCAGGCCTTCTCGAAGTCGGCGCGCGCCTGGGCCTTGTCGGCATCGGGGATGTCGAGCTTACCGATGCGGTCGAGCCCGGCGCGGTGGTGCTGCTTGTCCTCGTTCTTGACATCGGAGGCATTGGCCAGAACCGATTTCGGCGTTTCCAGTCGGATGCGTGCCATTGCCTCGCGGAACAGCTTGCGGTCTTCCGCCTTGTCGATGGCCGCCGCATCGGCGCCGATCATCTCCACGTCGAACTTCTCCAGCACGCCCATGCGGCGCAGGCTGAGCGCGGTGTTGAGCGCGGTCTGGCCGCCCATGGTGGGCAACAGCGCGAAGCCGCCCTTCGTCTTGGGGCGCTCCTTCTCGATGATGCGGGCGACGACCTCCGGCGTGATCGGCTCGATATAGGTCGCGTCGGCGAGCTCCGGGTCGGTCATGATCGTCGCCGGGTTCGAGTTGACCAGCACGATCCGGTAGCCTTCGGCCTTCAGCGCCTTGCAGGCCTGGGTGCCGGAGTAATCGAACTCGCAGGCCTGGCCGATGACGATCGGCCCTGCGCCGATGATCAGGATGGTCTCGATGTCGGTGCGTTTCGGCATGGTTGGGACGGCGTCCTGACAAGCGTGCGCGTGCCAGCCGCCTCGCGGTTTCCCGCCGGGCACGCGTCTTTCAAGTTGCTGGCTGAAGCGGCCTTATAGGTTATGGCGTGGTGCGATGTAACCCCGCTTGGCGCACCAGTGGATTGTTTTTTGCGCAATGCGGCATCGCGGGCGCTGCGTGGCTCATCCGTGCGGTAGCGCGGGCGGCTTGCTGCGCATGCCCGACAGGGCGTTGCCGGCAAGCGCGGCAAGGACGATGGCCCCGCCAAGCAACACGTTGCCATCGGCGACTTCGCCAATAACGAGCCAGACCCAGACAGGCGCCAGAACCACCTCGAGCAGCGACAGCAGGGCAATGTCGGCGGCCGAAATCACCTTCGACCCGACCGTGAACAGGATCAACGCCGCGCCGAGCGCGAACACGCCCATGGCCATCGACCAGCCGATGTCGTCGCCGGGAAGGGCCAGGCCGTCGCCGACGGTCAGGCAGACCAATGCTGCCAGGAGCGTCGCCAGGATACCTGCCAGCAGCGCTGCCGGCAGCATGTCGGCGAGTTTGCCACGGCGCAGCGCCACGGCGAAGACGCCAAAGCCGAAACCGGCAACCAGCCCGGCGGCATTGCCCGCGCCATGGCCGAGCGTCAGGCCGCGGGCGACCATCAATGCGATCCCGGCGGCGGCGATGACGATTGCGATCCAGGTTGCGCGGCGCACGCGTTCGCCAAGCAACATCCAGCCGATCACCGCGGCAAACAGCGGCGATACGGCGAACAGGAAGACCGCATTGGCGATCGAGGCGTTCTGCATCGCGTAGATGCCGCCGAAGAAGGCGACAACGAGACCGCAGGCCGCCAGCACGCCGGAGGAGCCGGTGGCGGCGATCTCATGCCAAAGCCGGCCGCGCGAACGCCATGCGACGACGGCGCCCAGAAAAACGGTGAGCGCCAGCGATCGGTAAAACAGCACCTGCCAGGCGTCGGCAGTCTCGATGGCGCGGATGTAGAGTCCGGAGGTCGACAGGCAGATGCCGCCGAGCAGGGCGGTGAGAATCCCGGCGCGATAGGACAGGCTCGATGCCGGTGTGCCGGCAGGGTGAAGCGGGGCATCGGTCATCGCGGCACCGCGGATACAGCCTAAGAACTTCAGATGGTGGGCCGCAGCCCGACGGCCGGAATGCTAGCAGAGGACGCGCGCGTGCGCTTATCCGGCCGGCGCAGGGCTGTCATGCGCCGCATCGTCATCGTCGTGCGCGCCGTTGGGGGGCTGGAGGCCGCCGCTGCCGTCAAAGTCGGCGATGCCGTTGGAGATGGCGTAACAGGCAAGCCGCACGGTCTTGGGGATCTCGACCGTCTTACCGTCGCGGGTGCCCTTCTCGTAGTACTGGATGACGCGCTTCTTGAGGCCGAGCATCTCGGCGGCGTCCTTCTGCTTCAGGCCAAGCTGCTTGCGCCAGGCCCGGAAGCCTTCCGGCGTCATCGGTGGCTTGCTGCGTTTTGCTGCCATGGGTGTTTCGTCTCGCCGATCCGCCGACCCGAATTCATCGCCGCAGTGCAACCTGTCCGCGACGTTTGCTCCCCACAATCCACATAGCCGGCTACTGAAAATCAATCATATCTGCGCACATGGTGCATGTTCTTGGCGCACATGGTGCATCTTTTTCTTGACTGAGTCGCACGACGTGCATATATTGCCCATCAAGCGCACACAGTGCGTTGAATACCAGCAGGGGGTGGAACCAAGAGTCAAGAGCCTCTTGACGCCACAGATCGGAAGGCAGGTAGACAATGCTAACGGATATTCTCATCAGCAGGTCTGCTCTCGGTGCCGACCGTGTGGATCTCCACCGGTCCGCCGCATTCAGATGCACGCTGGGTGCATGGTCGCGGCGCATTGCCGAGATGCTTGGCATGGATCGCTGAACCCAGCGGCGATCACGACAACAAACGGGGCGCGGTCCAGGCTCGGACCGCGCCCCGTTTGTTGTGTGGACCATCCCTGCCGCGCAATGGACTGCCTTGCCGCCCTGCCGTACCTTCAAGGTATCGAGATCGTAAGGCCCATGTTCGCTCTGCCGATATCCCGATGAGTGTCCGTCCGCCCAAGTCGCTTATGCGCGCGAGCGACGCCGGTTCGCCCATGATGGCCGCGCTCGAGCATGAGTTGTTCATGGAGCGGGGCGAGACGCTGATCCGCGTGGCCAAGCGCTTCGAGGCGTATCTTGCCAGGTTGAACCGGATGGCGGGGGACGATGCGGCCCGCCCCAAGCAGGTGACCGAAACGGCCCGGGCGCTGTGGATGCTTGCCGTGCAGCGCGAGGTGATGGGGCTGCCGGGCGGCGAGGTGCTGATGCGCGCCTATGACGTCCCCGACGAGGTGCGCCGCGCCTCCGGCATCGTGACGCGCAAGGTGGCGCGGGTGCTTCGCCGCAGGCCTGTCGGCGGATCGGCCGGCCGATGAGCCTCAGGTGGCCATGAATGCCAGCCGCTCGTCGGTGCGTGATGGAGCGATTTCCACAATGTCCTCCGTGACGATGCCCTCGGCGACAAACGGGTCCGCCTGCACCCGCTGTTCAAGGTCGTCACGGGTGATGCCGTGCACCAGGATGGCGCCGCCCCCTTCCGGCATCAGGCTGCCGGCGAGCGCGAAGACGCCGTCATCGAAACCGGCCTGCAGCCAGTCCTTGTGTCCCTGCATGAATGCGGCGGCCTTGTCCTTGTTGGCGGCGGACCTCAGAAAAACGACGAACATGTCTGTGTCTCCGTTACCCGGTTGCGTGATGGCGTGCCTGCGCGTCGAGCCAGGCGCACATGTCCTCGACTTCCGCGGCGATGAACGCCTTGTCCCGGAAGGCGCTGGCCAGTGTCGCCACCCCCTGGCTGCGCGCCAGCAGGTGCATGGCCAGTTCCGTCGCGTCGGCCTCACGCCCCAGCCGGCGGAACTGCTCGGCCAGCCAGTCGTGGAACATCGTGAACAGCGCGTTGGCCTGCGCCTGCGCGGGATGGTTCAGCTTGGCAAGCTCGGTGACCAGCGTGCCAACCGGGCAGCCGTGCAGCATGATCTTCGCCTGGTTGGCGATCAGGATGCGGATGAAGCAGCGGACACGGCCCGCCGGGTCGTCGCCGGCGGCCTGCCATGCGTCGAGCATGGTGCGCGTGGTTGCCAGGCGCCGCGCGATGACAGCGTCCAGGATCGCATCCTTCGACTTGAAGTGGTGGTAGAAATTGCCGCGCGAGATGCCCACCGCGTCCGCGATGTCGGCGAAGGAGGTGGTCTCGAAACCCTGCTCGTAGAACAGCCGGTCGGCCTGCTCGACGATCCGTTCGCGCGTCGTTATCGCACCCATCACCGTCCCCGCTGCTTCGGTTCGCTCGATTAGGGCAATTGACCTAATCAAAGACTAGGACGATTGACCTAGATTGTCAATCGAGCGGCCAGCAAACAAGAGGCGTGGAGGGCGGGGGCACGACGGGGAAGCAAGCAGAAGTCGTCACCCCGGACGGCACATCGTGCCTGATCCGGGGTCCAGTGCGGCCTTGCTGTGAGCAACCCGTCGGCAGATCGTGTGTGGCAGTTGCCCCGTGGACCCCGGATCACGGTCCTCACGGACCTGCCTGGGGTGACGCGGTGTATGACGCAACAGGCTGGCCTGGCCTCAGGCGGCTTGGCCGGGCTCGGCGTGTTCGGCCAGCGGTTCCAGGCCCTTTTTGTCCCGCATCAGGTTGACGAAGCGGGTGAACAGATAATGGCTGTCCTGGGGGCCGGGCGAGGCTTCCGGGTGGTGCTGCACGGAGAAGGCTGGCTTGTCCTTCAGCCGCAGGCCGCAATTGGAACCGTCGAACAGCGAGACATGCGTCTCCTCGGCATTGGCGGGCAGCGAGTCGGAGCGCACCGCGAAGCCGTGGTTCATGGAGACGATCTCCACCTTGTCCGTCGTGTGGTCCTTGACCGGATGGTTGGCACCGTGGTGGCCCTGGTGCATCTTCTCGGTCGTCGCGCCGACGGCGAGCGCCATCATCTGATGGCCGAGGCAGATACCGAAGGTCGGTATACCGGACTCCAGAAGTTCGCGGATGACGGGCACGGAGTATATGCCCGTCGCGGCCGGGTCACCGGGACCGTTCGACAGGAAGATGCCGTCGGGCTCAAGCGCCAGGATATCCTCCGCCGGCGTTGTCGCGGGCACCACGGTGACGCGGCAGCCGCGGTCGGCCAGCAGCCGCAGGATGTTGCGCTTGACGCCGTAGTCGATCGCCACGACGTGATGCTCCGCCTCCGTGCGCTGGCCATAGCCGTCGCCGAGCCGCCAGGAGGTTTCCTGCCAGTCATAACGCTGACCGGTCGTCACGTCGGGCACCAGGTCCATGCCCTCAAGGCCCGGCCAGTCGGCGGCCATGGCCTTCAGCGCGCCGATGTCGAAGTTGCCTTCAGCATTGTGCGCGACAACGCCATTGGGCATGCCGTTTTCGCGGATCAGGGCGGTCAGCGCTCGGGTGTCGACACCGCTGATGGCGATGATGCCGCGGGCGGCCAGCCAGTCGCTCAAGTGCCGCTCGGCGCGCCAGTTCGACGGGTCGGTCACCTCGGCGCGCAGCACGCAGCCGCGCACGCCCGACGCCGATGCCAGGTTGGCCGTCTCGATGTCCTCGTCATTGGCGCCGACATTGCCGATGTGGGGGAAGGTGAAGGTAATGATCTGACCAGCATAGGAGGGATCGGTGAGGATCTCCTGATAACCGGTGATCGCCGTGTTGAAGCAGACCTCGCCGACAGCCTCGCCCGTGGCGCCAAGGCCGCGGCCGTAGAACACCGACCCGTCCGCAAGGACCAGGGCGGCGGTGGGCTTTGGCATCTGCCAGCCGGTCGTGGTGCTTTCCGATGCGCTCGTCATCGCCTATATTGCCGTCCTTGCTGTGGTTCGCTTGGGTATGCGGATCGCGGTCGGCACCTGGGCCTGACTGGACAAGATCGACGCGTCAACAAACGCGCTGGAAGCTAAGCGAGCCGATCGGTGAGGTCAAGCCAAGGGCTGGATATAGACTATCAGTAAAATCAATGAGTTAGGGTGACACCCTAGGTGTGAGGCGCCAGTTTCGGCGGGTTTTGCCCGGCAACGGGTTTGGATGCGGCCGCGGGAGGGGGACCGGCGCCTGCTGTTCAACGAGGCACGAATGCTGCGACAGGAAATCAACGAAGCCCTCAAGGGCGCGATGCGCGATCAGGCGCGCCGCCGCATGGCGACGCTCAGGCTGATCAACGCCGCCATCAAGGACCGCGACATCGCCGTGCGCTCGTCCGGCCGCGACGAGGGCGTCAGCGACGACGAGATACGCCAGATCCTCCAGAAGATGATCAAGCAGCGCGAGGAATCCGCCAAGATCTACGAGGAAGCCGGCCGCCTGGAACTGGTCGAGCAGGAGCGCGAGGAATCGGAGATCATCCGCTCCTTCCTGCCGCGCCAGCTCAGCGAGGACGAAGTACAGGAGGCCTGTGCCGGAGTAGTCGAAGAGGTCGGCGCCACCTGCGTGCGCGACATGGGCAAATGCATGTCAACGCTCAAGGAACGCTTCCCCGGCCAGATGGACTTCGGCCGCGCCAGCGCGGTGGTCAAGCACATCCTGTGCGACAAGCCGGAGGCGCAGCCGGGCTGACCCTTGATACCGGCTTCATGCGACGAGCACTGACCAATGCGCTGACAACAGCATTGGGATTGCGGGCATAAACCGCCCTCAAGGGTCGTCTGGCGCGTGCGGCAAATTTACCGCACGTCGTCGGATGGCTATACGTCTTTGATGCGATTCCCGCCCTCCTTCCTTGATGAAATCCGCAACCGCGTCCCGGTTTCCGCCGTGGTGGGCCGGCGCGTGCAGTTGAAAAAGCAGGGCAAGGAGATGGCGGGTCTCAGCCCGTTCACCAAGGAGAAGACGCCGTCCTTCTTCGTCAATGACGACAAGCGCTTCTACCACTGCTTTTCCAGCGGCAAGCACGGCGACATCTTCACCTTCCTGATGGAGGTGGAGGGTCTGAGCTTCCCCGAAGCGGTGGAGCGGCTTGCCGGCGAGGCGGGCCTGCCGCTGCCCAAGGCGGACCCGCACATGGAGGCGCGCGAACGCCAGCGCGCCGGCATCTACGACGTCATGGAGATGGCCGCGAAGCTGTTCCGCGAATGGCTTGGCGGCGACGAGGGCGCGCATGCGCGCGCTTACCTTGCCCGACGCGGCCTCAACGAGCGCACCCAGGAGCAGTTCGGCATCGGTTATGCGCCGGGCGCGCGATACGCGTTGAAGGAGCGCCTTGCCGCGGACGGCGTAACCGGTGAGCAGATGGTCGAGGCCGGGCTGATTATCGCCGGCGAGGACATCCCCGTTTCCTACGACCGCTTCCGCGACCGGGTGATGTTCCCGATCACCGATCAGCGTAATCGGGTGATCGCCTTCGGCGGCCGGGCGCTGTCGGCGGATGTGGCGGCGAAGTACATGAACTCGCCGGAGACACCGCTGTTCAACAAGAGCGAGACGCTGTTCAACCTCGCCGCCGCGCGCAAGGCCGCGCATCAGGCTGGCCGCATCCACGTGGTGGAAGGCTACATGGATGTGATCGCCATGAGCGAGGGCGGGTTCGCCAATACGGTCGCGCCGCTCGGTACCGCGCTGACCGAACAACAACTGGCGCTGCTCTGGCGCATGGCGGACGAGCCGGTGCTGTGTTTCGACGGCGACGGCGCTGGCCTGCGCGCCGCTCACCGCGCCGCCGATCTGGCGCTGCCGTCGCTACAGCCGGGCAAGAGCCTCAGATTTGCGCTGTTGCCGGAAGGCCAGGACCCGGACGACCTGCTGCGCGACCAGGGGCGTGAGGCGCTGGCGCGCGTGCTGGAATCGGCCCGCAGCCTTGTCGATATCGTCTGGTCCCAGGCGGTCGATGCGCAGCCGCTGGAAACGCCGGAGCAGCGGGCTGCTTTCGAAGCGCATCTGCGCGACAAGGTGCGCAGCATTCGCGAGGAGACCGTGCGCCGCCACTATGGCGAGGAGATCGGTGCGCGGGTGCGTGAGCTGTTCGCCCGCGATCAGGGCCAGCAGCCGGCGCAGGGGCGTCGCCCGCGCCGCGACCGGTCGCGTGGCGAGGCCGCTTTCTCCGCAACGCGTGGTGCCAGCGACAGCCTGAAGCGCAGCGCGCTGGTCACCGGTGCCCGGGACCTGCCGCACCGTGAATCGGTGATCCTGCTGGCGCTGGTCAACCATCCCGCCTTGATCGACCTGTTCGCCGAGGATGTCGCGGAGATGGCGCTCAGCCACGCCGATCTGGAGGCCCTGCGCGGCGCCATCGTCGATGCGGCCGCCGAGATTGACATGTCGGACAGATCCGACATGGCGGGTGACGCGGACACCGATGCCCGGCGGGCGGCGATTCGCGACACGTTACAACGGCGTGGCCTCGACGGCGTGCTGGCGCGCATCGAATCGCGGGGCCTGACGCGGATGGACTGGTTTGCGGGGACTGATTCGGCCGAATCAGACGCCGAAGCGGGCCTGCGCCACATATTGGCCTTGCACCGCAAGATCAATACGTTACATAAGTCTCTCGAAGCTGCGGAGGCGGCTTGCCGGGACAACCTGAACGATGCCAATTGGGCGCGTTTGCAATCCATCCTGGCGGAACTGGAAAAGGCGGAAGGCACAGAGGCGCTTCTGGACGGGTTCGGAGCACTCTCCGGGCGCCCGGTCCGGACATTCTGAGCTTTTTATACGTTTCAAGCGTCTCAATGCACGTTTGCCGAAGCGTTGCGCGGTCGCGATGGCGATTGCGGGCAGAGCACGGGTTCGGGCACGGTTAACAGGGGCTTTACCGGGTTCGGGCACAACGGGTGGTGAAATGCGGCATGGCCTGGCGGGGCCGGGGCCTTGCTCCTGAGGGGCCTTGCTCCTGAGGGGGCTTGCTCCCCGGCTTGAGCCCGCCACGGCACGGCGAATACGCAGAACGCACCCGCGGTCATGACCGCAGGGGTTGTCGGGAGAAACCGAATGGCGACCAAGGCCAAGCAAAAGGACGGCGAGGAAAAGGAACAGGCAGCCGAGACCCAGGACGGTCCGCTGCTCGACCTCTCCCAGGCCGCCGTCAAGAAGATGATCAAGGCCGCCAAGAAGCGCGGCTACGTCACCTATGAAGAACTGAACGACGTTCTCCCCTCCGACCAGGTCAGCTCCGAGCAGATCGAGGACATCCTGGCGCTGCTCAACGAGATGGGCATCAACGTCATCGAGAACGAGGAAGCCGAGGAGAACGAGGAGGCCAAGGAGAACGCGGCCTCCGAGGGCGGCGAACTGGTCGAGCAGCGCGCCGGCGCGGTGGCCACCCAGAAGAAGGCGAGCGAGCCCGCCGACCGCACCGACGATCCGGTGCGCATGTACCTGCGCGAGATGGGCTCGGTGGAGCTGTTGTCGCGCGAAGGCGAGATCGCCATCGCCAAGCGCATCGAGGCCGGCCGCGAGGCGATGATCGCCGGCTTGTGCGAAAGCCCGCTGACCTTCCAGGCAATCATCATCTGGCGCGACGAACTCAACGAGGGTTCGATCCTGCTGCGCGACATCATTGACCTGGAAGCGACCTATGCGGGCCCCGAGGCCAAGCAGGCGCCCGCCGTCAACGGCGAAGCCAAGCCGGAAGGCGGCGAAGGTGGTGCGGACGGCGCCGAGGCGGCCAAGCCCGCCGAAGACGCCAAGCCGGACGAGCAGGCCAAACCCGATGAGGCCAAGCCGGAGGGCGAGGCCAAGGCGGATGGCGAACAGGCCGGGGGCGAGGACAGCGACGACGACGATTTCGACGACGACGAGAACGCCATGTCGCTGGCCGCCATGGAGGCGGAACTCAAGCCGCAGGTGCTGGAGACCTTCGACCGCATCGCCGGCAACTACAAGAAACTCGACAAGCTGCAGCAGCAACTGGTCGAACTGCGCCTGCAGAACAAGAACCTGTCGCCGAGCCAGGAGCGCCGTTACAAGAAGCTCAAGGAAGAGCTGGTCGCCGATATGAAGAGCCTGTCGCTGAACCAGTCGCGCATCGACTCGCTGGTGGAGCAGCTCTACGCCATCAACAAGAAGCTGATCGGCTTCGAGGGCCGGTTGCTGCGGCTGGCGGAATCCTACGGCGTCGACCGGGGCGACTTCCTGGAACACTACCAGGGCAACGAACTCGATCCCAACTGGCTGCGCCGGGTGGTCAATCTCGGTTCCAGGGGCTGGAAGGAATTCGTCACCGGCGAGAAGGCGCGTATCCGCGAGATCCGCACCGAAATCCATCAGCTTGCCAGCGAGACGGGGCTGGAAATCTCCGAGTTCCGCCGCATCGTCAACTGGGTGCAGAAGGGCGAGCGCGAGGCGCGCCAGGCCAAGAAGGAGATGGTCGAGGCGAATCTCAGGCTCGTCATCTCGATCGCCAAGAAATACACCAATCGCGGGCTGCAGTTCCTCGACCTGATCCAGGAAGGCAACATCGGCTTGATGAAGGCGGTCGACAAGTTCGAGTACCGCCGCGGCTACAAGTTCTCCACCTATGCGACCTGGTGGATCCGCCAGGCGATCACCCGCTCCATCGCCGACCAGGCGCGCACCATCCGCATCCCCGTGCACATGATCGAGACGATCAACAAGATCGTGCGCACGAGCCGCCAGATGCTGCACGAGATCGGCCGCGAGCCGACGCCCGAGGAGCTCGCCGAGAAGCTCGGCATGCCGCTTGAGAAGGTGCGCAAGGTGCTGAAGATCGCCAAGGAGCCGATCAGCCTGGAGACGCCGATCGGCGACGAGGAGGATTCGCATCTCGGCGATTTCATCGAGGACAAGAACGCGGTTCTGCCCATCGATGCGGCGATCCAGGGCAACCTGCGCGAGACCACCACCCGTGTGCTCGCCTCGCTCACCGCGCGCGAGGAGCGCGTGCTCAGGATGCGCTTCGGTATCGGCATGAACACCGACCACACGCTGGAAGAGGTCGGCCAGCAGTTCTCGGTCACCCGCGAACGCATTCGCCAGATCGAGGCGAAAGCCCTGCGCAAGCTGAAGCATCCCTCACGGAGCCGGAAGCTGCGGAGTTTCCTGGACAACTGAGTGGGCTGACGGTTCTTCTTGCTTGCCGATCAGCTTGTCCCGGCGTCGCCGGCGCTTGGCGGGCTGATCGGGTCACCTGCCTACTCCGGCGCAAATTGCCGCCTTGCTCTTGACAGGGTGATGAGCGGATATGGGCCATGGCCCGCCCTATCAGCGATGCTACCATCGACATCCTGCCCGCGCTTGCCGCCGGGAACATCATCGTCTTCGATGGTGTCTGCGTGTTGTGCAACGGGTTCGTGCGCTTTGTTCTCAGGCATGACCGGCAGGCCCGGTTCTCCTTCCTGATCGCGCAGACCGAGACAGGCGAAGCGCTCTATCGCGCGCTGGAACTGAAATCCAGTGACTACGACACCGTGCTCGTGTTCGTCGACGGCACGTTTCACGAGAAGCTCGATGCCTTTTGCGTGGTGATGGGCAGGCTCGGCTGGCCGTGGCGGGCGTTAGGAGCGCTTCGTGTACTGCCGCGCGGTTTGAAGGACTGGCTCTACGACCGGATCGCGCGCAACCGCTACGCGATCTTCGGGCGCTGCGATACATGCCTCGTCCCGGACGAGACCCTGCGTGAGCGCTTCCTGGGATGAGGGCAGGGAATGCCTGCCTGTCGCCCATTGACCCGCCGCAACGCTGATGCCCGAGGGCGGGCTGATCAGGCGAGCGCGCGCACGTACCATCACGAAGTACCAAGAGCGCACGCGCTTTGAGCGCATCTCCTTCTAACTGTCATATCGCCGGAATCAGTAAGCCGCCGCTCCCGCATAAGTTGCATCATCGCTCAGACGAGTCATAATGTGGCTATCGCGTGCACTCTGGGGGGAGGGGCGCAGCATGTGGACTGGTCTCAAAGGTGTGTTCTCGGTTGCCATCCTGGCGACGCCTCTTGCCGGCTGTGCCGTTCCCAGTTTCGATCTACCGCGATCTGAAGAGCAGAAGGGGCCATCTATAGATTTGGTCTATGATCGAATTGTCTGCGAACTTGTTGATCTTTTTAATAATAAAGAATATAAAGATAAGCTTATTGATAATAAATTTTCAGTAGCAATAAGTTTATCATTAGAAATATCTGATAAAGGCGAAATTAAGCCGAGCTTTAGTTTCCCGTCTGTCGGAACAAATTTATCGATAGGTGTAAATTTTCTTTCCAGAAACACAAGAAAACATACTTTTACAACAAAAAGAACTTTTGAAATGATAGATATACATAATAAATGGAAATCTTCTTCTGACAGTAATTTTGGAATATGTCCGGAAAATTCAAATCACTACTTAACTGGGCGCCTGGGAATCGATAATATTGTCAGACTTGGATTTACGGGGCCCAATCCAAATTTCGAAGAAAATATTGATAAAGGCGGAGCTTTTGGCGGTGTAATAAAGTTCATTGTAACAAAAAATGTCAATTCTGCAGGGCCAACTTGGAATTTGACGAGTTTTGTGGGGCCGGGAGGATTTGGAAGCCTGGAGAGAACAAGCACCAATATGCTGACAATAACGTTCGCGGGCGGGAAAACCACGGCAGACCAGAAGGGGCAGGATACGGGCGCGCCCTTCTTCGGGCGTCGAGCGCCTCGGAGCAACAGGGAAGCCGCTGAGTCCTTCCTGAATGAACTGCTTCTGCGTGACGACAATTAGGTCCTGACCTTGGGCGTCGCCTGTCAATGTGGCGACGGCAGGAAGCACCTGCCCATAAACGTTGACCCGTCCGCCGCGACCGTCCACCCTTCCGGCCTGCGAGCGCGGGAGGCGTTGCGATGTCGATCCTGAAAAAACTGTTCGGTGGCGGAAACGGTGCCGCGGCGCCTGAGGTCGCCGACGAAACGACCATCGACGGTGTCAGGGTCGCCGCGACGCCGATGCCCGAGGGTGGGCAGTTCCGGCTCTGCGCGGTGCTGACCAAGGAGGTCGACGGCGAGATGCGCGAGCATCGGCTGATCCGCGCCGACGTCTTCGGCAGCCGCGACGAGGCGGTTCAGGCCGCGTTCCGCAAGGCCGAACGGGTGATCGCCGAGCAGGGCGACGCGCTTTTCCTCTGACGGCACGATACGCGACGCATCCAGCACTTCGGCGCGCTTGTTTCCGCCCCGGCGCGGTGCAACAGTCACCCGCCTGCGCATCCTGCCGGATGCAAAAGTCGAAGACTCGCGGAAAATCCCGTCGCGCAATCAGCAACACCTGGAGCGCTATCTGCAGAGTTAGCGGGACGCCGGCGTACCCGAGGGATGAGTGATCCGCGTCTGGCGCCAACAAAAGAGGCCCGGCCAGGCGGCCGGGCCATTTGCGCGATTGCGAGGAGCAGCAATCAACTGCGCAAGTTTGCAGGAAGAAGGGCCGGACAGGCCGGCAGTTAGGCGGTCGCGGCGCGGGCTACCTGCCGCGCGCCATCTGAGACTGGTGGTCGGCCCAGGAAACGGCGACCGCAAATACGGCAAAGCCTGCAACGATGGCGCTCACGATGAGCATGGTTTCGGCTGGCATGGTGTGCTCCTCCACGGCTTCAAAGCTCTCTATGCCGGTCAGATTAGCAAGCCGTGCGCGCGAGACATTGACCTCGATCAAATGGGCTTGAATGCTCGCTGAGGGCCTTTTCCGCGCCGGGACAGCGCATATATCCGCAGCAGCCGCGCTTGACGCCAGAGGGCATCGCCATGACAGACACCGCACGCGACATGACCACGCCGCAAGCCGGCGCCGCGGCGCCGGCGGACGTTGACGCGACGGCCGCGCCGATCCGCGCCTGGATACTCGGCGAGGGGCTGCGCGGCGGATCGATGGAGGACCTGCACGCGGGTCTGTGCGAGCGCCTGGTTGCGGCCGGCGTTCCGCTCGATCGGGTCATGCTGTCGCTGCGGGCGCTGACGGCGACGGTCATCGCGCGCGGCTATCGCTGGAGACCGGGCGAAGCCGTCACACAATCCACCTATGACTGGGATCAGCGCGATCTTGGCATCTACGAGCGCAGCCCGATCAAGGTGGTGCACGAGACGCTGCAATGGGTCGATCTGCACATCCCCGACACGCCGGACGAGGCCTTCGGCATCGTGCCGGACCTGCGCGAGGAGGGCATGACCGGCTACCTCGTGATCCCGCTCACATTCACCAACGGATCGATCCAGGCGATGACGCTTGCGACGCGGGCCGATGGCGGCTTCAGCGACTTCGATAGGGGACTGCTCGGCGCGGTGCTGGACGTGTTCACGCCGGCGGTGGAGCTGCGCTCACTGGACATGAACATGCGCGACGTGCTGTCGATCTATGTCGGCGCCCGCCAGGCCGAGCAAATCCTGTCAGGCAACGTGCACCGCGGCGACATCACCCGCATCACCTCGGCGATCATGTTCGTCGACATGCGCGACTTCACCCGACGCACCCAGGACATGAGCGCGGAGGATACCGCCGACCTGCTCAATCGCTATTACGATTGCGTCGTGCCGCAGGTGGAAGCGCATCAGGGGAGTGTGCTGAAGTTCATCGGCGATGGCATCCTGGCGATCTTTCCGGACGGCGACGCCGGATCGACCGCGGCAGCCGAGAACGCGCTTGCGGCCGCGCGCGGTGCGCTTCAATCGTGCGAGCGGTTCTGTCCGAGCGGCAAGGCGCGCTTCGAGATGGGCATCGCGCTGCATCACGGCCAGGCCGCTTTCGGCAATGTCGGTTCCGGCGAGCGGCTCGACTTCACGGTGGTGGGTCGGGACGTCAACCTTACCGACCGGGTGGGGAGGTTGAACAAGAAGCTCGGCATTCCGCTGCTGTTGAGCGATGCCTTCGCCCGTCAGCTCGAAACGCCGGTGCGCTCGTGCGGCGCCCACGCGGTGGCGAGCTTCGATGATGTCATCGAGGTGTTCCAGCCGGTGTGAGCCGTCGGTTCCGCCGGCCCGGTAGGCGCTTATCGCGACAGACGCAGATTGCTGAGATCAAGCGCGATGGCCTGGAAGGCGGCGCGTAACTGCGCGTTGGTCGGGCTCTTGTAGTAGAGGCCAGGCTCGCTGGCGCAGTTCTGGAACACCGTGTCCAGGTCGGGGTCGTTGAGCTGGAAGGTGATGGTGTAGACGCGAATGCCCTCATCCTTTACCCGCTCGCACAAGGTGGCGACCTTGGCGTTCACCGCTGCAACGGCCTGGCTGCGGCTTTGCGTGCCCAGGTGTCCCGCGGCAACATAGCCGAAGCCGGTGTAGTCGGAGTCGTTGTGCGTGTCCTGACCGACGATTTCGTTGCGGCCGTCGGTCAGCAGGATGATTGCCTTCTGCACTTCCGGATCGTCGTAGGGCACGCCTTCGGTGAACGGGACGCCAGGCGACAGTACGCGCCATCCCCAGGCCAGGCCGAGCGCGATGTTGGTGCCAGAGCTGAACCACGGCGTCATCTGCGCAGCCTCGTCCTGGATCCGCTCCACGTTGTTGGTCAGCGGCAGGATCGGCTGCGGGCAGGACTTGTTGGGGCCGCGGGTGGAACTCGGCGTCTCGTCATTGCTGGGGTTACCGCCGTAGTACTTGTTCCAGTTGCGCTGGCGTTTCTGGGCGTTGCCCGACACCCCGTCGTCCATGTAGTCGTTGCTGTAATCGCCGCCGTTGTCCGGCTCGTCCGGCCACAGATAAGGCACCCAGAGACTGTCCGCGTTGGCGTAGATCGGGGGTTCGTCGGTCAGGTCGAAGGGTTCGGGCCGTGCCTCGACACAGCCCTTCCACGATACGCCGTTCATCTTCTTGAACAGCTTCCAGTGGTGCGTCTTCTTGTTGGGACCATCGAAGTTGAAGCCGTTGCGCGCGGCGCGGCCCTTACGGTCGATCCAGTCCTTGGTATAGCCGTCCGTCTTGATGTTCACGGTGGTGACGAACGGCACCAGCGCCATTTTCACCTTCTCTTCGGAATCCGGCGGCTCGTACAGGATGTCGATCAGCTCTTCGGTCGACTCGCGCAGGGCTGCGATCTTGCCGTTCCAGTTCATCGAGCCGGTGTTGTCCAGCACCAGGGCGACTTCCAGATTGGTGCCGGCGGCCATCACTTCGGCGCGCACCGATACGGGAATGTAGTTGACGCCGAGCAGACCGCTGACCGTGGTGTCGATGCTGCTGCTGACATCCAGCCTGGCTCCCTGGCCGTTGCCGAATTCGGTGAAGTTCAGGCTGTAGGAGCTGGCGAACTTCAGGCTGGTCACGTTGGCCTTGAACACGTCCTCGGCGATCTGCTGGCGTTCGGCGAGCGTTGCATAGGGTTTCTTGGCGGCGGCCAGTGCCGCGGCGTCGGCCGCGGTCTGCAACTGGTTGCGCGTCGAGGTGGCGCGCGAGTAATCCATGGCCACGCCGGCAATGGCGAGCAGGGGAATGCAGGTGATGCCGAAGATCAGCGCTGTCGCTGCCTCCTCGGACTTTCTGAATTCTGTAATCCGCCGGCGTAGCCGGCGAGAGAAATTGGCAATGGTCTGCATGGTCAGTGTCCGCTCTCCGGTCCGGTCCCGATGGTCCGGCCCGGAGTCGTGACACTGCGTGAAGTTCGTTAATTTAGGCCAAATAGTCCGGTCACCATTGCCGCGACGATGGAGGCTCGGTCGTCATTGAAAGCTGGATTACTCTGCCAGCTCCCAAGTAATCGACACGGTAACACTCAAGGTCTGTTCGCCGGCCTCGATGGGCACCGGCTCGGCCATGACCGCGTCCGCGCGCGCCATCTGCATGACCGGGACCGGCGGGCGGGCGACGTGGCCCTCGGTCAGCGACAGTATGCGGCCAAGCTCGATGCCGGCGGCTTCGGCAAGGATCTTTGCCTTGCGCACCGCATCGGTGACGGCTTCCGCACGCGCCTTGTCCATCAGCTCCTCATTGTTGTCGATGGCGAAGCGGATGCCGCCGATGGAATTGGCGCCGTCGCTGACGACACGGTCGAGCACGGCTCCAAGATTGGAGAGGTCGCGAACGCGCACGGTGACGTTGTTGGCGACGCGGTAACCCTGGATCGTCGGGGGGCGGGCTTCCTCGCCGGGATTGGGCCGATAGCGGGTGTAGACCGGGTTGACGTTGAAACCGGTGGTCGCGATGTCGCGCGCCTCGATGCCGGCCTCCTTGAGGATGGCGATGACCTGCTGCATCCGGGCGGTGTTGGCGTCGAGGGCTTCGCGCGCGGTTTTGGCCTCGGTGATGACGCCGCTGGTGACAACGGCCATGTCCGGCGCGGCATTGACCATGCCGGTACCGGTGATCGACAAGGTGCCCGGCTGGCGGTTCTTGCTGTCGGCTTTCGCCGGCAGGGAGAAGATCGCGGCGAGGGTAACGACAAGCGCGATCACTCCGGCGCGCAGCATGAGATTCAGGTGCATGTAGGCGGCATCTTTCCAGTTGGTGGTCCGGTGATGGGTCAGGTGACCCCGCCGATCGCCGGGCCAATGCGTTCACGCTTGTGTGGCTCACGCTCGCGTCGTTCAGGCTCGCGCGGGTCGCGCCAGCATGCGGGCTTGAGCAAGGGCGCGACGGTGGCGCTTGGGCGCGGACGCCAGGCCGGATCGTGAGCCTTGCTCCGCGAGCGAATGACGCGCTGATGACAGCCGAATGCGACTGAAATTTGGCGCTGCCGGTCCGATGTGCGTTGCGCACCGTCCCTCGGAGCGGCATAAGTCGAAGGCCTCGCTGGCGGCGTGTCGCGCATGCCTGATCGGGGGCCTGTAGCTCAACGGTTAGAGCCGGCCGCTCATAACGGTCTGGTTGCAGGTTCGAATCCTGCCAGGCCCACCACTCTTTCCTAAAGGTCACGAGAGACGTCGGATAACGCCAAGAAAGACGCTATATTTCAGTGGGTTACGCGCCTATTGCACGCGCTGGTGTGGTGGAGAGACCGCCACAACGGGCAGATATAGGCCCGGCGTCTCTGTCGACGCTTTCCGACCACCACACGGTGCGTTCTCCAACAGAAAGATGCTCTGAAGAGTCGAGGGTTGTCGGTCAGACCGGCGTGTACATATGCTCGTTTTTGTCGGAAGGCGGCGAATTGGTGAGTGATTTTCGAGTGACTGGATAATCCCCCAAGCAGACGTAAGCCGCGCTGCGGCAAAAGACCTAGTTGGGCGGAGAGCGGCCATTCGCTGTGGTCGCAAAATCCAGGTTGCGTTAGGTTTAAATCGGACTTTCGGCGTGAAAAGCGCCAATGTTGGTAGCTGCCATCGACTTCGCTCAAATAATTCACCAGGTGCCGATATTGGGCTGCCATATCCACGGCTCTTTGGGGGCTTGGGCTGCTCCTTTCTGCAGAAGCTACAACGATTGACCTCCGGGGAACGTACAAACGCCATGTGAACATGCACTAACATTCAAACCGGAACACTCGAAGGGGCTAATCAAGAACCCATAAATATTGGATCGTTTCGGCGCGGTCAGCTCAGAAGAAATTTTCAAGCAGGCTATTTCTTTGAAGAAAAAGCGTGAAGATTTGAATGCCCGCACAGTTAAACCAGCGATATGCCGACGATACTAACCGACTTGGAGCCTTCCAAATCAACTTCAAGCCGTGACGCTTCATCCTGCAATGCTTGGATCAACTGGCTGAAATCAATCTGGAAACGTGTGTCGGGAAGCAGCCAGTGTTTCTTTTTGCCGTGGTATGTGATCAAGATCACGCCATGCGTTCTCAAATTTTCTTTCAAATATTTACCGATCAACTGGTCCTCGATTGCTTCCACAAATTCTCGATACGTCCAGCTATCGCCCACCTTTATTTCTATAGGAACGGGTGCAACTACATGTGAATGTGAGACCAGAATATCGGGCTCGTTTTTGTCTTCCTGCTCCGGTTCGCGAGCGCTGGTGTAGGCTGTTCCGCGCCGAAGGTTCAGTTGCTGCGCGACAGCAAGCTGGATTGGCCGTTCTTGGGCGCGTGGCAAGTGATCCTGTCTTAGCAACTCTCGATTTGTAAACTCGCCGCTTTCCATCTCATCTTTGATATCAACCATGCGGTCCATGATGACGCGGTGAAGATCTTCGACCGTCATTGGATCCTGATTGTGACCTTGCGCGAATGAGAGGACATCGCTGCTCGACCAAGGTTTCATATCGGCGTCTTTGGCGGCGCGTTGGTCGGCTAGAACCTTAAACCGCTCCCTTGATAGGGCAAACTCAGGTGCCTCGGCCAACTCAATCAGCGCTTGGTAGGTCTCGTTTCCGGGTACGTCGAGGAGGATGTTCAAGATGGAATTGCGCGCATCTTGGGCCGCATCTCTTGGGCCGGGTGTGAAAACACCATCGTGGTCCAGATCATCCTCACGCCGAATGTGGCGGTAGGTCAGCTGCAAGAGATGCTGGATGACGGGTAGGCGCCTATAGTCCTGGTAGCTGCCGCCATAGCTTGGCCCACGTATGGGGAAAATTGTGGCAAGGAAGTCCACCATCAATTCATCACGAGCAGCCAAGTCTGGCAATGAATTGAGCCAAGATCGCAGTGCATCAATTCCTGCTGCGCCATTGGTGCTCATAAGCATAGACAGCCAAATCAGACGGTTCTGTCGCCGGCGACTGCGCTTGGAGCGAATGGCTGACAAGTCAGCAAGATCAGCGAGGGCGTCCAGACCTGAGCTTGTGATCAAATTGAGGCAGGTGTTCAGAGCCTCGTGGTTGCTCGGCTCCTTGGCGATGAGTTCTTCAAGCACCCATTCAGCCAAACGCGACTTGAATGGCTCCGGCGCTCGCTCAAGTTTGTACAAAACGTGACTGGTGCGTTTATCTCCGCTCTTGCGATCCAGTTCCCAACGAATTTCTGCACGCACCGGCGTTTCGGCGTGTTCAGGGCGAGAGTCCCAAATCGATAAGGCCCAGTCAGGAATGTCGCTCAGCTCAGTCCATGCGAGGCGTGTCGCAATGGCTACGTCCTCTTGAGACAATTGAGTAGCAAATGCGGGATCTCTGCTCAGTTCCACGCTCAGTCCCAGTCGGCCTACGTCTCCGCCATTGGTCAATTTGCCCTGCCGGTAAATATTGCCGGGATCGCAACGCCGCCAAACTTGCACCATACCGTCCTTGACCGCATTTGTGACATCGGTGCCGAACGCTTGTTCAAAACCACGCCAGTCATTTGCATCTCGATCAGCATATCTCTGTTCTGACCGAAGCCATCGACGCGCCCAATATAGTAAACCGAAAGGCGATTCGGTTGCCACTTGGTGAGCCTTCTCGGTTAGGTCTTGCCGGAGATCACGCCAGCTATCTTTGTTTTTCTGTTCCTTGAGCCTGCGCTGTCGTTTGAATGACTCCACCTTTGCGTTGTGTTCAATTTCCCAATCGTCAATCTTGCGGGGAGGCGGATTGAGGAGCCCATCCAGAGCCGCTTTTAGCGATCCATCTGCGCCTATTGCGCTCTCGATTTGGGGCAACAGTTCATCCAAACGGTCTGCAGTTCGCGCGATGGCAAAACAGGTATGCAGAATGCACAGCTTGCGGTTGGGTTGGGTTTCAGCAGCAAGTGCGGCCACAAAAATATCGAAGTCTGCCTCTGTTGCGGTCCACGGCTCGTTGAAAAATCTATTTCCAAACATCCACGTGTCGTCAGGTTTGTCGGCGTGTTCATCGAGGCAGAGATCGTAAAGCTGCTTGTTGACTGTTCGATTAGCTTGGAGCGCGTCGGTTAGTTTCTTGCGGCTTTCACCGGCTTGGTAATCGAGAATTCCGTATTCGGTCCTTCTCAGCACCTTTCTGATGAGTTGAGCAATCTCACTGGGCACTGCTCCACCATCCGCGGTTTCAACCAGCTTCGATGCGCCGAGCAGCAACGGTGACATCAAATGCAGCCAAAGTTTTGAGACGCGCGTTTCGTTGCTATCGACCCAAGGCTTCTCAAATGCGATACGACCCAGCACCATAGCCAAATGTTGCAAAGTGGCGGCGTCGCTGCCTCGCGCGATTTCTTCAAGCCCATAGTTCAGACCACCGTGAACTGTCTGACGCTTATGTTTGGGGTGTTTACGGATGATCTGCTCAAGGCCGACCAAATCCAATGCTCGAGGAAACACAACTTGTATGGCTGCATCCATCGCTCGCGCTGGAAATGATTTCGCATGTTTGATGAGATAATCGGCGAGTTGTTTGCGCTGCTCTGGCGATGCGATGTCCATGAGCGCGCGGGCTGCAATTGAGCGCTCATACTCACCGCGACGCGATGTGACAGCAGCAAACGCGACATCACTCAAGTCCTCCAGTTCCCCAGCCCAGATCAGCCTTAGAACAAGATCACGCACCTCTCCGCTTCTAGAACCATTGTTCCAGATTCCCCGAATTGTTGGGGCGAGTTCTGGTGTGGCGAGGCGCGCGAGTTGGTTGATATCTATACTGATCCCGGCGTCATCGCGGCCCGCATGCAGCTCCGCAAATTTGCGCAGTACCTGCTTTCGCTCTTCAATAGGAATAAGCTCCGGGTCGCCCCCCTCCAACAGCAATTGGGGTTCCAAATCCAAAACACGCCGAAATATCCGCGGTTCCAATTGTGCGACCCAAGCTGCAACAGGTCGCAGTGCGGGGCGGATGCGGATTTTGCCGGAACGTTCATTGGTCAGAAGCTCCCAGACGCGACGCACTGGGCAACCGTCTGCAAGACGATGCAGCAGCCACTGCGCGCACAGCAACTCCTGAACGTCGCGATGGTGCAAGCGAACCGCTCCAAATGTAGCGGGATCAAATATTGCCCGGTTCAATAGCCGCGTGGTTTCGCTGCCAGAAAAATCTGGCAGTACCGCGCTCGGGTCCATGGCTTCCTGATTTGTGATGCCTTGCCCGGCCTCTATCGGCCATGACAGCAGACGCTGTTGACCTAATGTCAGTTGGGTGGCGACGAACTTCGCTCCGTCATAGGCCTTTTCGTAGGTAAGAGTGTCCAGGCCGGAGATATCTAGATTTGTTTCTTTCAGCCGCGTCTTGATGGACCAGTCCAGCGCTTCGAACTTGGTGCCGATCTTCCCGGTTGATTTCCATTTTTCAATCATCGCCAACAAGTCTTGCGGACGGTTGGCTAGTTCAGTGGCGTTTGCCTTGTGGAGAGCAAGCAGGAAGCGATCAACATCGGTAACGCCGTTGGCTTCGGAAAGCTTTGACGCCTGTTGTTTGCTGAGCGGTGCTAGGGCGACAACGAGAGGCCCCTCAGTTTTCTCGTCTGCCTTTTTGTCCGGCTGATCATCTGTTTGATTGTATTGGCTCTCGTCGAATAGCGGTTTGAGTAGCGCGTCATCCGCATTGTCGTAGATCAGGTTGTCGTCAGGTTTTTTCTCGCTGTCTTGACGCAGGTAGCGGGCAAAATCCGCTTCGTCGCTAACCGCGCGCCAGTCGGCAACTCGACAAGAAATATAAATCCGCGCACGGTGCAGGTGCGGTGAGAGCTCTTTCTCCAAGCAGGATAGCGCCTCTTGAAAAGTGCTCCCACTCAGACGCGCTTCATCAAGGGAATCGAGAAAGAAATAAGCATCAGTCTCGCTCTCCTTCCATTTCTCAAAACTGGTAACGTCGTCGCTCGTTTCCAACGCCGCCTCGAGCCCACGCTTAGCAACCGCGTTCAGCGTGACAACGAATCCGTGCGCTTGATTTCGCGATTTGATCCTATCGCTAGCGGCCCGAAGCTCCGCTGTTTTGCCGGCGCCTGCCTCAGCGAGGATGATAACCCTCGTGTGATTTAGAAGTTGGTCCCACGAGTATGCACCCCAATAGCCATCAGAGCCAAACGAGGAGTAGTGCAACTCCCAGTCGCGTTCGTTTTTGAACGGCATAAATTGTCGATCGAGATTTATGAAAGGCATGAGTTGTTCGTATGAGACCTCTTATCTGGTGACCTGAATCCCAATTCTGACCATCGCCTCCGCCAACAACTTCTTCACTTTCGCGTTCCCTTCCTCCATCGTCGTCAAACGCTTGGCATCCGACATCTCCATGCCGCTATACTTCTTGCGCGAGATATAAGACATTGCATAAATATTTCGCATTTGAGGCATAGCACTCCAAGGCACCGTTGCCGCCTAATACGCCAACTGAGTGCTGGTGATCTGTTCTTCTGACAACGGTGATCATTTCATTGCTTGTCTACTTCGTCGAGGAACAAGCAGGCCGAAAAACGAGGATTATTCAGGGGAGCAGCTCATCCGCGTATCGATCACCAGATCGAACTTAAAGTAAGCTAGCCACAACGTCCGCTTTCGGAAAACCGGCGCTTGCTTTTGAATGGCCGCTATGGACCGAGAGGAGCCAATTTGCTGATGTCCGTTTTGCCGCCATGAACGGACAGGGCACGAGCTGAACCGCGATCCTCTCAGTTAGTTGCCGGTTGGTCTTTCACCCGCGACAAAGGCCAATTGACGAGCACCCAATAGTGCAGCCGGGCTTCATGCATTCATGACGCCACTCCAGCGGGAAGGCAGAGCGACCGGGTCCGAGCATGGCGCTGAGAGAGAGCAACACGAAGGCGATCTTCTACGCGGCTTGACCGTCTGTGCCGCTCCGTTTTGCGTAGCGCGGACCCAGACGATCATCTCGACAAGCAGGGCATCCCTTTCTGCTCGCTGACCGAGGGATCGCAAGAAGCCGGTGCGCCATCAGACGTGCCCGTTCAGGTGAATGCAGGAGCTGCCGTGCCGCGGAGCCGGGAACTTAGGCCCAGCCGAGCCGTCGACGGAGAGCAGTCCGATTTGGCGACAAGTTCGGTTGCATCGTCCTCCAGCACGCAATCGATCATGCGTCCTTAAGGCATCGCGAGCGCTCTATCTTGGCCGGCCGGCGTGACACGAGATCGACCTGATATGCACCTGGTGGAGGCTGAGTGAAGTCTATGCACCCGCGCCTGCTTCTGCTGTCTACCCCCCTGCGATCACGTCGACCGTGTGCTTGATATCGTCGAGAGTATTGTAAGCATGCACCGCAAAACGCAGTTGTCCGCGTCGGATCGTATGGCTCACATGCGCCTCCTCCAGACGTTTCGACAACAGCCCTATCGTCGGGTCGGTCGAAAATCCGTGGCCGCCCGCGTCGAGCACGCCAACGGTCACGATGTGTGACTGCTGCATGCCACGTGCGGGCACCGCGACGGGCAATCCAAGCCCAGCGATGCCTTCATTTAGGGACGCGGAGAGTTCAAGCACACGAGTTTCGATCTCTTCAATTCCGAGGTCGAGAAGAAGATCAAGAGAAGCATCAGCGGCATAGGCACCGGCAAGATTGTAGCTGCCAACCTCAAATCGGCGGCTGTCGGGTTGATACGCATAATCGAGCCCGCCCATCACGGAATGATCGTCGGTGGTCATCGCCACCGCTGGACGCGAAAGATAGGCTGGCTCCAACCGATCGATCCAGGCCGGCGAAACATACAAGAACCCGTAGCCATAAAGGCCGAGCAAGCCTTTGGATGTGGAAGTAGCGAAGCCGTCGACGGGCAGATCAGACAGATTGTGCGCCAGGATGCCGGCCGATTGGACCCCATCGACCAGCAGAAAAGCCCCCTTCTGCCTGCAGGCTTCGCCAAGTTTTGCAAGGTCGGTGCGATGGCCTGGGGCAAATGTGACGGAGGCGCAGGTGACGATCCGCGTGCGATCGTCGATCGCGTTGATCATGGCATCCAGGTCGAGCGAACCGTCGGGTAAGTGCCCAACGAGCCGGATTTCATTGCCCCGACGTTTCAGCCGCAGCCAAGGGTAGATGTTGTTGGGATGTTCCGCATCGACGCACACGACAACGTTGTCGCCTTCGGCCATCGGCATTGCCCAGGCAATGGTGTTGACGCCATCGGATACATTGCGGACCGCAGCGACTGTCGAGGCGTCGACATTCATCAGTCGCGCAAATCTCTGGCGCGAGCTGACCACCATCAACTCATGGTCAGCCCGGTTGGCAGAAGCCTCCGCCAAATGATCCAGAAACCGATCGACGCCTGCCCTGACATCATCATGCAGAATCATCTTGTCGCACACTGACAGGTAGGTCTTATGCCTCAAGGCTGGAAAGCCGCTTCGAAATCGTTCGAACGGGTCAACCTCGAAAGGAATCGGTACGGCGTCACTTGTCATTATGTTTCAGCATCCCTTGAGCGTTGCTTGAACACCGGCACGACCATTTGAGTTTTCCTCAGTGTAGAATTTGACTGAGGAACAACTTGGTTCGTTCGTTCTCTGGTGCGGAAAAGAAGCGTTCCGGTGGCGCCGCTTCGACAACCTCGCCATCATCCATGAACACCACCAGATCGGCGACCTTTCGGGCAAATCCCATTTCGTGGGTGACACAGATCATGGTCATGCCCTCCTCCGCCAATTCGACCATGACGTCGAGCACCTCGTTGATCATTTCCGGGTCCAGAGCGGATGTCGGTTCGTCAAACAGCATGATCTTTGGTTTCAGCATCAGTGCTCTCGCAATGGCGACCCGTTGCTGCTGACCGCCTGAAAGCTGGCCGGGGTACTTCCATGCTTGCTCAGGAATCTTGACACGTTTGAGCAGACCCATCGCAGCTGCTTCGGCCTCATCCTGACGTGCCTCCTGCACCAGGATTGGCCCGAGCGTCAGATTCTCCATCACAGTAAGATGCGGAAACAGATTGAAGTTCTGGAACACCATACCAACTTGGCGGCGGACCTCTTCAATTCTGCGGAAATCGGGAACCAGTTCGACGCCGTCGACAATGATGTCGCCCTGCTGATGCTCCTCCAACCGGTTGATGCAGCGGATCATGGTGGATTTGCCGGACCCTGACGGGCCGCAGATGACAACTTTCTCACCTCGACCGACGGCCAGGTTGACGTCGCGAAGCGCATGGAAGTCACCATACCATTTGTTCACGTCACGCAGCGCGACAATGGCCGCGCTGGATCCATGCAACGTGGTGTCAGCCGTGGCTTGTCCGATCTCCGTCATAGATTCCGTCCCTTTGAAAGATCGCGCTCAACATGCTCCGAATATTTCGACATGGAAAAACAGAACACGAAATAGAGCACGAAAATGAACGTATAGGCTTCGAGCGCGAACAGAACCCACAGAGGGTCTTCCAGCGCCGTGGCCGTGGCACCCAAGACATCGAACAGGCCGATGATCGACACGAATGTCGTATTCTTGAAGGCCCGGATGATGTCGTTCATCAGGGCCGGAAGAACGATCCGCAGAGCTTGGGGCAAGATGATGCGATTGGTCTTTTGCCAGTAGCTCAGTCCGATCGCATCGGCTGCCTCATATTGGCCGCGCGGTATCGCCTGAAGGCCACCGCGGACGATCTCTGCCGCATATGCGGCGAAGAACAGGATCATACCGATCTGCGCTCGCAGGAACTTATTGATCGTCACACCTTCAGGCATGAACAATGGGAACATCAGCGATGCCATGAAGAGGACGGTGATCAAGGGCACGCCGCGCACGATCTCAATGAAGCCGACACACATCGCCTTGATCGCCGGCAGCCGAGAACGGCGTCCTAGGGCCAGAAAAACCGCAAGTGGCATGCCACCAACCACCGTGCCGACGAACATAAGAAGGGTCAGGGGGAGTCCGCCCCACTGGTGGGTTCCGGTCGGCGTCAGCCCGAAAACACCACCCAGAAGCAGGACGAGCACCGCGGCGGTGACACCGAGCCATGCAACGAAAAGCCAATAGGACCAAAGGCGCTTGAAAGCCGAGGCGATCGCCATTCCTACAATCAGTGCAATGGCAATGACGCCGCGCCAATGCTCCTCATAGGGGAACGTGCCAAACAGCATCACCCGGTGCTTTTCGACGACCACGGCCCAGCAGGCGCCGGATGCATCCCGGCAAGCTTGCGGATCGTCGGTCCACCAGACCGCCTCGATGAAGGCCCAGACGATGAAATCTGGAATGGTGACAAACAGCGCCCACAGAGCCAGGACAGTGAGCACGGTGTTGTAGGCGCTGCTGAACAGATTGCGTCGGAGCCAAAGCAGCACGCCAGCCTCAAGCGCCGGCGGCGGGCGCCGCGGTGTCGATTTCGGTGTTGCGAAGGATATTGACGCGCTCATCGCCGTTACCGCTCTTTGATCTGAACAGCGCGGTTATAGAGATTGATAATGGCCGCGATGGCGAAAGCGATGGACAGATAAATCGCCATCATCATGCCGATCGCTTCGACCGTATGTCCGCTCAGGGTGATGATCGTATTGTTGACGTTGAACAGTTCCGGATAGCCGATGGCGACACCGAGTGAACTGTTCTTGACCAGACTGACGTATTGGGCGCCTGCCGGCGGCACGATGACGCGCAGCGCCTGGGGCAGAATGATCTTTCGATAGGTGTCGCCACGCGTCAGACTGATGGCGCGCGCAGCCTCGATCTGGCCCTTGCCGACCGACTGAATCCCGGAGCGGACAATCTCGGCGATGAAGGCCGCGATGTAGAGAGACAAACCCAACAAGAGCGCCAGAAATTCCGGTGACAGGGCAAGGCCGCCAACGAAGTTGAAGCCCTTCAATTCAGGAACGGATACTTCGGTCGGCGCGCCGAAGGCGATCCAGGTGGCCAGGGGCGCGACAACGAGTAGCGCCGCATTCAACCAGAAGACGCGCATGCGCTGTCCAGTTACTCGTCGCCGTGCATCCGCCCATCGCAACAGCATGACAGCGGCGATACAGGCGACGGCAAAAGCCACCACCATCCACGAATATGCTGGATTGTCCGCCGGCCAGGGAACGATGAATCCGCGATTGGTCAAGAACGCGACATCCATCATGCTCAACGCCTGCTTGGGCGGCGGCAATTGTGTAATGACCGTGTACCAGAAGATGATCTGAACGAGTTGCGGTGTGTTGCGGAACACTTCCACATAGGCGGACGAGAGTTTGGCAATCAGGATATTCGACGACAATCGCGCGATGCCGAGCATAACACCAAGAAGCGTCGCGAAGACGATGGCGAGGACGGACACCTTGAGTGTGTTCAGGACCGCAGTCGCATAGGCCCGCAGGAAGCTGTCGGTGGACTGAAAAGCAATCAAGCCCTCGCCGATATCGAAACCAGCCTCCTGGAACAGGAACCCGAAGCCAGTGGAGATGCCGCGCCGTTCCATGGCGTCCTGCGCATTGGACACCATGAAGACGGCCAGGGCCAGAACCGAACCGACAACCAAAACCTGGTAAGCCAGATTGCGGAAGCCGACATTGTTCCAAATCTCGGTCAGCCCAAGCCTGGAGCCCTTTGGCGGCTGCCTGCGGTTGGGGCCCACATTCAATGTCTCAGCCATGATGGTGCGCCCGACCGCTCAAGACAGGTGATGATCGACAAAGGATGGATGGCCGCTCGCGATCGACGGCGAGCGGCCTATCAGGTGTTACTTGAACGGCGGCGAGTAGAGCAGGCCACCGTCTGTCCACAGAGCATTGATGCCGCGGCTGAGGTTGAGCGGTGAACCGCTGCCCACGTTGCGATCGAACACTTCGCCGTAGTTGCCGACCTGGCTGATGATGCGATAGGCCCATTCAGCGTCGAGACCGAGGGTTTCGCCCAATTCGCCTGCGGTGCCAAGCAGGCGCGCCGTCTCCGCATCGTCGGAGTTCTTCATCTCATCGACGTTGGCGGATGTGACACCCAGCTCTTCCGCGGTCATCATGGCGTACACGGTCCACGCAACGATGTCGCGCCACTGGGCGTCACCCTGCCGAACCACGGGCCCCATTGGGTCCTTGCCAAAGATGCCGTCGAGAATGATGTAGTCATCCGGGTTTGCGGCCACTGTGGCACGGGCTGAGCTCAAGCCCGATGTTGACTGCACATGCACGTCACACCGTCCGCCGAAGAATGCGGTGTTGAGTTCCTTTTTGCTCTCGATCACCACTGGGGTGTAGTCGAGACCATTCGCCTTGAAGACGTCGGCAGTTACCTTTTCGGATGTCGAGCCTGGCAGGACACAAACGGTCGCTCCGCCAAGGTCGGCGATGGACTGGGCGCCGGAGTCCTTGTGCACCATGAAGCCCTGCCCATCGTAGAAAGTCGGCGCAACGAAGTCGATGCCGAGTTTGGCATCGCGGCTCAGTGTCCAGGTGACATTGCGGGTTAGCACGTCGATTTCGCTGGTCTGAAGGGCGGTAAAGCGTGTTTGCGATGTCGTCTTGACGAGCTGCACCTTGCTCGCATCGCCAAGCACGGCTGCAGCGATCGCTTTGCACGTATCGACATCCAGGCCAGCCCATTCGCCCTTGCTGTCGAGGGCAGAGAACCCCGCACGGTTGCCATTGACGCCGCAAATCACAGCGCCTCTCTCTTGGATTGTTTCGACAGTCGGACCAGCTACGGCGCTGTCCGTTCCGCTCGCCGCGATCAAGGCGATCGCCGCGATTGCTGCTGCTGTCTGTTTCATGACGTTACTCTCCCTCTGGATTTATTGGCCGGGTTGCAAGGTGGTTGAAATCGCTGGCTGCGACCGGTCAGCCGTTCATCAGCGGAACGGCTGTCGGGGCATAGTCACTGCGGCTTTGGAAAAGGCGCGTGCGCACCTCCAGCCCTCTATGGAGATGGTCGCACATCCGCTTTTGAGCCTGCTCGCCGTCACCCGCCTCGATTGCCTCGAGAATCTCCAAGTGCTCGCGAACGGACTCGAAAACACGGTCGGGTTGATGGTAGCGTGGCATGCCCAGCGCGATGCGAAAGCGCAGCCGGATCGGCCGATAAATCTCCAGAAGATTGCGGTTGCCAGCGCATCGAAAGATCTCGAGATGAAACTCGGCCCCGTGGTCGTAGACATCGGCCACGCTTGCTTGCGAGGGATCGGCAATCACGTCCTGAAACTTGGGGCCGTAGTCCAATAGCGCTGGCGTCGGACCACGCTCGGCGGCAAGGAATGCCGCAAGTCCCTCGATTGCGTAGCGGACCTGATAGATTTCCTGGACATCGCGCAGCGTCAGTGAGCGGACAAAGGTGCCACGCGTTGGGTGCGCTTCCAGCACGCCTTCGCGCACCAAGTCCTTAATGGCCTCACGCATTGGCGTGCGCCCGATTCCAAAATTCTCGGACAACTTGCGCTCCGACAATGGAATGTCACCTGTGAAGGCGCCGCTCAAGATCGCATCGAGAACGCGCGCATAGGCCTTCTTTTTTTCTGAGTTTTCAGTTTCTGGCATGGCGCTGGTATACCAGCATTACACCACTGGTGTGTCAAGAGAGCGTCGGCGCGTTCGTTGTGTATGACCCGGCAAGGTTCCATTCGAAGCGGAACCGGAGTCTGATCTGCCATCCGCACATGGATGGGAACCGAAGATGGGCGTTCGGATGTGGGTTGGGATCTATTGCGACGGCGAGTGGCTCGTCTGCAGACTGTCTATCGCCAAAGCAACGGAGTTTGTTGGAGGCTGCGTTAGGACGAGAGGGGGAGATACAGTTGGCGTCTGCTTTGCCGCCAATTGCGGAACTCTTAGCACTACCTACCCAACAGGCTCCCGCGCTGCTCTGCCGCCACGAGCGGCCTTCCAACGTTAGACCGTTTACTCCCCCATCAGCCCCTCGCGCTGCTCGGTCCAATCGCTCGATACGGGCACCAGCTTGCGCAGTTTCTCCCGTGTCAGGTCGGCAGGCTGTCGCCCGTCCATGATGGCCTCGACCATGTCGGGTGAAAGATGGGCGAGGGACAGGAAGCGGCTGACCTCGTTGCGGTCTTCGTTGTGCCGGCGGGCGACGTCCTCGATCGAGGTCGCGGTGCCGTTGGTGAGCTCATGCAGCCAGAGATGGGCCTTGGCGATCGTCATGATGAGGTTGGGGTCCTGGACGGGGCTTTGCGGTGATCCGGCCTGGACGATCAATTTCGCCTCGACGCCGCGGTGTTTGAGGGTGTGTTTGAGTTCGATGCTTCTGATCGGAGGTGCAGCATCGCTATCGGTGCTTTCAGCTTCGGCCGGTGCCTGACCCAGAAGGTGCAGCAGTTTGTCGGTGTCGATGCGGATCGTGATCCGGTCTGGGTGCAGGTCAATGCGCTCGACGAAGGCGGCAAGGCGTTGCTTCTGCTCGCCCGGGAGCGCGGCGCGTAATGCGGACGCCAGCGCTGTGCCCCTCTGGCAGACCTCCTGAAGCGCAAGCGGTGACAGGGCTTCGTCGCCGATCAGATCCGATAGCTGTAGGAGATCGCTCAACCGCTCACAGATCGCGTCGAGCACTGGTTGCTCGATCTGTCTTGCGGGGAGACGCCAGCCGTCGCTGTCCTGGTGCTTGGAGCGCATCAGGCGATTGGAGATGTAGTAGCGATAGCGCACGCCATCCTTGGTGGCGTGCGTTGGGGACAGCCTGTCACCGGTCTCATCGAAGAGCAGTCCGGTCAGGATGCAGGTCGACTTGCCGTTGGTCTTCGATTGGCGGGGTTGCCTGTTCGCGGTGCGTTGCACCTGGACGGCCTCCCAGAGGTCCTGGTCGATGATTGCTGCATGACGGCCATCGTAGAGCGCGCCGTGATGGGAGAGCTTGCCGATATAGAGGGTATTGGCGAGGAGTTCATAGAGGTTGCCGATTGAGAAGGGTATGCCGCCATAGGTGCTCCCGCCTCTGCGGTGCCTCTTCTTGGTGACGATCCCCAGTTCATCCAATCGCGCTTTCAGCCCGCGCACACAGCCTTCCTCGAGATAGAGCCTAAATATCTGTCGGACGGTCTCCGCTTCCCGTTTGTTGACCACCAGCGCCTTGTCGCGGTTGTCGTAGCCGAGCGGCGGTGGGCCACCCATCCATAGCCCCTTCTTCTTGGAAGCTGCGATCTTGTCGCGGATGCGCTCGGCGGTGACCTCACGTTCAAACTGCGCGAAGGAGAGCAGCACGTTGAGGGTGAGCCGTCCCATGGAGGTGGTGGTGTTGAAGGCCTGTGTGACGGAGACGAAGGACACGTCATGGCCGTCGAACACCTCGACGATGCGGGCAAAGTCCATCAGTGATCGGGTGAGGCGGTCGATCTTGTAGACCACGACGACATCGATGCGGGTCTGCTTGATGTCGGCAAGGAGTCGCTGCAGGGCAGGGCGGTCCATGGTCCCGCCTGATAGTCCGCCATCATCATATTGTGTTGCGATGAGCCGCCAGCCGAGACTGGCCTGGGAGGCGATGTAGGCTGCACAAGCCTCTCGTTGGGCATCGAGGGAGTTGAACTCCTGATCCAGCCCTTCTTCGGTCGACTTGCGGGTATAGACCGCACAGCGGAGCTTCTGCTTGCCGCTCATAGGCCGAAGAACCTGGGGCCAGACCAATGGGCACCGGTGATGGCGCGGGCGACTGCCGAGAGCGATGGGTAGCGCTGATCGTTCCAGAGATACCCATCTTCGATGGTCTCGACGTGGTGGGTGACACCACCCCACTGCCTGACGAGACGCGAACCCGGTTTGAGCTTGCTGGCGGCGTTGGATGATGCGGGGATCTCACCACGGGCGATGGCGAGCAGCTTCCTGGCGGTTGATGCCTTCAGCCGTCCGAATGCGCGGGCCTGGAGCCGATAGGCATGATCCCGTTCAAGAAGCCCGCGTTTCACACCTTTCGGGGGAGGGTGGCCATGGGCCTTGATCCAGCTCTCGACGAGCGTCTCACGCGAGAGGTTTGCCAGGGCACACAGTGCCTGCTCCACAACCGCCCGCCGGTCGCGGCCGGCCATGATCAGGAGGCTGGGGCCGAGGCCGAGGCCTGGTCGATGCGGTAGCGGCGGATACCCTGGCCGTCCTTCTCACTGAGGATGTTGAGCCCCATTCGCTTGCGCAAAGTGCCCGAGATGAACCCGCGCACCGAATGGGCCTGCCATCCGGTGATGTCGATGGCCTCTTCGATGGTGGCACCGCGCTTGCGGGTCAGCAGGTCGATCAGCAGGGACTGTTTGGTCCTGGCGCGGGCACGAGTGCCCGATGGCTTGGAGACCTGCTTGCGTAGATTGTTCGGTTTCGGCTTGGGCGCGGCCGCGCTGTTGGTCGCTTTGCCCTTGGGCTCCGGTTCGACGCCGATCGCTTCCAGGCCTGCATTGGTGATGGAAAGGGCAAGACAATCATCGTTCTCACCCTCGCGCCAGGTCTCGTCACGGCGACATGCTGGCCGCTCCGCGATCAGGCCTTTCCTGATGAGGCTCTTGAGGACGGATGTGGCCGCGCCCTTGTTGATGCTGAGCGATGTGGGCAAGGGCAGGACAGCGCTGTCGTCGCGCTGGGCGGCGGCTGAGAGGATGACAAGTTGGGTATCGGTGAGATTGGGCATGGGTGCCTCCGCTGGTTGCGGGCGCCTGCGGAATCCCTTTCCCCACACATGCGGGGCTGCGGCGCCTCCCACCACCCAAGGCCCCGCTACATGCGGGGCCATCGGTTGGCCGGTCGCCCGATGCCCAGTCGCTGACTGGCCGGTTGTCCGGTTGGGGTTCAGCCCGGGCCGAAGGCAGCCCGCCCCGTGTCGTCACCCATGCATGCTTGCGGGGCCGGTGAAGTCCAGTTGTTTCTGGGAGGGGGTTTCGGTCTAGCCGAAAAGGCTCAGGTCCTGACCCTTAGCAGACCACCACCAATCGTCCCTGACCGGTGGTGGTCTGCCGAGGGTGTCTAGTGCCGTGCAAAGGCGACGCAAGTCCCTTCTAGTGCAGCGGGACGGTTAGTTTGGCCCTGCCGCCATAGGCTTCGTAGTCGGAGACACCAACGCCATCGAAGTAGCTCTGGAACAGGAAGGTCCAACCAAGCTTGGTATTGATTGTCAGCCCGACATCGAAGCGCGCGCGCAGATCGTCGTCGCCGAGTGTGAAGCCCTGGCTGCTGTCGTTTTCGGACATGCTGAAATTGTACACGCCCGTCAGGCCGATGGTTGGTGTTATCGAAGAACCGTCATCCTTGCGGATCGTCCTGGACAGTGTCGGGCCGAAGCGCACCGCACCCAGCGTTTGTGTCTGTTCGCCGATCGCAGTGCCGAGGCTGTCGATATAGGCCTCCTGTTTCTCCTCCCAATAGGATACCGACACCGCGGGCGTGACCGTGAAATGACCCATGTTGAAATGGCGTGAAACCTTGCCTGCGGCCAGCCAACGCGTTGTGTCGAAATCGTCGCGATAGGTTCCTGCCGGTGAAATCTCGTTGTCGGACTGGCCCCAGGCGACGCGCGCTTCCGCCGTCAGCATGTGGTCGGGCGTGCGCATGGCGATGTAAGGCCCGATCATCCAGCCTTCGCCTTCGGCATCGGAATTGGTTACGGAGTTGCTTTCCTCGGCCCAGTCGAACTGTCCCATCGCACCAACCAGCAGGTCCGGTGTGACGAAGTAATGCGCGCCAGCATAGGCCACCCACAGATTGGAGGACGAATTGCCGGCATCGGCCCGGGCGCCATAGACCTCGGCCCACACGTCGAACTTCCGCGGTTCAGCGGTCACTGCCAGATCATAATCGGCCGTTGAAGAGGCCTCCATGTTCAAGGTGCGCGCGCGCTCCGCATAGATGTGCGAAAGGCTTGTCGAAAAGGCGAAGTTGAGGCGATTGTCATCGCCATCGAACGCCATATTGCCAAGCGGCCCGCCGCCATTTCCGCCATCGAACAACCCGCCAATGTTCGGCTGGTTGCCCAGAATGTGGTTGGCGCGGCTGTTCATGAACGACAGGATCCGGTCCTGGGTTTCTGAGGCAGACGGACCAGCGGGCACCACAGCAACGGCGGGAAGAATCTGTGTTGCAGATGCCGGGCCGACAACGCACGGGAATGTGGCAATGGCGACGATGCCGGCGGGAAGGGAGTCGGTCGGGTCGGTGTCCTCAATGATACCGTTGCCGTGCACGACGCGGGCACCGATGTAAACAGGTCCCGTGGCTGTGCCGATATACGGCGTCACGAAGTTGCTGACATCTATCTCAGCCACGCCATTGGCATCTGCTGTGGCGCTCGCTGCACTGCCAAGGTTGTGTGCCCCCCAACCGGGCGTGGCGCGCGGGGTGCCTCCCTGGTAATTGTGCCAGGATGCGACCGTGACGTCCTGGCCGGGATTGAGGCCGCTTATCCGGTATACAAAAGAGCTTCCCGTCTCGCGCTCATGCACGCCGGGTGCACGCCCATCCTCAGTACAGCTTTGCAGATCGCCATCAACCTCCAGGGTGATGCCCGTGGCCTGCGCCAACGCGCTTTGTGGCTGCATCGGCAGCAATGCGGCCATGCCCCCAAGGGCGGTTAGTGCCAGGAGATTTCGTTTGAACATATACTTCAGCCCCACATTTCACTCGTGCATCAGCTATTTGCATTGGCTGATACCCCCACGCGACGCAGAGCATGACTGGTGCCTGGAGTCACTTTCGATCCCGGCCTGTTCGCCGAATGGTACGCAATGGTCGCCGAATGGTACGCAAGCGTCTGGTTTGCCCGCTATTTCCCGGGCATGAGATCGTTTGCGATGCAACGGTCAGGGCATTGTGCCGCTTGCTCACCTCCAGCGGATGCCATCTCTTGGAGGCGCCGGCGTTCAGGGCTTTCGATCGTGCGTAGTCTGAGCCCCGGTTTGCTAGCCGGGCCGGGGCGGCTGGGAAGCAGACTTCCCGCAATCAATGACCTTTGAGTCCAGACATGTTCGATCGGACATCTGTTGCACTTAATGCTTCTCGTTCCGCCAGATCTATTTCTGCAAGCGCCATATCCAGTAGGTGGCTGATCACGCCAAAATTGTGATGGTCTGCGTGATTCTGCATTACTTTTAGTGTGGATCGATAGTTTTCAAAATCTTCCCTGCTGGGGTTTTTGTACGTCATGTTCAGGAAAATCCTTTCTCTCTGGATTCATCTGACTTCTCATCGATAATTTTTTACAAATGTAATCAAACGTGATGCCGTACAAAATTTACTTGAAATCCAATTTTCTCGGAAGGAGATAGATTTTTCTTTCTTTAGGTTGGGGCTGATCGCAATAGTGCGGACATGTTTACAAAGCGATCTGCGTGCGCGGGGCCAACAGATTCTCGATATCTTCTTTCGGCATCGGCTTGTGAAAGAAGTACCCTTGCCCGCTTTTGCAGCCGATATCGCGCAGATAGTTGGCTTCCGACCTGAGCTCGATGCCTTCGGCGATGGTCGAATAGCCGATCTCGTCGCCGAGCTTGATCAGCGCTTGCACGATGGCGCGCGAGGATTGCGAGCGGGTAATGTCTTTCACGAACGACCGATCGATCTTCAGGATGTCGATCGGCATGCTCTTCAAATGTGTCAACGAGGAGTAGCCGGTCCCGAAGTCATCGAGCGCGATCGTCACCCCCGCATCGCGCAAGTGCTGCACCTGCTGGACGATTTCCTTGTCCATGCCGGCAAGCGCGGTTGTCTCGGTCATCTCCAGAATCAGATGATGCGGGCGCAGGTCGTGGCGCATCAGCGTATTGATCACGCTCAGCGCAAATCCCGGCTGCTGCAGGTCCGCCGCGGTCACATTGACGCTGGTTCGGCCAAACCGGATGCCGCGATTGACCCATTGCCGCATGTCCTCACAGATCTGGCGCAGCATGAGTTCGGTGAGCAAGACGCAGATCTCCCGGTCACCAAACACCTCCATGAACAGGGCGGGTGACTGGATGCCCTTGCCTGGACGGTCCCAACGAGCCAGCGCCTCCAAGCCAATGATCTGACCGGTGTCCAACCTGATAACCGGCTGATAGTGCGGAATAATCTGCTCGTCCCGCAGTCCTTGTCGAAATTCCTGAGAGACCAGTACGCGATGTCGAAAGGCCTCCTCCATGGGCATTTCGAAGCAGCGAACCCTGGCATGGGGATCCCGCTTGGCCTGGTAGAGGGCAAGATCAGCGCGCCGCAGTAGAACCCGGGTATCGGCACTGCCCTTGGACAAGACCGTGTACCCCGCGGCCGCGTCGACATATTGGCCGGTTTCGTTCGGATGTTCCTTGGTTGCGATCTGCGAAAGCAGCGCACTGATCTTCTCGGCAAACGCCTCCGGCTGCTCGATCTGTTCGGCGATAACGCCGAACTCGTCACCGCCCATGCGCGCGAAGAACCAGTTCTGATCCATGCCCTTTGCGAACAGCATGGCAAACCAGCAGAGCATTTCATCGCCCACATCGTGGCCATGCTGGTCGTTGATCTGTTTGAAGTCGTCCAGGTCGATGATGCAGAGTATGGAGGCTCCTGAAGCCGGCATTGGCCTTGCAACCAGCGCATTGAGGCGTTCGTTGAAAGCCATGCGGTTGGCGATGCCGGTCAACGGGTCGGTCATCGCCAGCCGCCGCATCTTGCACTGCTGGTTTCGCTGCTCGGTGACGTCCTGCAAGGTGCCGTAGAACCGGGTGACCTCGCCGTCGATCACTTCCGGGACGCCAATGGTGTGGACCCAGCGTTTGGTCCCCTTGGCTGACGTAAACCGGGTCGTGACGTCATAGGACTCATGCGATTCCAAGGACTGCTCAATCGCCGCCTTGATGGTTGCGCACGCTTCGTCGTCGTAAGCCTCCAGCGCGCATTCGAACGTCATCTTCGTGCCGATCGGCAGCTCATAGATGCGATAGACTTCGTCGCTGCAGTGAAGGTGATTTCCGGCAAGGGTCCAGCGCCATGCCCCGATCTTCGAAACGCGCTCGATCTGAGCCAGCAAGGTTTGTTGCAGCCGCGTCTCCCGATCGACGGTCTGAGGGCGTGCTTCAGCTTCGATCTTCTCGGTCACATCGCGGGCGATGCCCTGATACCCCAGAAACGTACCGCCTTCGTCGAACCGCGGCGCGCCGCTGGTCTCGATCCAGCGGACCTGCCCACCGGCGGCCTCCCACGGGTATCTGAATCGCTCGAACGGCTGATGCGCGTCCAGCAGGTTGCGGTGGCGCCGGGAGAACCACATGTCGCTGTTTCGCCGAATGAGACCGGTGCGTTGATGGCCAAGAAAGTTCGTTGGATCGATGCCCGTCAGCTCCGGGAAATTGTCGCTCAGGTATTCAAAGACATGGTCTTCGTTCGTCCTCCAGGCCCAGTGGCCCGACGGCTTCAGGTAGGCATCGAATTCTTCATCTGCCAAACCAGACATTGCATTTCTCCGACCGACGATAAAATCGCCCAAATTGCTTATCCTAGACCGACCTCTGAATAGAAAGATATCAATGATATTTTACAGATGGCCATGTAGCCATATTTTACATGATCAAATATTACTCAATTGAATAATTCATCAATTTGGTACTCAATTTCGACGAATTTGTACGAAATCATCTGATATGAAACTCAATTCGATCAGATGAGATAGATCATGCATATCTTTTATCGTGATATGATTATTTTTTTCAATAAATTCAACGAGAAAGCAACATAAATAAATTGCATGCGTATCAAATTAGTACGCTGTATCGCAATTTTGTACGTTGTACATTTATAAAAAGTGCGCCTTAATCATCCAAGATATAAGAATATGGTCGGATTGAGCGATGCGATACAATGTAAACTGCTCGATCGATTGGGTTGCGTTGCGCAATTTATGTTGCGATGCACAATCCATGGATCATAAAAATAGTATCACAGGGTGGTTGGTCATTGTGTGCCGCGTGAGATGCGCGCGGTCGAGAGCAATATAGTGACGAGTTTGCAGATGACCCAACCCAATTCATGTGAGAATTCAAGCAAGTATGCCTTGCAAGGCCATTCGCTCCAAAATGCCCTCATGAAGAGGACCCGGAAAATGGTGCCGACTCTGTCCAGGCGACCGGGGCGACTTGAGCAAGCAGGGCGACGTAACCGCCCTGCCCCGAAACGGTAAGCATTGTCCACGAGGCCGTTTGGGCTCTCGTTGTTCTTTGTTCATTTGCTCAAGGGGGCGGCCTTCGCAGATGACGATTGAGAACAGATTCGCGGCAAAGCCGCCGACCTTGCGCGGCGGGCGTGTCTTCAAATGCGGCAAGCATATCCTGACATCGACGCCACTCGTGGGCGCCGTCATGGCATTGGGTGCGGCGTCGCTGGTGTCCCTTGGTGCGCCGACCGCCCAGGCGGCCTGCGCGCCCGGCGACATCGGCACAGCCGGCGACGACACCATCACCTGCGACGTGGCCAACCCTCCGGATCTGACGATTGTCGATGGCCTCGGAGGCAACGACACCATCACCCTCGATGGCATAACGGCGCCGACCGTTGTCGTGCGAGGCGATACCGGGATGGACACGATCGACCTGATCAACGGCGCCGAGGTCTTCTCGATCGAGGGCGAGAACGATGTCGATACGATCAACCTGACAAACGGCACGGTCACCAATGTGAACTGGGGCGCCGGCGATGAAGGCCAGACGCTCAACCTCACCAACGTCACGGTAAACGGCTCGCTCACCTTCGGGAGCGGCATGGACACTTTCGCGCTGACTGGCGGCACGGTCGGCCAAAGCGTGGTTCTTGGAACCGGCGTCAATAATGACACGGCGGGCAATACCTTCACGCTCGACGGCGGCACGATAGGCTTGCGCATCGACGGCGGCAATTTCGCCGACACCATCAACCTGAACAGCGGCGACGTCTTCGAGGTCAGGACCGGCGACGGAGGCGATACGATCAATCTGGTCGGCTCGGCGACGGTCTACCGTATTTTCGGCCAGGGTGGGGTCGACATCATCAACTTGACCAGCGGCACAGTCACCACCGATGTCGATTGGGGCGCGGGCGACGAGACCTACACGCTCAATCTGACCGGCGTCACGCTCGGCGGCAGCATCGTCATGGGCACCGGCATGGACAATTTCACGCATGTTGCCGGCCACGTTGGCGCCAACGTGCTTCTTGGAAGCAGCGCCAACAATGACACCGACGGCAACATTTTCACGCTCAATGGCGGCACAATCGGCCAGCGCATCGATGGCGGCAGTCAGGCGGACACCATCAATCTCAATAGCGGCACGGTCGGCTCCACCGTCAACGGTTTCAACGGCGCGGACACCATCAATCTGGTGGGCAACGCCACCGTCGCTTCGATCGATGGTGGCGCCGATGTGGATTTGATCAACCTGGATAGCGGCACGGTCACCGGCAATGTGAACTGGGGCCATGGCGATGAAACCTACACGCTTGACCTGGCCAATGTGACGCTGGGCGGCAGCATCTTCATGGGCGGCGGCATGGACAATTTCACGTTCATCGCCGGAACCGTCGGGGTCGACGTCTATCTCGGCATTGGCAACAACAATGACAGTGCCGGCAACATTTTCACGCTTGCCGGCGGGACGATCACCCAGCGCATCTGGGGCGGCCAGTTCGTCGACACCATCAACCTCAACAGCGGCAATATCGGCAGCATCGTCTACGGCAACAGCGGCGCCGACGAGATCTACCTCGGCACTTTTGGGCCCGGTACGGCGACGGTCGGCGGTATCGACGGCGGTCCCGATGTGGATTTGATCCAGTTGGACAGAGGCACGGTCACCGGCAATGTGAGCTGGGGCGCGGGCGACGAGACCTATACGCTCGATCTGGCCAACGTCACGCTCGGCGGCGACATCATCATGGGCGCCGGCATGGACAATTTCACGCACAGTGCGGGCCTTGTGGGCGGCAGCGTGATCCTGGGCATAGGCCCGGACAACGGTACCGACCCGGATACGTTCACGCTGGCTGGCGGCACGATCGGTTCACGCATCGATGGCGATCGGGGCGTCGACACGATCAACCTGAACGACGGCTCCGTTGCCGGTCAGGTCAGGGGCCTCAGTGGCAACGACGTCATAGAACTGATGGGAACCGCCACCGTCGGCGGCATTCAAGGCGGTTCGGGCGTCGACAGCATTATACTCCACAGCGGCACGGTCACCAGCCACGTGGACTGGGGTGCCGGCGATGAAAACACGAACGAGATCCTCGATCTCACCAACGTCAACCTGACCGGCAGCCTGATCTTCGGCACCGGCTCGGACGAGTTCACGCTGAGGGCCGGCACGGTCGGCGCCTCCGTTATTCTCGGCGTGAACGCCAACAGCGGCAACGACGCCGACACCTTCAATATGGAAGGTGGCACCATCAATAGCCGCATCGAGGGTGATCTGGGCGCGGACACGCTCAACCTCACCGGCGGCAACGTCATCAACGGCACGTCGGTGCGCACCTTCGGTGGCAATGATGTCATCAACCTGGATGGCACGATCCTGCATGGCGGCATCGACGCCGGTGCCGGCAGCGACATGATCAACCTGATCAGCGGCGGCGTCACCTTGGTCAATGCCGGCGCCGGCGACGACACCGGCGTATTGGATCTGACCAACGTCACCGTGGGTAACTCCGCGACGCCCGGCATCAGTGGCCTCATCATGGGTGCCGGCTCCGACAATTTCACCTTGAACGCGGGTGTCATCAACGGTGCCGTCATTCTCGGCATTGGCGCGAACGCCGGCACCGACGCCGATATTTTCACCATGAACGGCGGTACGATCACCAGCCGCATCGAGGGTGACCAGGGCGACGACACCATCAACCTCAATGGCGGCACGGTCCAGAACGCCACGTCGCTGCGCGGCTTCGCCGGCAACGACACGGTCAATCTCAACGGCGCGACGCTCGTCGGCAATATCGACACGGGCGACGACAACGATATCTTCAACTGGACCGACGGAACCATGGGGCCGCTGTTCACCGGCAACAGGGGCAACGACGCCGCGAACATCAGTTCCGCGACCTATACCGGCACGACGATCCTGGACGGTGGCCAGTTCAACACCTTCAGCTTTGTCGACGACAACGGCACGCCGCTCGACCCGTTGGACGACTTCACCGTCACCGTCACCGACACCTTCGTCGACACGCTGACCTTCGACGGTGCCAATGCCACTGTGAACAGCAACACGATCCGCGGCTGGGAGGTGGTCAACGCGGTCGACTCCACGCTGGTCTTTGACACGCTGATGCTGAACGGCGTGAACATGGTCAACAACAACAATGTCGCCACCGCGCTCAACGTGACCCGCGGTGACGTAACGCTATCGGGCGCTTCGGTGCTGGCCGACCTGCTGGGCTCGATCGATAACGAGATCCTGACCGTGACCGGCAACACCGTGGTCTCCAACAATATCGAGGGCGCGGGCGGTTCGGACACGATTTCCATCACCGGTGACGCCTCGGTCACCGGCACCGTGTTCGGCGGCGCGGCCGGTCACGATTCCAGCGCGGCGGCGGATACCGGCGACACCATCACCCTCGACACCACCGGCGCGGTGGGCGCGATCGACGGCGGGTTGGGCGATGATGCCATCAACCTGGTGGCGGGAACGGTCAACACCAACGTGTTTGGCGGGGCGGGCGACGACACGGTCACCATCTTCGACACCTTCACGGTGGTGGCCGGCACGATGCTCGACGGCGGCGCCAATACCGGGCCCGGCGACACGTTCGTCGTCGACACCGTGACGGGCCGTACCTTCGACGGCTCGCAGGTCGCCAATTTCGAGAACCTGCGCAAGGATAATACCGGCGTCCTGACTCTGACCGGCGCGCATGACTTCTCCGGCATGGCCACTATCAATGGCGGCACGCTCGACGTGGACGGCACATTGACCACGCCGAACATCGTGATGATGGGCGGCACGGTGCTGAATGTGGACGGTACGGTCCAGGGCAACGGCATCGGCGGCGAGACCCAGATCACCGGCGCCCTAGGCATCGAGACGATCACCGTGGCGGCGGGCGGCAGGCTGGACGCTACCGGCAATCTCGGCGACGGCAACGACGTGCTCGATGTCATTGGCGAGCTCGATACCGGCACGGGCATCCTGACGCTGGGCGCGGGCAGCGATACCTTCACCATCCATGACGGGACGACAGTTCTCGGGACAGTCGATGGCGGGGCCGGCAACGATACGTTCAATACCAACATCAACGGCACCGCCAGCGTCGGGGCCGTGACCGGCTTCGAGACGCTGCTGAAAACCGGCATCGGCACGTTGAACATCACCGGGCCCGCAGCCTCGATGTTCGACACCGTCAACGTCAATGACGGCCTTGTCCATGTCACCGGGTCGATGGGGATCACCGGCATCAGCTCGGCGACGGTGCTGTCGGACGGGACACTCCGTGTCGACGGCCCGATCAGCTTCACCAACGGGGCGGACACGTTCACCGTCGCCGGCACCGTCACCGGCACCGATACGATCAACATGCTGGACGGCAACGACACCTTCACCTTCCAGGAAGGTGCGATTATCTCCGCCGTCGTCGATGGTGGCGCGGGCACCGACACGCTGGATGCCAATATCCTGACAAACGGCACCCTGGCGCGGGCGATCAATTTCGAGACGCTGACCAAGACCGGCGCCGGCACGCTCAACATCACCGGGCCGGGCACCTCCGACTTCTCCACAGTCAACGTCAACGAAGGCACCCTCGACGTCGATGCGACGGTCTCCAATGTGACCATGGCGACGGTGCTGGGCGGCGCGAGGATCGATCTGGCGGGATCGTTCCTGTTCACGCCTGGCGCCGACACGTTCGACGTTTCCGGTGTTCTCACCGGCGCGGGTACCTTCGACATGCTGGCCGGTCAGGATACGCTGATCCTGCGTGACGGCGCGGACCTGTCCGGTCTGACCACTGCCATCGACGGCGGCGATCCTTCGGCTGCTCCCGGCGACACGGTGGTCGTCGATAACACCGGTACGCTGACCTTCGATGGCTCTGACATCGTCAACTTCGAGAGCCTGCGGAAAGAGAATACCGGCACGCTGGAGTTGACCGGCACGCAGAGCTTCACCGGCGGCACCACCATCAATGGCGGCACGCTGGACGTGGTCGCCAGCTCCTCGCTGGGCACGCCGACCCTCGCCATGGCCGATGGGACCACCTTCGACGTCAACGGCACGGCGGACAACGGCACCGGCGGGCAGATGGCGATCACCGGCTCTGCCGGCGTGAACACGATCAATGTGGCCGGTCTGCTGCGGGCCTCCGGTGATCTGGGCGGCGGGGCGGACGTGCTCGATGTCACCGGCACGCTCGATACCGGGGGCGGCACGCTGTCACTGGGCGATGGAAGTGACACCTTCACCATCCATGACAACACGGTCGTCGCCGGCACGGTCGATGGCGGCCTCGGCACCGACATCTTCAACCCCAATATCGGCGGTACCGCGAGCCTCGGCGCCGCAACGGGCTTTGAAGTGCTCGACAAGACCGGTGGCGGCACCCTCCACATCACCGGACCGGCGGTATCGGCTTTCGACACGGTGAGGGTCACCGCCGGCACACTGGACGTTAATACGAACGGCTCCATCACCAATGTTGGCGCGGCGACGGTCTCCCCCGGAGCCACCTTGAACCTGGCCGGCTCCTTCGGCTTCACGCCGAACAACGACACGTTCGACATCATGGGCAGGCTGACCGGCGGCGGCACCTTCGACATGCTGGCCGGTCAGGATACGCTGACCTTGAGCGGTGCATTCGATCTGAGCAGCTTTACCGGCCAGATCGACGGCGGCGACCCCGCGACGAGCCCTGGCGATACGGTGGTGGTCGACACGGCTGCCAACGTGACCTTCGATGGCGCGAATATCTTCAACTTCGAGGCTCTGCGGAAGGAGAATACCGGCACGCTGGAGTTGACCGGCACACAGACCTTTGTTGGCGGCACCACGATCAATGGCGGCGAGCTGGACGTGGCCGCCGGGTCCTCACTGGGCACGCCGACCCTCGCCATGACCGACGGGACCATATTCGAGGTCAACGGCACGGCGAATGACGGTGCTGGCGGGCAGATGGCGATCAACGGCTCGTTGGGCGTGAACAGGGTCAACGTCAACGCCGGCGCCAGCCTTCTGGCCACCGGCGATCTCGGCGGTGGCGCCGACATTCTCGATGTTGCCGGCATACTGGACACGGGGGCAGGAACGTTTTTCCTTGGCGATGGCGACGACACTTTCATCGTGCACGATACGACCGTTGTCATCGGCGCGCTGGACGCCGGGCTCGGCAACGACACGCTGAACGTCAATGTCAGCGCGTCCAATCTCGTGCCCCTGGGCGCGACGACCGGTTTTGAATCGCTGGCGAAGTCCGGGCTCGGCACTTTGCAGATCAACGGACCGTCCAGCTTCATCGATGTGGACGTTCAGGCGGGCCGACTTGAGATCACGGCGACGGGCAGTGTCGCTGCGCAGAACACGGTCATCGCCGCAGGCGCGGCGCTGCAACTCGACGGTCCCTATGCGGGCACGGCGGGCGCCGACACGTTCGATGTGGCCGGGATTGTGTCCGGCGGCGGTGGCGTCGATCTTGGCGATGGCGATGATGTGCTCACCTTGCGCGACGGCGCTGACCTGAGCGGTCTGACCAGCCCGATCGACGGTGGCGCGCATACGGGCGGCGATACTGTTGTGGTCGACACCACCGGTACGGTGACCTTCGACGGATCGCAGGTCGTCCACTTCGAGTCCCTGCGCAAAGACAACACCGGCACGCTGACGCTGACCGGTGCGCAGAGCTTCTCCGGCGGCACCACCATCAATGGCGGTACGCTGGACGTGGACGGCACGTTGGGCACGCAGACCATCACCATGACGACGGGCGGCACCACGCTGAACGTCGATGGAACCATCAACGACGGCGCGGGCGGCCAAACCGCGATCACCGGCTCCGCCGGCATCGACACGATCATGGTGGCGGGCACGCTGAATGCTACGGGCACCCTGGGTGACGGCAACGATGTGATCAATGTGGCTGGCACGCTGGACACCGGTGTTGGCACTCTAACGCTGGGCCTTGGCGATGATACCCTCACCATCAATGACGGTGCGATGATCGCAGGCATCGTCGATGGCGGCGATGGCACCGACACCTTCAACACCAACATCAACACCATGGCGAGTCTTGGCGCGGTCACCGGCTTCGAGACCCTGACCAAGACCGGCGTTGGCGTCCTCAACGTCACCGGACCCGGGACGTCGACCTTCGATACGGTCAATGTCAATGACGGCACGCTCGACATCGGGGCTGCCGGTGGCATCACCGGCGTGAGCATGGCGACGGTGCTGGGTGGTGCGACGCTGAACCTGGCTGGCGCCTTCACCTTCACGCCCGGCGACGACACGTTCGATGTCTCTGGCGAGCTGACCGGCCCCGGCACCTTCGATTTTGGGGATGGCGACGACACGCTCGACATCAACGGCACCGCCGACCTCGGCGGCTTCACCGGGGTGCTCGACGGTGGCGGCCACGGCACCGGCGACACGGTCAATATCGACGGCTGGTCGGGCACGCTTCCCGGTACACGCCTGCTGAACTGGGAGACGGTCGCCGTCGACAACGGCGCCAATGTGAACTTCGGCGCGTCGCTCGGGGTCGGCACGGGCGCTGGCATGGGTCTCATCGTCGGCTCCGGCAGCACCGCCAGCGGCGACACCGCCTTCGCGCTCACCGGCGACCTGACCACCGCCATCGGCGGTCTCTTCACCAATCACGGCGGCGGCGCAGGCGCGGTCACGGTGAGCGGCAACGTGACCAACAACGGCACGCTCTCCATGCAGGATGGCGCCGCTGGCGACACGATCAGCGTGAGCGGCGATTACACCGGCAGCGGCGCGTTGCGGCTGGATGTCGACTTCACGGCCGACACCGCCGACACGCTGACCATCACCGGGGATGTGACCCCAGGTCCGACCACGATCTTCGTCGCCGACATCTCGTCGGCCGCGGCCAGCGGGAACGACATCCTGCTCGCCGATGTGATGGGCAGCACCATGGCTGGCGACTTCCAGCTTGATGGCGGCACCATCAATGTCGGCAACCTGACCTACGGGCTGAACCTGGTCGGCTCGCAGTGGTTCCTGCAACCGCTGCTGTTGCCGCAGAACCTGATCTACGAGGCCTATCCGCGCAACCTGCAGGCCCTGAACACGATGCTGACCCACCGCCAGCGGGTGCAGGACCGCACATGGCTGGCAGGCGGGCAGGCTCCCTTCGAGGATGGCGGCATCTGGCTGCGGGTCAGCGGCGGCTTGAGCGACTTCGATCCCAAATCCTCCACCACCGAGGAGGACTTC
>JANQNT010000015.1 GCA_028279445.1 Tepidamorphaceae bacterium | reverse complement strand
CGACCTAATGGTGGTTGGCACCATGTCGGTCCCTTCGCCTTGTCAGCGACAAAATCCGACACGCGCCACGCCCGAAACCTGACTGTCGATACAGCCTAGCTTTCCGCGACCTCGTATTCGCGGGTGTCGTCGATGACCTTGCCGTCATTGGGCAGCGAATCGGCCGAAACGAAGCTCACCGCTCCGTGCAACTTGGTCACGGCATGCAGTGTTTCGGCGACGGCGGTTTCGTCCTCGCCGTCGCCTGCTGTCTCCGCCTTGAGTGTCATGACGTCCTTGCCGTCCTGGCGGGAGACTTCCAGGCGCAGCCGCTTGAGACCTGGATGCCGAGCGCCCACCGCGGCGATCTGCTCGGGGTCGACAAACATGCCCTTGACCTTGGTGCGCTGGTCGGCGCGGCCAAGCCATCCCTTGATGCGCATGTTGGTGCGTCCGCACTGGCTGGTGCCTTCAAGCACCGCCGACAGGTCGCCGGTGCCGAAGCGTATCAGCGGATAGTCGGGCCGCATCACGGTGACGACCACCTCGCCCACCTCGCCATCGGGCAGCGGCTCGTCGGTGCCGGGCCGCACGATCTCGACGATGACGTGCTCGTTGACGATCATGCCTTCCTGGGCCGAGGACTCGTAGGCGATGACGCCGAGATCGGCGGTGGCATAGCATTGCAGCACGTCGACACCGCGATCGGCGTAGTCCTTGCGCATGGCCGGGAACAGCGCGCCGCCGGACACCAGCGCCCGGTCGATGGCGGTTATCTCGACACCGGTCTCATCGGCCTTGTCGAGAATGATCTTGAGGAAGTCGGGCGTTCCGACATAGGCGCAGGGCCGGTACTGAGCGATCAGGGCAAGCTGGCCCTCGGTGTTTCCAGGTCCTGCCGGGATCACCGCGGCCCCGAGCGCGCGGCAACCGGAATCGAGGATGAAGCCGCCGGGCGTCATGTTGTAGGAGAAGCAGTTCAGCACCACATCGCCGCGGCGAATGCCGGCGGCGAACAGCGCCCGGGCGGCCGAATACCAGTCTTCTCCATGCCCTTCCGGCTCGAACACCGGGCCGGGCGAGGAAAACAGCCGGGCCTGCATCTGCGGCCTGGTGGCGAAGCCGCCGAAGGGCGGGTTCTCCGACTGCCGGCGCATCAGCTCCGGCTTGCGCAACACCGGGAGCGCCGACAACGCCTTGCGATTGTCGATGGCAGTCAGATCGTGGCCGGCGAAGCGCTCGCGCCAGGCGGGTGCTGCGTCGCACGCGGCCTGAAGCGCTGGCGACAGGTCGGCGAACAGGTGTGCCTCGCGCTCCTGCGGGTCGCGGGTCTCGAGACCATCGAAGAACTCGGTCATCGGCTCCTCCCGTTGCCGCCGGCCGGCCTCAGGCGTTCCAGTCAACCGCTGTGCGGTCGTGGAACAGCTGTCCGGTCGGACCATCATCGCCGATCAGCGCAAGCCAGACCGCCGTATCGGCGGCTTGCTGCGGTGTGTCCGGCGCGTCGGGTCCGCCCATGTCCGTGTGCACCCAGCCGGGATCCATGGCGTTGACCTTTACGCTCGCAGGCAGTTCCCCGGCGAGCTTCACCGTAATGGCGTTCAGCAGCGCCTTGGAAATGCCATAGGCACCAGGCCCGAGATCGGCCAGCGATCCCCAGCCAGACGACACGTTGACGATTCGGCCATAGCCGCGCTGCGACATGCCGCCGGCAAGCGCCCGCATCAGCCGCAAGGGTCCAAGCGCGTTGACATCGATGGTCCGCACGATGGTGGCATCGTCGAGTGCCAGAAGATCGTCATTGTCCAGGATACCGGCGTTGTTGACGAGGACGTCGATTGCGGTGCCGTCGGCGTCGAGCCGGGTCACCGCATCGGCAATCGACTGCGGGTCGCCGACATCGATCTGCAGCATCGAAACGCTGCCGCCGTCCGCGCTCACCGCATCGACCAGCGCCTGCGCCGATCCGGGATCGCGGACGCCGGCGACAACGTGCAGCCCCGCGTGCGCCAGTCCCTTGGCGACCTCCGCGCCAATGCCGCGATTGGCGCCGGTGACGAGTGCTGTCCTGACCATCGACGAGCTGCTGCCTCAGTTGAGCCAGCGCTTGCGCCGGCGATAGCTTTTCACGTTGCGGAAGCTACCACGGTCATCGCTGCCGATGCCGAGATAGAATTCCTTGACGTCCTCGTTCTCGCGCAATTCGTGCGCCTCACCGTCGAGTACCACGCGGCCGCTCTCCAGGATGTAGCCGTAGGTGGCGTATTTCAGCGCCACGTTGGTGTTCTGCTCGGCCAGCAGGATCGATACGCCTTCGCTCTCGTTGAGCTGCTTGACGATCTCGAAAATCTCCTCGACGAGCTGCGGCGCCAGCCCCATGGACGGCTCGTCGAGCAATATCATCTGCGGCCGCGACATCAGTGCCCGGCCGATGGCGCACATCTGCTGTTCGCCGCCGGAGGTGTAGCCGGCCTGGCTGGATCGGCGTTCCCTCAGCCGCGGGAAATAGCCGTAGACCTTCTCAAGGTCGGCGCGGATCGCCGCGCCCCCGTCGGTGCGCGTGAAGGCACCGGTGAGCAGATTCTCCTCGATGGTCAGATGGCCGAAGCAGTGGCGCCCCTCCATCACCTGGATGCAGCCGCGGCGCACCAGCTCGTTCGGCGACAGCGCGTGCACCGCCTCTCCGTTCAGCGTGATGGAGCCCTTGGTCACCTCGCCGCGCTCGGCGCGCAGCAGGTTGGAAATCGCCTTGAGCGTCGTCGTCTTGCCGGCGCCGTTGGCGCCAAGCAGCGCCACGATGCCACCGCGCGGAACCGTCAGCGAGACACCCTTCAGCACCAGGATAACGTGATTGTAGATGACCTCGATATTGCCGACCGACAGGATGGCGTCGGCGGTCTCGTCTTGGGCATCGGTGGATTCGGCAACGCTCATGTGTCCGGTCCCGGATCGTCGTGAATGGACCGGGCGCAGCGCCTGCCGCGCCCGGTCGTGTCATCAGTGGGCGCCCCGCACCGTCAGTTGACGCAAGGCTCGGCGCGGTCCGGCCAGGGCGCGTTGCTGGTCTTGTAGTCCTGCGCGGCCTGGGCCAGCAGCGGCTTGACCTTGTCGGTCATCGGCGGGAACCAGTCGGTCAGCTTGACCCACTTCTCACCGTCCCACTGCTGAACGTACATGCTGTGGTGACCGGAGTGCTGCTCGCAGCTTGTCCGGATCGGCGCCATGAAGCCCTCAAGGCCGATTTCCTTGAGGCGGGCCTCGGTGATGTTGAGGTTCTCGAGGCCAACCCGCATGTCCTCCGACGTGATCACCTTCTTGCCGGTGATCTCCTGGGCGGTGCGGATCGCTTCCGCCATCAGCACCGAGTTCATCAGGCCGCGGTTGTAGAGGTTTTCGCCAAGCCGATCGGCCTCCGTCTGGCTCTTGCCGGTGTCGACCAGCAGGCGCTTGACGTCCTGGATGGCCGGGAAGTCGGCGCCCACGGCATGGAAGTTGAGGGTCTTGTAGCCCTTGGCGTCCTGGCCGCCGGCGCGAGCGTCGTCCTCACCGCCCGACCACCACACGCCGATGAACCGGTCCATCGGATAGCGGATCTTGATGGCTTCCTTGACCGCGGTGGGGTTCATGGCGCCCCAGCCCCAGATGACCATGAAGTCCGGCTTGTCGCGGCGTACGTTGAGCCACTGGGCCGACTGGTTCTGCATTTCCTTCACCGGCACCGGGTATTGCACGATCTCGAAGCCGTACTCTTCCGCCATCTTCTCCAGCAGCGGGATCGGCTCGCGGCCATAGCCGGCATCGAGGAAGATGTAGCCGATCTTCTTGCCCTTGAGCTGGTCGAGGCCGCCAAGTTCGTTGGCGATATGGCTCAGCACGCCGGTGGCGCCGTCCCAGTAGGTCATCGGCGGATTGAAAATCCAGGGGAAGGTGTTGCCGTCAGCGGCCGCGGACAGGCCGTAGGCCATCGACAGGATCGGAATCTTGTCGACCGCGGCCTTGGGGATCACCTGCAGCGTGATGCCGGTGGAGTAGGGATTGAACACCAGCGTGTTCTTGGCCTTGGCCTGCTCGTAGCACTCGACGCCCTTCTGGGTGTTGTAGCCGGTCTCGCACTCCTCCACGACGATCTTCACGCCGTTGATGCCGCCGTCGCGCTCGTTGAGCATGTTGAGATAGTCCGCCATGCCGTTGGCGATATGAATGCCCGAGCCGGCGAAGGGGCCGGTACGGTAGGTGGCAAGCTGGATGTAAACGGAATCCTCGGCCTGGGCGGGCAGCGGGGCTGCCGTCATCGCCGCCAGGGCGAGGCCTCCAATCAACAGATTTCTCATCTATCGTCCTCCCAGATCGCGGCCGACCGTTTTCGGTTCGGCCGCTCGTTCGAGCCCTGAGCGTGACGGACTCCGGCGCGGGCCCGAAGGCCGGAGCGATGTCGAGGGCGGCATGTCGGCCGCCCGTTGTCCGGGCTCAGCCGTAGGGGAACGGCCAGACCCGCAGTTTCTCCTTCGCGAGCTGCCACAGGCGGGCGAGCCCGTGCGGCTCGACGATGAGAAAGAAGATGATCAGCGCGCCGATGACGAGCTGGGCGATATGGAACACCGTTTCCGCGCCGAGATCGATGCCGATGGCGGGAAGCCAGGTGCGCAGCACGATCGGCAGGCACCAGATGAAGGCGGCGCCGAAGAACGAGCCGTGCAGGCTGCCCAGCCCGCCCAGGATGACCATGAACAGGATCTGGAACGACAGGGTGATCGAGAAGGCGTCCGGCTCCGCGGCACCCAGATAGAAGAACACGAACATCGCGCCGGCGACGCCGCAGATGTAGGACGACACCGCGAAGGCGGAGAGCTTGGCGACCAGCGGACGCACGCCCATCAACTCGGCGGCGATGTCCATGTCGCGGATCATCATCCACTGCCGGCCGATGCGCCCGCGCACCAGGTTCTTCACCGCCAGGGTGAAGACGATGACGATGGCCAGCACCACGAAGTAGCGGGTCAGCGGGTCGGCCGCCGGGCCGGTCAGGATCAGGTCGCCGAAGCCGCGCCGTTCCGGCACTTCGATGGCGCCGGATGCGTTGTAGTTGTAGAGCCACGGGATTCGGATGAAACACCACTCGAGGAAGAACTGCGCGGCCAGCGTGGTGACCGCGAGATAAAGCCCCTTGATGCGCAGCGAGGGCAATCCGAAGATCATGCCGACCGCGGCCGCGAACAGGCCGGAAACCAGGATGTGGACAATGATGTTCACGTCCGGGAAGATCGTGGTGAGCTTGTAGCAGGCATAGGCGCCGACACCCATGAAGGCGCCGGTGCCAAGCGACAGTTGTCCGGCGTAACCGGTCAGCACGTTGAGCCCGATGGTGGCGAGCGCCAGGATCAGGAACGGGATCATGATCGAGGCCAGCACGAAGTCGTTGGAGACCAGCGGCACGACCACCACGGCCATGACCAGCGACAGCATCAGCCCGATGCGGTCCTCGCGCAGCGGCAGGATCGCCTGATCGGTCTTGTAGCTGGTCTTGAACTGTCCGGCTTCGCGGTAATACATGGCCTAGTTCCGGCGTCTGACGTTTCCGGCGAAATCGCCAAGCATGCGGTCGGTCGCGATCACGCCCAATCGGCTCTGGTGCGCCATCCTCAGACCCTCTCGATGATCTTCTCGCCGAACAGGCCCTGGGGCCTGAACAGCAGGAAGATGAGCGCGATCATGTAGGCGAGCCAGCTTTCGATGCCGCCGCCCATCAGCGGACCCCAGTAGATCTCGCCGATCTTCTCGCCGATGCCGATGATCAGCCCGCCGACGATGGCGCCGGGGATCGAGGTGAAGCCGCCGAGGATCAGCACGGGCAGCGCCTTGAGTGCGATGATCTCCAGTGCGAAGGAGACATCCGATCGCGCGCCCCACATGATGCCGGTGGCCAGCGCCACGATGCCGGCGGCAAACCACACGATGGCCCAGATCTGGTTGAGCGAGATGCCGACCGAAAGCGCGGCCTGATGATCGTCGGCGACGGCGCGCAGCGCCCGGCCGATGCGTGTCTTGTTGAAGAAGACGCCGAGGATCGCGACCATGGTGATGGCGATGACGGCCGCCGCGATATCGATATGTTGCAGGATCAGCAGCCCGTCGCTGCCGATCTCGATCGCCGTGGAGCCGGTCGGCAGGCCAAGCTCTTCTGTGATCATCTGCTTGGGCTCGCCGCCGAAGATGAACTCGCCGAGCCCGATCAGGAAGATGGTCAGCCCGATGGTCGCCATCAGCAGGATGATGTCGGCCTGGTTGACCAGCGGGCGCATGACGAAGCGCTCCACCAGTATCGCCAGCAGGCCCATGACGCCGATGGTCAGGATCAGCGCCAGATAGGCGGGCACGCCGTTCTCGTGCAGGCCGACCAGCGTCAGCCCCGCGAACACCACCATGATGCCCTGCGCGAAGTTGAACACGCCCGACGCCTTGAAGATCAGCACGAAGCCGAGCGCGATCAGCGCGTAGAGCACGCCGCCGACGAAACCCTCCCACAACACCTGCAGGAAGAAGTCCGGCAGGGTGACCATCTGCACGAAGGGCGTGACGAAGATTCCGGTGAGCAGTTCCATCAGTGCGACACCCCCAGATAGGCGTCGATGACGTCCTGGTTGCCGCGCACCTCGGACGGGGTGCCGTCGCCGATCTTCCTGCCGTAGTCGAGCACCACGACGCGGTCGGAGAGGTCCATGACCACGCCCATGTCGTGCTCGATCAGCGCGATCGTGGTGCCGAACTGGCTGTTCACGTCGAGTATGAAGCGGCTCATGTCCTCCTTCTCCTCGCGGTTCATGCCGGCCATGGGCTCGTCGAGCAGCAGCAGTTTGGGCTCGGCGGCGAGCGCGCGGCCGAGTTCGACGCGCTTCTGCAGGCCGTAGGGCAGTCGCCCGACCGGCGTCTTCCGGATATGCTGGATTTCCAGGAAGTCGATGATCTCCTCGGCCTTGCGGCGGTTTGCGATCTCCTCGCGTTCCGCCGGGCCCCAGTGGATGAGCTGCCACAGGAAGCCGGTCTTCATGTGCAGCGTGCGCCCGGAGATGATGTTGTCGAGCGTCGACATGCCCTTGAACAGCGCAACGTTCTGGAAGGTGCGCGCGATGCCGGAGGCCGCCGCCTCGTAGGGCCTGACATTGCGGCGCGTCTTGCCGGCGAAGGTGATGGTGCCTTCCTGGGGGTGGTAGAAGCCGTTGATGACGTTGAGCATCGAGGTCTTGCCGGCGCCGTTGGGGCCGATGATGGCGCGCACCTCGCCGATGCGGATGTCGAAGGACACATCCCGGATCGCCTTCACCCCGCCGAAGGAGAGCGAGATGTTGTCGACCTCCAGCAGCACCTCGCCGGGTGCCGGCTGGGAGGTGTGCGCCTGGTCTTGCACCGCGCTCATTCCGCCGCCTCCTTCATCTGGGCGGTGCCGAAGCGCTCCACGTCGCGGATGTTGAGCGTCGCCGACAACATGCCCTTGCGGCCGTCCTCGTAGGTCACCTCGGTGGAGATGTCGGCCTCGGTGGAGCCGTCATAGAGCGCCTCGATGAGAGCTGTGTACTTCTCCGCGATGAAGCTGCGGCGCACCTTCTGGGTGCGGGTCAGCTCGCCGTCGTCGGCGTCGAGTTCCTTGTGCAGCACCAGGAAGCGGGAAATCTGCGAGCCGGCCATGCGCGGCTCCTGTGCCAGGTCCTGGTTGACCTGGCGCACATGCGTCTCGATGGTCTCGTAGACCTGTGGGTGGGCAGCCAGTTCCTGGTAGCTGGCATAGGAGATGTTGTTGCGTTCCGCCCAGTTGCCGACGGATTCCAGGTCGATGTTGATGAAGACGCAGACCTTGTCGCGTTCGTGGCCGAAGGCGACCACCTCCTTGATGTCGGGGAAGAACTTGAGCTTGTTCTCGATGTATTTCGGCGCGAACAGCGTGTCGTCGACGAGTTTGCCCACATCCTTGGCGCGGTCGATGATGCGCAGATGCCCCTCGTTGTCGAAGAAACCGGCATCGCCGGTATGAACCCAGCCCTCTTCGGTCTTGGTTTCCTTCGTCGCCTCGTCGTTCTTGAAGTAGCCGACGAACACGCCGGGCGAGCGGTAGAGCACCTCGCCGTTGTCATCGATCCTGATCTCCACGTCGGGCGCCGGCGTGCCGACGGTATCGGCGCGGATTTCGCCGTCCGGCTGCATGGAGATGTAGACGCTGGCCTCGGTCTGCCCGTAGAGCTGCTTCAGGTTGAGGCCGAGCGCCCGGTAGAAGCGGAAGATCTCCGGGCCGATCGCCTCGCCGGCGGTGTAACCGACCTTTAGCCGGCTTAATCCCATGCGGTTCTTGAGCGGCCCGTAGACCAGAACCTCGCCGAGGCGATAGCGCAGGCGGTCGAGCAGCCCGACCTCCTCGTCGTTGAGCAGCCGTTCGCCCACATCGCGCGCCACGCCGAGATAGTGGTGGAACATCTTCTTCTTCAACTCGCCCGCATCCTCCATGCGCACCATGATCTGGGTGAGCAGCATCTCGAACACCCGGGGCGGGGCGAAGAAGTAGGTCGGGGCGATCTCGCGGCGGTCCTCGGTCACCGTGTCCGGACTCTCGGGACAGTTGACGCAGAAGCCCGCTGCATAGGCCTGGGCGTAGGAGAAGATGTGGTCGCCGACCCAGGCCATCGGCAGATAGGCGATGATCTCTTCGGTTTCGTCGAGCCGGTCGAAAGCGTTGGCGTTGACCGCGCTGATCAGGATGTTGTCGAAGGACAGCATGACGCCCTTCGGCCGCCCGGTGGTGCCGGACGTGTAGAGGATGACGGCGACGTCCTCGCCCTTGCCGGCGGCGATCGCCGCTTCCCAGTCGGCCTCAGCCGAAGCGTTCCCGGCCAGCGCCTTGCGGCCGAGCGCCTGCACGTCCTCGAAGGGATGAAGCTGCGCGTGGTCGTAGTTCTTCAGGCCGCGCTCATCGTCGTAGATCACATGGGTGAGGGCATGCAGCTCCTCGTTCAGCGTGATCAGCTTGTCGACCTGCTCCTGATCCTCGACCACCGCGAAGGCGACTTCGGCGTGGCTCAGCACATAGGCCATCTCCTCGGCCACCGCGTCCTGATAGACGGGGATCGGCACGGCGCCGAGGCTCTGCACGGCGGTGAAGGTCCAGTAGAGGCGGGGCCGGTTGTGGCCGATGATGGCGATCTTGTCGCCGGCCTTGACGCCAAGCTCTTTCAGGCCAAGCGCGAAGGCGCGCACCTCGTCGAGCACCTCGCCCCAGGTCCAGCTTTGCCAGATGCCGAGGTCCTTCTCGCGGATCGCCGGCCGCGCGGAAAAGCGCCGCGCGTTGCGCAGCAGCAGCTTGGGGAAGGTGTCCTCCGGCGTGCCGGAGCCCGCAACGGCGCCTGCCATCGTGTGTCGTTCCCACCCTGTCGGCAGGCCACCGCGCTCCAGCGCCGTGATCCCGCCGTCTTCTGCCCGAACTCAGGTTCGAAACGCGGTCTTGACGCCGCTTGACGTTCTTTTGCGGATACTTCCGCACATTGTGCAGCAGCCAGCCCCGGCAAGGGGATGAGCAAGGTTGCAGATGCAATCATTTTCACAAAAACGTCGCGGTGACCACAACCGCCTTGACAGACAGCCCCGCCTTTGGGATGCGAAAAGAACAAAGCTGCGCGCAGGCGTGGTTCTTCTTTCCCGGACTTTCAAACAGCTTCGGCAGCCGCAGGTGCGACCCGCACCTTGGCGGCACGCCTCAGGGCATGCGCGCCAGCAGGAACGACAGCCACACGGACACCGTGACGACGGCGATGCCGGTGGCGACCGTTACGCCGGCCGATGTCAGCGGGATCGCCTGTTTGTGCGGCAAGGCCAGCAGGTAGGCGTTGAGGCCGGGCGGGCAGGCGGCGGTCAGCACCAGCACGCCGGTCCACAGCGGCGGCAGGTCGAAGACGTAGACCGCCAGCACGAAGACGATCGCCGGGTGCACCAGCAGCTTGGCGACGGAGACCAGCAGCAGGGCGCCGGAGAGTTCGCCCAGGCCGGTACGCCGCACCGCAAGCCCCATGGCAACAAGCGCGCAGGGCACTGCTGATTCCGCGATCCACCCCACCATCCGGTCGGGGATCGGGTGCAGCGACAGGTCGAGCAGGTTGAAGGCCAGCCCGGCGGCCAGCCCGAGCAGGATCGGATGGGTGATCAGCCCCTTGAAGCTGCGCCAGGCCGCGCCGACGAGATTTGATTGCGCCCCTTCGATCATCACGGTCGCGGCGAGTGCCGCCAGCGGCATGTGGATGGCGATGATCAGGAACTGCGGGACGAGGCCCTCCTTGCCGAAGGCGGAGATGACCAGCGGGATGCCGATCAGCACCTGGTTGGAGAAGGCTGCCGTGAAACCGCCGAGCACTGATACGACGTGTTGGCGACCCATGGCGCGCAGACCCGCCTGCGCCAGTACCCAGGCGACCGTCATGCCGGTGAAGTAGGCAGCCCACAGCGACCAGTGTGGCTCGCCCGGCAAGTCCACCTTGGCCATGGCGTTGAAGATCAGCAGTGGCAGGGCGAAGCGATAGAGGTAGTTCTCCATGCCCCGCCCGGTGCCTTCCGGGAAGAACCCGATCCAGCCGAGCACCAGCCCGACCCCGACGAGGCCGAAGACCGGCAGGACGATTTCAACGACGGCTGTGAGCACGGGGTGGCCGGACTTCGCGGGTATTGGAGGGACGCGTCGTGTTACGCGGTTTGTATCCGGTTGGCGAGCGCTGCGGTGCATGGCAGGCGTGAATTTATGCCGCTCACGCCGAACTTGTTTTCTTGCTGGCCGTTCGGCTTGATTCCGCTCACGGCGAGTTCGCTATCGCTCACCGCCTCCGCGAGGGCGGCCTGTCCGGCCGGGCACGCAGTCGCGTGCCTGGGTGCCTCAAACTCAGTCCGTGCAGGATGATGCCGCGAGGCCCGAAAAGTGGGAACCGGTTTTCGGATAAGCCGAGCGGCGAGCAAGAAAGCCGAACGGCCGGCAAGAAACCCCCGATTCACACCTTCTTCAGGTTAAGGCGTCGAAAGCATGTTCCTTGAGGCTTGCTTAAGTCGCGCAGCGCAACATGCCGGGCAACAAAGGGAGGCGGCGCCCTTCGTGGAGGTCTTTTGAGGGCCGCGCGAAGGGCGTTTCCATTTCTGGCGATCGCCGCGGTTCTGCCGCCGCGTATCTGTTCGCGAAGAACGCCGGAAACGTTTGCCTTGTGCGCCGCATCACGCTAATCAGACGTTCATGAGCGGCATCCAATCCCACAGCCAGAACTCGCCGCAGAGCCTTCTCGCCAAGGCCGAAAAGCTGGTGCGCGAGACCGGCAAGGGCGTTATCCGCGGCCTCTACAAGTACTGGGCCACGACCTATGACGGCATGTTGGTGCGCCGGCTGGGTTACCGGGCGCCGGAACTCGTTGCTGCCGCTCTGGCCGAGCGCATGGCCGACGGCGAGCAAACGGTGCTGGATGTCGGCTGTGGCACTGGGCTGACGGCGAAAGCGCTGTTGGCGCTGCGCCAGGATACCATCGACGGCATCGATTTCTCGCCGGAGATGCTGGAGCGCGCCAGGGAAAAGGGCCTCTACCGCGATCTGGTGCGCGCCGATGTCACCAAACCGCTGCCGCTGCCCGATGCAAGCTACGACGCGGCGATTTCCTCTGGCCTCTTCACCCATGGCCATGTGGGGTCCGAGGCGATCCCGCACATCCTCGCGGCGATCAAGCCCAGTGGTCTGTTCGGCTTCACCGTTTACTGGAAGGTATGGCAACGTGCTGGCTTCGCGCGCATGCTGGACGAGTTGACCGCCTCTGGCCGCATCGAGGTGCTGCATCACAGCCAGGAAAGCCACTTCCGCGTGCTCAAGGGCCAGCAGGTGCACACGCTGGTGGTGAGGGTCAACGCCGCGGCCGGCTGAGGCGCTCTATTCCGCTCACGGCATTTTTCCCGGCCGCACGGCTTTCTTTGCCTCCCTGTCGCGGCTAGGCCGCTCCGCGCCTCTTGTCCGAAAACCGGTTCCCACTTTTCGGGCCTCACGGCATCATCCTGCACGGACTGAGTTTGGGGCACCGAGGCACGCGACCGCGTGCCCGGCCGGTCAGGCCGCGTTGTTCTATTCCGCTCATGGCGAGTTCGCTATCGCTCACCGCCTCCGCGATGGCGCGCTGTCGCGCGGGCGTTCGGTCGGACGCCTGGGTTCTCTCCTCGCGCTCACCGAGCTTTAGGCACTCAGGCACGCGACCGCGTGCCCGGCCGTGAGGCCGCGCCCGCGCAGGCATCGAGCGAAGCGAGATTTGCCGTGAGCGGAATAGAGCCTAAGCCGCCTGCTCGACGCCGCTTTCCACGATGCGCACGATGTCGGCCATGATGGCGTTGAGCTGGAAGTCCTTGGGCGTATAGACGGCGGTCACGCCCATGCCCTTCAGCGCTGCCTCGTCCTCAGCGGGAATGATGCCGCCGACGACGACGGGAATGTCCTCAAGGCCCGCGCCGCGCATGCGCTCCATGATCTCGCGCACCAGCGGTACGTGGCTGCCCGACAGGATCGACAGGCCGACGATGTGCACGCTCTCCTCGAGCGCGGCGTTGACGATCTCCGCAGGCGTCAGGCGGATGCCCTCGTAGACCACTTCCATGCCGGCATCGCGGGCGCGCACGGCGATCTGCTCCGCGCCGTTCGAATGGCCGTCGAGACCCGGCTTGCCGACCAGGATCTTGAGCCGCCGGCGCAGCCGCTGCGAGGCAGCCTCGACGGCGGTGCGAACCTCGTCGAGCCCCTGCGAGTCGTCGCGCGCGGCCCGCCCCACGCCCGTCGGCGCGCGGTACTGGCCGAACACCTCGCGCAGGGTTTCGCCCCATTCGCCGGTGGTCACCCCCGCCTTGGCGCAGGCAACCGAGGCGTCCATGATGTTGCGATCCTCCTGGGCGGCGGAGCGCAGTTCGGCAAGCGCGGTGGAGACGGCGTCCGCATCGCGGGCGTTGCGCCAGGCCTTCAGTCCCTCGATCTGGTCGCGCTCGACATGCTCGGGCACCGTCAGGATGGCGTCGCCGTCACCGGTCGAAAGCGGCGATGCCTCGGTCTCCTGATAGGCGTTGACGCCGACGACCGTCTGCTCGCCACGCTCGATCTCCTCAAGCCGGCGGGTATTGGATTCAACCAGCGCGCGCTTCATGTAGCTGTTCTCGATCGCAGCGATGGCGCCGCCCATCTCCTCGATGCGGGCAAGCTCGGCGCGGGCCTCATCTTTCAGCGTCTCGACCTTCTCGCCCATCACCGTGGAGCCCTCGAAGATGTCGCCGTATTCGAGCAGGTCGGTCTCGAAGGCGACGATCTGCTGCATCCTGAGAGACCATTGCTGATCCCACGGACGGGGCAGGCCGAGCGCCTCGTTCCAGGCCGGCAACTGCACGGCGCGTGCGCGCGCGTCCTTCGACAGCACCACGGCCAGCATCTCGATGAGGATGCGGTAGACGTTGTTTTCCGGCTGCTGCTCGGTCAGTCCCAGCGAATTGACCTGCACGCCGTAGCGGAAACGACGGAACTTCGGATCCTCGATGCCGTAACGCGCTTGGGTGATCTCATCCCACAGATCGACGAAGGCGCGCATCTTGGCGATCTCGGTGACGAAGCGGATGCCGGCATTGACGAAGAACGAGATACGCCCGACGGCTTTCGGGAAATCGGCCGGGGGAACCGCCTCGCGGTCGCGCACTGCATCGAGGATGGCGATGGCGTTGGCGAGCGCGAAGGCGAGCTCCTGAACCGGCGTCGCGCCGGCCTCCTGCAGGTGATAGGAGCACACGTTCATCGGGTTCCACTTGGGAACGTTGGCGCAGGTCCAGGCGATGACGTCGGTGGTCAGCTTCATGGAGGGAGCGGGCGGGAACACGTAGGTGCCGCGCGACAGATACTCCTTCATGATGTCGTTCTGGGTCGTGCCGGTGAGGCTGCCCCGGTCGGCGCCCTGTGCATCAGCCGCCGCGACGTAAAGCGCCAGCAGCCACGCGGCGGTGGCGTTGATCGTCATCGAGGTGTTCATCTCGGCCAGCGGAATGCCGTCGAACAGCGCGCGCATGTCACCGAGATGGGAGATCGGCACGCCGACCTTGCCGACCTCGCCGCGGGCAAGGGCTGAATCGGAGTCGTAGCCGGTCTGCGTCGGCAGATCGAAGGCGACCGACAGGCCGGTCTGGCCGCGCTTCAGGTTGGCGCGGTAGAGCGCGTTGGACTCGGCCGCGGTGGAGTGGCCGGCATAGGTGCGGAAAATCCAGGGGCGGTCGCGCATGGCTCGTCCTTGCAGTCGGCTGCGGGGAAATCGGGACAAGCGCCTATTGCAGTGCAATAAACGCGATCGTGCAACCCCTGGCAGTCGGACGTGGTTTTTTGCAGGCTCTGCGGGAATTGCTCCGGCATTGTCCCATCAGGGTATCGCGGGCGCCGAACGGGAACGCCGCGACATTCGCAAAAGGCCCGAATCCGCGATGGCCGGACACCGGGTCCGCGACAAAACCGCGCATCACCGCGCTGCCATCGGGAACACCGCGTGGACCGAATTCGCCGTGTTCGTAAGCGAAAACGCGACGAAAAACTCAGCGACGCACCAGCCCGATGACAAAGAGGAGGATAACGGCGCTGATGGTGGCGCCAATGATGGAGCGAATCAGTCCGCCACCGACGGTGATCCCCAGCGACTGGAACAGATAGGGTCAGGACCCATTGATCTCATCCATTCGGCGGCAGGTCATTTCGTTCCTGACAAGGCAGCGGGGTGTAGGAAACCTTGCTGGTTTTCAAGTCCCCGCTAACGCCGTCAGGGGCGGAATGGACGCCGCCCTGCGGGTGCCGCTGGAGAGCGTCTGCTGAACACAAAGCCTGCTCGACAAGGCAGGGAGCCTTCCCTTGCGCGGCTTTGCATCCATCAGACGCTCTCCAGCGGCACCGAATTGCATGAGCTCAATGGGTCCTGACCCTGGTTGCCAACGAACGCGCCAACGATGCCGACGGCAATGTTCCCGACGAGGCCGAAACCGCTGCCGCGCATGAGTTTTCCGGCCAGCCAGCCGGCGACGAGCCCGATCAAAAGCAGCGCGATGAGAGAACCGATAGCCATGGATGAACCGTCCTTTGCGGCATTGCGCGGTTGCGCCTTGCTGCACTGCCGCATTAGGCTTTGCGCCCGAACACGGGGGAGACCTGTTGCAGTCAGCGCCCTGGGGCCCTGATCCTAGGTAGCATAGCGCGAGGCCGGAATTCACCGATAATCCCGTGTCCGTGCGCGGCTGGCGCATGTCGGCGCATCTGCCCGGGCGCCCTGCGGAAACGAAACCCTGCGCGATCACGTGCCAATGCTGGAGCCTTGCCGATCATGACCGCCGCAACCGCTGCACAGAGCGATTCCGCCCAGGAGCATAAAGACCTTTACGAGGTCGGCGAAATCCCGCCGCTGGGGCACGTTCCCGAGAAGATGTATGCGCTGACCATCCGGCAGGAAAGGCACGGCCCGCCGGAAGAGGCGATGCAGGTGGAGGTGGTGCCGACCTGGGAACTCGACAGCCACGAGGTGTTGATCTTCGTGATGGCTTCCGGGGTCAATTACAACGGCGTCTGGGCGGCGCTCGGCGAACCGGTCTCGGTGTTGCGCCATCACGACCTGCCCTACCACATCGCCGGCTCCGACGCGGCAGGGGTGGTGTGGGCCGTCGGCTCCAAGGTTACGCGCTGGAAGGTCGGCGACGAGGTCGTGGTTCACTGCAACCAGGACGATGGCGATGACGAGGAATGCAATGGCGGTGATCCGATGTTCTCGGCAACCCAGCGCATCTGGGGTTTCGAGACGCCTGACGGCGGCTATGCCCAGTTCTGCCGCGTCCAGGCACAGCAGATCATGGAAAAGCCCAAGCACCTGCCGTGGGAAGAGGCGGCCTGCTACACGCTGACGCTGGCGACCGCCTACCGCATGCTGTTCGGCCATCCGCCGCATACGCTGAAGCCTGGCGACAACGTGCTCATCTGGGGGGCGTCCGGCGGACTCGGGGTGTTCGGTGTCCAGCTCTGCGCGGCCGCCGGCGCCAACGCCATCGGCATCATCTCGGATGAAGACAAACGCGACTATGTGATGAGCCTCGGCGCACGTGGTGTCATCAACCGCAAGGAGTTCGACTGCTGGGGCCAGATGCCCACGGTCAACTCGCCTGAATACGGTGCCTGGGTGAAGGAAGCACGCCGCTTCGGCAAGGCGATCTGGGACATCACCGGCAAGGGCAATGACGTCGACATCGTCTTCGAGCATCCCGGCGAGGCGACGTTTCCTGTCTCCGCGCTAGTCTGCAAACGTGGCGGCATGGTGGTCTTCTGCGCCGGCACGACCGGATACAACCTGACCTTCGATGCACGCTATGTCTGGCAGCGCCAGAAGCGCATCCAGGGTTCGCACTTCGCCCATCTCAAGCAGGCCAGTGAGGCCAACAAGTTCGTCGTCGAGCGCCGGGCCGATCCCTGCATGTCGGAGGTGTTTCCGTGGGATCAGATTCCCAAGGCGCACACCAAGATGTGGAAGAATGAGCACGCGCCGGGAAACATGGCGGTGCTGGTCTGCGCGCCGACAACGGGGCTGCGCACGCTGGAAGATGCCATCGAGGCAAGCGCCGCGGGCTGAACGACCAATGGGTCCTGACCCTGAAACAACGCCGCGTTGCCGCGAATTCGCCGCCGTTAACAATGAAATCGGTTTGCCGTGGCAACCGCCTTGGCGCGGGTCGGCGAGTCCGTTAGTGTAAACGAACGGTTAATGCGAACGCATGCGTGCGGGAATTTCGCTGTTAAATGGGGCGGTTGCCGGCTATTCCGGTCTGGCGGAGGCCGGCGGCGGGAACTGCTCCAACTTGGTGTGCCTGGGCAATCGGCGCGCCACGAGAACGAGGAGATGCGGGCCATGAGCGATCTGATCGAACAGCTACGCGCGTTGCGTGGCATTGCCCACAAGCGGCTCACGGAGAGCCCCGACTACAAGGTGCTCATCGAGCTCGACCAGATGCTCGTCCGGCTCGATCCCGAGCACGATCCGGTGATGGTCCGGTTTGATGCCGACTCGGTGATCGATGACATTGATGCTACCGAAGAGGACGAAGGCGCGGAGGATCCGGAGGCTGCTTCTCCACGGCCCGAGGAGCAGCCGCCGCCAAAGGCAGCCGAGGAGCCCAAGCGCAAGGAAGTCCTGCTGGCGGTTGACGCGAGCGACGAGGCCGAAGCCGATGAGAGCGATGACGTGATCGTCGCGGATTTCTCGGATGGCGGCAACGGCGCCCTTGAGGTGGATGTCGCGACCCTGCCGGACGAAGGGCTTTCCGGTGATGTGCTGGCCGGGGACGGCGTAGCGGCCGATGAACGCGACGGCTCGACCGAACTGGTCGACGATACCGATCTTCCGCCGACCGATGATGGCGCGCCGCTGGCCGAGGAGGAGGCTGCTTTCGCCGAAGCGCTGGCCGAGCACCTCAAGCTCGACGTGGCCACGCCGCGCAAGGAACGCGAGCTACCGAAGGCAGTAACGGTCAAGAAGGCCGTGCCGGCGAAGAAGGTCGTCAAGCGGCGCGTCAAGGTCAGCGACCTCGATGCCGCCACCGAGGTTGCGGCCGCCCTGCTCGACACCGGAGCCCCCGCGCCGGCGAAGGCGAAACCCTCGCCCGTGGCGCTTGCCCCGGAGGAGAATTTCGACGCCGCCGAGGCGGATGAGGGCGGAACGTCCGACGAGGCCTACGAGAGCGCGCTCAACCGTCTCAATCTGTTGATCGAGCGTGCCTCCACCCGCCTCAAGGCCGATGAGAAGAAGGGCTCCAACGGCGCCAGCGTTGCCTGACGAACGGCGACGCGACGATCCACGAGCTTTGCAAAAGCGCGTCCGGGCCATGCTCGCGGCGCGCTTTCTGCATGTTCGGGCAACGGATATGTAGACAGCGTCGGCTGACCGGCTGCCGGCATTCCAAGACCACTCCGCCAGCAGCCTTGCGTGATGCACCAGCACGACAAAAAGACAGACATATCCGGAGGCCGAACCCGCGCCATCGCGTCATCCACGGCGCCGCCGCCTGCCGCGCTGGCGATGCTGTTCCTGTTGATCTGGCCGACCGGTTTCATTGCCGCACGCGCGCAGACACCGTTCGGCGAGCCGCTCGGCTTTCTGACGTTGCGCTTCGCCGCGGTCATCGCGATCTTTCTGTGTCTTGCGCTTGCCGCGCGCAAGTCGATGCGCATCGGCTGGCCGGCCTTCGGCCACAACCTGGTTGCCGGAGCGCTGCTGCAGGGGATTTATCTCGGCAGCGTGTTCTACGCGATCGACCTGGGCATGCCGGCCGGCGTTGCGGCGCTCGTGCAATCGCTGGCGCCGGTGCTGACGGCCATTCTCGCCGGGCCGCTGCTTGGCGAGGCGGTGTCCCGGCGGCAGTGGCTTGGACTGTTGGTGGCGCTGCTCGGCGTGACGTTGGTGCTTTGGCCCAAGCTCGGCACCACCGGCTTCACCGCCGTGACCATCCTGGTATCGCTGGTCGGCGTTCTCGGCCTGGTGTTTGGCGGCCTCTACCAGCGGCTCTACGTTGCGGAAGTCGACATGCGTGTTGCCAATGCGGTGCAGTATCTTGGCGCGCTGATCGTCGTCGGCACCGGAGCGGTGTTGCTGGAGCCGCTGCGGCTGGTGACCCATCCGGTCTATTGGGCGGCGCTCGTCTGGGCGGTGCTGGCGCTGTCGGTGGGAGCGGCGACGCTGTACATCCACTTCCTGCGCCGGGGCGCGGTCACCAAGGCGTCCGCGCTGATGTTCCTTGTGCCGGCGATCGCCGCGCTGATGGCCTGGGCGCTGTTCGGCGAGACGCTGACATCGTTGCAGCTTGTCGGCGGTGCGGTTGCATTGGGCGGCGTGGTGCTGGCGCAGGGGAAGTAGCGGGGGTTTGTTCCGCTCACGCCAGTTCGCCCGGACATTGTCCGCGCTCACGGCTCCGCGGGAGCGGCCTATCGGGCGACGCGCGGTCGCGCTTGCCGGCTTCGCCGGTTTTCATTCCCCTCACGGCGAGTTCGCTATCGCTCACCGCCTCCGCGGGGGCGGCCTGACCGGCCGGGCGCGCAGTCGCGCGCCTGGGTGCCAATTACACAGTCGGTGCAGGATGATGCCGTGAGCCCCGAAACACACGTCGTGTGACGCGGGAACCGGTTTTCGGACAAGCCGAACGGCCAGTAAAAAGTACCGCATTGCGCAATGCAGCATTGCGGGTAAGCTTGGCGGCTTTCCAGCGAAACGCATTCAGGGACGCCAGACCATGAGCCTTGCTGAAGAATCGCGCGCTGAGACCGGCGCAACGCAGTTGGTGCAGATCGCGGCTGCCGCGTCGCGCGCCGAGACGCTGCTGGAGACCGCGAAACAGGCGGTGCGCGACCGGGTGATGGTCGATGGCCGGCCGGACGGGCAGCGCATGGAAGCCGAGCAGCGCGCGCTGCACGGGCTTGCGTGGCTGGCCACCTACGTGATTTCGCTGCGGCAGCTCGCCTTGTATGGCGAGCGTCTGCGCGAGGAAGGGCGCTTCGGCGAGACCGAGGCGCTGGTGGTCGGCATCGCGGCTGGCGAATACGCGACCCAGATCGCCTGCGGCATCCCCATGAACCAGGGCGAGACCGTGCGGCCCTGGGACATCGGCCTTAGTGACGCGGATGTCGCCGCCTATCTGACCGCCGATACCCGTGCGCTGATGGAGACCGGCAACACGCCGCAGACCCGGGCGCGGCTGGTCGTGCTGATGACCGAGATGGACGGTGCCGTGTCGATCGGCGATCCGGGTCTCGACGAGACGCTGGAGGCGATCCGCACCGAGATGCGCCGTTTCGCCGACGCCGAGGTCCTGCCACACGCCCACGAGTGGCATCTGGCCAATGACTACGTGCCGATGGAGATCATCGAGCACATGGCCGAGCTCGGTGTGTTCGGCCTGACCATTCGGGAGGACTTCGGCGGTCTGGGGCTCGGCAAGGAGAGCATGTGCGTTGTCTCCGAGGAACTGTCGCGGGCCTATATCGGCGTCGGCTCGCTCGGCACGCGCTCGGAGATCGCCGCCGAGCTGATCCTGTGCGGCGGCACCGACGCACAGAAGGCGCATTGGCTGCCGAAAATCGCCTCCGGCGAGGTGTTGCCCACCGCCGTCTTCACCGAACCCAATATCGGCTCCGATCTGGCTTCGCTGAAAACCCGTGTGGTGCGCGATGGCGATACTTACAGGATTACCGGCCAGAAGACCTGGATCACCCATCCGGTGCGCGCCGACCTGATGACCGTGCTGGCGCGCACCAACCCGGACGAACCGGGCTACCGCGGGTTGTCGATGTTCCTGGCCGAGAAGCCGCGCGGTGATGACGAGACTCCGTTCCCGGCCGATGGCATGACCGGTGGCGAGATCGAGGTGCTCGGCTATCGCGGCATGAAGGAGTACGACATCTCCTTCGACGGCTTCGAGGTGCCGGCGGCGAACCTGCTCGGCGAAACGGAAGGCCAGGGCTTCAAGCAGTTGATGCAGACGTTCGAATCGGCGCGCATCCAGACTGCGGCGCGGGCCGTCGGGGTCGCCCAATGTGCCATGGAACTGGGTCTGCGCTATGCCATGGAGCGCATCCAGTTCGGCAAGCCAATCGTCGAATTCCCGCGCATCTCCGACAAGCTGGCGATGATGGCGGCCGAGGTGCTCGTGGCGCGGCAGCTCACCTACTTCTCCGCCCGCGAGAAGGATGCCGACCGGCGCTGCGACCTGGAAGCGGGCATGGCCAAGCTGCTGGCTGCCCGCGTTGCCTGGTCGAATGCGGACAACGCGTTGCAGATCCACGGCGGCAACGGTTTCGCGCTGGAGTATCCGATCAGCCGCGTGCTGTGCGACGCGCGCATCCTCAACATCTTTGAAGGCGCGGCGGAAATCCAGGCGCAGGTGATCGCGAGGCGGCTCTTGGATTGAGTGCGGTTCCGGCCGGCAGCTTTGCTAGCCGTGGGAAAAGTGGGAACCGGTTTTTGGATGACCTATTCCGCTCACGCCGAGCTCACTACGTTCGCCGGCTCCGCGAGGGCGGCCTGACCGGCCGGGCGCGCAGTCGCGCGCTTGGGTGCCCAACGCTCAGTCGGTGCAGGATGATGCCGCGAGCCCCGAAAAGTGGGAACCGGTTTTCGGACAAGGCGAGCGGCCAGTAGGAAAGAGCCTCACCCCGCCGTAGCCGCCTTCAGTGCTTCATCGAGCACCGCGTCGCGGCCATAGACGTCGCGACGGAAGTGGGTGGTGCCGTCCTTGTTCACCCAGGCGGTGAGATAGTTGATGTGCACCGGAACCGGGTTGCGGAGGCGAATGACGCGCTCCACGCCGCCGGCGCGACGCGCATCGAGTTCGGCGCGCGACATGCCCTGATGCGCCAGCAGGACCTCGGCCAGATCGAACGGGTTCTGCACCCTGATGCAGCCATGCGAGAAGGCGCGCTGGGCGCGGGCGAACAGCCCCTTGGAGGGGGTGTCGTGGATGTAGACCGCGTACTTGTTGGGGAACATGAACTTCACTTCGCCCAGGGCATTGCCCTTGCCGGGGCGCTGCTGCAGCCGCCAGGTGAAGTTGCGCGCGCTGACTGACGTCCAGTCGATGCGGTAGGGGTCCACATCGCGTTCGCCGGCAAGCAGGCGGATGTTCTGTGCCGCAAGGGCGCCGGGATCGCGCTTCAGCTTGGGCAGGAATTCTCTGACCGCGATGGAACGCGGCACGTTCCAGCTCGGATTGACCACCAGATAGGTCATCATCTCCGAGAACACCGGCGTGCGGTGATAGTCCTTGCCGACGACGGTCAGGGCGGTATGGACCGTCTTCTCGCGGCCGTCCTCGCGCAGTTCGACGACCTTGAGAAACTGGTCGGCCAGATTGACGAAGACATAGAAGTCGCCGAAGTCGTCCTTCATCCAGCGGCGGCGTTCCATGTTGAGCTCGATCTGCCGCACCCGCTCGGCCGTGGTCACGTTGAGTTCGGTCAGTGTGTTGGGGCCGATGGCGCCGTCGACCTCAAGGCCGTGACGCGCCTGGAAGGTCCTGACCGCCTCGATCAGCGCGCCGTCATAGACCTCGCCGCCATGGGCGCCGACGAGAAGGTCGCCGGACATCTCGAGACGGGTGCGCAGCGCGGTGACGCGCTCCGGTGCCTCCATGCTCTCCTTGAGGGTTTCGCCTCCGGGCACCTGGGGCCAGCCGCCGACCTGGGCCAGCGCGCGATAGGCCTCGAGCGCGCTGCGCAGACGGACATATTGCGGCGTTTGCGGTTCGAAGGTGTAGGTCGCGTAGACGACGATGTCCTCGGCTGCCGGAACGCCCCGCAGAACCTGCATGGGGTCAGGCGCCTCGGGGAAGATTTCAAGTTCGGAGTTGATGCGGTGCGGTTCCACGCGCCCGGCGGAGATGTGCCGGGTGTAGTCGAGCAGGGCCAGCGACAGACCCGCCTCGAGTGCGGCAAGTTCCGGCATCAGCGTCGCGTCGAGCAGCCCGCCGAGTGTATTGGCATCGTAGTCCGACGGTGTCAGGACGTCGAAATAGGCGGTCAGCAGAACCTCGACGAGCTTGCGCGCCTTGCCGTTGGCCGCGCCTTCGCTGACCCACAGGTTCTCGCTGTCGGGGTCGCTGTAATACTCGTACACCACCGGCAGGTGCCGCCCGGCGGTGCCGGTGCGCTGGGCGATCACCGTCAGGACCGCCTCGCGGAAGGGGTCCAATTCGGCGATTTCGGCATGCGATTCCGTCTCGCTTTCGCTCCCGGCGGCTGTTTCTTCCTGTGCGTGGGCCGGACCGCCTGGCGGCAGTGCGAACAACACGGCCACGGCAAGCGCGATCATCCATGAGGGCAGGACAAAGCGGGCGCTGGCGACGGAAACGGGCATCGTCACTCCTCCTCGGGCGATGGCCCGGAAGTCGGCAAACCAATCTGCGGCGATTAGCGTACCAGCGTCGGCAGAAGGCGTGAAGCAGCGGCCCGGCGGATCACGCGTCAGTTATCCGCGCGCTTGTTTCGGGCCGGTCGCCGGGTTAGGCCGTAAACATGGAGGCAACCGCCGCCACGCCGGGCGGGCGCTTCTCGTTACGGGCCGAGGCAGGCGGTGTCGGACGCCGAAACCTGACAGGAAAAGAAGACGCGCATGGACTTTCTTTCCCACATCGCGGTTCCGGTCGCGCTTCTTGCGGTTTGCGTTGTGCTGGCGCTTGGCCTGTGGAACATGATGCGCGGCGGCAGCGCCAACACCTCGCAGAAGCTGATGCGGTGGCGCGTCGGGCTGCAGCTCGTCGCCGTCATCGTCATCATGACGGCGATCTACTTCGCCAGCGGCTGAACCGGAGACCTCCCGCCCATGGTCAAGCTGAACAAGATCTACACCCGCACCGGGGATGACGGCACCACGGGCCTTGGCGATGGCGGGCGGCGCAAGAAGTACGACCTGCGCGTTGCAGCCTACGGCACGGTGGACGAGGCCAATGCGGCGGTCGGCCTGGCGCGGCTTTCAACGGCGGGCGTCGCTTCGCTGGCTGAGGTCGACGCGATCCTGGTGCGGGTTCAGAACGACCTGTTCGATCTCGGCGCTGACCTGTGCACGCCGGATACCGGCGAGGACCTCGGCTACGAGCCGCTGCGCATTGTCGATGCCCAGGTAACGCGGCTGGAGGAGGAGATCGATGCGCTTAACGCCGATCTCGAACCGCTGAAGTCCTTCGTGCTGCCCGGCGGTGAGCCGGCGGCCGCGCAACTGCATCTGGCGCGCACCATCGCGCGGCGCGCCGAACGCGCGATGACCGAGCTGGCCGATGTCGACGCCGAAAGCGTCTCGGAGGTTGCCATCCGCTACATAAACCGCCTGTCGGACCTGCTGTTCGTCGCCTCGCGCAGGGTCAATGCCCGCGGTGTTGGCGATGTGCTGTGGGTGCCGGGGGCGAACCGGTAGCCGTTCGCGAGACCGGGCAAGGACGCAGCCGATGTTCATTCCGTTGAGCGATGCAAACCCGCTGCGCCACGTACCGTTGCAGTTCGTCACGCTGGGCCTGATCGCCGCCAACGTGATCGTTTTCGTGGTGTTCCAGTCCGGCCTGATGATCCAGGGCATGGAAGCGGCAGCCTACGGCTTCGGCATGATCCCGGCCGTGGTCAACGATTATGCCGAGCTCGACCCGCGCGCCCTTGCCGCGCCGGAGACGCTGACGCTGATCACCTATCAGTTCCTGCACGGCGGCTGGATGCACCTGATCTCCAACATGCTGTTCCTGTGGGTGTTCGGCGACAACGTGGAGGATGCCCTGGGGCATCTGAAGTTCCTCGTCTTCTATCTCGCCTGCGGCGTTGCTGGAGGGATTGCCCACCTGATGATCGCGCCGATGTCGCAGGCGCCGCTGATCGGTGCCAGCGGGGCAGTGGCCGGTGTCATCGGCGCCTATCTGATGCTGCACCCGAAGGTGCGTGTCTGGGTGCTGGTGCTGGGGCGCATTCCGCTCAGGATCACCGCGCTCTATGCGCTTGGCGGCTGGATCGTGATGCAGTTCGTCTCGATCGCTCTTTCGCTGGGCGAGCAGGTCGCCTGGTGGGCGCATGTCGGTGGGGTGGTTGCGGGTATCGTGCTGGTGGTGTTCCTGCGCCGGCGCGGCGTGCCGCTGTTCGACCGGGGCATGAGCTGACCTACCGTGAGGTGCGGGAGCCAAGCGCCCATATCGCACCTGCGAATGATAGATTGACAAGGCTTCCGGCACGCGAATACGGTCCGGGTTTTCATCGTGCGGCCGGGCTCCCGGCCGGCGTTGTCCCTTTATCCCACTTGAGGGCCATATCCTGCGTTGAGGATCATGACCCCTGCCTGTCCGTGAAGGAGCGGTGCGCCTGAGATGAAGGTTCTCGTACCGGTTAAACGGGTCGTCGACTACAACGTGAAGATCCGCGTCAAGGCGGATGGTTCCGGCGTCGAACTGGCCAATGTGAAGATGTCCATGAATCCCTTCGACGAGATCGCTGTGGAAGAGGCGATCCGGCTGAAGGAAAAGGGTGTGGCCAGCGAGATCGTCGCCGTGTCCATTGGCCCGCAGCAGTCCCAGGAGACGCTGCGCACGGCTCTGGCTATGGGTGCCGACCGCGGCATCCTGGTGAAGACGGACGAACTCGTCGAGCCGCTTGCGGTGGCCAAGATCCTGAAAGGTATCATCGGCGAGGAGAACCCCGAACTGGTGATCCTCGGCAAGCAGGCCATCGACGACGACTGCAATCAGACCGGTCAGATGCTTGCGGCGCTGCTCGGCTGGCCGCAGGGCACGTTTGCCTCCGAGATCGCCATCGACGGCGGCATCTCGGTGACGCGCGAGATCGACGGCGGGCTGCAGACGGTGAAGCTCGCCATGCCGGCGGTGGTGACGACGGACCTGCGCCTCAACGAGCCGCGCTACGCCTCGCTGCCCAACATCATGAAGGCGAAGAAGAAGCCCCTCGACGAGAAGATGCCCGACGACTACGGCGTCGACGTCACGCCGAGGCTCAAGGTGCTCAAGACCGTCGAGCCGCCGGCCCGCGAGGCTGGCGTCAAGGTCGAGACGGTCGGCGAACTTATCGACAAGCTGAAAGACGAAGCGGGGGTGATCTGATGGCTGTCCTGCTGGTTGCCGAACATTCCAACGACGCGCTGAGCGACGCCGTCGCCAAGACCGTTTCCACCGCCCAGGCGATCGGTGGCGACATCCATGTGCTGGTGGCCGGTTCGGGCTGCCAGGCCGCGGCCGAGGCGGCCGCGAAGCTGGACGGCGTGGCGAAGGTGCTGGTCGCCGATGCCCCGCAATATGCGAACGGCCTGGCCGAGCCGATGGCCGCGCTGGTGGTCAGTCTCGCGGATTCTTACGAGACAATCGTCGCGGCGGCCACGACATCGGGCAAGAACATCATGCCGCGCGTCGCCGCCCTGCTCGACGTGATGCAGGTCTCCGATATCACGGCGGTGGAGGGGCCGGACACATTCGAGCGTCCGATCTATGCCGGCAACGCCATGCAGAGCGTGCAGGTGACCGACGCCAAGAAGGTGATCACCGTGCGTTCCACCGCATTCCCGGCCGTCGGGGAGGGTGGAAGCGCGCCAATCGAAACGGTAGCGGCGGCTGACGATCCGGGCATCTCCGAATTCGTCGGCGAGGAACTGACCAAGTCGGACCGGCCGGAACTGGCATCGGCGAAGATCGTCATCTCCGGCGGTCGCGCGATGGGCTCCAACGATGCCTTCGGCGAGTACATCGAGCCGGTTGCCGACAAGCTCGGCGCGGCCATCGGTGCCAGCCGGGCGGCGGTGGATGCCGGTTACATGCCCAACGACTATCAGGTCGGCCAGACCGGCAAGGTGGTTGCCCCGGAGCTCTACATCGCGGTCGGCATCTCGGGCGCCATCCAGCATCTTGCCGGTATGAAGGATTCCAAGGTCATCGTCGCCATCAACAAGGACGAGGAGGCGCCGATTTTCCAGGTCGCCGACTACGGTCTGGTGGCCGATCTGTTCCAGGCGCTGCCGGAACTCGACAAGGAACTGGCGTCGCGCGGCTATTGACCGCGGAGTACGACTGTCGGAGGATTCACTGCGATCCTCCGAAACGTGATATTTGACGCAGCGGATGTCGGCGGAGACGCCGCATCGGCGCGCGTTCGCGCGATGCAACCACATGCCGGCGGAAGCCGGCTGCAATGGAGCCGGCGGATATTGACCCGAGACGGGCGTATCCCGAACCGAGAAGACCGATGACCGAGATTCGCAAAGTCGGCGTGATTGGCGCCGGGCAGATGGGCAACGGTATCGCCCATGTCTGCGCGCTGGCAGGCTATGATGTCCTGCTCAATGACTTGTCCAAGGAGAAGATCGAAAGCGGGCTGGCCACCATCAACGGCAATCTGGCCCGTCAGGTCACCAAGGACGCCATCACCGAGGACGAGCGCAAGGCAACGCTGAAGCGCATCGTGCCGGCGCCAGCGCTCAGCGATCTCGGCGAGACCGACCTGGTCATCGAGTCGGCGGTGGAAAACGAGGACATCAAGCGGGCGATCTTCAAGGAACTATGCCCGCTGCTGAAGCCCGAAGCGATGCTGGCGACCAACACCTCGTCGATCTCGATCACCCGGCTTGCGTCAAACACCGACCGGCCGGAGCGCTTCCTCGGCATCCACTTCATGAACCCGGTGCCGCTGATGCAGCTTATCGAGCTGGTGCGCGGTATCGCGACCGAGGACGAGACCTTCGACGCCGCCAAGGTCTTCGTGCAGAAGCTCGGCAAGTCGGCGACGGTGGCGGAGGACTTTCCGGCCTTCATCGTCAACCGCATCCTGCTGCCGATGATCAACGAGGCGGTCTATACGCTGTATGAGGGCGTCGGCTCGGTGGAGGCGATCGACAACGCCATGCGGCTTGGCGCCAATCACCCGATGGGGCCGCTGCAACTGGCCGACTTCATCGGTCTCGACACCTGCCTGTCGATCATGCAGGTGCTGTACGAAGGGCTCGCCGACACCAAGTACCGGCCCTGTCCGCTGCTGGTGAAGTATGTCGAGGCTGGCTGGCTCGGCCGCAAGACGCAGCGCGGGTTCTACGACTATCGCGGCGAAACGCCCGTTCCGACGCGCTGACGCGTCTTCAGCTCTTCGCCAACCAGTAGACGAGTCCGTAGGCGGCGCAGGCGAGCGCCAGCCCGCCGAATGCCTTGACCGTCGTCATGGCTGACGGGCTGGGCGGCTTGCGGACCTTGATCTGGCTTTCGGGTATGTCGGTTCCGGGTTTCATGGCGCGACAGTCTAGGCGGCATCCGTCAAGCTGACATTAACGCGGTGTGTGGCAGAATCCGGCGCATCACGAGTTGTTTGTTCCGGCGTTGTTCCATGGATGTCACCGCAATCGCAGCCGCAATGGTCGCGGCAAGTCAGGCGCAGACCGCGGCAGTCGCCGCGGCGAAGATGATGCGCATGAATGCCGATGCGGCCGCCGGTCTGGCTGAGATGGTGCAGGAAAACGCCGATGCGCTGCGTCAGCTCGCGGCCACGGCGCCTGGAACCGGCGGCAATCTCGATATCAGCGTCTAGACGCGCGTTATTTCGCTCACGCCGGTTCGCTTGCGCTCACGGCTCCGCGGGGGCGCGCTTTTGGCGCGGGCGCACGGTCGTGCGCCTAGGAGGCAAGTTGCCGAGACTGCGTGTTTGGCACCAAGGCACGCGACCGCGTGCCCGGTTTTCTTTGCTTCCCAGTCGGGCCTGCGGCCCTCCTCGCCTCTTGCCAGGCCGCGCTGCCGCAGGCGGTGAGCGCGGACATTGTCCGGGCGAACTCGCCGTGAGGGGAATAAAATCAGCTCTGATCAAGAGCCGCGCGGATCAACGCCTGCGCGTCGGGCGAATCCCATTCCGCCGGGCCGTTCAAGGTGCCCATTTCGCAGCCGGCCTCGTCGATCAGCACCGTGGTCGGCATGCCGAATGCCTTGCCGGCCTCGCGCAGGTCGCGGAAGATCTGCATGGAATGGTCGGCGTAGAAGGCTAGCGAACCGACGCCGATTTCCTCAAGGAACGCGGTTGCCTTGCCTGCCCCGCCGGTGTCGACGTTGACGGCGACGACCTCGAAGTGCTCGCTGCCCAGTTGCGCCTGCAGCCGGTCGAGCGCCGGCATCTCGTGGCGACAGGGTGCGCACCACGTCGCCCACAGGTTGAGCAGCACCACCTTGCCTTTGAAATCGGCCAAAGTCAGGGGCTTTGCGTCCGCATCCGTAAAGGCAAGCGTCGGCAGGGCGTTGGCTGCCGATGGCACCACGAGGCCGGCGACTTCGCCGTGCGCCAGTTCCGTGACGGTGACCATCCGCGGCGTTGTGGCGGCGCAGGCGACGTCCTGACCGCGATTGCCTTCGCTCATGGTCATTGCGTATATGGCGCCGGCAAGCGCGAGGACGGCGATCAACGCGCCGCCGATCAGGCGGCGTCTCGCATTGAACGCATACAAGGCCGTCTGGCTCGGTGCGTTGCCTGAGCTGTCGTCGGTGTCGTTGTCGCGCACGGCTTTTTCGGCCCTCGATGGTCAAACGTATCGGAGTCGCTTCGATGAGCAACAAGATGTGGGGCGGGCGGTTTTCCCGTGGCCCCGACGCGGTGATGGAGGCCATCAACGCATCGATCGACTTCGACCGCCGGCTCTACGCCCAGGACATTGCCGGCTCGCGGGCCCATGCCGCCATGCTCGCCGATTGCGGCATCATCTCGGCAGAGGATGCCGCGGCGATCAACAAAGGCCTGGACACGATCGCGTCAGAGATCGAGGCCGGCAGTTTCTCCTTTTCGTCTGCGCTTGAAGACATCCACATGAACATCGAGGCGCGGTTGAAGGACCTGATCGGCGAGGCGGCGGGGCGGCTGCACACCGCACGCTCGCGCAACGATCAGGTGGCGACCGACTTTCGGCTCTACGTGCGTGACAGCCTCGACAGACTTGATGCGGGGCTGGCCGCCTATCAAGAGGCGCTCGCTGCCAAGGCGCTGCAGCATTTCGACGCGGTGATGCCCGGCTTCACGCATCTGCAGAGCGCTCAGCCGGTGACCTTCGGGCACCATCTGCTGGCCTATGTGGAGATGGCGTCGCGCGACCGCGGCCGGCTTGCCGATGCGCGCAGGCGGCTCAACCAGTGCCCGCTGGGCGCGGCCGCGCTGGCCGGCACGTCGTTTCCCATCGACCGGGAAAAAACCGCGCGGGCGCTGGGGTTCGATGCGCCGATGGCGAATTCGCTCGACGCGGTATCGGCGCGCGACTTCGTGCTGGAGGCGCTGGCCGCCTCGGCCATATGTGCCACGCACATGAGCCGTTTCGCCGAGGAGATCGTGCTGTGGTCCTCGGCGCAGTTCAGGTTCGTGACCTTGTCGGACGCCTATTCCACCGGCTCCTCGATCATGCCGCAGAAGCGCAACCCGGATGCCGCCGAGCTGGTGCGCGCCAAGGCGGGCCGCATCATCGGCGCGCTGGTTTCGCTCAGCGTCGTCATGAAGGGCCTGCCGCTGGCCTATTCCAAGGACATGCAGGAGGACAAGGAGCCTGCCTTCGACGCGCTCGATGCGCTGGAACTGGTGGTGCTGGCGATGACCGGCATGGTGGCCGACATGGAGCCGGACCGCGCGCGCTTGCGCGAAGCCGCGGGTGCGGGGTTTGCCACCGCCACCGACATTGCCGACTGGCTGGTGCGCGAGAAACGGATGGCCTTCCGCGATGCGCATCACGTTACCGGCCGCATCGTTGCCCTTGCCGAGGCGCGTGGCGTTGGCCTGGAAGACCTGAGCCTGGATGATCTGCGCTCGGTGGAGGCGTCGATCGATGCCGGCGTGCTGGACGTCATCGGCGTGGAAAGCTCGGTTGCGAGCCGCACGAGCCTTGGCGGTACGGCGCCGGAAAACGTCAAGGCGGCCGCGCAAAGGTGGCTGGATACGCTGAAGGTGGAACGGGCGGAGCGGTGAAGCTGTTTCTTTCGGCCCCGGTTTCGTGCTAACCGGGCTTGAGTTGTCGGGCGCCAGCGTCCCGATCCTGCGTAACGGGGGTGCCCGATGGCCCGCTTCCGGCTGAGCAGTTTGAGTGGTGTTATCGTCGTGGTCATGGCCGCGGCGATGCTGGCTGGATGCGGCAGGCGTGGTCCGCTGGAGCCGCCGCCGGGCGCCGAAGACCCCGCGCCGCCACCAGGTACCGCGCGGCCGGCGCCTGAAGAAGGCGAGCGCCCGAGCCGGCCGTTCGTCCTCGACGGGCTTTTGTAGTCCGCGCCAGCGATTCGACCCGGCCATGCATCACTTCGCCTATCGTAATGGCGTCATGCACGTCGAGGACGTCAGTCTTGCCCGCATCGCCGAGGACGTGGGCACGCCGTTCTATTGCTATTCCACCGCCACGCTGGAACGCCATTACCGGGTCTTCGCGGAGGCCTTCGCCGGCCTCGACATCATGATCTGCTACGCCATGAAGGCCAACTCCAACCAGGGCGTGCTGGCGACGCTGGGGCGTCTGGGGGCCGGTATGGACGTGGTCTCCGAAGGCGAATTGCGCCGCGCTCTGGCCGTCGGTGTGCCGCCGGAGCGCATCGTTTTCTCCGGCGTCGGCAAGAGCGATGCGGAACTGAATGCTGCGCTGGATGCCGGCATTCACTGCATCAACGTTGAATCCGAGCCGGAACTGGAGGCGTTGTCGGCCTGCGCGACCGCGAAAGGTGTGACGGCGCCGGTCTCGCTGCGCATCAATCCGGATGTGGATGCGCGCACCCATCACAAGATCTCGACCGGCCACAAGCAGACCAAGTTCGGCATCTCCTACCTGCGCGCGCGGGAGGCTTACGCACGCGCGGCGGCCCTGCCGGGGATCCGCGTTGCCGGCATCGACATGCATATCGGCAGCCAGATCACCGAACTGGCGCCGTTCGATGCCGCCTTCGATCTGCTCGACGATCTCGTGCGCGACCTGCGATCCGACGGGCACAGCATTGACCATGTCGATCTCGGCGGAGGGCTTGGCATTCCCTATCGCGAGGCGGACGAGCCGCCGCCTGATCCGAAGGCCTATGCCGATGTGGTGCGTCGCCATGTGGAGGCGCTGGAGTGCTCGGTGATCTTCGAGCCGGGCCGGATGATTGCCGGCAACGCCGGTATCCTGGTCACCCGTGTGATTTTCGCGAAGCCGGGAGAGGATCGTGACTTTCTGGTCGTGGATGCGGGAATGAACGATCTCATCCGCCCGACGCTCTACGATGCCCATCACGACATGAAGCCGGTCGTGGAGCCGGCCACCGATGCGCCGCGCGCGCATTTCGACGTTGTCGGTCCGGTTTGCGAGACCGGTGACTTCCTGGCACTCGACCGTGACATGGTGCGGCTTGAGCGTGGTGATCTGTTGGCCGTGATGAGTGCTGGAGCCTACGGCGCGGTGCAGTCGTCGACCTACAATTCCCGCGCCCTCGTGCCGGAGGTGCTGGCCGCCGGAGAGCGCTATCATGTGGTGCGTCCGCGCCTCGATCTCGATGCGTTGATCGCGCTCGACTCACTGCCGCCCTGGCTGTCGAACGCTTAACTTCGCTCACGCCAGTTCGTTGCGTTTCTTTGCCGGCCGCTCGCCTTGTCCGAAAACCGGTGCCCACGTCACACGAGTGTGTTTCGGGCCTCACGGCATCATCCTGCACGGACTGAGTGTTTGGCACCCAGGCACGCGACTGCGTGCCCGGCCGGTCAGGCCGCCCTCGCGGAGGCGTCTACCCCGGACGGCACAGAGTGCCTGATCCGGGGGAGACTTGC